>NZ_JADYWG010000001.1:0-1975130 GCF_015864925.1 Salinibacterium sp. NG22 | reverse complement strand
GCTTCACCCCAGGGCTTTCAAAACCTGTGTTGGCAACCTCCGCTGAAAGCGAAAGGCAACCTGTCTAACTTACCAGCAATACCGCGCTTGTCAAACCAGCAGAACTGCACCAGAACGGCACACAACAACTGATCAACACGCGAATAAAGCGGGTTCTCATCCTAAGATCTGACACCGCAACCCACAAGAGGTAAACCGATGTTTGACTCGACCCAAACCTAAAAGATTTCGGAGGATGGTGGCCCCCACTTGAGGCCGGAAACCTAGCAGCAGAACTGCCCGGGACTTCCGCACCTTTGGGGTGACAAGAGGAAACATTACGTGCATTTTGCCCCCCTCGCCAACACCGCCCACATCCCGGGCGTGTCGCAAAAATGAGGCCCCCAAAACACTGTGTTTAGGATGCTCGAAGTCGCACCCGGTATCCCGGAGCGAAGAGAGCAGGAGGCAGCTCGATACCTACGCGCCGATAGACCTCGCGAGGAATCCCAATGTCCGCTAGCCAGAGCGCGCCGACGGCTTCGGCATCCAACCCCGTCTTCGGAGCAGCGAGGGTCATCGTGTGGGTGGCGGTGACGTGATCCCCTGGCGCTACGCCGGTCGTGGAATCGACCCCGGATGGGATGTCGAGGGAGACGACCGGGGCGGGGTGGCGCGACATCCATCTGATGAGTTCGGCAGCTGCCCCGTGCGGTGCACCACCGAGGCTGTAGCCCAACACGGCATCGACGAGCAGGTCAGCATCCACGGTGTCGAGGTCAGCGACCGTCGCAACTCGTGCGCCAGTGGCGCGGTAGAGCGCGAGTTGGTCAGCAGGAACGCCCTTGAGATGAGACGGGTTAGAGATCACCAGAGTGACATTGCCACCGTGGTTGGCCAGATGGCGGGCGGCGCAGATTCCGCCGCCACCATTGCCGCCGGTTCCGGCCAGCACCACTATCGGTGCTGACGGCCAGCGATCGCCGAGGAGCTCCACACACAGCGACGCCAGATTGCGGCCCGCGTTCTCCATCATTTGATAGAGGTTTGGCCCCAACTCATCGATCGCAATCCGATCGACCTCGCGCATCTGCGTCGTCGTAATAGCAGGCACGACAAGCCCGGTTTTTGTTCGAAAGCTGCTCGCTGCCATGACCCGCGCTCTTAGCTCGCAGAAGTCGACGGGAAGAAGTGCGTCTTAGCCTGAGTGAGCTCGACGCCATCGATGAACATGTCGAGCTTCTCGTTATAGAACGCCACGAGGCCGGCAATTGGCAACAGCTGTCGGGTGGGGAACGAATACGACCACGCCAAATCGTCGTGGACCGTGCCGCCCACCTCCACCGACCAGTAGTCGGTAGTGGTGCCCTTATAAGGGCACTCGGTCACGGTGTCATTGGCGACGAGATGCTGAAAGTTCACGTCCGTGCGGTTGAGGTAATACCGCGTCGGCAAACCCGTTTCATAAACCATGACCGGAGACGAGGACTCGGCGAGCACAACCCCCTCGAGTTCGACGCGCACCGTGCGGGTCGAGCGCACGGCATCCACTCGGGCATAGGGGCTTCGAGGGTGCACGAAAACTTGCTCATCCTCCTCGAACCAGGAGTCGAGAGCATCCCACTCAAAACGCACCATGTCGGCGAGGCCCTCTAGCCCATCGCCGGCGTAAACCTTGGCTGCCGCCGGATGCTCGCGCTCCCCCACCGCAAGACCCTGGACGTGATAGGTGCCGCGCGCGGGATGGTGCTCCTGCCCTTCATCGACGAGGAACTCAGACTTCACATCGGCGAGCGGGATGTAGAACTGCGGATACGGAGCCCACTCCCACACATACAGCGCTGCTGTCGTGTCGAAGATGAGCTCGCCCGCGAAATAGCCGCGAATGCGACGCGGGACAGGCTCGATGAGGTTTTTCTTGGAAATCATTCCTGGATAGTCGTTCATCAGAACCCTCTTTCGTCAGTGGGTCCAGCCTGTCACCGTCGCCTGTGAGCAGCAATCAGCCGCCGAGGGTTAGCTATCTAAAGTTCACTCCACCATTGATGTCGATGACCTGACCGGTCACGAACGACGCGAGATCGGAAGCCAAGTAGAGAACGGCGCCCGCGACGTCATCTACGTTTCCGGCACGGCCGATCGGGATGCCGGCAATGATTCCCGCGCGTGCGTCATCCGGAGTGAAAGTGTCATGGAAGGGCGTGCCCTCGATGAAGCCAGGGGCCAAAGAGTTGACCGTGATGTTCTTGGCAGCCAGCTCCTTAGCCAGGGCACGCGTGAAACCAACGACGCCCGCCTTCGACGTTGCGTAGGCCACAGCTCCCCCGCCGCCACCATTTTCTGCCGCCAGGGAGGCCATCGTCACGATTCGCCCAGCCGACGACATCTCCAAGTGCGCGATTGCTGCGCGGCACACGTAGAACGTGCTCGCGAGGTTGACGTCGAGCACCTTCATCCAGTGGTCATCTGACATCGTGGCGACGGGTGCACGCCCCACCAGATGGCCGGCGTTCGTAACGACGATGTCGAGCCCGCCGAGAAACTCCGCGGCAGTAGCGACAAGGCGGTCGGCCTGAGCCGAGTCGGTGAGATCAGCTTGCACGGCCAGCGCTTGACCGCCGAGAGCCTGGATGAGGCCCACGGTTTCAGCGGCCTCATCGGCACTGCCGTTGTAGTGCACGACAACATCGGCACCCGCGCGGGCGAGACCGAGCGCGATTCCTGCGCCAATTCCGCGCCCGCCACCGGTAACAAGCACTCGTCGAGAAGTGAGATCGATCATTGTGTTTTACGTCCTAACCATTCGCCGTCGACTAGGACGGCTGTTCCATTGATGTAATTTGCAGCGCGTGAAGCCAGAACTGTCACTACAGCGGAGTGCCGGTTCTGTCAGCGACGACGGTCGTGGCGACTGAGGATATTCCCGCGGCAGCCCTCAGGCTGAGAGACGAACGTTCGCGGATGCCCCGAGCAACTTGGAGATTGTGTCGGCGGTCTGTCGCACGAGAGGCCCCAACACCAAGTCCAACTCTTCAGTGACCTTTGCCGCTGGCCCTGCGATGCTCACCGACGCGACGACCGCATCAGTGTGGTCGAAAATAGCTGCGGCATAACCACGAATGCCCTCGCGGTTCTCCATGTTGTCAATCGCAAAGCCCCGCTCACGCGTCACCGCGAGATCTGCCATCAGTGCATCCCGCGTCGTGATGGTGTTCTCGGTGCGAGCAGTCAAGGTTGCAGGAAGACGACGCTCGAGCCGGTCAGCACTGGTCCACGCCAAGATCGCCTTGCCAACACCCGTAGCAAACGCGGGAACCGAGTCGCCGACGCGGCTGAAGATTCGAACAGGCTCAGGGCTATCGACGACCTCGATGTAGACGACATCCGACTCGCTCAGCGTCGCCAAGTGAGCGGTGTCGCGGCTCTCCGCCACGAGCTCCCGCATCGCCGGAAGCGCAATGCGACGCAGGTCGATCCGGCGCAAGTACTCAGAGCCGATTCGCAAGTTGGCCACGCCCAGGCTGTAGACCATCGTTTCTTCGTCGTACGCGAGGAAATCCCGCGCCACGAGAGTGCGGAGCATCCGATGCGTCGTGGCCTTGCTGTACTTCAGCATCGTGCTGCACGCTGCCAAAGTGAGCCCTGGCTCCGGACTGTCGGCGATCGTGATCAGTACTTCAAGCGCGCGATCGAGACTCTGGGTTCCCGCAATCGGCGCGTCGTCACTTAGCTTGTCGGTGCTCATAAGAACTCCTCAGTCAAAAAGTCAGATGCGATCGGGGCATCGCGGTCGGGATTCATTCGCCAAGCTCAACAACTGAGACTTGGTCCATATCGGTGAAGCTTTGATTCTCCCCCGCCATGACCCAAACGAACGAGTAATTCGTCGTTCCGGCACCGAGGTGAACTGACCAACTGGGCGAGATCACCGCTTCGTGATTGCGGACAGCCACAACTTTTGGCTCGGCCGGAAGACCCATGAAGTGCTGGATGCGGTGCTCCGAAGGTAGATCCATATAGAGATAGACCTCGGTGCGGCGGTCGTGCGTATGCGGAGGCATGCTATTCCACACGCTACCCGGCTTCAGGGCCGTGATGCCAAGAACGAGCTGGGCCGTGCGCACCCCGTCTTCGTGCAAATGCTTGTAGATCGTGCGTTCGTTAGCAGTCGAAGAGTCGCCTGCCTCGGCACGCAACGCCTCACCCAACGGCACGAGAGTAGTGGGATAGGTCACGTGAGCCGTGGCCGAGGCGAGATAAAAGGATGCTTCTGCCCCCTCAGACTCGAAGCTAATCTCCTTCGCGCCCCGGCCAACATAGAGAACGTCCTTGGCAGCCATCTCGTAGCGAACACCATCGACTGTTACCAAACCTGGCGCTCCGACCGCGACAATCGCGAGCTCCCGACGCTGGCAGAAGTACTCCGAGCGAAGTTGATCGGGAGCCTCGAGCGTGAGCGGCGCTCCTGCCATGGGCACAGCACCACCCAGCACCATGCGGTCATGGTGGCTATAAACGAGAGAAACCTTGCCTGGCGTAAAGAGGTCACCGACGACGAACCTCGACTTGAGGCTCGCGAGGTCAAGTGCGGCGAAGTCGTCGGGATGTGTTGCGTAGCGAGTCTGCATGGGAGGCTTCCTAGTCGATGACGTTCGTCGGTGTGCCTGCGGCAAACGCCACAATGTTCTCGCCCGCGAGACGGAAAACGTCGTCGGCTTCATCCGTGTGAAAACCGATGTGAGGCGCAAGAACGCTGTTTGTCGCTGCGCTCGGAATCACGGATGCCGACGGCGGCTCCTCCACGAAGACGTCGAGACCCGCACCGAAGATGGCTCCGGCCTCAACGATTTCTTTGAGCGCGACGTTGTCCATGACTTCGGCACGCGCGGTGTTCACGAGGATGGCGGTGGGGCGCATGCGCTCCAAGAGAGACCGCCCAATCATGCCGTCGGTCTCTTTGTTGTGGATGAGGTGCAGCGAAACCACGTCGGAGGTCTCGAAGAGCTCCTCGAGTTCCACCCGCGGCGCACCGAGCGCTTCGTCACGCTCCGGTGACGCTGTTCTGCTCCAGTAAACGACATCCATTCCGAGCGCCTTAGCCATGGTGATGACACGGGCGCCAATAGCTCCGGCACCCACAACACCGAGGCGGCGGCCGGCGAGCTTCAGGCCCTGGTTCTTCGCCCACTCCCCCGAACGTACGATTGCATCGCCTTCGACAACGCGACGCGCGACCGCAAACATCAGCGCGATGGCGTGCTCGGCGACACTCTGGCTCGCGAAGTCAGGGACGTTAGTGACGGTGACTCCGCTAGCTGCGGCTTCAT
This sequence comes from Salinibacterium sp. NG22, assembly GCF_015864925.1. NCBI lineage: Bacteria > Bacillati > Actinomycetota > Actinomycetes > Micrococcales > Microbacteriaceae > Salinibacterium > Salinibacterium sp. NG22. The sequence continues at coordinate 1,969,824 of NZ_JADYWG010000001.1, read as the reverse complement.
CCATCGAGACAAATCGGCGAGCGCCCGTTCCGACAAAACTCACCATGCGGAGCCCGGGGTTGTTCTTCATGAGGCCGGCAGGGACCGGACCTTGATCACCCACGACGTAGAGCACGTCGTAACCAGCGGCGCGGGCCGTTGCTGCCTCGATGTCATCAAACGACTCTTCGAACCAGTCGAAGGTGTGGCCCAGCTTTTCGAGGGGGATCTTTACATCCCGCTCAACGATTTCTCGGTACTGGGACTCGCCGTCGATGCAAACGATCTTCATGGTGTGTGTTCCTTGTCTTCGTGCGGTGTGATGCCAAGAGGGGATGCTCGCGCCAAGTGATCAGCGCGAGCATCCGATTAGTTGATTACTGCCCGACCCAGCGGTTGAACTGGTCGAGAACCTCAGTGAGGCTCTCCAGGTAGTAGTCGCTGTCCTGAAGAACGGAGCCATCAACGTTCGAGCCCACGGGCAAGAACGCCTGAACCTGTTCGGGGAAGTCGGTCGGGCTCAGAGCCTTGACCGATGCCGGGATGGGCGTCGGAACAACAGAAGCGAAAGCGATCTGGCCTTCGGTGTTGTTGATCACGTGAGCGAGCAGTTCCTGCGCAGCGGCCGCGTTGGGCGCACCGGCGGGAATCGACCACACGCTGTTGGAGTACCCAGCTTCGTTCCACGTGATGTTCATCGGGAAGCCGTTGGCGTCCAATGCCGTGAATGCACGGTTGGCCCAGAGGATTCCGATGTCGCAGGAACCGTTCTCGAAGGATTCGATTGACTGAGCTCCGCTGGTCCACCAGGTGATGTCGTTCTTGATCTCATCGAGCTTCTCGAGCGCGCGGTCAACATCCAGAGGATAGAGGTCATCTGCTGCAACGCCATCGGCGAGCAACGCAGCCTCAAGGGTCCAGCCGTACTGGGGGTTGTTGAAGAAGCAGCGTTTTCCGGGGAAGGTGTCGAGATCCCAGAGGTCAGCCATTTCCGTCGGCTTTGTGTCGGGGTAAGCGTCGTCATCCCAAGCGAGCACCATTCCGAAGGTTCCCACCTCGATGCCGTACTCGTTGTAGGTACCGTCGACGAGCTTGTCGACGGGAACGATCGACGTGTCGATCTTCTCAAGCAGGCCATCCGCAGCGGCAGTGGCAGCATCGTTAACCGTGGGGAAGAGCATCAGGCTCCACGGCATCGATCCGGCTTCTGCGGAAGCGAAGAACTTCGTCGCGGCTTCGTTGTAATCATCAGTCACTGAGACGCCAGTGTCGTCAGTGAAGTCAGCGAAAAGCGTTGCCGCTTCCGCCTCGTAGACCACGCCACCGCTGGTGTCGTAGAACAGGATGTCGCCGGAAATGGCACCAGCCGAGCCGGAACCTGCTGGCTCACTGGTAGTACACGAACTCAGTGCGAGGGCCGCAACGAGTGAACTCGCTCCGACGATCGAGAGTCGTCTGATTGTCTTCTTCATGGATCTCCTCGTTTCTCTGGTATCTGCAACGTGCTGCTTTGGTGCTGTAGTGATGTGGTGCGGTGGTGCGGTGGTGCGGTGGTGAATCTCTAGGCGGTTTCGCGCGGTACAAGCGCTGACTCGCCAATGCGAACGGAAAGGGTGACCCGTTCGCCGACGGCGGGGATCTGACCGTAAGGATCAAGATCTGCCGAACATTCCATGGAGTCCGTCGCGATGCGCACGCTCTGCCTCTGGCCGAGGAAGCGGCTGTCGGTGACGACTCCGGTGGTGAGTTTGTGGTGGCCCTCGGGTACGACATCCCCGCTGAGCACGATCTGTTCGGGTCGAACAGAGCAGTACACCGACGATGATCCGCCGGGAACTCCGGGGCGTGCGGTGACCTGGTGGTCTCCGATTCGAACGACGGCACCCTCAGATGACTCGCTCAGCACTTCTGCCTCGAACAGGTTTGTCTTTCCCAAGAAGCGAGCCACGAACAGGTCTTTGGGTGCGCGGTAGAGTTCCTCGGGAGTTCCGATCTGAGAGACCTTGCCGTCGCGCATGACGCCCATCCGGTCGGAAAGAATGAAGGCTTCATCCTGATCGTGGGTGACATAGACCGCAGTGGTCTGAGCCTCACGCTGAATGCGTCGGATCTCGGCGCCCAGATCTTGACGGAGCGCACGGTCGAGAGCGCCAAGAGGCTCATCAAGCAGGAGCACGCGGGGGCGCTGCGCGAGCGCCCGACCGAGGGCAACACGTTGCTGCTGGCCACCACTGAGTTGAGCCGGGTAGCGGTCGCCCAACCCACCCAGCGCAACGAGTTCGATCATTTCGGCAAGACGAGCGGCGCGCGCTACGGACTTGACCTTGCGCACCTTGAGCCCGAATTCGATGTTCTCGGCAACCGTCAGGTGCGGGAAGAGCGCGTAGTTCTGGAACACGAACCCGATATCGCGGTGCTGAGTGTCCACGTCGGTCACATCAGCGTCGTCGATGGAGATGGTGCCGCGTTGCGGTTCGAGAAGGCCCGCGATGATGCGCAGTAGCGTTGTCTTTCCCGAGCCGGAGGGGCCAAGAAGGGTGAAGAACTCACCTGCGTGGACCTCTACCGACGCATTATCGAGGGCAACGTTCCCGTTGTAGTCCAGTCCGATTCCCGAGGCGAAAACCTGGCCGCGGCGTGAGTGTGAAGCGGTCATCGTGATTCCTCCTGTTGAGCTGCGCGTCGCCGCGCGGATATTGAGCCGACAACGCCTCGAACGACGACGATCAGCACGACTAATGCGATGAGTAGCGAAGCGACAGCGGGAACCGTCGGGATGATGCCACTCTCGAGATATTTGTAAATGGTGACGGGCAAGGTTTTGGTTGGGCCCGTCTGCAGGAAGAGAGCGAGCACGACCTCATCCCATGAGGTCACGAACGCAATCGCGAATGCACCCAATGCACTCGGCAGGATTCCTCGAACAACCACTGTCCAGAATGTCCGGATTCGCGATGCACCCAGAGTCCAGGCTGCAGCTTCGATTCCGCGATCGGCACCCGCCATGGACGCCGCGATGAGTGCGTAGGAGAGGGGCGCCGCAATCACGGTGTGCGCCAAGATGAGCCCGATCACCGTGCCCGTCAGCTTGAGCTGGAGTTCGACGTCGAAGATTCCGATAGCGAGCAGGATGCTCGGCGCAATGATTGGCGCAAAGGCGAGACCGCCAATGATTGCTTTTCCGGTAGTCGACGTCATTTCGCTTGTGACCCGGGCCAGCGCGAGTGCGATACCGACAGACAGCACTGCGGTACCCACGCCGACGATCGAACTCTGCATGATCGGGCCGAGCCAAGTGTCGGTCGTGAACACCTGAACGAACCACTCCAAGGTGAAGCCGCGAGGCGGGAACACCACTGTGCCGGTCTCGCCCGTTGACAACGGGAAGACGAACAACACGGGGATCACCAGAATGGCGATGGTGATTGCCGAAAGCGCGGCCGACATGATCATGATGGGCGACCAGCGGAAAGCCTGCCCCGCGCTCACACCCTTTGCTTGAACCGAGCCGACTCCGCCGGGCTGGAAGGTTCCCGCAATGCGCACCACTCCGACGTAGCAAATGACTGTCGCTATAAGCAGCACCATTCCCATGGCGCTAGCGGTGCCCCACTGGAAGATGTCGATCTGCTGCTGAATATAGACAGCGATCGTCTGATCCCGAGGCCCGCCAAGGATGGCAGGTACAACGAAGAAGCTCAGCGCGAGGATGAAGATCAGTAGCGCACCGCTCAGAAGCGACGAGCGAATCATGGGTATGTAGACACGGAAGAAGGCGTAGCTCGCTGATGCGCCCATCGTTCGAGCAGCCAGCATGAGGTTGCTATCGACTGCGACCATGCCGGCGTAGAGCACCAGAATCATGTACGGCAGAAGGTACATGACGGTACCGACCAGCGTTCCCGCCTGGGTGTATAGCAACGATGTTTCGCCGAACCCGAGCGCGAGACTCGCCTGATTCACCGGGCCGTTCGGGCTGAGGATCGAGGTGACGGCAAAGAGTCGAACCACAATCGACACCCAGAACGGGATCAAGATCAGCAGCAAGAGTACGGATGCTGTCTTCCGGTTGAGCCGGGAGATGAAATAGGCCGTGGGAAACGCGAGTGCCGTCGTAATCAACGTTGAGTTGATCGCGAGCAACAGCGTGCGGCCCTCGATCAGGAGCAGGAAGTCATCACCGATTAGTTGGGCGAAGTTATCGAGCGTGAAACTCGGTGCTGCCGCATCGAACTTGCCGTCGAGACTCAAGCTGCGAAGGACCACCGTGAGGATGGGCCACAGAAAGAAGATCACATAGAAAGCAATGATCGGGGTCAGCAGCAGCCACCGGGACACAAGGCCTCGAACGCGGCGCGAGGGCGGCCGAGCAGTCAGCGATATCTGCGTAGTTTCCGCCTCGGTACTCATGGCCTTGTCTCCCGTTCCTGTTAGGCCTGCGCCGGGGCGGTCTTGTAGATCGTGTAGAGCTTGCGAGTGGTCTCTTCGATGTACCAAGTGCCCGTCCAGCCGGGAAGGAACTCGACGACGACACCAGCGGCGATCGGCGATACAGTGCCGTCCGGGTGTTCAATGCGACCCGCGCCTGATACGAACTGAACAACCTCACCGATGTCGTGCTTGACCGAATCGAAAACTCCGGGGGTGACTTCCCACACACCGATCTCTAGGGATCCCGTGTCGACAATCACTTTTTCCTTGCACGTGGGGTCGCCCGAAACGATGCGTGCAGGTGCCGGGCTGGGAGCCAACTCGGCGGTAGCGATGTCGAGCAAGTGGCTGTTGAGCTCAGTCATTTCTGATCCTTCTTTTCAAATTATGGAACAACGTACCAAAAAGATATTTCCGGGGTGTTTCCCCACGAATTCCGGTTCGCGCTAATTGCTAGCGAGTCGCTCGAGCGCGGCCCGATTGGCCACGGTCGGGGCGGGTTTTCCGTCGAGTACTCCCGCGCAACGCTCGGCGAGCAGGTGCCGCAAGCGACGCTCAGACTGCTCGGAGTACCAGGCAATGTGGTTAGTGAGAGTCACGCGCGGGGCGTCAAGAATGGGATCTCCCGCCGGCGGCTCCGCCTCCAACACATCCAGGGCCGCACCGGCGAGACGCCCATCGTGAAGAGCGGCAGCGAGGTCAGCGCTGTTGATCAGGCCGCCGCGCGAGACATTGACGAGAACAGCGCCGGGCTTGACGTGGGCGAGCGCGGCAGCATCAATGAGGTGACGAGTCTGGTCATTAAGCGGGCAGTGGAGGCTAATGACATCGCCAGCAGCCAACGCCTCTTCGAAGCCGAGCAGCTCGACTCCGTCGGCCGGAGCAGCGAACGGGTCGTGAGCGACGATTCGACCGAAGAACGGGCTCATCAAGCGAATGGTTTCGGAACCGATGTGACCGATTCCGATGAGCGACAGAGTCGACTGAGAGAGGGCCTGAATGGGGCGAAGTTCGCTCCACGAGCCCCACGCGCCGTCACGCACGAGCAGGTCTGCTTCGCGGATGCGGCGGGCCGCCCCGAGGATTAGTGCCGCGGCGTGCGTCGCCACTTCCTCTTCGCAGTAGTCGGGAACGTTGACGACGGGAATGCCCCGGGACGCGGCAGCCTCAAGATCGATCGTGTCGACTCCGACGCCGTAACGCCCGATGACCTTCCACGAGGGGTTCGCATCCATTTCGGCAGCGCCGATCGTGGCGTACTGCACCAGGACTCCGTCGGCAGGAGAGGTGTTCTCGCGAGCATCCCGCACCGTCACCCCATGCGCGGCTGCGGCTTCGGCTTCGAGCACGACGTCGCCGTAAGAGCTATCGAGAACGGCGAGCGAGCGTTGCATCTTTTATCCCTTGTTCGGATTTTGATACACCGTTTCATATTCTGCAAAAGCTGTCAATCATTTTTTTCTAGAGCCACTCACCACGCGCACAATTGCTCGCTGTCGAATGAGACATTCCGCTGCGGTCGGAGTGACCGTTAACCGCCGAAAACCCCACATTTCTGTGGGGTTTTCGGTTGCTGCACGAGGCGATGAGTGGCGCAGACCCGCTCCGCGACCGTCGCTTTACATGAGCTTTCATGCCGTGACGTTGCCCAGTGTTACGGGCGAGGCTGGCCTCCTCCGCCGCCGCTTTCGCTTCCCGCTGCTGCGACTCCGGCTGTCACGGTTCCGGCTGAGTCGCCGCCAACCGTGATCGTGTAGGTGTCGCCGTTCGTGATGGCGGCATCCGACAGCACGACCGACTGGAACGACTTGATCGAGGTGAACTCGGCGATCATCGTGCCGCTGCTATCGAGCACCTGCACGGTCTGGTCGGCGCCGTACGCCTGCTCGAGCGAAGCGCTCACCCAGCCCTGCGAAGATGACGTTTCGGGCGCGGTTGCCATGAAGGTCATACCGACCGCCAGGACCGTTCCGCCGTCGACCACGATGGTGCCGTTCGCATCGAGCGCACCCTCACGGTCTTCAGACGAACCGAACACCGTGGTTGTACCGCCCGTGACCAGCATCGACCCGTTGGAGTCGATCCCATCGCCGGCTGAGTTGACCGTGGTCTCGCCGCCGGTGATCGACACCATTGCTCCGTCATCCGCTTCGACGATGCCGCCGACGTCGGTGGTGGTGCTGGTGCCGCTCGTGGCGTTGATGCCGTCATCGCTCGCGTTGACCGCGAGCGCGCCGCCTTCGATCGTGATGTAGTACGACTCGATGCCTTCGTAAGAATTGGTGACAGCGGTTCCGCCGCCCGAGATCACGATGTTGACCTCTGACTTGAGCCCGTCGTCTTCGGCCGCGAGCGTGGTTGAACCGCCCGCGATCACGATGTCGGTCTCGGCCTGCACTCCGTCATCCGCCGCCGTGAGGTCAACAGTGCCGCCCGCGATGTACACGTAGCCGCGCGTTTCGTCTTCTTCGTTGTCTGACTTGAGAGCATCGCCGCCGGCATCCACCGTGACGGTGCCGCCCTCGATGGTCAGCGAGTCTTTGCCCCGCAGGCCGTCATCGCCCGCGGTGACCGTGATGTCGCCCGAGAGGATGACGAGGTCGTCATGGCTCGTGATGCCGTCGTTGACCGAGCTGCTTACTGTGAGCGAGCCGTCGCCCGAGATAGTGAGGTCGGCGTCGCTGAAGAGTGCAGCGTTGTATTCGGCGTCGTCTCCCGTGGAGGAGAGCGTGTTGGTTCCGCTGAGCGAGACCACCACGTCTTCGGCGTTGACGACCGCGATCGCGGCGCTCGTTGAGTTGGAAATGTCTACGCCGTCGAGCACCAGTGCGACGACGTCTTCATCGTCGGTGTCGACGACGACTTGGCCGTCGAGCTGTCCCGAGAGAACGTAGGTGCCGGCCGCCGTGATGGTGATCGTGGAACCCGAGACGCTGACGCCATCGCCGTCGGCGGTCGCAGTGGATCCGTCGAGGGCAATCGAAACTGCGCCATCGAGGGTCCACTCGTCATCGTTCGTGGTCGTGGAGTTCGCGTTTGCCGCAAGAACTTCTGTCGCAACCGGGCCGAGGCTAAGCTCGACGCTCGCATCGCTGACCTCGGCCGTCACGCTGGAGGCGACGGTGGGTGTTTCGACTGCGGTTGTGCATCCGGCCAACAGCACCCCGCCAATCAAAAACGTGCTGACTGCGGCGGTAAGGGTGAAGTGATTTCGCTTCATGATCAAGCTCCTCTGGTGGGTGACGTGTTCCACTACACCGGGGTTCCCTATGACATTCCTATGAACTGGATATGCGTGAGCCGTGGATGTCGAAACGGCGCGACGACCGCGTCTTCTCCTCGCTCAGGAGGGATCACGGTTTCGTGAGCGAAGATGTACGCATGACAGCCGTTAGCGCTTCCGCCGCACCGGTCGGCAACCTCCGCGGTTGGGTTCGCGCGCCGTTCGCCGCCGCGGGCCTGACCTATGACTGCTTCGAAAAGGGTTCGGGGCCAGGAGTGGTGCTCATCCCAGATATCCCCGGAATCACACCGGAAGTGCTTGGCCTAGCCGAGCACCTCGTCGCTGCCGGCTTCACGGTCGTCGTGCCCTCACCATTCGGCGAGCCAGGCAAAGCAAAGACCGTGGGCTACATGACGCGGATCGTGCTGCGGTTGTGCGTGGCCGCCGAGTTCCGCGCGTTCGCGACGAACTCATCGCGGCCTGTCACCGACTACTTTCGGGCGGTTGCCTCCGACCTCGCTGCCCGCACTCCCGGGCGAGGCGTTGGGGTGATCGGACAGTGCTTCACGGGCGGATTCGCCTTAGCCGCAGCGATCGACGATTCCGTGGCGGCATCCGTTCTCAGCCAGCCCGCCGTTCCCTTTCCGGTCGGCCGTGCGCGCCAGCTCGATGCCGGAGTTTCGCGCGACGAGTTCGATCGCATCGCTGCCCGGGCGGATGCCGGCGATGTCTGCGCGCTCGGCTTACGGTTCAGCGAAGATACCGCCGCCCCGCGCGCCCGCTTCGACACCATCAAGGCCCGTCTCGGCGATGCCTTCGAGATCATCCAGTTGGACTCGTCGCCGGGAAACCCTGACGGCTACGCCGCAACCGCCCACTCGGTGCTCACCGGCGAAGTGCGCGAGAATCCGGCCAACTCGGCGGCGGCGGCCCGCGACCGGGTGGTCACGTTCTTGCGCGAACGAATCGGGTGAGCGGCGTTGGCTGGTTGGGCGCGGCTGCCGAAATCTGCAGCCGCCGGTGTCGCTGACTGCGTGAACTGAACTGATCTAGCCGAGGCTCGATCCCAGGGCACCGACGATGTACGGGATAAGCCAGATTCCCCACACGATGACAGAGAACCGGTGAAAGCTAGTCTTCTCGGCTTCACGGTTGCGCACCAGCACGACGATTGCCCAAGCGAGGTGCACGGCCATGAGCACGATCGCGATCACTCCTGTGACGCCCATCAGCTGGTTCAAAGCGCTCTGCTCGATGCCGGCTGCACGATTCTCGGTCGCGATCAGGTTCATCAAGAACGTGCCCGTGGCATCCGCCGCCAATCCCAGTCCGAAGAGCACGACGTGCCACGGCTTGAGCACCTTCTGCACTCGCTCGCTCCACACCCCGACGGTGTAAAACACGAGGGCAAGAGTGATGAGGATGATCGCGGGAAGCAGCATCCCCCTATCCTGCGCGCTTTACGGCTCGAGAGCGAAAGTGGTTCGGGTTATTCAGCTATTTGCCTCGACCCGCTCAACCTCGTCAAAGTGCTCGACGAGCGGGAACGGTTCGTAAAACTCGTGCAGCAATGCTCGCCATTGCTGATACTCGGGCGAACCCCGAAATCCAATCTCGTGGTCGTCAACGGTGTCCCACCGCACGAGCAGCAGATACGTTTCGGGATGCTCGACCCCGCGTGAGAGCGTCAGTCCGCGGAATCCCGGCATAGCCGCAATGATGCTCTTCGCTTGGGCGAAAGCCGCTTCGAACTCCGCCTCAAGGCCGGGCTTCACCGGAAGTATCGCGTGCTCTATGACATGGCCACGTGAATTGTCTACGTTCTCATCTCGGGTTCCATCTCGCTTCAACATTCTTCCCCTCAAGGTTGCGCCCAGGTTTTTGGGAACTCTGGATGCGAACTCGGCGCGTGCCGATTCTGTTCTAGCGCACATCGCGCCGATGCGCGAAGATTCGAGCGGCGGCTTAGAACTTCGTGGGCCGCAGCACGTCGATGTCGCTCATGAACAGGATCATGGCGTAGTCGGCGTAGTAGTGCTTTTGAAGGTAGGAGGCAATTGCTTCGGCCGTCTCCGCGTCGCACACCACCTCGATGCGGATGTTGCTACTGGCCTCCCAGCCAGCATCGCGAACGCCGCGGTTACCTTTGCCGCGGGCATCTGTAATGGTGTACCCGTGGGCATTCAGCTGGTCGAGATCTCGAACAAGGGTGCTCTCGAGTGCGGCTTCAGTGATGACGGTTAACAACCTGCGGTGATAGCTCTGCATGGCTCTCATCCTCTCGCGAATGTATGTGCCCACACGGCAAGTGCGTGGTAGATCGGGATGCCGAGCAAGACGTTGAAGGGGAAGGTTATTCCCAGCGCCGCGGCGAGCGACAGCGTGGGGTTCGCCTCGGGCACGGAAATGCGCATGGCCGCCGGCACCGCGATGTATGAGGCACTCGCCGCCAGCGTCGCCAGGATTGCCGTTCCGCCGACGGAGAGGTCAAGAACCCAGCCCAGCCAGGTGCCCACTAGCGCTGAGAAGAGTGGCATCCCGATTCCGAAGGCGACCAGAAATGGCCCGTAGCGGCGAAGGCTGCCGATCTGCTTCGCGGTGATCAGCCCCATCTCCAGCAGAAACACGGCGAGGAATCCCTTGAAGAGATCGAAGAAGAACGGCTCTATCGGCTTTAACCCGTCCGGCCCAGCTGCCCAGCCAATGAGCAGGCCACCCAGCAGCAAAACAATTCCCTTGCCCAGGAATACCTCGTGGGCCACCGTCCGCCAGCGCGTCTCGCGCGAAAGGCCTCGAGCCAGCACGATTCCCACCAGGATGGCCGGCACCTCCAGCATGACCAGAAGCAGCGGCATGTGTTCTTCGAAGGGGATCTGCCTGCTGCCCAGATAGGCGACCGCCACCGCGAACGTGCCGACGCTCACGGAGCCGTAATGGGCGGCGATAGAGGCGGCATCCGCGCGCGTGAAGCGTCCCAGATAGCGCAGGACAGGGAAGGCGAGCAGCGTGAGGACGAAGCCCATGGCTATCACTGCCCCCATGTGCGGCAACAGGGTGGAGAAGGGCTGCTTGGCGAGTTCGACGCCGCCTTTGAGCCCGATGGAGAGCAGCAGCACGATACTGACGAACTCGTACACTGCTGCCGGAAGACGCAATTCCGACCTCAACAAGCCCGCGACGGCTCCGAGCAGGAAGAACAGGATGATGGGATCGATCACGCGGTGACTCTCTGGTTCGCTTACGGTCCGTAGCCCCTAGGAGGAGCCCAAGGGTCAACCTCTTCGATATACGCTGTGCAATACACGATAACCATAGCGTGTATTGCACAGCGCGTGTCACCTAGGATGGAAAGATGAACAGCTGGACCTTCCTGACCAATCACGCACACGTTCTGTTGTGTGTTTCCCGGGATCCCACGATGCGGTTAAGGGACATCGCCGAAGCCGTGGGCATCACCGAACGAGCCGCCCAGCGCATCATCGCCGAACTTGTCGAAGACGGGTACCTCACGCGCAAGCGGGATGGACGACGCAACAGCTACGAGCTCTACCCGGATCTGCCGCTTCGGCACCCTCTAGAGCACCACCACCAGATCGGCGAACTACTCAAGACACTGGGGTCCGAACCCCGCGCGTAGGTGCATGGCAGCCGAGGGCCTGCCTGTTCGCCCTGGCGCCGGGAGCCTTCGCCGCGGAGACTGGCCAAACGAAAAAAGAAAGACCCCGCCAAAACAGGCGGGGCCTTTCTCGAGTGGTGCGCCCGGAGGGATTTGAACCCCCGGCCTATTGATCCGTAGTCAATTGCTCTATCCGCTGAGCTACGGGCGCATCTCATTGACTTTCGCCAACCAGAAAACTATACCAGCGGTTTTGGCCTCCCACTGCCACTTTTGACAGTCGGATGCCGCGAGCGCCTACTTTCTGACGCGAAGGTGCGTTACTCCACCATCAACTTCGAGCGCGGTGCCCGTGGTTGAGCCGGAGAGCGGGCTCGCCAAATACGCGACCGCACCGGCGACTTCTTCTGGTGTCACCATGCGTCCGGTGGCCTGGCGGGCATCCAGGGCGGCGCGTTCAGCGACGGGATCGTCGAAACCCTGCAGCATCCGTTCGACAAAGGGGGTGGAGACGGTGCCGGGGCTGACGGCGTTGACGCGCACCCCATCCGTCACATGGTCGGTTGCCATGGCGTAGGTGAGCGCAAGAACGGCTCCCTTGGATGCGCTGTAGAGAGCGCGCTGCGGGAGGCCGTTGAGGGCGGCGATCGAGCAGAGGTTGACGATGGCGGCGTGCTGCGACTTGCGCAACCACGGCAGCGCTGCGGCCGACACTCTGGCCATACCGGTGACGTTGATGTTGAGAACACGTGCCCAGTCAGTGTCGTCGTTGTCTTCGACGGTGCCGACCGCGCTGATGCCGGCGTTGTTCACGACGATGTCGATGCCGCCCAACTTCTCGGCCGCCGCTTCGACAGCAGCGACCACGGAGGCACGATCAGACACGTCTGCTGCGAAACCGTGCAGGCGAGCATCCAACCCCTCGGGGTTCAGGTCGAGCACGGCAACAGTCGCACCACGCTCGGCGAGAGTGAGTGCTGAAGCTAAACCGATGCCGGATGCTCCCCCGGTGACTACGGCGACGAGGCCGTCGAACTCGGCGCTCATGCTTGCACCATCTCTTGGCGTGCACGACCGAGGCCGTCGATCTCGAGCTCAACAACATCGCCAGCGCGCAAATACGGCTGGCCTTCAATACCCATTGCGACACCGGCGGGCGTTCCCGTGTTGATGACATCGCCGGGGCGCAGCACCATGAACTGACTCAAGTACCAGACGACGTAGTGGACACCGAACGCCATATTCGCAGTCGTGCCGTTCTGGCGTTCGACACCATTCACCCACAGGCGCAAGCCCAAGGCTTGAGGATCGGCCACCTCGTCGGCGGTCACCAGCTCAGGCCCGAACGGATTGAAGGTCTCGCAGCTCTTGCCCTTGTCCCAAGTTCCGCCACGTTCGAGTTGGAAAGCGCGCTCGGAAACGTCGTGCGAGACGGCGTAACCAGCAATGACGGCGGCCGCGTCATCCGGGGAATCAAGGTAGCGAGCGGTGGCGCCAATCACGACGCCGAGCTCGACCTCCCAGTCGGTCTTGACGCTCGTGCGCGGGATGAGCACGTTGTCGAAGGCGCCGACCATCGTGCTGGGGTCTTTCATGAAGATGACGGGTTCGTCGGGCAGCGTTGCCCCGGTTTCTTCGGCGTGGTCGCTGTAGTTGAGACCGACGCAGACGATCTTGCCGGGCTGGGCGATTGCCGCACCGACGCGAACGCCCTCGGTCTCGACGGCGGGAAGCGTGCCCGCGGCGATTGCCGCACGAGCAGCGTCGACTCCGCCGGACTCGAAGAAAGCACCGTTGACGTCTGCCGCGATGGGGCGCAGGTCGAACGCCGCTCCGTCGTGCAGGACGACAGGAATTTCTGAGCCAACCGGCCCGAGTCGCGCAAATCTCACTGAGTGTTCTCCTTAGCTGCCAACGCGATACCTTCGCGTTCTTGTGAATCGTATCCGGCTTCAACAACAGCCATAGTACGTATGACGTCTTCTGCCGAGGTGGGAAGTTCAGAAATCGAACCCTCGACGTAGCGCTGGAGGGCGCTCATGGAGCCGATGAAAGCATCCGGGAACCAGCTGCCCTCGAAAGGCACGGGCTGCCAGCCGAGCTCGGGCTTGTCCGTGTACGCAATCTCGAGAGCATCCGGGCCACCCCGCGGATAGTCGAGCATGAGACCCATCTGAGCGCGAATGGCACCCTTGGTGCCCTCCCACTTGATGAAACTCTCTTCGAACTTTCCGCCGAATCCGTGATCGTGGTTCGTGCTGATCGTGACCCGCAGCGGTCGATCCCGATAACGCATGATGATCGTCGAGCGAGTGTTCGAGACTTGAGGCTTGGCAGGGTGCCGCACCGTGACCGCACTCACGCCATCCGGGTCGCCCAAGAATGAACGCACGAGATCCATGTAGTGCACGCTGTGCATGTTGAGCTCGAGGCGTTCGATGCCGAGCACATGCGGGAAAATCTCCCAGGGCGTCTCCGTTGCGACGCGGATCTCCATGTCATAGAGCTCGCCGATCGCGCCGTCGGCGATGAGCTTGCGCGCCTCCGCGACGTACGGCGCGAACCGCAACTGCGTGTTCACGGCAGCAACAAGGTTCTTGCGGTGACAGATCTCAAGGAGCACACGCGCCTCGGCCAGGTTCTGACCGAACGGCTTCTGGATGAGCACGGCCGCGCCATCGGGAAGTTGGTCGAGCACCGTCGGGTATTGCTCGGGCATGAGTGCGAGGTCGTAGACGGCGTCTTTCGGGGCCGCCGCTACGGCATCCGAGAGCGACGTAACCACGTTCGGGATGCCGAACTCATCGGCCAGCGCCTGCGCCTTGGCCGCCGTGCGGTTTACGATCCCCCACACCTCGAACCCCGCCTTACGGTAGGCCGGGAGGTGAGCGTCTTTGACGATACCGCCGGCGCCAATCATGACGATCGGGCGTGGATGATCGGGCATCACGACCGTGTACGCCTCGGCTGGCTGACGTTCGGGAAACTGCGACACGGGGTGCTCCGGCTCTCATAGACGGTCAAACTCGTGATCAAACGATATATCAAACGTCTGCACGCGGCAACGCGGCGGGCTTGTAGCTGTCGAGCGTCACCTCCCAATGAGTGGAAACTCAGGAGATTTAAGTGCGCGATCGCCGTATTGGCAGATTGGGAACCCCGGAAAGCCAAATCTCCTGAGTTTCCAACGTCGGCGGGCCGGAAACAGCGCCGGCACCGACGACAAAGTGCGGCCCACCCCGAGGGGCAGACCGCACTTGAGTTACGTCAGTAAGCAGGTTTAGATCGCACCCCGCGGGCCCTGAATCAGATCGTCGTGATGAATCTGGGCAACGTTGGGGTGCGCCCGCATTCGGTAGCGAAGCGCATTATCTCCATACGTTTCGAGTATCGGGCTGTTCGTGGGGTCAAGCGACAGTCCGCGGGCTTGAGCGGCGAGCTCCGGCGGCAATTGCAACTGGGGAATCACAGTGTCGAGGGCCGGATTGAAGAAGAACGGAATCGAGATGCGGTCATCGCCGATGAGTGGCGAGATGACGCGGTGCAGCGTCGCCTTGAGGTAGCCCTCGGTAGCGAGCTCGAGCATCTCGCCAATGTTCACAACAAACGCACCGGGCTTCGGTGGAACATCCACCCACTCGCCCTGGTAGTCGACCTGCAGCCCACCCTTGCCCGGCTCCACCATCAGCAGCGTGAGAACTCCACCGTCACGGTGAGCACCGACGCCCTGTTTGGGCTCCGGGTTGGACTCGCCGGGGTACCGCACGATCTTCAACTGCGGGAAAGGCTTGTCGGCAAATGCGTTGTCGAAGACGTCCTCCGGAGCGCCAAGGGCGTGAGCCCACGCGCGCAGAAGGCGCAGCGACACGGCGCTGAGTTTGTCGTTCCATTCGTTGACCAGCTCACGAAGCTGCGGCACGGCATCCGGCCACAGGTTCGGGCCTTCAAGACGCCAGTAGTCAGCGAGCCCGGCAGCGTTGTCGACAACGTCGCGCTCGGGGCCAACATCGATTTGCTCACGCCAGTCGGTCTTGCCCTCGGTCAGCTCGCCCCCGACGCGCGTGTAGCCACGAAACTGTGGGCTGTTGATGTTTTCGACAGCCAACTTCTGCTCGGCGGGCAAGGCGAAGAATTCGCGGGATGCCGCAAGCAGGTCATCCATCAACTTCTCATCGACACCGTGCCCGACAAGGTAAAAGAACCCGACATCGTGGGTGGCACACAGCAAATCGTCCCGGAACTTGGCAGCCGCTTCTGGGCCGCCATCAAGTAGCGAGAGATCAATGACTGGGAGCGCGGAATCGTTCATTTAACGATGTTCACACGCCAAGTCTGAGAGTTTTCCTTTGTTACGCTCACAGCGTGAAGCGCGGGCGTAACACGATCACAGTTCGGAAAATTATGCTCCGACTACGGCGCGTTCGGGAATAACTTGCGGGTGAGTTTGCCCCATATGTTCGATCACGCGCACCACCTGACTGGTGTAGCCAAACTCGTTGTCATACCAGACGTACAACACGAGATGTTCGCCCGTGCTTATGGTGGCGAGGCCGTCCACGATGCCCGCACGGTGCGAGCCGGTGAAGTCGCTCGAGACAACCTCGGGAGAATCGATGAAGTCGATCTGTTGCTGCAGAGTCGAGTCGAGCGAGAGGTCGCGCAAGTAGCGATTCACCTCGGCGCGCGTGGTTTCCGTCGCGAGATTGAGATTCAGAATCGCCATCGACACATTCGGAGTGGGAACCCGGATGGCGCTGCCGGTCAGCAATCCAGCCAACTCCGGAACCGCCTTCGCGACGGCCTTCGCCGCCCCCGTTTCGGTAATGACCATGTTCATGGGTGCCGAGCGTCCGCGACGGTCGCCGGAATGGAAATTGTCGGTCAAGTTCTGGTCATTCGTGTACGAGTGCACCGTCTCAACATGCCCGTGCTCTATGCCGTACTGGTCGTTGATCGCTTTCAGCACCGGCGAGATCGCGTTCGTCGTGCACGACGCGGCCGAGAGGATGGCATCGGTGTCAGCGATCGAATCGTGGTTGAGCCCGTACACAATGTTCTTGATCTCGCCCTTGCCGGGGGCCGTGAGCAAGACACGCTTCACTCCCTGCGACTTGAGATGCTGACCGAGGCCCTCTTCGTCACGCCAGCGGCCGGTGTTGTCGACGACGATGGCATCCGAAATTCCGTACTCGGTGTAGTCGATCGTGGCCGGGTCGTTCGAGTAGATCACCTGGATGAGGGTGCCGTTGGCCAGAATCGTGTTGGCCTCGGTGTCGACCGAGATCGTGCCCTCGAACGGACCATGAACACTGTCGCGTCGCAACAGGCTGGCACGCTTCACGAGGTCATTGTCTGAACCCTTGCGCACGACGATCGCGCGCAAACGGAGTCCCTCGCCGTTGCCAGCGTGCGCGATCAGGATGCGGGCCAACAGTCGACCGATACGTCCGAAACCGTAGAGCACGACATCCGCTCCCGCTGGTTTCGTTTCGCTGCCGTTCTTGAGCACAGGCTCAAGCTCAGCCGCCAAGAAGCCATTGAGCTCGCCGCCAACTTCGCGAAAACGGTTCACGAGCTTCGCCAAATCGATGGATGCCGAATTGAGCGGCATTGCCGAGAGCGCCACCATGATCGGCATAGTCTCTTCGATCGGCAACTCGCTCTCGTTGAGCTGACGCGCAAAACGGTGAGCCTTGAGCACCTCGACGGGCGACTGGTTGATGAGGCGGCGGCCGTGAATCGAGGTCACGACGCCGTGGTTGCGATACAGCCCGCCGATAAGAGGGATCATTGCCTCGGCCAGTTCTTGGCGGGCATTCCACCGGTCAAATTCGTCGCTGTGTTCGCGTTGCATCAGGTTCCTTCCGACTGCGCTGTCTCGGGGCCGCGGGCGCGCTTGTAGCGCGGCTGGTCCCGCATCCATTCTCCCAGAGGGAAGCGCGGCACGCGCGCTCAGGAAGCCACAGTTCGGGCAACACTTTAGAGATCGCTAAAGGGGACGATTCTTAACGGTGCGGATGCCGGTTTGGCTGCGGATGTGGTGCCGAATGTGGGCGCAACCCAGAGCCGACCAGACGCAGGCGACTGGCGGCTGGCGGCTGGCGCGGAAGCTAGCGCGCTGAGTTCAGTGCGGCCGCAGCACGGATTAGCGCGTGGAATGCATCGGCGTCGATCGTGTCGCCCTCATGGAGATCGATCGCTCGCCTGACCTTCGCATCAAGGCTGCTGTTGAAGAGCCCGGCGGGGTCGTCGAGCGAAGCGCCCTGTGCAAACGTCAGCTTGACCTTGTCTTTGTAGGTTTCGCCGGTGCAGATCAGTCCGTCGAGGCTCCATGCGGCAACGCCGGCGGGATTGGAGGGCTTTCGCCACTTGACCTCTTCAACGACTGTGGGCTCGGCCTGCACGATCAGGGCGCGAAGGTGGGCAAGCATTTGGACACGCCAGTCGCTGTGGTCCGGGGTGACGTCATCCATGATGCTCACTCTAGTTGGCGTCATTAGTAGGATAATAAGACTTACTAACGGAAGGGCCCGCCGTGAAGATTGCACGCATCGAAACATTCCTCGTTCCACCACGCTGGTTGTTCGTGCGCATCGAGACTGATAGCGGCATCGTCGGCTGGGGCGAGCCCGTTGTTGAGGGCCAGGCCGACATCGTGCGTGCGGCCGTGGAACAGCACGCCGAATACCTTGTGGGGCTCGACGCCACCCGCATCGAAGACCACTGGCAAGTGCTCACCCGCGGCGGCTTCTACCGCGGTGGCCCCGTCGCCTCCAGCGCAATCGCCGGCATCGACCAAGCGCTCTGGGACATCGCGGGCAAAGCTCACGGTGTTCCCGTTCACGATCTTCTCGGCGGCGCCGTGCGCGACCGCATCCGCATGTACGGCTGGGTTGGCGGCGACGAACCCTCCGAGCTGCGCGACAACATCGCGCAGCAGGTCGAGTCGGGCCTGACCGCAATAAAGATGAACGCAAGCGGACGGATGTCGCCCCTCAGCACCGTAAGCGCCGTCGCCGAGGTCGTCGACCGGGCTGCGCTCGCACGCGAAGTTCTTGGCCCCGAACGGGATTTCGCGATCGACTTTCACGGACGAATGACCGCCGCGAACAGCCGCCGCATCCTTCCCCTTCTCGAGCCCCACGCTCCCCTGTTTGTGGAAGAACCGGTCGTGCCCGACAAGTCGCACTTGCTCGATGGCATCGTCTCGTCAACGTCGATCCCGATCGCCACCGGCGAGCGCCTCTTCTCTCGCACCGAGTTCTTGGGACCGCTGCAGGCGGGCATCGCCGTCGTGCAGCCCGACCTCTCCCATGCCGGCGGCATCTCCGAAGTGCGCCGCATCGCCGCCCTCGCTGACATGTTCGATGCTCAACTCGCGCCGCACTGCCCTCTCGGACCGATCGCCCTGGCGGCGAGTCTGCAGGTCGGCTTCAACACACCGAACTTCTTGATTCAGGAACAGAGCATCGGCATCCACTACAACGTCGGATCAGACGTGCTCGAATATCTGATGGATACGAGCGTCTTCGACTTCACTAGTGGCTACATCGAGCGCCTCACTAAGCCAGGCCTCGGCATCGACATCGACGAAGCTGCCGTGCGTGCCGCCGACAAGATCGGGCACCAGTGGCGCTCCCCCGTGTGGCGTCACGATGATGGGTCGCTCGCCGAGTGGTAACCGGTCGGCAACGCCAGCGATAGCCGAGCGCGCGGCCGCGAGTGCCCGCTAAGCGCCGAGCGTCGTTGTCATGCCGCCGTCGACAACGAGCGAAGCGCCCGTGATGTACGAGGCACCGTCGCCAGCCAGAAATTGGATGACCGACGCGACTTCTTCAGGTTTACCCAGCCGCTGCAGGGTGGCCTGGCGTCGCGCCAACTCTTGCGCTTCAGGGGTTTGGTGATCCCACTGCCGAGTCTCGATCGATCCCGGAAGAACGACGTTCACGCGCACGTGCGGGGCATAATCCAGTGATAGCTGACGGGTGAGCGAAATGAGCCCGCCCTTCGCCGCACCGTAAGCAGGCTGCTCGGCCCAGGACAGCACCCCGTGCACGCTCGACACATTGACCATGCTGCCCTTGGCTTCGGTGAGAGTGTCGTGGAAAGTGCGCATTGCGCGGTAGACGGATGACAGCGTCACCGAGAGCTGCTGATTCCAGTTGTCTTCGCTCTGTTCGTGTGCGATTCCCGCGACTTGGAAAAACGCGTTATTCACGATGACGGCGGGCGGGCGATTCGCGGTGCGCAGCTCACGCGAGAGCTCCTGCCAGTGCTCGGAGTCTGCGACGTCGAGGCGATGGGCGGTGGCGGCGCCACCGGCCGCGACGATCTCGGCGGCAACCGCGGCAGCGGCATCCACGTCAATATCGGTGACGACAACATCGTCGCCGGAGGCAGCGAAGAGGCGTGCAGCAGCGGCACCGATACCGTGGGCTGCGCCCGTGATGAGCACCGTACGGGCCGCCACTAGAGAGCCTGCTTGCGGTTGGCGACGAGCGCGGCGCCGGTCGGGTCTTTGCTCACGATCGTGTGCGAATCGAGGTTCGACTGGTCCATCAGCAGCTTCATCGCGGTGTGGGCTGCCTCGGCATCCTGCGCGACAATCGCCGTCACCACTGCGCGATGGTCATCCAAAAATTGGGTTGTTGTTTCGTTCTCAAACGCAAGCTCGTTGCGGGCATGCAGCGCGGGTTCGAGCACAACCTCAAAGCGAGCCAACAGTTCGTTGCCGGATGCCGCCAAGATCGCCCGATGAAAAGCCAAGTCCGCTGCTACGTGTGACGTCACTTCGGTGCTCTCGAAGGTCGCGGCCAACGCCGTCATCGCTGCTTCGATCTCGGCACACTGTTCGTCGCTGCGGCGAACGGCAGCCAGTCGAGCCGCCGCGGGCTCGAGCACTTGCCGCACTTCGCTGAGTTCGAGCACGAGCAGCGGGTCGGGCATTCCTTCCGAGCGCCACGTCATGACGTCGCGGTCGAGTAGCTGCCAGCGTTCCCGCGCGGTGACGAAGGTACCGAGGCGCGGCCGCGCGTCCACAAGCCCCTTCGTCGTGAGCACCTTGAGGGCTTCGCGGATTACCGTGCGGCTGACCTGAAACTCGGTGAGCAGCGCGTCCGGATCGATGATGTCTCCCGACGCCAGTTCACCGCGCATAATGCGACGGCCGAGCACATCAACAACGTGCCCGTGCAAACCTCGTCGAGAGAAAGTAGTCATCCCCGCGATAATACTGTGCCTGTCGCGAGCACGGGGCTGCGTTAGGCCATGACCCCTATCGGCGACACCTTCCATTCGGGGAAGATGATGCTGGCATCGGCCGCGCTGAGATCAAGGCGGTTCATGACGACCTCGCCCAGAAGATCGCGGAAGTCGTTGCTGCCGGGAACGTCGCCGTGATCGAGCACATCGGCACCGAGGCCCTCCCACTTGCCGTGCACGCCACCGGTGACGCCACCGCCGAGCACCATGGCAAGGCCGCCGTGACCGTGGTCAACACCTGAGCTGTCGTTCTGACCGACACGACGACCAAACTCACTCATGAGCACCACCGTGGTGGTGTCAGCCTTCGGACCAAGGTCAGCGAAGAACGCGGCGAGACCGTTGCCCACAGCGCTGAGCATGTCGTGCATGTCGCCCTTGTCTGGCGTGCCGATGTCGGTGTGCATGTCCCAGCCACCGAGGTCCAACGTGCCAACTCGAAGTCCCACGTTCGCCCGGATGAGACTGGCCAAGGTCGCAAGATCGCTAGAGAAGTTGTCGTCCCCATAGCCACGCGCTTTCGCATCACCAGCGGACGCTGCAATTTCGGATGCTTCGCTGGAGGCGCTCAAGGCGAGGTTGGCCTGCTGCGCGATGGGATGATCCAGCCCGGTGTAGAGGCTTGCAAGGGCCGTGCGAGTGGGCTCGAGTAGCGAGTCATCCACGTCGATCGCCATGCGTTCAAGGTCGGGAACGACCAGCGCATTCGAACCACCCACGAGAGAGCGAGCAAGTCGATCGCTCGCCCCCACCCCGCGCCAGGTCGTTCCTGGGCCACTCTGCTCAAGCGCGCGGTTGAGCCACCCTGTCTGCGAAGCGCTACCAGCGGAGCCACCGCGTTCGAGGCAATCTTGCGCCTGAAAATGGCTGCGGGACAGATCGGGGGTGCCAATCGCTGGCACGGCAGCGATCTTGCCTTGAGCCAACATTGGCTTCAAAGCAGACAACGCCGGGTGTAGTCCGAAGCCGCGTTCGAACGGGATCAATCCCGAATTCTCCTTAACGGCAATACCGGGGCGCGCCTTCAAGAGGTCGGCGTCGGTTGCCGGAACGAGCACGGAGAGGCCGTCCATTCCTCCGCGGAGGAAGATCACGATGAGTGCGCCCGTGTCTGGCGAGCCGGGGGCCGCGTAGGACGCCTGCGTGGTGACAATCTGGGAGCCGATGGCCGCGACTCCGGCCATAAGCCCGCCCTGCAACATCCGTCGTCGAGTGAAGCCTTTCGACCACAACTCGCGTCGGGCCGCCTCTTCGGCCACCACGATTTCGCTATGGGCTCGCACCGCGGAATCTAAGTCGGTTGGCCCCAGCTGTCGCCAGTCGGGGCAGTCAGGGTGGAGGAAACGGGTCTCGGTCATTAGGAGGTTCTTTCTCGAGTCGGGTTCGAGCTACTGGGGAGGGTAATGCGGGTCAGCGCGGTTGATTAGCGCGGTTGATTAGCGCAATTGAAAATAGGGCGAGTCGAGCACGAGCGCCGCGAGAGCCGGAACTTGCCACGCATCGCCCGCCTCGGCCTCGGCCGAACCATCGGCACCGAGATAGGACAGCAGCACCGCACGATGGGTGTCGCTCAGCGGACGGCCGATCATGTGCTGAGCAATGCTGTCGATCCATTGAGAGTTCGACTGGCCCACGGTGGGAGCCAATTCTTCACTGAGCTTGGCTGGCGGAGTAAGCCCCTTCATCCAGCCACCGGTCAGGCTCCGGTGCAGATTCCAGCGCGAGACCGTCTGGCTGGCAGAAAGCCACGCTCCCGTGACGTCGGGGAATCCGTTAGGTGGGGTCCACGTGAGCGGCGCGTGGCCAAGATTCTGCAGAACCCAGTAAAGGTTCTTGGCACCATCGGCGAGCTTGTCGCTGGGCTTGGCACCAACGGCACGAGCCGAGCCCACCGCATCTTCGAGCGGACGCCGTGCCTTCTCGCCGATTGCCGACCAGAACTCGTTGCTGGCGAAAAGCTGCTTGAGCACCGGAAGGATCGCGGTGTCATTGTCGAGGTACGTCTGAGCCAGACGGTCGAGCAGAGCCTGGGGCGGTGAATCCGAGACGAAACGAACCGCGAGTTTTCTGACAACCGTTGCTGCTGTTGCCGGATGGTGCGCCAGCACACTCACATAACGGTCGCCCATGTCGAGCCCACCTTCAGCGGTCGCGTTCTCGTCGGCAAAGAACGAGGTGGCTACGGGGCCGACATAGTGACGGTCTGCGCGATAGCGAAATTCGCCGGTCTCGTAATCAATGCCGCGGCCCGAGAGGATCATGGCGCTGTTGCGCACATCGCCCTCGGTGTAACCGGAGGCGACCCCCAGCGTGTGCAGCTCCAGCAGCTCACGACCGAGGTTCTCGTTGACGTTTACCTTGTTCGACTTCTCGTTGTTGAGATAGGTCAACATGGCGGGGTGCCGCATCGCCGCGTGCAACATGGCGGCGTAGCTGCCGAGAGCGTTCGCCCGGATAACCGAGTTCGCATAGTCGGGACCGGTAGCCCAGACGCTGTCCGACGGAGTTGTGACATTGAGCAGGTTCGAGAACACGTCAACAACAACCTCGAAGAGCTGGCGCTTGCTGAAGACCTGAGCAGCCAGGGTTGCTTGACCCGTCTGTCGTGCGGCATCCCAGCTGTACTGCTTAACGGACGAGCGCACTTTAGCGGTGGACGACTTTGCCAGCGGGAAGGCAGCCCACGCGGCATCGCCATCCGGGTCTGCGATGGATGCCGGAGCGAGCTGGGCACCCAACCATTTGTCGATACCCATGGTTGACACATCCACGAAGTCGCTGCTGCGGGGGCCAAACGTCGCACGCGCCAGTAGATGGGCGTGGGTTTGGTCGTTGTCTGCAACGCCGGTGGAGACGAACTCGGGAGCCGTTGAACCCTTCTGCGGGGTTGGCTTGGTCGCTGGCTTCGCGGCCGATGGCGTGTCGGCACGAGGGGTTGCGCCCGTTCCCGCACCCGGGTTTGCGTAACTCTGGTCGCGGTCGGCCGGCGGGTTTGCCGTTGCCGGTGAGCGCGGGTCTTGAGTCGCGGGTGGGTTCGTGCCCCCGGTCGGGTTCTTCGTGGCCGGCGGTTTCGTGGATGTCGCGCTCGGCGTCGGAGTGGTCGGCACCGGAGTGTTGCGGGGAGCAGATCCTGTCGACGGAGGCGTGACGGGAGGGCTCGCCCCGTCGGGAAGCAGCGAGATTGTGCTCGCGGGGCCGAATGCGGCGCTGCTCGCCGCGGCCGCGCCCACAGCGGCAAG
Organism: Salinibacterium sp. NG22; assembly: GCF_015864925.1. Classification (NCBI taxonomy): domain Bacteria; kingdom Bacillati; phylum Actinomycetota; class Actinomycetes; order Micrococcales; family Microbacteriaceae; genus Salinibacterium; species Salinibacterium sp. NG22. The sequence goes on along the minus strand of NZ_JADYWG010000001.1, from coordinate 1,946,075 downwards.
CGCTGCGACACCACTCGTGATGATCATGCGGCGAGCGAGTAGAGCCTCGCCGTCACCTCGCGGACGTACGTCGGGATCTACAGGAGGATTCACGCCAAAGTCCTTCGTCGGGCTCACGCACGCTGCTGCCGACTAGGTTTCGACAGCCCTACACGCACTACTGAATAACGATTCAGCATCGACCTTATGGCGAGAAACACCCCTCTGTCTACCCCCATCAGGGGGACACGCGGGTAATTGTGAAAAACTTTCGCCGAACGAGGCGTGCACGACTCAGTGCGCGGGCGCTACCGTTCCGCGCGCGGGCGCTACCGTTCCGCGCGCGGGATAATCGGTCTCGGTGACGTACTCGAGACCATGAATGATGGCCTTCACGGGCATCCGACCGAAAGGCATGCTGGAAACAGTACTCCAGAACACGGTGTTGTCGGCGTCAAGGATGAACATGCCCGGCTCGCTAAACAGCTCCGGTTCGCCCTTCTTGAATCCGCTCGAGAGGAAGAGACCCCACTCGCGAGCCTGCTCTTCGCTCAACCCATAAGCAATCGGAAGCCGACTGAGTTCCCAATCCTCGATCGATATCGTGGCGCGCTTGAGGGTGTCCATGCTGATGGCCACGACGCGACCCACCCCGGCTTCATGCAGCGCATCCATGTTGTCGTCAAGTTCGCGAAGCTGCTTGCGGCACACCGGGCAGTGCAAGCCGCGGTAGAAAATGATGAGAGTGAAGCGCCCGTCAACGCCCGTGCCGAGCGCGAGATCCTCAATGGTGCCGCCTCGCGCGAGGGGCAGCGAAAGGGCAGGAGGCTGGGTGCGCGGCAGAATAGTCATCTTCTAGACCAACATAGTGGTGGGCCGCATTCATTCCGCCATGTCGTGAACGTCTATTTATTCGACGTCGTGGGTGTGCAGCGCCGAACTCACCGTCGTGCCGTTGAGTTCCAAATAGAGTTGCCCCTCCGTCACCGACAGGGTGACGGCGTTGCGTCGTTCGAGAGCGGCCACAGCATCCTCGATGAAACCGGGATCAAAGCTGCGGAAGACGATCTCGCTTGCGTTGTGGATCTTCTTGCCCGCCCAGGGAGCAGCAACCTTCACCGGGTCGCGGTGCGTGTAGATGGCGACCCTGTCGGCCAGCTTGCTGCCGTAGTGAAGTCGCGCAGCATCCGGTGCCCCGATTTCAATCCAGGCCGTAATCGTGCCGGTGAGATCGCGCACGAGCACCGCAGGTTCATCGGTCGATGAGACTCCCTCGCTAAACACGATGCCCTCTTCATACTCGAGGCAGTACGCGAGAACCCGAGTAATCATGTACAGATCGGTTTCAGAGGGATGCCGTGCCACGCGAAGCGTGAAGTCGTCGTAGACACCGCGATCCACATCTGCCAGTTGCACCGTGAAGGTGTGGATCGTTGCGCCAGTTGCCATAACGCCCGAGCCTAGCCTGTGGATGCGACGGCGCCAGCCAGCCTTTACGTTGCCGTGACGACGGCGTCGGCTCGGTCACGCGTCGTGCGGATGAGCACGGCATTGGGTTCGTCGACGTCGGCAACCCAGCGGGCCGCATCCGTCGCCGACCGCCCGTAGCGTCGGTGGCGAGCGATGAGCCTGTCTCGACGCAGATCATCGTCGATGTCGAGATACCAAACCTCGTCGAGTAGCGGTCGAATCGCACCCCAGCCGTCTTGGTCGTGGAGAAGGTAGTTACCTTCCGTCACGATCAACGGGGCATCACCGGGGAGAAGGATCGAGCCAGCAATTGAAGCATCGAGGTCGCGATCGAACCGCGGAGCGACGACAGTCTCGCCCGAACGCAGCCGGCGCAATGTTGAGGCGAAGCCCGCGGCATCGAAAGTGTCAGGGGCACCCTTGCGCGAACGAAGACCTAGTCGGTCAAGGTGTTCATTGGCGAAGTGGTAACCGTCCATCGGGAGGATGGGCGCCGCGAGTTGTTCAACGAAAGTGGATTTGCCCGCGCCCGGCGGCCCGACCATGCCGAGCAGAAAGGGCACGGTTGTGTCGCGCTGGGCAAGAACGCCAATTCGCGCGACGGCTTCGGCGACAGTGTAGGTCTCCACGAGGTCCCTTCACGCTGGCAAAAATGTGGTGGCGCTTAACGCAAGAAAACCCTTGAAAAATCAAGGGTTTTCTTCGCAGAGCGGAGACGGAGAGATTTGAACTCTCGGTACCCTTACGGGTACTCCACCTTAGCAGGGTGGTGCACTAGGCCGGACTATGCGACGTCTCCAGACGTACTCAGCAATCATAACCGCTCATGAGCGGAACGACGAACCGAGCCACAAATCGACTGATTTAGTAGTTGTTGGTTACCGAGCAGGTGTAGTCGGCAGCGTTCTGACCACGGATGTCGAGCACGGGAAGATCTTCCTCAACCGGTGCCGCCGTAGCGCCGTCGGTCGGCTCTGGCGTGGCCTCGGCAACAGGAGCGTTGGGGTCGAGGATCGCGCCAACACCGTCGCCGGCTTCTTCAAGGCTGAACGGTTGGTCGGCAGCGATGAATTCCATCATCTGGTTGCCCAGGTACTCGTTGGGCTGAACCTTGCCCGAGTACACGCCCGTTCCGCCAGTGCCGCCTGGGTACTGCACGAACTGAACGCGTTCGAGGGGAATGTCTTTCAGCGCGAGAGCGATCGACACCATGGTCGGAACATCCGCGAGACTGTTCGAGAGCTGCATGTTGGTGATGGCAGCATCGGCGAGGTTGTACAGCTTCTTGTAGTCGCTGAGAGTGTCTGAACTCTTGAGTGTGCGCACGAGCGAGGAGAGGTAGACCTGCTGCGAGCTGATGCGGGTCAAGTCACTACCGTCGCCAACGCCGTGACGTGAACGCAAGAATGCGAGAGCCTTCCAACCCTTGAGGTTGTACGTGCCCGCCTTGGGAAGATCGATCCCGGTGTACGGGTCGACGAGAGGCCCATCCACACAGACGTCAACGCCACCGATAGCGTTCGTCATCTCAATAACGCCGTCGAAGGTGATGATTCCGGCGAACTGGATATCGAGGCCGGTGAATTCAGAAAGTGTCAGAACTACGCACGGAAGGCCACCATACGAGAGCGCTGTATTGAGGGGCTCAGTTGAGTAGTACTTGTTGTAGTCGCCGTCGAGACTCGGGCACTCAGGGATGCCCATCACCATGTCGCGCGGGAAGCTAATGGCCACGGCAGACTGTCGGTCTTCGGCAACGTGCAAAATCATGTTGACGTCATTGAGTTCGCCAGAAGCGTCCTCAACTGTTCCGCCGATTCCGCCCTGATCTGCACGCGTGTCGCTACCCGCAATGAGAATGTTGAAGCCACCCTCAAAGCTGCCGATCTGAGGCGGTGGGCCTTCGGTCTCACCAATGAGCGCAACAGTGTCGCGCTGACCGTAAATGCTGTCGAAGGCAACGGCTCCTACGGCCGCGCCACTCACCAAAAGGACGGCGAGCGTTGCAGCAACGACCTTGGCAATCGAACCCCACGGTCCCGGTTTCTTCAACCGACCGTGACGTGCCAGGCCTTGCACTTCGGGCTTTTTCTTAGAGTCAGTGCGGTCGACAGAGCGCGAACGCAACTCTGAGCGCGGACGAAGTTCACTCATCGCACTCCCCTTTCTATTACCGGAAACAAAACATGACACGCAGAGCGGAGGGCGTGGGATTCGAACCCACGAGACATTTCTGCCCACCAGTTTTCAAGACTGGCTCCATCGGCCGCTCGGACAGCCCTCCTTGCGTGACGCAAGTTCAGAGTGTATCTGATGCCCGCAATGCGTACCTGAATGGCAGGCTAGAAGGCTCGAAATGGGGGTAGAGAGGTCTACTCGCGCAACCGAAGCGCCGCCCACACCTCAAGTCGTCCCTCGAATGACTCCAGATCGAGATTCAGGATGCTCGCCGCCTGGTCGATGCGCGAGCGCACCGTATGCCGGTGAACACCGAGCTTCGCCGCGGTCGCACCCCACGAACAATCGTTCGCAAACCAGGACAGCAACGTCTCCACGAGGGCAGCCCCCTGCTCAGCATCGAAATTGGTGAGCGGCGTGAGGACCCGGTGCGCCACCCGCTCAGCACCAGCAGACTGCAGCACCCCGAGCATCCCGGTGTCCGCAATTTCGGCGAAATCGGTGAGGCCAGCACGGCCACCGCGGGAGTGGAGAGCACTGGATGCCTGCCCGAGCGCTACGGTCAAGGCCGCGTAGTCGGTGGCCGCGGCACTGCCCGCTGCGAGATCGTGGTCGGTGATGAGTTGTTCCACCTCGCGCTGCACGTCGGTCTGTTCAGCGGGCCTGCCAGCTGTCCGCTGAGCTGCAGCCTCGACGAGCACCACAATCACATCGCCACGGACAGCGAAGAAGGCACGACCGTCAGCGTCGAGGGCCAGTACATCGAGCGCATCGAGCACGAAATGGCTCTGGGTTTGCCGCGCAATCACCACGACGCTCAGCGGTTCCAGCGGAAATGCTCCCCAGACTTCGCCCGCGATTGCCCGCGCTGCGCCAAGGTTGCCGGCAAGCACCAGTTCCAACAACGACGACCTCAGCTGCCCGCGTGTTGCATCCAGAGTGCGGTTTTGTTCCAGAGCGAGCGTTGCCATCGCGATCACGCTCGTCACCAGTTCATTCTCGGCACGGTCAAGCGGCACTCCACGTCCGAGGGCGAGCGCTCCACGCAACTCTCCATTTTGGCCGAGGGTCTGGATCGTCACCTGACCCGAATCGAGAGTGAGAGCCGTGGATGACCGGCTGCCCTTGCGCAGCGCCCGCGCCACCTCATCCCGCACCGGCTGCGCAAAACGATCGCCAGATCGCTGCTGCCCCGGAACAGGAACCGGATGACCAGTCGCATCGAAGAGCCCCACCCAGCAGGAAAGCTGGCGCTCAAGCTCGATGAGGGTTGACCGCAGGCCCGTGGGCTTGAGGGCGGCATACGAGATCGCCTTGTGCGCGGCAATCGACCAGGCCATTCGACGGCTGCGCTCGGCCGCGATCTGGTCGGCCACCTCGCGGATGACCGCAATAAAAGGAACGCGATCCGGAACGTCGATGAGAGGGAAGCCAGCCCGCGCGCACGCTGCAGCAAGCCCGGTCGGCATTCCCTGATGCAGAAAGTGAGTCGCGAAGCCGAGCCCCACAAGACCGGCCTCGATGAGACGCGCCACATAAGAGTCGTAGTCGTAACGTTCAGCATCCGCACCAAAACCGAACTGCGCGCCATCGGTGAGCAAGACGTTGCCACGGCTGAGGAACGGCGTCGGGTCATCGAGATCGGAGCTGTGCACCCACGTAATAGGAGCGGTCATTCGCGACGCGAGCGCGGTGTTGGCGATCAGGCTCTCGCGGGACTGCGTAGGGGCGCCGGTCTCGAGCACACTGAGCCGCAGCGTGCGCTTCGTGAGCAGCCATTCAATCGTCGGGAGCATCCGGTTCTCCACTCATCGCCCTGTTTTCACATTATGTCGAACTATTGCCCCAACGATATACATATTGGCAGCCACAGGCGATTGCGGGCGGACGATAGTGGAGACATCAGCTCCGTCATGAAAGGTGCCCTATGAACTCCGCGCCCGCAACACCCCAGCACAGCAACGCCGACACTGTCGCGCTCGATCGCGCCCACGTATTCCATTCCTGGTCGGCACAGGGCGCGCTCAAACCGCTCGTGCTCGAAGGCGGCCTCGGAAGCATGGTCTGGGACGACGAAGGAAACGAGTACCTCGACTTCTCGAGCCAACTCGTCAACATCAACATCGGCCACCAGCACCCGGCCGTCATCGCCGGCATCAAGGCACAAGCCGACATCATGGCCACCGTCGCCCCGGCACACGCCATCAACATCCGCGGTGAAGCAGCCCGCAAGATCACCGACCACGCACCCGAAGGCATGAACAAGGTCTTCTTCACCAACGGTGGAGCGGATGCCAACGAGAACGCCATGCGCATGGCCCGCCTGCACACTGGTCGCGACAAGATCATCTCGCGCTACCGCTCGTACCACGGCAACACCGGATCAGCCGTCGTCGCTACTGGCGACTGGCGCCGTATCCCCAACGAATACGCGCGCGCCCACGTGCACGTGTTTGGGCCCTACGAGTACCGCTCCGAATTCTGGTCGGACTCCCCCAAACAAGAATCCGAGCGCGCCCTGCACCACCTTGAGCGCACCATCCAAGCTGAGGGTGCAGAGTCAATCGCCGCGATCCTGCTCGAGAGCATCCCCGGTACTGCCGGCGTGCTGACCCCGCCGCCCGGCTACATGGCTGGCGTTCGCGCCATCGCCGACAAGTACGGCATCCTGCTGATCCTCGACGAGGTCATGGTTGGTTTCGGCCGCACCGGAAACTGGTTCGCGTTCGAAGCATTCGACGTCAAGCCCGACCTCATCACCTTCGCCAAGGGTGTCAACTCCGGCTACGTGCCCGTCGGTGGCGTCATCATCTCCGACGAGATCGCCGCAACCTTCGACGAGCGCGTCTTCCCCGGCGGCCTCACCTACTCGGGCCACCCGCTCGCTGCCGCCTCCATCGTCGCCTCCATCACCGCGATGGAAGAGGAAGACATCATCGAGAATGCAGCCATGATCGGTCGCGAACACATTGGCCCCGGCCTTGCCGCTCTCGCCGAGAAGCACGACTGCATCGGCGATGTTCGTGGAAGCGGAGTCTTCTGGGCCCTCGAGCTCGTCGCGAATCGTGAGACCCGCGAACCGCTGAGCGCCGCAGACATGGGCAAGATCAAGGGCGCGCTCGTCAAGCGCGGGCTGCTGCCGTTTATCGCCGACAACCGCATCCACGTCGTACCGCCGGCCGTCGTGACTCCCGAGGAAGTTGCTCGGGCCATGGCGATCTACGACGAAGCGCTCAGCGAGCTCTAACAGAGTTCTGCGCCGAAGGGGTTCAGCGCAGAAAAGGGTGGTTTGGCCGGGCCCGGCGTTCGGGCTCGGGCTCGGCTAAACCGGCGCGTTACGCGTCGAACGCGGCAAGAATGAGCGCGGCACCGTCGTTGACATCACTCTCGGTGACCTCGTTGGCGACCGCACGCACGTCATCCGGAGCCTGCCCCATCGCGACGCCGCGGCCGTGACGTGATGCCCATTCGAGCATGTCGATGTCGTTGCGACCATCGCCCATAGCGAGCACTCGCGTGCGCGGGATGCCAAGACGCGAACGCACATTTTCGAGCGCCGTCGACTTGTTGACCCCATCGGGCGCGATGTCGAGCCAGGCCGTCCAGCCGACGTTATAGCTGACCTTGTGAAGGCCCATCTTCTCGACAACCGAGAGGAAATCGTCAACCTGGTGCTGCGGAGAAATGACAACAACACGCGTGGCCTGCACCTTCACGAGCTCCTCGAAGGCCACATCTTCGCTGATGGCACCGAGGGCGCCATCGGGGAACTTGCCGTTGACGAAGAACTTGCCCGTCGCATCCTCGACCGCATAGTTCGCCGACCCCAAATGCTTCTTGATGCTCGTGAGCACCTCTTGGGGGTTGAACATCTCCACAAATTCGCGAGCGTAGCCGCCCTCGCCCAGCGGGTCGCGCTTGAGCGTGATCGCCCCGTTGGAGCAGACCACGTACTGCGGCTTCAGGCCCAACTTGTGCAGAATCGGCAACGTCATGGCGACCGAACGACCGGTGGCCAACATGACTTCGTGGCCGGCATCCCGAACCTTCGCGACCGCCGCAATCACGGAGTCGTTCATCTCGCCCGACTCGAGCAGCACAGTGCCGTCGATGTCGAGTGCGATCATCCAGCGGTCATCCTGTGCTGCGGTTGTCACGCGATTGGCTCCAAAATCTCAAGGCCGCCCAGGTACGGGCGAAGTGCTTGCGGCACCACGACCGACCCGTCGGACTGTTGGTGGGTTTCAAGAATGGCAACCAGCCAGCGGGTGGTTGCAAGAGTTCCGTTGATGGTCGCTACCGGGGCAGTCTTGCCCGACTCGGTGCGATAGCGGGTGTCGAGACGGCGCGCCTGGTACGTCGTGCAGTTCGAGGTGGAAGTGAGTTCGCGATAGGTGCCCTGCGTGGGAACCCAGGCCTCGATGTCGTACTTGCGAGCAGCACTCGAACCGAGGTCGCCACCGGCAACATCAATCACGCGGTAGCTGAGCTCGCACGCCTGCAGCATCGACTCTTGGAACGACAGCAGCCGTTCGTGCTCGGCCTGAGCATTCTCGGGCAGCACGTAGCTGAACATCTCGAGCTTGTTGAACTGGTGCACGCGCAGAATGCCGCGGTTGTCTTTGCCCGCAGAACCGGCCTCGCGGCGGTAACAGGTTGACCAACCGGCGTAGCGCAGCGGACCCTTCGACAGATCGAGGATCTCATCAGAGTGGTACCCGGCGAGCGCCACTTCACTCGTACCCGTGAGGTACAAGTCGTCGGCGGGCAAGTAGTAAATCTCGTCGGAGTGCTCACCCAAGAACCCGGTGCCGGCCATCATTTCTGGGCGCACCAGCGTTGGCGTGATGAGCGGGATGAAGTCGCCAGCGATAGCGCGATCGAGGGCCATGTTCATGAGGCCGATTTCGAGGCGCGCTCCAACACCCTTGAGGAAGTAGAACCGGCTGCCCGAAACCTTCACGCCACGGGGAATGTCGATGGCTCCCAAGATTTCGCCGAGATCGGCGTGGTCGCGGGGCTCAAAGTCGAAGGTTGCGGGAGTGCCCACTTCGCGCACGAGCTCCCAGTCATCCTCGCCACCGACAGGCACGCCTTCGACAGCGATGTTGCCGAGAGAACCGACGATGCGAGTGAACTCAGCCTCCGCCTCAGTCGAAACCACCTGAGCGGCCTTTACCCGAGCGGCCAGCTTCTGCGCCTCAGCGACGAGTGCCTTCTTCTCCTCGGATGGCGCCTGAGCGACCTTCTTGCCGAAGCTATTTTGCTCGGCCCGCAATGCCTCGAATTCGCCAATGCTGGCGCGACGCTTCTGGTCGGCGGCAATAGCGTCGTCGACCAACTGGACCGAAGCTCCGCGCGCGATTTGCGACTGCCGCACGGCTTCAGGGTTTTCTCTAAGAATTTGGGGGTCAATCACCCCTACAGCCTACCGATTCATGGCGTAGCGTTTATCTGTGCCCACCCCTCGAAACTCAAAACCTAAAGTTGCGGTTGTTTACAACCCCATCAAGGTCGATCTTGCGAAGCTCAAGAAGATGGTCACTGCTGCCGCAAAGGCAGCCGACTGGGCAGCGCCGATCTGGTTCTCTACGACCGTGAAGGATGCCGGCCAAAACGTCACTGGCAGCGCCATCCGACGGGGAGCCACTGTCGTCATCGCGGCAGGCGGCGATGGCACCGTGCGCGCTGTGGCCGAGGCCCTGGGCGGCAGCGGAGTCGCGATGGCTGTCGTCTCGGCAGGCACTGGCAACCTCCTCGCCCGCAACCTTGAGCTTCCGACGAACAGCATCCGCGACAGCATCGAACTGGCCTTCCACGGCGCCGACCACGCCATCGACCTCGGCATGGTCGAGATCGTGCGCGACAACAACGACCACGAAAAGCACGCTTTCTTGGTAATGGCCGGCCTCGGGCTCGACGCCAGGATGATTAAGAACACGAGCACGAAGCTGAAGAAAGCTGTCGGCTGGTTGGCGTATGTCGACGGCATCGCACGATCCATCCCCGAACTGAGGCCCGTAAAACTGCGGTACAGCGTGGATGGCGGCCCCAACCGCTCGCTCAGCGCCCACACCGTGATTATCGGCAACTGCGGATCACTGCCCGGCGGGCTGCTTCTGCTGCCGGAAGCCCAACCCGACGACGGCATCCTCGACATGGCAGCCCTCGTGCCCCGCGGCCGCTTTGGTTGGCTCAACATTTGGAACAAGATCGCGTGGGAGAACGGTGTGCTGCGCAAGAGCGTCATCGGCCGCCGCATCATCGACCTCTCGAAAGACGTGCGCGACGTTCGCTACGCCAAGGGCAGTGACCTCAACATGATTGTCGACACCCCCGAAGAGTTCCAGCTCGACGGAGACGACTTCGGGCTCGCCAAGTCAGTGCACGCGTGGGTTGAACCCGGCGCCCTCATCATGCGGGTACCGAAGGTGCACACCCGTGCCGAAGTGAGGGCGCACTCCAAAGCTCAATCGCAGGCGCGAACACACGCCCGCGCGACTGCCCGGACAACCGCACGCACGACCGCTCAAGCCAAAGCGCTCAGCAAGAAGGCTACGGCTCGCGAGTAGCCGAAGGCTCACGGGCGGTGATGGCCCGCAACCAATCACGCGCCTCCACAAAGACGTCGTTGCCATAGCGCGGCGTCACCGTGGTGGCGAGCTTGTCGGCCCGCGGGTAGCTGCCCAAGAAAATCACGTTCGGGCTGAAGCGCTTGAGACCGAGTAGGGCATCTGCCACTCGTTCATCGAGGATGTGCCCTTCAAGGTCGATGACAAAACGGTAGCGACCGAGCTCGTCACCAATCGGTCGCGACTCAATCAAACTCATGTTGACGCCGCGCGTCGCAAACTGCTCAAGCATTTCGAGCAAGCGACCAGGAGCGTTGTCGGGGAGTTCGACGATCACACTCGTCTTGTCAGCGCCGGTCGGCTCAGGCAGTTCGGTGTTCGACGAGACCAGCACAAAGCGCGTCACAGAATTCTGATTGTTGGCAATGTTCTCGGCGAGAACCTCGAGCGGGTAGTGCTCGGTGATGCCGGGCGGGGCGACTGCGGCATCCGCAATGCTGTTTTCCAGCAACGATGCCGCGGCAGCAACATTAGAGCTCGCGGGAATGTAGCCGTGTTGCGGCAACTCTGCGTCGAGCCAGCGCCGAGTTTGCCCATAGGCGACCGGATGCGCGTTGACGGTGGTCACGTCGGCGAGCGCTGTTCCCGGCCGGGCCACGAGCACGAAATTCACGGGAACCAAGTATTCGCCCAAGATCCGCAGATTGGGGGTGGTGGTCAACGCATCCTGAGTCACACTGACGCCACCATCGATGGAGTTTTCGATCGCGATCATCGCGGCAGTGCTGCGGCCATTAGTGACATCGTCGAGAGCTTCGCCAACATTGTTGACGCTCTTCCAGTGGGCACCCACCGCTTCGGGAACCTGCTTAAGGGCGGCCTCCGTAAAGGTTCCGGCAGGCCCGAGGTAGCTGTAGCTCACAGTGTCGGGGTGCGGCGTCGAAGTCATGACACGAGTTTAGGGTGCCAGCGGCTAGCCATAGTTCGGTGCGGCAGGCAGCCCAAAGAACTCTTCGAGCGTTTGGATGCCCGTGCTGTGAAGTTCAGCGGCAAGTTCCTTGCCCACGTAGCGCATGTGCCATGGCTCGTACTCGTAACCGGTGATGTCGGTTTTTCCCTCGGGATAGCGGACAGTGAAGCCGTACTTCCACCCATTTGCCGCCAGCCATTGCCCCTGCGGAGTGTCACCAAAGCACTGATCGAGGGTGCAATTCGCAGGCAACGCGCTCACGTCAATCGAGAGACCGGTTTGGTGTTCGCTGTGTCCTGGTCGCGCGCTCGTGAGGTCAGCTGCCTCCTGACCGAGGCTCGATACCCATCCCGCGTACACGCTCTCTTGCGACCAGTAGCTGCGGTACGAGCTCTGCGACTGCATCTGGAGCCCGGTTTCGGCGTTGAACGCGGTGAACATCTCGACCACTGCGGCTGCGGCATCCGGCGTCAGATACGGCTCGTATGCATACGCGACATCGACGAACACGAGGTTTGGTTCGTAGGTTTGCGGGTTGAGCGGACGCAACTTGTTCGCGACGACCCAGAGGCTGGTCGCGTCGTCGTTGGAGAACTGAGCTTTGTCGAACGTGGGCGTGGGGGTAGGTGTCGGCGTCGGGGTGGGCGTGGGAGTCGGTGTCGGCGTGCGGGTTGCGGTCGCAACTGGCTCGGGACTGGGCTCAAGCGCGACAAACGAAGCCACTGCGGCGATAACGATCAGCACAAAGCCTGAGACGGCAATGATGATCAATCGCCGGCGTGACCCGCCGGATTTGGGGGGAGGAGAATCAGACACCCATCGATACTATTCCCATGCTTTGACGCGCCGCAGAACACATCCCCAGCAGAGACACCGCGACTAGGCTTTGAGAATGGCCAGCGAAGTTATCCACGACCCTGCAATGCACCGGTACGAGTTGCTTGTCGATGGCGTGCAGGCCGGGCTCGCCGACTACCAACTGCGCGACGATCAGATCGTTTTTGTGCACACCGAGATTGATCCCAAATTTCGGGGCCGAGGTCGCGGCAGCGAACTAGCCCGCGGTGCCCTCAATCTGGTGCGTGCCGAAAGCGAAACCCGCGTCGTCGCGAAGTGCGAATTCATCGATAAGTTCATCACCGATCACCCCGAGTACCGCGACCTTCTCAGCCGCTAGTCACTCTTCGCGGCCGGTCTTCCTGCCGCTGCCGTCAGCGACGGGGGACGACTACCGGATGCCCACCGACGTCGTGCAGGTCGACGGCGAGACCGTACACGCGCTCTACCCGCTCGGCGGTGAGCACTTCGCTGGGAGTGCCAATCGCGTCGAGAGTGCCGTGAGCAATAAGGGCGAGTCGATCGGAGTAGGCGCCGGCGAGGCTCAGGTCGTGCAGCACGACCACGACGGCACGGCCATCGGCAGCTATCGAGCGAGCGACTCGCATGACGTCTTCTTGGTGGCGCAGGTCGAGGGCCGCGGTCGGCTCATCCAAGAACACAACAGGGGTGTGCTGAGCGAGAACCCGCGCGAGCGAGACGCGCGCCTTTTCGCCGCCGGAGAGCGTGGTGAACCGACGCTCCCCCAGATGGGCAACATCCGTCACGGCTAGCGCGTTATTGACGACGGCAACGTCGTCGCGGCTCTCGAGCGATCGCGACCAGGGACTGCGCCCCATGGCGACGACTTCAGACACTCGAAACGGAAAACTCACCGTGTTCTCTTGAGTGAGCACGGCACGCAGTCGGGCGAGCTCCGCATGTCGGATGCCGCCAAGGTCCCGCCCATCAATGGTCACGGTTCCGCTGTCTGGCTTGCGGTCGCCGCTCAAGACTGAGAGCAGCGTCGACTTTCCGGCACCGTTAGGCCCGACGAGTGCGAGGACTTCGCCGGGGGCCACGTCAAGACTGACGTCGTCGAGGATGGCGCGAGAGTCGAGCCGAACGCTGACGTTGCGTGCACTAATCATGCCCACCCTCCGCTCTGGCGGCGTTGGCGGAACAAGAGGTAGAAGAAAAAGGGGCCGCCGACGAGCGAGGTGAGGAGACCGATCGGCAGGTCACCGCCGGGCACGACGGAGCGGGCGAGCAGGTCGGAGAGCACGAGTAGCACTGCGCCGCCGACAGCGCTCGCGACGATGAGTGGGCGGTGCGCTGGCCCTATTGCCATGCGCATCGCGTGCGGCACAACAAGACCGACGAAGGCAATGATTCCCACGAACGCCACGGCCACACCGGTGAGTAGAGCGACGATCACGATCGACACGATGCGGAGGCGCTCAACGTTCACACCAAGGTGGCGAGCGTTGCGCTCCCCCAGCGCGAGCAGGTCGAACGGGCGCGCGAGCACCACCGCGGCAACAAGGCCGATCGCAGTGACGAGCGCGACAATGAGCACTTCGCTCCAGCGCGAACCATTGAGCGAGCCCAGTTGCCAAAACACGATCTGTTCCCGGCTGCCCGAGTCGGCGACGAACAGCAAGAACGCGAGGCCTGCGCCAGCGAAGGCGTTCACGGCGATACCGGTCAAGAGCAACGTCACGACTTCGGTGCGACCGTTGGCCCGCGACACGAAGTAGACGAGCAGGGTCGCGAGCAGCCCGCCGACAAAAGCGAAGAGCGCAATCGCACTGTCACCGAGCGCGGCAACGCCCACTACGATCGCAATCGCGGCGCCCAGAGCGGCACCGGATGAGACTCCCACGACCCCAGGCTCCGCCAGCGGGTTGCCAAAGATAGCTTGCATCACGGCACCGGCAACGGCGAGTGCTGCGCCCACGACCATGGCCATCGCAATCCGAGGAAAACGCACCACCCAGAGCGTGGATTCCACGATCGAATCGGTGGGTGCCCAGGCGTTCTGGATGCCGAGCGAGCGCAGCAGAGATCCGCCAACTTCGGCGGCGCTCACGGGCAGTTGCCCGAGCACGGCCGACGCCACGATGCCGCCCAGCAGCAGCGCGGCAAGGGTGAGCGTGAGGGTCAGGCCGCGGAGAGTGGTGTTCACGGAACGCGCTGCAACCATTCTTCGGTGCCGAACTTTTCAGTCACGAGTTCTTCAGCACGAGCGATCTCGTCACTGGTCAATTCACTCTCAGTGAGACCGTGCAGCCCTCGGAAGGTGGCAACCATGGCGTCGATGATGTCGGCACGTTCCATGCCGGTCTGGCTGCGCAGCGGGTCGACGCGCTTGGCTGCCGATTTGGTGCCCTTGTCGCTCATTTTCTCGCGACCGATGCGCAGCACCTGCACCATCTTTTCGCCATCAATGTCGTAGCTCATGGTCACGTGGTGCAGCACAGCACCCGCCCCGAGACGCTTCTGGGCTGCCCCGCCGATCTTTCCGGTCGGGCTCGCGATGTCGTTAAGGGGTTGGTAGCTGGCGTCAATGCCGAGTGACTTGAGGGCGATGATGACCCACTCGTCGAGAAATGCATACGAGTCGGCAAAGGTCATGCCCTGCACGAGTTCGACCGGCGCGTAGATCGAGTAGGTGATGACGGTGCCGGCTTCCATAAACATGGCGCCACCACCCGAGATGCGACGAACAACCTCGAAGCCAAATTTCTTCGCGTTCTCAAGGTCAACTTCGTTGCGCAGCGACTGAAAGCTGCCGATGACAACGGCGGGCTTGTTCCACTCCCAGATGCGCAGAGTGGGTTGGCGGCGACCGGAGGCTACCTCTTCGGAGAGCACCTGATCCATCGCCATTTGCATGCGCGGTTCGAGAGGCGGCCCGGTGACGATCTGCCAGTCGTAATCTTTCCAGGTCGTGGCACGTTGCAGTGCACGGCGGATGGCCGTGGCGACCGACTCGGCAGAGAAGCCGAGCATGACGGTGCCCTCGGGCAGCGACTGCTGAATCGCGGCCGTGATGGTCTTCGCGTCAGAGTTAGCGGGGAGCCCGTTGATGGCGGCGTTGATGTCTTCGAGAGCGTCATCCGGCTCGAGGAAGAAGTCGCCGGCGAGCCGGAAGTTGGTGATGGCGTCGTCGACAACGTCGAGATCGACCACTACGAGTTTTCCGCCGGGCACCTTGAATTCGCCGTGCATCACTCACCCCTGTCTAGTTGTACTGAATCCAGCCTACTGGGCAGTGTCAGCGTGCGGAATTGACCAGTCGAGCGGCGGCACGAACTCACCATGACCGTGCTCGATCATGCGGGCTCGCAATCGCTGAAAAGCCTCGTCGAGAGCGGCGGCACCCGGGTCACGGTTGATGCCCGTGTGGCTGTATTCATACACATTCCACGACGGCCAGACGTGCAAGTGCGCGTGCGGCACCCGGTAACCCTCGAACATGAGACCGACCCGGTCGGCATCCCACTCGTCACGCTGGGCGAGACCAATAAGCCGCCCGACACGGAAAATATGCATCGCGAGATCTTCGTCGAGCTCGCTCCACCGATCGACCTCGAGGCGCGGGATCACGAGCACATGACCTGGCTTGCGGGGCTCGATCGTGAGAATGGCAAAGACACGGTCATCCGCCCAGATAAAGCGCCCGGGCGAGCGGCCGTTCAGAATCTCAGTGAAAATTGATGCCATTTATTTGGGTTCGGTCGCCTCGGGGTGGGCTGGCGCCGGAGGCGTCGCATCAGGATGCACGGGCTTGAGCCGAGCATCGAGCCACACCACGAGGTCGGTGATGACGTCGTCTTTGTTGGTCTCGTTGAAGATTTCGTGGCGGGCACCCGGATACACGATGGCCTCAACGTCGGTGAGCTTGGAGCGCACCACGTAGTCTGCGGCGAGCGCCTCAATGCTTGCTTCGCCACCGAGCGAATCTTCGTCGCCGATCATGATGAGAATCGGGATGTCGCGAGCGAAGTGCTTTGCTGGGCGCCCCATCAGTCGCAAACCATCAACGGGCCCGAAGAGTTTGAGGGCATCCGCATAGAAGGTCAGCGGGTCGTGAACGAAGTCTTCGGCGATCTGCGGATCCCGGCTGAGCCATTCGTAGCCGGTGGTGCCGAGGTCTTTGTGCTTGGCGTTGAGGTTGCCGCTGTTCATGTGGGCGAAGGTGCGGTGGGCGGTGCCGGTAAGGACCGCTACTTCATATTCCGTGGAATGGTGGTTGAGCACGTCTTGCACCATGAGCGAGCCCCACGAGTGGCCGAGGAGCGCCAACGGAAGGTCGGGGTTGTCGGCCCGAATAATCTTCGTGAGGTCGCGGATGTTTTCGGTCGCCGCCCGCAGGCCGCCCTTGCCGAGTTTGCCCAGTTTGCTGGCGTCGCCCGCGTTTTGGTCGAGACCGGTTGCACCGTGCCCACGGTGGTCGTCGGCATACACCGTGTAGCCGGCAGCGACGAGCGCTTGGGCGAGGTATTCGTAGCGGCGGGCGTGGTCGCCGAGGCCGTGCGTGAGCTGAAGCACCGCATGGGCTTTGGGCGACTGCCACACGTAATAGTGAATCGTCACTCCATGGGCATCCGTGTAGGAGTGATCAGTTCGTGGCACTGTGAACTTGGGCATTGGGCCTCCTTGCTGCACCCATTCTACGGCGGTGAAGTTCGAAGCAATATGGGTAAAGTCGGCCAGATTCCCATTTAGTTAGCAAGACTAATTTGCTAAACTAACGAAAGTGCCAGACAAACTAGACGATGAGCTTCGAATCACCCTCATGCGTATCGCTCGTCGCATCCGCCAGCAGCGTCACGACGACACCCTCAGCGACAGCCAACTCTCCGTTCTCTACGTGCTGACTCACCACGGCGGCAGCACCCTCGCCGCCCTCGCCGAACATGAACACGTCACCCCGCCCTCGATGAACCGCACCGTCAACTGCCTCAGCGACGAAGGCCTGATCACCCGCTCCAGCTCGCCAGACGACGGCCGCAAAGTGCTCATTGAAGCCACGGATGCCGGAGTCGAGTTGGTAGACAAGACCCGTCAACGCCGCGCAGCCTGGTTCGCCGCAGAGCTCGAGGGGCTCAGCCCCGAGGAGCATGCCGCCCTGCACGCCGCCATTCCCGTTCTACTGAAGTTGGCCAATTCGTGAGCGCAATGTTCCGCTCGCTTCGCCTCTTCAACTATCGCCTCTGGATCATCGGTGCTGTCGTCTCCAACACCGGTGCCTGGATGCAACGCACCGCCCAAGACTGGATCGTGCTCACCGACCTGACCGATTATGACGCCGCCGCTCTCGGCTTCACCATGGCGCTGCAGTTCGGCCCCATGCTGCTGCTGATGCCACTCACGGGAATCATCGCCGACCGCTTCGACCGCCGCACGGTGCTGCTGTGGACCCAGTTCAGCCAGTTTGCTCTCGCTCTCGGGCTCGGCATCCTCGTGATCTCGGGTCACGTGCAGTTGTGGCAGGTCTACGTCTTCGCACTCCTGCTCGGAGTCGCGACCGCGATCGACGCTCCGGCCCGCCAAGCATTTGTCTCAGAACTCGTAAGCGACAAAGACCTACCCAACGCGGTGGCGCTCAACTCAATGTCGTTCCAGACCGCTCGCCTCATCGGGCCCGCCGTCGCGGGCGTGCTCGTCGCCGCGATCGGTGCCGGGCCGGTCTTCATCGTGAACGCGGCATCCTTCGCCGGCGTGCTGGCGTCGCTCTGGTTCATGCGGCGCGGGCAGCTGTTCCCCGTGGCCAAGCTTGGCCGAGCGAAAGGTCAGATTCGGGATGGGCTGCGCTACGTTCGCGGTCGGCCCGACATCCTGATCGTGCTCGTCATGGTCTTTCTCGTCGGAACCTTCGGCTTCAACTTCCCGGTCTTCATCGCGACCATGGCCACGGGAGTCTTCGGCAAGGGAGCGGCCGAATTCGGCCTGCTCTCATCGATGATGGCGGTCGGTGCCGTGGTTGGCTCCCTGCTCGCCGCTCGTCGTGAACATGCCCGCTTCGGGGTCGTCATCGTGGGTTCTGCCTTCTTCGGCCTCGCCTGTCTCCTCGCCGCCTTCGCCCCCAGCTACTGGACGTTCGGCGCCGCCCTCACCATCATTGGCGTTTTCTCGCTCACCATGATGACGACCGCCAACGCCTACGTGCAGACCTCGACAACGCCCATCATGCGCGGTCGCGTCATGGCGCTCTACCTCGCAATCTTCGCGGGCGGCACACCGATCGGCGCCCCCATCGTCGGCTGGGCAGCCAACGAACTCGGACCCCGCTGGGCACTCGGTATCGGCGCTCTCTCCGGTTTGCTTGCCGCTGCTGCCGCCATCATCTGGCTCGTCTACAGTCGCGGGATGCGCGTGGGCCGCGTGCCCGAAAGCCGCTTCCGTCTGCGCTTGCGCTTCCCACCCGAGCCCACGCCCGATGAAGAGCGTGAGCTCGCGACGCAAGAGATCGCGATCGTGGAAACCACGACCCGACGCACCAGTTAGGCCTCGCGGGTAATCTCCACACTCACGAACAGCTTTGAGCCGAACGGTCCCGCATAGACACCACGGAGCGGCGGCACGTCGTTGTAGTCGCGGCCGCGACCCACGAGCACGTGCCGGTCACCGATGTCGATGAGGTTGGTGGGGTCGTAGCCACGCCACTGCCCGTTACAGAACCACTCGATCCACGCGTGGGATTCCCCAACGACCGTTTCACCAATCGCGGCATCCGGTTTCGGGTGCAGGTAACCAGACACATAGCGGGCAGGAACGCCGACGGAACGTAGCGCGCCCAAAGCGAGATGCGCGATGTCTTGGCAGACACCCTTGCCTCCGGTCCAGGCCTCTGTCGCCGTCGTCGCTACCCCAGTGACACCGCTCATGTACTGAATCGCGTTACCGATGGCCATCGAAATTTCGAGGGCACCAGCACAGGCATCATCTGACTTAGCCGCGATGTCTTTCGCGAGCGCAATAACTTCTGCCGGAGGTTCGGTGCGCAAAGTCTGGCTCAAGTTCTCGACAGCTTCCATCGAGAGCTCAGCCGTGGCTGCCATCTCCCCCCAGCCAATGGACTCGGATTCGTGGGTGCGCTCGTGAACCTCGACCAGACTCGTCGCAGTGAGCGACAACTCCTTGTGACCCGTCAGCACCTCGAACGAGGCAACGCGGGTTCCCCAATAGTCGACGTAGTTGCTCTGGCTCGAGAGCGGCAAGATATCCAAGTTGGAGAACAACACGAGTTGACCCTCAACACTGGCAGGAAGCATCCGCGCCTCGTTATAAGAGGCCGTGACTTCTCCGCCGTAGCTAAACCCTGTGGAGTGCACGATCCTGAGACGCTTCATGAGATCTCTCCAACCCACTCGGGAGCAGCATTCGTGGGGAAGTAGCGCTGACGCACTGCCTCCGAAGCCGCACTCGTTGCTGCCTGCACACGATCCATGTGGTGCGGCAGGTCATCCAAAATTTCGGCAATCGGTCGATATTCGAGCTCACTGCGGATCTTGCCCAACAGTCGCTGAGCATCGTCGCCGACACCCACCCGGTTCATGCGGCGCGGCTCAAGCTCACGCATGCAATCCTCTGCCCGCGACACCGAGAACAGGATGCTGCGTGGGAATAACCGGTCAAGCAGCAAGAATTCGGCCGCATTGCTCGCACTCGGCACACCGCGGTAGGTGCGCAAGTAGGGCTCATAGGCACCACAGGAACGAAGGATGGTCGTCCACGACGGACCGCTGGCCTCCGTGAGACTGCGGGTGGCCAGCAGTCGCGCCGTCATGTCTGCGCGCTCGAGGCTGCGACCGAGCGTGAAGAACTGCCACGCTTCGTCCCGACTCGTCGCGGACTCGATGATTCCCACGGCAAGAGCGGAGCGTTCGCGAACCCAGGCGAAAAAGTCACTGACTTTGTCTCCGGAAATGCGACGCGGCATCCGAGCCTGGGTCGTGTTGAGGCACTCCCACAGTT
Organism: Salinibacterium sp. NG22; assembly: GCF_015864925.1. Classification (NCBI taxonomy): domain Bacteria; kingdom Bacillati; phylum Actinomycetota; class Actinomycetes; order Micrococcales; family Microbacteriaceae; genus Salinibacterium; species Salinibacterium sp. NG22. Next base: position 1,926,104 of record NZ_JADYWG010000001.1, on the reverse strand, counting down.
CGGTCGACACGATCTCGCGAGCACGACGAGCGTTCTCGCGGGCGGCGCCGAGCGAATACGCAATCGAGGCGGGCTCGGTGCGGTCAACGGCGAGGATCGACAGCACATCACCGCGGGTGAGTACAGCATCGGCCGGAGCCTCGCTGCCCATCACGCTCAAGAGCGCACGGCAGGCATCGTCTTCTTCAATCCACGGGTCTTCGAGCAACAGCTGAAGGTGAACGTCGAGGATGCGGGCGGTTCCGTCGGCACGCTCAATGTAGCGTCCGATCCAGAACAGTGATTCTGCAATGCGGCTCAGCATGATTGACCTTCCTCGGTGTCGTCACTCTGCTGTTGCTGCTCTTCTTGGCGTTGACGCTGAGTGAGCGATCGCGTGCTGTCCTGATCTTCAACATGGTCAGCGTGCCCAGATGCTTCGAGAAGCATCTCGGGAGTGATGATCGTGATTGCCTCGGTGTCTGCCTGGCGCTCCACGAGACCCTGGAGCGTGCTCTCGGACTCCTGGACTTTCTCACGACCCACAACCCAGGTGTCTTTCGAGCCACCACCCTGCGAGCTGTTGACCACCAGTTGGCCTTCCGGCAAGGCGACACGAGTGAGGCCACCCGGCAACACCCAGACATCGTTTCCGTCGTTGACCGCGAAGGGGCGAAGGTCGGCGTGACGCGGGCGCATACCGTCGTCCACGACCGTCGGAATCGTCGACAGTTGCACCACAGGCTGCGCAATCCAGCCCCGGGGATCCTTGAGGAGCTGTTTCTTGAGCGTCTCCAATTCAGCCTTGGATGCCGCTGGGCCAATCACGAGACCCTTTCCGCCGGAGCCGTCAACGGGCTTGATCACGAGCTCATCAAGACGGTCGAGCACTTCTTCGAGTGCTCCCGGATCTTCGAGCCGCCACGTATCAACGTTCGGGATGATCGACTTCTCGCCGAGGTAGTACTCGGTGAGATCGGGCAAGTAGGTATACACGAGCTTGTCGTCGGCCACACCGTTTCCGACCGCGTTGGCGATCGTGACGTTTCCGAGGCGAGCAGCGAGCATCATGCCCGGGCTGCCCAACATCGAGTCCGCGCGGAACTGCAGCGGGTCGAGGAACTCGTCGTCAACCCGGCGATAGATCACGTCGACGCGGGTGGGACCGGCGGTCGTGCGCATCCAGACCCGACCACCAGAACAGAAGAGGTCACGACCCTCCACGAGCTCGACGCCCATGAGGCGGGCGAGCAGCGTGTGCTCGAAGTACGCGGAGTTGTAGACACCCGGAGTGAGCACAACGACGTTGGGTTCATCCACGCCGCCGGGCGCACTGGCGCGCAGAGCCTGCAGCAGCTTGTGCGGGTAATCGCCGACGGGGCGAACCCGCATCGAGACGAACAGTTCGGGCAGCGTCTGCGCCATCACTCGACGGTTGGAGATGACGTAGCTCACACCGCTGGGCACGCGCACGTTGTCTTCGAGAACGCGCCACGCACCGACCTCGTCGCGGATGAGGTCGATACCGCTGACCTGAATGCGCACGCCATTAGCCGGCTCAATACCGGCCGCCTGCCGATGGAAATGGCTGGATGAGGTGATCATCCGGGCAGGAATCACACCATCTTTGATGGCATTCTGTGGCCCGTAGATGTCGGCCAGGAATGCTTCGAGCGCTCGAACGCGCTGCTTAACCCCCGACTCGACCTGTTTCCACTCGGAGAGATCAATAACTCTGGGAACAGCATCCAGAGGAAAGGGTCTCTCTTCGCCAGCAAAGTCGAAGGTAACGCCCTGGGCGAGGTAGCTGTCGGCGAGTGCTTCAGTACGTCCGCGCAGCTCTTCCTGCGTCATTTGCGCCAGCGCGTCATGAATCTCGCGGTAGGGGCGACGTATCTCGCTATCGGCAGAGAACATCTCATCCCACGCGGCTGGTCCGGTGCGTTTGGAGGCGCTTGATGTGTATCCGTCAAACAAATCTGCCATGTACAGACCCTAGGCCGATTGTGTAATTTCCGCTCGCTAGTGCGTTGATTCAGCCGAAATGTCTTGCACAATTTACAGTTAAGTAATGGCTGCCAACCTCCCCACAATTCTTGTTCTCCCCGGCGGAGGGTATTCGCGACTCGCACCCCACGAAGGCGAGCCCGTTGCTGCCTGGTTGCGATCGATTGGCTGGAATGCCCGCGTCGTTGAGTACCCCGTCAGCACGAAGCATCCAGCCCCTTTGCTGGTAATTCAGTCTGAAATTGCGAAAGAACGTGCGCTAGGGGCCCCGTTGGTGGGTGTTTTGGGGTTCTCGGCTGGCGGCCATTTAGCCGGCCACGCCGCCGTCGCGCCCGTCGCTAAGCCAGAAGAGCGCCCCGATTTTGCAGTGCTCGGCTACCCCGTTGTCAGCATGGTGACCCCGACGCACGCCGGGTCACGCAAAGAGCTCATTGGGCTGGATGCCAACGATTATCTTCGGGAAGACACCTCCCTTGAGTTGCTGGTGACGCCCGCCACTCCCCCGATGTTTATCTGGCACACCGCCGCTGACGAGCCCGTTCCGGTCGCAGAGCACTCCTACCCACTCGCTGCCGCGCTGGCAGCGGCCGGAGTGCGCCACGAACTGCACGTCTTCGCCGACGGCAAGCACGGCTTGGGCCTAGCCGAAGGCACACCAGCCGAAGCGTGGCAGGCGCTCTGCGAGATCTGGTTGAGCTCGCTGCGCTAACAGCCGCTCGCGCGCACCGACTTCTTGGTCATCCCGTTAGCGGCGGAGGCTGAAGGCTTCCGCTTTGTTTGTGGGGCCGGAAACAAGAATGGTGTCGTCGGCGGCGATCAGAGTGTCCTGGTCGGTGTAAGTCCACGCTCCGCCCTGCGGGCGCACCGCGGTAATCGTCACGCCCGCAGTGGCACGCACGCGGGATTCGCCCAGAGTCTTGCCCACAATGCTGGCTGGCGGAGCCATCTTCACGAGCGAAAACCCGTCGCCGATCTCGAGGTAGTCCTGCATCGAACCCCGCACAAGATGAGCGACCCGGCGACCCATCTCCTTTTCGGGATAGATCACGTGGCTCACGCCGAGCTGCTCCAAAATCGTGCCGTGCGCGTCGCTCACCGCTTTCGCCCACACGTGGGCAACGTTGAACCGCAAGAGCAGTGAGGTCGTGAGGATGCTCGCCTGAATGTCACTACCGATCGCGACAACCACGCGGTCGAATTCGGGCACGGCCAGCTGCTGCAGCACCTCTTCGCGCGTGGAGTCAGCCGCAACAACATGGGTGAGCTGGCCGTTGAGTTCTTGCACGATCGACTCATCAAGATCGACTCCGAGCACTTCGGTGCCGTTGGCCATGAGCTCCAGTGCGAGAGCGCGACCGAAACGGCCAAGCCCGATCACCGCCACCGAATCTGCCGCAGCCACGGTAGAGGCATCCGAACCAGAAAACATGCGCAACTTAGCCAATGATCGGCCTTTCTTTGGGAAGTTCATACAGGACAGCGCGCTCACGCAGAGCGAGCGCGGTAGCAAAACCAATCGGGCCAAGACGGCCCACAAACATGAGCACCGCAAGAATCAGTTGCGCCGCCACTGGCAGCTCCGGCGTAATGCCCTCCGACAGGCCCACCGTTCCGAAGGCCGACACCGTCTCGAACAGCACGGGGCCCAGCGGCAGCCCCGAGAGCAGCATGATGGCGATGGTGGATGTCGCGACGACGCCCACCGAGAGCAAGACCACCGCGATCGCTTGGCGGTGCACCGCGCGCGACAGTCGCTTGCCGAAAACGTTCACGACGCCGTCTCCGCGCACCTCCGCGAGGAGGATGAAGAACAGCACCGCAAACGTCGTGACCTTGATGCCACCGGCAGTGCCGGCGGGGCCGCCTCCGATGAACATGAGCGCGGTCATCCCGAACTGGGTCGCTTCGCTCATGGCGCCGATATCGATGCTGTTGAAGCCGGCGGTGCGGGTTTGCACGGATTGGAAGAAGCCGGCCAGAAGCTTGGTGTGCCAGTCGAGCGGGCCGAGGGTGGCGGGATTGTTCCACTCGATGAGCGTGATGTAGGCGGCACCCGCGACAAGCAGCAGCGGTGTCGCGGCAACGACGATGCGCGTGTTCATGCTCCACTTGAGTCGGTTGCCGCCAAAGCGCAGCAGTTGAATGATCACCGGGAAGCCGAGGCCGCCCAGGATGATTTCGGCACACAGCGTGAGCGAGACCACCGGGTCGTCAACGAACGACATCATGTTGTCACTGAAGAGCGCGAAGCCGGCGTTGTTGAACGACGAGACTGCGTGGAAGACCGCAAGCCACGCCGCCTCTCCCACGCTGTAGCCGTAGCGAAGCAAGAACCAGAAGAACAGGATGAGCGCACCGGCGCCCTCAATGATCAACGAAATCTTGAGCACACCGAGAACCAGCGACCGCACGTCACCGAAACCAACATTCTTGGTTTCGGCGGCGGCCGTAATCCGAGAGCGCAGCGAGAGGCGGCGAACCACCGCAATGCCGATGATGGAGGCGAAGGTCATGACACCGAAGCCGCCCACCTGGATGAGCACCATGATGACGACTTGGCCGAAGCCCGTCCAGTAAGTAGAGGTATCGACGATCACGTGGCCGGTCACACACATCGCTGACACGGCAGTGAAGAACGCCTCAACGAGAGTGGCGCCGCCGGGACCGGTACGCGAAATAGGTAGCGCCAACAGGGCGGTGCCCGCTGCGATACCGATCAAAAACCCGAGAAGGGTGAGCTGCGCTGGGTGTACCAGTTTTCGCTTATTACCCGTCCCGCGAAGGATGTTGTGCACCGGCATACAGTACGCCTGTTTGGGGCCAAACGTAACGACTTCTCATTCGCTATTCTTAACATCAACCACCGCAACGACCGGAGACCTCGCCGTGCCCGACACCCCGGACGACCGGACTCGGGGCGAGCGCACCCCCACCGATCGAACGCAGGCCGAAGCCGACGAGCTTCACGCACCCCTCCGACGGCCGTGGTATTTCCCGCGCTGGCGCCGACGCCTTCGGGCGCGGCTGCCCATGAACAGCGACATTGAAATAACCCGCACCGTTGTGGGGATGCCGGAGATGATCCGCATCCGGCCCCGCCATCTTGCGCTCGCTGCCCTCGGAGGCGGTCTCGGTGCTGCAGTGCGGTTCATCATCGCGCAGACCACCCCGATTTGGGAGACCCTGTCGCTCGGCACCGTCGTCGTCAACATCGCCGGCCCGTTCCTGCTCGGGCTGCTGCTGCAGACCCTGGCCGAACGTCAGGAATCGAGACGGATGCGCGTCATCCGCCTGCTCACCGCCGTCGGCTTCTTGGGAGCCCTCACGAGCTATGCGCAGCTCGCGGTTGACATCGTGATCGTCTCGGAACACCACCACGTGCTGCTCGCGGTTGCCTATGGCAGCGCAACCCTCATCGCCGGAGCGGGAGCGGTCTGGCTTGGCGTCTTCACGTCGAAGAGCTGGTACCGCATAGTGCGCCAACACGAACGGTTGGTTCGATGATCATCGGAGCGCTCTTCATCACCGTCGCGGGCGGACTCGGTGCCGCTCTTCGACTGGCAGTGAACGCGTTCGTGCACCGCCGCATCCGCACCAACTATCCGGTGGCGATGTCGATCATCAACATCAGCGGATCGTTCCTGTTCGGCCTGATCACCGGGATGACAGCCGGGCATTTTGTGCCCGAAGAACTCGGTCTCTATGCCGGGGTCGGGATGGTCGGAGGCTTCACCGCGTTCAGCACGACGAGCTTTCAGACCCTGCGATTGCTGCAAGAAAACCGGGTGTGGCTCGCGATCGCGAACTCCTTCGGCATGCTTGCCGTCGCCGTACTGATGGCGGCACTCGGGCTCATGCTGGGTCGGGCACTCTGACCCGACCGTTCGCTGAGCCCCCACGGCGCACTTAGGCGCTGATCGGCTCCAACACGAAGACCGGAATCTCGCGCTCGGTCTTGGCCTGGTAATCCGCATAGTCGGGGTACGCCGCGACCGAACGCTCCCACCAGAGAGCCTTCTCGTCACCGGTCACTTCGCGGGCCATAAAGTCGCCCTTGACACCCACATCGTGCAGCTCAACGTGCGGCTGAGCGACGATGTTGTGGTACCAGACCGGATGCTTCGGCGCCCCACCCAGCGAGGCAACAACGGCATAGTGGCCATCGTGTTCCACTCGCATGAGCGCGGTCTTGCGCAGCTTGCCGGATTTGGCGCCCACCGTGGTCAACACAATGATTGGCATCCCGCGCATGAGGTTGCCCTCATGGCCGTTACTGTTCTCAAAAACGTCGGCCTGATTGCGGGCCCACTCTGACGTGCTGGGTTCGTACTCTCCTGTAAGCGGCATGGCTCCACGTTACCCGCCGAGCCTGAGCCTGTTACTCAGAGATAGGTAGTTTCTACTCACGCGCCCGAGCATGGCCGAGGAGTTTACTTGGCGCATGATCACTTCACAGCGCGCGCTGAAAAGCGCCATCGCCATCTCCCTTGCGGCAGGGCTCTCCGTCTCCCTCTCCGGTTGCTTCGGCAACCCGCTCGAGGACTTCACCGACAACCTCATCGAGAACACCGTTGAGAACGCGATTGAGGGCGCCACCGGTGTCGACGTGGATGTCGATGGCGACGGCACGGGAGGCTCGCTGCCGAAGTCGTGGCCTGAAGAAGTGCCAGCGCCAGACGGCGACATCCTCTTCTCGCTCGGCATCGATGATGGCTACAGCGCCACCATCAACGTGGGCGATGAAGCGGGCGCTCAAGCTGGCTACGACACGCTCATCTCCAGCGGCTTTGAAATGGTGTCCGAGATCTCTCTCGGCGACGAGGGATTCCTCTACGGTCTGCAAAACGACAACTGGATCATTCAATATTCCTGGGGAACCACCGAAGAAGACGGCACGATCGTGAACATGATCGTGTCTGCAAACGAAGGGTAACGACCCGCCGCGTTCTCGCCGCAGCTACAGCTCGGCAAGAACCTCTTCAAGCTCAACCCGACCCTTGACACCCAGCTTGCGATAAATGCGAGCCAAATGGTTGTCAACGGTTCTCACAGACAACCCGAGCTGCTGGCCAATCTCGCGACTGCGTTTGCGGCCAGCAGCAGCCCGGGCAATCGTCCACTCCCGTTCAGTGAGCTCGGCAGCGTGCGACTCCCCCGGCACCTGATCCATATCGGCAGCGAGGCGGCGGGCGAGCAACATTGCTTTGCGCTCCAACTCGCGCCGGTCAGCCTTAGCCGCGCAGCGCGCACCGTTGAGAAGACCATCGACCGCGAGCGCAGCCACTCCCGACGAGGCAAGGGCAGGGGCGAGTTCACAGAGGCGAGCGACATCCGCTTCGGCTGCCACCTCTGCCCAGTCGCGGATGCTGGCCACCAGCGGCGACGGCGAGAGGTGCGTCAGCAGTTCCAGTTGTTCGCGCGCGGCAGCGGGATGCCCCACCCGAATCGCCACAGTAAGAGTCAGGGCGCTCAACAAGAAGTGACCGAGGATGATGCCCTCGGCGGCGGCCGCGACGATCACGCCGGCCGCTTCGTTGGTGCGCCCCTCGGCCGCGAGCAGCCAAGCCTCGCACTCGGCCCGCTGCAAAATGACTTTGGCGTCGCCGGCATTCTCTGGAGTGATTTCGGAGAGCAGCTCTCTGGCTGATTCGGGCTCACCCAACTGCGCGTCAACGGTCGCGTGCAAGGCAATAGCGGTGCCCAGCAATCCCGTGAAGTCGCGCCATCTCAATTGCTCAACGGCGAGAGTCGCGAGTGATTGGGCGTCGCTCAGCCGCCCCTCGTGAAGGCGCACAGTTGCGAGTGCATAGGACCACACGCCTGCGGAGTCTGCGAAACGGTCGAGGCGGCGCTGGGCGGCAAAATCGCGGGCACGAACCATCTCCGCGGCGGCAACGAGTGCCAAAAACTCGGAGAGGTCGAGAAGCGAGCTCGCAAAGGGTGCTTCGAAACGGAAGGCGTCAGCAAGGGGGCGGGTGTGCGCGATTGCCGCAAAAGCATCCTCAGGGTGGCCCGCCATCGTTGCCATCATCGCCGCTGTGAGGCCCGCGTTGACGGCGCCGAGTCCGCCATCTGACGACACCGGGTCAGCGGCGTGGGCGAGGGCGTGAGCGTCTCCGGTCATGAGCTGCCACTTGGCGAGTTCTGGCCGCAGCACGGCCTGGCCGCGAGCATCCATTCTCGATAGTTCGCACGTGACCCGATCAACCGCATCGGAGGGGCGGGACAGCCGATAAACCATGTGCTGCCCCCAGCGGGCGAGCGCCATGGCACGCTGTTCGTCGTCATTCGCAAGACGGATCGCAGACTCAAACACCGCAGAAGAACGATCAGACTCCGCTAGCGCAGAAAGCGCACTGGCCAACACGAGCTCGGGCGCAAAGCGCCGCTCAGTGAGCTGGGCGCGTTCCGCGAGTGAGGCCGCAACAGCATGGTCGCCCGCCGCATGCGCGTAACTCGCTGCCCAATCAAGGTCGTCGTCGCTGATCGCGGCGTGGGTCGAGGTAAGCAGAACAGTCGCGGTGAATCGCAGTTGCTGATCGCCCATCGGCAGCAGTCGGCCCGCGATCTCTTTCACTAGTTCCGCACGTTCGGCCTGCACGAGATCGATCGTGAGTGCCTCCGCGAAGAGAGGGTGGGCAAGCCTCACCAGCGGGGTGAGCTCATCGCCGGTGTCTTCCACGATGCCCTCGCTCGTGAGGAAGGCGAGCGCATCGCCTTCGGCCTCACGGATCACGGCTCGCGGAATCGGCTGCGCAATAGCGATGAGCTGAGCGAGACGGCGCTCGGCCGCAGTGAGCTGCTGAACGCGATCGGCAATCGTTGCGCGCACGTGCTTCGGTAGGGTCGCGACCGACACCTCGACACCAAAATCACCGCTGCGGATGCCGCCAGCTCGCGCAGCCGCGAAGATCAGTTCGCGCAGCATCAGCGGGTTGCCGCGGCTCGCCTCGAACAGGGCACGAAGGCTCTCGGGGCGCAGTGTTCCGCCCAAATACTGTTGGAGGATCGACTGGCTGTGTTCGAGACTCAACCCGTCGAGCTCGACAATGTCGATGAGGTTTTCGTGCAGCAGCCGAGCAAGGGGGCCGACGACTTCGTGGGAGTCGCGGGCGGTCAGCAGCGTTGTGACGCCGAAGACGCGCACCAGCTGGTAGAGCACGCTCGCCGAAACAGCATCCAAGAGCGGAGCGTCATCGATGACGAGCACGAACTTCTGCGGGTTCTCCCCCACCACCCCAACGAGAGCTTGAACACGGTCACTCACGCTCTCGATGTCGTGCCTGCCCGAGCTCGCCAACACCGGGGCGAGGGCGCCGAGGGGAACATCCACGAGTTCAGCCAAGCCAATGACGGGGATCACGGTGCGTCCATCGGCGCGCAGAGCCTGCGAGATGTGGGCGCCCAATGTTGTCTTGCCGACGCCACTCGGGCCGCGCAACATCACCGAACGTGGTCGAGGGCCGCGAAGGGCCGCAAGCACAGCATCCCGCTCACTTTCACGGGGCAGAACCGGCCACCGTGCCATGACCTGCCTCCCCGCCTCGACCAATGATGTGGCCGCCAGCATAGTGGCCGGGCGTTACAACCTGAATAACCATCCATAAGGCATGCTGGAATGATCGCCGCCCGATGCCCCACTCAGGAGACCTGCGCCATGATCACCATCGCCCTACCGGACCAGCACATTCACGACCGACTGGCTCCGCAATTGCCCGACGTGAACGTCATTCTCTGGGGTCCAGCCGACGGCGCTCCCCCGGTGCACGTCGACCTCGCGCTCCTCGGCTACCTCGGCGCGAGTGGCGGTCTCGCATCCTTTGCCGGAATGGATGTCGCAGCACTCCAGTCGCAATCCCTCGGTTATGACGGCGTCGAGAGCCGTCTGCCCGCGGGCATCACCTACTGCAACGCCATTGGCGTGCACGAAGCCTCCACCGCGGAGCTCGCGGTCGGCATGATCATCTCTGAGCAGCGCGGCTTTCCTCAGCACTTCGCTCACCAACAGACCGGCATCTGGGACCAGCACGAACAGCCCGGAGTTGCGGGCACAACCGTCGTCATCGTCGGCGCCGGTGGGGTCGGCAACCAGATCGCCGACAAGCTTGCCCCCTTTGACGCCAACGTTGTGCGCGTCGCCCGCACCAACCGCAGCGATGCCCGCGGCGCCGTGCAATCAATGGATGCCCTGCCCGCGTTACTCGCCAAAGCCGACATCGTGGCGATCGCCGTGCCCCTCAGCGACGAGACCACCGGGCTCGTCGACGCCTCCTTCCTAGAGGCGATGAAACCTGGCGCGCTGCTCGTGAACGTGTCTCGGGGCAAGATCGTCGACACCGACGCGCTCGTGGCTGCGGCATCCGCTGGCCATGTTCGAGCAGCACTCGACGTCACCGAGCCGGAACCGCTGCCCAGCGATCACCCGCTCTGGACTACGCCCGGCGTCACCATCACCCCGCACATCGGCGGCGCAACCTCAGCCATGCACGCCCGAGTGGATGCCGTCATGCGCGAGCAGGCACGTCGGCTCGTCGCTGGCGAGCCGCTTGCGCATGTGGTGATTGACGGGCACTAGGGCTTTAGCTACGCAAATGGCCCACCGGTTTCTCAACCGATGGGCCATTCGTGCGTTGCGGGAGACTTAGAAGTCGAAGTCCGCGATGTTGTCCTTGTTGAAGGTGTACGGGTCGCCCAACAGCACAACGCCGTCGGCGCCGACCGTGTAGCTTCCGAGCTTTCCAGCGTCGAACTCGTCGCCTTCTGCACCAGTGATGTCGCCCTCGATCAGTGCCTTGGCACCGTAAGCAGCAAGGTAACCGAGGTCACCCGGGTTCCACAGAGCGAACGCCGTAACGGTTCCGTCATTGACGAAGTCGCGCATCTGGTTCGGGGTTCCGAGACCAGTCAGTTGAACCTTGCCCTTGAAGGACGAGTCCTGAAGGTAACGAGCCGCAGCCGAGATACCAACAGTGGTGGGCGAAACGATGCCCTTGAGCTCCGGGTAGGTCTGCAGCAGTGCTGCAGTCTTGTCGAAGGACGTCTGGTCGTCGTCGTCACCATAAACGACCTCGACGAGCTCGATGTCGGGGTGGTTGGCGGCGAGCTCAGTCTTCATGAGTTCGATCCACGCGTTCTGGTTCGTTGCGTTGGCGGTAGCCGAAAGGATAGCGATCTGTCCTGCGTCACCGATCTGCTCAGCGATCAGGTCAACCTGAACCTTAGCGATTCCTTCGGAGTCAGCCTGGTTGATGAAGAGGTCGCGGCAGTCGGCGCTGGTGTCAGCATCGAACGTGACGACCTTCACGCCAGCATCCCGTGCCTCGCCGATGGCGTCGCAGAGAGCCGAGGGGTCGTTAGCCGAGAGAGCAATCGCTCCAACACCCTGCTGGGTAAGCGTGTTGATGTAGCTGACCTGTCCGTCGGGGCTTCCCGTTGCGGGGCCAACTTCAGCGAAGGTTCCACCGAACTCGGCGATGGCTTCTTCTCCACCGGCATCCGAAGTATCGAAGTAAGCGTTTCCGAGGTTCTTGGGCAGGAAGGTGATGGCCAAGTTGCCATCGCCGTCGCCGCTGCTGTCGCCACCGGTTGCAGCACAACCTGTGGCCACAAGCGCGAAGCTCACTGCGAGTGCAGCGAATGCTCCGGCGCGCTTTGAAGAGTTAAACATCGTCGTTCTCCTTTGGGGATGTGAGTCGATGACTGTGACACCGACACTGGTGCAAGAAACTCAACCGGTCGCGGTCGGTGAGCTCCCTTTGGTTCCTCCAGGACGAGCGCGCTTATTGCGCACCCAAGCCAAGAAGCTTGTTCCCACCACGGACGCGATCAGCAGCGTTCCTGTGATGACGTTGATGACGTCAGACGTGACGTTGGCGAGCCGAAGTGCGCTCGCGAGGGTTCCGATGAGCAGCGCTCCGGCGAGTACACCGGGAAGAGCGCCACGACCACCGAAGATCGAGACCCCGCCGAGAAGCACGGCGGCGATTACCGACAGCTCAAGGCCCGTCGCGTTGTCGCCACGAGCGCTGCCGAAGCGAAGGGTGTAATAGATCCCCGCGAGTGCCGAGACGATACCGCTCAGCATGAAGAGGATGAACTTGGTGCGTTCGACGTTCACGCCCGAGAAGCGAGCTGCCTCAGGGCTGAGCCCGATCGCGAAGATGCCCCGGCCGAAGGTTGTGAAGTGGAGCAGGATGCCGAACACCAGTGCCAGCACCACGATCAGAATCACCACACTGGGGATCGCAGTGTCGCCGATCTTGGACTTAGCGAGGTCAGTCCAGAACTTGTTGAACTCGGTGACTGCTGTCGTGCCGAGGAGGCCCACAGCGAGCCCGCGGTACAGCGCGAGCGTGCCGATGGTCACGGCAAGAGACGGAAGCCCCACCATAGTGATGAGCGCTCCGTTGATTGCACCGGCGATGAGACCCACCAAGAGCGCGACCAGCGCAGCAGCAGGAATCGGCACCCCATTTTGGTGAAGCACACCGACGGTGACGCTCGACAGGCCGACAATGCTGGCCACCGAAAGGTCAATCTCGCCGGTGATGATCACCAGAGTCATGGGCAGTGCGATCAAGAGAATGGGCGCAATGTCGAGGAACAGGTAAGTGATCGTGATCGGCTGAGCGAAGGCCCGCACGGAGATCATCGAGACGATGATGACGAGGGCGAGGGCGCCGATGACGGCGGCTTCGCGGGAGATGAGGAGACGGCGCCAGAGGGGCTGAGAGTAGTCGCGGTACGTACGTGCCGCTGTGGTGCCGGTCATGACTCGTCCCTCATTTCCAGTAGTTTGCGAGATTGTCGAAGCGCGAGGACGCGGTCAAGCACGATCGCGCCGATGATGAGAACGCCGACCACCGCTCGTTGCCAGAAGTCCTGAACTCCCAAAATCGGCAGCGCACGGTTGATGGTGAGCAAGAGGAACGCACCGATTGCGGCACCCCAGACCGTTCCGCTGCCACCGAAGATGGCGACACCACCGATCACAGCAGCACCGACGGCCTGCAGCTCAAGGTTGACTCCGGCTTGGGAACTCACGGTTCCATAGCGGGCGGCGTAGAGAACACCGGCGAGCCCGGCAAGAGCTCCCGAGAAAACAAACGCAACGAGAACGCGCTGAGTGACCTTGAGCCCGTAGAGGTTCGCGGCTTCAGGATCGGACCCGATCGCGTACAACTCGCGACCGGCGCGCTGCGTGCGCAGGAACCATCCGGCAGCCACCAGCACAACGAGGGCGATGATGGTGAGCCACGGGATTCCGAAGAGCGAACTCGTGCCGAGGCTCAAGAACGCGGTCGGAAGGTCCGAACCGTTGATGCGGTCGCTACCGGTCCACAACACATTGATGCCGCGGTAGGCATACAACGTGCCCAGAGTAATGACGAGTGCCGGTACTTTCGCGAACGCCACCAAGGCACCGTTGATAAGCCCTAAGAGGCCACCGAAGACGATTCCAATGAGAAACACCGCGATGATCGGGATGCCAGGCAGATCAATGAAGAGACGGCCGGTTAAGTAGGCCGTGAGCCCCAGCACTGAGCCGACCGAAAGGTCGACGCTGCGCGTGATGATGACGATCGCCTGGCCGACCGCGAGAAGCAGCAGGATCGACGGTGTCAGCAGCAGGTCCCGAAAACCGTCAGGGCTGAAGAGGAACGTAGGGTTGCGCGCTGTCGCGACAACCACCACGAGGATGAGCGCGATCATGATTCCGGTCTCGCGCGCCTTGATCAGTTTGCTGAGGACTCTCATGAGGCCACCTCCGCGTGGGTTGCGGCGAACATGACGGACTCAGCCGTGGCATCCGCTCGATCAATTTCTGCCGTGATGCGACCTTCGTGCACCACGAGAACTCGGTCGGCCATGCCCAATACTTCAGGCAGTTCGCTCGAGATCATGATGATGGCGAGGCCCTCAACGGCGAGTTCGGAGAGCAGACGGTGCACTTCGGCTTTCGTACCCACGTCGATTCCACGGGTTGGTTCGTCGACGATGAGCAAGCTCGGGTTAGTGGCAAGCCACTTAGCCAGCACCACCTTCTGCTGGTTTCCCCCGCTGAGGGTGCCGACTTCGGTATCGAGCGCCGATGTCTTCACTTCAAGTTTTTGAGCCCAGGTGCGGGCGCTCGCGTTCTCCACGGCACTCGTAATAAAACCGAACTTGGCCAGTGCTGAGCGAATAGCGAGCGTCGCATTCTTACCGACGGATGATTCGAGAACGAGCCCTTGGCGGCGACGATCCTCTGGCACGAGCGCAAGCCCGAGGTTCATGGCTGCGGCCGGATTGCGTTTCGGAACGCGCACTCCGTTGATGGTGACGGTGCCCGCCTTGTAGGGATCGACTCCGAAGATGGCTCGTGCGATCTCGCTGCGGCCGGCCCCGACGAGCCCCGCCAGCGCGACGATCTCACCGGAACGAACCGAGAAGCTGATGTCGTGGAACTCGCCCGGCTCGGTGAGCCCGGAGACCACAAGAACTTCGTCTCCGATGGGAGCATCAATCTTGGGGAACAACTCTGCGACATCACGGCCGACCATTTGACGAACGATCTCGTCTACGGTCGTCTCGGCAATGGGGCTGGTAGCGATGTAGGCACCGTCGCGCATGATGGTCACGGTGTCGCAGAGTTCGAAGACTTCCTCGAAACGGTGCGAAATGAAGAGGAGCGCCCGGCCTTCGTCGCGCAGGCTGCGGGCGACGGCGAAGAGCCGTTCAACCTCAACGCCGCTGAGGGCGGCGGTCGGCTCATCCATCACGAGCACTTTGGCGTCAAGGGAGATGGCTTTTGCGATCTCAATGATCTGCTGATCAGCGATTGAGAGCCCCTGGGTGGGGCGATCAGGATCGATGCACACTCCAAGGCGTTCAAAAAGGCCGAGTGCTTCGGTATGCATCTTCTTGCGATCGATGCGCCCGAGCGACTTGACGGGCTGGCGACCCATGAAAATATTCTCGGTCACCGACAGATCAGGAAAAAGCGTCGGTTCTTGGTAGATGACAGCGATGCCCGCGCTCTTGGACTGAGCGGTCGAGGTGAAGTCGACGGTTGTGCCTTCGAGAGTGAAGTCGCCGCCATCGCGCTGGTAGAGACCGGCGATGATTTTCACCAGGGTGGACTTGCCCGCGCCGTTTTCTCCGACGAGAGCGTGAATCGAACCGGGGTGCAGCGCGAGGGTTCCGTCGGTCAGCGCGACGACAGAACCAAAAGTCTTGGCGATGTGTGAGAGCTCAAGCGTCGGTGCGCTTGGCTTCGTGCTTATCGACATCGTTGTCTACCTCGTTGTAATAGATGAGCTTAAGTGAAACGATTCACTGCTGTTCAGAAACGATAGGTGGCGATCACTGTTCCCGTCAAGTCCAGCCATCGAATTGGGCATACTCTGTGATCAGAAATGCCGGAACTGCGGTTATCCTCGAGCCTTTTCGCGGGATAGCGCCGCACGCCCCGCTGCGGCCGAGGGCGCCAACCGATCTACCAGAAGGAGCAAAATGACTCGCGTGTGCTTCCAATTACAGGTTCGACCAGAGCGACTCGACGAGTACCTCGAGCGCCACACCGCGGTCTGGCCTCGAATGCTCGAGGTGATCGCCGCATCCGGCCGCCGCAACTACTCGCTCTTCGTGCGCCAAGACGGAATGCTCATCGGCTACTACGAAACGGACTCCGTAGAAGCGTCGCAGGACTACCTCGATCGCAGCGAGATCGCGGCCAAGTGGGAAGCCGAAATGGCCGAGTTCTTTGTCGCGCTCGACGGGCGGCCCGACCAAGTCGCGACGACACTCCCCGAAGTTTTCAACCTCGACGACCAGCTCGCCGCCGCGCGCTAGACAGCGTCGACAGCGCTAGCCGAGGTAGAGCGACGCACAACGAGCTCCGGCTGAAACTCGACGTGACGCGGAGCCGCCTCAGGGTCTGCGACCTCTTCGAGCAGGATCTCAAGCGCAGTGTGCCCGATCATCCCGGCCGGCTGACGGATCGAGGACAGCGGAACCACTGCGGCTGACGCGAAGTCGATATCGTCGTAACCAATGAGGGCGATGTCCTCAGGAACGCGAACGTTCGACCCCTGCAGCATCAGCGCTTGCAGCACTCCCATTGCCACCAGGTCGTTCGCCGCGAAGATAGCGTCAGGTTGCTCGGAGCGGGCAGCAATAGCCGCGCCGGCCTTGCGCCCCGCAATCACGCTGAGCGAGTCGAGCGCGACTACCTCGAGAGAAACACCCGCTCGCGACTGCACTGCAAGTTCTGCACCCTCGAGTCGGTCAGCGACCTGGCGGATCGAGAGCGGCCCACCGACGAACACGATGCGAGTGCGGCCTTCGGCAATCAGATGTTCGACCGCCATACGGCCACCGGCTACGTCATCGACCGTGACCGAGCTAAAGCTTCGATCGGGGCTTGCCCGGTCGACCAGAACGGCGGGAATGCCGCGCGCACGCAGTGCCCTGAGTCGGGCGCTAATGTCACCAATCGGCGAAATCAGCACACCATGGGAGCGCTGCTGCTCGAAGAGTTCTAAATAAGCCTGTTCACGCGCCGGGTCTTCATCGCTGTTGCCGAGAATGACCGAGAGGCCTTCTTGACTTGCCCGCGTTTCTGCGCCGCGGGCGACATCGGTAAAGAAGGGGTTGCGCACATCAAGAACGACAAGGCCAACAGTCTTGCTGTGGCCATCGCGCAGTTGCCGGGCCGCGTCGTTCCGAACGAAACCGAGCGCCTCGATCGCATGCTGGACTTTCGTGACGGTTGCTGGCGCGACTTTCGACGGGTGATTCATCACGTTGGAGACAGTGCCCACCGACACTCCCGCATGCCTGGCGACATCTTTTACGCTGACCCCGCTCATGCACTCCCACTTTCTCAGCCGCGTTGCTGACTAGCTTTTTGAATCGTTCAATAGTGGCACGAAATCGAACCACCTTGACGAAAACCCACACAAGACCTTATTCTCGATCTGAACAGTTAAAACGATTCAATGAAGAGTTGATGAGTGAGACACAGCCACTCGCTGCCCGAGTGTGCCCCGTCATCGCTTCGCAAGAACAAAGGACCAGCAGTGACCAGCTTCAGCTCAATCGCACCCCGCCTCGAAGAGCAGGCCATCGAGCTCCCGTCATGGGCCTTCGGCAACTCGGGCACACGATTCAAGGTTTTCGGCACCCCCGGCACTCCCCGCACTCCGGAGGAGAAAATCGCGGATGCCGCCCAAGTCAACAAGTACACGGCACTGTCTCCGACGGTCGCCCTGCACATCCCGTGGGACAAGGTCGAGGACTACAGCGCACTGCGCAGCTTCGCCCAAGACCACGGTGTTGACCTCGGAACGGTGAACTCCAACACCTTCCAAGACGACGACTACAAGTTCGGTTCGCTCACTCACGTCGACCCAACGATTCGCCAGAAGGCCATCGACCACCACTTCGAGTGCATCGACGTCATGGACCAGACCGGGTCACGCGACCTCAAGATCTGGCTTGCCGACGGCTCCAACTACCCCGGCCAGGCCGACATCCGCGGTCGCCAAGATCGTCTCGCCAACTCGCTGGAGCAGATCTATGGTCGTCTCGGGCAAGAGCAGCGCATGGTGCTCGAATACAAGTTCTTCGAACCCGCTTTTTACCACATGGATGTGCCGGACTGGGGAACCAGCTACGCCCAAGTAGCAGCCCTCGGCGAGCGCGCTCTCGTGTGCCTCGACACCGGCCACCACGCGCCGGGCACCAACATCGAGTTCATCGTGATGCAGTTGCTGCGCCTCGGCAAGCTGGGTTCGTTCGACTTCAACTCGCGCTTCTATGCCGATGACGACCTCATCGT
Source organism: Salinibacterium sp. NG22 (assembly GCF_015864925.1). NCBI lineage: Bacteria > Bacillati > Actinomycetota > Actinomycetes > Micrococcales > Microbacteriaceae > Salinibacterium > Salinibacterium sp. NG22. The sequence continues at coordinate 1,908,295 of NZ_JADYWG010000001.1, read as the reverse complement.
GGGGGCGGCTGACCCGTTCCAGTTGTTCCGCATCCTGTACGAAGTGGTTCGCGGCGGCGGGTACGGCACCGATAGCGGTGTGGCGTTCATGCTCGACCAGTGCCACAACGTCGAAGACAAGGTTCCCGGACAGTTGCGTTCGGTACTCAACGTTCAAGAGATGACGGCGCGTGCGCTTCTTGTCGACTCGGATGCTCTGACTGCAGCCCAAGAGGCGGGCGACGTTCTCGGTGCCAACGCCATCATGATGGATGCCTTCTATACCGACGTGCGTGCCGACCTCGCCGCGTGGCGTGAATCGCGCGGCCTACCTGCCGACCCGATGGCAGCGTACGCGGCATCCGGCTACCAGCAGAAGATCGCGGACGAGCGTGTTGGTGGCGTTCAAGCTGGGTGGGGTGCCTAAGCCCCCGAACTAGCCTGCGGCCAGCAAATATGGGGTGTACGCTTACTCTGGGTTTGGTTCATTGAATCAAAGGCAGCGGAAGGCGCAATGGCGAACATTCGGGACGTAGCACGGCACGCGGGAGTGTCGGCGGGTACGGTCAGCAACGTACTCAACCGTCCGAGCTATGTCAATGCGGCCACCCGCGAAAAGGTGCTGAGCTCAATCAAAGAGCTCGAGTTCGTTCCGGTTGCCAACGCTCGCCAGTATCGACCCGGACGCGAGCGAACCCTCGGGTTCGCCCTTGCCGACATGGGCAATCCTTTCTTCGTCGACGTCGCCCTCGGCGCAGAAGCTGCCGCTAAAGAATTTGGCGTTGGCGTGGTGATAGTTCACAACGGCGAAGATCCCGCCCGCGAACAGCAAAACCTCGATCTTCTGGTGCAGCAGCGCGTGCACGGCATCATGATCACCCCGGTTGATGAACGCAACCCGCGACTCGAAGAACTTATTGCGCGCGGAGTGCCCGTGGTCTACGTCGACCGCATTTCAGGCGATCATCCCTGCTGCTCACTTGCCACAGACGACTTCGCCGGCGGAAAGCTCGCCGGCGAACACCTCTTCGACCTCGGACACTCGCAGATTGCCTTTGTGGGCGGATCCGCCATCTCCCGCCAGGTTGATGAGCGGTTCGATGGGCTCATCGCCGCCGCAACGAAGGCAGGGCTCTCCCCGTCAGACATCGAACGCATCGACGTTCCGTCGTGGAAGTTCGCCGAAGGCCGTCACGCCGGCCGACTCATCGCTGAGCGTCCGCGCGATGAACGACCGACTGCGGTGTTCTGCGCCAACGACATGCTCGCCCTCGGCGTGCTTCAAGAGTTCGTGCTCGACGGCATCTCGGTGCCCGACGAAATCTCAATTATCGGCTTTGACGACCTCGATTGGGCCAGCGCCGCCACGGTTCCCCTCACGACCGTGCGCCAGCCGCGAGAGGAACTCGGCCGCACCGCGGTGCGGATGATTCTTGACGAGATCGAACAGGGCGCCGCCCACGAGCACGAGCACGTTATTTTCGCGCCGGAGCTCGTCGTGCGAGCATCCACTGGCCCCGTACCGAAGCTACGGAACGTCGCACCAAGCGCGCTGCTTGTCTGACGTTTCGACCGCCTCGATCACTTTCTGAATCTCCCACGCTTCTCGGAAGTCGGGTGATGACGTTGTGCCCGCTGCAATCGCATCGATGAACTTCTTGACCTCAAAGATCTTGAGTTCGTGGAGCCCAATATTGATGCCAGACATCGGCCACAGGTCGGCATAGTCGCCGTGGCCCTCGCCCAGCTCGATCGTGCGGAAACCGTGAGTGCTGAGGCCATCCGAATCTAAGGACACCTCCAGCTTGTGGCTATCCTGCTGACTGAAACGGATTGCTCCGCGAGTGCCGGTGAGCGTAAACGACACCTCAAAGGCACGCCCGACCGCCACGCGGCTGGCGTGCATCGAGCCAATGGCTCCGTTCGCGAACTCGAGCAGGGACAAAGAATAGTCATCGTTATCGACAACGTGACGGACGCCATCCGCGTCAGTGCGTTCGGGAACAACAATCTTTGTCATGCCGCTCACTCGTGCAACGCCCCCGACGAGATGGCGGGCGATGGAGATCATGTGCGAACCCAGATCGCCCAGTGCTCCCCCGCCGGCCCGTGACCGGTCGGTGCGCCACGTAAACGGCACGTCCGGGTCGATCATGGTGTCGGCGCTGAAGAAGCCGGTAAAGGAAATGATTTGGCCAAGCTCGCCTGCGTCAACAAGGTGACGGGCAAGGGCGATGCCGGGGTTTTGCAGATAGGTGAAACCGACCTGCGTGGTGATGCCTGCTGCTTCAGCGGCCTCGGTCATCGCGAGCGCGCCCTCGACCGAGAGCGCTAGTGGCTTCTCGCACCACACGTGTTTGCCCGCGCGCGCTGCAGCGATAGCGACTTCTTCGTGGAACGCATTAGGCGTCACGATATTGATGACATCGATTTCGGGGTCGTTGACGACGTCCTTCCACGAGTCGGATGCCCGCTCGAAGCCATATTGAGCGGCCGCTGTTTCAGCTCGAGCCAGAGTCGGATGAACAAGCGTGACAAGCCGCGGTTCGAGCGGCACGTCGCCGAAGACAGCACGCACATTTCGCCATGCCATCGAATGCTCTTTCGCCATCAACCCGTCACCGATGAGGCCGATCCCAATGGTCTTTACCGCCGTGCTAGCCATGCGCTTGTTCTCCTCTTCATTGAAGGAATGGGGCACTAATAATGTGTGGTCATTAAGAACGTGGGGCCACGCTTCTCAGCGTGGCCCCACCAATTCTTGCTCGCTCTCGACTTAGAGAGCAGGCTCCAAGTCGTCAACGTTGTTGATGTCGACGATGGTGTTCTCCAGCGGAACCATTTCAGGAACGGTTTCGCCCTTCATCACGGAGATGAGGGTTTCAATGGCAAGCTCACCGTTGCGGAAAGGAGGCTGAAGGATAGTGCTGTACTGCTTTCCATCACGGATGTTCTCGAAAGCGCCTTCTTCACCGTTGATACCGACGACGATGGGAACGATGTCGAGTCCGCTCTCTTCCAGCGCCTGCAGGAAGCCCTTGGCCATCGTGTCATCCTGAGCGTAGACACCCTTGATCTGGTCACCGAACTTGGTGATGAGGTCGCGCGAGGCTACGAGTGCCTTCTGCTGGTCGAAGTCGGCGTTGACCGTAGCGAGGATCTCGAGTCCCGAGCCCATGCTTTCGAGCTCGTCGACGAAGCCAGCGCTGCGAGCGATCTCGGTACCGTTTCCAGCCTGACCGGCAATGACAACGATGCCACCAGTGCTGTCGAGTGCGCCGTCAAGCTGCTGGGCGCTGATCTTGCCCTGGTCGTACTTGTCAGCACCAGCAAATGACTGGATGAGTTCCATCGACTCGTCACCAGCGCGGGTGTCGATAGCTACGACGGGGATGCCCTCCTGCTCAGCCTTGAGCAGTCCGGGCAGGTAGCTGTTCTCGTCTGCTGGCCAGAGCAGGATACCGTCAACGCCGCGCGAGACGCACGAGTTGAGCTGTTCTGCGCCGGTCTGGGCCGAGAACTCTTCGCTGACGATGGTGAGCTCAACGCCGGCTGCATCAGCAGCGGCCTGAGCGCCCTCGTTGGCGGGAGTGACGTAGGGGTGCGAGTTGGCGAGCGTGATGTAGCAAATGCTCTGGCCTTCGACACTGCCTGCGTCGCCGGATGCTGAGTCCGTGCCTGTATCGGCGGCGGTGCAGCCTGCTACTGCGAACAGAAGCGTGGCAGCGGCCGAGGCGACGAGGATATTACGACGTGCAATCATGCGGTCCTCCTAGGAAGTGGTGTGTTTCTTGGTGCGACCCTCACGCTTCTCTGCGCGCGGGAAGATGCGCCGCCATGTCCGGAGACAATGCGGTCGAGGCTGATCAGCAGGATCAGCAGAAGGCCGGTGTAGATGGCCTGGGTGTACGACGGAACCCCGTTGTATTCGAGGGCTGTCGTGAGTGCGCCGAGGGCGAGAACACCGCCGAGGGTGGCGAGCGAGGATCCGCGCCCCCCTTCCAGCCGGGTTCCACCGATGACGACGGCGGTAATCGCGGGGATCAGCATCACGGCGCCGGCAACAGGCGACCCTGCAGCCGTGCTCAGTGATTGCATCATCCCGGCAAGCCCGGCAAAGAAGCCCGACAGCACGAAGGATGCCGCGATGTAGCCGTTGGCGTTGATACCGCTCGAGGTAGCTGCGGCCGCATCGCTTCCGACGGCGTAGAGGTTGCGGCCAGTAGGAGTGAGCTTCAACCACACGAACATCAGCACGGCGGCGATCAAGAAGATCGCCGAGCGTGGGGTGAGTATCCACAGAAAGTCAGCAGTCAACGGGAGACCGAAAATGGGGTCGTCCGAACTCAGCGGGTAGGAGTTGGTCAGCAGCAGCGCAAGCGAAGCGAAGATCAATAGTGTCGCCAAGGTCGCCACGAGTGAGTTGATCTTGAACACGACGACCATCAGAGCGTTGATCGCGCCGATCAGTACACCGACCGCGACTCCGGCTGCGGCCGCTGGAACGTTACCGATGACGGGCTGCATGAAGATTGTCGTGATGCCTGCCATCGACATCATCGATCCGATCGAGAGGTCGATCTGGCCGGCGATCAGCACCGGGGTGAGCCCCAGCGCCAAGAACCCAACGACCGTTGCGCGGTCGAGCACCGACTGCAGTGTGTTGACGGTGAGGAAGTCGTCGAGGCTGAGGCCACCGAAGACGGCGACAGCGACCAACATGATGACGAGGCGGTATTGCACCGCACGGGTGCCCAGTAGAGCAAAGTCGAAGTTTTTCACAGTCTTCCTGCCTTCCGACGAAAGTACGCGTCGATGCCGACGGCGGCGAGCACAATAGCGCCCGTGATGAGTCCGGTTGCTTGGCTGGGGAAGCCGAGCAAGATGATCAGGTTGCCAATGAGGGCAGTGATGAGCACGCCGCCAACGGTGCGCAGCACGCTACCGTTGCCGCCGAACACGCTCGTTCCACCAATCACCACTGCGGTGATGGCGACGAACTCGTAGCCGGTGCCGATGATGGGTCGCGCTTGACCGTTGCTAAGCGCAAGAAGCACTCCGCACAGCCCTGCGAGAAAGCCGGTCATGGCGAACGCTGCGGCTTTGGTAAATCGCACGGGAACCGCGCTGGCCTGAGCCGCTTGATAGTTGCCACCAACCGCCAAACTCCACCGACCAAACGAGGTGCGGGCGAGCAGCGGATGCAAGATCAGCGCCACGAAAATGAAGATCCAGATGAACACGGGGATGCCCAGGATGCTGCTCTTCACGAAGGTGGAGAGGGCGCTCGGCTGCGCGTAGACGATGCCCCCGCCGACGAGCAGTTGGCTTAGGCCAAGTAACACTGAGCCGGTGCCGAGCGTCGCGATGATGGGGTTGATCCGCAAGTAGCCGATCAGGATGCCGTTGACGACACCGCCCATGCTCGCGACAAGCAAGCCCATCAGTGCAGCGAGGCCAGTGCCCATCGACTCTTGAGCGCCGAGGGTAACGAGCGCGCCCATAGCGACGTTGGCGGGAACTGAGAGATCGGCGAGACCTCCCGAGACCATCACGAAGGTCATACCGAGCGCGATGAGACCTACGGCCGAGTTGGCGTTGAGCACGTTGGTCAAGTTGTTGACCGTCAAGAACGACGGCGATGCTAGTGACCCAATGACGACGAGAACCAAGATCGCGATCGGAATACTCAGCGTGCTGAAGAGTGCTCCGGGCGTTTTGCTCTTATCGAGACTTTTCGCGGGTGCGACGAGCTGATTCATGCGGCCACCTCCTGACCTGTTGCGGCGCGCATGACCGACTCTTCAGTGGCATCCGCGCGGGAAATTTCGGCCGCGATAACGCCTTCGTGCAAGACGAAGATGCGGTCGCAGACAGCGAGCAGTTCGGGCAGTTCAGAGCTGATCATGAGCACTCCGCCGCCGTCTTGAGCGAACTCGCCAATGATGTGGTGGATGTCGGCCTTAGCTCCCACATCGACACCACGGGTGGGCTCGTCGAGGATGAGCAGCTTCGGTTCCGACAGCAGCCACTTACCCAGAACCACCTTCTGCTGGTTTCCTCCGCTGAAGACATTGAGCGGACGCTCAACCTGAGGCGGATTGACCTTGAGGCGGTCGGCGAGCTCGGTGACGATCTTGCGTTCCTTGCCTAAGAAGATGAGGAACGCGTTCGTGATCCGGGTAATGACCGGCAGCGTGAAGTTTTCACGAACCGACAGCCCGGGGATGATGCCTTGACCTTTGCGGTCTTCGGGAACCAGTGCGATTCCAGCAGCTACACCCTGGCGGGGTGAGCGGATCTTGACGGTCTTGCCGCCGAGAGTGATGGTGCCCTCCTCCAGCGGATCGAGTCCGAACAGGGCGCGAGCAACTTCGGTTCGACCTGAGCCAACAAGGCCTGCGAGCCCGACGATTTCGTGCTTGCGAACATCCAGCGATACATTGTCGAACTGGCCGGCACGCGAAGCACCAGAGACAGTCAACACTTGCTCGCCGAGCTCGAGATCGAACTTGGGGAACATTTCGTTGAGGTCGCGACCGACCATGAGACTGACCATCTCATCCGGGGTGATTCCAGCCACGTCCCGAGTTTCGATGTGACGTCCGTCGCGAAGAACCGTTACGCGGTCGCCAATTTCCATCACTTCTTGGAGGCGGTGGCTGATGTAAATGATCGCAATGCCGCGGTCACGCATTGTGGTTATGACATCGAAGAGAACGCGCGTCTCTTTGTCGCCCAGCGACGAGGTGGGTTCGTCGAACACGACGACGTTGGGCTGGCGCGCAACAACCTTAGCTATCTCGACCAACTGCTGCTGGCTAATAGAGAGGTCGCCCAAACGTGTACCGGGGTCAATGTCGGTGTCGAGTTCACGCAACACCGCTTCGGCCTTGGCGTTCATCGCGCGGTAGTCAACAAAAGGACCACGCTTGGGCATGGCGCCGAGACTGATGTTTTCGGAGACCGATAGGTCGGGCACCAAATTAAGCTCTTGGTAGATCATGCCGATTCCGCGGCTGCGAGCTTCGCGCGGCGTCCAGTGAATAGCCTTGCGGCCACCGACCTCGATCTCTCCTTTATCGGGCTGGTAAAAACCCGCGAGGATCTTCATGAGCGTGGACTTGCCAGCGCCGTTCTCTCCGACGATGGCATGCACCTCGCCCTCGTTGATTTCCAGATCAACGTCTTGAAGCGCCATCACGCCAGGAAAAGACTTGGTAATTCCGGTCATCCGCAGAGCGATTGCTGGTGTCGACTCGGTTGTCATACTGAACTCCCCTCATCGCGAACACCGTCGGATTCGTTTATTCGCTGAAGTGTGAATCGCACACTGTAGCGGACGCTCTCCCCAGCGGGGAGCGAGCCAAGCTCGCCTGCCGCTCGAGCTGCGCTGCGTCCGAAAACATTGGGCGTGTTGGTTGGTTCGATGCCCAAGGCGTAGTGGCCCTGCCCCACCATCTTCCATTGGAAGAGCCACGGAAGCTCAAGGCCAGAGAATTCGACGATGAGTTCCACACCGAGATCGGGGTTGGATACTCGAACCTGCGCCGACGGCTGGTCGCCAATCGTGTGGCGGAATACTTGCTCGGCGAATCCGGGAGTGGGCGCCGCACCGGTCTGCCAGGCGTCGATCCCCTTCTCCCCCTCGGCGTCGCGTGCGACGGTTTCGCGGGTGGGGATGTCGACGATGGTGCTCTCCGACAGCAGCGGCCATCCGAGATTGATGTGGTACAAAATCATGTGCGGCTGCTCGACGAATGACTCATTCGTCACGGTGTCTTCGAGCAGGAATGAATTCACGCCAACCTCAGCAGAGATGACTCGGTGCAGCGTCAGGTTCTCGCCGAAAACAGCGGCCTGACGAGTGACCGCTTCGACGACAACTTCGCGGTCGTTGGCTTCGGCTCGGATGACGCGAGCTTTCTGAGCGCCAATCCGGCCATGCAGCCCCAGGGTTTGCCCCGCATCTTCCCCGGCCGGCCCGAACGTGTCGAGGCCGCAGGTCGCAAGTAGTCCACCGCCGAAGGTGCGGAGCCATCCCGCGCCCTCCGGCTCAAACGCCTCGGGGGAGGTAATCTCTGTGGGCGAGATCCACGCGATGGGGATTCCTTCGAATGTCACCTGCCCGATATCAAGCGCACGGTCAGGATGAAGTTCGACCTCGATGCCGCTGCCGTTCACCATCCGTAGACGGCGCGCACCCCGGGCAGGCCCTTCGGCCTCCACGAAGCTGTCGAGTCGAACGACCTGAGAGAGCGAACCTATGCGCTCTCTCAGGGCCGTTGTCTCGCGACCAAAAACGTTAGACATGGAGTCCCAATTCGGCGTTCTCGGGACCAAAGTGCTTGAGAATGACGAGGTCCTGAGTAGACGAGCGGTTGGTGATGGCGACTCCGGCACGAGCAGCGGACTCGGTGACGAAAAACTCGTCTTGGCTTAACTGACCGAACCGGATGAGCGTGGCGGCAGCGATGTCGTGGTTACCGAGCGTTCCGGTTCCCTGCACGGCGATGAGGCCGTAGGCATCAGCATCGGTCACTGTCACGGACTGGCCGGGGCGCACCGTCAGCTCCTTAGCGCTGAAGTGCGGCGAGCGGAAGACGATCCACTTCTCGACGTAGGCAATCTCACCATCGGCGAGCGACTGCGCGGTTGAGTATGGCGCCATGAACCGGTTGGTCACGAAGTTGGGGTCGATGTTCTTTTCCCAGTCGAGCAGGGAAATGATGAAGTCGTAGTCGCCGTGGTGCTCGGGCGGAACGTCTTTCCAGAGGAGTTCCTCTGGCACTTCGCGGTTATTGCTCCACGACTCGCACATGCAGAAAACGTCGCAGGCGGCCTGGGGCTCGTAAGTACAGATGCTTGCAGGCGCGTGCAGCACGCCGGAAGGGATGTCCCAACCGGTGCCGAGCTGGGTGCGGTAACCACGGGCCAAGTCGGTGATGCGGTTATCCCCGCCGTCGGCGAAACGCATGAGGCGCGCCTTGACCTGATCGGTCGTTACTTCGGGCTGGAACCCGAGGAATGAGATGGGCTGGTCGCCCAAGTGGTTGTTCATGTGAGGAGAGTAGTAATAGGCCTCGGGCTTGCCGGGCTTGTTGACGAGCGCAGCCTTTTCGTCGGTGTGATGCACGTGGAAGGGCAGCGCCTGCTGGTTGTCGAAGAACTTCGAGTACATCGGCCACTTCTCGTGCTGTGTCCACAAGCGCTCACCGATCGCTTCGCCTTTGTGGTGTCCGACGAACTCGTCGAACGGGAGCAGTGCTCCACCATCCGGGTCAACAACGAGGCTGAGGCCTTCGTTGGCACCGGTGAGCGGGCCGTTGTCAGCGCGAACAGCGGAGGAGAGCCAGCGCTCATCAATGCCACCGCGACCCTGCGCGAAGGGGAAGTAGTCATCCGGGTGAAGGCGGATGCGACGGCCAGGGGTGCAAAACGCGCGGGGAACCCAGGTGGGGGCGAGCTGAACAATGCCCTGCCCTGCTTCCAAAGCGCGATCCATTCCGGATGCGCTGGATGCGACGTTCTCGTACGCTCCGTCGACCATGTGCGATTCTCCTTCTTCCGAGCCAGTGCTGCAGCTGGGCGAATCGCACAGGCTGCTCTGCCTTATCAAGTTCATATCTGGTTCAATGAACCGGTGTTCAGTGAACCTATCATTCGTTACGGGACAGTGTCAACGCTCATTCGAATTGGTGCAAAATCAGGAGGGCGGCCTGCCCCGCTCTGTGAGAACCCGTGGGTTGTAACATGAAATCTCACACGAACACCGAGGAGCACCATGGCCACTGTCGGCACTCTGGGCGCACAACAACGCAGAGCGATGCTGCAAGAGCGCCTCAACCACGATGGCGCTCTGCGTCTCGACGACATCGCGGAAGAACTCTCGGTCTCCGCCATGACCGTTCGGCGCGACCTCGATGACATGGAAGCCGAAGGACTGCTGCGTCGCGTACGCGGTGGCGCGATCTCGATCGCCGGGCCCCGCCCCTTTGACGAACGCCGGGCAGTGCGCTCCCGCGCCAAGCAGGTCATCGCCAGCAAAGCCGCCGCCCTCATCCCCCAGTCGGGCTCGATTGCGCTCGACGCCTCCACCACCACCGGCACCATCGCCAGCACACTTGGCCAACGCGAAGGCCTCTCTGTCGCGACCAACTCCCTCGAAAACTTTGTGGTGCTGCGAGCGATTCCCGGCGTCACCGGAATGGTGACCGGCGGCGAATCAGAGCCGAACACCGAAAGTCTGGTGGGGCTCCTCGCCTGCCAGGGTGCGGCATCCGTTCTGTATTCGCGTTTTTTCTCTTCGGCGAGCGCCGTTGACCCGGTACTCGGCAGCTCGGAGGTTTCGCTGGCGGAGAGCCAAGTGAAGCAAGCGTTCGCGAGTGCGGCCCGCGAAACAATCCTCTGCGTTGATTCGTCGAAGCTCGATGACCGCTCGATCTCTGTGAGCTTCAATTTGCGCGACGTGGCCATGCTCATCACCGAACTCGACCCCCGCGACTCTCGTCTCGATGCGTACCGCGAGCATGTTGAGTTGCTGTGATGCCCCCTTGCGCTCCAGCGTAAGTTATTGTTAGATTTCACAAATACTTACAAACGCGACGACACAGGACACTCGGATGACAAACCCCACTGCAGCTGAACTCATCGCACGCTCGAACCGTCTCGGTTCCGATCCGCGCGTCACCAACTACGCCGGCGGCAACACGTCGGCTAAGGGCACCGAAACGGATCCCGTTACCGGCGAGCCCATCGAGCTCATGTGGGTGAAGGGCTCCGGCGGAGACCTCGGCACCCTGAAGGAAGCCGGCCTCGCCGTGCTGCGCCTCGACCGCCTGCGTTCGATGACGAACGTCTACCCGGGCATCGACCGCGAAGACGAAATGGTTGCCGCGTTCGACTACACGCTGCACGGCAAGGGTGGCGCCGCGCCATCCATCGACACCGCCATGCACGGACTCGTGGATGCTGCGCACGTCGACCACCTGCACCCTGACTCCGGTATCGCCATCGCGACCGCCAAGGATGGCAAGAAGCTCACCAAGAAGGCTTTCGGCGACAAGGTTGTCTGGGTTGACTGGCGACGCCCCGGCTTCCAGCTCGGACTCGACATCGCCGCCATCAAGGAAAAGAACCCGAAGGCCATCGGCTGCATCCTCGGCGGCCACGGCATCACCGCGTGGGGCGACACGAGCGATGAGGCCGAAGCCAACAGCCTCTGGATCATTAAGACTGCCGAAGAGTTCATCGCCGCCAAGGGCAAGAAGGCCCCGTTCGGTCGCACCGTCGCCAAGAACGCCGCGCTGCCCGAAGAGGAGCGTCGCACCAAGGCCGCTGCCCTCGCCGCCACCATCCGCGGTATCGCCAGCCACGACCGCCCCATGGTCGGTCACTTCACCGACGCCGACGTCGTTCTCGACTTCTTGGCTTCCGCTAACGCCCCAAAGCTCGCCGCCCTCGGCACGAGCTGCCCCGACCACTTCTTGCGCACCAAGGTGAAGCCGCTGCTGCTCGACCTGCCCGCCAACGCCTCGATTGAGAAGAGCATCGAGCGTCTGAAGGAACTCCACGAGGAGTACCGCAAGGACTACACCGCGTACTACGACAAGCACGCCACCGATGACTCCCCCGAGATCCGTGGCGCTGACCCGCTCATCGTTCTCGTTCCCGGGGTCGGCATGTTCAGCTACGGCGCAAACAAGCAGACCGCTCGTGTTGCCGGCGAGTTCTACGTCAACGCCATCAACGTGATGCGCGGCGCCGAAGCCCTCTCCACCTACGCTCCCATCAGCGATGCCGAGAAGTTCAACATCGAATACTGGGCACTCGAAGAAGCCAAGCTGCAGCGGATGCCGAAGCCCAAGTCGCACGCCACGCGCGTCGCTCTCGTGACTGGCGCAGCATCCGGTATCGGCAAAGCCATCGCTACCCGTCTGGCAGCGGATGGCGCCTGCGTCGTCATTGCTGACCTCGACCTTGAGAAGGCCCAGGCCGCTGCCGCTGAGATCGGCAACACGGATGTCGCCATCGGCCTCAAGGTCAATGTGACCGACGCTGCTGCAATCGAGCGCATGGTGCAGGATGCCGTCCTCGCCTTCGGCGGCATCGACATCGTCGTGAATAATGCGGGCGTTTCACTCTCGAAGCCCCTGCTGGAGACCACCGAGCAGGATTGGGACTTCCAGCACGACATCATGGCCAAGGGCTCGTTCTTGGTATCGAAGGCTACCGCGCCGGTTCTCATCGAGCAGGCCATGGGCGGCGACGTCATTTACATTTCGTCAAAGAACGCGGTCTTCGCTGGCCCCAACAACATTGCGTACTCGGCCACGAAGGCTGACCAGGCTCACCAGGTGCGACTGCTCGCGGTCGAGCTGGGCGAGCACGGCGTGAAGGTCAACGGCATCAACCCCGATGGCGTTGTGCGTGGTTCGGGAATCTTTGCGGCAGGCTGGGGCGCCAACCGCGCCAAGACCTACGGCGTTGAAGAAGAGGACCTCGGCAAGTTCTACGCTCAGCGCACGATCCTCAAGCGTGAGGTTCTGCCCGAGAACGTTGCCAACGCTGTCTCGGTGCTCACGGGCCCCGACCTCAGCCACACCACGGGTCTTCACATCCCCGTTGATGCTGGTGTTGCGGCGGCCTTCCTCCGATGAACGCACAAGTTGTCGCCGCGGTCGATCTGGGTGCGACCAGTGGCCGAGTCATGCTCGGCCACGTGGGTCACAACGAGCTCACGGTTCGCCCCGTTGCACGTTTTCCCAACGGGCCAGTACGTCGCGTCGATGGCTTGCACTGGGACATTGATGCGCTCTACTCGAGCGTTCTCGCCGGTTTGGCGGCTGCGGTTCGTGAAGAGCCGCAGTTGTCGAGCATTGGTGTGGACTCGTGGGCGGTTGACTATGCGTTGATGGCGGGCGGGCAGATGGTTGCTCCTCCGTTCCATTACCGCGACGACCGCACGGCGGCAGGAGTAGAGCGTGTGCACGCGATTGCCGATCACGCCGAGCTCTATGCCTCCAACGGGTTGCAGTTCCTCCCCTTTAATACGCTGTACCAGTTCGCCGCCGAGCAGAACCTTGCCAATGCCGATGGTTTCTTGCTCGTGCCCGACCTCATCAACTACTGGTTGACGGGCCGTCAGGTTGCCGAGCAGACCAACGCCTCGACCACGGGATTGCTCAACATTGCGACCGGCCAATGGGATGACGCGCTCATCGAGAAACTCGGATACTCCCGCAGCCTCTTCCCCGAGCTGGTTACTCCCGGCACTACGTTGGGGCCGGTGCGCGACAAGCTCGGCATCCGTGCCGACGTGGTCGCCGTTGGATCGCATGACACGGCATCCGCTGTCGTCGCGGTTCCGGCAACGAACGACGACTTCGCGTACATCTCGTGCGGCACGTGGGGCCTCGTCGGCGTCGAACTCAACTCCCCCGTGCTCACCGAAGCCAGCCGTGCCGCCAACTTCACCAACGAGGGCGGCGTCGACGGACGGGTGCGCTACCTGCACAACGTCATGGGCCTGTGGCTGCTGAGCGAATGCGTGCGCGACTGGCAGAAGGATGACGCCAGCGTTGACCTTCTCGACCTGCTGGCGGCGGCATCCGCTCTCACGACAACGGTGCCGATCTTTGACGCCAACGACCCACGCTTTCTCGCGCCTGACGGCATGCCTGAACGTATCGCCGCCTGGTGCACCGAACACGATGTGCCAGCACCGCAATCGCGCGTTGAGTTTGTGCGCAGCATCATCGAAAGCCTCAGCGTTGCTTTTGTGGATGCCGTCCACACGGCATCAGACCTCTCCGGAAAGTCGGTGTCGGTCATCCATATCGTCGGCGGTGGCTCGCAGAACGAGTTGCTCTGCCAACTGATCGCGGACCGCAGTGGAATGCCGGTGCTCGCCGGCCCCGTGGAAGCCACGGCGATCGGCAATGTGCTCGTTCAAGCGCGGGCTCAAGGTTTCGTCGAGGGCTCGTTGGAGGCGCTGCGTTCGCTCGTCACCACCGCGTTCTCGCCCAAGCGCTACCTTCCGCGCTCGCGCTAGGGTCCGCGCTTTCGCTTAACAACACAGCGCCTGCCACCGTTCGATTCGGCAGCAGGCGCTGTGTTGTTAAACAGCGTTAGCGCGCTAGCTTTCGTCGAGCATCGGGTAGGTCAGCCCGATCTGGCGGCGGATCTCGTCAAGCGTGTGCATGATTTCGATGGTCTCGCTCGGCGACAGAATGTCATTGGCCAGTTCGCCTGCTGCCACGAGGCGCTCGAGTTCAGCGGCCTGAAACTGCATGCCGCGACCGGTGACGGTGCCATCGAATTCTTCGACAACAGTGCCCTTGCCATCGAAGCGCGTGTAGGTCGTGGGCGCGTACCAGGTCTCGGCGATTTCGATGCGGCCTTCGGTTCCGACAATCACGGCGCGCGTGGGGCCGGCGAGGTCGAGCGTCGTCTGCAGCACTGCTTGAGCTTCGGTGCCGTAGCTAAAGATCATCGAGGTCTGGCGGTCGACATCCGTCACTGTCTTGGTGGCGACGGCCACGATGCTCGTGGGAGCGCCGAGGATGTCGTAGGTGAACGACACCGGGTAGATGCCGAGGTCGAGCAGCGCTCCACCGCCCAAGAGCGGGTTGTTGAGGCGGTGCAGCGGATCCATCGAGATGTTCTGGTTGTGGTCAGCCATCACGCTGCGGATCTTTCCGAGCGCGCCCTCGGCGATGAGCTGGCGAATGCGCACCATGTGCGGCAGGTAGCGCGTCCACATGGCTTCGAGCACAACAAGGTTCAGTTCGGATGCCCGGGAGACGACGTTCTCGGCCTGGGCAGCGTTCATCGTGAACGCCTTCTCCACGAGCACGTGCTTGCCGGCGTTGAGGGCCAGCAGCGCGTGCTCTTCGTGGAACGGGTGGGGAGTAGCGACGTAGATGGCGTCAACGTTGGGGTCGGCAACGAGGTCTTCATAGCTGCCGTGAGCGGTCGGGATGCCGTACTCGGCAGCGAACTTGTCGGCCGATTCCGCGGTGCGGGATCCCACTGCAACGACGTTGTGGCCGTGCTCAATGAGGTCGCTGGTTTGCAGGCCCGCGATCCACCCGGTGCCCAGAATTCCCCATGCCACTTGCTTCGTCATGCCATCTCCTTTGTTGTGCACGAAAACATATGAAATCAATCTAACAGGTGTCTATTTTGCTTTGTCTTACATTCTGTTAGATTGTTTGACAATCCGAATCAACGAAGAGGGAGCGCACCATGATTGAGAACGCTGCAGTGCTCCCCGAGACCGTTGCTCAGAAGCTTCGCGCCGACATCATCGCCCAGCGTGATGCCCCCGGATCGGCCATCACCGAGTCGGCCGTCGCCCTGCGGTTCGGCGTTGCCCGCCCCACCGCACGCATCGCCATCGACCGCCTCGTCGCTGATGGCATCCTGCGTCGCGAAGCTCACCGGGCCGCACGCGTGCCCGAGCTCAGCTACGACGACGTGCTCGACCTCTTTGACACTCGTTCCATCGTGGAGACCGCCGCGATGGCGGCGCTAGCCGAGGCCGGCGCGATTCCGGCGGAGGCGCTTGCCGCCCACCGGGCGCTTACTGCCACCGATGATTTCGCGCACCACGACATCCAATTCCACCGCGCGCTCGTCGCCGGTCAGCCCAGCTCACGCCTCACTCGTCTGCACGAACTGCTCATGGGCGAAGTCGAGCTGTGTATTGGGCAGGTTCAGTCCGCTCAACTCATTACCGCCCACGAGGTGGCCGAACAACACCAGGGCATTCTCGATGCCATCACCGCCGGGGATGCCGCCGCCGCAGAGCACCTCACCCGCGACCACATTCTGGGGGCGCGCGATCGCCTCCTCACCCACCTCGACACCGACACCGATCTCGACACCGACAGCTAAGGCACCTCATGGTTAAGCGTCAATTTCCGAACCCCGTAGAGCTTGCGAAGCTCATGAAATTCAAGGGCCCCGAGCTCAACGGCAAGAAGCGCCGACTCGACAGCGCGCTCACGATCTACGACCTCAAGGACATCGCCAAGCGTCGCACGCCCAAGGCTGCCTACGACTACACGGATGGCTCGGCCGAAGGCGAAATCTCGCTGAGCCGGGCGCGCCAGGCCTTCGAAGACATCGAGTTTCACCCGTCGATCCTTCGTGACGCCTCGAACGTCTCGACCACGACCCAGATTCTCGGCGGCACCTCCGCGATGCCCTTCGGTATTGCGCCAACGGGGTTCACGCGCCTCATGCAGACCGAGGGCGAGATTGCGGGCGCGGGCGCCGCAGCGGCAGCAGGCATCCCGTTCACTCTCTCGACGCTCGGCACGACATCCATTGAAGACGTGAAGGCCGCGAACCCGAACGGTCGCAATTGGTTCCAGCTGTACGTCATGCGCGAGCGCGAAATCTCGTACGGCCTCGTCGAACGCGCGGCCGCTGCCGGCTACGACACCCTCATGTTCACCGTCGACACCCCCATCGCCGGTGCTCGCTTGCGCGACACCCGCAACGGATTCTCGATTCCGCCGCAGCTGACGCTCGGCACGATCGTTAACGCGATCCCCCGCCCCTGGTGGTGGTTCGACTTCCTCACGACTCCCCCGCTGGAGTTTGCGTCACTCTCCTCGACCGGCGGCCGCACCGTCGGCGAACTGCTCAACTCGGCGATGGACCCGTCGATCAACTACGAAGACCTCAAGGTCATCCGCGCCATGTGGCCGGGCAAGATCGTCATCAAGGGAGTACAAAACCTTGAGGACTCGAAGCGCCTCGCCGACCTCGGCGTCGACGGCATCCTGCTCTCGAACCACGGTGGCCGCCAGCTCGACCGCGCGCCCATCCCGTTCCACCTGCTGCCCGAAGTCGCCCGCGAGGTCGGCAACGACGTCGAAGTAATGGTCGACACCGGCATCATGAACGGTGCGGATGTTGTGGCTTCGATGGCGCTCGGCGCCAAGTTCACGCTCATCGGCCGCGCCTACCTCTATGGCCTCATGGCCGGAGGCCGCGAGGGCGTCGATCGCACCATCGAGATTCTCTCCAGCCAGATCGTGCGCACCATGAAGCTGCTGGAAGTCACCAGCATCGAAGAGCTCGAGCCCAAGCACGTCACCCAGCTGCAGCGCCTGGCTCCCCGTGCCGTAGCTCCCAGTGCGGCCGCCGCGGTTCCCGCTAAGCGTGCTGCGCCGCGCAAGGCTGCCGCGTCAGCTCCGGCCACAGCGAAGGCCGTCACCAAGAACGCTGCCGTAAAGAAGTAAGGCCACTCGCGCCGCAGGTTGTGGTGGGCTGCCGCGCGAGTTCTCTACCCCCGCCGAGTCTGGCTTCTGACGTGAGTCGGCTAGGACTCGGCGGGGCATAGGGTTAATCACCGTGACTCAGAACTCCCTCGATACTCCTCCGCCTGTGTGGCGCGCTCCCGGAATGCCAGCCTTGCTGGTGCTGACGGCGGCAGGCTTCGGGGGTTTCGTTGTGCTGATTCCCGTAGCTCCCTTGTGGGCCATTCAGGGCGGCGCGACAGAAGCAGGCTCCGGTCTCGTCAACGGTTTGTTACTGCTCGTCACCGTCATGACGCAACCCTTTGTTCCACGCCTGCTTGATCATTTCGGCACCGGGCGCGTACTGGCCGCCGGGCTTGCGCTTCTGGGGGCTCCCCCGCTGCTGCTGCTTCTCTCTGATCAGCTGGCATGGATTCTCACTATCTCGGCGGTGCGCGGTGTTGGCTTCGGCATCCTGACCGTCACAGGTTCGACCGTGGTGGCGAACCTCGTCGATCGCGCTCAGCACGGTGCCGCCGTCGGAATCTACGGTGCTGCGATTGCTATTCCGCAAATTCTGCTCGTGCCGACCGCAACGCTGCTTGCCGATTCCGTCGGCTTCTGGGCCGTCTTCGCCCTCGGTGCGCTCCCCCTCCTCGGCATCAGTTCTGCACCACGCCTTGCGCGCATTCTTCGCGGGCAGGCCGCCGAACGCGACCTTCTGCCGCCCACCGGTTCGACGCCGATCGTGTCGACTGACGGCGGAAAATCTCAGCGACGGATGCTCGCCATCAGCCTTCTACGCCCGATGATGTTGCTCAGCGGTGTCACCCTCGCCGGTGGTGCACTGCTCACTTTCGCGCCGCAGATGAGCTCCTCGCCGGCAGCAACAGCCGGCGCGCTCGCGCTGTTGACCCTCAGCGCCGCCGTCACGCGCTGGGCCATCGGTGGGCTCTCCGACCGCTACGGCGCCCACCGCTTTCTGTGGCCGCTCGTCGTCATTTCGGTCGCGGGCCTCCTCGCGATCGCCCAAGCCGTGCAGAGCCCAGACGCGACCGGCATCCTGCTGTTCCTCATCGGCATGACCCTTGTTGGCATCGCCTACGGCGGACTGCAAAACCTGACCCTCGTGATCTCACTCGCCGCCGTGCAACGTAAGCAGTACGGCACCGCTAGCGCCGTGTGGAACATCGGCTTCGATCTCGGAACAGCGCTCGGCTCTGTGCTCGTCGGAACCCTCGCGACGGCGTTCGGATTCCCGCCCGCCGTTTTGGTCGCAGCCGCAATCTCGCTACTGACCCTGCCACTCGCGTTTATGCGCAGACCAAAGGTCACCGACTAGCTAACGCGCAGGGCGCGATCAGCAGTGCTCGAAGGTGTACCCGGCTGCGCCAGACGGCGGGAGGGCGCTGGGCTCAGCTGTTAGAGGAGCTGAGGCCGAGCATCCGGCCAGCACGACGAACACCGCCGCGACACAGAGCGCAGGTAGCGAGGATCGCCGCGCGCGCACTGTCATGCGGTCGAGCTTAGGCCGCTCCGGTGCGACGCGAGATGTACGTCGCGCGCATGTGGGAGCGATGAGGTGGCAGCTCTGCCCGAATGAGCGCGAAGCTCGAAACGATTGCCAACAGAGCAGAAAGACCCAACACCAGGGTTGGGAGCGGCGGGATGCCCGCGGCTACGTCAAGCCCGGTGCCGGCCACGATCAGCCAGACGGCGGCTGCCGCAGCGGCGGTAAGGCTCGCCAGAAGAACCACTACCCACCCGAATACTTTCTTATTCATAATTGCCCCCGTGCTTTCAGCTCTGCCTGGTTAATGCGACTGTGTAGCGTGAGCGAAAGCCTGAGGCTTTCTCTCTACTTGAACGCTAGACCCCAAATGGGGGCCAATCTAGTCGTCATTAAGGCGGACTAGCTCGTGTGGCTCTAGGCGAGTCGAAGCAGTCGAGCGCGCAGTTCTTTAGGCGTCGATTCGGGCATTGCTGAGGAGAGTTCGCTGCGCTGGGGTAGCGCTCCGCCTTCGGAGACAATCGTGATGGCGCGGGCGAGGCTGCCACGGCCGACGTGCACGAGGGCGTTGTCATCGGCGTGCATTTCGAGCAAGAGGGCGACCTCGCGGGAGGCGTTGCGCGCGGTGGGCAGCCAGGGCAGCGACACTTTCCACGCGGTGAAGAAGATCAGCACGATGTCGTGGCGCAGACGAACGTGGGCTCGTTCATGCTCGATGACCGCTTGAAGTTCTTCTTCGTCGAGCAATTGCAGCAGCCCAGCGCTCAGCACAGTGATGGAGGTGAGTGCGCCGGGGAGGCAGTACGCGACGGGAGCAGGGGTGTTGATGACTCGCGTGCCGGGGCGATCAGACATCGGTTCGCTCAGCAGAGTGATGAGTTGGGAGTGCCGCGCGCGTTCACGCTCCGCGTAGACGACGGTGACGAGGAGATTGAGCAGCAGGTGCGCGGTGAGGAAGAGAGCTCCCGAGAGGGCGAGTAACGACCACACCGAGGAGCCTTCGGGGAGTTCGTTGTGGGTGACGAAGCGCCACATGCCGGTTGCGGCATCCGGAAGGTCGGTTGCGAAGGTCGCCGCACCGAGCAGCACGAGCGAGACGATCATGCTGAAACCACCGACGAGCGCGACAAGTTGCCACACCAGCAGACCGAGGGTGGGGCGACGGTAGGCCCAGGTTGCTCCGGCCAGCAGTGCGGGCAGAGGCCACGCCAGCAGGATTGCGATGAGGCCGAGCGTGATCGCGGCGGCTACCACGGCTAGCGTCCGGCGAGAATGCGGCGGAGGGTTTCGGCTTCTTCGTTCGTGACCTGCCCGACGAAGCGCTCAAGAACAGCGGTGCGGTCGTTGGCCCCACCCAGCACTTCGTGCATGAGGTCGGCCATGTGCTCAGCACGAACAGAAGCGGCACGGTAACGGTGGGGGCGCACGTCGCGCTCACGCACCACGAAGTTTTTCTTTTCGAGACGGGAAAGAACGGTGAGCACGGTCGTGGCAGCGAGCTCGCGGCCCGACGATTCGGGGGATGCGAGTGCGGCCTGCAGGTCGTAGGCCGAGAGGCTTTCGCTATTCGCCCACAGCAGGTCCATCACGCTGCGTTCGAGTTCACCAAGGGAATTCATGAGCCAATTCTACCCTAAGTAGAAATAATTTCTACGAGGGTGTAGAAATGTATACACAGCAGTTCTACAGAATGTAGAACTAGAGCGCCGTCACACAGCAGCAGCAGAAAGGTCCGGAGTGGATCCCCTAGAAATCGCCAGATGGCAATTCGGAATCACCACCGTCTACCACTTCATCATGGTTCCGCTCACGCTCGGCCTCGGCCCTGTCGTGGCGCTCATGCAAACCCAGTGGGTGCGCACGGGCGACGAGAAGTGGCTGCGCATGACCAAGTTCTGGGGCAAGTTATACCTCATCAACTTCATCATGGGTGTGGCCACCGGCCTCGTTCAGGAGTTCCAGTTCGGCATGGCCTGGAGCGAGTACTCCCGCTACGTCGGTGACGTCTTCGGTGCCCCTCTCGCCATGGAGGGCCTGCTCGCCTTCTTCTTCGAATCCGTCTTCCTCGGTCTCTGGATTTTCGGCTGGGATCGTCTCGGCAAGAAGCTTCACCTCGCGACCCTCTGGATCGCCGTTGCCGGTTCTGTCGTCTCCGCCTTCTTCATCATCGTGGCCAACTCGTGGATGCAGCACCCGGTTGGTGTTGAGCTCATCGACGGTCGCCCCGTCATGACCGACATCTGGGCCGTGCTCACCAACAACACCGCTCTCTCCGCCTACTCGCACACCGTCATGGGTGCCATCGCGGTGGGTGCTGGCTTCGTCGTCGGCATCTCTTGGTACCAACTCTGGCAGCGTCGTCGCGATGGCATCGACACTGTGGATGCCACGGGCCGTGTCGTCGTCGGCGAGAATGCCAGCATCCCCGGCCGCGACCGCAAGGACCACTCGGTTTGGCTCACGAGCATCCGCATCGGTGCTGTTATTGCAATCGTCGGATTCGGCGGAGTTGCCATCACCGGCGACCTGCAGGCCAAGCTCATGTTCGAACAGCAGCCGCTCAAGATGGCCGCCGCAGAAGCGGCCTGCCACGACGGCACGAGCTTCTCGGTGCTCTCGATTGGCCCGCTCGGCAGCCAGAACTGTGAAGACGTCGTGGGCATCATCGAGATTCCCGGCATCCTCTCTTTCTTGGCCCACGGTGACTTCGACACCGAGATCAAGGGTGTGAACACTCTCATTCCCGAGTACCAGGCGTTGTACGGCACCAACCTGCCGGATGACCCGCTGTACGGCGAGCGTGCCGGCCAGGAGATCAACTACCTGCCCATCATGGAGGTGACCTACTGGGGCTTCCGCCTCATGATCGGCTTTGGAATGCTCGCGGCCGCGTTTGCCGCCCTGACCCTGTGGATTGTTCGCAAGGGAACCGTTCCGCAGTCCAAGTTCCTGATGGGAACCGCTCTGCTCAGCATTGCCGCCCCCTTCGGCGCCAACATCGCCGGCTGGGTCTTCACCGAAATGGGCCGCCAGCCCTTCGTGGTCGTACCCAACCCGACGCCCGGTGGCGTTGACGGCGTGTACATGTTCACCGCGGCTGCCGTCTCCCCCGGAGTCAGTGGCGAAGAGATCATCTTCTCGCTCGCGGCGCTCGCTCTCGTCTACGCCTTCCTGCTGGTCTTCGAGGTCAAGCTGCTCATCAAGTACGTACGCGGTGGCGTTGCCTCAGCGATGCCCGAGCTCGGGCATCGCGAAGGCGACAGCGGCGATGGCAGCGACCCAGACGATCCCAACAAACCAGACAAGCGCGACGACGTTCTCGCGTTCGCCTACTAAGCAGAAGGGCAGCTACTCATGGAACTTCTTCCTACAATCTGGTTTATCGCGATCGCGGCGTTGTGGATCGGCTACCTCCTTCTTGAGGGCTTCGACCTCGGTGTCGGGATGCTGCTGCTCTTCAGCACCCGCAAAGACCGCGAACGTCGCCTCATGCTCAACGCCATTGGCCCGGTCTGGGACGGTAACGAGGTCTGGCTGATCACGGCCGGAGCCGCCACCTTCGCTGCATTCCCGTTTTGGTATGCATCGCTCTTCTCGGCGCTCTACATCCCGCTGACGATTGTGCTCGTGAGCCTGATCTTCCGCGCGGTTGCGATTGAGTACCGCGGCAAAGGCTCCACCGACAAGTGGCGCATGTGGTGGGACCGCGCTCTCGGGCTCGGCTCGCTCGGTTCGGCTTTCGGTATCGGTGCAGCCCTCGCGCTCACCACCACCGGCCTTCCCATCGACGCCAACGGAGACCGTGTTGGCGGTGCCTTCGCCTGGTTTACGCCGTACGCCGTCCTCGGTGGCCTCGCCGTTGTTGGCTTCTCTCTCGTTCACGCCTCCGTCTTCCTCGGCCTCAAAACCGATGGCGCGGTGCGTGTTCGTGCCCGCAACTTTGTGGTGCGGTGGAGCCCCGTTGCCCTGCTTCCAATCGTCGCGTGGGTGCTGATCATCCAGTTCCAGAACGGCACCCTCATTACGTGGTTGCTTGTGGTCATCGCCGTGATCGCGGTGGTCTTCGGCTGGATCAGTGCGCGTGCCGGGCGTGAAGGTTGGGCGTTCGTGGGAATCGCAGCGTTCTTGGTGGCCGGAGCGTCATCCATCTTCGCCGCGGTCTACCCCGTGGTGCTGCCGTCGACGCTTGACCCCGCGTTCAATCTGACTATCTCTAACGCGGCGAGCGGCGAATATACGCTTGGCGTCATGAGCGTCGTGACCGCGTTTGGTCTGCCACTGGTGTTCATCTACCAAGGCTGGACCTACTGGGTCTTCCGCAACCGCCTGAGCGATCACCACCTCCCTGAGGCGCACATCGTGAAGCCTGCGGTTGCCCCCGCTTCTTCAGCGAGCTAGGGCACGATGGAGGGCATGAGAGCCAAACTCCACGAACGACTCGCAGCGGGCTTTGGCCCGGGCGGTGTGCACACACTGTTCGGGCTGGGGTTGCTGTCGTCCCTCAAGGGATTGGCGCTCGTGCTCATGGCCGAGGCGGTTGCTCGTGGTGTCGTCGGCGTCATTGAAGCGGATGCCGCAGCCTGGCAGTTCGCAATCGTTCTTGGTATCGCGGCTGGACTCCTCCGCGCGGCTACTGCGTGGGCTACGGAGAGTTTCGCGACCCGCGCCGCGTTAGGCGCCAAGGAGTCTCTGCGCCACGAACTCGCGGAGCGAGTACTCACCGGCTCCGACGCCCGCTCGGGAGCGAGCACCGCGATTGCGACCGTCGGTCTTGATGAGCTCGACAACTACTTCCGCGTGGTGCTGCCGGCGATTGTGATGACCGCAACGGTTCCGCTGCTGGTCGGCCTCCGCATCCTCTCGGTCGACTGGGTGAGTGCGCTCATCGTTGTGCTGACGATTCCGCTCGTTCCGGTGTTCATGGTTCTTGTCGGCGGCCACACGCGCGAGCGTGCCGATGCGGCCAGCGCCAGCCTCGAACGTCTCTCTGATCATCTGGTCGAGTTGGCCCGCGGCCTTCCCGTTCTGGTCGGCCTTGGCCGTGTCGCCGAGCAGTCGAAAGCCTTGCGGTCGATCTCCGCAGAGAACCGCACGAAGACGATGGAAACCTTGCGCACCGCTTTTCTCTCGGCGCTCGTGCTCGAACTCATCGCCACGATTTCGGTCGCGGTCGTCGCCGTCTTCGTCGGTGTGCGGCTCGTGGATGACCAGCTCTCCCTCACCGTTGGCCTCATCGCGCTCGTGCTCGCGCCCGAGTGTTTCGCACCCTTCCGCGAGCTGGGCGCCGCGTTCCATTCCTCCGAGAATGGGCTCACTGCTCTGCGCCGCGCTCGCGCGATCATCGACGCACCGCGCGCTCGGGAACATCGCCAGAGTGCCGGCGCCTTCCGCGTCGTGAACCTCACGATCGCCTACGAGGGTCGTGCCCTTCCTGCAGTCAACGAGCTCAACTTCCGCGCGACGCCCGGCACCATCACCGCTCTGGATGGGCCGAGCGGCAGCGGAAAATCCAGTGTTCTTGAGGTGCTCGCAGGCAATCGCGAGCCCAGCGGCGGCAGTGTGTGGGGCATCGACGTCTCCCGCGTGGCCTGGGTTCCGCAACATCCGCACACCGTTGCTGACACCGTAATCGACGAACTTCGCCTCTACAGCAGCGACGAAAAAGCCATCAAGTCGGTGCTGCTTGACCTCGGCCTCACCGCCGTTGCCGAGGCTGACCCGCGCCAGGTGAGCCCCGGCGAGCTGCGCCGCATCGCCGTCGCGCGCGGACTGCTGCGCGTCGAAGCGGGCGCCACCCTGTTGCTGCTCGATGAGCCGACCGCCCATCTCGACCCCGCATCCGCCGCTCGCGTTGAAGCCGCGATCGCTGAGCTGCGCGGTCGCCCCGTCACGGTGCTTGTTGCGTCACACGAGACCGGCATTGCGGCGCTGGCCGACCAAGTTATTGCCGTCGGCGCTTCGGGCGGCACCCGTTCCGTCGAGGCACGCGTTGATCCGCTGACGGTTGACGGCGAGGTGGATGTTGACGCTCTCGACGCGCCGCGCACAACCCGTGCGACTCTCGCCAGCCTGCTCGAGTTTGTGCGCCCCTCCCTCGGAACTCTCGTCGGAGCAATTGCTCTCGGCGTCGGCGCGAGCCTCTTCGCCATCTCGCTGACCGCCATCTCCGGCTGGCTAATTGTGCGGGCGAGCGAGCATCCGCCCATCATGTTCTTGCTCGTGGCCATTGTGGGCGTGCGCTTCTTCGGCATCGGTCGGGCTGCGCTTCGCTACGCGGAACGCCTGGCTACCCACCGCGCCGTGCTCGGTTCGGTGATCGAGCTGCGAGTTGCCCTGTGGAACGGTCTGGGCGCTCGGGCGCTCGGTTCGCGCGCCCTTGCCAATGGCGGGGTTGCGCTCGACTACCTCGTCGCTGCCTCTGACCGGGTGCGCGATCTCGTGCCCCGCGTCGTGCTGCCTCCCGCCGTTGCTCTGGGCACGTCGCTCGCCGCGCTCATTGCGGTCGGGTTGCTGCACGCTCCCGCGGTTCCCGTGTTGCTCGCGGGGCTCGCGGTCGGGCTCATTGCGGCACCCATCATCGCCGTGATCATCGACCGCTCCGCCGCCAACGGCATCGCCGAAGTGCAGTCCCGCGTCGTGCGCGCCTTCGCCGCCATGACCGGTGCGGCCAGCGACCTGCGCGCCAACGGTGTCGGCCAACGGATGCTCGCCCGCCTCGATCACATCGACGCCGAAGCCGGCGCACTCTCCCGCCGCAGCGCCCGCGCCCTCGGAATTGGCAACGCCGTCGTCGTACTCGCCTGCTCGGTGACCGCCGTCGCCATGCTTCCCATCGCAGCTCCCGCCGTCGTCGCTGGCACCCTGCCCATTGGCATCGTCGCGGTACTCGTCCTCATCCCCATCGGCCTCGTTGACTCGCTGATTGCGTTCGTCGACTCCGTGCAGCAGTGGCCGGCGCTCAGTGCCGCGCTGGCGAAGGTGCGTGGGGTTACTGCGGGGGCGGATGCCGGCGCAGATGCTGCTGCCGGTGCCGGTTCGGGTGGCGGTGCTGTTCCCGGCGGCGCTGCTGCGGGAATGCGCCGCGGCGACCGCGCGCAGGCCGGAGCCGCGAGCGCAGACCAACCACTTGGTGACGTGACCGTTCTGGAATTGCAGGAGCTCGGCATCCGCTGGCCTTCGAGCCCGACGCTCGCGTTCTCGGGCGCGACCGCTCGGGTTGAGCGTGGCGATTGGCTTGTCGTGGAAGGCCCGTCGGGCGCGGGTAAGTCGACGTTGTTGGCAGCGCTGCTCGGGTATCTTCCGGCGGCCGCTGGCTCGTGGAGCCTCAATGGGGTGGATGCCCGCGAGCTGTCGCCCGAGCAATTGCGCGCGGCGGTCACGTGGTGCCCGCAGGAGTCGCACCTCTTCGATTCGACGATTCGCGCAAACCTGCTGTTGGGCCGCGCGCACGATGATCAGCCGACCGAGCAGGAGCTCGTCGCGGTGCTGCGTCAGGTAGGTCTTGGCCCGCTCTTCGATTCGCTCGACCGTGGCCTCGACACTCGGGTGGGTTCGGCGGGCGAGAGCCTGTCGGGCGGTGAGCGTCAGCGCCTCGCGGTTGCCCGCACCCTGCTGACGCGGGCAGATGTCGTGCTGCTCGATGAGCCGACAGCCCACTTGGATGCCGCGAGCGCCGAGCAACTCATCACCGACCTGCGCACGGCTCTCGCCGACAAGATCGTGGTGCTCGTCAGCCATCACGACGATGAGCGCCGCGACGACGATGTGAGCCTGCGGCTTGGGGCGCGCGAGCAGGTTGCTGCGGTCTAGCTCGGTTACCCGTACACGCGGTGAGCGGCTTCGATAGTTACCATTGAGACAACGTCGTTTTTCAGAACAGTTGCCGGAGGAAGCGATGACACGCAAGATGAAAGCTACCGAAGCGTTGTTCTGGGCCGGGGTGATTCTTGCTGGCGGCTCCCTGATCCTTCTTCTAGTGCGAGTAATAGTGGACAGTCTGACCCCGCTGGCGGTCCTTGCTCATCTCCTTACTCTCGCCTCGGGATTAGTGCTCATTTGGCAGCACCGGCGCGCGACAAAGAAACCCTAGACCTTGCACCCGCGCCGAAACCTCAAGGACATCGCCGCCGTCCTCGGTTGCATCGTGGTGGCATTGGCGCTGGGCACTGTGCTCGTAGTGCTGGGAACTGGCTCAACAGGCTCGGAGCTGCTGCACGCTTTCGCCCGTGCAACCGCAGTGGGGCTCCCGGTGGCCGCCCTGTTCGGTGTGCCAACGTGGTTGTGGCTGAGCGCACGACTTCCCGCTCGAGCGCTCCCCATCGCACTATTCATCGCGCTGAGTCCACTCTTCGGGATCGTGCCCGGTGTCGCCGTCTTGGTGACGGGGCTCATCTTCCACCTCGACAGCCCCGTGTTCCTGAGCATGTTCATGATCGCGGCTGGAGCGTGGACCGCACCTCTCGCGACTGCGCTGTACTACCTAGTTCTGGGCAAGCGACCGCGTATCGCAATCTCACTCGGCGGCATCGTGGTTGTTCTCGCGCTGCTGGGCTGGGTGAGCATCTGGCTCAGCTCCGTCTAGCGTTTCAGCGAGCGCGTCACCGCGAAGTCCGATTTCCGCGAGTTGTGCGGCCCCGTCCGCCCGATACTGATGAGGTGAATACCTCAAGTTCGGATGCCACGCGATGACGATTGCTACGTTCGCAGCGCTCATCGTGTTCCTCTTTCCGTTGGCGTACAGCCCGGGACCGGGCAACACGTTCTTTGCGGCGATCGGAGCATCGCGCGGACCTCGGGCTGCCGTGCCCGCTCTCGCCGGCTATCACGCAGCAACATTCATCGTGACGGCGGCGATCGGCTTGGGCCTTGGCGCGACAGTGCTGATGCATCCCGCCTTTGTCGTCGTGCTGAGCGCTGCCGGCAGTCTGTATGTGTTGTGGCTCGCGTTCACGTTCATCCGCAGCGCTCGGGCTCGTGCTCGGGCTCGGGCAGGGGCTCTCTCCGAGGCACTAGCTGCAGAACTGGTCGCGTCGAACTCAGCGGCGACTTCGGCAGAATCGACCGAGTCGCCGACGCCAGCACTCCCTGAGCCTGCGCAAAAGATCGGCTTCTGGAGCGGCGCATTAGTGCTGCTCTTGAACCCCAAGGCGTATTACATCATCGTCGTCATGTTCGCCCAGTTCCTGCGCCCCGAGGCGAACAGCGGGCTCGCAGCCGTGCTGCTCATCACTGCAATCTTCACGCTCAACAACCTGATCGCCTTCATCATCTGGACGGCAGGCGGGCGGATGCTCACCGCTCTCTTTCACGGCGAACGAGCCCAACAGCTCATCGACTACCTCTTCGCGGCAACCCTCATCGGCGTCGCAATCTGGATGGCGCTGCCGCTGTTCGGGCTCGGTTAGAGACTCGACTCCCCGAAGCGCTCGCTTCCGAGTACCCACTGCACGTCCTCCGGTGCAGACACGAGCCCCACAGCCCAGTCGACATCCAGCCGGATGCCTGATCCGGGCGGGCCAGCCAGATCGTTGCTCACAATGGCATCGGCAATGCTCGCCGCATCATGCGGCTCGAACTCTGCGGTCAGCTCGTCCACGTCAAAGGCTGCTCCGAAAAGCGTCGGGCTCTCCAACCAGCGGCACAGCACAACGAGTCGCGTTTCGCTGAGGGTGCGCCCGGCCACGAATTGCGTCTCGCGCGAAACCGCGGTCGCCTCCGCCGCGCGCTGAACAAAGAGCGCCTCAATCGCGGTGAGCAGTTCACTTGCGTTCGTCATGTTTCACTTCCCACCTAGCTCCCGAACAGGTCGCTCGCGACGGTCTTGTACACCGATTCCGGGTTCGAGGGGTGGTAGATGCCGGCGAGCACATCGCGTTGCAGGCGCGAGAGTTCGCTCGTGCTGCGGAAGGCTCCTCCCCCGGCTGAGCGCATCACCTGGTCGACAACGTGGCGTGCGGTTTCGATACTGCGGTGCTTCACACCGGTCAGTTTGCGGAACCACCCAGCCCCGTGATCCACGAGCCCATCAACGTCATCGACGATGCTGTGCAGTTGGGGTTCGATCGCATCGAGCGCGAGGGCGGCATCTGCCATTCGCCAGCGCAGATCCGGATGCTCGGAGTACGCCTCACCGCTGATGGCCGAGCTGCGCTGCTGCAGTGCTTCGACCCCGAGTTCGAGGGCGCGGTCGGCAAGGCCCGCATACACGGAGGCGATGAGCGGCAAGAAGTTGGCGAACACCGCGAAGATGAACGGATCGGCGTTGGGCCCGACGGGCAGCACGCGGGCGACCCTGTTCGCGGGAACGAAGGCGCCATCCAACACTGTCGTGTGGCTTTGGGTGGCGCGCATGCCGAGGGTGTCCCAGTCGCCGAGCGAACGCCATCCGGGCTCATCGCGAGAGATGAAACCGTGCACGAGGGTTTCGGTGCCGTCGTCGGCGGTGTGCTTGCCGAAGAGTCCGAGCTGGGTCCATGCGGGAGACAGCGAGGTGAAGATCTTGGTGCCGGTGAAGGCGTAACCGCCCTCGACGGTTTCGGCGGTGGTGAGCGAGTCCCACATGACGAGATCGTTGCCGGGTTCACTCAAGCCGAAGGCAAAGACTTCGCCGGCTTCGGCATCCGCCAACAGCCAGTCGAGGCTCGAGTCGCCGCGCTCGCGCAAAGCCCAGGCGACACCGATCCACACGAGGTGCATGTTGATGGCGAGCGCCGTGGCCGGAGCGTAGGCCGCGAGCAGGCGCTGGTCATCCGACAGCTCACGCAAACTGCGCGGCTTCAAGTAGCCAACGGCACGCAACTCTTGCAGGTCTTCGGTGAAGAAGATGTTCTCGCGGTCGTAGCGCGCGGCGCGCGAGCGGATGCGGTTGAGCAGTGCTGGGGTGAGTACCGTCATGGTGCAACGCTACTGTGCCGCGCCGGACGCTGCACTGAAATGAGACTTCACAGAGCCTCCTGCTCAGTCGCACACAGCAGATCAGCTAGCGAGCGGCATGACCTGGGGTTGAGGCTTTTGCCGTTCAACCCACAGATCGTAGCTGGTCTGCATTCCGAGCCATAGCTCGGCGCTCGTGCCAAGAAGTATCCCGAGGCGAACAGCCATATCCGCGCTCACTGACGCGTGCCCATTCCGGATGCGCGACAGCGTGGCCCTCGTGACGCCCAAACGTCGAGCGGCTTCCGCAATGCTGATGTCACCGAGATAGTCCGCGAGAAGGACGCCGGGGTGGGGAGGGTTATACATGCTCAATGTCCTGCTCCTTCTAGTGATAGTCGAGGTAGTCAACGAGGTACACGTCTGTGCCGTCGAATGTGAAAACCACACGCCAATTGCCGCTGTAGTTTCTTCGCGTGATCCGGTCGGATCCCTGATTTCTTGCCGCTCACAAAGAATGCTTCGAGGCCCTTGTGGCGAAACGACTTGATCACGCCATAAGTGCATTGTCACACTATACGTATAGCAAGGGCATACGGTCTCGCCGTCGGGCGTCCGTTACCCTCCCTGGGGCGTCACGCCCTGATGACCGACAGCACGTTGCCAGCGGGATCCTTGAACCACGCAATCTCCGGCCCGTGCCCGCGCATGATGCCTTTCGCGTCAGTGCCGAGGTCACCCATGAGGTCGCCGTCGCCATAGATCTTGGTGACCACGCCACGCTCGTTGAGCGCATCGACGGCAGCTTCGACATCCTCCACCGCAAAGTTCAGGATGGTGAAGCTCGCCGGTTCGTGGTTCTCCTTGGGGTAGATGGTCACTTCGGCGCCGCCGGGGAGCGTGAGCCGCAGCGTGCCCATTCCGCCGTCGGCGACTGCGAGACCGAGGCTGTCACGGTAGAAGGCTGCAGCGGCATCAAGATCGTTGACACTAAATCCCGAAAAGGCGTTCTTCGGAGCAAACATCGTGCACCACTCTTTCTTCACTAGTCCTGCTTGGCCTCAAGTTTTGCTGCGCGCATGCGTCCCGTCAATAGTGCGACGGCCAGCAGAATTACCGAGACCACCGCAATAGCCACAGCCACACCGATAGTGCCGATGGCGGATGCCGCCAGCGGCAGCGCCAGCATCACGAGTACCGCAACGACGGTTGCCGATCGCGGAATCGACACCCGCTCCACCATGGGCGCGTGCAACAGCCACAGCAGCAGAACGAAGAGCGCGACGGGCAGCGCCAGTGAGTAGCCGACCACGAGCTCGCTCGACTCGAGGTCTGTCGTGACGGATCGCACCGCCACTTCAATGCCGGTTCCGACGGCGGCGAGCGCCGCAAACAAGAAGTAGTGACCGTAGTTCCACAACAGGTAGCGATCGCGCCTGTTTTCTAGGCCCTCGGCGGCGGGTTCAGAGAAGTACAGCCACCACAGTGCGAACAGCAGCACGAGGCCAGCAACCGAGGCGACTACGAGCGAGGGCGTCAGCCCCTCTTCGAGCGCCGCCTGCACCGCAAACGTCGAGGCGAGCACGCTTTCGCCGAGCACCAGGATCGTGAACTTTCCGTAGCGCTCCGCGATGTGGTGCGGATGCCAGGACAGTCGCTGTGCACGGTCAGCCCAGAGCGGCACGGCCAGTTCGGCGAGCACGATGATGACGAACGACACCATGGCCAGCTCGGCGGGAAGCAGCAGCCGCAACAACCAGCCAACTTGCACGACCCCGATACCGAGCGCGTAACGTCCGGCGGTGGCGCGCGTTTCGGGATCATCTTTCACCGCGCGCAGCAGGGTAGCGATAAGCCCGATTCGCAAAATCAGGTATCCCGCGGTGACGGCTGCAAAGTTGCCGTCGTCGAAGGCCATAGGAACGCCGGCGGCGAGAACGAGGATGCCGCCCATCTGCAACATGGTGAAGAGACGGTAGGGAACGTCATCCGTGTCGTACGCCGAGGCCAGCCAGGTGAACTGGTTCCACGCCCACCAGATGGAGAAGAAGACCATCAGAAACGGCGCGATGGCTTCGAAAGCATGCCCCACCTCGACGGCGTGCGTCAGCTGCCGCACGACCGAGGCGACCGCGACCACGAAGGTCAGGTCGAAGAGCAGCTCAAGGGGAGTCGTTTTGCGGTGCGGCTCGTCGATATCGCGAGCCACCACCCGCGAGCGCAGTGCGTTCATGCAACAACTTTACGCACCAGCATCCCCACTCGCCTGAATCCCGGCCCGCCAGAGGCGAGTACGATTTTGGCTATGCGTTGCGGCAGGAGTCGCGGCGCCAAGCGCTGGCCCGACGGTGGGTTCGAAGGGTTGAGTGGTTGTGGTTTCCTCTGACGTGAACGTGGCCCAAACAGGGCGACGTTCTCCAGCGCGACGTTCTCCGGTGAAGTGGTTGCCGTGGGTGAGCTTGGTCGCGGCTGCGGGCGTCATCTCGGTGATGACCGCTCCGGGTCAGACCGCCGGAATCTCCGTCTTCACCGACCCCCTCATCGCGGAACTCGACGTCTCCCGCACCGGAATCTCGGTCAGCTACTTCTTCGGCACGATCGTTGGTGCCGCCGCCCAACCCTTCATCGGCCGCGCCCTCGACCGCTTCGGCGCCCGCTACGTCACGATCGCCATCGGCGCCCTGTTCGCGAGCGTGCTGCTTGCCCTGAGTTTCGTCGACGGCATCGCTGGTCTCACCACCGGTTTCGTGGGGGTGCGGATGCTCGGCCAGGGCGCCCTCAGCCTCGCCGCCACCACGGCTGTCGCCCGCGCCATCACTCACCGCCGCGGACTGGCGCTGGGCATCACAGCCGCCATCGGATCCGCCGGAATTTCCCTCGCCCCCGTCGGTCTCGAGCGGCTCATCTCAGCCGTCGGCATCCACGCAGCCTGGCGGTGGGAAGCCGCGATCGTGCTCGCCGTCGTCGTACCGCTCGCGTTCATCCTGCCGAAGCGCAGCCGGGTTGCCGCCCAGACCGAAGATCTCTCGACGGCTCAGATCGTCATCCAGAAAGAATCGTGGATGCTCGGCGAAGCAGCCCGCACCGGTATGTTCTGGGTCATCGCCTCCTCCCTCGCCGTCTCGGGCATGCTGAGCACCGGCCTCGCCTTCCACCAGATCGCGATCCTCGGCGAGCGCGGCCTCACCCCATTCGAAGCGGCCGCGAACTTTCTGCCGCAAACCGTCACCGGCATCGCCGCGACCCTCATCGTCGGAGCGTTCGTCGACCGCGTGAGCCCCAAGCTGTTCGTGATCTTCTCGATGCTCACGCTCGCCGGCTCACTGTTGCTGCTCCCAATCGTCGGCCCCGACGGCACGGCCATCCTCTACGGCCTCGTGCTCGGCGCTGCCGGCGGAAGCCTGCGTGGGATGGAAGCGGCAGCTTATGTGCGCTACTACGGCACCGCCCACATCGGCTCCATTCGCGGCGTCACTACCGCTATCGCCCTGGGCTCCACGGCTCTCGGCCCCATCGCCCTCTCGCTGGCCTTCGATTTCAGCGGCAACTTCACCGAGCCGGCCTTCTGGTTCGCGAGCCTGCCGATAGCCGTCGCAGTGCTCGCACTCTTCGTGCGCCCACCGCAGCGCCGAGCGAGAATAGACCTATGAGCACTAGCAACCGCCTCAGCGACCTCGGCATGAAACTCATGAACGGTGTGCACCGCGCGATCCTTGCCGTCTCGGGCGGTCGCCTGGGCTGGACTCTGGGCGGCATGCCCTCGCTCGAGCTTCACACCACGGGGCGGGTATCGGGCATCCGTCGGTCAACCATGCTGACTGCTCCCGTGCACAGCAAAGGCCGCTGGGTGATTGTCGCGTCGAAGGGCGGCGACGACCGCGACCCGCTCTGGTACCGCAACCTGCAGGCGAATCCGGATGCCGAGCTCACCGTGCGCGGACGCTGCGTGCCCGTGCGCACTCACACCGCCAGCCCCGCCGAGAAGGCCGAGCTGTGGCCGCAGATTGTGGCCGCCAACTCGCGCTACGCCGAGTACCAGACCAAGACGAGCCGCGACATCCCGGTCGTGATCTGCGAAGAGTATTAGGCCAGCGGAGGAGAAACGCGCATGGCATGCCTCGCTTTAAGGAAGCCATCGATAACGTTCCACGCTGAGAGACCGAGCACCGCGATGGTCAGAATCACTGCGAAATCCGGTGACTGCAGTTGAAGCGTTGTCTCCAGCTTGAGCGCGCTAAGAAAATCGGGATTGAGTAGTCGTTCTTCGCTAAGGAGCCATAGCGCTGGCGCAGTGAACAGGGAGACAAGTCCAGCGTTCACAACGGCGGTTCTCCACGTCCACCGACCTTGAGCAAGGTTGACGAAAAGGAAGCCGATCTGCAGAGCGATCAGAAGCAGGAAGTAGGGCAGCCACCACGACCAGAGGGCCGGCGTTAGAAGCGGGATGGGGGTGCCTGCGCCGCTGAGAAAGAACGACGAGAACTGTTGCCAGCCAATCGCTGCCGCAAATACCAGAAGGCCGGCCGCACCAATCACCGTCTCGGTCACCGAGATTGGTGATCGATTAGGGAGTTTTGGCAATCGGTCGGGAGTCCACGGCGCACGAAACTTTTCGCCAATGCTGGTGCGCTCGAGGATTGCGAACACTACGGTGACCCACACCGCGATTTGGATTGCGACCTCGAACGCGGCGACAAGCGCTGCGGCGATCGACTCGGCAATGTCGCTGCCCGAGAGCAACTGCGCGAGAAAAACCGCGATCGCGGCGATCGGCACCACAATACTCATCAACCGCTTGAGGAGCCGTAAATAGTCGAAGAAGAGAGCCGGGCCGATCAGATGCGGAGGGCGGTTCGCCGACTGTGCAGCGCGGCGATCGGGGTCGCCAAGCTCGGTAAGGGCGCCCCGCTCAGCACTGAGCGCATCAGCACCGTCAGCAACACGGTGGTTGACCATTGCTTGCAGTGACGCGCGCAGTTCGCTTTCGCCTGCAGCACGCTGTGCCGGGGGAAGTATTCGGGTGACCGCCGCAACGTAGCGTTCAGTCAGCTCAGACGTCATGGACGCGCACGTGTAACGCGGATACCCGTTCGGCTAGCAATAGTCATGTTCCGAACCATACGCCCCAAACGGAACCCAGCATCGACATCGGAGCCTGCAGACGCAGCAGCTGCGCCAGGCCGCAAAACACGAATGGCCCGCGCTCGAGGCGCAGGCCATTCGTTCTGTTCAGTGCGCCAGGCGCATCTCGCCGCTAGCGGCGAAGTTATCGGTACCGTGCCGCTAGCGGCGCAGTTCCAGGGTGCAGCACTTCACGCCGCCACCGCCGAGCAGCAGCTCGGAGAGGTCGACGCCGATGGGGTTGTAGCCGCGTTCTTTGAGCTGACGCTCGAAGTCTTTGGCGCGGGCAGCGATGACGACGTTGTAGCCGTCACTGTAGGAGTTAAGTCCGAGCACTGCCGCATCCTCTTCTGTAGCGAGGATGGCGTCGGGATACAGTGCACGGAGCTTTTCGAGAGAGGGCTCGTCAAACGCGCTCTCCAGGTAGGCGATGTTGGTCTCGTCGAGCTTCGCGATGGCGGTGTCGACGTGGTAAAAGCTGGGGTTAATGAGGTTGAGGGAGACAACGTTGCGGCCCGAAAGCTCTGCAAGCTCCCGGTGGCTTTCGACCGAGGTGCGGAAGCCCATGCCTGCAAGGATGTTGTCGCCGACAAGGAGGAAGTCGCCCTCACCCTCATTAACGTTCTCGGGGGAAGCAACGTCGAGGCCGTTGGCGCCGAACCACTCCATGTAGGCGGGGCCTTCTGCTTTGCGCTCGTCGTAGGTGAAGAGGGCGCCGTAGGCTTTGCCATCGATCACGAAGCCGCCGTTTGCGGCGTACACCATGTCGGGCAACCCGTCGATGGGGTCGATGAGTTCTACGGTGAAGCCGAGGTCAATGTAGGTGTCGTAGAGCGTCTGCCATTGCTTGACAGCGAGGCTGGTGTCTGTGGGATCGTTGGGATTCATCCACGGGTTGATGCTGTAGGTGACCGTAAAGAAGTCGGGACGGCACATCAGCACGGTCTTCGCGATGGCCTGGCGGGCAGGCGTGGTCGATGAGGTGTCAGTGATCGTCATAGCCCCAGTGTTTCACGCACCTATCCGCAATGTCTCGGCAATCTGCGCACTAATTCGGCGCAATCCCTAGCCACAGCACAACAATCCACCGTACTCTGGGGAGATGGACAAGCTGGACGCAGGAATCATCGACATGCTCCGCCTCAACGCCCGCGCAGGCTATGGAGATATAGGAGAAGCCGTGGGGCTTTCCGCCTCCGCAGTTAAACGTCGCGTCGACCGACTCGTCGCCAACGGCACCATCCGCGGCTTCACCGTGCAGGTCGATCCCGCCGTCGACGGCTTGGGAACCGAAGCCTACGTCGAGCTCTTTTGCCGCGGCAACGTGGCTCCGCACGAACTCAAGCGAATCCTGAGCGCCATTCCCGAAGTGGTGGATGCCGGAACAGTCAGCGGATCGGCCGACGCTGTCGTCCACATGCGCTCGCGCGACATCCACTCGCTTGAGATCGCTCTCGAGCGGCTGCGCACCGCCACGAACATCGACAACACCCGCAGCTCTATCGTGTTGTCGCGCCTGATTCACCGTCGTTACGAGTAGCAATCTGCCTCGTTGTCGTTCTTGGCGATCTCTTAGATTTGCGCCGTGAAATCGACTCAAAACGACGAAATCCGTTCCGTAACACGATCTTAACCATGTAAACCGTTGCGTCTCATCCGTTTTTCCGGTTGACTACACCCACAGTCGCGAATAAGTTTTCGCGATCTTGGAGGTACGTAGCGTCGTGACAGAGTCATCCCAGAACACAGCCCCCGCCGGTTCAGCCGCAGTGGGTTCCAGTGCACAAACGACGAATGCTAGCGAGCCTGAGGGTTCCGTCGTCCTCGAGGGTGTGACCAAGAAGTTTGGTGGCGCTGTCGCTGTCGACAACATCAGCTTGCACGTGCGTCCGGGAGAGTTCCTCTCCTTGCTCGGCCCTTCCGGTTGCGGAAAGACAACAACCTTGCGCATGCTCGCCGGCTTCGAAGAGCCGACCTCGGGCAGCATCCGCATCTCTGGTCAGGATGTTGTGGGCATTCCTCCCCACAAGCGCAACGTCAACACGGTGTTCCAGGCCTACGCTCTCTTCCCGCACATGAGCGTTGCCGAGAACGTGGCCTACGGGCTTCGCCAAAAGGGCACCCCCAAGTCTGAAATCCGCGAACGCGTCACCGAGTCACTTGATCTCGTGCAGATGCGCTCATTCGCCGATCGCAAGCCCACCCAGCTTTCGGGTGGCCAGCAGCAGCGCATCGCGTTGGCCCGGGCCCTCATCAACCGCCCTGCCGTTCTCCTTCTCGATGAGCCGCTGGGTGCCCTCGACCGCCAGTTGCGCGAAGAAATGCAGATCGAGCTCAAGCTTCTGCAGTCGCGCCTCGGCATCACCTTCATCTTTGTCACGCACGATCAGGGCGAAGCACTCTCGATGAGTGACCGCATCGCGATCATGCGCAAGGGACGCATCGAGCAGTTGGATGACGCGGACTCGATCTACGATTCGCCCGCGAGCGCCTATGTTGCCGGCTTCATTGGCCAACAGAACTTCATCCCGGGCACGATGACAAGCAGCCTCACCGTTATGGAATCGCCGTTCGGCATTATTCATGCGGCCGAGCCGCACGACGACGTTGACCCCGGGATGGCAGCGCAGGCAGCCGTGCGACCCGAGGCTGTCTCCGTGGCGCTCGCCTCGGCATCCGCAAGCTCAGCCCCCACGGCAGAGAATCAGATTCCGGGCACCGTTATTGGTGTCTCGCACCAGGGCGAGACCCTGCAGTTTCTCGTCTCTATTGGTGAAGACCAGACGTTGCTCTCGCGGGTTCCGCGCCCGAATGCGCCCCGACTGGCGATTGGTGACTCCGTGCTCTGCACGTGGGACACCGCATCCGTTCATGTTTTCCCGAGTGAGCAGGCGACTCAGGCTCAGGCCGACATTGCTCGTGCGGTCTCCAACCCAGCACCACCAACCAGTTCAATTTCCCTTTAGAAGGAGCAGCCCGATGTCCCACGAAACTCCCATTCGCATTCTTGCGTCAACGTCAGCAACGAAGATCATCAAGAGCCAGTTGAACCGCCGCCGTTTCCTCGCGCTTTCTGGCGCGGCAGCGAGCGCTGCGGCACTCGCGGCCTGCAGCACCGATTCAGGGTCTAGCTCTTCGCCGCAGGCTACCGGTGGCGCACTCGAGGGTTCGCTCTCGGTCTACAGCTGGGGCGACTACGACGACCCCGACCTGGTCACCGAGTACACCGACGAGCTCGGCCCCACGGTCACGTTCGACGCCTTCAACTCGAATGAAGAGCTCATCTCCAAGCTTGTCGCTGCACGAGGCACGAGTGGCTACGACATCGTCGTTCCCACCGGCCCGTTCATCCCGCAGATGATCGAGAACGGCTTGCTCAGCAAGCTCAACCTCGACCTCATCCCGAATATCGCTGACATGGATCCCGACTTCCTTGGTCGCGACTGGGACCCCAACAACGAGTACTCCATCTGCAAGGCCTGGGGCACGACTGGTTTCGTTTACGACAAGACCAAGATCACTCGCGAACTCACCAACTGGGCTGACTTCATCGACGCAGCCCAGAACGAGGCCAGTGGCAAGACCTCGGTGCTCGACGACCCCGCTCCCCTGCTCGGTATCTACTACTGGGCTAACGGAATCGACTGGAACACCACCGACGAGGCCGACCTTGCCGCTGCGGAAGAGTTCCTGACCACTCAGCTGGCCCCCCACATCTCCGCTTTCGACTCCTACCCCGGTGGAGCCGCTATTCCGCAGGCGCAGCACATGCTCATGCAGTCGTGGAACGGTGATGCTCGCATCGGCATCATGGAGAGCGACGACCCCGACCGCTGGCAGTGGGTTCTCGGTTCGCCTGACACGGAACTGTGGATGGATAACTGGGCTATCGCTGAGGGTGCACCCAACCCTGAAGCGGCTCACGCCTTCATTAACTACGTGCTCACACCAGAGGCATCGCTGCGCGAACTCGACTACATCGGCTACCACACCGGCGGAACGGGCATCGAGGACACAGCGCGTTCCGAGGGCCTCGAAATGCTCGACCTCGTGTTCTTCGATGAGGCCCAGATCAGCACCATGCACACTCAAGCCATCGGCGAGGCACAGCAGCGCATCGTTGAAATTTGGGACAAGACGAAGGCGTCGGCCGGCGC
The DNA here is from genome assembly GCF_015864925.1 of Salinibacterium sp. NG22. NCBI lineage: Bacteria > Bacillati > Actinomycetota > Actinomycetes > Micrococcales > Microbacteriaceae > Salinibacterium > Salinibacterium sp. NG22. The sequence goes on along the minus strand of NZ_JADYWG010000001.1, from coordinate 1,869,401 downwards.
CTAACCCGCGACCATCCGGAATTTACTATGACCACTACCGTTGAAGGCCGAACGGCCCCACCGCGAAAGGCGCCCTCGAAGCGCCCTCGCTGGTTGAAGCTGCCCAGCTTTGCCCTCGCCATCCCGGCGTGGGCCTGGCTGTTCGCCTTCTTCGTTGCGCCCGTCGCGCTCGTGGTCTGGTTTAGTTTCGGATACAAGCCGGGCATTTTCGGAACCCACGCCAACGACGTGCTGTCTTTTGACCGCTACGCCGAGGCGTTGTCTCCGACGTTCTTCACAACGTTCCAGAACACACTGTGGGTGGGGGTGGTCGGCACCCTGATATGCCTGGCCATCTCCATCCCGTTTGCGTATTGGCTCGCCTTTAAGGCTCCGGTCGCACGACGTGGCATCCTGCTCGCGATGGTCATGATTCCGTTCTGGACGAACTTCCTGGTTCGCACCATCGGATGGCAGATCATCCTGGCGCCGAGTGGAATCCTTTCGGACGCCCTTCAGTCGATCGGCATGCTGAACGAGCCCCTCGAAATTCTTTACACCCGCACCGCCGTGCTGATCGGTGTGGTCTACAACTACTTGCCGCTCATGATCCTGCCCATGTTTGTGGCATTCGACCGCGTATCGCTCCCGATGCGTGAAGCGAGCAAAGATCTTGGTGCTGGCCGCTGGTCGACCTTCATGAACGTGACCCTGCCGTTGGCCAAGCCGGGCATCATCGTCGGCATCCTGCTCGTGTACATCCCACTCATGGGTGACTACATCACGGCAACGGTGCTCGGTGGAGCAAAGGGAAACATGGCGGGCCAAATGGTCGCTAACCAGTTCCAGACCGCTCAGAACTGGGCGCTCGGATCAGCAATGGCTGTTGTGCTCGTGCTCACGATTCTCACCACGGTGGGGATCGCCGCGCTTGTCACGTGGCTTGCGGCATGGCCCCTGCGCGCCAATCAAAAACTCGTGTTGGGAGACAAGTCATGAAGCGACTCGCCCTGACAGATATTTCGCTCAAAGTATGGGCCGTGATCGTCTTCGCGTTCCTCTTTGCGCCCATCGCCGTCATCATCATCTACTCGTTCAACGAGGGCCGCCTTTTGGTCTCGTGGGATCAGTTCGGTTTCGGCTCGTTCGCGGCGATCGTTACAAAACCAGCGATTACGGATGCCGTGCTGGTGTCGATCCAGACCGGTTTCATTGCGGCGCTCATTGCGACCGCTCTCGGAACAATGGCGGGCGTTGCACTGGCTCGTCGGGCCGGCAAGTGGGCACCCGCGTTCCTTATTCTGCTTGTGCTTGTCACCGTCACCCCTGAAATCGTGGATGCCGTTTCACTCTTGCCGTGGATGGTCTTCCTCGGTCAAGATGTCGGCCTCAGCATCTTCGACAACGGAATCGTGCGACTCGTCGTTGGTCACTCCCTGTTCGCAACCGCTGTTGTTGCCTACATTGTGCGCTCGCGCCTCGTCGGAATCGACGAGAGCTTGGAGGAGGCCGCTGCCGACCTTTACGCTCCCCCCTTCAAGCGCTTCACGCAGATCACTCTCCCGCTCGTGATGCCGGCTGTACTCGCCGGTGGCCTTCTCTCGTTCACCCTCAGCCTCGACAACACGATCGTTTCGGCCTTCGTGCAGGTGTCGGGTTCAACCCCGTGGCCCGTCTACGTGCTGAGCGCTGTGCGCACCGGGCTCCGCCCCGAGATCGCGGCCGTCTCCACGATCATGCTGCTGCTCACGCTTGCGGCACTCGGTCTCGTTGCCTACGTCTTGCGTCGCGCTGGCGACTCGGCCACCGACATCGCCAAGACTGTGGGTGGCGGCTAGGTCGCTCCCCCGCTCCTGACCGCAGCAGTTCGAACGAACCAGAAGGTGCACGACCATGACGTTTGCTGACCTCGTTTTTACCGGTGGCCCCGTCTTCACGGCTACCGGCGATGAACCGTGCCGCGGAAGCGTGGCCGTGCGCGACGGCCGCATCATCGCTGTCAGCAGCGTCGACGCCGACATCCAGCCCTTCATCGGTCCCGCTACCGAGGTTGTTGACCTTGACGGCAAACTGCTGATCCCCGGATTTCAGGATGCCCACGTGCACGCCGTGTGGGGCGGGCTCGACCTCATCCGCTGTGATCTCTCCGGGGACTCGACGCGCGATGAGTATGTAGCGCGGCTGAAGAACTATGCAGCGGCGAACCCTGAGCTCGAGTGGATTCTGGGTGGTGGCTGGAACATGTCGGCCTTCCCCGGGGGCACGCCAACGGCATCCGATCTGGATCTGGCTGTTGCCGACCGGCCCGCGTTCATCCCGAACCGCGACGGCCACGGCGCCTGGGTGAACTCGCGCGCGCTGGAGCTTGCCGGAATCACCGCCGCGACGCCCGACCCCGCCGATGGCCGCATCGAGCGCGACGCCGACGGCAACCCCACCGGCACGCTGCACGAGGGCGCGATGTCGCTCGTGAACGCGCTGCTGCCCGAAACGTCGCCCGAGGATTACAGTCGCGCGCTTCTGATCGGCCAAGAGTATTTGCACTCCCTGGGCATCACCGCGTGGCAAGACGCCATCTTGGGCGGCTATGGGGATGCCGGCGATGCCACTCCCGCCTACATGGCGGCGGCCGAGTCGGGTGACCTGACCGCGCGCGTTGTCGGCGCTCTCTGGTGGGATCGCACGCGTGGGCCCGAACAGATTCCCGAGCTTGTGATGCGCCGGGAAAAGAACGCCACCGGGCGCTTCGCCGCGACGAGTGTGAAGATCATGCAAGACGGTGTTGCCGAGAACTTCACCGCCGCGATGCTTGAGCCCTACCTCGATGGTTGCGGTCACCACACCGACAACTCGGGAATCTCCTTTGTGGATGCCGCCCAGCTCATCTCGAACGTCACTGAACTCGACGCCCTTGGCTTCCAAGTGCACTTCCACGCCATCGGCGACCGCGCCGTGCGCGAGTGCCTCGACGCGGTTGAGGCAGCGCGAGCGATCAACGGCCCCAACGACAACCGTCACCACATTGCGCACCTTCAGGTCGTGCATCCGGATGACATTCACCGCTTCGCTGAGATAGGCGTGACCGCCAACCTTCAGTCGTACTGGGCCGCACTCGAGCCGCAGATGGTCGACCTGACCCTGCCGTTCCTGGGCGACCCGCGCAGCTCGTGGCAGTACCCGTGGGCCGATCTGCACCGCGCCGGAACGCACTTGGCGTCCGGCAGCGACTGGTCGGTGTCGAGCCCTGACCCGATGGCGGCCATCCACGTTGCCGTCAATCGCAGGGCAGCTCCCGGCCACGAAGAGGGCGACTACGACGCGTTCTTGCCCGAGCAAAGCATTGACCTGCTCACCGCGATGACCGCCTACACCGCCGGTTCAGCGTTCACCAACCATCTCGATGCGACGGGCACGATCGCGGTCGGCAAGCTTGCCGACCTGGTCGTTCTCGATCGCAACCCCTTCGCGGGTGCCACGGCCGACATCGGCCGCACCCGCACCGAGCAGACGTTCGTCGAAGGCGAGCGCGTGTACCGCGCGCCCGCCCAACCATAAAGCTCGCCGCCAGGCGAGAGAGGAAAGTGCCCCATGGGCAAGATAGTGTTCGAAAGAAATGTGCCAGCGGCATCCGTGATCAGCCACTCCCTTGAGGGCTCGATGCACAAGCCGTTCTGGATTGACGATGTGAAGGATGCCCGCACCTTCCCCGCGCTGGCCGGCGATGTAACCGCCGACCTCGCCATTGTGGGAGGAGGATATCTCGGCCTCTGGACGGCGGTGCTCGCCAAGCAACGCAACCCCGATGCTCGCGTTGTGCTGCTCGAAGCCCGCGAACTCGGCTGGGCCGCCTCGGGCCGCAACGGTGGCTTTTGCGAAGCGAGCCTCACCCACGGTGAAGAAAATGGCAAGACCCGCTGGCCGAAAGAGTACGACCAGCTTGACCGCCTTGGCCTGCAGAACCTCGACGAGATTGAGGCGAGCGTCAAGGCCCTCAACCTCGATGTCGACTTCGAGCGCACGGGCTCGCTCGACCTTGCGATCGAAGAGCACGAGATCGAGTGGCTGAAAGAGGCAGAGACCAACGACGACACTGTCTTTCTCGACGAGGCTGCCATTCGGGCCCAGGTCAACTCGCCCACCTACCTCGCCGGCGTCTGGAACAAGCGCATCAACGCGCTCGTGCACCCCGCGAAGCTCGTTCGTGAACTGGCTCGAGTCGCAAGCGAACTCGGGGTCGAGATCTTTGAGCACTCTCCGGTGCGCGAGGTCGAGACATCCGGTGGCCCAACCGATGCCGCAGTCGTGCACACCAAGAAGGGTCGCGTTCACGCGGCCAGGGTTGCGCTTGCGACTAACGCTTTTCCGTCGTTGCTGAAGCGTGCGCGCCTGCACACGGTTCCCGTGTATGACTATGTACTCATGACGGAACCCTTGAGCCCCGAGCAACTCGCCTCGATTGGCTGGTCGAACCGTCAGGGTCTTGCCGACATGGCGAACCAGTTCCACTACTACCGCCTCAGCGCTGACAACCGCATTCTGTTCGGCGGCTATGACGCGGTTTATCATTACGGCCGCAAGGTTCGCGATGAGTATGAGAATCGTCCGGAGAGCTTCGAGCGCCTCGCGAGTCATTTCTTCACGACGTTCCCGCAGCTGGAGGGTCTCAAGTTCAGCCACCGCTGGGCTGGCGCCATCGATGCATCGACTCAGTTCAGCGCGTTCTTCGGGCTCGCTCGCAACGGTCGCGTGGCGTACTCGGCTGGCTTCACGGGGCTCGGTGTCGGGGCGACTCGCTTCGCCGCTCAGGTGATGCTCGACAAGCTCGACGGCCTCACGACGGAGCGCACCGAGCTGGAGATGGTGAAGAAGATGCCGCTCCCGTTCCCGCCCGAGCCGATTGCGTCCGTGGGCATTCAGGCCACGCGCTGGTCACTCAATCGTGCCGACCACAATCAGGGTCGCCGCAACGTGATTCTCAAAACATTGGATGCGCTGGGGCTCGGTTTCGACTCCTAGCCAGGCGTTCGCGCGGCCGGTGCTTTCGCGGCTCCGGTCGCGCAACAACCCGCGCCGCGCGACCGCACCTGTCAGTCACCTGCAATAACTTGCACACTCATGTGCAAGTTATTACAGTGGCGGAATGACCACTTCCGCTCCCCGTCGCCCGCGACAGGACGCAGTCGATAACCGCGCCGGCATTCTCAGTGCCGCCACCGCCGCTATTGCCCACGATCCCCAGGCGTCGATCAACACGATAGCCCGCAGCGCCGGGCTCTCTCGCCGCGCTCTCTACGGCCACTTCGCCGACCGCAACGCACTTCTCGCCGAGATCATCGATGCTGGCGCCGAACGTTTCAACCGCATCGCCCTCGACGTCACCGACGCCAATGCTCAAGTCGCGCTTGCCCGCCTCACCTCACTGCTGTGGCAACAGGCCGCCCACGTGCAGGTTGCCGCCTCCATCGCCCTCGATGATGCTCACCTCGAAGCCACCGGAAAAGCGCTCGCGCCGCTACGGCATGCTGTTGCCGCCATCCTTCAGCGCGGCCAGAATGACGGCACGCTCCGCACCGATGTGGATGTCACCACCCTCGCCCGCCTCGTCGAAGAGGCTGCGCGCGCCGCGATCACTCGCGTCGATGCGTCTCTGCCCGAAGCTCGTTCCCTCGCGGTGCGCACCACGCTCAGCATGGCTGGGCTCTCGTGGCGCGAGACGGTAGCGCTGCTCGAGGCGCATCCCGATATTCTCGGCGCTCCGGCCGGCTCCAACGCTGCCCCTGCCGACGTCGCTCCGGCTGCTGGCGGCGCTGCTCCCGCTGCCGGCGATACTCCCGCCGCTGGGGCCAAACGCTGATGCGCGTCGAGTTGAGCGGAGTGACGAAGGGTCACGACGCCGAAGACTTGCCCGCGACATCCACCACTTATGAAAGTGGCACAGTGACGCTGGCGGTTGCCGAAACCGAACAGCGCCCGACCGTGCTTGGCCTTATCGCCTCTGGTCGCATGCGGCCAGACTCGGGCACCGTCACGATCGATGGTCGAGCGGATGCCCGTGCGCTCCGCCGCAGCGTCGCTCTCGTTGATGCGCCCGGAGTTTCTGACCCAGATGCTGGAGTGCCGCTCGTCGGTGTCGTCGCCGAAGAGCTCATGTTCGCTGGCCGTCGCGCCGACCCCCTCTCGGCCCGGCGCTGGCTCGATGAGGCCGGCTTTCGTTCCCTCGCCTCGACTGCGATAGCCGACATTGAGCCGATCACGAGACTGCGGGTGCTGTGCGAGCTAGCCGTGCTGCGCCCCCACGTCGAAGCCCTCGTCGTGACCGCACCTGACCGCCACGGCGGTCAACCCCTCGACTGGTGGACCCTCTTGGGCGAATTTGCTGATCGTGGTCTCGCGGTTCTAGCGGTCGCCGGTCGCGCCTCCGAATGGGCCATTACCCACGCCGATGTGATCGAGCGTGCCGAATCTGCCGAAGCATCCCTGCGCAACAGCCTGGGCGCTTTCGACGAACGTAGCGCTGCCTGGGCCCAAAGTGGCGGCGGCGTAGGAGTAGACAACGTATGAAGGTTCCCGCAATGATCGCCGCTGAACTGCGGCGACTCACTTCGTCACGCATGGCGATGCTCGCTTTGCTCGCGCTCATGCTCGTGCCTGTGCTCTATGGCGGCGTGTACCTGTGGGCCAATCAGGACCCCTACGGCAGCTTTGCTGAAGTGCCGGTCGGGTTGGTTGTCAACGACGATGGTGTGCCCGCAGACAGCGACGACGAGGCGGTGAACTACGGCCAGCAGGTGGCCGACGATCTACTCGAGGGCAATGACTTCGAATGGCACGTGCTCTCGGCCGCCGACGCCGAGACGGCGCTGGCCGACGGCGATGTCGACTTCACGGTGACCATTCCGCACGATTTCTCAGATGCCCTCACCTCCATCGCAGACACCGATCCCCATCAGGCAGAGATCGACCTCGAAACTAACGATGCCAACAACTACTTGGCGTCCACCATCGGCAAACAGGCCGTCGAACAGATCCGGCGGTCGGTAGCGGAACTCGTGGGAGAAGAAGCGGCCGGCACTCTGCTGACGGCGATCTCTGACATCCGCTCTGAACTGTCGGATGCCGCCAATGGTGCCTCCCAGCTTCTCGACGGTTCGCACGATGCTGTCTCTGGTGCAGGTGAACTGTCGGATGGCGCGAGCACTCTGACTTCGGGACTGACCGAGCTCAGCACCGCCACCGACACTCTCGCGAGCGGAGCCGACCAACTCTCCGCCGGAGCAGCGCAGGTCGCCGCCGGCAACACCCAGCTTGCGGGTTATGCCGATCGCGCGGGCACGGCCGCCCAAGACATCGCAGATGCCCTCCCCACCGCTCGCGCCGACCTCATCACCGCGCTCACCGAGCAGGGGCTCGACGCGACCGAGATCGACGACGTGCTCACGGCACTCGACCCGCTCAGCGATCGCATCGCGGAGGGCAACGGCACCGTGCAGTCCGCGGTGTCTCAGGTCGATGAGCTCGCCGCCGGCGCGAACACGCTCGCGAGTAGCGCAGCTGAGCTCGCCTCGGGGGCACAGCAGATCGCCACAGCGACCGGCTCCGCAACATCCGGAGCATCAACGCTCAGCGATGGAGTGAGCACCCTCAGAGACGGCCTCGGCACTCTCGCCGACGGAACCGCCGAACTGCGCGATGGGCTCGAAAACGGCGTCGAAGCTCTGCCCGATTCGAGCGAAGCACTGCGCGCCCTTCAGGCCGAAACGATTGCTGACCCGGTCGCGGTAGAGACCAGCGCCGTCACGACCGCCGGCAACTATGGCGCCGGGCTTGCCCCATTCTTCACGGCGCTGGCTGGCTGGATCGGCATCTACGCCCTCTTCCTCATCGTGAAGCCCGTCTCCAAGCGTGCCGTCACCGCCCTGCGATCACCCATTCGTGTGACGCTGGCGGGCTGGCTCACGCCCGCCGTGCTTGGCGCGCTGCAGATGGTGGCGCTGTTCGGCATTCTCGCCATCGCGCTCGGCTTCAACTTCACGCATCCCGTCGGCACCCTCGGGGTGATGATCGCCGCGAGCTTCACCTATGCGGCTATCATTCTGGCCCTCAACATTTGGTTCGGCTCGGTCGGCCAATTCTTGGGGCTCGTGCTCATGGTGCTGCAACTCGTGACCGCCGGCGGCACCTTCCCGTGGCAAACCCTGCCCGCCCCTCTTGCCGCACTGCACCACGTGCTGCCGATGGGCTACGTCGTGGATGCCATGCGCCAATTCATGTACGGCGGCGACATCGCCCGAGTCGGCACCGACGCTCTCGTGCTCGGCGCCTGGCTCGGTGGCGCGCTCATCCTTTCTGCCATCGGAGTGACACGCATGACCCACCGCCGCACCCTGCGCGATCTGCAGCCCAGTCTCATAGGCTGAGCCCATGACCGAACCCGCAGCACTCCTCAGCCCCGGCACGCCCCTCGCGGCGAGCGCCGTCCCCGTCGCCCACGAAGCCCTTGAGGCAGACGAGGTGGTGGAGGGCACTCCCACCGCGGGTTACGCCGTGCTCGACACCCTCGGCGACAGCGAGATCGGCATCTGGGAAATGACGGTGGGCACCGCAACAGACACCGAGGTCGATGAGGTCTTTGTGGTGATTAGCGGGCGCGCCAGCATCCATTACGCTGCGGATGATCGCACCGTCGTTGTGGGCCCCGGCGATGTTGTGCGGCTCACCGAGGGCATGCAGACCACCTGGACGATCACCGAAACCCTGCGCAAGATCTACATCAGCTAGTTCGCGTGCGCCGCCGAGCACGGCTGCGTCGCGTACCGTAGGAGCATGATCACACGCCGGGAAGTTGCACTCCGCCTCGACATTCCTTTGGAAATGGCGAGACGGCATGACCTCCCGAATCGGATGTCGGATGCCGAGTTCGAAGAACTAGAAGCCAACCCGCCAGCGTGGCTGGTTCAGTCGCGCGCCAACCGCACCGGCAAGCGCCCCGTGTGGATGCAGCTCACCTGCACGGTCTGCGGCTTCACAGAGGCGGCCCGCCCCAAGAAGTGGTGGCCAGCGTTCACGTATTTGACGTGCGATTGGCATGACGCGGATGAGCTTCCCGCTCCCGCTGAGGGCGTGTTCCGCTCGGAGGTCGACGGCATTGGGAGTCGCTTCGTGGGCATCGTCGACGAGAAGGTTTAACGAGGCAACTTCCTGGGTAGCCTGCGGGCCAGTTCGGCTGCCCATTCAGCGTGATCTGCGGCTCAGCTTGCCCGACGGATCTGCGCCGCATAGGCGTCGAGCACGCCAAGAATCTCTCGCTGTTCCCACACCCGGTTGCGGGAAAAGCCCGTGCGCTCGGTGAGTATCGGGAGAATCTTCCACGCGGCAGAGTCCGAGCGGATGCCGGCGAGGGCACGCCTCGATGCCGCTAGTTCATTCGCGAGGTTGTCGACGAGCTCGCGCCCGGTCACAGCGGCATACCGTGCTGCATCCGCGAAGCGGCATACCAACACTTAAAGCGTTAAGTGTTGGTATGGGCGGATTCAACCCACACTTATCGCGCCTCTTCCCTACCCGAGTGGCGGTCGCTTAGGAGCGGAGCGTAATGCGAACGAGCGGGATTTCGAAGTCAGGATTTCCGTCGTGGAGTGACGTCATGAGTGCTGAGAGTTCTTTCCAGATCCTCGGATGCTGCACCTCGTAGGCCGCAAGGTAAGCCCTGGCGTCAGCAGGTTCGAGCACTTCGGCGATGGCGGGAACGCGGCGGCGCAACCCGATGCTGACGTGGCAGTTCGATTCGGCCCCGAGATTCTGAACCCACTGGGCACGTCTACCGAGGGCTGACGCAATCACCAATTCGTTCGGGTTCGGACTCGTCACCACCTCCAATACGACGTAGCGGGATTCGCCGGAGTTTCGGCCGGTGTGCTCAAGCATCATCAGGCGTCTGCCAAAGACGAAGCCCAGTCCGGCGCGATACAGCCCGATCGGAGCGCGCATCAGCCGGCGACTCCGAAACGCCCGAGCAATCGCGCGCCGACGAAGCCGAAATGCTCGAGCAAGAAGGGAACGCGTCATAGTGCTCTTCATTCTCCGCTCTGATTGTCACCTTTGCGCAGCGGCTTCGCCGCCCCCGCGAGCACGAGCGCCACCACAATCGGCACTCCGATGGCGAGCAGCGCGAACCGGATTCCGACCACATCGCCGAGGAACCCCAGCAGTGGCGGCCCCGACAGAAATGCGACGTAGCCGATGGTGGCAACCACGGAGACTCGGGCCGCAGCACGCTTCGGGTCGTCGGCTGCTGCCGACATCCCCATGGGGAAAGCAAGGGCTGCACCGATCCCCCACAGGGCGACGCCGATCAGGGCGAGCCACAGGGTGGGCGCGAAGACGAACACGGTGAGCCCGATCGCGGCGGCGGCCATGCTCCCGCGCAGCACAGGAACTCGACCAAACGCATCGATTACTTTTCCGCCGAAGAATCGCATTGCGGTCATCGCGAGGACGAAGGTGGCGAACATGAACGCACCATTGGCATTGGTAACGCCGAGTCCATCGACGGCGGCTTTCGCGATCCAGTCGTTGCCGGCGCCTTCTGTGAGTGTTGCGCCGAGCACGACGACACCGATCAGCAGCGTGCGGTGGTCGCGCCACGCGCTTCGCACCTTCGGCGGTGCAGGCTCGCCCTCGGGCCGCTGCGGCTCCGGGATGCGCGGCAGAAAGTACTTCGGAAGCCACTGCGTTGCCGCAAGCACAACGCCAGCGATCACAAGGAGGTGAGCCGGAAGCCCCACACCGATGTTCGCCAGCCCCGCGCCGATGATGGCGCCGACAAACGCACCTCCGCTAAACGCGGCGTGAAGTTGGGGCATGACAGTGCGCCCCAGTTTGTGCTCGACGTCGGCGCCCTCAATGTTGATGGCGACATCCCAGAGCCCAATACCGATGCCAAACACAAACAACGAAATTGCGGTGCCTATCGTCGTTGCCGCCGAGAGGGAACCAGCGATGCCAATCCCGGCGAGTGCAGAAATGAGCCCCGCGAGCCGTACCGAATGCGCGATGCCAAGTTTGCCCGTGACCCAGCCGGCGGTCGGCAGCGCGACAAGTGATCCGACGGCAAGGCAGAGCAGCAGGCTGCCCATCTGCCCAGGCGTGAGACCGAGAGTGTCAGTGACGGCGGGGATGCGCGCCGCCCAGCTGGCAAACACCAGACCATTGATGCCGAACACGATCACAGTTGCAGTGAGTGCGATCCTGAGTTGTGCCGCGGATGCGGTGGTGCTGGTGGTCATAGGGTCAATACTCCCAGTCCCGATCACCAGCTCAGTGCCACCCCAAGAATCGCACTCGTTCTCGCGCGCGACGCGTCATTCGCGCTACTGCGTGTTGAGAGGTGTGGTGACGAGATCGACAGCACCAAAGGGGAACGGGAAGAAGAAGGTGCCCGTGCCGTCCCAGTCGGTGATCGGGATCATCCAGAACCAGATTTGGCTGATGAGTACCGAAGCGACGACGAGAATCGCGATGATCGCGGCGGCACGATCAAGGTAGCGCAGCGCGGACTCAACCGTGTGTGCCCGCCGGAGCACAAAGTTGAGGTTCACAACAACGATCGCGAAGATCGCCAGGAAGATCAAGCCACTTGGTTGCAACGTCAGCGAGATGCAGCTCGGGTCCACCGCGCCTTCTGGGGTCGGGCAGTAGCCCCTGCTGCCGGTGGTGAAGATCGTATAAACCGCTGCGGCGATTCCCGCGGTCAGGATCAGTCGACGGATGCGCGCCACAATCGGTCGCGCCGGCACCATGCTTACGGCATCCGCCATTTCAGACTCCTCGATGCGCGACATGAGACTCCTTTGGTGGCCCGCGGTGATCCCTCTTAGGGTAATCATGAAGTCGAGAAAATGTCGAGCAAATCTGGCGTCTGCGCACAATGACGGCGAGCGGGTTGGACAGTCAGCCACACACCGGACATGTACTGAGTAGGAGCAACCCTACGAATCGGAGAATGTGATGGACAGAACAACCGAATTGCTCGACGCGAGCGCGCCTCGGCGCGAGCTGACCACGCCTGCCATCACTGCGGCGTTGAGCGACGTTGTGGAGTCGTCCACGCTCTCACTGCGGTATCGCCGACCTGCCTTCATTGCGGGAATCTCAGCGCTTCTCATCGGGACCAGTACCGCAGCTGCGGCCGCCGCGGGGCTCTTGTTTCCCGTCCTTCCGCCCTCCCTGTTCGAAACTGGCGAGGGCTACGACCTCTCCTGGAACGTCGTCATCACCACTCACGGGCAAGAGTTCGCGTGCAGCGGCGGGTACACCCTCCAGCCCGTCGAGGATCAACCCGGCTTCGACCAAGAGATCTATGACGACGCAAAACTCTTTCTTCAGACAGAAGACTGGTCAAGCGTGCGCCCCGATCCCGCCTTCATGGACCACGAGACTGTTACCGCCAAGCAGACCGCAGAGATCCTCGCGAGGTCTATCAAGACTCAGGTTATGGCGGCTGTGATCGCTGAGTTCGAGTCGCGCGGCACCCCGTTGCTGGGCATCTCGGGGAAAGGAATTGACGAGTGCACGCTGTAGATACCCGGGCTCGGGATGCGATCCGGCGGCACCAGTCTGCACTCCTCGCCTACTTCACCTACCGCGTAGACAACGTCGAGGATGCCGCAGACCTCTTTTCTGAGACAGCTCTGGTCGCGTGGCGCCGCCGCCGCACAATGCCCGCCCCCGACGAGGAAGCAAAGCGGTGGCTGTACGGAGTCGCCCGCAACACCCTCCTCAACCACCGTCGCGCAGCGCGCCGGCGCGGCAACCTTGTCGAGACCTTGCGCACTGAGCTGATGCGCGCTGACACGATCGCCGTCGCCGAAAGCGTGGATGACGCTCAAGGCGAGGTACGTGCGGCACTCGAAGCTTTGCCTGCCGCCCAATCAGAACTGTTGAAGCTCATCCACTGGGATGGCCTCACGATCGCGGATGCCGCTGCCGTGCTCGAACTCAACGCCTCGACGGCGCGCAGCCGCTACGCAGCGGCTAAAGCGGCCATCGAAGCCGAGCTTTCCGCGAGCGTGCGGATCAGCTAACCCAGCTCGCGGAGCGCCGAAGTACGGTCTCCGCCAGCATCGCCGGTGTTCACAGTGCCGCCGAGTTCGATGATGACGGCGGATACCTCGCACTCAGCCTTCGGGCAATGCTCAACGCCGCGAGGGATCACAAACAGTTCGTTGGGGCTGAGCACAATGTCGCGGTCCCGCAGTTGGATGGTGAGCTGCCCCTCCACCACCAAAAACAGCTCATCTGTTTCAGGGTGGGAATGCCACACGAACTCGCCCTGTAGCTTCACGATTTTCACATCGTGGTCATTGACGCGTGCAACACGGTGCGGCTGCCAGTGCTCAGAGATGCTGGCGAGGGCGGCGGTGAGGCTGGATGCGGTGGCTGACATGCGCCCACCCTAGCGGGGCGATTGGCGAGCGAAAACGAGGCTCTCCTCGATGATCGATATGACGGCATCCACCTCGCTAGTGGTTCGCGGTCCGTAGATCAAGAACTCAGTGCCGAAGTCTTCGTACTGGTGGGGTTGACCCCAGCCCAACTTGGCGAGTTCCTGTCCCCTCTCAGCGGGAAGGCACAGGTGAAGGCTCGTATCGGAGACAGCGCGAAGGTCCGGTGAACTAGCTGAGCCCCATAGTTCAGGTGTCGAGCGTTGGGAAACTCTGCCAACTTCTCCCGGAGCGCAGCCGCCGCATTTACTCCCTATCCGACCGTTTTGTCTACCCCTCGCTCAACGAGTGAGCATGAACAGGTAGACCAGTTTGTCGACCACTAAAAGCCGTCTGCCTCTCGGCATCGCCGAGAAACGGAAGCGACTTCCCCGATGCGCTCACAGCAACCCCTGCTTCCGCCAACTTTGGCGGCCCAGTCGTGCTGATTCCTGGCAACGCGAGCAAGGTTGACGCGGCAACAGTAACGCTGTTGAAGTCTCTGGGAGTGACCTCGGTGAAGATCGCCGGCGGGAGTGGCGCTGTCTCTAGCGCCATCCTGACCAACCTGAAGACGAACTTCTCGACCGTCAAGCGCAACAGTGGTTCCGAACGCTACGCGACCGCGGTTGCAATCAATGCCAACGAGTTCTCATCAGCGAGCACCGTCTATCTCGCTACAGGCTCCGGGTTTGCGGATGCTCTCGCCGGTGCCGCTCTCGCAGGATCACAAAAGGGAGTGTGGTCCGCACCAGTGCGGGTCACGCTCCCTTTGCTCGCGCAGAGCGCGGTTAACCGAGCTGCCGCCACTGCCCTGTCTGCTCGTCTCGCATCCACGAGGCGTCAGAACCCGGATGCGTCACAACATCGGTGAACCAGTAAGTTTCGTCGGGATTCCACCCGGCAATGACACTCGCGAAGCCGTCGTCGAGCGGGATAGCGACTCCGGCAGCAGAGAGATAGGCCGCGAGAGTAAGGTGCACCGCATCGAAATCGTCGGCGACTCGCGACCAGTCAGGCATCATCCATTTTCCGCTACGGCCTGTGGTGCGGTACCAGTCGTGGCGCCAGGTAGCGGTGATCTCGAGCGGATACCGCCGGCAAAGTTCGGCCCACGACTCTGCAGCAACAATTTCGAACACACGCGGAGTGCCTTCGTAGGACACCGCGTGAATATCCGCTGGTTCTTCGTCAGAGCGATCTTCGACCAGCCAGAGCCCGACCGGGCCTAGACCGGGCAGCGCCCGCGTTGTCGTGGTAAGCCCGAACGGTGGCCGCGACCACCAGCCACCCGAATCATCAGCGGTGGGATCTGCCGGGCGATCTCGAAAATTGACCGCCCACTGCTGCGGCGCCACGGGGTCACTCCACCACTCGGTCGTCGGCGACGTCACGATGTGCTCCGCGACGCGCATCAGCGAACGCTCGAGTCGGGCATCCGCTAAAAGTTCGTCTCTGCCATCGGGTTCTTGCCAATAGCGTGCGCTATCCACAGAAGCGGCGCAGGCTTCAAGAGCATCAGGGATACCGATCGACGTCAGAGGGATCCTGTCGAGGGCCTCGGCAATGTCCTCGACACTGGGCTCGGGAAGCGGATTGGGAAGGCCCCAGCCGAAGATAGCTCCCCCTTGCCCTCGCGCTTTCTCTCGATGATGGGCGGCATAGACAAGAAGGTATCCGAGCGATGCCGCTGCCGGGATTGACTGATGAGGGTCGTGCTGAGCCACAGCAACGCAAAGACGACGGCCGCGCGGTCCAGACAGAAGCGTGCGAGCATCCAAAGGCATGACGTCAGCCTAAATCTCGAAGCCCGCAGAATGAAGCTTTACTCGGCAACGAAATTCGTGCTCTCGGCAGTGAGAGCGCCCGCGCGGCACGCGTTCCGTTGCGCGACTCACTCCGGTCGCGGCCATGCGCGCCCAGTGCGAATTCTCGGCCACATGAGAATGAGCGCTCCGACAAAAGCGGCACCCGCGACTTGAATTTTTAGATAGCTCGACCAGTCGTAGAGAACGTATTCCAAGGGAGGCAGGCGCAGTATTGCCAACGCGAAGAAGCCGATAGCGACCAGGAAGAGTGCACCGCCCGCTCGAACGAGGTCAGCCTTCGAACGTAAAGGTGACGCCGCAATCAAGCCGAATCCCGCGAAAATAGCGATGGCAAGAAGACTCGGACCAAGCCACGAAAATGTGGCTGACAACACCCCAATAACTATCACTG
Source organism: Salinibacterium sp. NG22 (assembly GCF_015864925.1). Classification (NCBI taxonomy): domain Bacteria; kingdom Bacillati; phylum Actinomycetota; class Actinomycetes; order Micrococcales; family Microbacteriaceae; genus Salinibacterium; species Salinibacterium sp. NG22. The sequence goes on along the minus strand of NZ_JADYWG010000001.1, from coordinate 1,853,721 downwards.
AAGCAACGCTGAACAATGCCACCAGGCGCGCGCTCTTGACTCGCCCACACAGGGCGAGCACGAACGCACTGACCAACATGACGCTGACAATCACCATCGGGTTAGAGAACGGGCCAAACGTGCCTACAAAGTCAAGGCCAGGCGACCATGTGATTACAGCCGCGTACCAGAGCGCGAATACTGTGGCCGCGATAAAGGCTGTGAGGTTGAAGCGGTTGAGTCGTTCCGGCGCGATCACTCGCTCATAGAGACCACCAACCACTAGCGCGCTTCGATCTGCGGTGCTCGGTGACGTTCGGCCCGCAGCATCGTCGGCATCGAGCAGCGTGGCGACAACGGCTTCGCCATTTCTGGCGCGCCACACTGCGGGATACCAGCGGATGAGTTTGCGGTAGCGGGAGGTTCTTTCGTCATTCATAAGATTTCCTTGGGGATGGGACGGGCGTCGGTGCTTTACGTCGCGCTCTGGAGGCGCGCGGTGGCTGGCCTCGTGGCGCGGTGCTTGTCTAAGCGGGCGCGGGCTTGACGCGCATTGGCTTCAAGTCGATTCACTTCACTTTCGAGCCGCGCCGCACCTTCATCGGTGATCCGGAAGTACCGGCGCAACCGCCCATCGACAACTTCGTCTCCGTCCAGAATCACCCAGCCCTGGCTCCCCAGCCGATCGAGCGAGGCATACAGAGTCGCGACCTTCAGGTTGACTCTGCCCTCAGACAGGATGCGCGCCTCTTCGATCAGCGCGTAGCCGTGTCGGCGCCCACCCATCAGAACGGTCAACACCCAGAACGTCGGCTCTCGCATTTCAGTTGCCATTCCCACAAGATACTCTTGTAACTGGAATATAGCAACGGCAGGTGCATCGGAATCTCCCTCGCGAGGTCCGCAAAGTCATCCTTACGGCGGACCCCGCCACGCGAGCGCGCTCGTACACTTAAGACATGATTGAAATTCAAGGACTAACCAAGAGGTATGGCGCCAAAACCGCCGTCGACAACATCACCGCGACCATCCGTCCCGGTCTCGTTACCGGCTTCCTCGGCCCGAACGGCGCCGGCAAGTCCACCACTATGCGCACCATCATCGGCCTCGATCGCCCCGATTCTGGCTCGGTTACCGTGAACGGCAAAAAGTACGCCCAACACCACAACCCCATGCACGAAGTGGGTGCGCTGCTCGACGCGAAAGCAATCCACACCGGGCGCACCGCCTACAACCACCTCCTCGCCATGGCCGCCACCCACGGCATCGGCAAAGCACGCGTGCACGAAGTCATTGCGATGACCGGCCTCGAATCTGTCGCCAAGAAGCGTGTCGGCGGCTTCTCGCTCGGCATGGGCCAACGCCTCGGGATCGCCGCAGCGCTCCTCGGTGATCCCCAAACCCTGATCCTCGATGAGCCAGTAAACGGCCTCGACCCCGAAGGCGTCATGTGGGTGCGCAAGCTCACGAGACAACTCGCCTCAGAGGGCCGCACAATCTTCCTCTCCTCTCACCTCATGAGCGAGATGTCTCTCACCGCAGACCACCTCATCGTGCTCGGGCGCGGCCGCATCATTGCGGATGCCCCCGTCGGCGAGATTTTGGCACTAGCAACCGGAACCGCAGTGCGGGTTCGCACACCGCAGGCCGCTGATCTCGCCAACCGCCTCGCTAGCGGCGACGTAACCGTCACCAGTGTGGAGGGTGACCTTCTGACCATCGCCGGTCTGGCATCCGCCCAGATTGGTGAGGTCGCAGCACAAGCGGGCATCGTGCTTCACGAACTAACCCCACTGTCCGCCTCGCTAGAAGATGCCTACCTAGAACTCACGCAAGACGACGTCGAATACCACTCGGAGGTTTCCCGATGACCAACTCCACCCTTGAATCTCCAGCTTCGTCGACGAGTCACCGCGCAACACGCTTGACCTTCCCCCGCGTCGTTCGCTCTGAGTGGATCAAGCTGCGCACCCTGCGCTCGACCGTGTGGTCGTTCGCGATCATCGTGCTCCTCACGGTCGCTTTCGGCCTTATGTTTGCGGTCACCCTCGACACATCTGGGGGCGCGGCCGGCGACGTTACCGTTGATGCCGAAACGCAGAAATCGTTCACCGTGATCTCGGCAACACTCGGTGTGACCTTCACGCAACTGGTGGCTGCCGTGCTTGGCGTGCTCATCATTAGCGGCGAATACACGACGGGCATGATCCGTTCTACCTTCGCTGCAGTCCCCACTCGCTTGCCCGCCCTTTTCGCCAAGGCACTAGTTCTGGCAGTAGCGACCTTTGTGGTCAGCCTCGTGTCGATTGTGGCGACCGCGCTTCTGACCGCGCCGATACTCGCCGGTCAAGGCATTGAAGGGCAGCTGTTGGAAGGCGAGGTCATGCGCGCGCTCGTGGGCGGAGCCGGCTACCTCACACTTGTTGCCTTGTTAGCGTTCGGTTTCGGCGCAATTTTGCGCAATAGCGCCGGTGGCATTGCGACCGTGCTCGGATTGATCCTTGTCGTTCCCACGGTTCTCGGGATCCTCGCCGCGATAACCCAAGCAGTCTGGGCCCAGAACGTTTCGGCATTTTTGCCGTCCACTGCTGGGGCACTGATGTTTGCCACCGGCGATGGATCCGCCGCGGGCGGCCCGCCCCTCGGAGGGATCGCCGACGAAGTACTCACCCTCGATCCGACCCAGGGCTTCCTCGTGCTGCTCGCCTGGGTTGTTGTACTGCTTATCGCCGCATCCGCGCTCATCAAGCGTCGCGACGCCTAGACGTTTCGACGGAGCAGAAGTTCGCCCGTCTCCTTCAGCCACACCGCTACCTCGGCTGAAGGAGGCGGGCGTTTGCCTTGCCCACTGCAGTTTGCCCGCCCCACCCCTTACGCTCGTCGAGACCCGTGGCTACGCTGAAGTTATGAGCGAACACGAGCACACGAAAGGCGAAGACGAGACGTCTGCCCCTGGAGGCTACGTCGGATTCATCGATTGGCTGAACGAAAAACTGTTCCCAATTTTGGGCACACCCGATCTGGGTCCCTACGAGGCCGTCGTCGAAAAGGTGGCTGATGCAGTCTGTCCCGTGTGTGGAAGGCCGATATCTGAACACTTCATCGACCATTCCACACCGAACACAATTCTCAATTGCCCTATTGCGCACAAACCGGAGCCGGTGGATAACTCACCGCTGAATGAACTCGGCATGGACATCCCTTCCACCGAGAGCTAAACCGTTCGATGGGGCGGTAACAACGCCATAAAGTGGGGATCATGGCATCCGCTACTCCCCCGCTGTCCACGACAGGACGGCCCATCGTGACCCTGACGATCAACCCTGCGCTCGACATCAGCACGTCGACTCCGCGGGTGATCAAGGATCACAAGATGCGCTGCGGCCCCAGCCGGATCGACCCTGGCGGAGGCGGCGTGAATGTGGCACGCACCATCCACAAACTCGGCGGAGACGCGCTTGCGATCTACGCTGCGGGAGGACTCACGGGAGCCACCTATCAACAATTGCTCGAAGCGGAAGGTGTTCCCAGCCTTGCAGTACCCATAGCGGGCACGACTCGAGAGAGCTTCACCGTTGACGAAAATGATTCGGAGCAACAGTTTCGGTTCGTGTTGCAGGGGCCAGAGTTTTCGCAAGCCGAGTGGGAACGTGGCCTTGCAACGCTAGAAACAGCGATCATTCCCGGTGGCTATGTTGTGGCCAGTGGCAGCCTGCCACCCGGCGTGCCCACCGATTTCTACGCCCAAGTGGCTCGGTTAGCGCACCAGAAGGGTGCACGCTCGATCATCGATACCTCTGGCGAAGCGCTCAAGGATGCCCTTACCGAAGGCGTCTACCTCGTGAAGCCGAGCTTGCGCGAACTGAGCGAACTTGTCGGCCGAGAACTCACCACCGAACAGAGTGAAGTGGATGCCGCCGCCGAGCTAGTCGCTCGCGGCTCCGCCCAACTCGTTGCTCTCACTCTGGGCGAAGCAGGCGCTGTGCTCGCCTCGGCTGCTGGCGTCATCCGTTTGCCCGTGCCTCAGGTGCAAGTGCAGAGTGCCGTTGGTGCGGGCGATGCGTTTCTTGGAGCCTTCGTGTGGCGACTGTCGCAGGGGCGCGATCCGGAGGCTGCGTTTCGTTCCGCCGTTGCGGCAGGCAGCGCAACGGCAGCGAAGCCAGCAACCGAGATGTGTGCCCTCGCCGAGGTGGAGGCCCTCGAAAAGCTCCTCCCCGAGGCCACGCGTTACTAGTTGTGAATAGCCCCGGTTACCGCCAAACCCTGTGTGAGAGAATCAACCATGGCTGAATCGTGGCGTCGCACACCGACCGAAAGTCCTGTCACTTTTGAGATCGACACCGCAGCATCCATTCCTCCGTTTGAGCAGATCAAAGCTCAGGCGATCGCCCAGATCACGAGCGGCGAGCTTCTGGCCGGCACCAAGCTAGCCACGGTGCGGCAGCTTGCCACCGACCTGGGCATCGCGCCCAACACTGTGGCGCGGGCCTACCGCGAACTCGAAGCCGACGGCTTTCTGCACTCGCGCGGCCGCAACGGCACCGTCGTAAAAGCCCAGCCTGGCGATGCCGCAGCGCTTCTCCAACTTGAGGCCAGGGCCTACGCTAACCGCGCAGCCGAGCTCGGCATCAGCGCCGACGAAGCGCAACGCTTCGTCGCTATCGCCCTCAAGGGCTAGTCGGCCAGACCTACCGCAGCACGTCGAGCTGGCGCAGCAGGCCGAACTGGCGCAACAGCTCGAACTACCGCAGCACCCCAAGTTCGCGCGCCTTCGACACCGCAGCGGTGCGCGACGACACATTCAGCTTCGAAAAAATGTGCACCAGGTGCGACTTCACTGTCGTTTGCGAGACAAAGATTTCTCCGGCAATCACCGCATTCGACATTCCGGCGGCGACGCGCTCCAGCACCTCGATCTCGCGCTTGCTCAGGCTCACTTGCGGAGCCCGCATCCGGTCGAGCAATCGGCCAGCGATCACGGGAGCCAAAGCGCTCTCGCCCGCAGCCGCAGCACGAACGGCCGCAATCAACTCATGCGGCGGGGCGTCCTTGAGCAGGTAGCCACTAGCGCCGGCCTCTACGGCCCCCAGAATGTCGCCATCGGTGTCGTAGTTGGTGAGAACCAACACGTACGGGGCAGCATCGAGCGCGCGGATGCGGCGCGTGACATCCGCGCCTGACTCCAGTTCGCCGAACTGTAGATCCATCAAAATCACGCTCGGGTTCGCCGACTGCACGAGCGCAAAAGCCTCATCGGGAGTTGCCGCTTCCCCCACAACCGTGAGGTCGGTTTCGTGTTCGAGCAAGGCACGCAAGCCGGCGCGGACGACTGGATGATCGTCAGCAATCGCCACGCGGATCATGCCGTCTCCCCCGCCGTTGGGCTTAGCAGCAGCTCGACCGTCACCGTGGTGCCAGCGCCGGGGCTCGACTCCACCGTCAACGTGCCACCCAGCTGTTCGACCCGTTCCCGGGTTGCCGTCAGTCCGAAAGAATCAGTGAACCCTCGAGCCGATGCTGCCTCCGCGCGTTCGGGATCGAAGCCGCGGCCGTTGTCGGCGATCGTGAGCCGAACATCCGAATCATCGCGTTCGATCGAGATCGTGGCCTGTGTCGCCTCCGAGTGCTGCACGACATTCGCCATCGCCCCCTGAGCAATCCGCAACAGCGCGGTCTGCACGGGCATCGGCAGGTCAAGAGCATCCGCCACCCGCACCCGGATCTCACGCTCGGGGGTCTGCCACTGGGTTTCAGCCAGCCGACGCAAAGCCGCGCCCATCCCCTGCTCCACGAGGGCTGCCGGGGCAAGCTCGCGAATGAAGTTGCGGGTGTCGGCCAAGTTGGCGGCGGCCGTCTCGCGGGCAAGCCGCACGTGCTCAAGTCCCGCAGCATTCGGGTCAGCACGTTCAGCAGCGTGCAGCAGCATCTGGATGCTCGACAACCCCTGCGCGACGGTGTCATGAATCTCGCGCGCAAGTCTTGCTCGCTCCGCCAGCACCCCGGATTCACGCTCGGTCTGCGCCAACTGATCCCGCGTCTCGAGGAGTTGCTTCACCAACAGTTCGCGTTCCGCAGCCTCGGCCGCGAGTGATTTGTAGCCAAGACCGATCACGATCGCAACGCCCGCTCCGACGAGCGGCCCGACGACTCCGCCAACAGTCCATTCGCTGTGCAGGCCGAGCGCCGCGATGGCGAGCAACGTGGAACCCAACACCGCGAGGGTGCGCCAGCCGCGAGGCAACAAGTGCAGATAGAGAAAGAACAGGGGGAACACCAGGTAGGCGGCATCCAGACTCAACCACATCAGCACGAGCCACTCTGCCGACAACACCAGCGCCCACAGGTAGGCCGTCACCGACTGCGCGCTCGCCCCCGAACTCATCGCGTGTCTCGCCAGATAGCCGCCGAAACCATAGGTGATGAGCAGCAGCGCCGCGAGCGAAACCACCGCTACTGCGTTCGGGTTGCCGTCGACGAATGCCCGCACAACAACAAGCACAGTCAAAGCAACAAAGAGGATGTGCAAACTGGTGCGCAACCCCACAAAAACGGGGGTCAACGCAGTGTGGTTCATCATTCGACCCTACTGCCGTGCACGACTGCTTCTATCCATCGAAAGGATGATTGTGCCCTCCGCACTACGCGTCACGAAAGGTACTCTCCCGGCCGATGTATCGCCGACACAAACAGAGCACTCTGGTTACTGTCGCATTCGTCGACGCCGAAAGGACTCCCCATGTTTGTTGCCTGGCGCGATCTGCGCTTCGCCCGCGGACGATTCGTGCTCATTGGCACCGTCGTCGCCCTCATCACTTTGCTCGTGGGGTTCCTGAGCGGCCTCACCGGTGGGCTCGCTGCCCAGAACATTTCGGGGGTGTTGTCACTGCCCGCCGACCAACTCGTCTTCGCGACCCCGAGCAGCAAGGGTGCCGATGAGGCAAGCTTCTCTGACTCCAACGTCACCGAGAAGCAGGCAAACATCTGGGCTGCGGCGGACGGTGTCGAATCGGCCAACCCGATCGGCGTCTCTCAGACGAAGGCAGAATCGCCCGAGTCCAGCACGGCCATCGCCATCTTCGGCGTTGTCGCCGACTTCGACGAGACCGCCCCGAGCGGCGACGGCAAGGTCGGTCTCTCAGAGGATGCCGCCACCGGCCTCGACGTCACCACCGGTGACACCATCACCATCGCCGGCACCGACTACACGGTCGAAAAGGTCAGCGGTAACTGGTGGTACAACCACACCCCCGTCGTGCAGATGACTCTCGAAGACTGGCAGGGCTACTCCGCTACGACCGGCAACCCCGACGCGTATGCGACCGCCATTGCGGTCAACGGCGACGCTGACTGGGATGCCATAAACACCGAGGCCGACACCCTCAGCAACTCGGTGCTGTTGTCGCTCACCGCGGTCAGCTCGTTCCGCTCGGAGATCGGTTCGCTGCTACTCATGGTCGCGATGCTGTTCGGAATCTCTGCCCTCGTCATCGGTGCGTTCTTCACCGTGTGGACGATGCAGCGCAAGGCAGACATCGCCGTGCTGAAGGCGCTCGGAGCATCCACTCCGTCACTCGTTCGCGACGCGCTCGGCCAAGCCCTCATCGTGCTGCTGATCGGCGTCGGCATCGGCATCGGAGTGACCGCCATCCTCGGGGCCCTCATGGGCGACGCTTTGCCCTTCATCCTGAGCCCCCTCACCACCCTGTTGCCGGGCGTCATCATGATTGTGCTCGGCCTTGCCGGTGCTGCATTCGCGCTTCGCTCCGTCACCACGGCCGACCCCCTCACCGCCCTTGGGAGCACCCGATGATTCAGCTCAACAACGTCACGCTCACCTTCCCCGACGGCGACGGCCGCGTCACCGCGGTCGACCACGTCACCCTCAGCGCACGCCCCGGCACCGTCACCGGCATCACCGGGCCAAGCGGCTCTGGCAAGTCGAGCCTGCTCGCCGTTGCTGCCACCCTCATCCGTCCCGACTCCGGTCAGGTCATGATCGATGACGTGGATGCCGCCCAACTGTCGGCCACCGAGGCGACGGTGTTGCGTCGCGACGCCATCGGCATTGTCTTTCAGCAGGCCAATCTCTTGCCGTCGCTGACCGCGCTCGAACAGCTCGCGGTCATGAACGAATTGGGTGCGCCGCACAGCCGCGGCCGTCGTGCCGCTGTGCGCACGCACGCTACCGAGCTGCTTGAATCGGTGGGGCTTGGCGACCAGATGCACAAGCGCCCGCACCAGTTGTCGGGCGGTCAGCGTCAACGCATCAACATCGCACGCGCTCTCATGAACGACCCGAAGGTACTACTCGTCGACGAACCCACGAGCGCACTCGACCAGGAGCGCGGTGCGAGCATCATCGACCTCATCCTGCGCCTTACTGACGAACGCAACACGTCAACGCTGCTCGTCACCCACGACCTCGTTCACTTGCCGCGGATGCACGCCGTCATGAACATGGTCGATGGTGCTCTCACCACAGTGCGCAGCGAAGAACTCGCAGCCACGCACTAGCAACCACCCGGCTCGTGTGAGCTAGTGCCCGATCTCGTCGGAGTCAGCGCCCGACCCCGGCACATCGATTGCCGCGATCGCTTCAAGGTCGCGGGAGTCGAGCTCGAAATCGAAGATCGCAATGTTGTCGGCCAGCCTCTCGGGGTTGGCCGACTTCGGGATCGCGACAAGCCCGTTCTGCAGGTGCCAGCGCAGCGCAATCTGAGCCGCTGAGCGCTCGTGCTTGGCCGCGATCTCCAGCAACACCGGCTGGTCGAGAACACCCTTGATGGGGCTCCACGCTTCCGTGACGATTCCGCGGGAGTCGTGATAGGCCCGCTCCGTCAGGCGAGCGTTAGTCGGCGAGAGGTCGACCTGGTTCACGGCCGGAACGGTAGCGCCAGCATCCGCCAGCACCTCAAGGTGGGTCGGCTTGAAGTTGGAGACACCAATCGACCGCGCAAAGCCGTCGGCTTGCAGCTTCTCGAAGGTGCGCCAGGTCGAGAGAAATTCGCCGCGGTCGGGCAGAGGCCAGTGGATCAGCAGCAGGTCAACGTAGTCGAGGTCAAGGCGCTCAAGGCTGCCACGAAGACCCTCAATCGCAAGGTCGTCGCCCTGAAATTCGCCATCAAGTTTGGTGGTCACAAAGAGTTCGTCGCGGTCAATGCCACTGCGACGGATGCCCTCGCCCACGCCCGCTTCGTTGCCGTATCTCACGGCCGTATCGATGTGGCGGTACCCGAGCTCGATGGCGGTCGGAACCACGACAGCAACTTCAGCATCGCTGAGCGGCCACGTGCCGAGACCAAGCTGGGGGATGCTGTGGCCGTCGTTGAGAGGAATCGAGGGGATCATCCTCTTAGGCTAAACGACGCTCAGGACAGTGCGCGGGGACTCGCTGTAACGAATCCCCGCACACCCTGTGAGTTCTTTAGACCTCGAGCGCGGCCATGGCCAGATCGGGGTTTCCGAAGCGGTGTGCTGTGATCGACAGTGACTGCTCTTGCAGGAAGATCAGCAGTTCAACTCGACCGGATGTCGTGACTTCACCTGACCATACCGCGACGTCAGGGTTTCCGCCAACGGCTTCTGCGATATCGACAGGGGAACCACCGATGAGGCGCACGCGGCTGGTCTTCAACTCGCCCTTGGCCGCACGCTCGTTCCAGCGAGCATCCGACTCAACACGAACCTGAGCAACCGAGACGCCGGCATTTGCCGACTCGAACGATTCAGTGAGCAGCGACGGCAACGGGATAGCGGAGCTGATGTGAATGGTCGCGCCGACACGAGCGGCACCGGCGATCATCCGCACCAGGTGGCCCATCGGTTCGCCCTCTGACAGGCGAATGGTGACGGGTACCGGGCGGTAGCGGAAGACGTTGCGCTCGACGCCGAGGTCTGAGACATCACGGCTGACGCCGAACTCGGTCTCCCACGCGCGCTGGTCGCTTTCGGCGGCGCGACGAACACGGTCGAACTCGTCGAACTCCATGCCCGACTGTGCCTTCTTGATAACCGAAGAGACCTGGTCGCTGAGACCGCGGACTTGAATGTCGCGAGCGGCGGGCTGCTCGACGGCCTTCCACTGTCCGAGTGTCATCAGGTAGTTGGGTCCGCCAGCCTTGGCGTGGCAGCCAACGGCTGAACGCTTCCACCCACCGAAGGGCTGGCGGCGAACAATGGCGCCCGTGATTCCGCGGTTGACGTAGGCGTTTCCGGCCTGAACTTCATCGAGCCAGCGTGCGACCTCTGTGGGGTCGAGCGAGTGGATGCCCGCCGTCAGTCCGTAGTCCACGGCGTTCTGCATCTCGATCGCTTCGGTGAGGTTCTTAGCGCGCATCACGCCGAGAACGGGCCCGAAGTATTCGGTCATGTGGAACTCGCTGCCGGGAACAACACCGGTGCGAACTCCGGGAGTCCACTGCTTGCCTTCCTCATCGAGCTGACGTGGCTTTACGAGCCAGCTCTCACCGGGAGCGAGAGTCGTGAGTGCTCCAAGCAGCTTGCCCTGAGCAGGCTCAACGATCGGGCCCATCATGGTGAGAGGGTCCTGAGGGAGACCAACGCGCAGAGTGCGCACCGAGTCAACCAGCTGACGCTCGAAACGTTCGCTCTTACCAACCGAACCGACCAAGATCACGAGCGAGGCTGCCGAACACTTTTGCCCAGCGTGTCCGAAGGCGCTCTTGGTGACGTCAGCGACGGCGAGATCGAGGTCTGCGCTCGGCGTCACGATGATCGCGTTCTTGCCACTGGTCTCCGCGAGAATCGGCAGGTCATTGCGCCAAGAACGGAACATTGCTGCGGTTTCCCACGCCCCCGTCAGGATGACGCGGTCAACAGCGGGGTCGGCAATCATGACGCGACCGAGTTCACGATCCTTCAGATCAACAAACGCGAGCACTTCACGTGGCACGCCCGCTTCCCAGAGCGCTTCGATCATTACGGCGGCGCTGCGCTGCGAAAGCTTGGCTGGCTTGATGATGACGCCACTGCCCGAGGCGAGTGCTGAAAGCACGCTGCCGGCGGGAATGGCAACCGGGAAGTTCCACGGCGGAGTAACGATGATGAGCTTTGACGGCACGAACGTGGCATCGTCGATCGCTTCAAGGTCGAGAGAGCGCTCGGCGTAGTAGTGCGCGAAGTCAATTGCTTCGCTGACCTCTACGTCACCTTCGGCGATCGTCTTACCGGCTTCGGCAGCCATGACCTCGATGAGGCGGGCACGCGAGGCTTCGATCGCGTCGCCGGCGCGGTGCAAGATTGCGGCACGTTCTGCGGCGGGCCTGCTACCCCAGTTCGCTCCGGCAGTGGTGACGGAACTGAGGATGCTCTTCATCTGCTCAGGGGTACTGACAGCGCCAGCCTTAACAGTGTCAATGCCGAGTTGTGAGTCGCCGCTGCGCGCCAGGATTGCACGACCCCACGTGCGGTTTTCGCCAATGGCCTGGTCAGTATCTGCGACGTTGTTGAACGGGCGGTCGCCGATGAGCGCGGCGGGCTGGTTGCGGTCCTGCACCCGGTTGGATACCTGTGCTGGTGCATCGAGGTTCGCGAGCGACGCCAAGAAGCGGTCCTGCTCGCGCACGAAGATGTGTTCGTTGCTGGAAAGCTCGAACAGTCCAGACATGAAGTTCTCGGTGCTGGCGTTCTCTTCGAGGCGGCGCACGAGGTAGCTGATGGCCGAGTCGAACTCGCTCGGCTGAACGACGGGCGTGTACAGCAGCAGGCTGCCGACATCCTTCCTGACTGCTTCGGCCTGGCCGGTAGCCATTCCGAGCAGCATTTCGAATTCGATGCCCTCGGTTACGCCTCGCTCTTGAGCGAGGTGCCACGCGAATGCGATATCGAAGAGGTTGTGGCCGGCAACACCGATGCGAACAGCGTCGATGTGCTCGGGGGTGAATGCCCAATCGAGCACGCGCTTGTAGTGAGTGTCACTGTCTTGCTTGGTTCCCCACGTAGCCATCGGCCAGTGGTGAGTTACCGCGTCTACGTGTTCCATCGCGAGGTTGGCGCCCTTAACAACGCGCACCTTGATGTTGGCGCCGCCGCGAGCGCGACGCGCCGTTGACCAACGGGTCAGTTCCTGCAGCGCCGTGAGGGCATCCGGCAGGTACGCCTGAAGCACGATGCCCGCTTCAAGTTCGAGCAGTTCTGGCTGGTCGAGAAGCTTCTCGAAGACCGCGATCGTAAGGTCGAGGTCTTTGAACTCTTCCATGTCGAGGTTGATGAACTTCTTCGACGGCGAGCGCAAGGCAAGCAAGTAGAGCGGGGTGAGGCGGTCAACAACACGGTCGACCGTCTCATCGAAAGCCCACATGGAAAGCTGCGACACGACTGACGACACCTTGATGGAAACGTAGTCAACGTCATCCCGGTTCAGGAGGGCGCGCGTTCCGGCGAGACGGTTGTCGGCTTCGTCATCACCGAGCACGGCTTCACCGAGCAGGTTGAGGTTCAGGTTGACGCCTTCACGACGAAGGTGCACGAGAGCCTTGTCGAGCTTCGCTGGGGTCGCGTCGATGATGAGGTGGCCAACCATGCCGCGGAGCACGCGGCGAGCGATCGGAACGATGATCCACGGAAGCAGGGGCGCGAAGCCACCGCCGACGAGGATGGCGAAGCGGAGGTACCACGGCAGGAACGCCGGGATGATGTGGGTGAGGCGCTCGAGGTTGCGGCCGGCGACACGCAAATCTTCGGGGCGAACCACGGTGTCGATGAAGCCGAGAGTGAACTCGAGTCCGTTCGGATCTTTCAGTACGCCAGCGAGGCGCGTGGCGCTCGCATCGGTCGGAAACTCTTCACTTTCAGCCAGCCAGCGACGAACGGTGGCTACCGTTTGGTCGGCAATCTGCTGGTGTGAAGCATCGAGGTTGTCGGTAGAAGTTGACATGCTCACGAGAATAGGCCTCCGAACGGGGATTGGGCTGGAACTCTCAGTGTGCGCCCGGGAGTGCCTTTAGCAAAAGCGACGGAAATCGCAGGGTTTCAGTTAGAATTAGTTAACGATTGGCGGAGAAATGCTCGACGTAAGACGGCTGCGACTTTTGCGAGAACTCAAGCTTCGCGGCACCATCGCCGCAGTGGCAAACGCACTCAGTTACACGCCGTCTGCAGTCTCTCAACAGCTCGCTCTTCTCGAAGAAGAAGCGCGGGTTCCGCTGCTCGTCAAAGCGGGTCGACGGGTGCAACTCACCCCCGAAGCCGAGCTGCTTGTTGAGCACACCGTTGCCCTCCTCGAACGCCTCGAACTTATGGAAGCAGAGATCCATTCCTCGCTCACTGAAGTGCGCGGAAAAGTACGTCTCGCTGTATTCCAATCGGCAGCGCTCGGCATCATTCCGCAAGCGCTCAGCATCATCGCGAACGAGCATCCCCAACTGCGCATCGAGATGACCCAGCGCGAGCCCGAGAGCGCCCTCTTCGAAACCTGGACGCGAGAGTTCGACCTCGTGATCGCGGAACAGTATCCCGGCCATGCCGCACCCCGGCATCCCGATCTCGACATGCTCCCCCTCTATGCCGACGAACTCTCGCTCGCTGTTCCTCACGAGAGCGGAATCATGAGTCTCGCCGACACCACCCAGAGTGCCTGGGTGATGGAACCCCGAGGCACCGCATCCCGCCACTGGGCAGAACAGCAATGCCGCCGCGCAGGCATAGAGCCCGACGTGCGCTACGAAACCGCCGACCTTCAGGCCCACATTCGTCTCGTTGAATCAGGCCACGCGACGGCGATCTTGCCCGGTCTGGTCTGGGGAACTCGCACACCGACCGTCGCGTTGCGGCCGATGCCCGGCCTTCCCCGACGCACCGTCTTTACGTCGGTGCGAGACTCGAGCGTCAGCCGCCCATCGATTGTGGCGTGCCGAGAAGTGCTCGAGCGAGTCGTTCTCGCGCTCGCGCCGGAGTAGCCGCGACGGCTGTGTTGGCGACTGAGGCTGCTGCACTGGCTGTGGTCGCGGCGGTGGCGAAACCTAGCTACGCAGAATCGCGGATGACGAGCTCGGTATCGAGGGTCGTCACGGTGTCGACTGGTCGGTTTTCAATCAGGCCGACAATCATTTCTGCCATGCGTCGGCCCATCTCGACGGAGGGTTGGCGCACTGTCGTCAGCGGCGGAGTCGCGGTGCTCCCATAGTTGTCGTCGTCGAAACCAACCACGGCGATATCGGCAGGCACGGAGAGCCCGGCTTCGCGGATCGCCGAGTAGGCGCCGATGGCCATCTGGTCGTTGGCCGCGAAGATGCCGTCGATGGGCTCACCGCGGGCGAGCAGTCGACGCATTGCTTCTGCTCCGGAGGGCGGCGAGAAGTCGCCGACTTCAACGAGATCGCTCGTGAGTCCGTGCTTGCCGAGAGTGGAGCGGAAGGCAGAAAGGCGGTCTACGCCCGGGGGCATATCTTGCGGGCCGGCGATCGTAGCTAGCTTGGTGCGGCCGGAAGCAATCAAATGTTCAACGGCGGTGCAGGCACCAGCGAAGTTGTCGACATCCACGTAGTAGTTGTCGCCGCTAACGTCGCTGAGCGGGCGCCCACCGAACACGACAGGCAAGGTGCGGCTGAGCTCAGAGTAGGAGTGGTCGCCCGTGTGGTGCGAGACCACCAGAGCGCCATCGACGTTGCCGCCGAGGAGGTAGCGCCGCGTCTTGTGTGATGCGGCGCCTGACTCGATGATCATGTTGAGCGTGTAATCCGTGTCTTCGAGATAGAGCGCAACGCCCTGAACGACCGCCGCGAAGAAGGGGTCATCGAAGACCTTGGCTGCCGATTCCGGAACCACCATCGCGATGGCCTGCGTCTTGCGACTCACGAGCGAACGGGCAGCGCGATTGGGCACGTAGTTGAGCTCGTCGATGGCGGCCTGAACGACAGTGGCGACATCCGGGCTCACCTTAGGAGAACCGTTGACCACGCGAGACACGGTGGCGCGCGAAACGCCTGCCTGTGCCGCCACCATTTCGAGTGTTGGCATGGCCCCGCTGCGCAGTTTCTCCGCCACGAGCTCGCTCTCTATTAGAAGGTCTTGCCTAACCCTAACGATCAGGAGGCCTTCTTCGTGGCAGCGATGTGGGCTGCGTATTCCGTGGCGCTGCGCTTCGGGATGCGCTCTTGAGTGTCGTAATCGACGTAAACAATGCCGAAACGTTTGTTGTAGCCCCACGCCCATTCGAAGTTGTCGAGGAGCGACCACACGAAGTAGCCGCGCACATCAGCACCGTCGGCAATGGCATCCGCCACAGCCTGGATGTGTTGCGCAACGTAGCTGGCACGCTGGGGGTCGTCGATCGTGTCGCCCTCACGAGTGTCGTCGTAGGAGGCACCATTTTCGGTGACGTACAGCGGCGGCAATGTGGGGTACTCCTTGCCCAAGCGCACAAGGAGGTGCTGCAAACCGCTCGGGTTGACTTCCCAATCCATCGCCGTGCGAGGGAGGTCACGCGGGGGCATCGTCACGAACTCGCTGCCGACAAACATCGAGCGACCGGGCTTAGTGGTTGGCCGAAGTCCGGGTGCTGCATCAGCGGGAGCGGGATGTCCACTCACGTTGTCGTCGTGGTAGTGATTCACTCCCAAGAAATCGATGGGGGCGGAGATGATCTCAAGGTCGCCCTCCTGAACATACTGCTCGAAGTTGTAGTCGCGCATGTCTTCGAGCACGTCAGCCGGGTAGGCGCCAAGCACGAGCGGCTCTAAGAACATGCGGTTCCAGATGCCGTCGATGCGACGCGCAGCGTCGAGGTCAACAGGATCGTTCGGATCGTTGGGCACGGCGTTCGTGAGGTTCAGCGTGATGCCGAGCTCAATCTCGCGGCCCTTCGCGGCAGCAAGCGAACGCAGTCGCTCCGCAGCCAAACCGTGAGCCAAGTGCTGGTGGTGCAGCGCGGCGAGGCCCTGATTCGGGTCAGTGAGACCGGGAGCGTGCTCCCCCGCAATGTAGCCAATCAGCGACGAGCAGAGCGGCTCATTGAAGGTTGTCCAGTGGCTGACGCGATCGCCGAGCGCGGTGTAGACAGCTTCGGCATAGTCAGCGAAACGGTACGCGGTTTCGCGGTTCGCCCATCCGCCCTTCTCCTGAAGCGCCTGCGGCAAGTCCCAGTGATAAAGCGTGAGCCACGGCAGGATGCCGGCCTCCAGCAGCGAGTCAACAAGACGACTGTAGAAGTCGAGGCCCTCGGCGTTGGGCTCGCGGTCGCCGGGAACAACACGGGCCCAGCTGGTGGAGAAGCGGTAGGAGTCGAGCCCCAGCTTCTTCATCAACTGCACGTCATCGTTCATGCGGTAGTAGTGGTCGACCGCAATTTCGGGGGTGTCTCCGTTGGCGACAGCGAGCGGCTGGCGGGCATAGTGATCCCAAATGGAATCCTCTTTGCCGCCTTCGTGAGCTGCTCCCTCGATCTGGGCAGCCGCGGTGGCGGATCCCCAGAGGAAGCCTTTCGGCCAGGTGGTGGTGAGAGTGTTCATTAGCCTTTTACTGCTCCTGCCATGATGCCCGAGACGAGTTGCCGTCCGGCGAGAATGAAGATGATGAGCAGCGGCAAGGTGGCAAGCACCGCTCCCGAAAGCACGACCGAGTAGTCCACGTATTTTGCGCTCTGCAGTTGGCTCAGCGCAACCTGCAGGGTCGGATTTTGTGGTGCGACCAGCAGAGGCCACAAGTAATCGGTCCAGGCGGTCATGAACGTGAAGAGTCCGAGGATCGCCATCGCGGGGCGAGCTGCCGGAATCCCGACGCTCCAGAAGGTGCGGAACATGTTGGCCCCGTCGACACGGGCCGCTTCGATGAGTTCGTCAGGGATGACATCCACCAAATATTGGCGCATGAAGAACACACCAAATGCTGTCACGAGCGTTGGCACGACAACAGCGCCGAGCGTGCCCGTCCAGCCGAGCTCTTTCATGAGCATGAACTGCGGGATGATGCCGAGCTGCGTTGGCACCGCGAGGGTCGCGATCACGAAGATCATGAGCCCTTCGCGGCCCTTGAAGCGCAGCTTGGCAAATGCATAGCCGGCGAGGGTCGAGAAGAAGATCACCGAGGTGGTGATGATCGTTGACACGATGATGCTGTTCAGGAGCGACTGCCAGAAGGGAACGGTCGAGAGAACTTCGCCGACGTTGATCCAAAAGCGACCGCCGGGCAGCAGCGGCGGCCAGGTTTCAGTGATGGCGGTGTTGTCGCTCGAGCCAACAACGTACGACCACCAGAGCGGGTAGGAGCCGCCGAGGAAGAGGGCCATCAGCAGGCCATAAACAAGGAAGCCGGGGCGTTCAGCGAGTCCGCGTGCACGGCCTCTGCTGCGGCGCTTCTCGTCGGCTACGGCCTGCTTGTCGGCGGCGCGATCGGGGGTTCGTGTGGGGCTCGTGGTGCTCATGAGCTCTTCTCCTCGTCTACGACGGATACCGCCGGCACAGCAGTGGGGTTGGCCGCGGTGGTGGCGCGGTAGCGCGCAAGCTTCTTAGCTCGACGCTTGGAGATGACCTTCACTTCGGTGGAGGCGATCTTGCGCGAGATCATGAAGTTCAGCAGTCCGATGCCGACGATGATCAGGAACAGCAGCCAGGCAATCGCCGAAGCCTTGCCAAAGTCACCGCGGTTGAAGGCCATATCCCACAGGTACAGCACGGTGGTTTGGTACTCGCGATGGGCACCGCCCAGGTTCGCGCTGGTGGGGTTGAAGAGCTTCGGTTCGGTGAAGATCTGCAGGCCACCGATCGTGGCGGTGATGATGACGAAGATCATGGTGGGGCGGATGCTCGGCAGCGTCATCGAGAAGAACCGACGCACGGCGCCCGCTCCGTCCAGGGATGCCGATTCGTAAATGTCGCGGGGAACGGCCTGCATTGCGGCGAGCAGGATGAGCGCGTTGTAGCCCGTCCAACGCCAGTTAACCATCGTGGCGATAGCGAAGTGGCTCGGGAATACTTCGCTCTTCCACAGCACCGGGTCGATATTGAACGAGGTCAGAATGTTGTTGATGAGCCCGTACTTTTCACCGAACGCACTCGAGAAGATGATGGCGACCGCGACCGGAGTCACGATGTACGGGATCAGGATGCTCATGCGCCAGAAGGTCTTGGCGCGAAGGTTTTGGTCGAGCAGGGCCGCGATGAAGACGGCGGCGACCAGCTGCGGAATCGCGCTGAGCAGGAAGATGCTCATGGTGTTGAAGAGCGAATTCCAGAAGTAGGGGTCGTTGAGCTCGGCGACATAGTTGTCGAAACCGATCCACTCGCCGGCACCGCTCAGGATGTCCCAGTCGTTCAGTGACACCACGAAGGTGTAGACGAGCGGGAAGAGCCCGATGAGTGCAAAGAGCACGAAGAAGGGGGCGATGTAAAGGTAGGGGGATGCCTTCACGTCGAGGCGACTCAGACGTTGCCGTCTGGTGAGCTGGGTGGTTGTGCGCGTGGAGCGCTGCTTCGCCTCACCTGAATCAGGTCGCGGCGGGCTCGTCATCGTCGTCATGAGATATCGCTTTCAAGAAGTGAGGCCCCCGGCAGAGGGGACGCCGGGGGCCTCAATTACTGCTGTGGACTAGTTGAGGTCGAGGTTCTTCAGAACCTCAATCGCGTTGTTCCACGCGGTGTCACCGTCAACGCCCGAGTCGAGTTCCTTGGTAGCGGGGCCGAAGACCTGCTCCTGGATAACCGAGTCGTTCGGGCCCTTGAACTGCGAGGTCACGCCTTCTGCACGCGATCCGAGGATCGTGCCGATGGGGGCATCGTTGAAGAAGGTGCTGAGCTCGCTGCCGCCGGTTACACCGTCGTCAGTCTGAGCTGCGATAACGCTGGGGAAGGTTCCTGCAGCCTGGAAGGCAGCAACTTCGGATTCAGCGGAGGTGAGGTAAGCGGCAAGCTTTGCTGCCTCTTCAGGGTGCTCAGACTGAGTCGGAACGGTCAGGAAGGCGCCACCCCAGTTTGCTGCTCCACCGGGGAAGACATCTGCGAAGTCCCAGCCAGTGCTGGCGTCTCCGCCTGCTGCTTCAACCTGTCCCTTGACGACACCGAGCATCCAGCCGGGGCACATGAACGTAGCGAATGAGCCATCAGTGAAGGCCTTTCCCCCGCCCCAGTCCCACGCGCTCTGCTGGCTGGAGAGTCCAGCTGCTGCGCCATCGGCGAGCTTGTCCCACTGCGACTGCAGTGCGGAGTTGCCCTCAACGTTGATTTCGCCGTCAGCGGTGTAGTAGCCCTCGTCAAGCTGGTTGACCATGGCGTTCCAGACGAAGCCGGAGTGGTCGTAGAAGGCCTTGCCAGTTGCTGCGTTGTAGTCCTTGCCGACCTGGAAGAATTCATCCCAGGTTGCGTCGTCGCCACCGAAGAGCTCGGCAACGGCGTCGCGGTCAGACGGCATGCCGGCTTCTTCGAGAAGTGCGCCGTTGTAGCAGAGGCCTTCCGGTCCGATGTCGGTTCCGTACCCGATGATGCGGCCGTCGGCGTCGGTGCCCTGAGCGAGCTTCCAGTCGACCCAGCGGTCCTTGATGTCGTCTGCGCCATATTCGCTGAGGTCAACGAACGTGTCGGAGACCTGCATGACCTGGCCGAGCCATCCTTCTTCAACGGCCTGAACGTCGGCGAGACCGGCGCCTGCTGCCTGCTTGGTCTTCCAGTCGGTCAACGCGTTTCCACCGGTGTCGATGTTGGTTGCCTTGATGGTGATGTTGGGGTTGTCGGCTTCGTACGCTGCGTACAGTCCGTCGAGTCCCATCGTGCCGAAGGTGGTCACGGTGAGGGTGATGGGGCCATCGCTGTCCCCACCGTCAGCTGCTGAACAACCGGTGGCGAGAAGAGCGAGAGATGCTGCGCCGGCGACGGCTGCAACCATCTTGGTGCGTCGTTGAGATTTCACGGTCACTTCCTTGTGAATGAGGGTTATTGGTGTCCGAAAGAGACCCCCATCAGGAATGAGAGCGCTCTCACGATTGCAGACTGATCTTATGAGAGCGCTCTCTCGAATGTCAAGAGAGCGCTCTCACAAAAGTGAAAGTCATACAACTCGCTGTAAACGCTTGCTGTTAGCGCTTACTCCCAGGTGCTGGGCGCATCGGCGCGACTGACGGGCAGAGCAACATGATCAGCCCACTCCTGAACCCAGTCGGGCATGACGGGTTGTTCGTCATCCCAGCCAATGGTTTCGAGCAGTTCGGCGACGCTGACGGTGCCGCCAGAGCTCCGCAGGAAGCGGGCGCGGGTCATCGCCTGGGCGTAAATCTGGCCATCGACCACAAAACGTTGCTCGACAAAGACGGCCTTGTCGTCGTAGCCGACAACGCGCGATTCGAGCTGGAACTTCTTCCAGAGATCGAGCGACTTGCGAAAGCTGATGGTCTCGTTGGCCATCACCGGGTAAAACCCTTTGGCCCGAAGCTTCTGCCAGCCGCCGGCACGGATCAAGAGGTCCATGCGGCCGATATCCATGATGGAGAAGTAGCGGCCGTTATTCATGTGGCGCAGTAGGTCAACATCGGTCGGCAGAACCTTCATCGTCATGCTGCCCACATCGGTGATGCCGAGGGCCGATCGTCGCGTGCTGAGGATGCGGTGCAAGATGGTGCGGAAGATCAGATTCACTCGCCCAGATTAGGTGAATCGTGATCGACTCCGTGAATCGTTTGTAGGGATGCTCTAGCGAGTGGAGCTATTTTGCCCCGGCAAAACGCACAACAGCCTGCACGGGCGTGTGATCCGACGGCCAGCCGCCCGCATACCGCGTGACATTGATGCCCGCCTCCATCACGGTCACATCGGGCGTTGCAAGAACCCAGTCAATCCGCTTGCGATTGTGCTTCGGCGGGCCGTAGTTGGGGAACGTTCCCCACACTTGGGTGAGACGCTCCTCGGCGGTGTTCCACGTGTCTACCACCAGTCCATTACCGGTGAGCTGGCTATAAGGGTGAGTGTCAGCATCCGTATTGAAATCGCCGGTCAGGATGCTGGGGTGCGGTGTCGCCTGCACGATGTTTCTCAACGCGTCGGCGGAGTGAAGGCGAGACGTGCGAGACCGGTGGTCGAGGTGAGTGTTCACAGCCTGAAAGTGGATGCCGGTGGCGAGGTCGCGGAAGATAGCTTCCACCACGACGCGAGGCGTGCGATTGCCCCACGAGACTGATCCCGGAACATTCGGAGTATCGGAGAGCGCCGACTGTCGCCATTCGACCACCTCCAGACGAGTGGAGTCGTAAAAGATGGGGCAGCCTTCGCCGCCCGTGTTCCTCTCGCGACCATGGCCGAGAGAACGGTAGTGCTCCCCCAACGACTGGCGCACAAAACGCGCCTGAGTGAAGAGGGCTTCTTGCACGCCGACCAGCGCCGGCTGTTCAGCAAGGAGGAGGCGTCTCATTAAGGGCTGACGGTGCCGCCACTGGTCAGGATTGCGCGGTAAAAGCTTCGGCAGGCGCCGACGGATGTTGTAGCTCATCACATGCAGGCCGGGGGCGTCGACGGGGCCGATCATCGAGCTACCGCGCGGAGGGAACGCCAGTTGGGGCTCACGCTCCGGGGCGAGCGCAGAAAAGTGCTTCGACCGTGGGGTGGTGATTCCCGTCATAGTTCAAGCCTAGGGCGTGGTCTGGCGTTTCGGTGGGGTCGGGCGCGTGAAATGCCTTGCCGCACCGAGTTATCGATATGCGCGGTAGCGGCACGGGTCAACGACGAGGTCGCTTGCCGGCCATATTCTGATCGAGACATGTACCTACTCACCGATACCGCTCTCGTGACGAGCGCCAGCGATCTGACCCAAGCGTCGAACTGTGAGTTCGGGTTCTTGCGCGTGCTCGACAAGAGGCTCGGGTTCTCGACTGATCCCCTGCCCGCTGACGATGCGATGTTGGAGCGGGCGGCCGAGCTGGGAAACGTTCATGAGGCCCGGCTGCGGGATCGCTATCGCGCAGAGTTCGGTGACGCGATGGTCGAGTTCGACAAGCCTCCCGGCCGCGACGCCGCTGTTCTGCGTGACTATGCCGCGCGCACGCGTGATGCTCTACTGGCCGGCGCACCCGTCGTTTTTCAGGGCGTCTTCTTTGACGAAACCGACCCCGAGTCGCCGTTCATTGGCTACGCCGACTTTCTTGTCAAGCAGCCCAGCGGCGAGTATCGCGTGGTCGACTCGAAGCTGTCACGTCACGTGCGGGTCACCGCGCTGCTGCAACTGGCGGCGTACCACGAGCAACTTCAGAAGCTCGGCGTTCCGGCAGACGGCACCGTCGAACTCATTCTTGGCAACGACGCCTCCGAGCTCGCTGCGGTGGCCGACATCGCCCCCGTCTTTCGCCGCCGGCGGGCCCGCATGCACGCGATCATCGCCGAACATCGCGCCGAAGCCAAGCCGGTCGACTGGCACGATGAGCGGTACGCGCGGGATGGCCGGTGCAAGTTCTGCACGGAACCTTCCAAGCAAGCCGATGACCTCTTTACCGTCGCGGGGCTCCGCGCCGGTCAGCGCACGAAGTTTCTGGCGGCGGGCATCCGCACCCTGACGGACCTGGCCGAAACGTCGGAACGTCCCGACGACCTCGCCATCCCGAAAGCCAGCTTTGCCAAGCTCCATCTGCAGGCCAAGCTGCAGCACACCGTCGATCCGGCCGACAGTCATGCCATTCCGCCCGTCGTTGTCGTTGACCCGCGGCCGATCGCGAACCTGCCCGCGCCCAACCCCGGTGATCTCTTCTTCGACTTCGAGGGCGACCCGATGTACTCCGAGCCGGGAATCGGCGGGGTGCCCCGCTGGGGCCTCGACTACCTCTTCGGCTGGGTCGATGCCGCGGGCGAGTTCGATTGCCTGTGGGCGCACTCCCATGCCGAGGAGCGGATCGCGCTGCGGGCGTTCCTGGACTTCGTCACGGAGCGGCGGCAGCAGCATCCGCGCCTCCATATTTATCACTACGCCAGCTACGAGAAGACACACCTGCTGAGCATCGCCGCCCGGCACGGCGAGGGTGAGGATGTCGTCGACCAGTTGCTGCGTGATGGCGTGCTGGTCGACCTGTATCCGATCGTGCGGGGTGCGCTGCGCATCGGGACGCCGTCGTATTCGATCAAGAAGCTTGAGCCGCTCTACATGGGCGAGGCCGAACGTGCCGGCGTGACCAACGCTGCTGACTCGATCGGTGAGTATGTCGACTCCAGTGTCGCGGCTGCGAATGGCGACCTGCAGCGGGCGAACGAGATTCGCGATGCGATCGCTCGCTACAACGAGTACGACTGCGTATCGACACTCAAGCTGCGCGATTGGCTGCGGGCGCTGCCCGAAGTCCAAGGCGTGAAGGTGGAGCCGGTCGAGGAAGAATTCGAGGGCAAGGTCTTCGAACCCAGTGCGCTCGACGTTGCGCTGCAGGCTCTCGGCGATGACGCTGAAGAAGCGGGCGATCATCCGACCGCTAGTGCGTATCGCATGGCCGCCGCGGCGATCGATTACCACCGGCGCGAGGTCAAGAGTTTTTGGTGGGAGCACTACGACCGCCTCGAGCAGCCGTCGGAGTTGTGGGAAGACACTCGTGGGATTTTCGTCGTCGATGGCGCCCAGCTCGCTCGCGATTGGCACAAGGAGGGGCGGCAGCGCACCGAGCGTCGGCACCTGTACCTTCGCGGTCAATGGGCGCCGGGCAGCAGTGCCCCACGCCCGGGCGGCGATGTTTTTCTGGTCTACGGTGACCCGCTGCCGTATCTTCCGCCGGGCCATCGTGCCGGCGCGCGCCTCGCCCGCGGGGTTCGTTTCGCTGACCCCGCCGAGGATGAGGGCGGCATTTTCGTCATCGAAACCCGGCCCGATGAGATCCCCGCCTGGGATGAAATCCCTACGCACCTCACGCCGGGCCCGCCACCCCGCGCCGACAGCATCGTTGCCGCGATCGAAGAGTGGGGCGAGACCGTCGTGGCCGCCGCACCGGAGTGGCCCGATGACGCGATGTCTGACCTGCTGCTGCGCAAAGCGCCCGCTGAGGTGGCTGCCCTTGAGCCCATGAAGAGTGCGGATGATGGGGTGCGCGCCGTCATCGCCTCCCTGCTTTCGCGGGAGAGCGGCTACCTCGCGGTGCAGGGCCCACCCGGCACCGGCAAGACCTATCTCGCTGCGCACGTTATTCAGCGGCTGGTCGAGAAGCATCACTGGAAGGTCGGTATCACGGCGCAGTCGCACAAGGTGGTCGAGAACGTTCTCGATGCTGTCGTGCTTGACGCGAGCCTCGACCGAGAGCTCGTCGCGAAGGCGGTGCCGGGAGAGTTCGGCGTTGGCTATTACGCCGATGGTCCGTTCAGCGAGTTGCCGGCGAATGGTCACGCGGGCTTTGCACGCGAGCATGACTCGGACGGCTACGTGATCGGCGGCACCGCCTGGGACATGACCAATCGCAAGCGGGTGCAGGCCGGCCAGCTCGATCTGCTCGTCATCGATGAGGCCGGGCAGTTCTCTCTTGCGAACACGATCGGCGTTGCTGCGAGCGCGAAACGGATTTTGTTGCTGGGCGACCCGCAGCAGCTCCCCCAGGTGAGCCAGGGCATCCACCCGGCACCGGTCGATGGTTCGGCGCTGGGTCACGTGATCGGCGAGCTGGCGGTGCTGCCGGATGACTTCGGCTACTTCCTCGAAGAGAGCCGCCGCATGGATGAGGCCGTCACGCGCCCCGTCTCGTTGCTCTCCTACGACGGCCTACTGCGGTCGCACGCGTCAACGGCGGGGCGGATGCTCGAGGGCTTCTCCCCCGGCCTGCACTCGGTGCCGACCACTCACGTCGACAACTCCACGTTCTCCGCCGAAGAAGCCGACCGGGTTGTCGAGTTGGTGCGTGAGCACCTCGGAGCACTGTGGACTTCGGAAGCTGGCGGCAAGGCGAAGCCGCTCGGCGAGGACGGCATCATCGTGGTGACGCCGTACAACGCGCAGGTGGAACTCCTCCGTGGCCGTCTCGATGCTGCCGGCTTTACCCGTGTTGTCGTGGGCACGGTGGACAAGTTTCAGGGCCGAGAAGCGGTCATCTCGATCGTCAGCCTCGCCGCCTCGAGCGCCGACGACGTGCCCCGCGGCCTCGACTTTCTGCTCTCCCGCAACCGCCTCAACGTGTCGATCTCGCGCGCTCAGTGGGCGGCGTATCTCGTGTACTCGCCAGCGCTGCTCGACTCGCTGCCGCAGTCGGCTGAAGGGGTATCGACGCTGAGTCGGTTTATTTCGTTGGTTGAGGGTGCCGGAGACGCCTGATGAAAAGGCCAAACCGGGCTGCCGCAACTAACTAATCCCCGCGCACCCCAAACAGCGAAACCATGGCCGGTTCCACTTCCGCACGCGAGATGTGCCCCGCCACCACGAGCCCGGCTAGCCCATGCACGACGCCCCACACTGCGGTCGCGAGCGCAGCCGCGGGAGCCTGCTGCTCGGGCGGGAGTAGTGCGGCTGTTGCGCGCGCCAGAACGCCTTCCGTTTGCTCGAGTAGGGGTTTCATTTCGGCGCTGGGCGACCCGGGGATGCACACGCTCGGGTCATAGATGAGGCGAAAGCGCTCGGGGAAGTCGGCCGCGTACCCGACGTAGGCAGCTCCGATTGCGACAGCGTGCGCCCGCGCCGAATCCGCGGATGCTTGTCCCTGCCCCTCAGCCGAGTCCTGCTCCTCCACGGCTTGCAGGGTGCTCAGCAGCTCGCCCATGCTGCGCTCACTCAGGCGCTTAAGCAGCGCGGCTCGATCGCCGAAGTGATGGTACGGCGCGTTGTGGCTCACGCCCGCGGTGCGCGCGACTTCGCGCAAACTCAGCGAAGCGTGCCCCTGGGTGCGCATGAGTTCGAGCGCCGCGTTTTCGAGCGTCGGCCCGAGGTTGCCGTGGTGGTACGCAGAATCGGATCTTGACACGAGCAACATCGTACCCCTAGAGTCAAAGCGAGCAATCTAGACAGTGTCCAGATTGCCTCGACATGCCCCCGAGCCGCTGCCCAATGCAGCTCGGTACCCCATCCGATTCACCATCCCTTGGAGCGACATGAACACTCTTATCATTGACGGCCACCCCAATCCCGACTCTTTGTGCGCCGCCATCGCCTCCGCCTATGCCGAAGGCCACGGCGACGCCACCGTTGTCGCCCTGCGAGATTTGCAGTTCGAACCGAGCCTTCACTTCGGCTACACACGCCGCCAAGAACTTGAGCCCGACCTCGAACGCGCTTGGCAGTTGCTGTTGGATGCCCGGCACGTCGTCGTGGTCACGCCCGTCTGGTGGGGCTCCGTCCCGACACTGCTGAAGGGTTTCTTCGACCGAATCCTCCTCCCGCGCCGCGCCTACCGAATCAGAAAAAATGGAACCCCCGAAGGTCTACTCACCGGGCGAACCGGTCGCGTCATCGTCACCGCCGACTCCCCCTCCTGGTATCTCCGGCTCGTCGGCGACACCACGGTTCGACACGTCCGCGACCGCACGCTTGCCTTCTGTGGAATCAAGTCCGTGCATACAACACGGTTCGGCCCGGTGAAGAATTCAACGCTCGAGCAACGCGAGGGTTGGCTGGCGAAATCCGCGAGCCTCGGTCAAGCGGATGCTGCGCGGCTGGCCAGAAAGCGCCCGACAGGTAGCACTACAGAAGCAACCGCCGCCGAACGCGTGGACGCACGCTAAAGGACTCGCACGCCACTAATGCCCGCGATGATCCTGAATCGTCATGCGCGGCCCGAAGGCCGGCTTGCGAAACCCGGATGCCGTGATGAGTCGCACGACGCGTTGCCGGTGGCCGCGCCAAGGCTCGAGCAGTTCGAGCATCCGCTCATCGTCGACGGGTTCGCCAATCAGGGCCCAACCCACAACGGCGGCGAGGTGGTAATCGCCAACGCTCGGGCTATCGGGATCGGCGTGCGAGCGCTGCATGGTTTCGGCGGCCGTCCACACGCCAACGCCCACGACTGATCGCAGCGCAGCCTCAATGCGCGGCCCGCCTCGCCCCCAATCGGCCGTGCGCTCGAGGGATGCCGCCACTTGCGTCGCGCGCATCACGGTCGCCGAACGCTGTGGCCCGACCCCCGCGCGGTGCCACTCCCACGACGGAATCCGCGCCCAACCCTGCGGGGTCGGCACAACACGCATACCGGCTGGAGCTGGCCCAGGCGCCGGTGAACCAAACTTCGTGACGAGGATGCGCCACCCCCGCTTCGCTTCGATGCCCGTGACTTTCTGCTCCAGAATCGCCATCACGAGCGCCTCGAACACGAGCTTGGTGCGCGGCAACCGCAAGCCGGGGTTCTGACGCTGAGCTTCAGCTGCGAACGGAAGCGCCGAAATGTCGAAGTCGCTCCAGTCGTCGCCCTCCCCCAGCAGCTCGGGAACGCTGGCGATCGCCCACTCAGCTCCGGCGCCCCACGCGGTGCAGTCCACATGCGACTGGTGCTGCACGAGACGCAGAGTCGCGGGGCCGTGCGGCGTGAGCATCGTGCGCCAGGTGCCCGCGTCGTCCACTCGCATCGTCGGGTCACCGACACCGCGCTTGAGTGGTCGCAGCGTCGCACGAACATCAACGGGCCGCCCGGGCGCAAAACGCATGCGCACCGGCTCGTCGACGGCGAGCGCTTCGGTCATGAGCCCTAGATTACGCGCCACCCCTGACGTAGAGTTTGGCTCATGATCTGGCTCGCGATAATGACTCTCAGCGGGGCAAGCCTCGGCATCTATCAAGCGCTCGCGATGGTGCCGAAAGTACGAACGTTGCCCTTCATCGGTCAAGCGCTGATCATCGCGGGGCTGATCGTGTGGCCCAACATTCCGCCCAACGACGTTATCGCTCCGGCGTGGCTCAACTTCGCTGGTGTTGCAGCTTTTGTGATCACTATGGCGAGCGCATCCACTTTGTATTCGGCCAAGCTGTGGATGGATTACTTTCCCGAGGCGGGCCTCACGTACCGGGAGTTTGCGTGGCGAGACTTCACCGGCTCCTTTTACATACGGCAGCAGTACGCGGCGATGCTTGCCGACCGCGAAGAACTGCGGGCAACTTGGGACTACGACGGCCGCGGCGCGATCAGGCCAGCGAATGACGAAGCCAGCACCAATGAGCCCTAGATTACGCGCCACCCCTGACGTAGAGTTTGGCTCATGATGTGGTTGGTTATTGCAGCGGTGATCGGATTGATTACGGGTGTGTTGTCGTGCGAAGCACGCACTCCGACCTATAAGCCCCTCCCTAACCTCGTCATTCTCATGGTGGGCATGGGCGCGGTAATCGTCATCACCGCAACAACAGGAGGCCACGGTCTGATGAGTTACGCCTTCCTCGGTGGCCTCATCATTACCCAAGTCGCCTACGCCCCACGGATCTGGCTACGGGTCTTCCCCGAATCCGGCTTCAGCTACTGGCAGCTTGTTGCGCGCCAATTCACCAACCCCCGCGACCTGCGCAAGGAGTACGCGGCGATGCTCGGCGAGCGCGCAGAGCAGAATACGGCCGCTCGCTAAACTGCGCTCATGCTTCTCTTTATCGGCGCGATTGTTGCAGGGCTGCTCTTCGGCGCCCTCTACGCGAAGGTTCGCGTTCCCGCGGCCCGGCGCCTTCAAGCACTAGCCACGGTTATCCTCGCACTAGCCGGCGCCGCGGCCGTTCTGGTGCTGCGCCCCGATGGCTCGTCATTGCAACTGAGCTTCGCCACCCTCGTTGCCTACGCCGTGTGCTTCGGCCTGGCATCTGCCGTAGTGAGAGGGCTGCTCTGGCACCGCTTGCTCCCCGACTCCGGGCGCACCGCCGTGCAGACAATCGGCCGCAGCTTCCTGCGCCCCGACGACATCTACGACGAATGGATGCTCTTCCTCCAGTCCGAGATCGCCGCCACCGCAGCCGGCGAAAACGCTCCCCGCCGGTAGCGACTGATGTTCTGGTTTGTGACGTTTCTCGCGATCGGCATCGCGACCGGTGTAGCTCTGAGCGGCGCACGAACGCCCGTCATCCGTCACGTCCGCATGATCGGTGTCATTGCCATCGGCACCGGGCTCGTGTTGCTCATTCTGTTCAACTCGACGGCATCGTCAGAACTCACCTTCGTCTATGCCATCGCCGTTGCCCTCAGCGAGTTGACCTGGACGGCGCGAACATGGACTCGCCTGTTTCCTGAGTCAGGAATGAGCTTTCGCGATCTCTTTCTCGACGAACTCGTCGCTCCGAACCGGGTACGGATCGCCTATGCCCAGATGCTCCTCGAGCGCGAAGGCGATCCCCTCGGCGCAGACCCCGAAATACCCGTCGAAGCAGAAGACGCTACGAACGACGAGCCGAACGACACGGATGATCCGGATGCCGGCCCGCCACCACCGCCACCACCAGCCCCGCGCAGCTCGCCCAGCTAACAGCCGTAAACTTGCCCCGTGGCTGTTCCCAAGATCCTTCTCTTCTACGTGTTCACGCCGCTGGCCGATCCGGAGGCTGTGCGGTTGTGGCAGCGCGACCTCTGCGAGTTCCTCGGGCTCGGCGGTCGCATCATCCTCTCTAAAGACGGCATGAATGGCACCGTCGGCGGCGAGCTCAAAGACATTAAGCGTTACGTGCGCAAGACGCGGGAGTACCCGGCGTTCAAGAACATCGACTTCAAGTGGAGCGAGGGCCAGGGCGACGACTTCCCGAAGCTCAGCGTGAAGGTGCGCGACGAGATCGTGAGCTTCGGCGCCCCCGGTGAGTTGAAGGTCGACGAGAACGGCGTGGTTGGCGGCGGCACGAAACTCAGCCCCGAAGAACTCCACGAGCTCGTTGCGCGCAAAGAGGTCACCTTCTTCGACGGCCGCAATCCCATCGAGGCCGCGATCGGCAAATTCACCGATGCGATAGTTCCGGATGTCGCAACCACTCGTGACTTCGTCGCCGAACTCGACAGCGGCAAGTACGACCACCTGAAAGACAAGCCCGTCGTCACGTACTGCACGGGCGGCATCCGCTGCGAAGTGCTCTCCTCTCTTATGCGCAGTCGCGGATTCGGCGAGGTCTACCAACTCGAGGGCGGCATCGTTCGCTACGGCGAAAAGTACGGCGACTCCGGCCTGTGGAACGGTTCGCTCTACGTCTTCGACAAGCGCATGGCCATCGACTTCACGGCAGACACCGAAGCGATTGGCCGCTGTTACCAGTGCGGTGCGGCAACCAAACGGGTCGAGAATTGCCACAACAAGGCCTGTCGCGAGCAGTTCGTGGTGTGCGATGAGCACGCAGACTCCGTGGCGTGTGCCGCGCATCCGATCACAGAAGCCGCAATCAGCCACTAAAGCGACGCGGCGCTGCGAACCAGATCGTGGCTCGGAAACGCACAAAAATGCGCCATGATGGGTTCATGAAGATCGGAATCCTGACCAGCGGTGGCGACTGCCCCGGGTTGAACGCAGTTATTCGCGGCATCG
The DNA here is from genome assembly GCF_015864925.1 of Salinibacterium sp. NG22. NCBI lineage: Bacteria > Bacillati > Actinomycetota > Actinomycetes > Micrococcales > Microbacteriaceae > Salinibacterium > Salinibacterium sp. NG22. The sequence goes on along the minus strand of NZ_JADYWG010000001.1, from coordinate 1,823,404 downwards.
TGCTCAAGGGCACGCAGGTCTACGACAAAGAGTTCGTCGGCTTCCGCGACGGTTGGCGTGGAGTCGTTGAAGGCGACGCCATGCCCCTCACGCGCAAAGACATTCAGGGCATCTCCAAGCAGGGTGGCACCATTCTGGGCACCTCGCGCACGAACCCCTTCGAGGGCACCGACGGCGCAGACACTGTGCGCGAAAACATGGAACGCCTCGGCGTTGACTCCCTCATCGCCATCGGTGGCGAAGGAACTCTCGCTGCTGCCAAGCGGCTGACGGATGCCGGAATCAAGATCGTCGGAGTCCCCAAGACGGTAGACAACGACCTTTCCGCCACCGACTACACGTTCGGCTTCGACACCGCCACGCAGATCGCAACCGACGCCATGGACCGCCTGCGCACCACCGGCGACTCGCACGGCCGCTGCATGGTTGCTGAAGTAATGGGCCGCCATGTTGGCTGGATCGCTCTGCACTCGGGCATGGCTGCCGGCGCCCACGCGATCCTCATCCCCGAACAAAAGACTTCGATGGCTCAGATTGTGGAGTGGGTCACTTCGGCTCGCGACCGCGGTCGTGCCCCTCTCGTTGTTGTTGCCGAAGGCTTCACTCTCGACACCATGGACGACGCCCACTCCGAGCGCGGCCTCGATGCCTTCGGTCGCCCCCGCCTCGGCGGAATCGGCGACATGCTTGCGCCCGAGATTGAAGCTCTCACCGGCCTCGAAACTCGCTCAACCACTCTGGGTCACATCCAGCGCGGTGGAACTCCCAGCGCCTACGACCGCGTGCTCGCCACTCGCTACGGCCTCGCCGCAGTCGACGCGGTCATCCACGGTCGCTGGGGTCGCATGGTGTCGCTGCAGGGTACCGAGATCACCAACGTGGCGTTCGAAGATGCCCTCGGCAAGCTCAACACGGTGCCGCAGTCACGCTACGACGAAGCTGCGATTCTCTTCGGCTAAACCGACTTTCTGACTCAGAACCCAGCCTGCGGTTCTAGGCTGACCGTATGTGGCGTGGAATCGAAGTAGTCAAGAACGAGTCCGACCGACAAGCTCCGGCGCACGTCGAGCTCTCTGAGCAACTGGATGACAGCATCCTGATGCCCGGAGATGTCACGATCGATGTCGAGTTCTCCAGCCTGAACTACAAAGATGGCATCGCCCTCACGGGTAGGCCGGGCATCGTTCGCGCGCCTCGCCTGATCGCCGGCATCGACCTCGTCGGCGTTGTCGCCGAGTCGACGGATGACCGCTTTAGTGCTGGTCAGCGTGTGTTGGTGAACGGCTGCGGCCTTAGTGAAACCCACCATGGTGGTTTCGCGGAGCGTGCGCGCGTTCCCGGCGATTGGGTCGTTCCGGTGCCCGCAGGCATCAGCAATCATCAGGCCGCCGCCATCGGCACGGCAGGGTTCACGGCCATGCTCTCGGTACTCGCGATCGAGCGCGGTGGGGTCTCCGGCGAGGTTCTCGTCACCGGTGCCGCCGGCGGGGTGGGGTCTGTGGCCATCGCCCTGCTCACCAAGCTCGGGTACAGCGTGACGGCATCCACTGGTCGCGAAAGCGAACACGACTACCTGCGCGCCCTAGGCGCCACCACCATCATTGACCGCGCCGAACTCAGCGCCGAACCCAAAGCCCTCATGAAGCAGCGCTGGGATGGCGCCATCGACGCCGTCGGTGGCACCACTCTGGCCTCGGCGATCGCCGCCACCCAGTACGGCGGAACGGTGACCGCGTGCGGCAACGCTCAATCGAGCGATCTACACACGAGCGTAATGCCCTTTATTTTGCGCGGCGTGAGCCTCGTCGGCATCAACTCGGTCTTCACTCCGCGAGCACACCGCCTCGAAGCGTGGGAACGCCTTGAGCGCGATCTCGACCTCAGCTTGCTCGAGAGCACGACTTCCACGATCGGGCTCAGCAACGCTATCGCGGCCGGAGAAGACATCATTGCGGGGCGCATCCGCGGTCGAACGGTCATCGACGTGCACGGCTAAGCATTCCGGCTGTGCCACACTTTTGAGCATGAACACTGTTTTGGCCATTCTTGGATCAGCTTTTATCTTTCTCGCCGCGCTCGTGCACCTCATGATTTTCTTCATGGAGAGCGTGCTCTTTCACACGCCTCGCGTGCAGCAAATCTTCGGCGTGCGCCCCCAGGATGCGGATGCCGTGAAGCCGTGGGCCTACAACCAGGGCTTCTACAACGTCTTCCTCGCTCTCGGCGCCGGAACGGGTCTCGTGCTCATGGGCACCACCAACCTGTGGCCAGCCGGCATTGCCCTCGCCATGTTTGGCGCACTCAGCATGGTGCTCGCTGCGATCGTGCTCGTCACGTCGCAGCCTAAGACGATGCTGCGTCCCGCCATCGTCCAGGGCACCCCTCCTTTGCTCGGAATCATCTTCCTGGTGCTGGCACTCAACGTCGGCTAGAGCTCACCACCAACTCTGAAGGTGTGGAGGCTGACCCGATCAGCCTCCACACTCGCACTTAGCGTGCGGTTCGTCCCCGACGGACGATGAGCAGAACCGCGCCGCCGAGTAGGCCGCCGAGTCCCCACACCAGCAGAGCACGGATACCCTGCGCTCCGGTGAAGGCGAGCAGCGCTGGTGAATAGGTGTTCACCAGGGTCGCGCTCTGCGCACTCGGCATGGCATCTGTAACTGCCGCCGCTGTAGCGACCGTCACCGTTTGCGGGCCGTTGCGTTCTTGTTCCCCAAACCACCCGAGCACACCGTCCTCGGTGACGACACAGTCCGCGCCCTGCGGGATGCCATCGATGCGGGCGGTGTAATCCGCGGCGGCCTCTAGGGTGAGTGCTCCCACCGAACCCATCTCGATCTCCGCGCCCAACACGGTGCACTCAACGCCAGCGGTAATCGTTTCCGGCGCCCGGCTCGATTCGGAACCCTCGATCACTTTCGAGACGGTGATGGGGCCGGCGAAGAGTCCAATCCCTGCCTTGATGGGCTCTTCCGGCGACGGCGGGTTCGCACCAGAAATGTAGGTCGGGTAGTAACCGAAGGAGTTCCAGGCGCGCACGTTTTCGAACGGCACGGTCAACGGAACACGACCATCCGCGCCGGTTGTGCTTGGGGTATTCGTCGTCGTGTAATTCACGGTGAGCACGGATGCCGGCGGCAGAGCTCCCTGGTCAAGGCCGCTGAAGTCGAAGACGGCTTTGATACCGGTGACGTCTGCCTCGGCGCCTGCGGCGAGGCTGCTGGACGGCATCCACTCCCCCGGTGAGCAGTCTGCCGTCGCGGGGAAGAGATCCGCGGTGCAGACGTTTGCCTCGGTTGTGTAGAACCATTCGAAGCCGACGCCTGCCGTCGTGCTCGTGAAGGTCACATCACCGTTGAACTCGGGAGCGAAGAGCGATCCGCGAGGCGAGGGGTCAACAACACCGACGTCACCGACGTGCGGGAAGATGTCCACAAGCTCAAGGGTGGAGGCGCCAATCGTTCCTCCGTTGACGAGCTGGAGTTTCCACTCATCAATCCACCCGATTGTGCTGTCGGCGGCGCACGGGTAACGGTAATAGCCGTCGGCATCGGCTGAGCAGCTCACCGCGGGATTGATCACGTTGGTGGCGGTTCCGGCTGTCGACTTCACGCCTTTGAGCGCGGAGAACGAGCCAAGTGACAGCACCGTGACAACGTTGCTCGTCGCGCACGTATTGTCGGTCAGCGTGACAGCTCGGCCGTTTGCGCTGTTGAGCGGCGTGCAGGCCTCCACCTGACGATCGTTGGTGAAGTCCAGTCCGTTCTCTGCAATAGATGCCGCGGCCAGGCCAGGCTTCACTTGCAGACGCAGGGTGATCGAGTACGTTTCGCCGGGTGCAAGCTGCGCTCCGGCGGGCCACGCGAAGCTGATCTCTCCGGTAGCAGCGTCAAAGGTACGAACGATCTGGGCGGCATCCGTCGTGAGGGTTCCACCACTTGAGGTCGAGTACACGGGGTTGTCGGTCGGCACATAGATCAGTGATCCGTCTGACGGGAGTCGGTCGGTAATGACCGGGTTCACGAGATAGCCAGTGCCGGTGTTGCGCACGCGCAGAGTGAACGGAATCTCCTTACCCGCTGCGGTCTGTCCGATCGAGGTCTTCTCGATAGCGACCCGCGCGGTGCCAGTGTTGAGCGTGAAGGTCGCGCCCGCTTCGTCAGCGTCGTTCAGCTCGTCGTGAGCGATAACAGCGGCGACCGTGTTGGTGATCTGGCCAGCAACGGACTCCCCTGGCATCGCCGTTGGACTATCGGATGCGGTGACCGGCCCCGACCCGTCACGCAATTGCGTGCGCAGTTCGGCAACGATCTGCAGATTCACGGCGTCGTTGGTGGCGGCAAATTCGGTGCCATCAGCGCGCGTGAAGGTGGCCCGCACGCCGATTATGTCGTCGAGATCAACGCTCGAGGGTAGTGCCGCGAGCGCCGCTGTCGTTGGCCCGGCGCTCACCCAGCTCGATCCGACGAGGGCCGCGATCTCTACGCGATCGGCGCCCGCCGGCATCGTGGGCACCTCGGCCGAGACCGCGGTGAATGCGTTCCAGAATGTTGCTGCGTCATCCTGAATCACGAGCGATTTCGGTGCAACAGTTCCCGTGGAACGCGCCCGGAGATCGACCTGTGTCAGCGTGTTCGGGGCAGCCAGCAACGCGCTGCTGGGGGTAACAGCCTTAGCGGTCTCGACAGCAATGTAGCCATCGTCGATGGCGAGCGGGCTTGTCGCAATGTCTTGGTTGAAGATGGCCGGGTAGAGCACGTTGTCATGCACTCCCACCAACACCGAGTTCGGGATGCTTGCTGCTGTCATAGCCGCGCCAGTGCTGCGGAGCGTGGTGCGCAGTTGGGTCTCGAAGGTTACCGTCGCGAGAGCACCGGGCGTGATCGTGCCGCCGTCAGCTGACTCGCCCGCGAAGAGCGCGGTGACTCCGACTGCGCTCTCAAGCTGGGCTGAGGTCAGCGCTTCGGCCTGTGCTTCGGTGTAGGGCCCGTCGACGCTGGGCGTTCCTGCAGCATCTCGATTCCACACGTAGATCTCGCTGTTATCGATGCCAGATGCTCCCGAGAAAGCAATCGCGATTCCGGTGAGGTTAAGGCGTTCGAATGGGTTGCGTGCGGGATCGTAGCTGGCGCCCACAAACGGGATGTCGGCTACGTCGAAGGCGCAGCTTGCGGCGTCGAGACACAGGGACGGATCTGTCAGTCGCAGTTGCCACACGTTCGTGGGCGATGTGTTCTGAACCGTCGTTGTGTAGGTGGCACGCGGGTAGTCCGTGCCAACCACTTCTGGACGCGGAATCGTCACTGTCGTCGGCGTAACCGTCTTCGTGGCGGTCACCGTCGGCGGTGTCTGCACGATCGCAATGTCAGCGGAGTCCACTGCCGAGACGGGAGTGCCTGTCGCCGGAGTTGCGAAGACTCCCACGGTATTGCGCACGACTCCAGGATCGGGCCGGTTATACATCTCGAGTGCGGTGACCCATTTCGAGTCGGTGCCAGAATCATCCCGCACGACGCTACGCAGTTGCCAGTCGAGGTGAATCGTTCGTCCGGCGGATGACGCTCCCGGGTAGCTGCCGCTCGGCAGGTTGGCAACACCGGAACCTACTGGCGGTGCGAGCGGGTCGCCGGAGGCGGCGATGATCGCCGCTCGGTCGGAACGTTCTACAAACGTCAGGCGCACACCAATGGTGTCTGCTCGCTCTGCCGCGCTCAGGGTGTAGCCGGGGAAGTTGCCGGTGCAGTTAGCAGCCGAGCTGCAGGCAGCGGCCGTGACATCAATCCAGGAATCGCTCGTGGCGCTGTAGAGCTCAACGCTCTGCACGGCATCCCACCGAATCAGGGGATCCTGAGCGGGGCTTATGGAGTCAATCCGGGTGAGGTCAAAGGCTTGGAACATCGTGGTTGCCACGGATGCCGCCGACGGGTTGGCCGTGTCAGATACTGCGACGGAGTCGTAGCCTGCACTCTGCACTCCCCACGTGAGGGTGCTTCCCGCCGCGTCGTGCGACTGCGCAAGAACGGTGGCTTGATCCATCGACTTGTCGACGATGCTCGGCGCGGGGCCAGTCCCTTCGGTCGGGATAATCGTCGCGGTGTCACACGCGGCAGCGTTATCGGTGAGTGAGGTGGCGTTCAGTGTTCCACTCGCCACGACGGCTGCGCAGTTTTCGTAGGATGCCCACGTCGAGTTGTCGTCCGGGGTGCCTTCAGCCGTCGGGCCGGAGCCGTCGCGCAGTTGAGCGCGCGCTTCGAAAACGATGGTCGGCTTGACCGTGACCGCGCTTGCGAAGCCGTCGGCATCCGTGAAGCTAAAGCGCAAACCTTCCACGTCGTCGGTCGTGACACCCGCGGGCAACATGCTGGCAAGATCCCCGGTGAAGATCTGCGCACTCGTGGTTGCATCCACGGTTCCGCTTGATCCCGCCATGCTCTGCCAAGCGCTGCCGTCGTAGTACTCGACGGTCAGCACGGAGCCCTGCGGGACTGCCGTCGACCCGATTGCAACAGGGGTGAATGCGTTCCAATATTCGCTCGCCCCCAACACGGATGGCTCAGTGATGATGATCTCGTCAGGGCGCACCGTGCTCGTGCCGGCAGGGGTCGTTGCGGTCAGTTCGACGATGCTGTTTCCGCCGGAGTAAACAGCGCTGGGGCGGATGCTCTTGGTCAGCTCCACCTCAATAGCGGGAGTCCACACCTCGAGATCGGCGCTCGTAGAGTCCTCACCGGTTCCGGCAGTATTGGTTCCCGCTGCGGCAACTTCGTTGGGATAAACGGAAGCACTGCCTGTTGTGACGGCTGCCGCCGCCGTGGTGACGATTTTCACTCCGGCGCGGGCCGTTGCTCCAACCTCGATCGTGCCGGTGTACTCGATAACAAAACCGGTCACGAACTGGCCACCGATCAGTACCGGCGCTGCGGGAAGCCCGGATGCCTCGGTGAAACTGCTCGACGCTGGCGCTGCTCCGCTATCAACGAGCCAGGTGACAGTTCCGGCCGTCGCGCCCGCAGGCCATGCGGTCACTGTCGAGTCGAATCCGTCAAACACGATGCTGTCGGAGAAGAAGCTTCCACCGGCCGCAGGCTCAGAAACGCTGAGGCTCGTCAGTGCCCCCGTTGAGGTGTTGCGGGCGGCGATTGTCGCCAGCGTGCTCTCTCCGGCGGGGACCTCGCTCGGGGTGAAGGACTTTGTCACGGCCACGGTCGCTGTTAGCGGTGCAACCACCTGAGTGTCCCGGGCATCCGGAGCATCCGCCTGTCCTTCAGGAGTGACGACGGATGCCGCCGCGATATTCTCGCGGGCACCTCCGGCCGCTAATTCTTCGCTGGGGTTCGCACGATTCGTCTCGCGCTGAGCGAGGGACAACTCGACGGTACCGCTGGTGCCGCGCGCGTCAATGGTGGTTCCCGCGCTTGAGGTGAAAGTGAAACGCAGGCCTTCGACGGCGCTGGCGATGACACCCGAAGGGAGTAAGGCCATGGCTTGTGCTGTGCCGTTCGTCCAAGATCCACCCTCGAGGGCATCCACCTGGATGAGGTCAGCCCCCTCAGGGAAGGTCACTGCGCCCAGCGCGTCGAGGTCGTAGAAGTTGAATGAGCTAGTGGCGGCGGCGGGAAGCGCAGGTTCACGCACAACAAGCTCCGACGCGGGGATGTTGGAGCTGTTGGCAACCGTGAGAGTGACAGTGGAGAGGTTTCCTGGGCCGTACTCCGCCGATGCCGGAGTCCAATTCTTTGCTAACGACGCGGAGATCTCGGTCGGAACTCGCAATGCCACCGTCGCGTCAGCGGTACGCGGCGAAGCGTTAACCGCCACCAAATCGGCTTCATTGAGCACGCTGGCGCCATCCCATGACTTGTCGAGGTCAGCGGGGACCCGCACGGTAATCTGCACAGTTCCCGTCGTGCTGTCTGCGAGGCCAGTGCTGGGCGGATCGGTGTTGGCTACGGCGTCGGCAAAAGCGACCTCGACCAGGTTTCCCGTGACGGTGACGGCCGACGATCCGACGCCGGCCACGAGCGGCGACCCCACGATTTCGAGAGGTGCAGGAATCTCGTCCGTCAGTACGGCATCCACACAGCCCGTTGTTGTCGAGGAACAGCCGAACCCAAGGGTGTAGGTGAATGTCGAGCCCGGAAGCTGCGGTGTCGTCACGCTGGCGCTCTTCGACAGGCTCACAACGCCACTGCCCAGTTCATCGGCGTGCGCGGGCAGAGCTGTGGCCACGCTCGAGCTGGCAATGAGGATGCCAACAGCCAAGGCCGCAATCGCGCGAGTGAATCCCGACCACATCAGAAGGCGCGAACGGGTGGTGTTACGGGGCGCGCGGGCGCGCACCGACGTGGGCTTAGTCATTGTGGAAACTCTCCGGGTAGCGCCGGAAGCTTCGTTGTCCTACGGGCAGGGCAACGCGGACTCAATCACTGTGCTGGTCGGGTCCCGGCATTTCTCAATCCAGAGTGCAGCCGGGTCCGCGCTGCCACCGAGTTGAGGACGCGAATTCACACCGCGATTCACCCTTTATGGCCCAAGAAGGCGCCGCGACACCCCCGCTCGGGGGATGCTAGCGGTGCAGGTACTCCACGAGCGTCTCGACAAGAGATTCGCTGGAGCGGTCTTCGGCGATCACGTGCACGGTGAGTCCAGCGGCACGCGCGTCGAACGCCGTGCGCGGTCCGATGCAGGCGACGATGGTGTCGTCGGGCAGCGGCGCGAGTTGCTCGGCCACTTGACGCGCGACTGAGCCAGAGCTGATCAGCACGGCACCGATGCGACCGGATGCAACATCCTCCCGCACCTTGTCAGCCACAGGCACTCCGACTGTGCTGTACGCCGAAACGCTCACTACCTTGTGACCGAGCGCACCGAGCCCATCGATGAGAGTCGTATCGGCAAGGTTCGATTGCGGTGCCAGAACCCGCAGACCCGGTGATGCATCGGGCCACTCTTTGACGAGCCCGCGACCGGAGTTATCGAACTCGGGAACGAAATCGACCCGGTGTCCGGCAAGCATGAGTGCGCTGGCGGTGGTTTCTCCCACAGCAGCGATCTTGGTGTTTTCGGGGATCTTGACGTCGCTCGCGATCAACACATCAACGGTGGTCGCGCTCGTAACAGCGATCCAGTCGAACTGCCCATCATTGAGTTCATGAAAGGCGTTGGCGAGCGCGGCGACATTCTCCGAGGGCGCGAAATTGATGAGGGGTGCGATCACGGGAATGCCCGAGTGACCCCTCAAAAGTGCTGCGACGCTGTCGCCCCAATTGCCTCCGCGCGGGACGAGCACGCGCAAACCATCGAGTGCTTTTCTTGCCATGCTCTCTATACTCCCCCTGTTGGGGAGTCAGACGCTAATCGAGCTAGTCGTCGTCGCTGAGAATTGCCCATGCAACGACAGCAACTACAGAGACTGCGGCCGCTGCTGCGCCAATAATCCACGGCAGCGGGTTGCTCTCGTACGAGTTGCGCACGGTGGTTGCAACTTCATCAACACGCTTGCCGACGTTGAACTTATCTTCGATCGCGTCGAGTGTTTTTTCGAGTTCAGCGCGGGCCTGCTCGATGCTCTTGTTGGTGTCCTCAGACATTATGACCTCCGCTTTCGGGTGCCTTTGATGGCACGAACGTCGCTCTTAATACTTTCAATCGTTTCGGTGGGTGCCGGTGGGGTTCCCTTTTTGACGAGCGCAACGCCCGCCAACACAAGGATCGCCACAATGAGCAGCAGGATGCCGGCCACGATCAGCGCGGCGGCCCAGGCTGGCACTACTTCAGCAAAGCCAAGCACGGCAGCGGCGATGAGAACCATCAGTGCGAACAGCGCGATAAACGCGGCGCCCACAAACAGCCCGATGCCAATGCCCGCGTGCTTGAGCTTGTCGACCATCTCGCTCTTGAGCGATTCGATCTCTCCGCGCACGAGGTCGCCGAGAAGGCGAGGCACGTCGGCGATTAGTGCAGCCAGTGACCGCTTGGGGTCGCGCTGCGAGTCTGTATTCGGTGATTCACCGTACATGGCAGCCCTACTTCGAGTTGGTGGACTTCGTCGTGGATGCCGCTGACGAAGACTTCTTGGCGGCAGGCTTCTTCTTGGGAGCGCTGCTGGTGGTCGTCACTTCTTCTGACGCCGACTTGTTGCTCTTGCTGGAGGCAACCTGCTTGACGACCTTCTTGGCGCCGTCTGCAAGGAACTCCGCAACATCCGGAGCCTTGTCTTTCACAAAGTCTTCAGCGTTATGGCGTTGCTGCGTGATGCGGGGATCGTTCCACAGCTTGCCTGCCGTGGCCTTGATCTTTTCGTACTTTTCGCGGCCAGCGCGGGTTCCGAGCACGTAGCCGATGCCGAGTCCTACTACTAGGAGGATCTTGCCCTTCATGGTGAACTCCATTTCGTTGCCGGTTGGTTCTTCCAACATACTCGCGATAACTGCAGACGGTGGTCAGCTTTTTCTGTTATCGCAGGTAACTAGTCTGGAGCATATTCTCAGATTGGCATAGGGCTGCGTCCAGAACTCACACAGAGTTTACAGACGAGTCATTGTGGCGAACGGAATCACGCTCCGGGCCCACGCGAGCCCAGCATCCCTTGTCGCGGCTACTGCGGGGCGGATGCCGCGGCGGCAGCCTTCGCGGCGGCGGGCAGTGCCTCGACAATCTTCGAGACCACGCCATCGTCGTGGGCTGCCGACACGAACCACGCCTCAAACACACTCGGAGGCAGTGACACCCCCGACTCCAGCATGGAGTGGAAGAAGGGTGCATAGCGGTAGCCCTGCTGGGCCTTCACGTCGGCAAAGTTCATGGGCTCGGCGCCGCTGAAGACGAACGAGAACAGGTTGCCCGCGTGCTGCACAACGTGCTCAACGCCCTCGGCGGAGAGTGCGGCCGAGGTTTCGGTCGAAAGCGTTTCGGCAACCTGGTTGAGCCGCGAATACACGGCGTCGTCGGCGAGCCGAAGCGTAGCGAGGCCCGCAGCGACGGCGACCGGGTTTCCGCTCAGGGTGCCTGCTTGGTAGACCGGGCCGAGTGGAGCCAGCAACTCCATGATGCGAGCCGAACCGCCCAGAGCGGCCAACGGCATCCCGCCACCGATGACCTTGCCAAAGGTGAAGAGGTCGGGAACCCAGCGGGCGTCAGGGGCTTCGGGGTTGGCGGCTGCTGCGGCACGAGCATCCAAGCCCCAGTAGCCAGCGGGGTCGACTCGGAAGCCGGTGAGGACTTCGTCGCTGATGGCGAGGGCGCCGTGCTCGTGGGCGATGCGCACGATGGCTTCGTTGAAGCCGGGTTGCGGGGCAAGAACACCCATGTTCGCGGCGGCGGCTTCGAAAATGACACCGGCGATGTCGTGGCCGTGTTCGGCAAAGACCTGCTCGAGGGCGGCAACGTTGTTGTACTCAATAACGAGAGTTTGGGCTGCGGTCTCGGCAGTGACTCCGGCCGAACCGGGCATCGAGAGCGTCGCAAGACCAGAACCAGCTTCGGCCAGAAGCCCGTCGGAGTGACCGTGGTAGTGCCCGGCGAACTTCACGAGCAGGCGGCGACCGGTAGCGCCGCGAGCCAACCGGATGGCCGTCATGGTCGCTTCCGTGCCGGTGGAGACGAGGCGCAAGCGCTCGATGGGGCTCACGCCGCCGACGCTGATGCGCGCACGCACGAGTTCGGCGAGCTCCGTCTCAGCGGGAGTTGATGCTCCAAAGCCGAGGCCGCGCGACGCCGCCTGCTGAACGGCGTCAATCACTTCGGGATGAGCGTGGCCAAGGATGGCGGGGCCCCAGGAGTTGACGAGGTCGATGTACGACCGGCCCTCAACATCCGTCACGTACGAGCCAGAGGCTTTCACGTAGAAACGGGGCGTTCCGCCGACGGAGCCGAACGCACGCACGGGCGAATTCACTCCCCCGGGCAGCACGCCGCGAGCGCGGTCGAACGACTGTTGGTTAGTGACGGGGGCGGACGGGGTGTTGGACGTGGTGTCGCTCATTCGCGTAGCCATTCTGCAAGTTCGGTTGCGTAGTAGGTGAGCACCGCTTCGGCGCCGGCCCTCTGGATGCTGAGTACTGATTCTTCAATAGCGCGGCGGCGGTCGATCCAGCCGTTCGCTGCGGCGGCTTCGATCATCGCGTATTCGCCGGAGACTTGGTACGCCCACACGGGCACGCTGCTGATGGCGCTGGCGTCGGCCAGCACGTCGAGGAAGCTCATGGCGGGCTTCACCATCACGACGTCGGCACCCTCGTCGATGTCGAGTTCGACTTCGCGCACGCCCTCGCGGCGGTTGGCGGGGTTCTGCTGGTAGGCACGACGATCGCCCACGAGCGATGACTGCACGGCTTCACGGAACGGCCCATAGAACGCCGAGGCGTACTTGGCGGCGTAACCGAGCAAGGGGGTGTCGGCGTGACCGGCGGCGTCGAGAGCGTCGCGCACTTCGGCTACTTGGCCGTCCATCATGCCGCTGAGGCCCAGCAGTTGCGAGCCGGCTTCGGCCTGAGCCACGCCCATCTCGCGGTAGCGCTCGAGCGAGGCGTCGTTGTCGACGACGAGTTCGGTCACGCCAGTGACAGGGTGAGTGCGCTCGCGCAGCACACCGCAGTGACCGTGGTCGGTGAATTCGTCGAGACAGAGATCGGTTTGCACCACGAGGGCGTCGCCGGCCTCGGCGACGGCCGCGCGCGTAGCGACGTTGAGGATTCCGTTGGGGTCAATTGCTCCCGAACCTTCGGCATCCTTGTGCTCAGGAACGCCGAACAGCATCACGCCACCGACGCCCAGTTCGGCGGCTTCGGCAATCGCGCGGCGCATGGAGTCGAGCGAATGCTGCTGCACGCCCGGCATCGAGCTGATCGCGGCAGGCTCGGTGAGCCCTTCGCGCACAAACATCGGCAGGATCAGCTGGTTGGGGTGGGTGCGGTTCTCGGCGACGAGACGACGCATCGCCGGGCTCGACCGCAAACGGCGGGGGCGGATGATCACGCTCGTGCCCCGGTAAGTTCCCCAGCGCCCTGTGCCAAAAGATCGTCGGCGACCCGCTGTGCTGCCTCGCGCGCCGGGTCATCCACATCGTTGACGTACAGCGCGTGCGAGCTGGTGAGGTAGCGGGAGCCATCGAGGGCGTAGACCCGCGCATCCAAGAACAACAGGCCATCGTCGATCACGGCGTGCGCTCCGAGAGGAGCCGAGCATCCGGCGTCGAGGAAGGCGAGAACGTAGCGTTCGGCATCCGTCTTCGTGCGGCTGGGCTTGTGGTCGAGCACTGCCGCGAGCTTCTCTTCACCCGTGCGAGTTTCGATTGCAAGCGCACCTTGACCGGGAGCGGTTGGCCAGCCCGAAATGCCGAGGTGCTCGGTGACGGCCGCCGAGCGACCGGCACGAGCGAGGCCGGCAGCGGCGAGGATGACGGCATCCAGTTCACCGTTGGTGACTTTGTCGAGGCGTGAATCGATGTTGCCACGAATGTCGACAACCTCAAGGTCGGGGTAGAGCGAGCGCAACTGAGCCTGGCGACGCGGCGAACCGGTGCCGACCGTGGAACCAGCGGGCAGCGTCGCGAGCGTGAGCTCATCGCGAGCACACACCACGTCGCGCTCGTCGGCACGCTTGGGGATGGCCGCGATCGTGAGACCGGGCACGGGAGCGGTCGGAAGATCTTTGAGTGAGTGCACGACAACATCGCACTCCCCCGCGAGCAGCGCTTCGCGCAGAGCATTCGCGAACACACCCTGCCCGCCGATCGTGGAGAGCGATTCTGTTGAACGGTCACCCTGAGTGGAGATCGGAATGATTTCCGTCTCGACGCCGGTCTTGCTTTCGAGCTGGCGTGCCACCGTGGTGGTCTGCGCCATTGCGAGTGTGCTGCCTCTGGTGCCAATACGAATTACGGTCACGGTGCTACCCCCGCGGCTGCCGGCTTGAAGCCGAGCCGCACGTTTTCACAGCATCCGGGACGACAGACGTCGTACCAGGGGCCGATTGTTGTTAGTGCGGGGCGGTCTGCCACCGGCACTCCGTCGCGGCGCTCCAAGACGAGGTCAATAAGACCCGTGACGAACGCCGGATGTACGCCGGGCGTGGGAACGCGAACGGCAACCATGTTGTGGCCTCCCGCAGTTTCCAGCGCTTCGGTGTCGAGATCCCATTTCACTTCCATGTGGTCGGAAATGAATCCGACCGGAACGATGACAACCGCTTCGATGCCATCGGCGGCAAGCGCATCGATTGCATCGTTGATGTCGGGCTCCAGCCACGGCATCGAGGGCGGGCCACTGCGCGACTGGTACACGAGACTGTGCGCCGGCAGCGTGCTGGCGGAAAAGTCTTCCGCCTGCGCCGCCATGACAACTTCGGAGACGGCGAGGTGCTGCGCCGCGTAGGCACCGCCCTCTCCGAAACCGCGCGACTCCGGGCCGCTCTTGGCGGCATCCGTCGAGGGAATCGAGTGGGTAGTGAAGAGCACGTGCGTCTTCTCGGGCGCAATGCCCTTGGCGGCGATCTGAGCAAGACCGTCACGAACGCCATCGATGAACGGCTGCACAAAACCGGGGTGGTCGAAGAACTGACGCACCTTGTCGATCTGGATCGTGCCTTCGAGACCAGTCTGCTCAAGGGCGATTGCGTAGTCTTCGCGGTATTGGCGGCAGCTGGAGTACGAGCTGTACGCACTCGTGCCCACGGCTATGAGCTTCGTGTAGCCGCGCTCATTGGCTTCGGTGAGCGCATCGCTCAAGTAGGGGTTCCAGTTGCGGTTTCCCCACAGCACGGGCAGGTCGATTCCGCGGCGAGCAAGCTCGGCTTCGAGCGCTGCCTTCAGCTCACGGTTCTGGTCGTTGATCGGGCTGATGCCACCGAACGCGCGGTAGTGATGCGCGACCTCTTCGAGGCGCTCTTCGGGAATGCCTCGTCCGCGCGTGACATTCCGCAGGAATGGGATGACATCGTCTTGACCCTCAGGCCCGCCAAAACTCGCGAGGAGAATGGCGTCGTAGGCCACGGCTTCTTCAACGTGTTCGGGACCGGATGCCGCGGCATCCGTTGCACCAAGAACGTGGGTCATGCCAGCACCTCAGAGATCTCGTCGAGAGTGATGCGGCGGCCCGTGTAGAAAGGGACCTCTTCGCGTACGTGCAGGCGAGCATCCGTCTGACGGAGGTGACGCATGAGGTCGACAAGGTCGACGAGTTCGGGAGCTTCGAGCGCGAGCATCCACTCGTAGTCTCCGAGCGCAAAGCTCGCGACAGTGTTGGCGAGAACCTGGGGCATCTCCGAGCCCTTGATGCCGTGGTCGCGGAGCATCGTGCTGCGCTCGGCGTCGGGCAATAGGTACCACTCGTAGCTACGAACGAAGGGGTAAACGGTGAGCCACGCTTCTGGCTCTTTGCCGCGCATGAACGCGGGCATGTGGCTCTTCGAGAACTCGGCGTCGCGGTGCACACCCATGGCGTTCCAGGTGGGAAGCAACGAGGCAAGCGGGTCGCTGCGACGCAGTTCGCGCAGCGCCCACTGAATGTCTTCGGGGTTGCTGCCGTGCAACCAAATCATGATGTCGGCGTCGGCACGCATGCCGGAGACATCATAGAAACCGCGGATGGTCACTCCGCGAGCCTCGACAGCGGCGACAGCCTTGTCGAGGTTGCCAGCGAGCGCCGGACGGTGCGGATCACGACGGAGAACCGCCCACAGTGTGTAACCCAAAACTTCAGTGGACTTGTCGACGTCTGTCATGTCTTCCATTCTCTCCCGCGCCTTCTGGGCACACTGGGAAAATACCGTGAGTTAGGTGAACCTAACTATTCTATCTCTTCGGCTGCCTCGGCGGCGGGCTCGGTGGCTGCTTCGGCGGCGGGCTCCTCGGCGGCGAGCGCCAGCAGGCGATCGGCCGTGGCGTTGGCGTGCGTGACGATGCCAGCCAGCCCGGTTCCGCCGACGGTTTCGCCGACAACGACTACGCCATCCGTGCGCTCAGCGGCGGCGAGCGCGGCCGGGCGAACCCATTCGCGACGAGCAAAATCGATGACCGACTCTGGCGGTAGCGAGACCCCGAGCAGCACTTCGGCATCGCGACGAGCGACGTCGGCAAACTCTCCGCCCGGCACCTCGTTGTACGAGAGGCGCACAACGTGGCGGCCATCCGCCTGCTCTTTCAGCCACTGCCATTTCGCCGTCGCATGGGTGAGCGCGCGAGCGGAAACGGCGGTGCAGCCGGGGGCGACGAGCACTCCTGAACCGCGGGGTTCGGCATCCAACGCGGGCGCATCAAGCACGAGGGTTGCGAGCGTGACGGTGCGGCCACGAACCGGGGCGAGGATGCCGGGAGCGGCCACAATGACGGTGCCGTCAAGGTCGGCGAGCTCGTCGGCACTCTCAATGCGCCGGTCGAGCTCAACAATCACGCCGTAGGTCTTCAGGTCGGCGGCCAACTCAGTGACGAGTCGATTGATGCCACCCCGGATGCCCTGAACCGCGGTTCCGGCCGGCATCGCGCTGCGCATCGAACGCACCGCTGCCGCCAGCGACCCGTGGAGGGCGAGGCGTTCCTTGAGCGTTGCAACACGGTCGAGCGGAAGATCGTCGGGGTGCAGCGAGTACACGCCGTGCACGACAGGGGCGACCAGTTTCTCGACAACGGCCTTGCCCATGCGGCGACGAACGAGTGCTCCGAGCGACACGTCAGTGCGCTTTCCGAACCACGGAATCAAAGAATCGAGTTGCGCACGCAGAGCGCCGCCCATGCCCAGAACTGCGATCGTCTGCGCGTCGAGCGGTGTCGCCGGAATGCCCAAGATGCCGGTGCTGGGCAACGGGAGGGCCGCGCCATCCACGGGCTGCAGCCAAGCACCTTCGTCGCTCGGTGAAACGATGTCGTCGCCAAGACCCAGCTCGCGAGCGAGGTCGGCAACAGTATCGCCGCGGGTGGCGAAGCTTTCGGCTCCGGCATCCAGATTGATACCGCCGACAAGGTGGGATGCCACGGTGCCGCCCAGATGATCGCTTGCCTCCATGAGACGCACGGTCCGTCCCGCCATAGCGAGACGGCGCGCCACAACGAGTCCGGCAATGCCCCCGCCAACGACGGTGAATTCTGTCGTGCTCACGGCACTAACCTTCCTGGTGAACGAGCTCCACGATCTTGGTGAGCACATCCGGATCGGTGTCGGGGCCAACACCGTGGCCGAGATTCACGACGTGGGCTGGGGCAACGCGGCCACGGTTCATGACGTCGCGCACGTGCGCTTCGAGCACATGCCACGGTGCGCCAAGCAGCGCGGGGTCGATGTTGCCCTGCAGTGGCACTCCGCCACCGAGGCGACGATCAGCCTCATCGAGCGGGATGCGCCAGTCAACACCCATCACGTCGGCGCCAATGCCGTGCATGGCCTGCAACACTTCGCCGCTGCCGACACCGAAGTGAACCTTCGGAACCTCGTAACCGCGCAAGTGCGAAAGAACGCGCTTGGAGTGCGGGGCAACCCGGCGCACGTACTGCTGCTCGGAGAGCGAGCCGACCCAGGAGTCGAACAGCTGAACGGCAGAGGCGCCAGCCTCAACCTGGGCGATCAAGAATTCGCCAGCGACATCCGCACACCAGTTGAGCAAGTTCGCCCAGGTCTGCGGGTCGGAATACATGAGTGTGCGAGCACGCTGCTGGTCTTTGCTCGGGCCACCCTCAACCATGTACGACGCGAGAGTGAATGGTGCTCCAGCGAAACCGATCAGCGGGGTGGTTCCGAGCTGAGCAACGGTTTGCGCGACAGCCTCGCGGATGGGGGCAAACGCAGCCGGGTCGATCGGGTGCAGCTTGGCGACATCCGCCGCCGTACGAATGGGGTTAGCGAACACGGGGCCACGACCGGGAACAATCTCGACCTCAACGCCGGCAAGCTTGGCGGGGATCACGATGTCGCTGAAGAAAATAGCGGCGTCGACATTGTGGCGACGCACGGGCTGCATCGTGATTTCGCTCGCGAGGTCGGGCGTGAGGCACGCCTCCAACATTTCGTTGCCTTCGCGCAGTTTGCGGTACTCGGGAAGGGAGCGGCCGGCCTGGCGCATAAACCAGACGGGAGTGGTTTCGGGGCGATCGCCGCGGTAGGCCCGGATGATAGGCGAGTTAGCTGTGCGGCCGTCGAGAAGTGGGTGGTCAGAATTCAAAGTCACGGGGTTAACATTAGGTTGTGCTCCTGTGTCTTAGCTCGAATCATCGCAACGCGAGCTTAGACGTACTCGAAAGTCTGTCTGAGGTCGCCCCGGCGGCCACCGTCGACCTCGTTTCGCACAATGATTTCGTTGCCGGAGCCGTTCTGGTTGCCACCTGCAACCGCTTCGAGGCCTACCTCGATGTCGAGGAACCGCTCACTGCCGCCACGGCCATTACGGTCTGCTCGCTGCTCGAATCACTGAGCGAGCGCACCGGCCTCAGCATCGACACGCTCCATTCCTCCATCGCCGTTCATGAGGGGGCGGATGCCGCAGCTCACCTCTTTGCGGTGACCTCGGGTCTTGAATCCGTCGTGATCGGTGAAGCCGAGATCTCAGGTCAGGTCAGCCGCGCGCTCGATCAGGCACGCAAAGACGGTACGACCACTCGCGACCTCGAGCGCCTCTTTCAGCGCGCCACTCACACGAGTCGTGGCATCAAGAACAACACGGCCATCGGCGGGGCAGGCAAGTCCCTCGTGCGCCTCGCTCTCGAACTGGCCTCAAGCCGCGTCGCCGACTGGTCGACCGCGAGCGTTCTCGTCGTGGGCACCGGCCGCTACGCCGTCACGACCGTCAACGCCCTGCGCGACAAAGGCGCACTCGACCTTCGCGTCTTCTCCCCCTCGGGCCGCGACGCCGCCTTCGCCCTCAAGCACGGCCTCACCCCCAGCGAAGACTTCGACGTTGACGTCATCGTCACGTGTACCGCAAGCGCCGTGCTCGGCACCGAGCGCTTCTCGGCCGCCAGCAAGTGCCTCGTGCTCGACCTTGGTCTCCCCCGCAATGTTGACCCCGCGGTTGGCCAGCTCGACGGCGTTGACCTGCTCGACCTCGAAACCATTAGCCTGCACGCACCGCTCGAAGAACTGAACGCGCACGCGGATGCTCGCGACCTGGTTCGCACGGCCGCCCACGAATTCGCTGCCGAAAGCCAGGCGGAGCCAGCCATCGTTGCTCTTCGCAAGCACCACTTCGCCCTCCTTGAGGCGGAAATTGCTCGCGCCACTGCTCGCGGAGCCGGCGACGAAACCATCTCGGCGCTGCGTCACCTCGGTGGCGTCTTGCTGCACGGCCCTTCGGTGCGCGCCCGCGAGTTCGCGGCGGAAGGCCGCGTCGCAGAGTTTGATGCTGCCCTCTCAGCGCTCTACAACATCCCGGTCGAACGCACGGCACGGGCAAGCGACGCCCAGGCGCGACCGCACACGGCGTAATCACGGGTCGCGATACTGGCCTTCGGCACCACCCACAACGATGAGGGGCTCGCATGAAACCGTATGAGTCAACAGCGCCCCTCCACACCGAGCGCCTCGTGCTGCGCCGTCTCACTCTCAGCGAGCACGATATCGATGACCTGCACACCCAGCAGTCAGACCCCGAGCTCACCACCTACATGCTCTACGAGCCCCGCGACCGCGCCACGATAATCGAGAAGATCACCGAGTGGACGGCCAGCGAAGTGCTCGCGGAGACTGACGATTACGTGCAGCTGGCCATTGAGCTTCCGGATGCTGTTCCTCCCGTTGCTGCGGGTGCGGTGCGCTCAGCTCACCACCGCGAGCGCCGCCCGGTGATAATCGGCACCCTGTATTTCAAGATCGAGAGCGCTGAGGATTCGAACGCTGAGATCGGCTGGGCACTGCATCCCGATTTTCAGGGCAAGGGCTATGCCCGGGAGGCGGCATCCGCTCTGCTCGATCTCGCTTTCGATACCCTGAAGCTGCACCGAGTTTTCGCCAATCTGGATCCCCGAAACGACGATTCCGTTCGCTTGTGTCTCGCGCTTGGCATGCGGCATGAAGCGCACCACGTAGAAGATATGTGGTTCAAGGGCGCGTGGGCCGACACCGGCATTTACGCAATTCTCGATCGCGAATGGGCTGCACACCCGCACGGTTAAGGCTCCCGCTCCCCCGCCTTAGTCTGCGAATTCCCCCAATTTCCGCGGAAAATGAACACCCAGACTAGGGGACAGACAGAACGTTCTGGTGCAGTTTTCTGCGGGTTCTGTTTTCACGTCCCCCGAGTGGGGACTCGTGAAGATTTTGGGCAGCGCCGATTCTATTAACGCCACAAACGATGATCGATCGTTTCGCACATTTTTCACGCCCATCTGATGAGGCGTTCGCTCCGAACCACTAACCAACCGAAAGAGATCTATGTCTGAGCACGTCGTTTTGTTTGCTGGCCCCATGGGCTCCGGCAAGACGACCGCTATTCGCAGTCTGAGCGAAATCGATGTGGTGTCGACCGAGGCTACCAACACGGATCGCGAGACAGCGGATAAAGAGACCACTACGGTGGCGCTTGACTACGGCGAGATCACCATCGACGATGTCACGAAGGTTCGCCTCTACGGAGTTCCGGGGCAAAAGCGCTTCGATTTCATGTGGTCAATTTTGGCGGGCCGCGCACGTGGTCTACTGCTGCTGATCAACAATGATGCGCCCGACTCTGTCGCGTTGCTTCTCGAATACCTCAACGACTTCCGTGACCTTCACTCCCGCGGCGCAGTCGTCATCGGTGTCACGAAGTCTGATGTTTCCGAAACACCCAGTGTTGCCGACTACTCGGCCGCACTTACCGCTGCGTCTCCCGACCAGCTGATTCCCGTGTTCACCGTCGACCCTCGCAATGCCGAAGAGATGCGCACCCTGTTGCTCACCCTCGTTGCCAGCGTCGAAATGCGTGAACTCCTTGCACCTGCCCCGACACCGATTTCCGAGAACATCTAATGAACCTCACCCCTACGCCCGTCGCCGCTATTGCGTCGCACCTGAACCCCGTCCACATCGATGCCGGCAACCGCACCCTCGCCGAAATGCAGGATCTCGCGAGCTCACTCACCTTTGCCTCGCTGCTCACCGATGACGGCTTCGAGATCGTTCACCTCAATGGAACCCATACGGATGGCGGACGCTTCGCCAGCATGTCCAGCTCAGTGCAAGCACTCAGCGATGCTGTCGCCCACGAACTGAAAATCGGCACCAACGAGTACGTGATCATCGCATCCGAACTCGGCCACGTCATCCAACTGCGCGTTCAAGGGCACCCCATCGTGCTCGCTGCGCTGTTCGATACTCATGAAACTTTGGGCAAAGGCCTCTCGATCGCTCGCATCGCCGCGCGTCGCATGGCCGAACTCATTGCTTAACCAGCATCACATCGAAGTAACACCAACCCGACACCTAAACGGAGAACACAATGTCAAACATCACTGAAACCCTCGCCGCTCTTCTCGAGACCGATGGCGCTATGGCTGCCGCAGTAGTCGACAGCGGATCGGGCATGCTGCTCGGAAGCGCCGGAAGCGGCATCGACCTCGACGCAGCAGCAGCCGGAAACACCGAGGTTGTGCGCGCGAAGCTCAAGACCATGAAGGCTCTCGGCCTCAAGGACTCCATCGATGACATCCTCATCACGCTCTCGAGCCAGTACCACATCATCCGCCCGTTGGCATCGAACCCCGAGGTCTTCATCTACTTCGTACTCGACAAGGCGAAGTCGAACCTCGCGCTTGCACGTATCAACGTCAAGACCGCCGACTCCAGCCTCGGCCTCTAAGAATCCACTCGCTGTGGCGGTCATTCGATGACCGCCACAGCAGGCTTTACTGCTCAGAAAGAAACATCATGACCGACGGCACCAGTATCCCCGCTGGGTGGTACCGCGACCCGCTTGGCGCTCTGCAACTTCGCTGGTGGGATTCCGCGTCTTGGACCGAGCACGTTTCGGCCCTCGACAGCTCGCCAACACCACTAAACGACACGATCGCTGAAGAACAGTTCAACGTCAGCGCTCCCGCCACCGCCGCGGACCCCGAGGTGCTCATCATTCACCCGGCCGCCCGCAAGAGCGCCCGCGATCATGCGAACGCGAGTGCCTCCATGGCCTCGGCAATGCCCGCAATGGGCGGCACGACAACTACGGCGACGGCCACCGCCCCTATCCCGGTCACAGCCTCATCGACGGTCGCCGCTGCTGCTTCACCTGCTGACGAGCCGACGCGCGCCACGGCACACATTCTCAACGTCACCCCGATAGACGACGACAACACTCGAGCGGATGCCGCCTCCGGTGCGTCTGCAGCCGGCAAGCGCCGCACCGGTCCCGCTAGCAGTGTTGATATCGCTCTGCCCGCAGCTACGTGGAACGCGCTGAACCGCGCCATCACCGAAGCCGTTCATTCCGCTGCGGAACCGCTCGTGGAACTCCGCTTCGCCGACGCCCCCACCCTGGTCATTGACCCCCGCGGCGGCGTCTACTGGTGGGCCCAACCTCTCGAAAGACTCTCTGCAACAAACACCGATGGTGATGTGGAGACCGTCGCTCGCCCGCTCGCGATTCACCACAGCGAGGCCGGCCGCGACTGGGAACCCCTGATTTGGCTCATTGGCACGCAGGCTCAGCCCGAGTCATTCGATCCGTTGAGCCTTTCGGGTGCTCGCTTCAAGCTGCGTCGCTGGCCAAACCTCACCACGCTCACGCACACGACCGATCAGATGAGCATGACCGCAATGCTCGGCGCCGCCTACCTCACGATCACCGAACTCGCGTCACTCGCGCATGTTCCCGAAGACGAAGCGCGTCGTCTGGTCTCCACTTTTGAACTGATGGGTCTGTTGACGCACACCGTCGATACGACCGCAGATGTGATTCGGATGCCTGAGCCGGAAGCCTCGAAAGAGGGAATCTTCTCTCGACTGAAGGCACGATTCAGTCGCTAGCCGCGGGGCGCGCCTTAGTGCACGTACTCCAGCAGGTCGAGGCCGAAGGTGCGCATCGCTTCAATCACGCGCAAGCGTGAACGAAGGTTGGCGTCATCAAATTGAATGGATGCCGCATACGCGACCGCGCGCTTGTTGCCTCTGAGGGCGCCCGCTTCCGCTCGCACCCCCTGGTCGATTCCGGTCTTGTTGACCAGCAGTGTGTTGTGGTCTGCTCCCCGGTGAGCCAGGGGATCAAGCCCGAACGCACTCGCCACGAGCGACAGATCGGTGTTGAGCGAGAGCCAACCGAGCACGCGCTGGCTGGCGATCGAGTTCACAATTTCGCCACGGGCGAGGGCGCCGAATAGCCAGCTGAGTTCGATGGCGGAGCCGACGGAAAGCTGGGGTGCATCGTCGGGACCGCGGGTGTCACGCACGAGGTCGAGAAGTGCTGTCTTGGTGAGGCCGAGGGATTCGGTGCGGGCTCGCACAGCATCCAACCCAATGAGGCGCAGCAGGATGTTGGTCGCGAGGTTGTCGCTGGTCGCCCCGACGAGGGCCGCCAAGTCCGCCACCGGAAGCGATGGTGCCTGCAAGTGCTGCCATAGCCCGGCGGCGCCGACGGAGGCTCCGGGAACTTTGTCGAGGATGCCGTAGGGCGCAAAGTCGCGACTATCGAATCGTGCCGCTACTTCGATGAGCAACAGGATCTTGCCGATGCTGGCCGTAGGAAGCTCTACCCGATCGTCGATGCTGAGGATCGTCTTGCCCGTGTTGATGTCGACCGCACTGGCGGATACGCGCACGCTGCGATCGGCAAGTTTCAGTTTTCCAAGCGCGGCAAAGGTACTGGTGAAGTTGGGTACTTCTCCAGTTCCGGCATGCTTCGCAACTCGGGGGGTGCGAATGCGATTCCGGCGTTCTCGGGTTTGCTCGATCTCTACCAAATAGTGACGCGATCTTTCGGGTCCAGCCACAACGAATCGGATTTCGTAACACTAAATGTCTCATAGAACGCGTCAAGATTGCGAACAATTTGGTTGCATCGGAACTCGTTCGGCGAGTGAGGATCGATCGCGAGCAAGCGAATTACCTCTTCATCGCGACCCTTTTGCTGCCACGCTTGCGCCCAGGACATGAAGAATCGCTGCGCACCGGTGAGACCGTCGATGACGGGTGCGTCAGCTCCGTCGAGAGAGATTTGGTAGGCCTTCCACGCAATCGCGAGCCCACCGAGGTCGCCGATGTTCTCGCCAATCGTGAGTGACCCATTGACGTGGTGCTCGGGAACCTGAGCCGGAGCCAGAGCGTCGTACTGGTCGATGAGCGACTTCGTGCGCTCTTCGAACGCGGCCTTATCTTCGGGAGTCCACCAGTCAATGAGGCGACCGTCGCCGTCGTATTTGGACCCCTGATCGTCGAAGCCGTGACCAATTTCGTGACCGATTACCGCACCGATCGCGGCATAGTTGGCGGCGTCATCCCGACCCTCGTCAAAGAAGGGGTACTGCAGGATGGCGGCGGGGAAGACGATCTCGTTGAAGCCGGGGTTGTAATAGGCGTTGATGGTTTGCGGCGTCATGAACCACTCGTCGCGGTCGAGCTCTTTGCCGATCTTGCCGAGTTCACGCTGGAACTCGAATTCGTTGGCCGCACGCACGTTGCCGGCGAGGTCATCCGCGCTGATCTCAAGCGTGGAATAGTCGCGCCACTTTTCGGGGAACCCGATCTTGGGCGTGAACTTGTCGAGCTTGTTGAGAGCACGCTCGCGCGTGGTTGGGCTCATCCACTGCAACTGAGTAATCGACTGACGGTAGGCCTCAACGAGGTTAGCGACGAGTACATCCATCGCCGCCTTGGCCGTCGGCGGGAAGTGGCGGTCAACGTAAATCTTGCCCACGGCTTCGCCAAGCACACCCTCGACCAGCGAGACGCCGCGCTTCCAGCGGGCACGAAGCTGGGGAGTGCCCGACAGCGTGCGACCGTAGAAGTCGAAGTTGGCCTCCACAAAATCACCCGACAGGTAGGCGGCGTTGTTGCGGATGACCTGCCACGACAACCAGTCACGCCACGCCTGCAGGTGGTCGTCACTCAGCACCGCCTCGAGCCCTTCGGCGAAGCTGGGCTGGCGCACAACAACCTCGTCAAAGGAGTGGGCGGGAACATCGATGGCGTCGAGCCACACGTTCAGGTCGACAGAACCCGTGAGGTCGTTGGCGGCGTGCCACGTCATCGGGTTGTAGGTCTTTTCGCTGTCGCGGTTGGCGACGTTGTCCCAGTGCTTCGACGCGATCTCGGTTTCGAGGGCGACGATGCGGCCGGCACGCTCAGCCGGGGCATCGAGACCGGCGAGCGTGAGCATCCGCTCAATAAAGGTTTCGTACTTGGCGAGAATTTCGGCGAACTTTTCTTCGCGGTAGTACGACTCGTCGGGAAGGCCGAGGCCGCCCTGCTCGAGGAAGACGAGGTAGCGCTCGGGGTTGCCGGGGTCGTTGTCGACGAAGAGTTGGAAGAAGCCACTCGTGCCGCCGCGTTCGAGGCGACCGAGAGTGCTGAGAAGAGTGGGGATGGAATCGACAGCGGCTACGTCGGCAAGCTGCGGTGCGATGGGGGTAGCCCCGAGCTCGTCGGCACGGGCCTCATCAAGGAAGCTTGCATAGAGGTCGCCGACCTTGCGCGCTTCAGTGCCCGGCTCAGCCGACTGCGACTCAATGATGATGTCGCGCACAGCGGCTTCCGACTCTTCGGCCAGCACCATGAAGGAGCCATAGCGCGCCTTGTCCGACGGAATCTCGGTGCGGTCAATCCAGGCACCATTCACATGGCGGAAGAGATCGTCTTGAGGGCGCACCTTCTCATCAAGATCGTTGACGGCAATTCCGGAAGGCAATGACGATTCGACACTCATGCACCCCAGCCTAGAGCGTTCTTTACAAGGATTCGCTGCGAATCTGAGACCAGTGGATAGCCCTACACTTAAGTGATGACAGCCTCTGACTCGGCCGCCACACCACCATCTCTTCCCCACGGCCTCACCACCCACCAAGTGCTTTCGTGGCGCAACGCGATTGCAACCCTCTTCGCCCTCGCTGGCTTCTCCTTTGCCAGTTGGGTAGGTCGCATCCCGACCGTTCGCGACACCTTCGATGCCAGTCACTCCGAAATCGGCGTGCTGCTGTTTGGGCTCGCCATCGGTTCCCTTCTGGGGCTTGTCGTCGCGGGCAAGTTGGTCGAACGATTCGGCGCAAAGATCGTCGTGCGCGCGTGCGTCGTGCTGTTTGTCGCGTCACTAGCGGCCACCGCGATCATCATCGGGCTCGTCGGAAGCTTCTTCGGCGCGGTGATCTCGCTCGCCGTGTTCGGCTTGGCCTTCAGCACGTACGACGTTGCCATCAACCTGTCGGGCACCGCCAACGAACGGCTGCTCGGTCGCTCGAGCATGCCAACGCTCCACGGGTTCTACAGTCTCGGGACGATGGCGGGCGCTGGGTTTGGCGCAGCGGCGGAAGCGCTGCACGTTCCTCTCGCCACCCACCTGATCGTGGTGTCGATCATCGTGCTGATCACCGCACTGGTCGTTTCCGCGTTCATCCTTCCGGAGCGCCTGGCGGATCCCCCGCCCAACACCGTCGAGATGAAGATCGCCGCGGGAGAGCTGACCGCGCCGAAGCTCAAGAGCGTCTGGCTCGAACCACGCACCATCCTGATCGGCATCATCGTGCTCGGGATGGCATTTGCTGAAGGCTCCGCAATCGACTGGCTCGCTCTCGCCATGGTTGATGGCTACGAAATCTCCAACGCCTTCGGCACCCTGATTTTCGGTGTCTTCGTGACAGCAATGACCGCGACCCGCTTCTTCGGAGTTCGCGCCCTCGACCGCTTCGGTCGCGTTCCCGTGCTGCGGACATCCGCTGGCCTAGCCGCTGCCGGCCTGCTGCTCGTCATTTTCTCGCCCGTTGTCTGGCTCGCGGTTGTGGGCACCGCGCTGTGGGGCGCAGGTGCTGCGCTCGGATTCCCCGTGGGAATCTCGGCCGCCGCCGACGACCCCAAGCGCGCCACCGCCAGAGTCACCGCCGTCGCGACGATTGCGTACGCTTCGACCCTCATCGGACCGCCCATGATTGGTGTGCTGAGCGACCAAGTCGGCGTGCTGAACGCGCTGCTACTCATCGTCGTTCTCGCGATTATTTCCGGGCTGCTTTCGCCGTACGCCCGCGAGTTGGCAGGCCGCCACGCGTACACCTACATCGACTTCTCTTCGCCGGGTCCAACATCCGCTGCCGTCAGTATGGCGACGACCGAAATGCACTTCGTCATCACTCCCGAGCAGATCGAAGAAGCGCAGCGGGAGAACGCGCGGCGGGGTCTCGGCAAGTTCAAGCGCAAGCGCCCCGGCAAATAGCGCGGCAGCAAATAGCAACTGCCTGCCGCACACCGTTAGGCTCATCGGGTGCGACTTGTCATAGCCAAATGCTCCGTTGATTACGCCGGACGCCTCAGTGCCCACCTGCCCCTCGCGACGCGACTGCTGTTGCTGAAGGCCGACGGCAGTGTGCTCGTGCACTCCGATGCGCTCTCGTACAAGCCGCTCAACTGGATGAGCCCGCCCTGCGTGCTTTCCACCCTTGAACCCGAAGCCGAGCAGTCGGATGCCGGAGTCACCGAGATCTGGAAAGTCGCCCACACCAAGTCGGCTGACATGCTCATCGTCTCTATTCACGAAATCCTGCACGATTCAAGCCACGCGCTAGGCGTCGACCCCGGACTGCAAAAGGATGGTGTCGAGGCTCACCTGCAGAAGTTGCTGGCCGAGCACATCGACATTTTGGGCGACGGCTACCGTCTCGTGCGCCGCGAATACATGACCGCCATTGGGCCGGTCGACATTCTTGCGACCGACGAGAAGGGCGCGAGCGTTGCGGTGGAGCTCAAGCGTCGTGGCGACATCGACGGCGTCGAGCAGTTGACGCGGTACCTCGAGCTGATGAACCGTGACCCGCTGCTGGCTCCCGTCACGGGCATCTTTGCCGCCCAGGAAATCAAGCCACAGGCACGTACGCTCGCGAAGGACCGCGGCATCCGCTGTGTGCTGTTGGACTACGACGAAATGCGCGGGCTCGACGACCCCAACATGCGATTGTTCTAGTATTCAGGCGCGCGCCTTAGGCTGGTAACAAATGGCTAATAACTGGACTTGCATTCTCGTTGACCTCGACGGCACGATCGCTGACTCGGCGCCCGGAATCACGGCGTCGCTCGCCTACATGTTTGAGGAAATGGGCTACCCCGTTCCCTCCGCTGAAGAGTTGCGCGCCTACGTTGGCCCGCCCATTGTGGACTCGTTCCGTGACCGCGCCGGGTTCACGCCCGTTGAAGCGGCGCAGGCACTCTCGATCTACCGCCGCCATTACATGGAGGGCAACAGCGCCAACGGAAGCGACATCTTCCCCGGCATTCCCGAGGTGCTGAAGACGCTGCACGCGACCGGGATTCCGCTGTCGCTGGCGACCTCGAAGCCCGAATTCCCGGCATCCGTGATTCTGGATCATGCGAACCTCACGCAGTACTTCCGCGTGATGGCCGGCGCCTCGATCGACGAGATTCGTAGCGCCAAGAAGGATGTGGTGGCCGAGGCCATCACCCGCCTGAAGATGATCGGTGCCGACGTGAGCAACCCGGTCATGATCGGTGACCGCTTCTACGACATCGAGGGCGCTGCCGAGCACAACATCCCCACGATTTATGTCGACTGGGGTTACGGCAACCCGGGCGAATCCGACGGATCGCTCGCTGTGGTGTCGAAGGCTGAAGAACTGCTGCCGCTGCTGCTTCCCAGCTAGCGGGGAGCGAGCGTGTAGCGGCCCGCGCGGGCACGAAGGCTGCTACTGCTAACCGAATTTCGGGTCGAGCGGGTATTTGATTTCGCAGAGGTACTGCACCGCATAGAACTTCTCTTTGTCGAAGTCTTCAGTCTCTTCCCAACCGATGCCGCCGTCCTCGACCGTAACGTCGAATCCGTGAGAGCTGAGACAGTCGGCACGGGCGATCGGTAACTCTTCGATCGTGACAAAACGTACGAACGATGCCTCAGGCACTTCGACGTCGGGATACAACTCCTGCAACCTCTCCAACGCTGCATCAGCCTGCTCTTCGGCACGCTGCGCAGTTTCTGCCGGAGGAAGGTCTGGCTGGGCAATTGTTCGAGGACCCTCGGACGTGCAGCCAGCGAGAGTCGCCGCGGCGACTGCGGCAATGAGCGCGATCGAGGTTCGGTGTGATGTGCGCATCATTGACATCGCTGTCTCTTTCTTTGCCGCAGGAACGTGGTCTTGTCTCAAAGTACGTCGCGGCCTGAAGACCGTCAATGCGATTCAGCAGGTTTACAGAGAAAATATCAGATTAGTGATCTGGATGCTCTGTGGCTGTCTCGGCCTCTACCGCGCCGGGCCCTCTACCTCGCGAGACTCTCCACCACGCGACCGTAGACACCAGGCAGTCGCGCGGCGAACGGCACGATGGCTCGGCGCAGCGGTGAGTTCGCGGCCGCCACGAGCCCGGTGGTGAGCAGCCGGAAGTCGCGGGTCACTCGACGCCACTCGCGTTCGTACCGTTCGGGCTTGCCGGCAACGATGCACTCGATTGCGGCGCGCGCCTCCGCCAGCCCTAAGCGGATGCCCTCCCCCGTGATCGCATCGACATAGCCAGCGGCGTCGCCCACGAGCAGCACTCGGCCTGCGCGCTGCCCGGTCGTGTTCTGCAATAGCGGACCAGCACCCCGCACGCTTGACGCCGGCGTCGCCCCGCGCAGTCGCTCGGCGAGCGCCGGCACACTTGCCAACGCCTCCTCGAACGACGTTCCACGCGGGCCCAGCACCGCAATACCCACTTCGGTATCGCTCACCGGCGTGACATACAGCTCGGCATTCGGCGCCCAATGCACCTCCACGAGATCAGTCCACGGAGCAACCTCAAAGTGCTGCCGGATGCCGAACCGCCGAGAATCACGTCGCCTCACGCGGCGAGGGCGCGCGGCCAGCCCAACCAGCTCGCGCACTGTGGAGTGCAGGCCATCGCAGCCGAGCATCCACTGCCCCTCGATGGTGCGACCGTCAGCGAGGTGCGCGGATACCGCGCTCGCGCTCGCTTGCGTCTTCGTGCCGCCGTGGCCGCTTTCTGCGCGGTGCGCACTGCGGCTCCGGCCATCCATCTGAGCCCTGTCGCCAGGCTGCTCGATCGCCTCAACCTTGCCGTGGTCGAACGCGACTCCGAGCTCGACCGCGCGTTCGGTGAGCGCCCGGTGCAGTTCGGTGCGACGGACGCCGAGCGCGGCATCCGAAGCGAATCGGTGCTCGGCGGTGCGGGTGCCGTCTTGATAGCTGATGCCCGCGATCCTGCGCCCGTGCGGGTGAACCCCGAGGGCGGCGAGTTCGGTGACGGCACCGGGCATGACTCCTTCGCCGCAGGCTTTGTCGATCGTGCCGGTGCGGGGTTCGATCACGAGGGCGGTGAGGCCGTGGATCCGCGCGTTGATGGCGGCGGCGAGACCGATCGGCCCGCCACCGACGACGACGACGTCAACCACTGGCACAGCGTTCGGCTCTGCCACCACATCATCGGCCGCACGTGCAGCAACCGCATCCTCGCCCGCCGCACTCATGGCGTCAGTTCGCGCAGTGCCCGGTTTTCCGTCGGGATGCGGAACGCCAGCAGCAGCACCGCATTCAGCACGGTGAAGACAATCGCGGTGACCCACGCGGTGTGCACGAGCGGCAACGCGATCCCCTCGATTGCGACAACCAGATAGTTGGGATGCGGCAGCCACGTCATCTTGTACGGTCCGCGGTTTTGCACGCGGCCGGCCCCGGGCACGACGATCACGCGCGTGTTCCACTGAGCGCCAAGCGAGCTGATGATCCAGTAGCGCGCCGCCTGGCAGAGCAGGGTGACGATGAGCATCGGTATTCCGAGCCACAACAGGAAGGGGCGATCGGCGACGATCACTTCGGCAACGCAAGCGATCAGCAGCCCGGTGTGCAGGGCCACCATCCACGGAAAATGCTTCTGCCCGTACTCGCGACCGCCACGCTCGAACGCCGCGGCGGCATTGCGCTTGGAGATGCGCAGCTCATAGAGGCGCTCCATGCTGGTGCCCACGATGAGGGCGATGTAGGCGATGACGGTCATGCGCGGGGCTCCTTCATGCTCACAACTCGGCCGTTGCGATAGCCGTGAAATCCGGCGACGCCGCGCATCACGACCACTCCAAGAGAACGAACTCGGCGCTCACGCCCGGGCCGAGCGCGAAAGCGAGAGCGTGACTACCGGGGGCGGGCGCAGGGTCTGCGTGCAGAGCATCCGCGAGCACATGCAGCACGGCCGCCGACGACAGGTTGCCGACGCGAGCGAGGCAATCCCAACTCGACTGCAGGTCGCTGCGCTCAAGCCCGAGCGAACTCTCGAACGCTTCGAGCACGCGCGGGCCGCCCGGATGCGCAATCCAGGTATCGATGTCGGCGATCGTCAGACCGTTGCGGCCCAGAAAGTCGCTGACTTCGCCCGGGAAGCTGTTCTGAATTACGTCGGCCACGCCCGCGCTCAGCACGATCTCGAAACCCGTGCCGCCCACGTTCCAGCCGATCACGTCGTGACTGTCGGCGACGAACGTGCTGCGGGTGTCGATCACGCGCGGGCCCGGCTCGCTGCGGTTCTCCCCCACCATTACGACCGCTGCGGCACCGTCGCCGAAGAGGCCGGTGGCGACAAAGTTGGCCATGCTGTGGTCGTCGCGCTGCAGCGTGAGCGAGCACAGTTCGACGCTCAGCAGTACGCCGACCTCATCCGGATGCCCGACCAAATAGTCATGCACGCGGGCCAAGCCCGCGGCCCCCGCCAAACAGCCGAGGCCGAACGAAGGAACCCGCTTCACGTCGGGTCGTAGCCCCAGCCGTGGGATTAGTAGCGCGTCGATCGACGGCGCCGAGATGCCGGTCACGGAAGTGAAGAAGACGAAGTCGACGTCGCTCGGGGTGAGGCCGGCATCCGCGAGCGCCGTGGTCAGCGCTCGCTCAAGCAGCTCGGTCGAGACGCGGATGAACTCATCGTTCGTCTCGCGAAAACTGCCGAGTGCGGGATACCTTTCGAGCGGAAGCGCCATGTGGCGACGGTCGATGCCACTGGCTCCGTGCATGCGCTCAATCACGGCCTGATGGCGGGAATTCTCAGCCAACAGCGGCGCGAGCATGCCGGTCATTTCGGCCTGCGTGTAGCTATATTCGGGCACCACCGGGGCGACTGCCGCAACTCTGCTCATTCAGAGACTCCGCTCTTTCACAGAAGTTATCACGCGCCGAGGGTGCGCCCGTCGTTGCGGCGATAGGCACGCCAGGCGCGCCACGCGCCGGTCGACCAGAGCGCCCAGAGAACGAGCACGGGCTGGAACGGCATCCGAATCCACCGTTTGAGGTCAGTGTCGAGACCGAGTGAGTCAACCTGATTCACGAGCTGGGAGATGTTGCCGGGGTAGATCGCGATGAAGAATGCCGCCGCAACCCAGCCCACGTAGGGGCGGTACTTCTTGGCGAAGATGAGCGCACTGCCCAGCGCAATCTCGACGACTCCGGAGGCCACGACCACAAAGTCTTGGTCAAACGGTTGCCAATCGGGCACTTGCGCCTGAAAGTCTTCGCGCGCAAAAGTGAGATGGCCGATGCCGGCAAACACGAGCGAGGCTCCGAGAGCGATGCGCCCAATTCGGCGGCCGATGCGGCTGGCACGGGATGGCTCGGTGGGCGCGGTTGAATCTCTGACTGACGCGACTTCGATCTGCTCGCGGGGTGGTGTCGGCTCCATCTTCCCTATCTTGGTGCGCTCGGCTTAGAGTCTGCCGAGCCTGAAGCCTGCCGCGGCCCAAAGATCACGAACATGATGGCGACGAGGATCGCCCACGCGGGATACGTCAGCCACACCCATTCGGCTCCGGGCTCACCGGAGTCGGCGAGCGCGTAAATCACGCCGGCCGAGCCGCTTCCCACTGCGCCACCGATCGCGTTCGCGAGGCCCTGAACCCCGAAGTAGCTCGCGACGGAACCATCGGGGGCGAAGCGTGACACTGTCGCGTTGAGCACAGGCTGCACCAACATTTGGCCGACGATGAACACGGCGACGCCGACGAGCATCCCGACCAGATTCGTTGACAGCCCCATGAGCCCGACGCCTACGCCCAAGCATGCGGTTGCGCCGGCGAGAGTGATGCGGTCGGGCAGGAAACGATTGGCCGCACCCGTGAGCGGCAGCATCGTGATCACCATGACCACGGCGGCCCCCGAATAGATGAAGCCGAGGTCGGAGGGCCCCGAGGTGAACTCGGCAGCCCGGAACGGGATCACGAGATAGAACTGCGCGATGAGCACCGCGGTACCCGCGACGAGCGCGCAGTAACGCAGGAATGCGGCATCTGCGAAGGCCACTCTCAAGCGCGGAGGCGTGCGGGCCCGCTCTTCGTCGCTCGGGTGCGGCAATCCGAAGGCGCTGATGATGAACGCGATCACGAACATCGCCGCCGCCGACAAACTCACGAAAGCAAAGTCGGCACCGGCAAGGAACCCGCCGATGATGGGGCCAACAATGAAGCCGACGTTGCTGACGACTTCGCGAGTCGAATACACCCGCACCCGGTCGGCGCCGGTCGTGAGAGCGGCATAGGCCGAATAGCTCGCCGGGTGAAAAAGCGCGCCGCCTAGGCCGGTAAAGATCGATGCCACTACTAGCAGCGGAATCGACTCGACAGTGCCGAGCATCGCGAAGCCCAGCGCCCGAACCAATACCCCGATCAGGATGGCGCGGCGAAAGTTGATGCGGTCAGCAACCCACCCGGCGATCGGCATCATCCCGTTTTGGGCTGCCGTACGGAGTGCCGTGAGGGCTGCGACGACCGCGATCGTGAGGGTCAGATCTTGCAGAAAGTGATACGCCAGCAGCGGCACGAGCATGTAAAAACCGACGGCCATCGTGAAGGTGTCGCCATAGAGAACCTTCAGCGCAAACGAGATCGGCGGGCGTTTCGCCACTCCCCTAAACCTGTTCGTCGTTGACGGGAGGCTTCGGGCCCCACGCCCGCACGCCCACGTAGACCGGCAGCGCGATTGCAGCGAAAGGCGCGATCGTCGGAAGCAGAATCGACACCACGAGAGTCACCGCAACCGTGAACGAAACGAAGAGTGCGCGACGTGGATGCTGCAGCATCAACAGGAATCCCTCCCGAACCCAGGTGCGAGCATCCGCGTCCGGGCTGAGGGTCGCGGCAGCGGTCGTGGAGACGAACAACACGCACACGCCGGCAGCCACCGGGATGACGGCGGCGCTCAGCATCAGCGCAATCGAGCCGCCGCCCTGGGCAAGTTGGTACGCCAGGAACACGCCATCGCCGACCATGATCGCGAGCACCACGGTCGCAATGATGCCGAGGCCGAGCGTGCGGCGCCACGTATCGCGAAACTCCCGGAAGGTGTTCGTGAAGACCTTGTCGTCGTTATCGACAATCCAGCGAGCGAACGCTCGCGCAAGAGAGATCGCTGCAGGAAGCACCGTGATGATGCCGAGCGAGAGAACCAGCACCGCAAGCGAACCCAGAAAGATGTTGCCCGGGTACGTGAGCGCGGTCAGCATGCTGCGCTCCCACCGCGGCGTGCGGCGCTTGGTTCTCTTCTGCTGGCTCATCGTCGCGCGTTCGTGCTTCCTTGGAATCCTTCGCCAATGACAGCGGTGGCGCCCAACGTGGGAGCGTCGCCATCAAAGCCCAACGATACGGTTTCGGTCACTCCGTCGCGCTCGATCTCCACACGCACTCCGCCCGCTGCGACGTCGTAGCGGATGGTCGCGGGTGCGGTGTCATCCCAGTTGCGCGACTCAAGCACAGTTACGAACCGAGCGCTCATGGTCGGCTCACTCAGCCGCTTGAGCGTGTGCTGCTTCTTGCTGATCGCCAAGCTCGGCGTGGATGACGTGGGGTTGGCGTGCACGAACGTTTCGACGATTTCGCTGGTGGGGTTGTCATCGAGCGCAGCGATCGGCATGACACCGTGTCCGGCATCCGCTCGCCACCGCTTGTCACTGACGGCGACCGGAGCGTTGTCGGTTTGCAGCAGCCAGGTCCAGGTGCGGGGTTCGTCGGCGGCGAGGTCATCCGCGATCACGAGGTTTCCCCCGGGCGTGAGCACGAGATGGCGGCGCACTCGAGTGACTCTGAGGTCTCGGTCATACATGGCGGATGACTCGCTGACGGCGTGCGTCCAGCCGTCCTTAATCGTGGTCGTCAAGATCTCGGCCGTGAACTCCTCAGCCAGCTCTTCGAACACGTGATACCGGTCTTCGTTCACGAAACCGTTGCCGTCGATGAGGATCGAGTTGTGGTGCTCGGTGAGCTTGCGCGACGAATACCCTTCGTCGATTGCGAGGTACGAGCCGTGGCCGAGGAACACAAAGCTGCCCGAGTCGGGGTGGTGGTGTCCCGCGTTCAGCGTGACCCAGCCGTTCTGCTCGCGCTGACGGTGCGACTGATTCCAGGCCTTGTGGCCGCCACCGGGTGATGCCTTGAACGACACGAGTGCCGCCTGCTCGTTCCACGACGTGCGACCAACAACAAGGCCAAGGTCTTCGAAGTACTTGCTCGGCGGGAGAGTTTCGGGGCCAGCAGCCTCGACGCTGGGGTCGAACCACAGCAGCTCTTGGTAGGCCTCGGGGCGAACGCCCGGACGCACGCCACTCTCGTAAGCTTCGCGCCAGTAGAACTCGGTTGACACCTTGTTGGCCAACCACTGCGCCTGCGGAATGCGGTATTCGGCAGCCAGCTTGTAATACAGGGCGACCGGATGCCCGCTGCGGCGGTCGTGGCAGTCACCGTGATCGACAATCCGCTCCAGGTCGGGAGCCGCCTGGTAGAGGCGGTACCAGAACGTTTCCTTCAAGTAGGTGCCGCGGTTGAACCAGTCGAGGCCCTCTTGATCGCGAAGTACGTCGAGGTAGCTTGCGATCCATGGCACTCCGTAACGCCAGTAGACGACACCCTCGTTGTTGGAACCGTCGTCGGGAAGCGAGTCGAGAACGAGGGCGAAGTTGTCTTTCGCGCGCTCGGTCCAGGCTTTCGCTTCGGGGTACTTCTCTTGCAGCGCGTACCCGGCGGTGGCGAGGCCGGCGTAGCAAATCCAGTTGTGGTTCTGCCAGTACGACGACGACCACCATCCGCCCTCTTTTTCGACAGCGAACTCGTACATGCGCTGGCCCTGCAGTAGCAGTTTGTCTTCCAGCGCCTGCTTCTCTTCGGGACGCAGCGCGTCACCAGCCCACGAGTACGCGAGCGAGAGGCCGTGCAGAATCCAGCCGGCATCGAGGTCGTGGTCGGGCAGGTTTGCCTTGCCCCAGTGCGGAAACGACAGCGGCGGCGCCAACCAGCGACGCAACTCTTCGAGGTATGCCTCCTGACCGGTGAGGCGGTAGGCGAGCGCGAGGTTCGCCGAACCTGGCCCGAAATAAGTGATGGATGCCAGCGGGTGTTCCTGCGGAAGTTCCATCCCCTTCGCGCGCTCACACTCCTCAAGCAGGCGACGGAATTGCGCGCTCAAGGGGCCGTCAAGTGCGCTCCGCAGCTCAGCTTCGCGGCTACCAATCAGCATGGGGGTGGTCACAGTGCTACCTCTATTCGGGAAGTGTCGTGGTCAGCGGTGGCGATCTCAATCACCACAGAGGTATCGGAAATATGGGTCTCAATGGAGTCGATGGTGGCGTCGGGATCGAAGCTGTAAACGCTCACGAAAGTCGCGGCCGGAGCCGTCGTCACCCAGTCGCCGATTTCTTGGAGCCGGCTCGGATCGTCGGAGGGTCCGCGACCCGCATGCAGGTCGAGTGTGCTTTCGCCGGAGGCCCAGTGCCAGCCGTTCAAGGCCGGCAGAGTCTGCTCGCGAGTTTTAGCGTGCGCGCCCGCGGGCGAACCAGTCGCTCCCGCACCAGCACCCCATGTCGAACGCCACGAGTCGCCGACAACTCTGACGCTGAAATCGACGGCAGGGCGAAGGCCAAGCGCAATCGTGTGCGGTGCGCCGTCGTCGCACGTGACGTGCACGACATCCACCAGCAATCCGTCGGAGAGCTGCACCGTGCGGCTCAAGCGCACGCCCTCGATCGCGGTCGTCGTCACGGCCGTGACGCGGGAAGTTGCAGCATCCCACGCGCTGATTTCGGCGGTCGATTCGACCTGGTCGGCGCCGTCAACGCGCACCGTCGGATGCGCGATCGTGCGCGCGTAATAGGAATGACGCAGTGCGTGCCCGTACGGAGGAACTGCCGGGGCTGGCTGCCAACGCAGGCCATCCCCATAGAGATAGAGCGCGAGCTTGTCGAAGTGACCATGGGCTCCGCCGTGCGGTCCAGCATCGAGGATGCCGACCATGCGATTGCGTGAATCACGCAACACGAC
Source organism: Salinibacterium sp. NG22 (assembly GCF_015864925.1). Classification (NCBI taxonomy): domain Bacteria; kingdom Bacillati; phylum Actinomycetota; class Actinomycetes; order Micrococcales; family Microbacteriaceae; genus Salinibacterium; species Salinibacterium sp. NG22. The sequence goes on along the minus strand of NZ_JADYWG010000001.1, from coordinate 1,786,033 downwards.
ATACCCGGCATCCTCGAATGCTCGCGAACCGACCACCACCGGTGCGCGGTCAAGCGGTGCTCCCCCGAACCAGCCATCGAGCATCCACTCGAGACCGTCATGGTCAGCACCAAGTCTTTCGACGACCCACGACTGCACAGTCGCGAGGCCGGTATCGCTGAAGAACTGAGCGCCCAGGGCGCAAATCTCCAGCACTTCGCGGTGCATGGCGACCCGGTCGTAGGGGCCGTCGTGCAGCGCGGGCAAAAATCCATCAGGGGCGGCAATCGACACGAGCACGTCGATCATTCGGCGCAACGTGTCAACAACCTCAGTCGCAACCTGCTGCGGGTCGAGCCCATGCAAGCCCAGAAGATACGCCCGCAAAACGAACACGTGATAGTAGGTGGATGCCTCCCACTCCCAGCCGTCGGAACGCACCGCAAGCTGCAGGTGATCCACGATCGCGGTCGCGAAGTGTGCGGCAACAGGCTCGCCACCCAGCGACTCGCGGGCTAACGCGATGAGCCGAGCGGCGGCATCCAACCACGCGGTGTAGTTGCTGCGCTGGTCGTTGCGGTCTTCGACGAGGATGCGGCGCGACTCGGCCAGCGTGTCAGCGAGCCCCTCGAGAGTGCGGTTGAGGGTTGCCGACTCTTGAAGTTCAGGGATCGGGCCGAGCGTGATGATCGCATCCGCGAAGCCAACGGCCCACTGCGCCTCAGAGAGTGCTTGGGCAAAAAGCTTGCCGCGCAGCATCCACGATTCACTGCGTTCGCTCCAGCCGCCGGCCGAAATCTGGTCGTACAGTGCGGCGTAATCGAGCACGAGCTCGACAGCACGCTCACGATCGGCGACGTCACCGTGCAGCGCGTACCGTCGCGCAGCAACCCGGGCGACCCGAGCCAGGGCTTGATGTTCAAGCGCGAGCCAGGCCGCTTCGATCTTGTCGCCGGTGAGGCGACAGCCGTAACTGCACAAAAACTCGTTACCCTCACGGGCACCCAACTCGACGCCGTGAGTGGGGCAGACATAGTCATGCCACCACCCGCCCGGCTGCTGCGGAACTGAACTCATCGGAAGTTGAGGCCTCCGTTGATGTCGACAACTTGGCCGGTGACATACGACGAGAGGTCGGATGCCAGGAACAGAGCAACGTCAGCAACGTCACCGGCGGTGCCAGCCCGACCGAGCGGGATGCCCGCCACGATGTTCTTCTGGGCTTCGCCCGGAGTGAAGGTCTCGTGGAAGGCGGTCTCGCCGATGAATCCAGGAGCAACAGCGTTGACGGTGATTTTCTTGCCGGCGATCTCCTTGGCGAGAGCACGCGTGAAACCGACAACGGCAGCCTTCGAGGTTGCGTAGACAACCGATCCAGCACCACCACCGTTTTCGGCAGCGAGAGATGCCATCGTGATGATGCGGCCGTGCTCCGACTCAGCGAGGGCGGGGAGGGCCTGGCGAGTCGTGAAGAAGGTGCTCGCAATGTTCACATCCATGACTTCATTCCAGCGCTCATCCGTGGTCTCGGTGATTGTGGCGCGACCCACCAAGTGACCGGCGTTGTTGACGAGGATGTCGAGGCCACCAAGGAACTCGACTGCGGCATCCACCAACTTTGTTGCCTGCGCCGAGTCGGTGAGGTCAGCCTGCACAGCGAGCGCACGATGCCCGCCCGCTTCGATCTCTTCCTTGACGGCGGTGGCTCCCGCTTCGCTGTTCGCGTAGTGCACCACGACGTCAGCTCCTGCTGCCGCCAGTGCTTTCGCGATGGCCGCGCCGATTCCTGCTCCTGCGCCTGTTACGAGTGCGCGTCGTCCGGTGAGGTCAATGCTCATGTCTAATTACCGTGCCTATCTATTGATTGGGTGTTGATTAGTCGAAGGTTCGTGCGGTGCCGCCAGTCGTTCAGGGTGGCTACCGTGCTATTCCGCTACTTGATGCCAGCGTTGGTGAAGCCTTGAATGAAGTACTTCTGGGCGAAGATGAACAGCACCACCATGGGCACCGTCGCCATCGTCGTTCCGGCCATCAGGTACTGCCATTGCGTGTTGTCGAGCTGCTGGAACACTGCGAGCCCCACCTGAATCACGCGCAGATCGCTGCTGGTCGTCACGAGCAAGGGCCACAGGAAGTTATTCCAGCTCTCTTGGAACGTCAGCAGCCCGACGGTCGCGATCGCTGGCTTGATGAGCGGCGTGTAGATCTGGGCGAAGATGCGGAACTCTCCCAGGCCATCAATACGCGCTGCCTCTTCCAAGTCCTTCGGCAGTGACAAATAGAACTGACGGAACAGGAAGATAGCGGAAGCGCTGAGCCCACCAGGAATGATGAGCGCCCACCAGGTGTCGAGCCAACCGCTACCGCCCTGGCCGAGGATGTCGTTGCCACCGAACAGGGGCATGAACTTCACGAGGAGAAACTGCGGAACGATCTTCGTGTAGGTGGGGATCATCAGCATCGCGATAAAAGCGAGGAAGATCGCCTCCCGCCCCTTGAAGTAAATACGCGCCAGCGCGTACCCCGCCATGGAGCCCAACACGACAGTGATGAGGGTGTGAGTGGTGGCGATCACAAAGCTGTTGCGAAAGTACAGGCCGAACGGCGCAGCATCCAGAGTCGCCGCGTAGTTGCTGAACATCCACTCTTGCGGAAAGAACGTGGGCGGAAACTGTGCCAGTTCGGCCGGCGACTTGAGGCTCGTGAGCACCATCCACAGGAACGGCACCAGCATGGTGATCGAGCCGAGGATCAGCGCCACATTGATGAGCGCCGCTTGACGGCCCTTCGCGTGGTGGAACCACCGCTTGCGCGGAACAACCGTGACCTGCTCGCTGATCGCGAGGGCTTTGATAGTAGGGAGAGTCATCACTAGTCCTCTTCTTTGGTGACGCGACGGCTAATGAGAGTGACAAAGAGGAGGAAGGCAAAGAGCACGACCGACTGAGCGGATGCCATTCCCATCCGGAATTCTTGGAACGCCGAGCGGTAGACCTCGTAGGTCATCATCGTCGTGGCGTTCGCGGGGCCACCGTCGGTGAGCACGTAGATCTGGTCGAACACTTGGAAGGCGCCGATGATCGAGATGATGAAGACGAAGAACGTGGCCGGCTTGAGCATCGGAACGGTGATGCTGAAGAACTTGCGAATGGAGGATGCGCCGTCGAGCGATGCTGCCTCGTAGAGCGATTCGTCAATGTTCTGCAGTGCCGCGATGTAGATGAGCATCTTGATTCCGATGCCCTGCCACGCGCCGACCAAGATCACCGAGGGCAGCGCCCACTGCGGGTCGACGAGCCAGGCTTGACCGGGAATGCCGATCGTTTCCAGCATGGCGTTGAGCAGACCGTACTGCGGGTTGAAGATCCACAGCCACACCATCGCGATGGCGACGGTGGCGGTGACCTGAGGAAGGAAGAAGGCGGTGCGGTAAAACTTCTGCAGCTTCAGGCCCTGATTCAGCAGCACGGCCACCACGACAGCGACGGCCATTGATACGGGCACTGTCCAGAACGTGTACCAAATGGTGTTGCCGATGGACTGCATGAAGACGGCGTCGTTGAACATTTCGACGTAGTTGTCGAACCAGATCCACTTCGGCGCTTCGAAGATGCCGTAGTCAGTGAACGAAAGATAGAAGGTCGCGATAACAGGGATCAGTGTCCACAGTCCTACGTGGATCACCGATGGCGTGATCATCAGCCAGCCAGCACGGCGACGCTTCTTCTCCGCGGTACTGATCCGCTTGCGTTTCTTCGGTGCGGTGGATGGGGAACCCTGCTTCGCTGCCGCTTCCGCGCTGCGAATGGGGTGTCGCTCTGTAGTGGTCATCACGCCCTCGTGTGGTTGAAGTCTGGGGAGGTAGTGCCCGGGCGGGTTGGTCGCCCGGGCACTCAGGGGAGGAACTAGCGGTCTATTGCTGTCTGAACGAGAGCAGCGAGATCGTCAAGTGCTTCCTGGGGAGTTTTCTGTCCGAGCAGAGCGCCCTGAACTGCGGGGGCGAAATCGCCACGCACCTCAAGCCACTGTGACGGGCCACCCTCGCGCTGGGCGACATCCAAGTTCTCCATGGCGAACTGCACGAAACGGTTCGACTGCACGTAGTCAGAGTCGAGCAGTTCGGTCAGAGCCGGCACGTTGCCGCGCTGTTCGTTGGCCGCGAGTGCTGCGTCAGGGCTCGAGAGGAACTCGAGGAGTGCGCGAGCTGCCTGCGGGTTCTTCGAGTTGTTGGCAACAGTCGCCAAGGTTCCGCCGAAGAACATGCCGGATGCTTCGCCCTGAATCACAAAGGGCTCAAGGTTGTCGAGCACGGTTTCATCCGCTTCGAGCGCTTGCGTCCACAGGTTGTTATGAGCGATGCCCATTGCGGCCCGACCATTGATGAGCGGGTTCACGATGTCATCCGTCGACGTGAAGCCGATGTCTTCAACTTCGTACTTGTTCACGAGGTCAGCCATGAGGCCAAGAGCCGCAACACCTTCATCACTGTTGAAGGCGGGTGCCGTTGCGTCGTCATTGAAGAGTTCGCCGCCGGCCGAGAAGAGAATCGTTTCGAAGGCTTGGCGGGCATCCAGCGACATCATGTCGAAGCCTGCACGCTCAAGCGAACCGTTGGATGAGCGCACGGTGGTCGCTTCGGCGATCTCGATGAGCTCTTCCCACGAGGAGGGCGGGCTGTCGTAACCAGCTTCTTTGAGGATGTCCATGCGAGCGACTCCGAAGCGAGTGTCGAGCATGATCGGTACGGCGTAGACATTGCCGTCCCACATGCCGGCTTCGACGATCTCGTCGGTGTAACTCTCCTTGAGGGTGTCTTCGCTCAAGCCGAGTTCGCCAAGGTCGGCAAGTACTCCCTTGTCGGCGAAGGCTTCGATCCAGCCGACGCCCATGAGCATCACGTCGGGCACGAGGCCCGAGACGACAGCCGTCGTGAGCTTCTCGTTGAGGTTGCCATAGGTCGTGTAGTCCACGTTGACCGTGACATTGGGGTACTCCTCGTAGAACTGCGGAAGCAGCTCGTCTTCGAGAAGGTCTTGCCCTGGGCTTCCTTCAAAGATGGGGGTGAGCAGGCTGATCTCGCCCGAAACCTCGTCGGGGTTGAGATCAGCGTCTGCTTCTCCTGCTGAACAGGCGGCGAGACCGAGACCCAACAGGGCCACCATCGCGACCGATGCTGTGCGGCGCATTCGTGACTTCACTTCCATGTGCATGTCCTCTCAAGCTGAGATTGAGCGACGGCTCCAGTGCCTTCGTTCCGCGACGTCGTCGTCGGCTCATTCGATTCCTGGCCGATTTCCTAGGGGGGTGGGTGAAATCGGTGTAACGATGCACTGACCATAGACGAGTCTGTCTCGTTACGTCAATAGGTTTTATTTGAATAGGTTCTACGCTGGCGCGAGTGGTTCAGAGGCCGTTTGCCGAAAACTAATAAATCGTTACACTGAAACAGCGATCATCAGGATCGCCATCAACCAAAGGAGGTCACGTGGCTCGAGTAACCATCCAGCATGTGGCGCAGGCCGCTGGCGTTTCCCCCAGCACCGTCTCCAACTTCCTCAACGACCGTCAGGGTCGAATGGTCGCTGCGACACGAACACGCATCGAGACGGCGATCTCAGAACTCGGCTACCGGCCCAACCGTGCGGCCCGCCAGTTGCGCAATGGCAAAACTCAAACCGTTGGCCTCGTCGTGCCATCTGTCGGCAACCCATTCTGGGGAGCATTCGCTCACGAGGTTGAGGTGGCAGCGCTGGCTTTGGGATGCAGCGTTCTGCTCTGCAACAGCGAGCGCGATCCCGAACGCGAGCGCCGCTATGTCGAAGAGTTGTGGGAAGACGGCGTGCGCAGCATCATCCTCTGCACCTCATTGCCGTCGCTCGATCACGTCAGCAATGTGATCGCCGAGGGCCTCCGTCTTGTCACTTTTGATCGACCAGCTCAACCGAACGATCCTGAATCGGTGGTGAGCATCAGCATCGACAACAACGTGGGCGGCCAGGTCGCCACCGCTCACCTTCTGGAATTGGGTCACACCAGCATCGCTTTTGTGTCTGGTTCGATTCGCTCGGTCAACCGTTCAGCGCGCTACCGCGGGTATTGCGATGCCATCGAAGCTGCTGGACTCTCGGTCGCTGACATGCCGCAATGGACAGGGATGGATGCCGCACACTTCGGCGACGTCGAAGCTGCCGAAGTGGGGCGGGCTGCCGCACGCGACCTCTTCGCTGACCCGAAGAATGCCCCCACTGCGGTGGTAGCGATCAATGACATGACGGCACTGGGATTCTGCCGCGGCCTGCGCGATTTGGGGCTCAAGGTCGGGCGCGATGTTTCTGTGATCGGCTTTGACGACATCATCCTCGCTGACCTTTATGACCCGCCACTGACGAGCGTTCGCCAACCCATCACGCGGATGGCGCAGCTTGCCGTTTCGGAGGCTGTCGAGCGCGGCTCGAACGAGTCGACCGACCCGGGCAGCTCGGTTCTCTTGCGCCCAGAGCTTGTGGTGCGAGAGTCTACGGAGCATGTCCCCTCAACCCCACGACCGTAAGCGTCCCGCTCTTCTCCGCCACTGGAATGCGACCGCGATCACTTTTGCGGTGCTCTCCGTCGTCGGTCTGGTCGGCACGTGGATCTTCAACGCGCTGGCAATCGTGCAGATGCGTGACTACCTCGGCGACTGGTTCGGCAGCGGCCCGGCCGTCAACTCGCTCGGCGTCGACCTTCTCGTCGTGGCCGTTGCGGGCAGCATCCTGATCATCATCGAAGCGCGCCGACTCGGGATGAAGCGGGCCTGGCTCTACATCGTGCTGTCGGGCATCACGGCCTTCGCGTTCACCTTCCCGCTGTTCCTCGCGATGCGCGAGCGCAAGCTCGTGGAGCTCGGGCGCCGCTAGTCAGGAAAACAGAAAAGGGGAGCAGCCGCGACGCGGCCACTCCCCCACTCGCGAAACTACGCCCGACGGATGAGCTTGCGGTTCACGAATTCGGCCATGCCGTATTCGCCAAGCTCTCGGCCCATTCCTGATGACTTCACTCCACCGAAGGGGAGGTCGGCCTGGGTTTGCGACGGGGCGTTGATTGCGACCATGCCGACTTCGAGCTGTTCGGCAACAACCTGAGCTCGCACGTCGTCAGTAGTGAAGATCACACTTCCGAGTCCGTACGGCGAATCGTTGGCGAGGCGGATAGCGGCATCCTGATCCGCAACCCGGTACACGGCAGCGACCGGTCCGAATATTTCTTCGCTGTAGGCGCGGGTGCCTGGTTGAATATCCGCGATGACGGTCGGCTGCACATAGGCACCGGGGCGATCGATGCGACCACCGCCAGTGAGGAGCGTTGCGCCGTTAGCGACCGCATCCTCTACCTGACCAACAACCTGAGCAGCAGCGGCCTCGGATGACAGGGGGCCGAAGGCGACGCCTCCCTCTCTAGGCTCACCCACCTTCAGCGCCTGAACCTGAGCCACGAAACCCTCAACGAAACGGTCGTAGATCGCATCGAGCACAATGATGCGCTTCGAGGCGTTGCAGGCTTGACCGGCGTTGCCCATCCGGCCTGCAACCGCACCGGCGATAGCTGCATCGAGGTCAGCATCGTCAAGAACAATGAACGGGTCCGATCCGCCGAGCTCAAGAACGAGCTTCTTCATCTCGCGGCCCGCGATCGCGCCGACGGCACGCCCAGCACGCTCAGAACCGGTCAACGAGACACCCTGAATAACGGGGCTCCCGATGATCGTCTCGACCTGCTCGTTGGTGGCGAAAACGTTGACGTACACGCCTTCCGGCAATCCGGCATCCGCAAAGATCTCGGCAATAGCTTCGGCCGATTCTGGGCAGCTCGGGGCGTGCTTGAGCAGCATCGTGTTGCCCAATGCGAGGTTCGGCGCCGCAAAACGGGCGACCTGGTAGTACGGGTAGTTCCACGGCATGATGCCCAGAAGGGCGCCAATGGGTTCGCTGCGAACATAAGCCGAACCGGATGCCACATCTATGGGCTTGTCAGCCGCGAACGCCTCCGCGTTGTCGGCGTAGAAAGCATAAATGCTCACGCACAGGTCAACTTCGCCAAGAGCTTCCGCGGTGGTCTTGCCCATCTCGCGGATGATTATCTCAGCAAGCCGTTCGCGATCGGAAGCGTAGCGATCAGCAACCTTCCGCAGCATTGCCGCACGCTCCGCGATAGGAACGAGACGCCACTGGCGATAGGCCTCGCCTGCTGAAGCGACAGCCGTTGCTACCTGTGCGTCGGTCGCGGTCTCGTAGCGTTTGACAACGAGACCGGTAGCGGGGTCTGTGACCGCGTAGTCGATCATGAAAGTTCCTTGTCAACTGAATCGGATGCCACCGGCGCGAGCTCTCCCGCCACCAGACGGCGAGTCACCTCAGCGATAACAGCGAGACCGGCCACGAGGTCTTCGTCGGTGGTGTACTCGCCTTCAGCGTGAGAGATTCCGTCGACCGAGGGAACGAAGAGCATGACGGTGGGAACAATATCTTTCATGTTGGTCGAGTCATGACCGGCAACAGTCATGATGTCCATGTGCGAAAGGCCCAGTGCTTCCGCCGAGGAGCGACTGACGTCGACGCCCTCAGACTGGTAAGGATTGATGCCCCACGAGTGCGACAAATCGATGTCGACCGAGACTTTGGCATCCGCTTCAATCTCGGCAATGGTGCTGGCGAGAATCTCATCGGCTTCCTTCAGAACTGCTTCGTCGCCTGACCGCAGGTCGAGCAGAAGGGCGACCCGTGAGGCTACGACAACAGGCGAGTTGGGGTAGACATCCAGTTGACCGACAGCAGTGTGGAGGCTGCCGGGGAAACGGTCGGCGAGACGACGAGCAGCGACTACGAGCAGCGAAGCGCCGAAGAGGGCATCGTGACGATCCTCCATTACAGTCGCGCCGGAATGAGCTTGCTCACCGTTGATCACAATGCGGTACTTGCTGGCAGCCCAGGTGGCCGTGACCAGGCCGATCGTGACCTTGGCATTTTCCAAGAGACGGCCCTGCTCGATGTGGATCTCTGCACAACCAACGGCCTGAGGACCATCACCCGTGCCCACGAAGCCAGTGTCAGCCAACGCCTCCTCAACCGTGACGCCGAGGTGGTCGGTGACGGCGAGCGCCGTCTCCAACGCCATCTTGCCGGTATATACCGAGCTGCCCATCATCGATGGCGCGAAGCGTGAACCCTCTTCGTTGAACCAGTTGACGACTGCGAGGTTGTAGGCAGGAGTAACCGAACCCTGCTCCCACGCTTCCTTAAGGCGGAAGGCCGAGTGCGCAGCAGCGAGAACACCGTACGCGCCGTCGTACTTGCCGGCGGTCGGCTGCGAGTCCATGTGAGAACCGACGATGACGTAGGGAGCACCGGGCACCAGTTCGAGAAGACCGAACTGGTTCGCGATGCGGTCGTACTCCACAGTGAATCCGTGAGATTCGAGCAACCCAGCGAACCAACGTCGCTGTTCGATATCGGCAGCGCTGGCGGCCTGACGGTCAACGCCACCGGATCCGGTGGCTCCGAACAGGCTCATGGTGGCAAAGTCGGCCAAGAATGCGGCGTCGGTGGTGATGTCGTTAGCGTCCACGGGGACGGGTCCCTTCTTCGTTTGTGGCAAGAGCGCTCAAGGCGAATGCCCTCTTTGTGCTTTCCTGCTGCTCCGCTGAAGTCGGCGAGCGATCTCGGGAGAACTGTTCACCCCGCCAGGATCCCTCTGACCATTTGCACACCTCGATAACGAGGCGTGTGCGGTCAGGGTTTGCTGACGATAGAACCGGTGAATCAATGATTCCAACGATGTTGAGTTCCAGCAATCACGGATACGCGTATCATTGAGCAGACATTGTGTGCATCTGCACAGACTGAAATCTGTTCGAAATGTGATTGAAATTGACCGAGCTCTCTGTGCCCACAATCCTCTCCCGCGCCACCAGGGCGTGCCTGAGTGAAGTCGACACCCTCGTTGAACGATGGACAGTTCAGCTCGGCACGATCGAGGTGTACACAGAGGGCCTCGTCGACTTGGATCGTGTGATCGCCGATTGCCGGATGATCTTCATCCGCCTTCTCACAGACATCGGCGGGCATGAGATCCCCTCCGAAGCCCGTGACGTCTCGGAGCGCGTCGGCCACACTCGGGCGCTGCAAGGAATTCCCCTCGTGGATGTGATGTCGGCGATCCGTCTCGACTACCGCGTGATGTGGGAGGCAATCTCGACACACACCACCGATGTCGAAATGCGTGAAGTGTTCGACAGCGTCCCGAGAATTTGGGATGCGATTGAGCGGCACAGCCAAGAACTCACCAGTGCTTACACCGCCACACAATTTGGCATGGCTCAAGTGCGTCAGGATGAGCGACGCTTGTGGTTTACTCGCCTCCTCGAAACTGACGGTAAGAACCACGTCCTCAATACTCGGGCGTGTGCGGTGTTGTCGTTCGCGCCGGAAAGCGATTTCACGATCTTCACGCACGCCGACAGAGTGGATGAGTCGCTCGATCGCCTGAACGATACTTTGCACCGGGCCGGGATCGTCGCCCACCAGCACGAAACCGAGTCCGGACCGGTGCTCATAGCGCAGATGCCACGTGAGGGCTCCATGCCGCTCAACGCGATCACGCACGAACATAAAGTTCTGATGCTCGACGGTATCCCCGGAATCTCGTCAGTTCCGGCCGCAATTCGGGTCACCCAGGCGGTGGCGCTAGTTTTGCCGCCCAGCGATACTCGCCTAGTAAATGTCACCGACTTTTGGCATGTCTCTGTCTTTCAGAATCCGTTCGATACTGGGCGGATAATTCACCAACGCCATGTCGACGCACTCCTAAAACTGCCCGCTTCTGAGCGTGCCGTGCTCGAGCGCACCGCAGACGAATTTCTGACAAGCGGTTCTATCGCCTTGGCTTCGCGGGCGCTCTTTTGCCACCGCAACACCATTACCAACCGACTCGACAGCCTCGAACGAGTCACCGGCTTGGATCTGCGGCTTCCGGCAGAAGCGTCGCTCTACATCTTGGCGCGCAATGCTAGCCGTGCCGAAGCAACCTCACACAACGGCTCCAGCGCGGATGCCGCTCGAGCCCGCCCAACCGCGTTACGCTAGCGCCGCGCTGATTCCCGCAGTTCTGTTACGGAGGAAACAGCCGAGAACAGGCCACTGGCGTCATGGCTCACTAGCCCGCCGACGATGGTTGCAACGACCTCAATCTGACCAATCTGGTCGGGCCGAACATCCACGGGGCTATCTCCCAGCACCACGAGGTCGGCAAGCATTCCGCGCGCCAGCGTGCCCTTGCGAGAAGCCCACCCTGTGGCTGCTGCAGAACCGACGGTGTACGCCCGCAGTGCTTCGTAGGCCGTGATTCGCTCCCCCTCGCCATAGCTCGCTCCCGACTGGGTCAGCCGCTCAACGAAGGACTGCATCACTGCGAGGGGTGCACCAGGGGCAACCGGGCGGTCCGAGCTTCCGGGAAGCACGACGCCGGCGTCGAGGAAGGAACGGGCGCGATAGCTCCATTGCGCCCGCTCGGCGCCTAGGCGTTCGATCATCCCGTCCCCGAATAGTCGGATGAAGTGTGGCTGCGGCACAACGCTCGCGCCCGATTCAGCCAGTCGCTGCATCTGATCGGGTCGGATGACGCCACCGTGTTCGATTCGGTTCGGCATTCCGTGACTCGACGTATCTTTGCGCGCGCTTTCCAGAATGTCGAGAGCAAAATCCAAGGCCCCATCGCCGATGGCGTGCAATGCGAGCGCCCATCCCGTGCGGTGAGCCGCCAACGCGCGCTCCCGCAATGAGTCCGGGTCTCCCTGTAGGTAACCGTGGTTGTGGGCGGCGCCTTCGTAGTGCTCGGTCATGAGCGCTGTGGAAGCAAGAAGCGAGCCATCAGTGAAGATCTTGGTGGGGCCGATCTGTAACCACTCGTCGCCAGCTCCAGAACGGATGCCCGCAGAGAGTCCCACTCCGGCGGAGTCTTCGCTGTGCCCGGGGAGCTCCTCAAGCGCGTCCAGGCTGATCATCACTTGCATGCGAGAGCGCAACGTTCCCGCATCTTTAGCATTCTGATAGCCGGCGAATTCGCGGGGACTGTGCCCGATCCAGCCACCGGCGATACCGGCATCCGTCACGCTTGTGAGGCCCTCGCGAGCGTACTGAGTGGTGGCTTTCGCCAGAGCGTCCTCAATCACCGTCAATGGATACGGCAGCACGAGGGCCTGAACGAGACTCATTGCGGTCTCTTCAAGCAGCCCGGTGGGGCGGCCAGCGTTGTCGACGACGACGCGTCCTCCGCTGGGCACCGGTGGTGCTGAGTTCTCAGCACCGACGAGTTTCAGCGCCACACCATTGAGCACGCAAGCGTGACCCGAGCTGTGTTTGATCCACACCGGCCGGCCGTTGGAAACCCGGTCGAGGGCATCCCGGTCAGGGTACTGGCCGCCGGTCGCGTGGTGGTTGAGGCCGCTTGCGATGATCCAGCCGTCGCTTTCCGAGCGTGCGGCGGCTGCGGCAATCACATCGTAAATATCGTTCAGAGCAGTCGCGCCACTCACATCGGCTTCGATGAGCGTGAGCCCGAACCAGACACTGTGTGCGTGAGCATCGTTGAAGCCGGGCACCACGGTCGCACCGTGCGCGTTGATGCGGTTGCACGCTGTGATTCCGGTCAACTCGTCGTCGACTCCGACAATCACACCGTGATTGATTCCGATGCTGTGGGCGCGCGGGCGCGCCTCGTCCATCGTGACAATCTTCGCGTTTTCGATAATGGTGTCGATGAGCACAGGGCCACCTTCAGATAGGGAATCGAAGTCGACGTCAATGGATGCCGGAACTTCCCGACATTGGTGGCCCTAGTTAACCGGTGCAGAAAGTCACTATCAATGGGATTTTGCGATCAGAATACGCAATAGGCTGTGCAGATCACCAAAGCACGGGGCTTGGCCCTGATCGGGGTTTGCGATGAAGGCACGAGACACTAAACCGACACGGGTCGAAAGCGCAGTGGATGAGGAGTGGTCGAGTCTCGTCGATCGCTTGTTTGCTCACATTGAGGAAATCGTCGCCGACTTCCTCAAGCTTTTCGCCGAAGCTGACTACTACGAACCGCGGATGGTTGATAAAAGCGACCTCACGCGAACCGCGCATGACACGCTCACCATGCTGCTTCACAAGCTGGGTAATAAGCCACTCCCCCAGGAATTGAAATCCCTCTCTCACGAGTTTGGAGCACGGCGAGCGCGTCAGGGCGTTCCCGAAGATGTGCTCCTCGAGGCAATCCGTCTCGACTTTCGGGTGCTCTGGTACTCCCTTCAACGGCATGCCGGCCCAGACTCGGACGCTCTGCTTGTGCGCAACGTCGAACGCGTGCTGACCACCGTTGAGGACTACGTGAGCGAAGTGCAGCAGTCTTTCTTAGCGGAACAAGCACGCCTGAGCCGCGACTCTCGCCTACTCACCGCGCGCCACGTGTCGCGCCTGTTCACCAGCGACCTCACCCGCCCCGAGTTGGTCGCGGAGATCGCGGATGGGCTTGGCGTCTCCGCCGCTGCGCAGTTCGAGATTGTGCTGGTCGTGGGCGAAGGCGTAGCGGAACTTCAACTGCAACTCGCGAGAGGAACAATCTCGTCGAGTTGGTTTGGGTATGACCGTGGCGATGGATTTTGCATGTTTCGCGAGCAGGGCACCCCCACTGCAAGCACGTCCGTCGCGGAAGAACTCGCCAACCTCCCCGGCGGCTACATCGACGAAGTGATCGGCCTTGCGAACGTCCCCGCGGCTGCAGATGCCGCCGCCCTCTTCGCCCGTCAAGCCTCGCGATCGTCCCACCCTCGCATGCTGGGAACCAACGAAGCCTGGCTAGCCGTGGCCCGAGATTTGTTGGCGTCCGCAATCCCTGACTTTGGACGGGATGTTCGCGAAGCTCTCGCCGAGTGCACCCAGTACGAACGGGATCACCTCGTGCGCGCGGTACTGGCGTACTCCGAGACTGGATCGATCAAGCTAACATCGGAACGTCTCTTCTGTCACCGCAACACCGTTGTTAACCGGCTCAGCACGTTTCGCCAGGTCACGGGTCTCGACATCACGGTTCCCCGGGATGCCGCAATTGCGTTAGTTGTACTGCACTCACCGTGACTCATATTTCCAGCATGTTTCGCGAGTGATTCCTAGCGATTCATTTCTTCGGAATTTTGGGCAATTGCACACTGAATCATGAATAGTCGCACAAATGCGACATTGCCTATGACTCTTTGCTACATCTAGCGTTGCTTCAACGAACCGGAACGCACGGTTTTGGCAGTCGGAACCATGGCCATCAGACACGACAAATGTTCGTTGCTCATGAACCCCACCTCTGCCCACGTTTTCTTTCAGCAGTCAGGAACGCACATGAAATCTCTCCTCTTCGATGGCGTCGGCACCGAGCCCTATCTCGCAGAAGTTGCTGTCGCCGATCCACGTGCCGGTGAAGTGCTCGTTCGCATGACAACCGCCGGCGTCTGCCACTCCGACCTTCACGTCATCAACGGTGACTGGCCATTCGACCACCGCGTCGCTCTTGGGCACGAAGGTGCCGGAATCGTCGAAGCTATTGGAGATGGCGTCAGCGACCTCACGGTCGGCGAGCAAGTGGTGCTCTCCTGGTTCGCTCCTTGCAACACCTGCGCCTCGTGCATCGCCGGTCAATCTTGGCTGTGCCAAGCCTCAGGAGCTGCAACCAACGGATTGCCCGATGGCACCACGCCTCTCACCGCGGCCGACGGCAACGAAGTCCGTCCGTACCTCGGAGTCGGAACGTTCTCCGACTACGCAGTCGTGCCCCGCTCGGCCGTCGTGCCCATCCCGGCTGAAGTGCCGGCAGCAGTGGCAGCACTCATCGGATGCTCGGTCACGACCGGAGTAGGCGCTGTCATGAACACCGCCGACGTTCGCGCAGGGCAATCTGCCGTCGTCGTCGGATGCGGTGGTGTTGGCCAGACCATCATCATGGGCCTGAAGCTTGTGGGCGCCAGCACCATCATCGCGATCGACCTCTCCCCCGACCGCTTGGAGACCGCAGCAGAATTCGGCGCGACGCACACGCTCCGCGGCGACGACCCAGAACTTGCCGAGAAGATCGTGGCCATCAGCAACGGCGGCGTGGATTACGCGTTCGACGCGATTGGCCTCGCCGCGACATCCGCTCGCCTTCCTGACTACCTGAAGCCGGGTGGGGCAGCCGTTCTCGTGGGAATGCCTGCGCGCGATGTTGAAGTTGGCTTCAAGACCTGGCACCTCGTGGCAACCGGAAAACGTATCCTCGGCTGCAACTACGGCTCATCACGACCTCAGGTCGACTTTCCTCGGATCGCTCGCCTGTATTTAGGCGGCCAACTTCCCCTCGACAAGCTGATCGGCGACACCATCCCCGTAGCCGAAGCACCCCGTGCAATTGACGATCTGCGAGCCTCCACTGGCCGCCGCATGGTCGTTGATCATTCCCTGTGAGCCACTAACTCCGCAGCTTTTCTCGCACGGCCCGCTTTATCTGCGCCCGCCCTCAGTGGGCGCAGTCCTTCCGCAGCATCACTTCCCATAAAGGACACAGCAATGTCTATAACCTCATCACGTTTCCGCCGCCGAGCTCTAAGCACGGTCGCAGCAGCATCCGTTCTCGCTCTTAGCCTCGGAGCCTGCAGCAGCGCTGCAGACGACTCGTCAAGCACGCCCGCAACCAACGGTGCGATCGCCATGGGCTTCGCCGGCATGGACATCACCATCTGGAACGACCAGCTGAAGATCATGCAGCCGATCATCGAAGACGCCGGGTATGAATTCCTGACGAGCGACCCACAGTGGGATGTCCAAACTCAAGTTTCTGACTGGGACGCATGGATCCAGCGCGGCGACGTTAAAGCAATCATGGGTTTCCCCGTGCAGAGTGACGCCATGGTTCCTGTAACCGAGCGCGCTCAAGCTGCCGGTATCCCCGTTCTCGGCTACGCCGTCAAGTGGGATGGTGTGGAGTACGGCACGATCATCGACGCGTATGAAGACGGTCGCCTCCTCGGCACCGCTGCTGGCGAGTGGATCAACGAGAACATGGCTGACGAAGCTGAAGTAACGGTTGCTCTCATCGCCGACAAGACTTCGGACCTCGGAAAGGGTCGCACCGAGGGAATCGCAGATGCGCTCCTCGAGACCGCCTCCAACGCCGTAATTGACGAGCTCCCCGGCATCTCGCGCGCCGAAGGTAACGACAACGCCAAGAGCCAGCTCATCGCCGACCCCGACACCAAGATCTGGTTGGGCACAAGCAACGACAACACGGCCGGCGTTTACCAGGCCCTGCTCGACTCCGGCGTAGCAGCGGATGACGACAGCTACCTCGTCGGCTCGCTTGACGCCACCAACGAGACGCTCGACATCGTGAAGGATGCCAACAGCATGTGGCGTTTCGCCTTCATCCTGCCCGCTCAGCTGCTCGCAGAGAGCAACGCCTCGCTTCTGCTCAAGGCCGCGGCCGGCGAAGAACTCGAAGACACCGTGCTGACCTCGATTCAGGTCACTCCCGAGAACGCAGAATCTTTCTACGTTCAGTAAGCACGCAGCACTTGTCCCGCCGTCGACTCCATTGGGTGTCGGCGGCGGGACTTCTAAAAGAGAGCAAGTCATGACATCCACCACTGAGAGCGTTCGACTCCGCTTCGACAAGATCACGATGCGCTACGGCTCAACTCTCGCGGTTGATGGCATCGATCTCTCCATCAAAGCGGGTGAAATCGTCGGCCTGCTCGGCCACAACGGCGCAGGCAAGTCCACCCTGCTGAATGTGGCAACAGGGGCTGCCACAGCGACATCAGGTGCTCTCTGGCTCGACGGCGAAAAAATCCCTGCCGGATCTACACCAGGCGAGATTGCTCACAGCGGGATTACAGTCATCCACCAGGAGCCAGCACTTGCTTCTAACCTCTCGATCATCGACAACCTGTTCCTTGCTCGATCGAATGTGCCGGGCCGCGCAGAACGGTTGCGCCGCGGCCGCGAAGCACTTGACTCAGTCGGCGCGGAAGGACTCGCGCTTGACGTCCCCGTTGGTGCGCTGACTCTAGGCGAACGCCAACTCGTCGATCTGGCCAGAGGCTACCTCGCCGGTGAGATGAAAGTTCTCATGCTCGACGAACCGACGGCAGCCCTCGGCGCCGCCGAAACGGAAGCGCTGCACGACCTCATTCGCCGCCTCGCTAGTCAGGGAACCGCGATCATTTACGTTTCGCACCGTCTTCCCGACATCCTCGAAGTATGCGAACGCATTGTCGTTTTGCGTGGCGGAGAACTCGTCATGGATCACTCCGCCAGCGGCATGAGCCTCGCTGCACTTTCAGCAGCCCTTGCCCCCGAAGTCGACTTCGATTCCGAATGGCATCCCGAGGTCGGCGAAGAACGTCTCGTGGTCAATGACGACGATCGCCCATTAGTTTTCCGCGACGGCGAAATCGTGGGGCTCTTCGGCATGGCCGCCGGGGAACAGTTCGACCTCCTTGCCGAACTCTTCGGCCTCGGTAAGGCTGTCGACGCAACACTCTCCGGGCTACGATATCGAGCCCTGTCTCCCCAACATGCGATCAAAAGTGGTGTGCACCTTGTTCCCGCCGATCGTGAGGTCGACGGACTAGTCGTCGGCATGAGTGCAATCGACAACACGTTTCTTCCTTGGCGCGGCCGCCTAGGGCGCGCAGCAATGACGAAGCAGTACGCCACCATCCGGGACACCCTCAATGTCGTCGGCCCCGATGGCGACGCTCCCATTGCGAGCTTCAGCGGCGGAAACCGTCAGAAGCACCTCCTCGCCCGATGGATGTTCCCCGTTGCCCCCAAGGTGCTCCTGCTCGCTCAACCAACGCAGGGGGTCGACATCGGCGCAAAGCACGACATCAAGCTCGCCCTCCGGGCACTCGCCGCAACGGGAGTGAGCATCATCATCGCGTCAGCCGAAACCGACGAAATCGCTTCACTGTGCGACCGCAGCTACGTGCTGGCCCACGGCCGCCACCAGGAACTCCACCGCACTGGAGGCTACGAAGAGCGCCTCCTCAACACCCTTCTTGATCTCACTTCAGCCGAAAGAAGCCCCGCATGAACCGCATCAAAATCGCTCTCGCTCAGAACGGGACATTCATCGCTCTCCTCGTGATGATCATCTTCTTTGCGTCGATGAATCCGCGATTCCTCAGCCTTGCAAATGGCCAGACCATTCTTTTGCAGATCGCTGAGCTGGGAATCATCGCTCTGCCTCTGGCATTCCTCGTCATGTCGGGAACTCTCGACCTGTCCGTAGGTTCCGTCGCTAGCTTGAGCGCTGTCGTATCGGCCATGGTGATGCTCGAAACCAACTCTGCGCTGTGGGGCTTTGCGGCCGCAATTGTGGTCGGAGTGATCACCGGGGCGCTGAACGGACTTCTCGTTGCGTACCTCAAGCTCAATCCCCTCGTCATCACACTCGGGTTCCTCAGTGTGTGGGGCGGCTTAGCGTTGTTCCTCACGCAGGGTTCGACCCTGGTGGGATTCCCCGATTCCTTCAAAGCGCTCGGAACGATGACAATCGGGCCCGTGCCTCTTCAAATCATCATCCTTGCCGTCGGCGTTTTCTTGGCGTGGTACGTCCTGAATAGAAACTCGCTGGGCCGCAATGTGCTCGCAATCGGTGGTAACCCGCGGGCCGCTCACCTCATGGGCATCCGGGTTCCCCGCACGATCTTCTCGCTCTTCGTCGCTACCGGAGTTGCTGCCGCCATTTCAGGAACTCTGCTCGCCGCCAAACTACAGTCCGCCCCTCCTACGGTAGGCAACGGTATGGAGATTCAGGCCCTCACGGTAGTGCTGCTTGGTGGTGTCGCCCTTGAGGGAGGCATGGGCCGCATTACGGGCGTCGTGTCCGGTCTGCTCTTTGTGGGAGTGCTCCGCAACGGCCTCGTCATCATGGGCGTCTCGCAGTTCCTGCAGACCATCCTTATCGGTGCCACTCTGGTGGTCGCTGTGCTGCTCGACGGCTCAGTCCAGCGCCTGCTCAAGAAATCGTGGACGACGCTCGACGTCAAGAAGTCACCGAAGTCCGATACGGCGAAGACCGAGGTCACAGCCTGAGCGCTTCAACCGCGCGATAGCACCTGCCGTTGCAGCAGACACAGAGTGGAAGGTGGGAGAATTAGAGGATGAAGATCCTCTCGATTCAGTCAGCAGTCGCGTTCGGCCATGTCGGCAATTCAGCCGCGGTGTTCCCGCTGCAACGCATCGGCGTTGAGGTGTTGCCCGTTTATACGGTCAACTTCTCTAACCACACCGGCTACGGCGCGTGGCGCGGACCGATGATCGACCCGAGCGATGTGTCTGAAGTTATCGCCGGCATCGAGGATCGCGGCGTCTTCCCCCAGATCGATGTCGTGCTCTCCGGCTACCAGGGCGGCGAGGGCATCGGCGATGTCATCATCGACACGGTTGCACGCGTCAAGGCAGCGAACCCCCGCGCAATTTACTCGTGCGACCCGGTGATGGGCAATGCGAAATCCGGATGCTTCGTGGCCCCGGCCATCCCGATCCTGCTGCGTGAGCGCGTGGTCCCGGTCGCTGACATCATCACGCCTAACCAGTTCGAGCTGGGTTTTCTCACCGAAACCGAGCCCGACACCATTGAGTCGACGCTGGCATCCGCAGATCTCGCCCGCGCCATGGGCCCCAGCACGGTTCTCGTGACGAGCGTCGAGCGCCCCGACCGTGAGACCGACACCATCGAGATGATGGTCGTGACGGATGCCGGAGCCTGGATCGTGCAGACCCCGCAGCTTCCGATGAAGGCCAATGGTTCCGGTGACGTCACCGCCGCCCTCTTCACCGCCCACTTCACGCAGACCGGCGACGCTGCGGATGCCCTGGCTCGCACCGCGTCCAGCGTCTTCGACCTCCTCGCTAAGACTCTCGAGTCGGGCGAGCGCGAGCTGCAGCTCGTCGAGTCGCAAGAGTTCTACGCGAACCCGCAGATGCAATTCACCTCGCGCCAGGTTCGCTAAGGACTTCCCCGGCGAGGATGCCCCGGCCGCCAATCAAGCGCCGCTAGAGTTTTGGAGAGATCCTCACTCAGCGGCACCTGAAAGGAAACGGCATGTCTTCGACGCTATTCGTCGGTACGGTCCTCACCCTCAACGACGATGCTCCCCGCGCCAGCGCGGTTCTTGTAGAAGACGATCGGATAAGCGCCGTCGGAGAAGAAGGCGATCTTCGGTCACGGCTTTCCGCTGACACGACAATCGTTGACCTTGGCGAGGGCGTGCTCATGCCCGGCCTCATCGAGCCACACGGCCACCCGACATCGAGTGCCGTTTTGTTGAGTGAGAACGTGGTCGACATTCGGCCCGTAATCGTAACGGATCCCCACGAAGTGATGAAGCGCATTCGCGCTGCAGTCGCTAGCGACTCTGATGGGGTCTTAGCCAACGGCTGGGACCCGCTGCTTCAGGTGGGGCTCGTCGATCCCACGCGCGCAAGCCTCGATGAGCTCGCCGGCGATGTTCCCCTGGTGATCGTTCACAATTCGGGCCACAGCGCATTCTTCAATTCGGCAGCAGCAGCTATGGCCGGCATCACTCGTGAGACTCCCGATCCACCCGGGGCATCTTATGGCAGGGATGAAGACGGCGAGCTGGCGGGCGTGGCCCACGAGACGGCGGCTATTTTCACTGTCGCGGGGCCCTTCCTCAGTAAGTCGTATGCAGAGTTCGGTCGCCTTATTACCGCGGAGCTCACGCGCGCCAATACGGTCGGCGTGACGACCCTGTGCGATATGTCGTGGAATCCCGCTCAGACCGCTCTGCTCGACGCGGCCAGGGAGCACAGCGAGTTCACGGCGCGCCTTCGGTTGTACGAGATGTCGCATCCCGGCGGCACGAGCGCGGTAGCTCGAGTTAACGGCGATGACGTGGTTGCACAGGTCGGAATCAAAACGTGGGCCGACGGATCCCCCTGGGTCGGCAATATTGCGACCTCTTTTTCCTACCTCACGAATCCGACGACAGCGGCGATGGGTCTCAAGCCTCATCACCGGGGCGCCGCGAACTTCTCCCAAGAAGAACTTCGTGAAATCTCGCGAGCCTACGCAGCTCAAGGGTGGCAACTCGCCTGCCATGCGCACGGCGACCTCGCCATAGACAGTGTCCTCAACGCGTGGGAAGCCGTCATCACCGAACTCTCCCTCAGCGACCATCGTTTTCGTCTCGAGCACGTCGGTGCGATCACGCCGGCACAATGCGAACGTGCCGCCGCCTTGGGCGTTACCGTGAGCGTCTTCGTCGACCACATCCACTATTGGGGCGATGTTCTCGTAGACAAACTATTCGGTGGGCCAGGAACGAAATGGGCGGATGCTCAGAGCGCTGTTGCCGCCGGCATCCGCACCACGTTCCATAACGACGGCACCGTCACTCCGCTCGAGCCCTTTCGCAACATGGCCGTTGCGATGACCCGACGGAGCAACACGGGCAGAGTGTTGGATGGCGCCGAAGGAGTCACTCTCGACGCCGCGCTGAAGGCCCACACGACCTCCGCAGCCTGGCAGTTGCAGTCGGAGGACCAGATTGGCAGCATCGAGGTCGGAAAATACGCCGACCTGATTGTCATCGATCGAAATCCGCACGACGTAGACGCCGAAGCTCTGGCGCACACTCAAGTGCTTTCAACCTACTTCGCAGGCACCCTTGTCTACGAGAAGAACTGATTAAGCAGCACGATAATCCTCAGGATGCAGTTCGCAGGCAGGGGGCCTGATACCGATTATGGATGCAGTGACGAATGATCTTCCGCCAACAAACCGCAACGGCATCGAGCACATGCGAAACGCGGTTCTCTTTGAAGGAACGGATCGTGGGCAACGGCTGAGTAGATTCTGGATTTTGCTGATTCTGGCATCCACGATCGCCGCCGCCGGAATCGTGGCCGAATCGACCGCTGCCGTCATCGGCGCCATGATCGTAGCGCCCATGATGCTTCCCATCCAGGGAACGATGCTCTCTACTGTGCTGGGAGATCGCGTCAACCTTGTACGTTCCATTGCGCTCATGGCGACGGGTGCCGCCGTAGCGATCGGAATCGGCTTTATTGTCGGCCTGCTCGTGGCGAATGACGTAGTAGCGGCGACGAACAATCAAGTTGCAGGCCGCGTGCACCCCGGACTCATCGATCTACTTGCTGCGCTCGCTACCGGAGTTGTGGGCTCTTTCGCTCTCATCCGTCGCGATATCTCCGACACCCTGCCCGGAGTCGCTATTGCGATATCTCTCGTGCCACCGCTCGTCGTTTCGGGGCTAACTTTGGAATCAGGCGCCTTCGAAGAGTCATTGGGCGCACTGTTGCTCTTCGTCACTAATGTCGCCTCCATTCTTGCGACCGGTGTCGTCGTTATGGCGCTCTTCAAGGTCCAGCGCTCCCCCGCGCTCAACTCGGCGCCAGCGATGTCAATCATGCACAAGCACAAAGCGGGCATCGCGATCACGACGATGCTCGTGCTGGTCGCAATACCCCTCACTATCTCTTCGATTAACACGGGTGCCGCTACTGTTCGAGAAAACACGATCCGGGCCGCGGCTGAGCAGTGGGCTGACGAGGCCGGCTGGGATTTGGTGACCGTCAACACCGGTCTCAATCGGGTATTCCTGCGGGTGACGGGGCCTCTTCCGGCGCCTGACACCGATGAACTCGCCGCTCAGATCGCCGAGAGCGGGATCGACCCCAGCGTGGTTGAAGTCGAGCTTGTTCCGTCTCGGTTCGTCAACCTCGAGACGCCTTCGTCACCCTAGGCGCGTTTAAGCACATCGGCCGCAGAAATAAAATAGCCCTTGTTGTGGCATGAACTGCCACAACAAGAGCTATTTCTCACTGTGCGCGAGGGGGGACTTGAACCCCCACGTCCTTTCGAACACACGGACCTGAACCGTGCGCGTCTACCAATTCCGCCACTCACGCGTGGGTTGAGTTGAACACTCAACTGAGTGAGATTATCACAGCGCCCAGTGGTTCAGCGATTCCATGCCCAGAAGATCAACAGTGACGATTCCCAGCTTCGTCATATAGAATCGATAGCTGTCCGTGTGCCTAAAGCCACGGGTTCAACCAGACTTGATCCAAAATCTGTCCAACCAGACAGAACTACAGACCACACCCCTGGGGGTTACCGCGTGAAACGATTGCTGATCATCAGCACAATCATGGCTGTTGTCGTGAGTGTGACTGTTCCAGCCGCAGCACACATGGAGCCTTCGTCGCGCGATATCGAGTCGACTGCTTCTGCAGCGTCGGCATCCGCAATTTTGCAGCAGTCTGCTGCCGTCGCCACGACTGAGCCTGTTCAGAGTGTGCCGATCCAGTCCTTTGCTTCTTCAGTAGAAACCGAAATCAGCGCCGCAGAGCGCGACAAGCTCTCGATCAAAGAACCTGAGCCTGAGCCAGAGCCCGTTGCAGAGGTTTACTCCGCGGGCGCTTCCGGTTCATTTGCGGGAACCTACGACGGAGCCTTCGCTGGATTCCTTGCCGTCTGGCCCGCCAACGCTCCCGTCAACGACGGCTTCGGCTACCGCGGTTCAGAATTCCACGGCGGCATCGACATTATGACCGGCAGCGGGGCGACAATCGTTTCCGCTTCCCCCGGAGTTGTCACCCAAGTCACCTACGGTGGCGGCTGGGGCCAGTACGTCAAGATCGATCACGGCAGCGGAGTCTCAACCCTCTACTCGCACATGATTGCAGGATCGCAAATGGTCTCCCCCGGCCAAACTGTGGCAGCAGGCACCCCCATCGGCCTGAGCGGCAGCACCGGTTACGTCACCGTCGCCCACCTCCACTTCGAGACCTACGTCAACGGCACTCGTGTTGACCCGATGGGTCTCCTGCCCTAATTGCTCGACCGTGGGTAACGGGTTAGCCACAAGCACCGGCTAACATCGACGTACTACAACGAGCCACAACGAGGAGAGCTTTGGGTCTTCTGGACAACTTTGAACGAGGTCTCGAACGCGCCGTCAATGGCGCTTTCGCTAAGACCTTTAAAAGTGGTCTGCAACCCGTCGAAATCACGAGCGCCCTGCGCCGCGAACTCGACACGCAGGCCGCCGTTGTATCGCGAGAACGCATCCTCGTACCCAACAACTTCACCGTGCGCCTCGGCCAAAGCGACTATCAGCGCATGGCTGGCCTCGGCAGCACGCTCATCTCCGAACTGACCGAGTTGGTGCAGCGTCACGCTACCGCCCAGCACTATTCGTTCTCAGGCGGCATCTCTATCGTTCTTGCCCCCGATGACTCTCTCAGCCAGGGAATGATCGAAGTCGATTCCGTCAACGTGAAGGGCACCGTGGCCTGGACTCCGGTGCTCGACATCAACGGCACCCGTCACACCCTCAAACACGCCCGTACGATCATCGGTCGCGGCAGCGAAGCCGACATCACCGTCGACGACAATGGCATTTCCCGCAAGCATGTGGAGATCCTGTGGGATGGCAGCCGGGCTGAAGTTAACGACCTGAACTCCACAAATGGGTCAAAATTGAACGGATCTCCTGTTTCTCGTGCACCACTCGCGCCGGAATCCGTGATTGATATCGGTCGAACCCGTATCGTATTCCGTGTGCTTGCCCAATCTGCAGATGTCGACCAGCCCGCTGATCGTCGCGACGACGGGGGGTTCACCCTATGAGTGAACTAACCCTCCTTTTGTTGCGCGTCGCGTTCCTGGCCATCATGTGGGGCTTCATCTTCGCTATCGTCTACGCGCTGCGCTCCGATCTCTTCGGAGAAAAGGTGCGTCGGATGCCCGTACAGAGCGCAGCTCAGGCGCAACAAGCCGCCGCTCCCACCGCTCCTGCTCCCGCCGCAGCCCAGCCCACGCGCCCCGTACCGCCAGCTCCTGCCGACGGAAGCTCGCTTGATGCCACGCGCCTTGTAATTGTTTCTGGATCAAAAGAGGGGCTAGAGATTTCGCTCCCCGAAGAGCAGCTGACTATCGGCCGTTCAAGCGAGTCCGGCTTGGTTATCCGTGACGACTACACCTCAACCCATCACGCACGCTTGTTGCGTTGGGCCGATAGCTGGGTTGTTCAGGATCTGGATTCCACGAACGGCACTTTCTTGGCTGGCCAGCGGGTGAGCGTTCCGACGCCGATTCCGTTGAATACGCCGATCAAGATCGGCACTACTAGCTTCGAACTGCGACGGTAATTGAATGGCCACTTCGGGCAACAGTGCTGCCGCATCCCATGTGGGTAAGGTTCGGGCTAATAACCAGGACAGTGCGTACGCCGGCAGTCATTTATTTATTGTTGCGGACGGCATGGGTGGCCACGCCGGTGGTGATGTCGCCTCGGCGATAACGATCAAGCACGTTGCAGAAGCCGACCACGTTTTCGAGACAGCGGAAGAAGCTGCTCAGGTATTGCACGACACGCTACTCGCCGCCAACCGCATCCTGTCTGACACCGTCATCGAGCACAATGAGCTCACCGGTATGGGCACCACGGTCAGTGGAATGGTTCGTGTCGGCGACAAGATGGGCATGGCGCATATTGGCGACTCGCGCATCTATTTGCTGCGCAACGGCGCCATGAAGCAGATGACGCACGATCACACTTTCGTGCAGCGTCTGGTTGAGAGCGGTCGCATCACGCTTGAAGAAGCTGCCGTGCATCCGCGCCGCTCTGTCTTGATGCGCGTGTTGGGTGACGTTGATGCTTCGCCCGAGATCGATACGGACGTTTTTGACACGCAGGCCGGTGACCGTTGGTTGCTGTGCTCCGACGGGCTGAGCAGCTTTGTCACCGAAGAGAAGATCGCGGCAATCCTTCGTCGCGTAACCGATTCGCAGGTCGCGACCGAGCGTCTTGTTCAGGCGGCTCTCGATCAGGGCGCCCCCGACAATGTCACCGTCGTGTTGGTGGATGTCGGTGACGACGCGTCGTCAGCCCACGAGCCGCCGCTCATGGTTGGTTCCGCAGCTTCCCCGCTCTCATTCGAGCCGACGATCGTGAAGAAGCCGGTTCGTTTGCCGAACCTCTTGCTGCACCCGTTGAAAGCGACGCAGACCGACGACAGTCACTTCGAGCCAGAGTCTGACGAGTACTACCAGGCCATCATCCGCGAGGATCGCCGCCGCGTTCGCCGCCGCCGCATTTCGTGGATTACGTTCATCACTCTCACAATTGCAGCAATCGTGGCTGGTCTTGTTGTCGGCTACCAGTACACCCAGCAGCAGCACTTTGTGGGCACGGATGACGGCAAGGTCGCGATTTATCAGGGTGTGCAGCAGAGCATCGGCCCAATTTCGTTGTCGCACGTCTACCAAATCACCGACGTTCGCGTTGTCGATTTGCCCCTCTACTTGCGCACGAGCGTTGAGCACACCATCAACGCGAGCGACCTCCAGGATGCCCAACGCATCGTAGAAATGTTGTCTGATGCCCGTATCCCCTAGCGCTGATGCTCGGGCCTCGGCTGCAGCCGGCCCTCGAGCTATCACCGAAAACATCCGCCTCAAGCTGCGGGTTCCTGCCCGCCTGCGCAATCTTGAACTGCTGCTGATCATTGTGGCGATCGGCATCAACTTGGGTGCGATCGCGCTCGTGCAATTGGGCGCGCTTGGCCACCTTGGCTACACCGTCTTGGGACTCTCGGGACTGCTTGGTGTGCTCGTGTTCGCAATGCACATCACGCTGCGCAAAACAGCGCGGGATGCCGACCCTCTGATCTTGCCGATCATTACGGTGCTTAATGGCCTCGGTATTGCCATGATCTACCGCATCGACTTGGCTGATGAATCCACCGGCTGGGGCAGCGGCGGCGTTCGCCAGATTGTCTGGACCGGCATTGCCATCGTCATCGCCATGGCGGTGCTGATCATCATCAAGAATCACCGTGTCCTGCAGCGCTATCGCTACATTGCGATGTTCAGCGGTATCGCACTGTTGCTGCTGCCGCTCGCTCCCGTGATCGGTGACACACGTTTCGGCGCGCGCCTGTGGGTCCAAATCGGTGCGTTCTCGTTCCAGCCGGGCGAGCTCGCCAAGATCGCCCTCGCTGTGTTCTTCGCCGGCTATTTGGTGTCGGCGCGAGATTCCCTCTCCATGGTCGGCCGCAAATTTATGGGAATGACCTTCCCCCGTGCCCGCGATCTCGGCCCCATCATCGTTGTCTTCGTGGCATCCATGCTCGTGTTGATCTTCCAGCGCGATATGGGTACCGCCCTGCTTTACTTCGGTTTGTTCCTTGTGATGATCTATGTCGCCACGGGGCGTTCGAGTTGGATTCTGCTCGGAATGGCCATGTTCTTGGGCGGCGCTTTTGTTGCCAGCCGCTACCTCACCTACATTTCTGGGCGCATCGATGCATGGCTCGATCCGTTTAACCAGGAGGTCTACGAGGCAACCGGAGGAAGTTACCAGTTAGTCCAGGGCCTCTTCGGTTTCGCTGACGGTGGCCTTATAGGAACCGGCCTCGGACGCGGCAGTCCCGAGATCACGCCCCTCGCTGAGAGCGACTACATTGTGGCGTCGCTCGGCGAAGAACTGGGTCTTATCGGCATCTTCGCAATTCTGGCGTTGTACCTTCTGTTTGTGTCTCGTGGATTCCGCATCGGCTTTGCCGGTCAAGATGATTTCGGCCGCCTCTTAGGGGTCGGTCTCGCTTTCGTGATCGCTCTGCAGGTGTTTGTTGTTATCGGTGGTGTCACGCGAGTGATTCCGTTGACCGGTCTCACGACGCCGTTCTTAGCTGCCGGTGGATCGTCGCTGGTTGCTAACTGGATCATTGCAGCACTTTTGCTGCGTCTCTCTGACACTGTGCGTCATCAGCCGCAACTCGTTATTGAGCCTTCGATCGAAAACCGATTGGTGGTGGGACAGTGAACCGTGAACTTAAGCGAGTAAGCACCGTCGTGCTTCTCATGTTCGTGAGCCTATTCATCTCAAGTTCTGTCATTCAGGTCGTCACAGCCGACAGCCTGCAGGCGGATGGCCGCAATGTTCGAACGCTTTACGCAAGCTATTCGGCCGAGCGTGGCCCCATCCTCGTCAACGGCGAGCCGATCGCGTACTCCGAGCCTGTCGATGACGAATTCAAGTTCTTGCGGGTCTACCCGAAGGGTGAGTTGTACGCGCCCATCACCGGCTACCTCACTCTGAACCAGGGAAACACTGGTCTGGAGAATTCGCTCAACGACTATCTCAGTGGTTCTTCCAACGATCAGTTCTTTGATCAAGTGAACTCGATCCTCACCGGACAGAACCCTACGGGTGCTGCGGTCGAACTGACAATCGATCCTGTGATTCAGCAAGCGGCCTGGGATGCACTCGGAGATCTCAAGGGCGCAGTTGTCGCCATCAAGCCCGATACCGGCGAAATTTTGGCCATGGTGTCCAAGCCGTCGTATGACCCCAACGAGTTGGCCGTTCACAACACGAGCGAGGTCATCGATGCGTACGACCGTTTGCTCGCTGACCCCGACGACCCGTTCTTCAACCGCACGCTTGCCGGACCTTTGGACCCTCCCGGGTCGACGTTCAAGCTCGTTGTCGCGGCTGCCGCTCTCGAGAGCGGCGACTACACCGCAGAGAGCACGTTCCCCAACCCTGCAGAATTGCAGTTGCCGGAGAGCACCTTCGTCATCAGCAACTCCGACAGCGCGACGTGTGGCTCGGGCAGCACCGCGTCAATTGCTACGGCCATCCGCCTGTCGTGCAACATCCCCTTCGCTCAGCTGGGTGCAGAGCTCGGTTCCAACGCTATTCGCGAGCAAGCCAACCTCTTCGGCTTCAACGAGAGCGTCTCCGTGCCACTGGCATCAACCGAGAGCGTTTACCCGCGCGCTCTTGACGCTCCCCAGACGATGCTCTCGGCCTTCGGTCAATCCAGCGTTCGTGCTTCCCCGCTGCAGATGGCCATGGTGTCGATGGCGATCGCCAACAGCGGCACTCTGATGCAGCCCAATCTTGTTGAGAGCATCGTGTCTTCCGATCTCACAACCATCCAGTCCTTCGAGCCAACTCTGTTCAGTCAGGCACTCAGTCCGCAAACCGCCGCCGCACTCACCCAAATGATGGTGGATGGGGTCAGTAACGGTGCTGCGAACACTGCCAGTATTGATGGGGTTGAGGTTGCAGGAAAGACCGGTACAGCAGAAAACGGAGAAGGCGAGCCATACACGTTGTGGTTCACCGGATTCGCGCCGGCAAATGATCCAGAAGTTGTTGTCGCGGTAGTTGTCCAAGACGGTGGCGGGCTAGGACAGTCCGGCACATCGAGTGGGCTCTCCGCACCAATTGGGCGTCAAGTACTAGAGGCGGTGCTAAACAGATGAGACCAACTAGTGGACTCACATTCGGCGGTAGATACCAGCTTTCCAGTCGCGTAGCGATTGGCGGCATGGGTGAGGTCTGGCAAGCAACAGACCTCGTGATCGGCCGAACGGTTGCGATCAAAATCCTTAAGGATGAGTACCTCGGCGACCCCGGGTTCTTAGAGCGTTTTCGCGCCGAAGCGCGCCACGCTGCTCTCGTCAACCACGAGGGCATCGCCAACGTCTTCGATTACGGCGAAGAAGAGGGCAGCGCCTACCTCGTCATGGAACTCGTTCCTGGCGAAGCTCTCAGCGCCATTATTGAGCGCGAACGCGTGCTCGACCCCGACCGCGTTCTCGACATCGTGTCTCAGACTGCCGCCGCTCTTCAGGCTGCTCACGCCGCAGGTCTCGTGCACCGCGACATCAAGCCCGGAAACCTTCTCATCACGCCAGAAGGCCGCGTCAAGATCACCGACTTCGGCATCGCGCGCATTGCCGACCAAGTACCGCTGACCGCGACCGGTCAGGTCATGGGAACAGTGCAGTACCTCTCGCCCGAACAGGCCAGTGGTCACCCCGCCTCCCCCACGACTGACATTTACTCCCTCGGAATCGTCGCCTACGAAGCTCTTGCCGGGCGTCGCCCGTTCACGGGCGAATCGCAAGTCGCGATCGCTATGGCACAGATTAACGAGACTCCACCCGAGCTGCCGATGACGGTGTCCGAACCGGTGCGCAATCTTGTGTACGCGTGCTTGGCTAAGTCACCTGGCGACCGCCCGGCATCCGCTTCGCATCTGTCCCGTGCAGCGCAGTCGTTGCGCCGCGGGGATGTCGCTGCTGCGGCCACCGCTGTTCCCGGCATCTTGGGCGATAACTCTCATGCCGCCACGGTGGGCCTCAACTACGGCAACAACACACAGGCAACTCGAGTTCTCACGACCGCGAACCCGGCCGGTGCTGCCGTCACCACCGGTGAGGTCCTCGAGGAAACCAAGCGTCGCAATCCGTGGACCTGGCCAATCGTTGCGTTGATTTCGCTGCTTGCGGTTGTCTTGATCGGTGCGATCATCGCGCTGCTCGCCAGCCCGGGCGACGAAGAACCTGTCGCGACAAGCGCATCACCGAGCGCATCAGAGACCGTAGCTCCCGAGCCAGAACCCACGTCCACGCTAGTCGCGCTCAGTGAGGATGAGCTCTTGGACCGCAAGCAAGACGCGGTCGCGCAAATCTTGGAAGACAAGGAACTCGTGCTCGATGCTCAAATCGGCACCGAAGCGCCTTCGTCTGAGAAGGTCGGATTCTCCTACCAGGCAGCCCCGACCGGCAACGTCTCTAAGGGCGAAACCATCACGGTCTACTTCTACGACAAGATCGCGGTGACGCCGAATCCGACGCAACCTTCTGCAACGACCCTGACTCCACTCGGCCCGTACTACGGAGACGAGCCTGTCACTGTGAAGTGGACGTCCTATCAGGGTTGCCCCGCTGGTCATCCCCTCACCTCGTTCAACTTCCTCGTTGTCGGTGGGCCAAGCGCAGGAGCCTCCAGCTATGCCGCCGGCGTGAACCAGTTCGAAATCACGTTGCCGCCAAATGAGGGCGACACTACAAAGATCTCGTACACCGCCGTGTGCACCGATCTTGAATCGCCGTCATCCGAACCTGTAACGGTCACTATCGTTGCCAGTCCGTGAGGCAATATCACTACTCGCAACGGATAGACTGAGGCGGTACTAACCGCGACAACAAACAGGAGTGAACCAGTGAGCGAAGGCGTGGCACAGGGCGTACGCCAGCTCGCTGGGCGATACCAAATTGGCGAGCTTCTCGGCCACGGCGGTATGGCCGATGTTCATTTGGGAATGGATACGCGACTGGGGCGCCGGGTAGCAATCAAGCTACTCAAGCCCTCGCTCGCTAACGATCCCGCTTTCCGCACCCGTTTCCGTCGTGAGGCCCACGACGCAGCAAAGATGGCGCACCCCACTATCGTGCGAATTTTCGATGCCGGCGAAGAGTCCGTAATCGATGAAACGGGTCATGAGACCCTCATCCCGTTCATCATCATGGAATACGTCGACGGTCGGCTGCTGAAGGACATCGTCGCTGAAGGCCCGATTGCCCCCGACGAGTCGGCGCGCATTGTGTCGCAAGTACTCACCGCTCTCGAATACTCACACCGCGCTGGCGTCGTTCATCGCGATATTAAGCCCGGCAACATCATGGTCACCAAGAGTGGCCAAGTGAAGGTCATGGACTTCGGTATCGCCCGTGCGGTGTCGGATTCTGCTGCCACGATTGCCGAGTCGAGCGCTATTGTCGGCACCGCCCAATACTTCTCGCCGGAGCAAGCCCGCGGCGAAGGGGTGGATGCGCGTTCCGATCTCTACTCCACCGGCGTTGTTCTCTTCGAACTTCTCACCGGACAGCCTCCGTTCACGGGAGAGAACCCTGTTGCCGTGGCCTACCAGCACGTCAACTCCGAGCCTGTTCCCCCGAGCACGATGGTGGCCGCGGTCTCCCCCGCTCTTGATGCTGTCGTATTGCGGTCGCTCTCCAAGGATCGCTTCGACCGCTACCAAAGTGCTGCCGAGTTCCGCACCGATGTTGAGGCTGCTGCTGCCGGTTCCGTACCCGAACGCAAACAGCTCGCATCCACAGACTTCAATTCCACGCTCTTCGGTGTCAACCCGAACGCAACGGCCGGCAGTGACGCCACGTTCCGCCAGCTCGCGGTTGATGAGAATGACCGCACCCCGCGCACTCAGAACCGTCCTCCGGTTGCCTGGATCTGGGGCGGCATCGCCCTCATGGCCGTCATTATCGTCTCCGTTGTGGTCTGGGCGTTCAGCCTCACCCCTGCGCAGCTCAGCGGAACCAGCGCCGTAGATATCCCCGATGTTGCAAGTCTCACCTACGACGAGGGCGCCGCTCAGCTCACCGAGCTAGACCTCGTTCCCAAACGCGTCAACCAGGCCAGTGAAACCGTCGAAGAGGGCATCATTATCCGCACGGATCCTGGCCCCGGCCAGACTGTTCCGCTCGGTCTCGAGATCCAAGTTGTGGTGTCGCTGGGGCGCACCCCGGTGACTGTGCCCAATGTCAGCAATATGCAAGAAGACGCGGCGATCAAACTCCTTGAGTCTGCGGGGTTGGTCTACGGAACAAGTTCCCAAACCTATTCGCCGAACCTCAAAAAGGGCACCGTTATTAGCTCTGACCCGCGCGGCGATGCCGAGCGCAATGCAGACGGCGCGATCATCCGTGAAGGCGAGACAGTCAACTTGGTTGTCTCCAACGGACTCGTGCAGGTTCCCGACGTCACCGGCAAAGACATTGGCGAAGCCAACACCACGCTCACTGGCCTGCAACTTAGCGTGAAGCTAAATGCGGACTTCGGATGCTCGGGCAATACGGTCAGCTACCAATCGATCGTCGGCGACCAAGCTCAGAAGTCCGAGATCACGCTCCAATACTGCGCCGGCTAAAACGGCAACAACGAGCCGCCGCCTAACTGAGGGCGGCAAGGTTCGACCGTACGCCGCAGCGCGCGCCGACTCCTCTAATTGTGAACGAGTGGCGTAAGCGTCTTCGCAAGCGCGGGCGCTTCGGTCATCCCGACCCGAGATAACCAGTTGCCGAGCATCAAGTAGCCACCCTCGGTGAGCACAGACTCGGGATGGAACTGAACGCCGTACACCGGCTGTGTCGCGTGCTGCACGCCCATGATGATTCCATCGTGCGTGCGCGCCGTGACCACGAGCTCGTCTGGCACAGTGCCGTCAACGATCGCGAGCGAGTGATACCGCGTCGCCGTGAATGGCTGAGGAAGGTCACGGAAGATCAGGCTGTCGTCGTGTTCGATCTGCGACGTTTTGCCGTGCATGAGTTCGGCCGCGTGAGTGACCGTTGCGCCAAGCGCCTCGGCGATCGCCTGATGCCCGAGACACACTCCGAGCAACGGAATACCCGAGGCAAGAGCGGCGTGCACGATCGGGATGCTCACTCCAGCGTCGGCCGGCGTGCCCGGTCCAGGCGAGAGCAGCACGGCGTCGTAGTCAGCAAGAACAGCGGCTGCGTCATCCGCGCTAAAAGCGTCATTGCGCACGACCTCTGTTGTAGCGCCGAGTTCGAGCAAATACCCGTTGAGGGTGTAAACGAAGCTGTCGTAGTTATCAACGACAAGGATGCGGGTCACTGTTGCACCGTCGCATCCAACGGGGTGACGAGCGGCAACGCCCACGGGAAGACCCACATGAATAGCGCAGCCACGATGGCCGCAGTCAGCACCAACACGATCAGGATGCGGACAATTACGGGGCCAGGAAGCACCCGCCAGAGGGAAGCGTACATTAGCCAGCTCCTTCAAGATTGAGGGCGATCGCCGCGATCTCCGAAGGAGCTCCTTCGGAACGCGGGTACCACGTGTCGTAGACGCCGTACGCGATGATGCGTTCATCTGCGGTGTGAATGGGGTTGCAGCTCGTGAGCGTAATGATGCGATCGCTGGCCGCGGCGCCGCCAAACTGAGGCACGGGCTCAAGCACGCCAACGCCAGATGCCAGCACGTATTCGAGCGAGCGGTAGACGTAACGGTACCAACCTGCTTCAGTCTCGACATAGATGCTGTCGCCCAGCTGGAGCTTGTCGATGTCGAAGAAAGGGTCACCATATCCGGTGCGGTGAGCAGCAACCGCGAAGTTGCCAACCTCACCAGGCATTTGGGTGCCGGTGTAGTGGCCAACACCTTGAGAGTTGAGCACGCTGTAAAGGCTGACACTCTCGGCGATCGGAACCGCATAATCTTCGCCGAAACGCGGA
Organism: Salinibacterium sp. NG22; assembly: GCF_015864925.1. Lineage (NCBI taxonomy): Bacteria > Bacillati > Actinomycetota > Actinomycetes > Micrococcales > Microbacteriaceae > Salinibacterium > Salinibacterium sp. NG22. The sequence goes on along the minus strand of NZ_JADYWG010000001.1, from coordinate 1,751,869 downwards.
ACAATCAACGTGCCGAACGCAACTGCTTGCGCGGGAGCTTCGTCGACTACCGGAACACCGGGGTCGGCGCGCTCGTCGGGGGCCAGCGTGAGGGCTTCGCCCTTGTTCCACTCTTGGCTGAGCTCAAGCGCATCATCGCGTTGGGCGTTGCTGACGAAATAGCTGTTAACCCAGGTCTGCCAGACAAGAAACAGCAGCACAACGACGCCTGCTGTGATGAAGATTTCACCAAGCACTCCTATGAAGGAGATAGGGCGGCGGGCCTTCGCACTGCGCCGCACGCGGCGGCCGTCTTCGAGAACCATAAGCGCAATTCTATCCGCAGACTCTGCGTGGTTTCCGCGCGGCCGTTCGGCACTCAGGGCGTTCGCGCTAGAATCTCTCCCATGGCCCGTAACTCTGCAGAAAAATCATCGTCGCGTCCCGCTGAAGACGCTCCCAACGCGGTCTGGTTCAAGCCCGTCATGTTTGGCTTCATGCTGATTGGGCTCGCCTGGATCATTGTGTTCTATGTCAGCAACCAGCAGCTGCCCATTGCTTCGCTCGGAAGCTGGAACATCCTTGTTGGTTTCGGCATCCTCTTCATCGGATTCATGATGACTACGCGGTGGCGTTAGAAATTACACGCGTGTAGTTATACCCAGTGTTAATAACCCTGTGGATAACTTTTAGTCAGCTATAGAACGAAGATCCGCACCAGCGTCAGGCTGATCAAAGCCACGACAACGAGCGCCACTAAAGCGATCTCGGTATTCGTGCTTCGCTTGTTGCGTTGACGCAAAAAGATGAGTGCGAGAACGGCACCCGTGATGAGTCCACCCACGTGGGCCTGCCACGAGATGTTCAGTCCGGGGATAAAGCCGGCGACCAAGTTGATCACGAGCACGATCAACAGCACTCGGTTGTTCACGCCCATGCGGCGCTGAATGACGAAGAACGCGGCGACGATTCCGAAGATCGATCCGGATGCGCCCAACACGACCGAGGTCGGGGCTAGCAGCAGCACGGCGACCGAGCCACCCAGCGCGCTGATCAGGTAGAGCGCGATAAACCTCGCTCGCCCCAGCGGAATCTCCAAGGTGCGCCCAAAGATAAAGAGCGTGAACATGTTGAAGCCGAGATGGAAAATGCTGCTCGTCGAATGCAGGAACGCAGAGGTGATCATCCGCCACGGCTCAACCGCCGTCAGGGGCGGGTAATACACAAGCGCTTGAGTAACGCCGAGACCTGGAATGAGCTGCAGCAAGAAGATTGCGACAGTCAGGCCAATCAGCGTGTAGGTGACTACAGGCTTGCCTTGGGAGGCTCGAGCCGCGCGAACCAGAACAGGTTTACGTTTCGGCCCATTAGCGCGGGCTTCTTTAATGCACTCGGGGCAATGTACGCCCACAGCTGCCTGCGTTTGGCAGCTGGGGCATACGGTGCGCCCACATCGTTGGCAGAGTGTAAAACTTTGCCGGTCAGGATGCCGGTAGCAATAATTGCCGCTGGCATCCGGGGATGTGGTCACGAAGGTTAGACCTCGTCGATCGTGACGGACTCGATGACGATGTCGGTGAGGGGCTTGTCGCTGCCGTCGGTGTCAACAGCTTCGATTGCGTCGACTACCTTGCGGGACTCGTCGTCAGCAACAGCACCGAAGATGGTGTGCTTGCCCTGAAGCCACGGAGTAGCAACGGTGGTGATGAAGAACTGCGAACCGTTGGTTCCCTTACCGCCGCGCGTTCCGGCGTTCGCCATAGCGAGGATGTAGGGAGCGGAGAAGTCGAGCTCAGGGTGGATTTCGTCGTCGAAGTTGTAGCCGGGGCCACCGATGCCCTTACCCAGGGGGTCGCCACCCTGAAGCATGAACTGCTTGATGATGCGGTGGAAGATCACGCCATCGTAGAGAGGTGCGTTGGTCTTCTGACCGGTAGCGGGGTGGGTCCATTCGATGTCGCCCTTGGCGAGACCAACGAAGTTAGCAACGGTCTTCGGCGCGTGGTTGCCAAAGAGGTTGAGACGGATTTCTCCGAGGTTTGTCTTGATTGTGGCAACTGCGGTGTGTTGAGACATAAGGTCAATTCTTACATAGCCAACCTGAGCCTATGATCCGGGTTATTCAGCGTGCTCACAGCCAAAGCAGTGCGCACACAGAAGAGGCCATGGCAGTATGGACTCACCGATCGACCATCTTTGGAGGTTTCCCGTGGCACTAACTCGCAAACGCCGGAAAGAACTCAAGCGCTTGAAAGGTCAAGCTGAAGACCTGTGGGCCGACCAAAAGGAGCTGCTTGACCATGCTTCTGCGGTTGTCCGAGAGGCTAGCCACCAGGCTGCCAACTACGCCCGCGAAGAAGTCAGCCCCAAGATTCACAACACGATCGACTCCCGGGTGAAGCCCGTTGTGTCGTCATCCGTTGCTGGAGCCCGCTCAGTGGCCGAGAGCACGCGCTCCAAGGTCAAGGGTGATGTATTGCCTGCAGTCACGTCAGCGCTCGGCACAGCCCTTGCCGCTCTCGAGGTAGCTAAGAATCAGCAGGTTCGGGATGCGTTCGCTCGCGTTTCGGGTCTCGCTGCGACTGCCGGCGAGAAGACCGGGCTTATGAAGGCACAACCGCAACCCAAGTCGGCCGGCTTCGGTCGCTACATCCTCATCGGTATCGGCGTAGTCGCTGCAGTGGGCGTCGCGTACGCCGCGTGGCAGACACTTCGCGCGGATGATGACCTGTGGATCGACGACGAAGCAGAGACGGCGTAGCCTTCCGCTGCTTCACACCGCACACGGTGTAGCTCCAACCTCTAATAGTTCTGGCCCGGTTCCCAAGGAACCGGGCCAGAACTATTTTTGTGCGTGGAGTGATCGCTCGCGCTGACTAAGTCAGGCAAGTGCTCCGTTGGCGACAACAACTAGGCCGTCGACCCCTCGGGCGAGTCCAGGCGCCACAGCACTGACTGTGACGTCTTCGCCTCGCTATACGCGGGCAAGTGTCACCGTGAGACTTTCCACAGCCGCTTTGCTGCGCTGTACGGCCCATAGGAGGGGAATGGCGTGCACGCCACCGGGTGGAGAAGTTCACGCGTGCTCCGCCCTCCTGCACCCGTCTAGCGGCCTGCTGAGAAACCACGAACGTGCCGCGGATATTGGTGCGGTGCATCCGATCTCGTCGGCGACATCGCCGCTCACTGCGAGTGCCCCCCCCGGGGAACGCAAAAACCCCGGCCAGAAGACTGGCCGGGGTTTTTGTTTCTTGCTGTGGAGCCTAGGGGAATCGAACCCCTGACCTCCTGCTTGCAAAGCAGGCGCTCTACCAATTGAGCTAAGGCCCCAATTTAAGGAACCTCTTGTGGAGATTCCAGTGGGGGTACGTGGACTTGAACCACGGACCTCTTCGTTATCAGCGAAGCGCTCTAACCGCCTGAGCTATACCCCCGTTGGGCAGATACGAGAGTACCGCATTCTGACCGTTTGGCGTAATCGACTAGTTGTTAGTGAAACCCACGAGGATTCCGCCAGTAAGTCGAACGCTGAAGTTATAAAGCATACTCGAAATTGCACCGAGTGCAGTACCGATCAAAACGTTCAGGATCGCAACGACCAGCGAGAATCCGCCGACCTGTGCGAGCGAGAACGTTGTGGCCACACTAAAGGTTTCGTCGCTCAAAATATCGCGGAAGATCTCATCGAGTTTTCCGAAAATTCCGGTGGAGTTCAGCACGATCCACACCAGGAGCGATGCCACCACGAGAACGATTCCTAAGGACACTGCTACTAGGAATGAGAACTTAACAGCCGACCAGAAGTCGATGTACACCAGCTTCAGGCGAACCTGTTTCACTGATGTTTGGCGCTGCGACTTGCGCTGCAGCTTCTCTGCGACACTACTCATCTACCGACTCGTCCTTCCCAGCAGGGGCATCTTCGCTTGGAACACTATCGTTCCCAGCTTCAAGTTCTTTTTTCTCTAGATTTCGTTCGCTGTTTCGTGCGATTGCAATGATCTTGTCATCCGCCGCAAAGCGAGCAAAGACCACGCCCATAGTGTCACGGCCCTTGGCCGGAACCTCAGCGACAGATGAGCGTACCACCTTGCCACTGGCAAGGACCACAAGAACTTCGTCCTCATCCCCGACCATCAAAGCGCCCGCCAAGTCACCACGAGTGCCGTCAAGTTTGGCAACCTTGATGCCCAAACCACCACGACCCTGAACACGGTATTGGTCGGCAGCAGTGCGCTTTGCGAAGCCACCCTCAGTGACGACGAACACGAAGCCACTGTCGGGCACCACACTCGCGCTGAGCAGCTGGTCATCCTCACGGAAGCTCATACCCATCACACCCGACGTTGAACGACCCATGGGGCGCAACGCTTCATCGGATGCCGTGAAGCGAATCGACATTCCCTTGCGCGACACCAACAACACGTCGTCGGTGTTCTCCACCAGCAGGGCCGACACGAGTTCGTCACCTTCCCGCAAATTCACGGCGATGATGCCACCGCTGCGGTTGGTGTCGTATTCCGCGAGGGCCGTCTTCTTGACGAGACCGTTGAGCGTGGCCAGTACTAGGTAGGTGGACTGCTCGTAGTCGCGGATGTCGAGAATTTGAGCGATCTCTTCGCCGGGCTGCAGCGCCAAGAAGTTGGCAACGTGCTGCCCCTTGGCATCCCGACCACCCTCTTGCAACTCATAGGCCTTGGCGCGGTACACGCGGCCGGTGTTCGTGAAGAACAGCAACCAGTGGTGCGTCGTGGTGACGAACAAGTGGTCAACGATGTCATCGGCACGGAGTTGCGCGCCCTTGACTCCCTTGCCTCCGCGGTGCTGGCTGCGGTAGTTGTCGCTGCGGGTGCGCTTGACGTAACCGCCGCGCGTCACAGTAACCACCATCTCCTCTTCGGGGATGAGGTCTTCCATGCTCATGTCGCCATCGAAACCCATCATGATTTCGGTGCGGCGGTCGTCGCCGTACTTGGCAAGCAACTCCGTCAGTTCTTCACTGACGATGTTGCTCTGGCGTTCCTTGCTCGCAATGATCGCCTTGAATTCAACAATCTCGAGCTCGATAGCGTCGTGCTCGTCGATGATCTTCTGGCGCTCGAGGGCTGCGAGTCGACGCAGCTGCATGTCGAGAATTGCGCGAGCCTGAATTTCATCGATATCAAGAAGGTCGATCAGGCCGTTGCGGGCATCTTCAACGGTGGGCGAACGACGGATGAGCGCAATAACCTCATCGAGAGCATCCAGAGCCTTGAGGTAACCACGCAAGATGTGGGCACGTTCTTCAGCCTTACGCAGGCGGAATTCGGTGCGGCGAACGATCACTTCGATCTGGTGCGTAGCCCACTCGGTGATGAAGCCATCGATCGAGAGCGTGCGCGGAATGCCATCGACAATTGCGAGCATGTTCGCGCCGAAGTTTTCCTGCAGCTGCGTGTGCTTGTAGAGGTTGTTGAGAACAACCTTTGCCACAGCATCGCGCTTGAGCACGATGACGAGGCGCTGGCCCGTGCGGCCCGAAGTCTCATCGCGGATGTCGGCGATGCCGGCAAGCTTGCCGTCCTTGACGAGGTCGGCGATTTTCAGTGCCAGGTTGTCGGGATTCACCTGGTACGGGAGCTCGGTGACGACGAGGCACGTGCGACCCTGAAGTTCTTCGACATTAACTACGGCACGCATCGTGATCGAGCCACGACCCGTGCGGTACGCATCCTGAATTCCCTTGATACCCAGAATCTGCGCGCCGGTCGGGAAGTCAGGTCCCTTGATGCGCTGAATCAGTGCCTCGACGAGCTCTTCGTGAGAAGCATCCGGGTTGGCCAAGTGCCAGAGAGCACCCTCGCCAACTTCGCGGAGGTTGTGCGGCGGGATATTCGTGGCCATACCGACCGCGATACCCACTGAACCATTGACGAGCAGGTTCGGGAAGCGGCTCGGGAGAACCGTGGGCTCTTGAGTGCGACCGTCATAGTTGTCTTGGAAGTCGACGGTGTCTTCTTCAATGTCCCGCACCATTTCCATAGCGAGCGGGGCCATCTTGGTTTCCGTGTAACGGTGGGCAGCAGCACCATCGTTACCGGGAGATCCGAAGTTTCCTTGGCCTAGCGCCAGTGGATAACGAAGGCTCCACGGCTGAACCAAACGAACGAGCGCGTCGTAGACCGACGAGTCACCGTGCGGGTGGAACTGCCCCATGACATCACCGATGACACGGGTGCACTTGGAGAAACCCTTGTCTGGGCGGTAGCCACCGTCGTACATTGCGTAAATAACGCGACGGTGCACAGGCTTCAAACCATCGCGCACCTCGGGAAGCGCACGACCCACGATGACGCTCATCGCGTAGTCGAGGTAGGAGCGCTGCATCTCCAGTTGGAGATCGACCTGGTTAATCTTGTCGTGCCGGTCGTCTACGGGTGCATCTTTGAAGGTCTTCTTCGGAGTTTCTTCGTCAGCCATTAAGTGTCAATTCCAGTCTGTGTCAGTCGCGAGTGCGGGCGCCGTGTGCTCTGAGCGAGCTAGATGTCTAGGAAGCGGACGTCTTTGGCGTTGCGCTGGATGAAGTTTCGGCGAGACTCAACGTCTTCGCCCATGAGGGTTGAGAAGATTTCGTCTGCTGCGGCAGCGTCATCCAGGGTGACCTGAAGCAACGTGCGAGTGGCGGGGTCCATCGTGGTTTCCCACAGTTCCTTGTAGTCCATCTCACCAAGACCCTTGTAGCGCTGGATCCCGTTGTCCTTCGGCATGCGCTTGCCTTCGGCGAGTCCCATTTCGGTCAGGGCATCGCGCTCAGCATCGCTGTACACGTATTGGTGCTGCGCGTTGCTCCACTTGAGGCGGTAAAGCGGCGGCTGAGCCAAGTACACGTAACCCAAATCGATCAGCGGACGCATGTAGCGGAAGAGCAGAGTGAGAAGCAAGGTCGTGATGTGCTGACCATCGACATCAGCATCGGCCATCAAAACGATCTTGTGGTAGCGAGCCTTCTCGGGGTCGAAGTCTTCGCCGACACCCGCGCCGAACGCGGTGATCATTGCTTGGACTTCCGCGTTGCCGAGTGCGCGATCGAGGCGCGCCTTCTCGACGTTCAAAATCTTGCCTCGCAGCGGGAGAATCGCCTGGAACTCGGGGTTACGACCCTGAACGGCGGAACCGCCGGCCGAGTCACCCTCAACCATGAAGATTTCAGACAGCGACGGGTCTTTACTCGAGCAGTCGCGCAGCTTTCCGGGCATTCCACTCGACTCAAGCAAACCCTTACGACGAGTCTGCTCGCGCGCCTTGCGGGCAGCGAGTCGAGCTTGGGATGCCTGAATGGCCTTGCGAATAACGTCGCGTGCCTGAGTGGGGTTGCGATCGAACCAGTCACCGAGCTGCTGGCCGGCGATGCGCTGAACGAATGCCTTGGCTTCGGTGTTACCGAGCTTTGTCTTCGTCTGACCTTCGAACTGAGGTTCGCCGAGCTTGATCGAGATAACCGCGGTCAGTCCTTCACGAACGTCATCTCCCGAAAGGTTGTCATCCTTTTCTTTGATGATGTTCTTGTCGCGCGCATAACGGTTAACCAGAGTGGTGAGCGCAGCGCGGAAACCCTCTTCGTGGGTTCCACCCTCGTGAGTGTTGATGGTGTTGGCGTAGGTGTGAACACTTTCGGAGTATCCCGCCGTCCACTGCATCGCTACTTCGAGCGAAATCTTCTTCTCAGTGTCTTCCGATTCAAAGGCGATGACATCCGGGTGGATGAGTTCGTTCTTCTTCGTCTTGTTCAAGTACTCCACGTAGTCAACGAGTCCACGCTCGTACATGTAGCTCTCGGCGATTTCTTCTTCACCGCGCTCGTCAGTGATGGTGATGCGCAGTCCCTTGTTAAGGAAGGCCATCTGCTGGAAACGTGCGCGGAGCGTCTCAAAGTCGAACTCGACTGTCTCGAAAGTCTCTTTGCTCGGCCAGAAAGTCTGCTGGGTTCCTGTTTCGTCGGTGCTTTCCCCCTGGGCAAGGGGACCTGTCGGCACACCGTTAGCAAAGCTCATCCGCCAGACGTGTCCCTGACGACGAACCTCGGTATCGATTTCTGCGGAGAGTGCGTTCACGACGGAAATGCCCACACCGTGGAGTCCACCCGACACGGCATAACCGCCGCCGCCGAATTTTCCACCCGCGTGAAGGATGGTCATAACGACTTCTACAGTGGACTTCTGTTCTTGCTGGTTCAGATCGACCGGGATACCACGGCCGTTGTCGCGAACCCGAACCGAGCCGTCTTTGCGAAGCCAAATGTTGATCGTGTCGCAGTAACCCGCGAGAGCCTCATCCACAGAGTTATCCACAACCTCATACACAAGGTGATGGAGACCGCGGGGGCCGGTGGAACCGATGTACATACCGGGGCGCTTGCGCACGGCCTCAAGACCCTCAAGGATCTGGATCTGATCGGCACCGTAACTGTCAGCGGCAACATGACCGTTGGCAATGATATGGCTTTCGGGCACGTCGTTCTCGGGCGTCGATGTCATCTGAAGTTAGGCTCCTGCCGCTAGTTCACGCTGGCCATTCGGAGCGGATAACTCCCTGAGGAGGCGCGTCCGACGGCTTCTGAGATTCTACCAAATTCCGAGAGGCTGCGGCGCTCAAATTGCCTTCTGCGGGAGTTTCTTTAGTAGCGTGACCTATTTTGCCTTCCTAGCCGTAAGTATCTCGCGGACCCCTACCTGGAATTGATCTGGGGCCTCTTTTCCACGAAGGGGCGTTGGGCCCTTCAAAGCGCACCGATTCCACGCCAGCTTCTGGATGCTGTTGAGCAATCGTCGTCGTGATGTGTCCACGCATGAGTCGAAGCTGAGTTGCCCACGCTGTCGAATCGCACCGAATGGTGAGAACACCCTCTTCAATTCCGATCGGTTCAGAATGCTCCGCAGTCTCGGCGCCGACGATTGTTGTCCACGCTAAGAGCAATTCGGAGCGCGCCAGCGGAGAACTCCACCCCATACTCACGGTGAGGTTATCCATCACATCGCCTAATCCATGCGGATCGCGACCGGGAGCAAAAGGCACGCTTGTGCCGGGTTCTTTACGATTGCGCTTGCGCGCCATATAGGAACGTTTACTGGCATCACCAAAAACATCGCGGAATCTGAGGTAGACCGCTACGTGTTCATCCACAGCGGGATCGCGGTCATTCATTGCTGATTACCTCCCCGGCGCTGATGCGAACCACATTCGCGGCGAGCTCGGTCGGAACGTCTCCAAAGACTGCGGCCGTAATGAGCACCTGCTCGAATCCTGCGATCGACGTCGCCAATCGTTCGCGACGAGATTGATCGAGCTCAGCAAAGACATCATCCAAAATCAGCACGGGGTCTCCGGCTGAAGACTCACGACGCAACAGCTCGGCGGATGCCAATTTCAGTGCGAGGGCGAATGACCAGGATTCACCGTGGCTGGCATACCCTCGCGCCGGCAACCCATTGAGTCCGAAGATGAGGTCATCGCGGTGTGGCCCTACGAGAGTTATCGCCCGGTCTCGTTCTGCTTTTCTTACGGATGCCAAGGCGGCAGTAAACGATGCAGTCGCGTCAGCGACCGAAATTATTTCACCGACTGCACTGGTGGCCACGGGGTTCTCAGGGTCATCCTGCCGCGAAATGATGCTCAGCGAGTTTGCTAATGACGCACCGTGATCGGCACCGACAATGCGTTCGTACGCACTCGAAACCTCCGGGCTTAAGTCGGCGACCAGTGCGCTGCGGGCGCTTATGATTTCGGAACCAAATGCAACGAGCCGCTCATCCCACACATCAAGGGTGCTTAATTGGGTGTCCCTAACACCGGATGCGCGTGCCGACTTCAGCAGCATGTTGCGTTGTTTCACGACACGTTCGTAATCGCTCATCACGCCGCTAAAGCGCGGAGAGCGAAGCACGAGAAGTTCATCGATGAAGCGTCGACGACCCGAAGGTTCGCCGCGCACGAGCGCCAGATCTTCGGGCGCGAAGAGAACACTCGAGAAGTAGCGCGGAAGTTCGCGGGTGCGGATGACCGAACGATTGATCTGGGCACGGTTAGCCCCGGATCGATTGATCTGTACCTCAGCCAGAAATTTTCGTTCGTTGTGTTCGAGACGAACCCGAATAATCGCGGCATCCGTCGACTGGCGAACCATGGCGTGATCTGTAGAAACACGGTGTGAACCAAGGGTGCTCAAGAAGCCGAGCGCCTCGACCAAATTTGTTTTACCTTGACCATTCGAACCAACAATGAGGGTCGGTCCTGCCCCGAGTTCAAGAGTCAGACCCTTGTAATTACGAAAGTCCTTGAGCTCCACATGAGTTACACGCATCGCGGCGAAGCTTAACTCTTGCGGACGCTATGCCCGCCGAACTGATTGCGGAGAGCGGCGACCGCCTTCATGGAAGGGGAGTCTTCTTGGCGAGAAACAAAGCGCGCAAAAATGGCGGCACTAATAGTCGGAACCGCAACGGCCTGGTTGAGGGCTTCGTGCACGGTCCAACGGCCCTCCCCTGAATCCTCGACGTAGCCAGCAATGTCAGCAAATTCGGGATCTTCTTCGAGAGCTTTGACGAGAAGTTCAAGCAACCAGGAGCGAACGACTGTTCCTCGCTGCCAGGCTTTGAAGGTGCCGGGAACGTCTTCGATGAGATCCTTGCGGCTGTCGAGGAGTTCAAAACCTTCGGCCCAGGCCTGCATAAGGGCATATTCGATGCCATTGTGGACCATCTTGGCGTAGTGACCTGCACCAACGGGGCCAGCATGAACAAAACCCTCTTCGCGCGGGCCTTCGGGGCGCAGCGCGTCGAAGATCGGCATCGCTCGTTCGATATCCGTCTTGTCCCCACCGGCCATCAGCCCGTAGCCGTTTTCAAGTCCCCAGATTCCGCCAGACACTCCAACATCTACAAAGGAAAGTTTGAGTTCTGCGAGCTGATCACGGTGAAGTTGGTCATCGGTAAACCGGGTGTTTCCACCATCGATGACGAGATCGCCCGGTGTGAGCAATGCCGCAACATCGGTAATTACAGAATCTGTGATCGTGCCGGAAGGAACCATGACCCAAATAATTCGGGGCGAAGGCAGCGCCTCTACAAGATCCGACAACGCTGTGACATCACTCACCTCAGGATTGGGGTCGTAGCCCGTCACTGTGAGGCCATGAGCTCGCATGCGCTCGCGCATGTTGCCGCCCATTTTTCCTAGGCCAATAATTCCAACATGCATGGTTTCTGCCATGACCTACCTCAACAAAAGGTTGGGCTGCAGGAGGTACTTGTAGTTATCGCTGCCCGGCTGATCCTTCGACGACTGACTTGTAATGAGCACCGGGCCAGGCTTGTTCGGATTTTCGGTTTTGGTAAACGAAATTCGTACAAATTCTGAATGCACCGAACTCAAGCCATCAATCAAGAACTGAGGCTTGAGCGAAACGACCGTGTCATCGCCGGTCAAGAAGGCATCGATGGTCTCGGATGCCTGAGCTTGCTCGGATCCGATCGCTTCCAAAGTCACACCTTCAGTCGTGAAAGTGAAGCGCAACGCGGCTTCTCGCTCGAGCACGAGAGAGACTCGACGAACTGCCTCGATGAGCTCGCCCGTGTTCATGACAGCGAAGTTATCCACAGTCTCGGGAAACAGTCGGCGAACCGGTGGAAAGTTGCCCTTGATAAGCAACGACGTCACAGTTTTTCTGTCTGCTTGGAACGCGATGAGCTCGCGTTCGTCAGAACTCGTGATGGCGACGGAAATCTCTCCGCTGTTGCCGAAAGTCTTTCCCACTTCAACCAAAGTCTTGGCCGGCACCAGGGCTGTTGCTGCTTCGACTCCGGATGCTCCGGCATCCCATTCGATGTCACGAACTGCTACTCGGTAGCGGTCAGTGGCAACAAGCGAGATGTTATTTTCAGAAACTTCGAGCTGCACACCTGTAATGACCGGGGTGACGTCGTCACGCGATGCAGCGACGGCGACCTGAGAGATTGCGGCGGCAAAGAGGTCAGCCTTGAGCGTTCCCACCTTGTCGGAGATCTGAGGAAGTGAGGGATACTCTTCGACCGGCATGCTCGACAAGGTGAAATGACCGGTGCCACACGCAACAGTAATTTTGTTGTCTTCGGTGCTAAAACGCACCGGAGCATTGGGAAGTCGGCTGGCAATATCTGCCAAAAGCTTGCCAGAAACCAATACGCGACCGGGCTCTTCGACCTCGGCGATGATCTGTGTTCGAGCGGAAACTTCGTAGTCGAACGACGAAAGAGTGAGCCCTTCGTCGGTAGCTTCGATCAAGACACCGCTCAGAATCGGCAGCGTTGTTCGCTGCGGCAACAGTTTTACCGCGAACGAAACCGCCTCGCTGAAGACGTCACGATTGACTTGAAACTTCATGAACTACCCCTAACCGGATCACGCTCTGGCCGTTAATACTGGCACAGCCAATCCACTTGCGAACTACAGGTTATTTGGGATTCAAATTTCATTCTTTAAAGGTCACACTCTTAACCGTTGTGGATTCTGTGAATAACTCGACGGATTTCATGTAATTACTGGAAACTACATTCGTGTGACTTGTTGACGAGCAGTGGAGAACACTCGCACTCTTCGTGGAAACTCGAATCACAGGAATTCTTGATTCCACAGAAATTTTCTTGTGGTCAACAATCTTTCCGGCGAGTTGGGGAGGTTATCCCCAAGTTATCCCCAAGTAGGAAAACCTATTTTTGGCTGAAACGCTGGTTTTGTTTGATGCGGCTAGTGAGCTCGGTGACCTGGTTATAGATCGAGCGACGCTCTTTCATGAGCTCGGTGATCTTCTTGTTGGCGTACATCACGGTGGTGTGATCGCGGTTTCCGAACAGCTGACCAATCTTGGGCAAAGAGAGGTTCGTCATTTCTCGACAGAGGTACATCGCGATCTGACGTGCTGTGGCGATGGCTTGCGAACGAGAAGAGCCATAGAGGTCGTCAACCGAAAGCTTGAAGTAGTCAGCGGTGTGATTGATGATGTCGACTGGCGCGATGACGTTGTCTTCATCAAGAGTGATGAGATCTTTCAACACGGTCTGTACAAGAGCCATGTCGACTTCGGTGCGGTTGAGGCTCGCAAACGCGGTAACCCGAATCAACGTTCCTTCAAGCTCACGAATATTTGACGAGACCTTCGACGCCATGAATTCGAGGATGTCGTTGCCCACCTGCATCTTCTCGCTCTGGGCCTTTTTGCGAAGAATAGCGATTCGCGTTTCAAGGTCTGGCGCCTGGACGTCAGTAATCAGGCCCCACTCGAAGCGTGACCGCATCCGATCTTCAAAGCCGGTGAGGTGCTTCGGGGGCAGATCACTGGTGATGACCACTTGCTTGTTGTGATCGTGCAAGGTGTTGAAAGTGTGGAAGAAGGCCTCCTGAGTGGAGTCCTTACCCTGCAGGAACTGGATGTCATCGATAAGCAGAATGTCGATCTCACGGTAGCGAGACTGAAATACTGACGCCCGGTTATTAGCGATCGAGTTGATGAAGTCGTTCGTGAATTCTTCTGAGCTGACGTAACGCACTCGGATGCCGGGGTACAGGCTTTCGGCATAGTGCCCGATGGCGTGCAACAAGTGAGTTTTACCTAGACCCGACTCTCCATAAATAAAGAGGGGGTTGTAGGCCTTGGCCGGCGCTTCAGCTACGGCGACTGCCGCGGCGTGAGCGAAACGGTTGGATCCACCAATAACGAAATTGTCAAAGCTGTATTTGGGGTTGAGTCGCGAATCGCTGCGACGAGGTGTTGATGTTTCGACCGGCTTTTGTGGTGTCGGTTCGATGTAAGGCTGCTCGGTGCGCGGTATTTCTTGCGAAAGCGCATCTTGCTGGATTTCTGGGTTTACGACGGTGGCGAAGTTCGAAATGCCGTGTTCGTCGTCGAGAGCTGCAATCGCGTCGATGAATGGCTGGCGAAGTCGCTGCTCGAGCATCCCGCGCGTGAGCTCGTTGGGAACCTCGAGATAGAGGGTGCCGGCCATGACGCCTTTTGGTTCAACCAGGTTCACGAACCCCTGTAGTTGAGGGGTAATTCGCTCATCACCGTTGAGGTGTGTCAGAACTGTTTGCCACAGTCCTTTGGTCGGGTCGGGTGTTTCCGACATTCTTTTCCCATCCCTTGGCAGTATTTACTCACAGGCTTATCCACTGGTGAGTACAGCTATTCTCGCTGAAATACTGCGGTCTTTTGGCCGTTGTGCACTGATAGTCATCGTAGTTGTCCACAGCATGTCGTTACCAATAAGGATGTATTCTGTGTGGATAATGCGCCGTTGCACAAAGTGTGGTTTGACCGCACCCGTTTAACGCCGTAGTTTTAATCAGTTGACTTCTGGCCCTTGGGCCTACCAATTCTTCCCGGCTGCTAGAGCTGGGCCTTGGAGATATAGCTATGAGCAAGAGAACTTTTCAGCCCAACAACCGTCGCCGCGCGAAGGTTCACGGTTTCCGTCTGCGTATGCGCACCCGCGCGGGTCGCTCGATCCTGAGCGCTCGTCGCCGCAAGGGACGCACCGAACTCTCCGCGTAATCTCGTCCGGTGCTGTCTAAGGCAAACCGTGTGGCGCTTCCGAGTGATTTTCGCTTGGCGGTGCGTCGCGGTCGTCGTTTCACAGCACCGCACTGCGTTGTCCACATTGTGAACAATGAGCGGTCTCAGAGCGTTCGCTTTGGTTTCATTGTTTCTAAAGCGGTTGGCAATGCGGTTGTACGCAATCGAGTTCGGCGTCGGCTTCGCGCTGCTGCTGCTCAGCTTCTTCCTCACGTCCAGTCGAATGTAGACATTGTGGTTCGTGCTCTGGCAGGTTCTGAGCAAGCTGAGTGCACTACGCTTCAGGCTGAGATTGCAGAAGGGATCGACCGCATCGTGGTGAAGGTATGAGTTCCGTCGTTACGTTCGCGCTGCTCATCCCGCGAAACCTCTGTGTTCTCATTTTGCGCGTCTACCGTGCAGTCATATCTCCGCTGTATGGAGACGTCTGCCGGTATTACCCGTCGTGCTCTCACTACACTCTTCAAGCTATTCAGCAGCACGGTGTTTTCCGTGGTGTGTGGCTTGGCTCTCGTCGAATCCTTCGCTGCCACCCGTGGGCAGAGGGCGGTATCGACGACATCCCGGCTCGCCGGCATGACCGCTACCAGATCACCCGGTTCGGCTTTGTTATAGCCGCAAGCCACGAAAGGGGCTAACCACTTCATGGATCTTTTTGCTTTCTTTGGCAATCTGCTTTGGCCAATCAAGTGGGTAATCGAGGCAATCCTCGTCGCCTTTCACGAAATCCTTACCTTCTTCGGAATGGATGCGGATGCCGGCCTGACCTGGGTTCTTTCGATCGTTGGTCTCGTCTTGGTTGTGCGAGCAGCATTGATTCCGGTCTTTGTGCGCCAGATCAAGAGCCAGCGTCGCATGATGGAGGTCGCGCCTCAGCTCAAGAAGATCCAGGACAAGTACAAAGGTAAGAAGGATCAGTTCTCTCGTGAGGCGATGTCTCGCGAAACGATGGCGATGTACAAGAACGCGGGAACCAACCCGTTTAGTTCGTGCCTCCCTCTTCTTCTGCAGATGCCGATCTTCTTCGGACTCTTTTCGGTGCTGCGCAACGCACAGCTCGAGGGAAACGCTCCTGGTGTTGGCCTCCTCAACGCTGAGCTCTCAGAATCCTTCGGAACCTCGTCACTGTTCGACATCGCTCCCCTGCACCTCGCGATCAGCACTGCAGAGGGCAACGTAGCCGTCATCGTCACCGCCGTCATCATGGTCATCCTGATGACCGGCTCGCAGTTCATCACCCAGCTTCAGATCATGTCGAAGAACCAGTCGGCTGAGATGAAAGCTAGTCCCATGTACCGCCAACAGCGGATCATGTTGTACCTACTCCCCCTCGTCTTCGCCTTCTCCGGGTTCACTTTCCCCTTGGGCGTCATGTTCTACTGGCTCGTTTCCAACTTCTGGACAATGGGTCAGCAGTTCCTCGTTATTCGCAATATGCCGACTCCCGGTAGTGAGGCAGCGCTCGCACGCGAGGCTCGTCTAGCGAAGCGCAATCAGCGCAAGGGAATCATTGAAGAGGCTCCCGAATCTGATTCTGGAACCGCAGTAATTGAGGAACCCAAGAATCCGCAGCGGGATCAACCCGTAAGTAAGAACCGTGCAAAGAAGAAGCAGGGAAAGAAGAAATGACGAACGTTTCTGACGTCGATACAACCGCAGTCGAGTCCGCTCCTGTGGAAGATCGCGAAGATCGCACAACTGCTCAGCTCGAAGAGGAAGGCGACATTGCCGCCGACTACATTGAGGAGCTGCTCGATATTGCGGATCTCGATGGAGACATCGAGATTGACGCCCGTGCCGGCCGCTCCTACGTCTCAGTGACGTCGAGCGAAGACACAAACCTCCGCCTCCTGTCTAAGCCTGAAACCGTCACGGCACTTCAGGAACTCACTCGCATCGCTGTGCAGAACAAGACGGGAGCATTCTCGCGTCTCATCCTGGACATCGGAGGTTCGCGTGAAGCGCGTGCTGCTGAATTGTCGAAGCTTGTAGACACGGCCGTGGAGCGTATCGAGGCTGGTGCGGATTCTGCCGCACTTCCGGCGATGTCGTCATACGAGCGCAAGCTCGTTCATGATGTCGTTGCGGAGCGTGGGTTTGTTTCGCAGTCGAGTGGTGAAGGTCGCGACCGTCACACTGTCATCACGCGTTCATAGTTTCACGTGAAACATTGACTGACGAGTTAGGGCTTGAGCGCGAGCCGGAAATAGCTGCCGAGCTGTTTGGCGATCGCATTGATGTCGCGCGCGCCTATACGGAGAGCCTTGCTCTTCGAGGTGAGGAGCTTGGACTCATTGGTCCGTTTGAGGTCCCCCGTCTGTGGACGCGACACATCGTTAACTGTGTACTCGTCGCTCCCCTGCTCCGTCCAGGGCTTGTGGGAGACATAGGTAGTGGCGCCGGTCTTCCGGGTCTTGTTCTCGCAATTGCGCGGCCTGATGTCGAGTTCGTTTTGATTGAGCCGATGGAACGCCGGGTTGATTGGCTCAAGGCAGAGTCTGAACGTCTCGGCCTATCCAACGTTGTAGTCGATCGTTCTCGTTCACAAGATGCTCCGTATGCTGAGGCTTTAACCCAGATTACTGCTCGCGCGGTCACTGCTCTTTCTAAGCTCATCCCCTCAACCGAACACCTTCTTGCGCCCGGCGGCGAGATGGTCTTCATGAAGGGTGCCCGTATCGATGAAGAGATTGAAGCTGCTGCCAAGGCGATTCGCAAGGCTCGACTCAAGGATGTTGAGTCACTTGTTCTCGGTGAAGGGATTACCCCCGAGATCACTAGGGTCTTTCGGGCTAGAGTGGACTGATTCGGCCACGCTCTGAGCTGCCTCCAGTCCTACCTATTGTCACCACCCCGAGAGAAAGTTTCACGTGAAACATCCCGAAAGCGAAGTCAACGAACAAGGCAAGTCGTTCGATGAAACCACGCCGCTTGCGCGGGAGATCGCGGATCTGACTCGCCGTCGCGAGGCAGTAGCCTCTGCTTCACTCCCCCTCCCGGAGAAGCCCCGGGTATTTACCGTGGCAAACCAAAAGGGGGGCGTCGGAAAGACAACCTCTACGGTCAACCTTGCTGCTGCTCTCGCCCGCACCGGCGCTCGAGTCCTAGTGATCGACCTCGATCCGCAAGGAAACGCGTCTACTGCTGTCGGCGTTGAGCATCGTTCCGAGACTCCCAGCGTTTACGACGTCATGATCAACGACGTTCCGATGGCGGATGTCGTGCAGAAGAGCCCGGAATTCAACGCGCTTTACTGCGTTCCCGCCACGATTCATCTCGCCGGCGCGGAGATCGAGCTCGTCTCTCTCGTCGCTCGCGAACAACGCCTTCGTTCTGCGCTCGATGCTTTTCTTGCGGAGACGCCAGAACCGTTCCACTATGTGTTTATCGATTGTCCGCCGTCGCTTGGTCTGCTCACGATCAACGCTTTCGTGGCCGCGCAAGAGGTCCTCATTCCCATCCAGTGTGAGTACTACGCGCTTGAGGGTCTGAGTCAGTTGCTTAACAACATCAAGCTCATCGAGCGTCATTTGAACCCACGTCTTCGGGTCTCGACGATTCTGATGACGATGTACGACTCCCGCACTAATCTTGCCAACCAGGTGGTTGACGATGTGCGCCAACACTTCCCCAAGCAGGTGTTGACCACTGTTATCCCTCGCTCGGTGCGCATTTCTGAAGCACCCAGCTACGGGCAAAGCGTCATTAGTTATGACCAGAACTCCCCCGGATCGCTCTCCTATCTTGAAGCAGCGGCCGAGATTGCTTATCGAGGAGCACGCAAATAATGGCAGCACCAAAACGTACTGGTCTTGGTCGGGGTATCGGCGCGCTCATCCCCTCGTCGGATGAGAACGAAGAACGCCCCGTCGACGTGTTTTTCCCGGGTGGGGAACTGTCACCCGAAAAACTTCGGTCGGTTCCTGGCGCTCGGCTAGCGAGCCTCTCCCCTCTTGATATCGTTCCCAACTCTCGCCAACCGCGTACTGAGTTCCGTCAAGAGGAACTCGAAGAGCTGATCGTTTCGATCCGCGAAATCGGTGTTCTCCAACCGATCGTGGTGCGCCCCGTCGTTGGCGCCCTTGAGGGTCAGCCTCAGTACGAACTCATCATGGGTGAACGTCGACTTCGTGCGAGCAAGCACTTAGGCCTCGCCACAATTCCTGCTGTCATTAAGAGCACCGCCGACGAAGACATGCTTCGGGATGCGCTGCTCGAGAACTTGCATCGCGCTAACCTCAATCCTTTGGAAGAGGCGTCGGCTTACCAGCAACTTTTGGCCGACTTCGGCATCACGCAGGAGCAGTTGGGCGAACGCATTGGTCGCTCGCGCCCCCAAATCACTAACACTTTGCGTCTTTTGCGCCTTCCAGAAAGCGTTCAGCGCCGCGTTGCCGCCGGAGTGTTGTCCGCGGGACACGCTCGAGCGCTCCTATCGCTTCCTGACAACGCCGGAATGGAGCGTTTGGCAGAGAAAATCGTCAATGAAGAGCTCTCCGTTCGTGCTGCTGAAGCAGCTGCGGGCTCGCTCTCGACCAAACCGCCGCGCTCCAAGCCCTCCCGGGGTAAGAAGCAAGGCCATCTGGATGAGATCGCGGAGCGTCTGGGCGACCGTCTCAACACTCGTGTGAAGGTGTCGCTTGGTGCCAGCAAAGGCCAGGTCGTTATCGACTTCGCAACTGTGGCGGATCTAAATCGAATCCTCGAAGAACTCGGCGACACCGGCTTCAACTCTTAGCCAGCTCCTCGTCAGCCGACCCCGAACGCGAGGTCTTCTTGATCCGGGATTTTTTGGTTCCGGTTGCCTCAGTTTCGTGAGAACACTAGGTTCGCGGGCACAATCGCGAAACTTTTCTAGTTCTAGTTCTAGTTCTAGTTCTAGTTCTAGTTCTAGTTCTACGTCTAGTTCTAGTTCTACGTCTAGTTCTAGTTCTACGTCTAGTTCTAGTTCTACGTCTAGTTCTACGTCTAGTTCTACGTCTAGTTCTACGTCTAGTTCGGCTCCGAGTTTGAGCCCGCTGATGGCGCTCGCGCTGTAGAAGCTGATCCCTGCTCTGTGCCTCGGCACGAGCTGTGTGAATAGTCGTTGATCGAATCTAGGTTGCAGTGGGATTGCGTGTCGCCGCGCACAGCTGATGCGTGCGGTGTGGTCACTCCCCCGCAAACCATTGGACGCGCGGGAACTGGAGCGGGAGTCACGGCCTGCCCCTGATAGCCCTTGTGTGCCAAGGGTGGTTCTCGGGGCTTTCCGCTCGGGCCGCGCAAGTGGGACTGCCGGCCGCTGCGCCGCTGCGCCCCGTCGACGATTGGGCCCTCACCTCGGCTCAGGAACCCTATTGCTCTCGTTCGAAGGGCGAGCGCCTGAAAGGATCGCCCTCGCGCTGATTGGGAAGCGATTGTTCCACGTGAAACATTGACCGGGGCTTTGGCTCGCCCTGTCGTCGGGTCTCTATGTTTCACGTGAAACTGTCGCACTCGCACTCGCACTCGCACTCGCACTCGCACTGGCACTGGCTGCGGAAACGGAAACGGAAACGGAAACGGATCTGCAAAGCTAGGAACCCGAACCTGCTAGTTGCGGAGGTTCCACGTGAAACATTGGGCAACCCGGAGGCGGTTAGCGACGGAATCTTCCCCGCTGGGCCACCCGGTGCCCCAGCGGATCGTTGCTCCGCCGTTTGTTGGAGGGACGAATGATTGCCCGAAAACGGCGCGAACCAAGTCGACGACGCGTTGTACAGAAGGCGGGACCGCTCCCCCGGCGAAGACGAAAGCGGCTGCCTAGCCCTCCATCGCGATGTCGGCGAGAGCAGCGTAAACCCAGCCCAGATCATGTCCCGCAGCGACAAGGGCTTGGGGAAGGATGGAGGTCTCGGTGAGGCCGGGCAACACATTTGCCTCGAGGAACCAGGGCGTGCCTGCGCCATCTACGATGAGATCTACCCGTGACAGGTGACGAAGTCCGAGCGCGGAGTGGGCTGCGAGAGCGGCTTCGGCTGCACGATCGGCTTCACCATCGCTGATTCTGGCCGGGGTGTAAAAGCGCGTCTGACCAGCATTATAGCGAGCCTCGAAAGTGTAGGCGCCATCCACTGGTTCGATCTCGACGGCGGGCAGAGCAACTGGACCCATGCCACTGTCGAGAATTCCGATGGCAATCTCGACACCGGTAATGCGTTGCTCGATGAGAGCCACGTCGCAGTAGTTGTAGGCGTTGACCATCGCCTGCGGAAGGTCTGAACGGTCGGTCACGATCGAGACACCCTGAGCGGAACCACCCTGAGCGGGCTTCACGACGAGGTCACCCGAGAGTTCATCGGCGAGCTCATCGAGAATGCTGTGGGCTCCGAGTTCACGGAAGGAATCACGGGACAACGCAATCGAGAGCGGCGTGCGTACTCCGACACGGGAAACGAGTGCCTTGGCGGTCGGCTTGTCCCAGGCGAGGCGGGCGGCATCCGCGCGGGAGCCGACATACGGAATGCCGATGAGATCGAGAAGACCACGCAGAGCACCATCCTCACCGCTGGCGCCATGCAGGGCTGGCCACACGACATCCGGCTTCGATTCGCGAATGTAAGGGAGCAATGTGGCATCCGGGTCGCGCAGCTCAACGCTCTTGCCCTGAGCGCGCAATCCGTCGGCAACACGGCGACCGGACCGGAGGGAAACGTCGCGCTCGTGCGAGATTCCGCCGGCAAGAACGAGAACGCGGGTGGGTGAATCGTTCATGAGGGGGTCCTAGCTGAGGTTGGCTGGAGGGTTGATCATCGACGGTGTGGGAGGCACAACCGTGAGAGGGGCTGTCTGCGAGAACGTGCTGAGCAACTCAAGCTCTCCGTTGATCACAGTGGAGAGCCGACGAATACCCTCACGGATGAAGTCAGGGGTTGGATAACAGAACGACAAACGCATGTTGCTGCGCCCGTTTCCATCCGCGTAGAAGGCCGTACCCGGCGTGTAGGCCACTAACTCCTTGACCGCACGGGGCAACATCGACTTTGAGTCAAGGTTGTCGGGAAGCGTGACCCAGATGTAGAAGCCACCGTTGGGCACAGTCCACTCGAGGTCGGGTAGATAGTCGTCGAGAGCATCCAACATGGCATCGCGGCGTTCGCGGTAGACGCCACGGAAGGTATCGATCTGCCCCTTCCAGTCAGAGACATTCATGTATTCGCTAATGATGTTCTGAGTGAAGGAACTCGGTGACAACACAGCCGCCTCGTTCGCTAAGATGAGTTTCTCTCTAATTGCGTGCGGCGCGAGCACCCAACCAACCCGAAAACCGGGGGCGAGAGTCTTCGAGAACGTGCCCAAGTACACGACACCGTCTTCTTCGACGGAACGCATCGCATGCGGCGGCGGACCATCGAAATAGAGGAGACCGTAAGGATTGTCCTCGAGCACCAGAATGCCGTTTTCCCGGGCAATCTCCAACACTTCGAGGCGTCGCTCCCAGCTGAGAGTGACTCCAGCGGGGTTGCTGAAGGTCGGAACGGTGTACAAGAACTTGATGGTCTTGCCCGCGGCGCGCACCGAGGCAATATGAGCCCGCAGTGAATCGGGAACGAGCCCGAACTCATCCATCTCAACGTGCGTTATCTCTGCCTGGAATGATTTGAAAACGACCATTGCCGTGACATAGCTGGGGCCCTCGGCAATGACGACATCGCCGGGATTGATGAAGAGCTTCGTGACGAGCTCGAGGGCGTGCTGAGAACCGGTGGTGACGACAACGTCATCCACGCTGGCGCGGATGCCCTCGAGGGCCATCACTTCGAGGATTTGTTCGCGAAGCGCAGGCAATCCTTGGCCGGAACCATACTGAAGTGCCGCCGGACCGCGATCGCGCATGACGCGATCGATGGACTCGGTGATGAGGTCTTGAGGCAACGCTGAAACATAGGGCATACCGCCAGCGAGCGACACAACTTCGGGGCGCGAGGCCACGGCAAACAACGCTCGGACCTCAGAGGCGGCAAGGCCGGAGGCGCGATCTGCATAGTGGTCGAACCACTGGTCGAGGTTGTTTGGCTGTGTTGTCATGGGCAATCCCGTTCGGTTGACTTTAAACAATAGGCGTTTGACCCTTGGGACTCGAAACTGAGCAACGGTTATCGGGGTATCTCGGCCAAACCAGACTCGGCTTTGCTCCGAACAACGTTCAAAGGCGATGCATAGAAACCCATGCTGAACTCATGAGGTCTGCTATCGCAGTGTGCAGAATCCGTCACAACCGCCGCATCGCGCTGGCGGCCCTCGACCATGAAATTGAGAACAACTAGTGAACGCTCGCACCACATGGACCGAATCAGAGATCGGGGACCTCACCGGCACCGTTGCAATCGTGACGGGGGCAAATTCTGGGCTCGGATTCGAGACGAGCCGTGCCCTGTTGCAGGCTGGCGCGCACGTTGTCATGACGATGCGCAGCGCCGAGAAGGCCGACGCGGCCAAGCAGGCACTGCTTGACGACCTTGGTGCGGTGTCTCTCGAGACGATGCTTCTTGATCTCGCGGATCTAGAGTCCATTCGACGTTTCAGCGAGATGTTTCACGGGAAACATTCGCGCCTCGACCTCTTGGTCAACAACGCGGGAATCATGATGACGGATGCCCAACTCACGATCGATGGGTTCGAATCCCAACTTGGCACCAATCACCTGGGCCACTTCGCGTTGACTGGTCACCTGATGGATCTGATTGAGTCAACACCCGCAGCGCGCGTGGTGAGCCTTTCCAGCCTCGCTCATCGCTGGGGTTTCATGGAATTCGGCAACCTCATGTTCCACAATGGCTCGTACACTCCCCGGGCGGCCTACGGTCGCTCCAAACTGGCTAACCTTCTCTTCGCCTATGAGCTTCAACGCCGCTTCGACGCTGCTGGGGTCGATGCGATTTCTGTGGCAGCCCATCCGGGAACTGCCGGCACAGGCCTCGCAGATCATCTCTTCAACCGTTGGTACCTGCGACCACTGAAGGCGCTGGTGTTCCTGGGGCTGCAAACACCCAAGCAAGGCGCGAGGCCGTCTCTGCGGGCAGCAACTGACCCTACAGCGCAGGGCGCCGACTTCTTCGGCCCCAGCGGCCGCAACCAACATCGGGGCGCTCCTGTGCGCGTTGAATCGACTGCAGCCTCCCATTCCCAAGTCGACGCGGCGAAGCTCTGGGCCGAATCAGAACGCCTCACGGGTGTTAACTACGAAAGCCTCCGCACACCCACCAAATAGTGGATGCCGGAGGCTTTCGACAGAGACTGAGCTTTAGGCCAAGAACTCTGCGAGGTCTGCTTCAATCGCAGGCTTCGGCTTTGCGCCGATAACGGTCTTCACGACCTCGCCGCCCTTGAAGACCTTCATCGCGGGGATGGAGGTGATCTGGTACTTCATAGCCATCTGGGGGTTGTCGTCAACGTTGAGCTTGACGATCTTGATCTTGTCGGAGTTCTCGCTGGCGATCTGGTCAAGGATCGGGCCAACTGCGCGACAGGGACCACACCATTCAGCCCAGAAGTCCACCATGATGGTGTCCTTTGAGTTGATGACGAGTTCTTCAAAGTTGGCGTCGGTTACTTCTGTTGCTGCTGACATGACTAATTCCTTTGTTCGATGGGACGTTTAGGCGGAGACAGCTACGGGAGCTGCTGGTTCCGCGGGCTGGATTGCGCTGGCGACAAGTTCGCGGGGCAGTGATGCGAGGTAGTGCTCGGCATCGAGAGCAGCGACGGTGCCGGAGCCGGCGGCCGTTACTGCTTGGCGGTAGGTCGGGTCGATGACATCGCCGGCTGCGAAAACTCCGGTGATGTTGGTGCGAGAGGAACGACCATCCACTGCAACGGTTCCGTCGGCGTTGATGTCGAGTTGGCCGTGTACCAAGTGGGTGCGGGGGTCGGCGCCGATCGCGATGAACAACCCGCTGAGGTCAACGTGTGAGGTGGAACCATCGACGGTGTCCGTGAGATCAATGCCATCAACGAGGGTGGAACCAGTAATGCCGGTTACAGCCTTGTTCCAGAGGAACTCAATCTTCGGGTCGCTGAAAGCACGCTCCTGCATCGCCTTCGAGGCACGCAGCTCATCCTTGCGGTGAATCACGTAAACCTTTTCAGCAAACTTGGTGAGGAACGTCGCTTCTTCCATGGCCGAGTCTCCCCCACCAACGACAGCAATCGTCTTCTGGCGGAAGAAGAAACCGTCGCACGTAGCGCACCAAGAAACTCCATAGCCGCTGAGGCGTTCTTCGTCGGGAAGGCCGAGCTTGCGGTAGGCAGAACCAGTCGCAAAGACAACCGCGAGAGCTTCGTGCACTTCTCCGTTGCCGAGCGTGACCTTCTTGACCTGGCCCTCAAGTTGAAGGTCAGTGACGTCGTCGAGAACAATCTCGGCGCCGAAACGTTCAGCTTGCTTCTGCATTTCCATCATGAGCTCGGGGCCTTGGATGCCGTTGGCAAAGCCTGGGTAGTTCTCGATCTCGGTGGTCTTCATGAGCTCGCCACCGGCCTCAACAGAGCTCGCAATGACGAGTGGCGCAAGGTTTGCGCGCGCCGCGTAAATCGCAGCGGTGTACCCAGCTGGGCCGGATCCGATGATGATGAGTTGGCGCACTTTTCGTGTCTCCTTGGGATTGTGATTACCCGGTTCAACACATCCTAGCCACGGAGTATTCCGAGTGGCTGGGGCGGGCGGGGCTAACACCGAAGAGTTCGGAGTGCCGTCACTTTAAGTTCGCTTCGTGGCGAGAAAAGTGTGCAGGAGCGGAATGATTAGCGACGGCGTAGGCGGGCCATGATCGGGCCCACGAACGCGAGATACTCATCATTCTTGGTGAGAGCCAGAACGGTTGCGTACACCAGGAGCATGGCTGTGCCTGCCATCGCGATCGAAGCAAAACCACCAACGAAGCCCGAGACGACGAACGAGCCTTCACCGAATCCGCCCAGCAGCATCAGGATGCCGTAGCCGACGCCAGCGGCCGGAATCATGGCTGCAGCAAACCACAGGATGCGGAGCATCAGCGGAAGCAGCGCGAATCCCGGTACGCGTTTGCGGATCACGAAGAGTGCCACCGTGGTCTGGATCGTGCCGGAGATCGTAATCGCGGTCGCGAGACCCATCGCGATGCGATCTACGGGGAACGTGGAAACGAAGAGAGCGGCAGAGATGTAGAGAACTACTTGGAAACTCTGCAAGAAGAACGGGGTGCGGGTGTCTTCGAACGAATAGAACACCCGCTGCAACACGTACATCATGCTGAACGGCACGAGCCCGACCAGATAGATCATGAGTACACCCGACAGCGCGACGACTTGCTCGTGATCGTTGCCGAAGAGGGCACTAAAGGGAAAAGCGATGACGATGAGTCCTATTGCCGCGAATACCAGCAACATCAGGATGGAGCGCAGCGCGCCCGAGACATCGGTGCGCATTGAGACGAGGTCTTTGTCTCTCGCGTGACCACTCATCCGTGTGAAGTAGGCCATTCCGATCGAGACGGCGATTACCGAGTGCGGGAGCATGAAGATGAGCCAGGCGGTCCCCATGGCGAAGACGGAGGCGCTGCCGGAGGCTCGAGAGGCAACGTTCGTTTCTACGACCGCGCCGATCTGGGTGACCAAGATCATCCCAAAGGTCCACGCGGCGGCCTTACCTGCCGTTCCCAGGCCAACCCCGCGCCACTGGAACTCGGGACGATAACGCAACCCCGCGCGGTGCCAGAAATAGCCGAGCAGGGTCGCTTGCACGGCAATACCGAGTGTCGCGCTTCCAGCGAGCACGGCAATCATGTCCGGAGTCCACGCTGTGGAGGAAAGGCCGTCGGCTGTGCCAAACAAGAACTGGAAGATGAGGAGGCCCGAGACCATCACCACGTTGTTGGCGACAGGAGCCCACGTGAACGGCCCGAACTTGCCGCGAGCGTTCAACACCTCACCGAGGAGTGAATACAGCGCGTAGAAGAGAATCTGCGGCAGACACCAATAGGCGAATGCGGTAGCGAGGGCGACCTCGTCGGCCCCGAACTTCGCGGTCGTCTGCGTGTAGAGGTCGACCAAGAGAGGAGCGCTGAACGTTGCCGCAACCGTCACGGCGACAAAGATCACGATTCCGAGAGTCACGAGGCGGTTGATGAACTTTTGGCCGCCGTCTTTATGCACGGCAGCGCGAACGATCTGAGGCACGATGACTGCGCTGAGCATTCCACCGGCCACAATCGCGTAAACACTCTTGGGCAACTGATTGGCGATGGCATACGCGTCTGCACCGGAGCCGATGACGCCGAGGGTTTGAGCGAGCAGAATTGCGCTCAGAAAGCCCAGGATGCGTGACACGAAGGTTCCGGAGGCCAGAAGCGCACTCGCCCGACCGATACTCGATGTTTGGGGGGTGGGGAGCCCCAGCGAGGCGCTGGGAATGCCGGGCTCGGGCTCGGCTTCGGGACCGGGCTGGTTAGTCATTGACAGGCTTTCTGCGACGAACGATGCTGCGGACAAAGCCGACGGTAAAGATGACGACGACGACAGCGCCGAAGGCCAGCACGAGCGGGGTCTCCCAGCCAGCCTGCACGTTGATCTCGCTGACTGTTGTGGAGCCGACGCTGAGGCCGGTGCTGCTGGTGAGACTGATCTCGACATCCACAACACCGTTCGACAGCGACTGCACAGGAACCTCGCCCTTGGCTTGCGAGTTCGCTTCAATCGTCAGTTCTACGCGGCCGTCCCCCACGGCCAAGAGTCCGGTGCGCGGATCAACCGTGATGTAGACGGTGACGGCCTGGTCGAGGTTGTTGCTTACGGAGACGGGGAGGAAGCCGTTGTCGGCCACGAGGAGGAAATTGCTGGCTTCCACGACGGTCACCGAGGTGCGTAGGTCGCGGGAATCAACGAGGAAGCGGTTGACCTCGGTGAGCCAGTCAGCGGGATCCTCGGTTTCCACCGTGCCAAGTACATCGAGCAACTCGAGCCGGCGTTCGGCAACAAGGGCTTCAGGGTCAGCGGCGATAGAGAAGAAGGTGCGTTCCGCTCGTGCGGCCGTGAACACGCGAGAAACGTCAGTAATGCGCGATTCGGACTGAGGCATGTCGTTGATCGTTGCCGTGACCGCTGGTGTCGACGCGAGTTCGGTGAGCGTGACCATCGTGATTGACGGGCTTGCCGTCATGGTGGCGAGAGCAGCGTCTAACCTCGCCGAGCTCAGCTCTAGTGAGTGGTCGATAGCGATGAGAACGGATGCGGTGCCCGCCGTTTGTGCTGCTCCGGCGTTGAGCACCGCTTCGCTGAGGGCGGTATCGGCCGCGGTGACGTCGCGGTCGACGGTAGAGCCGAGGGCATCATCCATTGCTGCTGAGGCGGTTGCGTCGGCGACGAGAGCAGTAACACCATCGATGGTGGTTACTGAGCCAGCGCCGGCCGGTCGAGTCACATTCGTCGACGAGAGCACGATGGTGCTGTAGCCACGTTCAGTAAAGGCGGCGAGGTCGCTGGCAACAACAGTGTCAGTGCGGGGCCGAAGAAAACCATCGATCGCGTAGTCCCAGGAGAGCAGATTTTCTGTTGTTGGGTACGCGGGCACTGCGTTGGGGTCGTCGTCCATCGGATCAGACGTCTGCGTTGGCGCAGGGGTCGACTCTTCAACGGCGGCAAAGTTGGCCGCATTCAGTGCGAAATCGAATGAGATCGGCTCCAGAGTGGCGCCCACCTCCGACTGAGTCGCCAGCGTGACATCCGCGTTGGCATAGGGCAAAGGTACGAGCTCATTGCTGATGAGCGAAAGCCGCTCAAGCCATTCCCGCGCAGAGTCGGGGGCGCTCGTGCCCAGAACGCGAATGGAGGCCACAATCATGGGGTCAATGGCAATCGCGACGGGCTTGCCTGCCATGGCATCCAATTGGCGCGTGAGCAGACCGAGAGGTTCGGTGTAGTCGGCGAGAGTGTCGGCATCAAGAAGCCCGCCGTTGTCGCTGGGAACCGTTAGTGGTGCGATCACGGCAACATTGGTCGCAGCGGATGCCGTCGTCAGCGCCGGAGCATCGGTGACAGTGGGCGCGGCGCTGGCTCCGCTCGCGGCAAGAGTAAGCCCGAGACCGAGCGCCAGGGCGGCACTAAAGACTCTTATAGGCAAGGGACTACCCCGTACTCTCGCGTGGCCAGCATGGTGTGAGTTTATTCGTCCTTGTCTGAATGGTGGGTGCTTTGCGCGGTTGGGGACAAATTGCACTCGGCGCTCGTGCGAAACTAGTCGCATCATGGAGAGTGTTGCCCACGCGATCGAGAGTCTCGGACAGCTTGCCGACTCTAAACCCGTAGCCACCTTATCGGCGCGCTTCGCTGCCGAAGGATTCGAACTCGCCCTTGTGGGTGGTCCGGTGCGGGATGCGTTCTTGGGTCGCAAGGTCACGGACCTCGATTTTGCGACCAATGCCACCCCTGACGACATCATGCGCATGGTGAAGCCGATTTCCGAGGCCCAGTGGGATATCGGTCGGGACTTTGGCACGATCGCTGCCCGCATCGACGGTGAGACGGTTGAAATCACGACGTACCGTGCCGATAGTTATGACGGTGCAACTCGCAAGCCCGTTGTCGCGTTCGGTGATTCGCTCGAGAAAGATCTGGAGCGTCGCGACTTCAGCGTCAACGCGATGGCCCTTCGGCTGCCTGAGCGCGTGCTCGTTGACCCGTGGGGTGGTGTCGAACATCTGCTCAGCAAGACGCTGACCACTCCTGGCTCCCCCGAGGTTTCATTTGGTGATGACCCGCTGCGGATGATGCGTGCCGCCCGCTTTACGTCCCAGCTAGGTTTCACGGTCTCCCCCGCGACCGTCGAGGCGATGAAGCAGCTCGCTCCGCGCCTCGACATCGTGAGCGTTGAGCGGGTGAGCGATGAGCTGACAAAACTGTTGAAGACGGATGACCCGGTGCCGGGCATCCGCCTCATGGTCGAAACAGGTCTCGCCGACCAGGTGCTGCCTGAGGTCCCCGCCTTGAAGCTTGAAGTGGATGAGCATGCTCACCACAAGGACGTCTACGAACACTCCCTCACCGTGTTGCGTCAGGCGATCGATCTCGAGAAGAGTCGCCCCGGCATTGAAGGCCCCGACCTGATCCTGCGTCTTGCCGCGTTGCTGCACGACATTGGCAAGCCATCGACCCGCAAGATCGAGCGCGGTGGCGTCGTCACTTTCCACCACCACGATGTTGTGGGTGCGAAGCTCGCGACGAAGCGTCTGCGCGCACTGCGCTTTGACAAGGAGACCATCACCTCGGTGGCGCGCCTTATTGAATTGCATCTGCGGTTCTTTGGCTACACCGAGGGTGCCTGGACTGATTCGGCCGTGCGCCGTTACGTTCGGGATGCCGGTGACCAACTTGAGCGTCTTCACATCATTACGCGGGCGGATGTCACCACGCGCAATGTGCGCAAGGCCGACCGACTGTCATTTGCGTACGACGATCTCGAAGACCGCATTGCGGCTATCGCTGAGGCAGAGGGAGTCGCTGCAGTTCGTCCCGATCTCGATGGAGAGCAGATCATGGCGATCCTGGGCCTCAAACCCAGTCGCGATGTGGGCGAGGCGTACAAATTCTTGCTCGACCTGCGTCTTGATGAAGGACCGCTCGGCGATGAGGAAGCAGAAGAGCGTTTGCGAGCCTGGTGGGCTGCGCGCCAGTAGACGCCCGCTAGCGAAAGCGGCTTTTCTTCTCGCCTTGAGTATTGGGGCGCCAAGCAACTACACTGGGCAGGTTGTCTGACTGCCCTTAGGCAGTTCGATGAACGTCAACACCCTCCTGTTACAGACCGTCTGTAACCGTTTAAGTCCGAAGGAGGTGGGTTTGTGACGCATCAGTACGAACTCATGGTCATCCTCGATCCAGAGATCGACGAACGCACCGTGGCTCCCAGTCTCGACAAGTTCCTCAATGTCATCCGCAATGACGGTGGCACCATCGATAACATCGATATTTGGGGTCGCCGTCGTTTGGCCTACGAGATCAACAAGAAGACCGAAGGCATCTACGCCGTCGTCAACTTCACCGCAGAGAGCAAGTCAACAGACGAGCTCGACCGCCAACTCTCACTCAGCGAAGCTGTCATGCGCACCAAGGTGCTGCGTGCAGAAGCTGGGTTCGCTCAGGTAGCTGCTGCCAAGAAGGTTGCTGAAGAGAAGGCCGCCCGCAAGGCTGCTGCTCCAGCAAAGACTCCTGCAGCCGCAACCAAGGCTCCTGCTGACGAAGCTAAGGCTGCTCCGGCACCTGCCGCTCCTGCTGCTCCTGCTGACGAAGCCAAGGCTGAAGCGGAAGCTAAGTAACCGTGGCCGGCGAAACAGTCATTACGGTCGTGGGGAACCTCACGGCAGACCCCGAACTGCGTTACACGCAGGGCGGACTTGCCGTAGCTAACTTCACCATTGCCTCTACGCCGCGCACCTTCGATCGAGCATCCAACGAGTGGAAAGACGGAGAAGCACTTTTCCTCCGCGCTTCCTGCTGGCGTGAATTCGCCGAGCATGTTGCCAGCTCACTGACCAAGGGAACCCGCGTTGTTGCGCAGGGTCGTCTTCGTCAGCGTTCCTACGAAACCAAAGAGGGCGAAAAGCGCACGAGCATGGAACTGGAGATCGACGAAATCGGTCCCAGCCTCCGTTATGCAACGACGCAGATCACCCGCGCCCCCCGTGACAGCTCGGCCCCTCGTGGAGTCCAGCAGAACAACGGCGGCGGCGGCCAGGCAAAGGAAGAGCCGTGGGCAGCTAGCGCTCCCGCAGCCTCATCCGGCGATGTATGGAACACCCCTGGTAACTACTCCGACGAGACGCCTTTCTAGGCACTCGACGATCAGTCTTATTTACAGAAAGAAGTAACACTCATGGCAGGAAAGAGCAGCGGCGACCGCCGCAAGCCCATCCGCAAAGGCAAGGACGGCAAGAACGCCGCACCAGCCAAGTCGATCCGCGTAGGCGTTATCGACTACAAGGATGTCGCTACGCTTCGCAAGTTCATCTCCGAGCGTGGAAAGATCCGCGCTCGTCGTATCACCGGTGTTTCCGTTCAGGAGCAGCGTCTCATCGCCACGGCCGTCAAGAACGCCCGTGAGATGGCACTGCTGCCTTACGCCGGCGCGGGCCGTTAAGGAGCCACCGACATGTCAAAGCTCATCCTCACTCACGAAGTGACTGGTCTCGGCGCGCCTGGCGACGTTGTAGACGTAAAGAACGGCTTCGCTCGTAACTACCTCATCCCCCAGGGCTTTGCCGTGGCGTGGACTCGCGGTGGCGAAAAGCAGGTCGAGTCCATCAAGGCAGCACGCGCATCGCGCGAGCACGCCACTCTCGAAGAAGCTCAGGACCTGAAGGCTCGCCTTCAGGCAACCAAGGTGAAGCTCAGCGTTACCGCTGGTCGCGAAGGCCGTCTGTTCGGTTCAGTCAAGCCCGCTCACGTGGCTGACGCTGTTGCCGCTGCAGGACTTGGCGACATCGACAAGCGCAAGATCGAGATCTCGTCGGCAATCAAGACTGTTGGTGACCACGAAGCTACGATCCGTCTGCGTGACGACATCGTTGCGACGATCACTCTTCAGGTGGTTGCTAGCAAGTAACTGCTTTACAACAAGGACGGCGGGCCAATCGGCTCGTCGTCCTTGTGTTTTAAGGGCCGTTGTCAAGCCTTTTGTGCACAGGATTACGAAAAATACGGAACCCTCAATCTCCACTTTAGGCATGTTTTTACACATCGTGTGTGAAAACTAAAAGTGCAGGTCAGGACCCGCTAATTCGCTTTATCCCCCGTTGTTTCCACAGTTGTTTCCACAGGTTGTTCACACGGCGCCCGGCGTTTCGTCCGAGTTGTGCACAGGTTTATACACATCCCCAGTTGTGGGTAGTTGATTCTGCTTCGTAGGGTAAAGCAGCCTTGGAGCGGGTCCCAGTGTGGAGCCTGCCCGAGTGTCAGGGGTTACTCGTATAAATGGAGTTACCCCACTAGGAGGAAAACCATGTCGATCGCGCACCTAGGCCTCTCGGGCGACGAACGCCAGTCCGGCGAATCGCGAGGCAGCTCACGTGGCGACCGCGTACCTCCACACGACCTTCTTGCAGAACAGAGCGCCATCGGCGGAATGCTTCTGAGCAAGGATGCCGTTGCCGACGTCATCGAAACCGTGCGTGGTGTCGACTTCTACGTTCCGAAGCACGAAACCATCTTCAACGCAGTGCTCACCCTGTACTCGCACGGAGAACCCACCGACGTTATCGCCGTCACCGATGAGCTAACGAAAACGGGTGAACTCTCCCGAGCCGGTGGAGTCGAATACCTCCACACGCTCACCGGTCTTGTTCCCACTGCAGCCAACGCTGGCTTCTACGCCACCATCGTCACCGAGAAAGCGGTTCTTCGCCGCCTCGTTGAAGCGGGTACCCGCATCGTCCAAATGGGTTATGCCAGTGAGGGCGAAGTGCTCGACCTCGTGAACAACGCACAGGCCGAGATCTACTCCGTGACCGGTGGAGTCGAAACCGAAGACTACGTACCCCTCACGACGGCCGTCGAGAGCGCGATTGATGAAATCGAAGCAGCTCGCGGCCGCGACGGCCAGATGATCGGTGTTCCCACCGGATTCGCTGAGCTCGATGAACTCACCAACGGACTACACCCCGGGCAGCTCATCATTTTGGCCGCGCGACCAGCTATTGGTAAGTCGACTCTTGGTTTGGACTTCGCTCGCGCAGCATCCATCCACCATGATCTGCCGTCGATTGTGTTCTCGCTAGAAATGGGTCGAAGCGAAATCGCTATGCGACTGCTTTCGGCAGAAGCCAGCGTTCCGTTGCAGCACATGCGTAAGGGTTCGGTGCACGCCAACGACTGGACCACGATCGCTCAGACGCGTGGTCGCATCAATGATGCTCCGCTATATATCGATGACAGCCCCAACATGACTCTCGTTGAGATTCGCGCCAAGTGCCGCCGACTCAAGCAGAAGGTCGGCCTGCGCATGGTCATCATCGACTACCTGCAGCTCATGACGAGCGGTAAGAAAGTTGAATCGCGTCAGCAAGAGGTCAGTGAGTTCTCGCGTGCACTCAAGCTGCTTGCCAAAGAGCTTGAAGTTCCCGTCATTGCTATCTCCCAGCTGAACCGTGGACCTGAACAGCGCGCAGACAAGAAGCCGGCCCTTTCGGACCTTCGTGAATCGGGATCGCTCGAGCAAGACGCCGACATGGTGATTCTGCTGCACCGCGAAAGCGCGTACGAAGCAGACAGCCCCCGCGCCGGTGAGGCCGACCTGATCATTGCCAAGCACCGTAACGGACCGACTCGCACCGTCACCGTGGGATTCCACGGTCACTTCTCGCGCTTCGTCGATCTACCGCCAGGATCGTAGGCGAGTCTGTCGGGCCTCCGCCGACAGGGGAAAGCCACAAGCGGCCTACACTAGAAGCATCCGCTTGTTGAGAAAGAAGGCGATCGCTTGACTAGTGCTCACGCTGAGCCGCTGCCGGCATCCACTGCGTGGTACGTGCCGCTAGCCCGCGCTATTCCCGCCATCGCCTTGGCGATTGTGATTACCTTCTCGGCCGACCATTCGTCGCGCCTCGGTCTTGTTACCCTCGCCAGCTTCACGCTCATCGTCGGCGCCGTGCTTCTGACCGCGAGCATCATGTCGCCGCACCGGGGAATCGCCCGATCCTTTACGATCACGCAGGGCGTTGTTACGCTCGCCACCGCCGTCGCCGCGTTTGTTGCGACCGGCGGAGGTCAGGCCTACTTCGTCTTCTTGCTAACTGCGTTCGCCGCCATCACCGGCTTCCTTGAGCTCTACCTCGGGCTCCGCAGCCGCGGCCGCGATGCCTCATCCCGTGACTGGGTCTTCGTCGGCAGCCTCACCGCGCTGCTCGCGCTCGTCGTGTTGCTTGTACCGCCAGGATTCAGCCAGCCCTATACCGGCCCCGACGGAATCGACCGTGAGCTCACGGCATCCATTGTGGTGGTCGGTCTTCTCGGAGCTTATTGGGCCATTCTTGGGGTGTACCTCGTGATTGCGGCACTCTCGCTCAAGTGGAGCAGAACCGATCATGATGTTGTTACCGCAGTCGTGCAAGAGAAAGAAGAATAGTGGCCTCCCCAGACAAGCGTGATCGCACGCGCCCAGCCGAAATGCTCGGTCTTTCCGCAATTTTCGGGCTGTTCGCCGGTCTCGTCGTTTTCATGTCGACGCGTGAATTGATGCTTGCCCTGATCTTTGCCGGGGTTGCCTTCATCGTCTCGCTTATTGTTATCGCGATGCTCGTGCTCGCCGTGCGTCCAGACAAGGACGAACTTCTTGACATGGATGAGCAGGACCGCGACGCCTCGCACTAGTCTGCTCTGACGCGCGGCGGTAGTCGCTCACCGGACTGAAACGGCTGACTCAGGCCCCGATTGATGTCATTGGCGCGCCCGCAAATTGATGCGGCTGCTGACTGAAGCTCCTTTGACTCCCAGTCTTTATTAAGGTTAGGCTTACCTAAGCAACACTCGCTGCAGCGGGTGTTGCGTTTTTACGCCCGACCGCTTTCGGTCATCCGAAATAACTAAGGACATCATGAACTTTTCACGAACCCGGCACGGAGTACTCGTTGGAGTACTGGCTCTCGCGCTTGCTGCCTGCAGCACCGCGACGCCTGAAGCTGCAGATTCAGACGGAGCAGAAGCATCCGTTCAGTTCGAGGACAACAACGGCAGCCAGACGCTGGCGACGCCGTTCACCTCGGTAGTCGCCACCGACAACCGCACGTTCGAGACGCTCGCCTCCTGGGGTATCGAACTCAGCGCCGCCGCGGTAGCGCTGATGCCCAGCACGATTTCGTACACGCAAGACGACTCGATCATTGACCTCGGCAACCACGGTGAGCCCGACCTCGAGGCAGTCGTTGCGGCACAGCCCGACGTGATCATCAATGGGCAGCGCTTTGCGCAGTACCACGACGACTTCGCCAAGCTCGTGCCCGATGCCGTGATCGTTGAACTCGACCCGCGTGAGGGTGAGCCCTTCGACGCCGAGCTCAAGCGCCAGACCACCGTTCTTGGTGAGATCTTCGGCAAGCAGGCAGAGGCCGAAAAGATTAACGCTGACTTCGACGCCGCGATCGAACGCGTGAACGCGGCTTACAACGGCGAAGACTCCGTGATGGCCGTAATCACCTCGGGTGGAGAGATCGGATACTCGGCTCCGAGCGTCGGTCGCACCCTCGGCCCGCTCTTCGACATCTTCGACTTCACCGCCGCGCTGGATGTCGATGACAGCAGCGAAGACCACCAGGGTGACGACATCTCAGTAGAGGCAATCGCTGACTCGAACCCTGACTGGATTCTGGTCATGGACCGTGACGCCGCGATTCTCGCCGACGATCCCACCTACGTGCAGGGCAGCGAAGTTCTCGAGAACTCCGAAGCGCTCTCGGGCGTCACCGCGGTGCAGGAAAGCAACCTCGTGTACATGCCGGCTGACACGTACACGAACGAAGGCATCCAGACGTACACCGAGTTCTTCAACGCACTCGCTGACGCGCTAGAAGCCAAGAACTAGCGTTACTCACGCCGTCCGGTGCTGGAGCTTGCCCCCGGCGAGCTCCAGCACCGAACGGTTCTGGCCTTCAATCAGAAACCCTCACTCACGGATGACGTCAACACTGGCCCGACGGCGGCCCGCCACCACGACCACCCTCTTCGACTGGAAACTCCTGCTCGCGACGGTGGGTGTTGTTCTGCTGCTGATCGCCTCCCTCTTTACGGGTGTCTATGACATCTTTGGGGCGGATGACGGCCAAAGAATGTTCGGCATCACGCGCGTTCCCCGAACGATCGCCTTGGTGCTCGCGGGCGCAGCAATGGCGATGAGCGGGCTCGTCATGCAGCTACTGACGCAGAACCGGTTCGTGGAACCGACGACGACGGGCACCACCGAGTGGGCAGGTCTTGGACTGCTCACCGTCATGATCCTCTTTCCGGGAGCCAGCATCCTCGCCCGTATGAGCGGTGCGGTCGTAGCCGCGTTCATCGGCACCGGAATCTTCTTCCTCTTCTTGCGCCGCGTAACCCTGCGTTCCTCGCTGATCGTGCCGATCGTCGGCATCATGCTCGGCTCGGTGGTCGGCGCCATCTCCACCTACATCGCTCTCTCGACGGACATGCTTCAGAGCCTTTCCGTGTGGTTCGCCGGTAGCTTCACCTCAGTGATGCGCGGGCAATACGAACTGCTCTGGATCGTTGCGCTCGTCGTCGTCGTCATTTTCCTGTTCGCTGACCGACTCACCGTTGCGGGGCTCGGCCAAGACGTAGCGACGAACGTCGGCGTGAACTACAACCAGATCCTGCTGATCGGCACAGCGCTCATCGCCGTCGCGACCGGAGTCGTGACAGTTGTCGTGGGCAATCTGCCGTTCCTCGGCCTGATCGTGCCCAACATCGTGTCGATGTTCCGTGGCGACGACCTGCGCAGCAACCTGCCCTGGGTCTGCCTGCTGGGCATCGCGATCGTGACGGTGTGCGACATCGTCGGCCGCACAATCATCATGCCGTTCGAAGTTCCGGTGTCGCTCATCTTGGGTGTCGTGGGCGCGATCGTCTTCATTGCTCTCCTGTTGAAGCAGCGCCGTCGTGCATAGCCCCGTGGATGCGCGGGAGAAAGCGACTGTTAGCGTCGGGACGCCCGGCGTGACGGGGCCGTTCCCCACGGTGCGGGCGCGACGCCGCTACTGGACGCTGCTCAGCATCCTGAGTGTGCTCGCTGTGGCGATCGGGTTCGGCCTGCTCGCCTGGAACAACCCGATGCCGGTGGGCACCGAAGGGTTCTGGCTAATCGCAGAGCTGCGCGCCACCAACGTGATCGTGATTGCCGTCGTGGCTTTCTGTCAGGCGATTGCAACCGTGAGTTTTCAGACGGTGACAAATAACCGGATTCTCACGCCATCCATCATGGGTTTCGAGTCGCTGTACGTGGCCGTTCAAACCTCTGCGGTGTACTTCTTGGGCATCAGCGGCATCGTCGCCCTGCAGGGCCTCCCCCAGTTCTTGCTTCAGATCGCCCTGATGGTCGGGCTCTCGCTGCTGCTGTACGGCTGGTTGCTTTCTGGAAAGTACGGCAATCTGCAGATCATGCTGCTCGTGGGCATCATCATCGGGGGCGGGCTGGGAGCAGTGTCGACGTTCATGCAGCGCCTGCTCACGCCCAGTGAGTTCGACATCCTGACGGCCCGACTGTTCGGCTCCATCTCCAATGCGGATGCCAGCTACCTGCCTATCTCGCTCGTGCTCTGCCTGGTGGCCGGCACCGTGCTGCTCTCGCAGGGCCGGCGCCTCAACATCATTGCGCTGGGTTCAGACACCGCCACGAATCTAGGAATCAGCTACCGCTTCGAGATCATGCGCGTGCTGTTCTTCGTATCGATTCTGATGGCGGTCTCGACGTCGCTCGTCGGCCCGATGACCTTCTTCGGGTTCTTGGTCGCCACGCTCGCCTACCAATTCGCGGATACCTACGACCATCGCCACATCTTCCCGATCGCGGTATTGGCCGGGTTTGTAGTGCTGGGCGGAGCGTACTTCGTGATGAAGAACCTGTTCTACGCGCAAGGAGTGGTCTCGATCATCGTTGAACTTGTCGGAGGAACCGTCTTCCTCATCGTCATTCTGAGAAAGGGACGACTGTGATCACCCTGAGCAATGTGGGCAAAAGCTATGGTCACGACGTGACCATCGGGCCCGTCGACCTCACCATTCCCGAGGGAGGTATTACCGCGCTGGTGGGCCCGAACGGTGCGGGCAAATCCACGCTGCTGACCATGATCGGTCGCTTGCTCGGGATCGACTCTGGCCACATCGAAGTCGCAGGCTACGACGTCGCGAAGACCAAGTCGAAAGACCTCGCCAAGATCATCGCGATCCTGCGGCAAGAGAACCATTTCATCGCTCGCCTCACGGTGCGTCAGCTCGTGGGGTTCAGCCGCTTCCCGTATTCGCAAGGTCGACTGACCGAAGCGGATGAGGTGGCGATCAACAACTCCATCACCTTTCTGAATCTTGAAGGCCTGCAAGACCGCTATCTTGACGAGCTCTCAGGCGGACAGCGCCAACGCGCCTACGTTGCCATGGTGCTCGCGCAAGACACCGAATACGTGCTTCTGGATGAGCCCCTCAACAACCTCGACATGAAGCATTCGGTGCAGATGATGCGTCATCTGAAGCGCGCCGCTCAAGAACTTGGCCGCACCATCATCATCGTGCTTCACGACATCAACTTTGCCGGGCACTACGCCGACCACATTTGCGCCGTCAAGGATGGCCAAGTCACCGAATTCGGAACGCCCGCTGAGATACTGACCGACTCCGTGCTCACCCGGATCTTCGATACCCCTGTGCAGGTCATCGACGGCCCTAACGGTGCCCTCGCTGTGTACTACTAGCGCTGCCTCACGACGACACCGTTAGCCCCGGCGGCCGTCCCGTCCCAGCGGGCCGCACCCCTGCAGGTAATGTCGTGAGTATTCATCGCCTGCAACGACGATAAGGGGTTCCGATGTTTCAAACGAACGGTTCATCGACGGAAATGACAGACTCC
Organism: Salinibacterium sp. NG22; assembly: GCF_015864925.1. NCBI lineage: Bacteria > Bacillati > Actinomycetota > Actinomycetes > Micrococcales > Microbacteriaceae > Salinibacterium > Salinibacterium sp. NG22. The sequence goes on along the minus strand of NZ_JADYWG010000001.1, from coordinate 1,712,723 downwards.
GAGCGGGGGCTCAGTTGGCGGGTTGTCGGACGGATAGAGCAAGGCTTAGTGATAATCGTTGCAATCACCGTCAATGGGTTAGAGATTCCCTATGAGTACTCCGTGCGAGAGAAGCGAACGGAGTCCGGTTCTTGGTTCGATATAGAAATCGGAGCTTTCGGCACTAGTCCAATAGGTCAGCTCGAGATGGGTCTCAGCCCGGTCTACTTTGATTCTGCGCAAGATCGTGATCCGGTAGTTCTTCTTGCGATTGAAGCGGTTCTCGCTTGGGAGCCCCATGGAGCTGGCATGCGCAGGGGCGACGGTTATAACCGCTGCACGTTCAAAGGCGTGCAGTACCGATTGAGTGACTTTGGTCCGTATTTTGACGATGAGGGGCGCTGATGTTTCAGCTGAGCGAGTCAGATACGAGGATGACGGACCCTGATAGGGGAACCACCTGGCGCCATGTAGGCGACATAGAGCAGGGTTTGGTGAGTATTGCCGCGATAACGGTCAACGGAGTGGAGATTCCTTACGAATACCGGGTCGAGCAGGAGCTCGACAAATCTGACCCTTGGTACAACATTCAGCTTGGAGCTTTCGGCACTAGTCCGATAGGTCAGCTCGAGATGGGTCTCAGCCCGGTCTACTTTGATTCTGCGCAAGATCGTGATCCGGTAGTTCTTCTTGCGATTGAAGCGGTTCTCGCGTGGCGGCCACAGGGGCTAGGCGTGCGTCGCGGCGACGGTTACAACCGCTGCACGTTCAAGGGCGTGCAGTACCGATTGAGTGACTTTGGTTCGTACTTTGACGATGAGGGGCGCTGATGTTTCAGCTGAGCGAGTCAGATACGAGGATGACGGACCCTGATAGGGGAACCACCTGGCGCCATGTAGGCGACATAGAGCAGGGTTTGGTGAGTATTGCCGCGATAACGGTCAACGGAGTGGAGATTCCTTACGAATACCGGGTCGAGCAGGAGCTCGACAAATCTGACCCTTGGTACAACATTCAGCTTGGAGCTTTCGGAACCAGCCCGATAGGGCAACTCAAGATGGGCCTGAGCCCGGTCTACTTTGATTCTGCGAAAGACCGTGATCCGACAGTGCTTTTAGCAATTGAGGCGGTTCTCGCGTGGAGACCGTACGGGCTTGGCATGCGCAGGGGCGACGGTTACAACCGCTGCACGTTCAAGGGCGTGCAGTACCGATTGAGTGACTTTGGTCCGTACTTTTCAGAGGCGCCCGATGAGCTGTAGGGCATCCACCGCCTGAATAATATGGCCCAATCGCACCGGTCGAACAGAGCGTGAACTACTTGGTGTCGCCGAGGTAGTCGACGAGCGAGCTGGCAAGGCCGACATAGGTGGCGGGGGTCAGCGCCTGCAAACGTGCTTTGGCATCCGCACCAATGTCGAGCCCTGAGATGAACTCGGTGAGGTCGACAGAGTTGATGCGCTTGCCGCGCGTGAGTTCCTTGAGGATGGCGTAGGGGTCGCTGATGGTGCTGCGGCCCGCGGTGACCTCGGCGCGAATGACGGTCTGGATGGCCTCGCCGAGGATCTCCCAGTTGCTGTCGAGATCAGCGTCGAGAGCATCAGGGTTGAGGGCGATCTCCTTGAGGCCGCGCTCGATGTTGTCGAGAGCGAGCAGCGAGTGACCGTAGGCGACACCCACGTTGCGTTGCGTCGTGGAGTCGGTGAGGTCGCGCTGGAGTCGTGAGGTCACGAGAGTCTGAGCGAGCGACTCCAGAAGAGCGCTCGAGAGCTCAAGGTTGGCCTCAGCGTTCTCGAAGCGGATCGGGTTGATTTTGTGCGGCATTGTCGACGAACCCGTTGCGCCCGCCTGCGGAATCTGGCGGAAGTAGCCCATTGAAATGTACGACCACACGTCGGTGCAGAGGTTGTGCAGCACGCGGTTGGCGTGACTCGTGGCCTGGTACAGCTCCACTTGCCAGTCGTGCGATTCGATTTGCGTGGTCAGCGGGTTCCAGTCGAGCCCGAGGGACTCCACGAACTCCTTCGAGAGGGCTGGCCAGTTCTGTTCGGGGTCTGCAGCGAGGTGAGCGGCGAACGTGCCAGTTGCACCGCTGAACTTGCCGAGGTAGCTGATGCCCTCAATGCGAGTCAGGATGCGGTCGAGACGGTATACGAAGACCGCGAATTCCTTACCCATGGTGGTCGGCGTCGCCGGCTGACCGTGGGTGTGAGCGAGCATCGCGTTGTCGCGCATGAGCTCGGACTGCGCGCGAAGGGCAGCCAGCACGGTACGGAACTTGGGCAGCCAGACTTCGCGTACGGCATCCGAAATGGTGAGCGCGTAGGAGAGGTTGTTGATGTCTTCGCTCGTGGCGGCGAAGTGAGTGAGTTCAGCGATCGCGGTGAGACCGAGCTCGTCGAGCTTGGCGCGCACGAGGTACTCCACGGCCTTGACGTCGTGGCGAGTGGTGGCTTCGAGGCGAGCGAGTTCATCGATCTGCTCTTGGCCAAAATCAGTAGCGAAGGCGCGGAGGGCGGTGACCTGATCGGCGCTCATCGGGCTCGAACCAAACAGGCTCTTGCTCGTGAGAAAAATCAGCCATTCGACTTCAACGTGCACGCGGGCCCGGTTGAGGCCTGCCTCGGAGAGGTGCTCGCCCAGAGCCGAAACGGCGGGACGGTAGCGACCATCGAGGGGGCTCAGTGGTTGAACGGGCAACGGGCTCATGGGGCTCCCTAGTTGTTGGCGGTTGGTGCAGTGATGCCTGGTGTGATTTGACGAAATAGTGAGCCGCACGCTTTCTCGATCATGCCGAGGACATGATCAAAAAGTGCGGCGTCCGAATAGTAGGGGTCTGGCACGTCGATAAGAGGAGCGAGTTCGCTGTCGAAACTCAACATGGGTTGCACCTTCGATCGGTCTTGATCGTTGGGGGCCCACGTGCGCAGGATGCGTTCTTGTCCTCGATCGAACGCGACAATGAGGTCGAACTTGTCGAACCATTCGGGGTCGAACTGGCGGGCGCGATGCCCAGAACCATTGTAGCCGCGTGCTGCAAGGGCACTAATGGTGCGGTCGTCGGCTGCTTCGCCTACGTGCCAGTCGCCGGTGCCCGCTGAGGTCACCGCGATGCGGTCCTGGAGCCCAGCTTCAGCAACGAGTTCTCGGAACACGGTTTCGGCCATGGGCGACCGACAGATGTTGCCGGTGCACACGAAACAGACCCTGAAGGCGGTCGAGTCGGAGAGTGCTCGCTCGAAGGTCATGGTTCATTCTGTCGCAGTTTCAACTCCTCAACATCGCTGGCTCAGGGATTTCCTTCCCCGATGCGTGCTGGCAACCAGTGCGTGGGGCGGTGTTTGGCGAGAGTTGTGACATCGAAAGGCGATCAGTGAATACACCTCTGGATGCGACTGCCCGCGGCGCACTTGAATTTCAAGCCCAACAGCTCCGCATGATTATTGAACGGCTCAGCTCTGTGCGGGAGCTACTCCCCCGCGCAGGCATCGACTGGCGCGGCCCGGCCCAAGAGCTGTTCGATGCCGGGGTGCTTGAGCTGCACCGCGACCTAGCGCAAGCACGAACCTTGGTCGAGACGGCAGAACATCGAACGATGTTGGCGCTTCAGCAGATGGGCTCCTATGTCGGATGAACTCATCATCTCCGGTGGTGGCAGTGTTTCGGTATCTACGGAGGAAATGCTCGTTGCTGTCGGCGCACTCCAGCGCACGGCCGAAATGACGCGGGACATCGCTGGTGCCATTCAGATGGTGGATGCCCGGCTCACCATTAGCCAATTGGAGACGCTCGGCATCCCCACCGCTGCCGCCCGCGCCGAGGATGATCTCGACTTCGCTTTCTCTGACCTTCAGAGAGTCGCTCATCGTGCCGAGCACCTGAGTAATCTCGTGCGATTCGCTGCCGACAGCTACGGGTTGGCCGAAGCCTTCGCCGAGGGAGTCTCCCGCAAGATCATGGCCGATGCCGCGGCGTGGCTCGGTTTTTTGTTCCCGACGCATGCCGCAGTGTTGGCTTTGTCGGTGACAGCGGTGCCGATTCTATTGGGGATCACAGCAGCAGCTCTCGTCACGGGCCGCAATCCAGCAGAAGTGTTCGTCAGCGAAAAGTTCACTGCTGAACTCAATGAACTCATTAGCGATCCGGCGTATGTGCTCGCCGTTCGCTTCGGTGTGATGAATGCCGATGAGTTCTTGGCGGGAGCCGCAGGGTTACCGCCATCACTAGTGAGTGTCTTGAGCGCCGCGGGTGTTCTGGGGCTTCCCACCGCAGCCGGGGCGATCCAGCGGCTAGGAGGTGTCGCCGGGGTGCTGAAAGAAACGCCGGTGCAACTGGTCAGTAAGAGCGACACAACTCGCGTGGAGCCTGCTCATTCTGTCGAGGAACGCGCCAACCGAATTGCCCAACCGACCCCAGATTTGCCGTTTCAGATCCGAATAGAAAAGACATCATTTCCCGGAGAGGACGACTCATTCGAGGTGTACGTTTCCGGAACCGTTGATTTCGCTTTTTCTGACTCCGAGCAACCGTTCGATGGCACGAGCAATCTCAGCCTTGCTGCAGATCAGGAAGCAGCGGCGTATAGCGCTGTGGTTGCAGCGATGGCAGAAGCGGGTATTACCGCCGAAAGCGCGGTTGCTTTGACCGGGCATTCTCAGGGGGCAGCGATCGCCGCGCGGCTCGCAGAATCGGAAGACTACAACGTCACCGGTTTAGTCGGGTTCGGAGGCAACACGGGTCAAATTAAGATCCCACCAACGGTTCCCACGCTCCTCTTCGAACACAGCGATGACATCGTTCCGGCTGCTGGGGGGATTCAAGGAAATCAGCACGCGGTGATCGTGGAGCGAGAGGTCTTTGCTGGCCGTCCGCTACCCGACGGTGTTATGGCGCCAGCCCATCAGCTCGACGAGTATCGAGAAACAGCGCGCCTCCTGGACGGCACAGACAGTGAATTTCTTCGCGACACTGTGTCGAATCTAACGCCGACCGTTCACAAGGATGCTGTAACCACCGTCACTAGTTACGAGTACGAGCGGGTGCAGCCTTAGCGCTTGCGGCCTACGACGGGCCGAACAAGGATGCCGATGAACCAGCTGATGAGACCCAAGACGAGGGCGCCAAGCACTCCCCACCAGAATCCGTCAACAACGAGACCGAAACCGAAGAGGCCCGAGATCCAGCTCGTGAGCAACAGCAGCAGACCATTCACCACGAGAGCAAGCAGGCCCAGCGTCAGAACGTACAGCGGGAAAGCGACAATGCGGATCAGGTTGCCGAGCACCCCATTCACGATGCCGAAGACGGCAGCGACCAGCAGGAAGGTCACAATGACCTCAACCGTTCCGCCCGGAGCAAAAGGAATGATCTCGACCCCGGCAACAACCACCGTAGTCAGCCACAAAGCAAGAGCGTTGATCAGCAAGCGCACGATGATTCTCATACGACAACTATGCAGCACGCGTTTGTGCTGCCGCAATGACCATCCACTGAACTGCGCCAGAACCCGAGATGCGGTCCGAGACACGACCCGACGCATAACCGAACCTCCGATTCGACCGGCACATTGTCACAGGCGCGAAACGAACGTGCCCACTCACGGCCCTAGGCTGGTTAGGTGACCAGCAAACGAGTACAGCTTCGGCCCGAAATCGCCGCCATCGTGCCCTACCGCCAGGGTGCGCCTGCCGCCGCGGATGCCTTCAAGCTGTCCTCCAACGAAAACCCTTACGAGCCGCTGCCATCAGTGCTCGCGCAACTCTCCACCGACACCATCAACCGCTACCCCGACGCATCCGCCGCTGTATTGCGTGTGCAGATTGCTGAACGCTTCGGCGTAACCCCCGACAGCGTGCAGGTTGGGGCAGGTTCGGTAGCCGTTCTCGCGCAACTCGTGAGCGCCGCCGCAGCCGCCGGCGACGAGGTCATCTACGCCTGGCGCAGCTTCGAGGCGTACCCGCTGCTCGTATCTGCGGCCGGAGCCACAAGCGTGCAGATCGCGAACCAGGGCGACCACCGGCACGACTTGGCGGCAATGAGCGACGCCATCACGGCATCCACTCGCGTTGTTATTGTCTGCAGCCCCAACAACCCCACCAGCACTGTGGTGACGGATGCCGAATTCCGCGACTTCATGGCAACGGTTCCCGAGAACGTTCTTGTCGTTCTCGATGAGGCCTACCGCGAGTTCGTGACCGACGCCGATGCCGTGCGCGGAGAGACACTCGTCGGTACCTACCCCAACCTTGTATTGCTGCGCACCTTCTCCAAGGCTTACGGCCTTGCAGGCCTCCGCATCGGCTACGCGGTTGGCCCCGAATACGTGATGGATGCAGCGCGAGCGGTAGCGATTCCGCTTTCGGTAACGGAGATTGCGCAGAAAGCAGCTATCGCATCCCTCGAACATGAAGATGAATTGTTGGAGCGGGTGACCCGCATTAATGCGGTGCGCGACAGAATCGTTGCCGGCCTCAGCGAGCAAGGCTGGGACGTGCCCGCCCCCAACGGCAACTTCGTCTGGTTGCCCACCGGGTCAGTAACCGACTGGGCTGCAGAGGTATTCCGGTCACACGGGATCGTCGTTCGTGCACTCGGCGAAGGCCTTCGTGTGAGTGTCGGCGAAGAGGAATCTGTGGAGAAACTCCTAAGAGCAGCGCAAGAGGTTGTCGCTTCAAGGGAAACGATCTAACGCTGGCCGCGTTAGATTAGTCGAATGTCTTATACCGCCGCGACGGTTCAGCTGCTGTCTCCCGAGGGCACGCTCGTTCACAGCGATGCCAGCGAACAGTACCTCCCGTATGTCGACAAGCTCAGTGATGACGCTCTTCAGGAATTCCACCGCCACATGGTGGTGATGCGCCGCTTCGATATTGAGGCAGCAAACCTGCAGCGTCAGGGCCAGCTTGCCCTCTGGGTTCCGAGCCACGGCCAAGAGGCCGCTCAGGTCGGTTCAGCACTCGCCGCCAAACCTCAAGACCACCTCTTTCCCTCCTACCGGGAACACGTCATTGCGCTCATGCGCGGCGTTGACCCGATCACAATCCTGTCGATGTTCCGCGGCCTCAGCCATGGTGGCTGGGATCCGAAGGACCACGACAACTTCCACCTCTACACGCTCGTGATTGGTTCGCAGACCCTGCACGCCACCGGTTATGCCATGGGCATGAACCTCGAAGGTCGCTCGGGCACCGGCAACCCCGACACCGATGCGGCCGTCATGGTCTACTTCGGCGACGGTTCTACGAGCCAGGGTGACGTCAGCGAAGCAATGGTCTTCGCCGCCAGCTACCAAACCCCTCAAGTCTTCTTCTTGCAAAACAATCACTGGGCAATCTCGGTGCCCGTGTCACGCCAGTCGCGCACGCCGCTCTATCTGCGCGGCGAAGGCTTCGGCATCCCGAGCGTTCAAATCGACGGCAACGACGTTCTCGCAAGCTTCGCCGTGAGCAAAGCCAACCTGGATGCTGCCCGCGCTGGCGAAGGCCCCCGCTTCATCGAGGCCCTCACCTACCGCATGGGTGCCCACACCACGAGTGATGACCCCTCGAAGTACCGCGAGAACAGCGAACTCGAGTTTTGGGCCCAGCGCGACCCCATCACGCGCTTCGACACCTACCTGCGGAGCCGCGGCGCGAGCCAAGCGTTCTTCGACGAGATCGCGGCTGAAGGCGACGACCTCGCTGCCGACATCCGCAAGCGCATCACCGAATTGCCGGTGCCGGCCACGTCGACGCTCTTCGACCATGTCTATTCCGACCCGCATCCGGTGATGGATGCGCAGCGCGCAGCACTCGCCGACTTCGAGGCATCGTTTGAAGAGGGCAACTAATGACTGAGACGATGACAATGGCGAAGGCCCTCAACGAGGGATTGCGCGCCGCCATGGGCAGCGACAGCAAAGTACTTCTCATGGGTGAAGACATTGGGCCGCTCGGCGGAGTCTTTCGAGTCACCGAGGGTCTGCAGGCTGAGTTCGGAGACAAGCGGGTTCTCGATACTCCCCTGGCTGAGTCCGGCATCGTGGGTACCGCGATCGGGCTTGCCATGAGCGGATTCCGCCCGGTGTGCGAGATCCAGTTCGATGGTTTTATTTTTCCCGGCTTCGACCAGATCACTTCCCAACTGGCGAAGCTGACCGCGCGCCACGAAGGCACGCTTCAGATGCCTGTCGTGATTCGTGTTCCCTACGGCGGACACATTGGTGCCGTCGAGCATCACCAAGAGAGCCCCGAAGCCTACTTTGCGCACTCTGCCGGGTTGCGTCTGCTCAGCCCCGCTACGCCTCACGATGCGTATTGGATGATTCAAGAAGCTATTACGAGCAATGACCCCGTGATGTTCTTCGAGCCCAAGTCCCGCTACTGGCAGAAGGGCGAGGTTGACCGCGAGTCGGCCGGTATCGCCACTCACTCCAGCCGGGTAGTGCGTGACGGCACCGAAGTGACCCTCGTGGGTCACGGTGCGATCGTGTCGATGCTGCTGCAAGCAGCTGAGCTCGCCGCCGAGGAAGGCACGAGTGTCGAGGTTGTTGACCTTCGATCGCTCTCCCCCATCGACTACGACCCGATTGTGGCATCCGCCCAAAAAACGGGCCGCGTTGTTGTTGTTCAAGAGGCACCCGGGAATGTCAGCGTGGGCTCGGAGGTTGCGGCTACCGTGGCAGAGCGTGCGTTCTACTCACTCGAGGCACCTGTGCTGCGCGTGAGTGGTTACGACACCCCGTTCCCTCCTGCCAAGCTGGAATCCGTGTACTTGCCCAGTGTTGACCGCATCTTGGATGCTGTCGACCGGGCATTGGCCTACTGACGAAGGAGGCCCCCGTGGCCGTATCTGAATTTCCTCTCCCCGATGTGGGCGAGGGGCTTACTGAAGCCGAGATCGTCTCCTGGAAGGTTGCGCCCGGCGACGAAATCGTTGTGAACCAGGTTCTCGTGGAGATCGAGACGGCTAAGTCGCTCGTCGAACTCCCCTCGCCTTTCGCCGGTACCGTGCAGCAGCTGCTGGTCGAGGAGGGGTCGACCGTTGAGGTTGGCACCCCGATCATCAGCGTGCAATCCGTCGGCGGCTCAGTCGAGCTGACCGCACCCGGTTCCGGTGAAGACGAAAGCCACGGGATGATGTCCGACGTTGGGGCAGAGAGCAGCGCGGCCGACGACGCTGCCGCTGCCGTCGCTGACACGGCATCCACAATTGCCAACGACGATGACAAGCCCGGAGCGGTCCTTGTTGGTTACGGCACGGGCGGACATGTCAGTTCGCGCCGTCGCAAGGGTGGGCAGCCTGCGAAGGATGGCGCTGCCGCCGCAGCGGCAAAGCCTCGCCCGGCATCCGTGCCCGCGTCGTTCGCCAGCCCGATCATCGCGAAGCCGCCGATCCGCAAGCTCGCCAAAGACCTGGGTGTTGAACTCGCCGAGGTCGTAGCGACAGGGTTGGCCGGTGAAACCACTCGCGAAGACGTGATTCGTCACGCGTCGCAGGCGAGCGTCTTCCGCAACATCGAAACTCCCGAGTGGGGCGACGAGCGCGAAGAACGCATTCCCGTGAAGGGCGTGCGCAAGGCCATCGCGAAAGCCATGGTGCACAGTGCCTTCACGGCGCCGCACGTGAGCGTCTTTACTGACGTGGATGCCACGCGAACCATGGAGTTCGTGAAGCGTCTGAAGAACTCCACCGATTTTGCTGGTGTGCGCGTGAGCCCGCTGCTGATCATGGCGAAGGCCGTGAGCTGGGCTGTGCGCCGCAACCCCACGGTGAACTCAAGCTGGACCGATAAAGAGATCATCGTTCACCACTACGTGAACTTGGGCATTGCGGCAGCAACGCCTCGTGGGCTCATCGTTCCGAACGTCAAGGACGTTCAAGAGTTGAGCTTGCTCGAGCTCGCGAAATCCCTCGAACAGCTCACCCTCACCGCGCGTGATGGCAAGACGCAGCCCGCTGAAATGTCGAACGGCACGATCACGATCACCAACATCGGTTCGTATGGCATGGATACGGGAACGCCGATCATCAACCCGGGTGAGGCCGCGATCGTGGCTCTGGGTTCGATCAAGCAGAAGCCGTGGGTTGTCGACGGCGAAGTGCGGGCGCGCTACGTCACGACGGTCAGCGCAAGCTTCGACCACCGCATCGTTGATGGGGATGTCGCGAGCCGTTTCGTGGCCGACCTCGCGAGTGTGCTCGAAGAGCCTGCCCTCCTGCTCGACTAACAGCCGAGCATTCGACACTAACCACCCGGCGTTGCACTCAATTACCTGAAACGGTAGGTAATGTGGCCGCATGGTCACGAAGAAAAAGTCGTCTGCAGTAGCGCCAGCATCCGATTCGAAGCGCCCCGGAATTCACGAGCTGTGGACCGACCGCTTAGGAGCCTGGTCCATTCGGGCTCTGCAGGTGCTCTTGCTGCTCACGCTGGTTTCGGTGATCGTTTTTGCTCTCACGCAGCTCAAGCTCGTCGTCATCCCCGTGCTGATCGCCCTGATCTTCGCTGCTGCCGCGAGCCCGATTGTGGTGTGGATGCGGCGCCGCGGTGTCGGGCGTGCTCTGTCGACCTGGATCGCGTTGCTCGGCGGCATCGCGGTGTTCGGTGGCTTGGTCACCGCAGTCGTGTTTGCGGTGGAGGACCAGTGGTCTGAGCTCTCCGACTCGGCGGTTGAAGGATTCGAGCAGCTCAAGGACTTCGCGCTTGATGGTCCGTTCGCAATTGATCAGGCTGCCCTCGATGAGGCGTGGAACGCGGGTATCGACTTCGTGACGAGCGCGACCTTCGGCCTCGGCGCCATTCAGGGAGTGTCTGCGGCGGCGCAGATTGTCACCGGTATTCTGCTCGGCCTGGTCATCCTGTTCTTCTTCCTCAAAGACGGCGACCGCATTTGGGAGTTCTTCCTCAAGCCCATGTCAGGCGAACGTCTCGCACGAGGACACCGCATCGGCCACACCGCGGTTCGCACTCTCGGTGGCTACGTTCGAGGAACCGCAACGGTTGCCGCCGTCGACGCGCTCGGTATCGGTATTGGGCTCACGATCTTGCAGGTACCGCTCGCGCTGCCCCTCTCGGTGATCGTCTTCTTGGGAGCCTTTATCCCACTCGTCGGTGCCACCGTCGCCGGTATCCTTGCCGCGGTCGTCGCTCTCGTGACGAATGGCTGGGTTGTGGCACTCATCGTGCTGGGCATCGTCGTGCTGGTCAACCAGCTCGAGGGCAACTTCCTGCAGCCCGTCGTGATGGCGCAGTCCCTGAGCATCCACCCGCTCGTCATCTTGGTGGCGTTGACGGCCGGCACGATCCTCGGCGGCATCGTGGGCGCTGTGCTTGCCGTGCCGATCGCAGCGGTGGGTTGGGCGATTCTCAAGACCTGGAACGAAAATGGGCACAAGCCGAGCGTTGCTTCGGCTCCTGAGAAAAAGAAGTAGCGCGCTAGCGGGGCCCGAGGGTGCGTTCGAGGAAGGGATTCCAGAACTTGCCCTGCGGGTCATACTCGCGCTGCAGTGCAAGAAAGTCGCCGCTGCGGGGGAAGCGTTCGTGGATGACGTCGGCGCCATAATGGAACAACTTGCCCCAGTGCTGCCGCGGTGCGAAGGGCGCGAGAGCCTGTTCGATCACGGGGAGTAGCGCCGCGACCTCGGCCGGATGTTTAGCCCAGGTGAAGCCGATGCAGAGAACATCGCGCTCGTAGGCGGGGCTCATCCAGAGTGAGTCGGCGGCGGCGGTGCGGATTTCCGAGATCAGCAGGTGGGGCGAGATTTGGGTGCCCAGAGTTCGCAGCACCTCCAACGCTTCGACGCCGTGTTCGCGCGCGACGTAGTACTCGCTTTGGAGTTCGTCGCCGCCGTTAGACGGCTGACCGTCAAGGCGGAAGTGCGGCATCCGCTCTGACCACGGGCCGGGAACACTCGCGCGCGGGTTCACGTTTTCGGGCGTAAGTTCTTCGGAGTCGTCGTACCAAACCCCGCCGAACAGGGTGGATGCGACCTCGGGTTCCATTCCGTTGGCCAGACGGGTTTTCAACCAGATCTGCATGACGGTGGGGCTCGCGAAGTCCGCGAGGAGACTGACGCTGTAGGCGCTGGCCATCACGTCATCCAGTTGTTCGAGCACGGTTTCCCACGGCGCGAAGCGGTAGACGTCTTGGCGCACGCGGTAGCTCGGTTCGATGTCGAGGGTGACGCGCGTGATGATGCCAAAGGCTCCGAGCCCGACGGCCAGCGCGGGCAGGTGCGCGCTGGTGCGATCGACGGTCACCAGGGAGCCGTCTGCCGTCACCAATTCCACCGCGGCGATGGCCGTGGAGAGGATGCCGTTGCCGTCTCCTGAACCGTGAGTGCCGGTTGCGGTCGCGCCGGCCACCGAGATGTGCGGCAGCGATCCGGTGTTGTGGAGGGCGAAACCGTGTTCTTCGAGTTCGTTGATCAGGATGCCGAAGCTGGTGCCGCCGGCGACGCTGACGGTCATCGTTGCCGGGTCGATCTGGATCGCGGGATCGAGTTCAGCCAGAGAAATCAGCGCGCCAGGGGTGTCGGCGATGTCGGTGAAAGAATGCCGGGTGCCGAGCGCACGCACATGGGGCCACTGGGCGACGAGTTGTTGCACCTCAGTGGCGGACGTCGGGTGCAGGACTGTCTCGGCGCTGTAGGTGAGGTTGCCTGCCCAGTTTGTGGTGGTGGATGACACGGCGATCCTTTCGATAACGGCGAATTGCTCGCCACGATCGAGATTATCGGCGAGACACGTGTGTTGCCTGATTCGCCGACAGCAATTCATCATGTACTCTATTGATAACGAATCTCATTACCACGACTGGCTTCGGCCTTAGAAGGACATTCTGATGTCTCGCTTCACCACTTCCCGACCACGCGCCCTCACCGCGGGTGCCGTTCTCGCCGTCTCTGCCCTCACCCTTGCCGGGTGCGCGGCGGCCACACCCGTTGAGGATGACGGCACGATCACCGTCGTTGCCTCCACGATCGTCTATGGCGACCTTGTCTCCACTCTCGGCGGCGACGCTGTGACTGTCGCGAGCCTCATCGAAAGCGCAGCCCAAGACCCCCACAGCTACGAAGCCTCAGCGCGCGACCAGCTCGCTGTCTCGGAGGCAGAACTTGTGATCGTCAACGGCGGTGGCTATGACCCCTTCGCCGAAGCACTCTACGAAGCGGCCGGTGAGGGCGCGATTCTCGTGACCGCCGTTGACGAGTCAGGCCTCCTCGAGGACGACGACCATGCTGAAGACGAGCACGCTGAGGATGACCACGCCGAAGATGAGGCCGACGACCACACCACGGATGACGGCCACGATCACATCGAAGGCTTCAACGAGCACGTCTGGTACAGCTTCCACGCCATGGAACACATCGCCGAGCACATCACCGAAGAGTTGATTTCGCTCAGCCCCGACGATGCCGATCTGTTCAACACCAACTTGGACAGTTACCTCTCTGACCTTGAGGTTCTTGAGGCACAGGCCGACACGATCGCCGAGACCTCAGGCGACCGTGGTGCTGCGGTCACTGAGCCGGTAGCGGTCTACTTGCTTGAGGCTGTTGGGCTCCACAATGACACTCCCACCGACTTCACCGAGGCCATTGAAGAAGGATCTGATGTGCCGCCCTCGGCGCTGCTCGAGGTGCTTGCACTCGTCGAAGATGACCACATCGCCCTGCTCGCGTACAACGATCAGACCTCGAGCCCCGAAACGGAGCGCGTGCGTGAAGCCGCTGTCGAGGCGGGACTTCCGGTGGTGTCGTTCACCGAGACCCTGCCTGAGGGGTCAGACTATGTCGAATGGATGTCGTCAAACCTCGATGCACTCGCGGAGGCCCTTGCTTAATGAGCAGGGTGACCGCGTGACCAGCACCACAGCAGAGCCCGTGAACGGCACTGCACCTGCAACACCCGTGCTGAGCATCCGTGATGGGGTGCTCGGCTTCGGGTCGCGCACGCTCTGGTCCGGCCTCAATCTCGATGTCGCACCTGGCGAGTTTGTGGCGGTGCTCGGCTCGAACGGTTCCGGTAAGTCGAGTTTGTTGAAGGCGATCCTGGGGCAGCAGAAGCTGGATTCAGGCACGATTTCTTTGAACGGGCATCCGGTTCACCGCGGAGATCGTTGCATTGGCTACATTCCGCAGCAGAAACTTGCGGCCCCAGGCACTCCCCTGCGTGGTCGCGATCTCGTGACGCTCGGGGTGAACGGTCACCGCTTTGGTGTACCAACACTCCCCCACAGCGTTCGCCTGCGGGTAGATGAACTGATCGCTGACGTCGGCGCGACCGAGTATGCGGGTCAGCCCCTTGGTTCGCTGTCGGGCGGCGAGCAGCAACGATTGCGGGTCGCACAGTCGCTGGCAGCCGACCCCGTGTTGTTGCTCTGCGACGAGCCTTTGTTGAGCCTTGACCTGCAGCACCAGCGTGGTGTCTCTGAACTCATCGACCGTCGACGTCGCGAACACAACACTGCGGTCATTTTCGTGACGCACGATGTGAACCCGGTGCTCGGCATGGTCGACCGCATCCTGTATTTGGCTGGCGGAAAGTTCACGATTGGCACCCCAGACGAAGTGCTGCGCAGCGAAGTGCTCACTGAGCTCTATGGCACTCCCGTTGAGGTTGTGCGGGTGGGCGGCCGCGTGATTGTGGCCGGTATCCCCCAGGGCGATCACCACCACGAGGAGGAGATCGCGTGACCTTCGCAGACTTCTGGAGCCAGGTCGTCAATTTCAGCGACTATGGCGAATTGCTCAACCTCGTGCGGTTCTCGCTCATTGCCGCGGCAGTGCTCGGTATCGCCGGTGGGCTCATTGGCGTCTTCGTCATGCAGCGCGACATGGCTTTTGCTGTGCACGGCATCAGCGAACTCTCGTTTGCGGGAGCAGCAGCAGCCCTGTTGTTTGGTGCCAATGTGGTGGCGGGTTCCATTGCCGGCTCGCTTGTAGCCGCCATTCTGATCGGGATGCTCGGGGCGAAGGCTCGCGATCGAAACTCGATTATTGGCGTGCTCATGCCGTTTGGGATGGGTTTGGGCATCCTGTTTCTGGCGCTCTACCCCGGACGCAGTGGAAACAAGTTTGGGCTCCTCACCGGGCAAATTATTTCGGTCGATAGCGAGCAACTTGGCCTACTGATCGTGATCAGCGTTGTCGTGCTGGCCGCTCTGTTTGTTGTCTGGCGACCGCTCACGTTCGACAGCCTCGATCCCGAGGTTGCTGCGGCGCGCGGTGTTCCTTCGCGGATGCTTTCGCTCGGGTTCATGGTGCTGCTCGGCCTCATGGTGGCCGTTGCGGTGCAGATCATCGGTGCGTTGCTCGTGATGGCGTTGCTCGTGACGCCGGCGGCAGCAGCGATGCAGGTTTCGTCGTCGCCGCGTCTGGTTCCGGTGCTCAGCATGATCTTCGGCTTTGTCTCGGCCACCGGCGGTGTGCTGTTGGCGATCGGTGGCTCGCTGCCGATTAGTCCGTACATCACGACGATTTCGTTCCTGATTTACCTGGTCTGCCGGGTGGTGGGCGCTCGCCGTGCTCGTGGTGGTCGCCGCAGCACGAGCCGCGCATCCGGCGCTGAACTGATCACAGCAACCCCGGCGGGGAAATAGTTAGAATGACGACTATGAAGCGCAATACGTGGCAGCGAGAAGCGGTGCGGGATGCTCTGAGTCAGTCAGAGGGTTTCGTGAGCGCTCAATCGCTCCACGGTGCGCTGCGCGACGCCGGCAGCGCGATCGGCCTTGCCACCGTCTATCGGGCCCTGGCAGACCTTGCCGGAGCGGGTGACGCTGACTCGCTGCAGCAAGACGGCGAAAGCCTGTTTCGGGCCTGCACGCCCGACTCGCACCACCACCATTTGATCTGCCGCGAATGCGGAACAACCGTGGAAATCAAGGCGGATGCCGTCGAACAGTGGGCGAAAAATGTGGCCGCAGAACACGGCTTTACCGACCCTCACCACATTGTTGACGTTTTCGGGTTGTGCCCAGCGTGCTCTAGCACGTAACATATACCGTTGATCGAGCGGTATCTTCCGCTCTCGCAGACACATCCCACCCTGATTGAATTCGTGCGAAAACACGGGTTTGAGAAGAATGCAGTGTGTGTGCCGACAAGTGATCTTGGGTAAGGCTTTGTCCTTACGGTAACTAGAACAGGAGTATCACCATGGCAGCAACCTGCCAAGTGACCGGCGCCATTCCCGGCTTCGGACACGCAATCTCGCACTCGCACCGTCGCACCAAGCGTCGTTTCGACCCGAACATCCAGAAGAAGACGTACTACGTACCGTCGCTTCGCCGCAACGTAACTCTTCAGCTGTCCGCAAAGGGCATCAAGGTAATTGACGCTCGTGGCATCGAATCCGTTGTCAAGGACCTCCTTGCACGTGGGGAGAAAATCTAATGGCAAAGGCACAGGACGTACGTCCGATCATCAAGCTCCGTTCAACTGCTGGAACGGGCTACACCTATGTGACGCGCAAGAACCGTCGCAACAACCCCGACCGCCTCGTACTCAAGAAGTACGACCCGGTGGTTCGCAAGCACGTTGAATTCCGCGAGGAGCGCTAAACATGGCTAAGAAAAGCAAGATTGCAAAGAACGAACAGCGCAAAGTTATCGTTGCGCGTTACGCCGAGCGTCGTCTCGAGCTGAAGAAGGCTCTCGTCGACCCCGCCGGAACTGACGAGTCACGCGAGGCTGCACGCCTCGGACTTCAGAAGCTCCCCCGCGATGCTTCGCCGATCCGCGTACGCGGTCGCGACGCCATTGACGGACGTCCCCGTGGATACCTCAAGCAGTTCGGTGTTTCCCGTGTTCGCTTCCGTGAAATGGCTCACCGGGGCGAGTTGCCCGGAATTACCAAGTCAAGCTGGTAGATTCCAAGCGGTTCCGACGTTTTCTAACGTTTCGGAACAACTAACTGCACTACGTCCGAGGAGGACCACCTTATGGCTGACAAGTCGCTAAACCGTACTGAATTCGTAGCGGCGGTTGCCGCAGAGTCTGGCCAGAGCCAGGCTGCCGTTTCCGGCGTCGTTGACGCATTCTTCTCCGTACTCTCGAAGTCGGTCGGCGAAGGAACCAAGGTTTCGATCCCCGGATGGATGGCTGCAGAGCGTACCTTCCGCGAGGCTCGCACCGGCCGCAACCCGCAGACGGGTGAAGCTATCGAGATCAAGGCCAGCCACGGCGTAAAGCTCAGCGCAGGCAGCAAGCTCAAGGCAGCAGCCAAGGGCTAAGTAGCAACTTTAAAAGGGCGACATCCTTCGGGATGTCGCCCTTTTTGCGTTCCCGCCTACTCTCAGGCGAGTTCGGCGTCGGGCTAACTCCCGTTTAACCGCGAGTACTCTTGAGGGGTGCTAAGAATCAGCCGGATCGCCGGACCCGCCCTGCTGATCCTTGTGGCAGCAATCGCGGCTATCGTCGGTCTCCAGTTCGGTGGCGGCGCTGCGGTTCCGATCCTTCTTGACCCCGGTGCTGTTGTGCGCTGGGGATTACCGATCGCGAAACTCTTCGTCAACCTCGGGCTTGCGGCAACCATCGGCGGGCTTATGATCGCCGTCTTCGCGATGAGCCCCAAGCGCGACGAATTCGCGATCACTCTCGACTTTGCCGCCGCTGGCGCCGCTGTGTGGGCTGTGGCATCCGCTATTACGGGGTTTTTCACGTTTTTGGCGGTGCGCAACCAGCCCATTGACCTCTCCAGCGCCTTTGGTGACGTTCTCGCAAGTTTTCTGACCTCTACCGAACTGGGTCAGGCGTGGCTCGCCACGGTGCTCATAGCGGCCGTTGTGACCGTTTTGTGCTTCGCGGTGCGCAATATGAGCGCGTTGGTCTTCGTGCTCGTGCTCTCCGTTGCCGGACTCATCCCCATGGCCCTACAGGGCCACAGCGGCGGAACCGCCGACCACGATGCCGCCACGAGCGCCATCTTCTTGCACCTGATCTTCGCCGCACTCTGGCTCGGCGGACTCCTCGCGATTGCGATCGCCCGCCCCACCCTCACTAAAGACCGACTGAGTCTCGTGCTGCGACGCTACTCATCGGTGGCACTCGTGAGTTTCATCGTGGTGGCCGCCTCCGGCTATGTGAGTGCAGAAATTCGGGTCGAGAACCTGACGAACCTGCTGTCGCCCTACGGCATCCTCGTTCTCGTTAAAGTTTTTGCTCTGATCGTGTTGGGCCTCTTCGGCGCCGTGTACCGCAACTATGCGATCGGCCGGCTCGAAGCCAGCCCCCGCAAGAAGCGCGGATGGTTCTGGTGGATTGTCACCGCCGAGCTGGCCTTCATGGGGCTCGCTTCCGGCGCGGCCGCCGCTCTCGCGGCGACACCCACTCCGGTGCCAGAAATCGTGGCGGCTGACCTGCCCGACTCCTCCTCCGCGGCCTACCTCACCGGCTCCCCGCTGCCTCCGACCGTGACCGCAAGCAACCTGTTCACCCTGTGGAGCTTCGACCTCATCTGGGTGCTGATCTGCGCGTTCGCGATCTTCTTCTACCTTGCCGGTGTCTGGCGCCTTCACAAGCGAGGCGACTCCTGGCCCATCTACCGCACCGTGTTCTGGGTGCTGGGAATGCTGCTGCTGTTCTACATCACCAATGGCGGCGTAAATGTTTATGAGGGCTACCTGTTCTCGATGCACATGCTGGGGCACATGACCCTCGGCATGATGATCCCGGTGCTGCTCGTGCCCGGTGCTCCCGTCACGCTCGCAATGCGGGCAATTACCAAACGCACTGACGGCAGTCGCGGCGCGCGCGAATGGATTCTCAGGATCGTGCACTCGCGGTACATGGCCGCGATCGGGCATCCGGTAGTTGCGGCACTTATCTTCGTCGTCTCGCTGTGGGTTTTCTACTACACACCGCTGTTCCGTTGGGCTTCCACCGACCACGTCGGGCACGAGTGGATGATCATCCACTTCTTGGCCTCTGGCTACTTGTTCGTGCAGTCACTCATCGGTATCGACCCGTCGCCGCACCGCACCGCGTTCCCGATTCGCTTGCTCATCTTGCTCGCCACAATGGCGTTCCATGCCTTCTTCGGCTTGGGCCTCATGACCGGCACCGGGCTGCTGCTGGCGGACTGGTATGGCGCAATGGGCTGGGACAACGGGGTGACGGCGCTCGAGGATCAACGCATCGGTGGCGGCATCGCCTGGAGTGTTGGCGAGATCCCCACGATCGCGCTCGCCATCTCCGTGGCGATCATGTGGTCACGCAGCGACCGTCGTGCATCCGTGCGCTACGACCGCAAGGCCGACCGCGACGGAGATGCAGAGCTGGATGCCTACAACGAGATGCTCGCTAAGCGCTAAGCGCTAAGCGCTAAGCGCTAAGCGCTAAGCCTGCCGGCTAGGAGCGTGAGTGGAGTGCGTGTTCCGCTATGTAGGCGCGTAATTCGTTCGGATCCGCGGGCATATCGATCTGGTGCTGCGGAAGCTCGAGCATCTCGCGATAGGCCTCGTCGGTGGCGGGAATGCGGCCGAGTGCCTCAGCGATAACGTCGGGGAACTTGGCCGGCTTTGCCGTTTCCAGGACCAGCATCGGAATACCGGGCTCAATGTGGGCATGGGCGACAGCGACACCGTCCGCAGTGTGCGGATCGAGAAGCACCTGCGTGCTCTCGAAGACTGACCGGATGGTGTTGACCCGATCCTGGTGAGTGCTCGTGCCGCTGACGATTCCGAACTCTTCCAGGAAGCGTGGCTGCTCTGCGGTGAGGTCTACGAAACCGTCGTTGCCGAGGTGCTGCCAGAGGCCACGAAGGCGGTCCGCATCGTTGCCGAGTAGGTCGAAGAGAAAACGCTCGAGGTTGGATGCTTTAGACACGTCCATGGACGGGCTCGAGGTCGCGAGCGTATTTGCTGCGTTTCGGGGACGGTAGATACCAGTCCTGAAGAACTCGTCGAGGACATTGTTTTCGTTTGTCGCTACGACGAGTTTTCGAATGGGCAGACCCATCGTTCGCGCGTAGTGACCCGAAAGCACGTTGCCGAAATTGCCGGACGGTACCGAAAAGGAAACCTCAAAGTCTGCCCGGTCGTGCACGTCTACGGCATCGGTCACGCGCAGCCACGACCAGAAGTAGTAGACGATCTGCGCGGAGATTCGCCCAAAGTTGATGGAGTTCATCGCGCCCAAATTGTGCGCCTGCTTGAAGGCAGCATCACTCGAGAGTTCCTTGACGAGCTCTTGGCAATCGTCAAAAACACCGTCGACCACGAGGTTGTGGATGTTCGGCTCCTGCAGCGAATACATCTGCGCCCGCTGAAACTCACTCATGCGGCCGCGGGGCGACAGCATGAAGGCGCTGAGTCGTTCTCTGCCGCGGATCGCGTACTCGGCGGCTGAACCGGTGTCACCGGACGTAGCGCCCAGAATGTTGAGGACGCCGTCAGACTTCGCGAGAGCGAAATCCAGTGCCTCGCCAAGAAACTGCATGGCGATGTCTTTGAAGGCAAGCGTCGGGCCTTCGGACAAACCGACAAGCGTCAGACCGTTGCCGAGATCGCTGACGGGAACAATCTCACTCGTAGAAAACTTGGCCGGGTCGTACGCTGCGTGGCAAATGCGCGCGAGGTCGTCTTCTGCAATGTCGTTCGCGAACAGTGAGATGACCGCCGTCGCGAGTTCGGCAAAGTTCAGATCGCGCCACGACTCGAGCAGGGCTGAATCGACCTGCGGGAGTGGCCCGGGGACCGCCAACCCGCCGTCGCTCGCAAGACCTTCGAGGATGACATCGGTATACGAGCCGAGGGCGTGGCCTCGCGTAGAGGTGTACTGCAATCGGTCCTACCTTTCGTGACGCTGAGGCACCAGTTTATCGGCTGGGGAAGACTAGTACTGCGGTGTGATGAGCAACTGGTCGTCCGGCAAGAAGGTGACGAGGTAACTCGCGGTGAAATCAACGTCTTCATCGAAGCTGGAAATGGAGCCATCGAAAATGGAGCGGACATCGACCGTGAGGTGCGCTGCGGCATCCGTCTCCGGCATGAGCCAGCTTCCCGTCTCAGCACCGGGCACGAGCGAAACCTCGGGATAGCTCGCCAGGCTCCACTCCGGAGTGGTGATGATGCGGTTGGCCATGGGCTGGCCAAACGGACAGCCGGTTGGCAGCAGCACGACCTGGGTGGCGCACTCATCGAGGTAGTCGTTCACTTCGCGTTGCACCTGGGAAATCATGGTCTGGTTTGCGACGGCCTCAAGCCGCGCCCGGATAGTGCCGCCGGGGTCAGTGGCAGCCACGACGATTGGCTCGGCGGTAAGGAACGTGGATGAATGGCTGAGCTCGAAACTGCTGGGCGCCAACACTACGTAGGGCGCAGGAGTGTCTTGGGCTGGCGTGACAAATTCGGAGCCGTTGGCGGTGAACTCCTGAGTGTTCGAGACGGTGAGGCGCACGATCGTGAGGGGCGCGGTGACGAACTTCCAGTCGGCGAACACACCGAAACGGGTGCCGTCGCGTTCCACCGTGAACGTGGTGTGAGAGGTCTCGCCATCGAGTTCGAACACGAAGGTGACGGTTTCGGAGCCGTCGTCGTTGATCTCCCGCGAGACCAGCGCAACATCCTCAATCGTGCTGAGCGCTGAGGGCCGCAACAGATCGTGCGAGCCCGCAAGCAGCATCGAACCAGCGCCGGTCGTGTCGATGGGCGTCGCGCCCGAGCCATCGTCGGACGATGCCCCATGGTCTTCGGCCAGTTCGATGTCAGCAATCTGCAGAGCGGATGCCATGTCGTGGCGAGCGAGGGCGCCAAGATAACTGCGCACAAAGCCGCTCGCGCTGAACAGGGTCGCGTTCACAATGAGGACAGTCGTGATGAAGGCGACAACGATCAGCCCAAACACGATTGACCAGGTAACAAGCTCGCGACGCATTCACACATCCTAAACCGCTGAGGCGTGCCGGAGACGAACCACAGATTGTGGCGCGCGGGCACGAGACCAGCAGGCAGCAGCATTAGGGTGATTGGGTGTCCGAAATTACCCTGTCGCCCGAGCAAGCAGCCGTTTTCGCTGCCATCGAGACAACGCGGGAGAACCTCTTCGTCACGGGGCGAGCCGGCACCGGTAAATCCACTCTGCTCAACCACCTCGCGCACAACACGTCGAAGCAGATTGTGATCTGTGCTCCGACCGGTGTTGCGGCGCTTAATGTGGGCGGACAGACCATCCATTCGCTGTTCCGTTTGCCCATCGGAGTTATTGCCGACCACGAGCTCGAACAGACTGATCAACTCCGCAAGCTGCTCAACACCATCGAAACCCTCGTGATTGATGAAGTGTCGATGGTCAACGCCGACCTTCTCGATGCGATTGACCGCAGCCTGCGCCAGGCTCGTCAGCGCAAGAAGGAGCCTTTCGGTGGGGTGCAGGTCGTGTTGTTCGGTGATCCGTATCAATTGGCCCCGGTTCCGGGCGACCCGGATGAGCGGGCCTACTTCGAAGACCGCTACGAGTCGATCTGGTTCTTCGACGCTCTCGTGTGGCAACAGACCGACCTGACGATTTACGAACTCACGAGCATCCATCGCCAGCATGAGGATGAGTTCAAATACATGCTCAATGCCGTGCGCCACAACGGCGTCACCGCTGAAATCGCAGGCCGTCTCAACGCGGTGGGCGCGCGCCCCGCACCCAACGACGGCACGATTACCCTTGCGACCACGAACAGCACCGTCACGCGCATCAACGCGACAGCGCTCGCGCGACTCCCCGGTCGGGTACTGACGGCGAAGGCCGAGATTTCGGGAGAGTTCGGCGGTCGCGCCTACCCCGCCGATGAATCCCTTGAGCTCAAGGTGGGCGCGCAAGTGATGTTCTTGCGCAACGACACTCAAGAGGGTGGAACGCAACGCTGGGTCAATGGCAGCGTCGGCACTGTCGTTAAGATCGCTGACACCGTGTGGGTCGAGATCGACGGGCGCGATTACGAAGTGAAGCCCGTCGCCTGGGAGAAGTTCAAATACTCCTACTCGGCGCGCACGAAAGCGCTTCGCAAAGATGTCGTTGCCGAGTTCACGCAGTTTCCGCTGCGGCTCGCCTGGGCGGTCACGATTCACAAATCACAGGGCAAGACCTACGACAGCGCGATAGTGGATCTCGGGCCACGCTCCTTCGCTCCCGGCCAGACCTATGTTGCCCTCAGCCGCATCAGCAGGTTGGAGGGGCTCTACCTGACTCGGCCGCTTCGCCCGAGCGACATCATCGTCGACGAGAACGTCGTGCGGTTCATGTCCCGGGCCCAGCCCATCCCGGCTATTCAGGCCTGACTCCCCCGGGCTCGCATGAGCTGCTGAGCTACTTCACGCTGCCGGCGGTGATGCCTTCGACGATCTGCTTGTTGAAGACGATATAGATCACGATCATCGGCAGGGTCACGATCGAGAGCGCTGAGAACAGCAGGCCGTAGTCGGTTACATACCGGCTCGAGAATGCAAGGAGTCCGGTGGGGATTGTCTTGAGCGCATCATCCTGAATGTAGAGCAGGGCGAGCAAGAACTCGTTCCAGCTCGAGAGCGCGGAGAAGATTGCGACGGTGGCGAGCCCGGGGCGCAGCAGGGGCAGCGCGATCGAGCCGAAGATGCGAAGGTCGCTGGCGCCATCGATGCGGGCGGCCTCGAAGAGTTCGTCGGGCACGGCGTCCAGATAGACCTTGAGAAGGTAGACCGCGAGCGGCAGGCCCATCGCGGTATACGGAATGATCAAGGCCCAGCGGGTGTCGGTGATGGCCAGCTGAGTGAACATCGTGGACTGCGCGATGAAGTACGACTGCAGGGGAAGCAGCAAGCCGAGCGCCAGTAACCCCATAAACAGGTTACGACCGCGGAAGCGATAACGGCTGAAGGAAAAAGCCGCGGCTGCGCCCAGCAGCAGGATGGCGAGCACCGAAGCTCCGGTGACGATCACGCTGTTGAGCGCGTATTGGCCGATGTGGCCAACCTCGAACGCTTCGACCCAGCGGCCGAAGTCGATCTCGGTCGGGAGGGCGAAGGGGGTTGCGAAGATCGCGGAGTTCGATTTGAAACTGGAGAACACCATCCAGAGCATCGGAAAGAAGAACACGACAGCGATGACGATGAGCGCTGCGGTGAAGAGCACATCGGCGATCCGCAGGGGAGCGCGCCGGCCGGCGTGATGCTTCGCGGTGTGCGTGCGGGCTAACCCGGATGACTTCTTGCGAGAGTCGATACTCATGAGCGCACCTCCTCAGGTTTCTCGCGATTGATTCGCGTGAAGATCAGGCCAAGCCCCACAACGACGACGGTGAGCACGACAGCCATGGCCGATCCGTAGCCAACATTCTGGAAAGTGAATACCGACTTCACGAGATAGGTGGTGGGGATCTCGGTGGCACCGTACGGGCCGCCGTTCGTCATCACGTAGAAGAGGTCGAAGCCTTGGAAACCACCGGTGATGCACAGCAACAGCGCGACCGTGATCGCATTGCGGATCATCGGCACCTTGATGCTGCGGAATAGTTGCCATTCGCCGGCGCCATCGAGGCGAGCGGCCTCAATGACCTCGGTGGGCACCTGGTTGAACGCGGCGTAGAAGATAGTCATGTAGAAACCGGCATATACCCAACCGGACACGACACTCACGGCGATCAACGCAGTGGAGGTGTCACCAAGCCACACCCGCTGGAGGTCCTCAAGACCCAAGGATTGCAAGGCGGCATTGAGCAGACCGAAGTCGTTGTTGTAGACGAACGCCCACAGGACAGCCACGACGACCATGGGGAGCATCACGGGGGTGAAGATCGCAACCCGGAACCAGAGAGAACCGCGGCGGCGCACACTCACAAGCCCCGCGAGAACCAAACCGACAACGACCTCAAGCACGATCGTGATCGCGATGTAGATGAGCACGTGCACAAAGGAATCGCGGAACAGTACATCGTTGGCAGCCTTGACGTAGTTGTCGATGCCGACAAAAACCATGGCCCCGTAGCCGTTCCACTCCGTGAAACTGTAGGCAAACGTCATGATCACGGGGAACAACACGGCGAAGCCGAAGACGCCCATTGCGGGCACCAAGAACAGATACGGGGTTGCCGTGCGGTTCGGCTTCATGCGGTGGTTCCTTCGAAGGAGTGCTGGTCGTCCGCCTTCGGGTGACGGACGACCAGCACGGTTGGCTAACTAATGGGGGAGATGGTTAGCCAAGCTTTTGATCTATGCCGGCAACGGCATCCGCGGGGGACTTCTGACCACCCAGAACCTCTGCCAGTGCAGCGTAGAGAGCGTTCGCGGTCTCGAGGTCATAGCCGTTGTCGGGCGGCAGCACGATCGCCGGGGCGGTCTCAAGCAGAGCCGTGAGTGACGCAGTGCGCGAGTCGATGTCTTCGCCCGACGCGGCCGACAGAGTCATCGGAGTGAGCTCCGCACCGATGAACTGCTGAACATTCTCGTCGTTGTTGAGCAGGGCCAAGAACTCGGCGGCCTCATCCTGCTTGGTGCTCTTGGCGTTGACGACGTACCCGGTGACAACACCGATGACGCTCTCCTGGTTGCCTTCACCCGGCATGGCTGGCAGGTTTACGTAGTCGAAGTTGAGGTCGGGTGCCTCATCGATCGCCCAGCTCACGAGCCACGAACCAATCGCGTGCATGGCGGCCTTGCCCTGGAAGAAGAGCTGAGCACCCTCGTTGTCATCAACCGCGTTGACGCTTTCGTTGACGCAGTTGTGGTCAGCGAGCTCTTCGACGTAACCGAAGGCTTCGATCCACTCGGGAGTGTTGAAGTCGGCGTCGCCCGAGAGCGCTGCGCTGTAGGCCTCTTCCCCGACAACACGCGAGGTCAGGTGGGCGAGCCAGTTGCCAGCAGCCCACAGGTCCTTGTTGCCCGAGGCGATCGGGATGATTCCCTCGGCGTCGAGTGCGTCGCAGGTGGCGAGCAGTTCATCCCACGTCGTGGGAGGCGTGAGCCCGGCATCCGCGAAAATATCTTCGTTGAACCAGAGCACGTTGGTGACGTCAGCGGAATGAGGCACCATCACCACGGCACCATCGACGGTGAGCGAGGTGAAGACTTCGTCATCGAAGAGACCAGCAATGGGGCCGGATGTCACGGCTTCCGTGAGGTCGGCAGCAAATCCGTCAGCGGCACGCTGTTCCAGCCGCGCTCCCGCCCATTCAAAGTAGATGTCTGGAGCGTTGCGCCCGTTGAGCAGGTTAGGAAGCCCGATGGTTTGGTACAGATCGTCGTCTTGGTAGTTCATCTCGACGGTGACGTCGGGGTTGGCGGCTTCGTACTGTGCCGCTACGTCATCCCAGACGCGGATCTGAGCTTCTCCGGGGGAACCCATGGCGATGCGGAGCACGTTGTCGTCGGAGCTTCCGCCGTCGGCTGAACAACCGGTAAGGATCAGTGCTGTGGCGCTGAGGGCAGCGACAGCAGCGAGAGTCTTCTTTCTCGTGACGGGCATGATCATTCCTTTGCTGTAGGTGATGCAGTGTCGGGCGATGCAGTGCGGGGTGATGCAGGTGTTGCGGGTGGTGAGCCCCCGGCAGAAACGAGTTCTGCCAAAGTCATATCGAGCAGGTCGCCGAAGACGCGACGGTGGGCTGCGCGAAGGGTGTCGAGATAGGGGAGAAGCCGGCTGGGGCCAGCGGTGGCGAGGCGACCGGCGGCGGCGAGTTCTGCGATCTCCACAAGCGCACGCGCGCCCAATCGGAACGATTCAAGCCACGGCCGCACCTCGGCAATGAGTTGCGGGTTTGCCACGGGGCCGTCGAGCAACCGGTCTGCGGCGCCACGCATGGTCTGGGCAACCATGAGCAGATCGGCGGCAGCAGTCGCGGCATCACCGTACTCCGACTCAAAAGTGAAGCGCTCGAGGGCCTCGCCCAGTACCGGCGCATCGTCGGCCGAGAGACACGAGGAACGAACCGTGTCAGCAAACAGACTGAAATCGTCGAGGTTTTCTGGACCAACGACATCCAGCAGCGCTTGTTCCCAGCTGGCCTCGGGGTCGTAGTTTTCGGGGTCGCGCAGGTAGTCGGCGACGGTGGCGAAGGGAATCTTGGATGACTCGAAGAGTTCCATGCCGTTGGCAATGATGCCCGTGGAGAAGCGGTGCAAGTGCGGATCGCGACCCTGGTAGGGGCCGATGTGGAGCTCGTGGCCCATCGCGACATCGTTCACCGGGTAGTTATCCCAGTAGGTCGCGGGGCGGCCGGTTGCCCGGGCAAAGACGGCAGCGTCGGCAAGGTCGAGGGTGGCGGAACAAATGGCGCGGCCGGTCCAGAAGAGGTCGATGCGCGGATCAATGCCGCGCCCAAGGCGAGTGATGTAGTCCTCGTTGCCGTAGCCCCAGTACTGCGTGGGACACACCGTGAGGTGGGTGTCGGCGTCGAACTGCGAAAAGACATTCCCAATGAGCGATTGGTGGGCGGTAACGAGATCGGGGAATGCTGCCACGTCGGCCGGATGCTGCAGCCGGACCGGGATGTCATCCAGAAGCAGTCCAAAGCTGGTGACGCCCAATTCGCGCACGGCGCTGAACTTGGCGAGCAGCATCTCGATGTCGTCGCTGCTTGAGTACTTCATGGTGAGCCCGGGGGAGAGGCAGTACATGAAGGTCATGTCGTTGTCGTCACAGCGCGTGATGAGTTCGGCCATGCGGGCGAGCTCGGCGCCAGCGTAGGGGGTGCGCCATTCGTGACGAACGAGCGGGTCATCTTTGGGCGAGTACACAAAGGTGTTCATGCCGCGGTTGCCGAGGAAGTCGATGAGATCGAGGCGTTGTTCGTGGCTCCAGGGCGCGCCGTAGAACCCCTCGATGACGCCGCGAATGGCGAAAGCTGAGGAGTCGGAGCTGGCTCGGGAGCGTGGAGTCATGGTGTGGTTATCGTGGTGGTGAATTTGAGGTTGCTGGCATCGCCGCTGGTGGTGTTGCTGCTCTCGTAAATATCGGGAGTGACTCCGGCATTAACAGAGAGCTGGATAGCTTCAGCCATGACGGCGTTGAGAATGGCCGCTCCCACCACAGTAGAGGTGGCAGACACCCGGCTGCTCAACCCGGCGATGTCAACGGCCGCGTCGCCGACGGCGCCACCGTTATCGATCACGACGGTGGCGAGTTCGTGCAGTCGCGGCAGGGCTGTCGCTCGGGCCTCGGGGGAGGTGGCGTGCGTCAGGCTTGTGAGGGCAATGACGGGGGTGCCATTGGCCATCACCTGCTGCACGAGTTCAGACGTGACGGCGTTGCTGCCGGAGTTGGATGCCACGATCAGCACGTCATTCGCGGCGATGGGGTGATCGCGCAGCAGTGCCGCGGCGAGCCCGGGCAGTCGTTCGAGGGAGGTGCTGAGCGGGGCACTCGTGTGCAACATGAGGCCCTCGAAGAGCAGCGGCTGAACGTTGACGAGGCCGCCGGCGCGGTAGTAGAGCTCCTCGGCGAGCATGTGGGAGTGCCCGGTTCCAAAGATGTGAACCGTGCGGTGGTTGATAAGCACGTCAGCAACGAGGCGGGATGCCGCCACAATGTTGGGAGCTTCATCAGTGGTCAGTCGCTCGATGAGGTGCGTCGCGCGCGCCAAGTAGCGCGCAGCTGGCGACTGCACATCGAGAGTCGGGGGGCTCGTGAGAGTCATGCGGGTGTTCCTTTTTTCCACACGTGGATGAGATCGCGATAGAGATTGTCGGTGTCGCCAGTGCCGAGCAGCAGCGCTCCTTCGAGAGCGGACGCATCCGCCGGGCGGAATGACATGCCTTCACTGGCGAGATGCTCGACAAGGCGGGCGAAGAGGAGAGTGTTCGGTCCCAGCAGCTTTCCGCCAAGAGCCAGCGGGGCATCGTTGCCCACCCACCGAACTCCGACACGAGCGGTAAGGAAGAGCTCGTAAGCCGCTTCGATCACAATGGCGTCGGCGGCGGCATCCCCCTCAGCGGCTGAAGCGAGCACGCCACGGGCGAACTGGGCAATGCGGTTGACCGGGCGGTGGGCGCTATGGAGGCGTGCGGCGATATTCGTGAGGCCATCGAAGTGTTCTGCTGCTCGCGCTGTCAGAGTGGTGCGTGGTCCGCGGCCGTCGAGTTCCTTGAGCACCGCAGAAATGCCGCGACTGCCGATCCAGAACCCACCACCGGCATCCCCTAGGAGATAGCCGTCGCCATCAACCGCGTGGGATTCTCCCGTGGGGCGCAGAGCGAGACAGGCAACGCCGGTGCCGGTGATGAGCGAGACGCCAGATTCGATGGAGAGTGCTCCGGCGTGGGAGGTGACGGTGTCATCCGCGATCCAGACCTCGCTGGCTCCCGTGGTTGCTGCGACAAGGTCGGCGAGACGCGTGGAAGAGGCAGCATCCGCAGGGGACGTAGTGAGACCCATCACGACACGATCAACGGGCTCGAACTTGCCGTGTGCCCAGGCGCTCGCGACTGCGGCCGCTACCGTGCGCATGGTGTCGCCCTCAAGGCGGCTCACCCCATCGACTTCAACAGTGCCGGGCTGCGCACTGCTTTTGAGGCGGATTCCGGATTGGCCGCCATCGACAGCGAGAACCCGAAGCATTAGCTGTTCCGGGATTGTTCGGCCGAGAACGCGCCGCCTGAGACCTGGGCTGTGAGCTGGTACTTGTCGCCGCGATAGAAGCAATTGGCGATCATGATGATGTTTCCGCGGGCATCAGAGTCGACCATTCGGATGCGCAGGCAGGCCTGGTTTTCGGAGATCGTGAGCAGCTCGCGCACCCGCTCGTCGGGCAACACTGGCTCGATCGAAACATTGGCGGCACCGGGGGAGATGCGGTAACGGCTGCTGAGGAGTTCGTAGAGGGACCCGCCCAAGTCGCTGCCGTTGATGCCGGGAACGAGGGCTTGGGGAATCCAGACGGTCTCAACCGCCATCGCTTCGCCACTGCCCAAACGCAGGCGCGTGAAGCTGACGACAGGATCACCGGCAGCTATCCGCAATTGAGCGGAGATCGCGGCATCCGCTGGGGCCACCCGGTAAGCAAGAAGGCGGGCGCCCGGTTCAAGGCCGCGGTCACGCATATCTTGGGAGAACGAGGTGAGACCGAGCAAGCGCACGAACGGCTGTGGGGTCACGTAGGTGCCTGAACCATGGCGTCGCTCGACGAGGCCTTCGGCGACGAGAGCGTCGACGGCGCGACGAATCGTCATACGCGCGACACCCCAGCGTGCACTGAGATCGCGTTCGCTTGGCAGGCTCTTGCCCACCTCTGTCGACGCTACGAGTTCTCGTAAGCGTGCTCTCAGGGTGTGTCTGGTGGATTCCTCGACAACGGTCACGCTCTCATTAGAGCCCATTTTCGCTATCCCGGTAAAGAGGGAATTAGACCACTCCGGGGTACATTTGGCCGAAATGTGTTCGAAACATACAAGCAAATAGGCCCGGAAAGCCGGAGAGTACGCGGTCGACGCTGCCTCGTCTAGACCACTCCGTTGCCAACGTGAGACCTCGGAACTAGACCAGTTGACGCAGGCGATATGGTGAAACCATGAGTCACATTCGGCCTGCGGGTCTCTATGACCTCCCCGGCACCTACCGAGTCTGTCTTCAGACAGCGGATGCCGGGGCTGATGGGAGCGCTCTCTACGAGAATCCCGACCTCCTCGGCCACATCTACGTTGGCCCATATCTGGTCGGTGAGCCCGATCTCGCGTTCGTGATCGCGGACGAACTCGGAGTCGCCGGCTACGTTCTTGGCGCCGCAGACACCCGCCAGTTTGAGGCGTGGCAAGAACGTGAGTGGTGGCCGGTATTGCGCGCCCAGTACCCGGCGACGGCGGGCGATTCGCTCGACGATGAACTCATCTCGCACCTTCACTCTCCGGTGGAGGCACCTGCGGCTGTCGTGGCCGACAATCCAGCGCACCTGCACATCGATCTTCTGCCGCGCGCGCAGGGGCAGGGCCTGGGGCGAACGATGCTCGAGACGCTGTTCGAGGCGCTGCGCGCTCGCGGTGTGACCGGCGTCCATCTCGATGTGGGCGAAGATAATCACAATGCCATCGCGTTCTACCGCCATCTTGGTTTCACTGAACTTGCTCGGGGCGCTGACTCGATTTATCTGGGAATGGAACTGTCGTGATTCTGCCTGAACCGACTGCAACCCCGCTTCGGGGTGGACCAACGTTGCGCTGGGGCGTTCTTGCCCCGGGTGGGATTGCCACCGACTGGGTTGCCGCCATGCATGCCAACACCGATCAGCGAGTGGTGGCCGTCGCGTCGCGCTCTGCTGATCGTGCCGCAGAATTCGCCAGGAAGCACGGCATCGGGCGCAGCTATGGCAGCTATGACCAGCTGGTGGCCGACCCCGAGGTCGACATCATCTACGTTGCCGCGCCGAACATTTTTCACCGGCCGCTGGCGTTGCTCGCCATTTCGGCAGGCAAGCACGTGCTCATCGAGAAGCCGCTCGGTATCGATGCCGCTGATGCTCGCGTGATTGTGGATGCCGCCCGTGCCGCTGGCGTGTTCGCCATGGAAGCCATGTGGACGCGCTTCTTGCCGCAGACCACGATCATCGCGCAGCTCCTCGCCGAAGGGGAGCTTGGTGATCTGAAGGTCGTCACCGCCGACTTTGGGGCTAACTTTGGCGCCCCCGCCGGCCAGCCCGTGTTTGACCCGACTATGGGCGGTGGCTCGCTGCGCGACATCGGTATCTACCCGGTCTGGTTCTCTCGCTTCGCCCTCGGCGCCCCCACCGCGGCGTTCGCTCGGGGACGGATGCTCGACACGGGTGTTGATGGGCAGGCGGCCATGATTCTCGACCACGCCACCGGTGCCCAGGCTGTGTTGCACACGACCATGCAGGCCGACACCCCCACGGAGGCCCGCATCAACGGCACCCGTGCTCGCGTTGAGGTGCGCACACCTTTTTATGCGCCGAACGGGTTTGCGGTGGTGCGCGACGACGAGCGCACCGAGTTCACCGACGGCACCGGACTCCGCGGCCGCGAAGGGCTGTCGTTTCAGACGACGGCGATTGCCCAGCACATTGCGGATGGGCGCACCGAAGCCCCCGAGCATCCGTTGGATGTCTCACTAGAGATTCTGGAGACGCTCGACACGATGCGCGCCCAGATCGAAGCGATGGGCTAACTTTCTCAGGCGCACTCTCCCAATTGCGGCCCTCTAGTGGAGAATTGACGAATGGAATTCTCCTTCGCCTTCACGCCTGACCTCATCGCGGTCTTTCTCACACTCTTCGTCCTGGAAATTGTGCTCGGCGTCGACAACGTCATCTTCATTTCGATCCTCGCATCGAAACTGCCGAAAGATCAGCAGGCGAAGGCTCGCAACCTCGGCCTCACCCTCGCGATGCTCATGCGAATCGTTCTCGTGCTCTTTGCAGGCTGGATCATCACCTTGAAAGACGAAATTTTCGTCATCGGTGAGCTTGGCTTCTCGTGGAAAGACATCATCCTCATTGCGGGTGGCGTTTTCCTGGTCTACAAGGCCGTAACGGAAATACACCACAAACTTGAAGGCGACGAAGAGCACAGCTCTGGCGGAGGCAGGAAAGCGGTCACCTTCGGGTCAGTCATCGCGCAGATTCTGGTTCTCGACCTCGTCTTTTCGCTCGATTCCGTCATCACGGCAGTCGGTATGACAGAAAACCTCGTCATCATCATCACTGTGGTTGTGCTGTCGTTCGGCATCATGCTCTTCGCGGCCCGCTTTATCTTTACCTTCGTGAACCAGCATCCGACAGTGAAGATGCTGGCCCTCTCGTTCTTGCTCCTCATTGGAGTCTTCTTGATCGCCGAGGGATTCGGGGTCTACATCGACAAAGCTCTCATCTACGCGCCGATGGCGTTCGCGATTCTGGTCGAAGCTCTCAACTTGATAGTTGCGGCCCGGCGAGCGAAACGCGAGGAGCGTCGCCAGCGCCCCGTGGGCCTGCGCCCGCGGTA
This sequence comes from Salinibacterium sp. NG22, assembly GCF_015864925.1. Classification (NCBI taxonomy): domain Bacteria; kingdom Bacillati; phylum Actinomycetota; class Actinomycetes; order Micrococcales; family Microbacteriaceae; genus Salinibacterium; species Salinibacterium sp. NG22. The sequence continues at coordinate 1,679,873 of NZ_JADYWG010000001.1, read as the reverse complement.
CGCCGATGTCGACGAGTCGATCGCGGTGCACACTGCTCTCGAGGGCCGTTCCAGCGCCGGGTCGGTAGGGCTGTCAAAGAAGCCCGTTGAGGGATCCGTGGATTCCGAGACTGACGGCGTTCGCGATGAGCGCTCGGGTCTCGGATAGCGCTCAGGCCTCGGACAACGCTGCGGCCGCAAGTGCAGGCAGTAGGGGAGAACCCTGCCCCAAGCGGGCCATGCCGGTTCGGCGACACGGCCCGCGCGGCGGGGCTAGGCGGCCGCTTTTGCGCGCGACAGGTCGATGAACAAGTCCGTGTTGAACTTGTAGGCGGCGAGTACTTCGTTAATGACGCGGTCACGCTCGGCGTCATCCCACTCGACAGCATCGAGCTGGTCGCGATACGTGATTTTGAACTCTTTGGGCTTGGCGATCTGGTCGAAAAGGTAGAAGCCGACACCGTTGGTTTCGAACCCGAACTGGCGCTGCATGAGCGTGCGGATGACTTGGCCACCCGAGAGGTCGCCGAGGTAGCGCGTGTAGTGGTGGGCGATGAATCCGCCAGCCCAGTCCTGGGCAGCAACTTCGCGCACGCGGGCCGCATAGGCGGCGGCGGTGGGGAGGGGAGCGATCTGGTCGCGCCAGTCGGCGCCGATCAGAAACTCGAGGTCCGCTTCGATCGCGGGCAGGCGCGTGAGCTGCGAGGTGATGAAAGGCGCGGCAACGGGGTTGCTGGCGAAATGGTCAGCAGCGGCTTCAATGGCTTCGTAGATGAAGTAGTGCTGGGCCACCAACGCGATGTAGTCCTCGCGGGTTCCCTTTCCCGTCATGAGGTCTTTCATGAAGTCGGCGCCTTCGCTGTCTCCGTGGCTCGACCAGGTGCGCTCACGAAGTGCTTGCGAGAAAGGAATTACAGCCACGGGGTCTCCTAGAAGGGGGGTTAGGTTACCCTCACTCTAGCGAAGGCGAATTGGGCGAAACATCATCCGAAAGTTGGGTATTCGGCGGGACTGTATCGTGAGCACGTGAGTGCAACTGAACAACCCCGGGTGATGGCAACGACTAAGCAGTGGTTGGCGCTGGGGGTGCTGATGCTGCCGACTCTGTTGGTGTCGATCGACAACACCGTACTGAGCTTTGCCCTGCCGAGCATTGCCCGCGATCTACGCCCGAGCGCGGTTGTTCAACTCTGGATTGTTGACGTCTATCCGCTGGTGCTGGCCGCACTGTTGGTGGGGATGGGCAACCTTGGCGATCGCTTTGGCCGCCGTCGGCTGCTGCTCGTCGGCGCTTCGGGGTTCGGCATCGTTTCGGTGCTCGCGGCCTTCGCTCCCGACGCGACGTCGCTTGTTCTCGCTCGCATTCTGCTGGGCGTCTTCGGCGCGATGCTGATGCCCTCGACGCTGTCGTTGCTTCGTTCGCTGTTTGCAGATCGCCGTCAGCGGCGCCTCGCGATCGCGATTTGGGCCGCCGGGTTCTCGGCGGGTTCTGCCATCGGGCCACTCGTCGGGGGAGTGCTGCTGGAGAACTTCTGGTGGGGATCGGTGTTTCTCGTCGCCGTGCCGTTCCTGCTGCCGCTGCTGATCTTCGCGCCCGTTTTGATTCCCGAATCGAAGGATCCCACCCCCGGGCCGTTTGACCTGGGCAGCATCCTTTTGTCGATTCTCACGCTCGGCCCGGCGGTGTACGCGATCAAAGAACTCGCTACCGAGGGCGTGGGAGTGCTGCCCATTGCCCTGTTAGCAATTGCGGCGCTGTCCGGCGTCTTCTTTGTGCGCCGGCTGCTGGGGCAGGCCAACCCCATGCTCGATATGCAACTCTTTCGCGTGCCCTCCTTCAGTGGTGCCGTGCTCGTGAACCTCGTGAGCGTCTTCTCGTTGCTCGGTCTGCTTTTCTTCCTCACTCAGCACCTTCAGCTTGTGGAGGGATTGAGCCCGTTCGACGCTGCTCTCGCTCTGACGCCCGGCATTCTCGTGATCATTGTGGCGGGGCTCGTTGTGGTGCCGCTCGTGCGTTTCGTGCGGCCGGGCTATCTGATGGCGGGCGGCCTCACGCTGTCGCTGCTTGCGTACGGCTCCATCGCGCTGACCGGTAGTGATGCCACGGTGCTGAGCTACATCGTGGCGTTCTGTGTTCTCGGTGCCGGAATCGGTTCGGCCGAGACCCTCTCGAACGACCTCATCATTTCGAGCGTGACGCCAGACAAAGCGGGGGCGGCATCCGGAGTCTCAGAGACCGCCTATGAACTTGGCGCAGTGCTGGGAACCGCGGTATTAGGCAGCATTTTGACTGCGTCGTACCGTTCGACGATCGACGTTCCCCAGGGACTGAGTGCTGTGGATGCGACCGCCGCGCGTGAAACGTTGGGCGGTGCCGTAAAAGTTGCGTCCACGCTTCCCGGAGGGCTTGGCGAAGAACTGTTGGAGTCAGCGCGTCACGCCTTCGATTCAGGCGTAGTGGCCACATCGTGGGTTGCCGTCGGCCTCATGGCTGTTGCTATCACAATCACTCTGGTGACCTTGAGGTCAGTGCGGAGCTAGTGACCTTCGTGGCTGGGAAGGTCGAACATGTCGTCAACGCCTTCGTCAGTGCCCTCGTCAGTGGGAACATCGCGCTGCGGAGTGAATGAGCCATCGTGTTCGCCATGGGGCTGGGCATAGATTCCAGCCTCCGTGGCAGCAAGAGCAGGGGTCGTCAGGGCAGCGACTGCCAGGGCGCCAACCGTGAGAGCGATGAGGTAGCGTCCAGCACTGGGTGCTGACGTAGTGGCGTTCGAGCCTTCACGAGTTCGACGAGAGTGGAGCGCTAGGGTGCCCGCCACAAAAAGCTGGAACAGGGCGGCGATTCCCCACGGCACGACATCCAGGGACGCACCGAGCGCCGGATTCTGGAAGACGGATGCTGCGGTAAGCAGCAGGCCCCAGGCAACAAGCGGCGTCACCGCTACGACCATGGCGATGCGCACAAACGGCAGTGTGTCGCGGGTGAAGGCCAGAATGCCCCACCCGAACTCGACGACACCAAGAATGGCGAGAGGGATGCCCAGCGCGAGAGGGGAACCGATCACGAGTGCAACATGGATTAGGCCGGTGCCTACTGCGGCAAAAGCGATCCAGGTTCGGGTAATTGCGGACATGACGGTTCTCCTCTCGGTGCGTGATCTGGGACTAGTGGTGCGAGTTATGCGGTGACGCTAGATGCACGCTTGTCGGCACCGAGGCCAACTGCAAGCAGGACGACGGCGCTGGCAAAGTGCAGCACGTTGTCAGCAGCGTTCAGGGCCAAGATGTTTAGCGCAGAACCTACGAGAAAGAGACCGAGGAAGCCGAGCGCCAAGTAAGCAAAACCGACTACGGAGTTCACGGTTCGGGCAGCCTTCACGTTGGAGAGGCCAGCCAGCAGCAGGGCAGCTCCAATAAGGAGGTGGGCCACGTTGTGGAAGATGTTCACTTCGAACAGGCCCAGCAGCAGTCCGCCCTCAGTGGCGAAGAATCCGACACCGTTCGTGACGGTGAAGCCGAGCAGTCCGACGAGAATGTAGACCGCGCCGAAAACTGTTCCCAGCAGGCGGTTAGGTGATTTAGTCATTACGGTGCCTCCTTTGCGCAAACCTTGTGTTCGCGCGGTTGACTCTTATTCGTAGCCCTCGCCGAACTGGTTTGGAGCGCGAATTAGTGAGTCGGAGAGGATTACGCGCTCACGCCGGTCACACGGCTGTCGGCACCGATGCCAACGAGTAACAGCACGACGGCGGCCGCAAAGTGCAGAACGTTGTCGGCGGCATTGAGCGCCAGAACGTTGAATTCTGACCCGACGAGCAGCAGCCCGGCGAAGCCAAGGATGAGAAGGGCAAAGCCCAATCCGGAATTGACCGCGCGCGCCGCAGTCCGGTTCGAGAGCGCTGCCAGCACCAGAGCCGCGCCAACCACTAGGTGGATAACGTTGTGGAAAACGTTCACTTGGAACACGCTGGCGAGCATTCCGCCCTCGGTCGCGAAGAAGCCAGCTCCGCCGCTGACAGTGAAGCCGAGCAGACCAAAGAGAACAAAGAATGCTCCGACGATGGCTCCGAGCATGCGGTTGGGTGATCGGGTCATGATTGTTCCCCCTTGTGCGCACACTAGGTGAGTGCGCATCGTGTGCTCTCTATTCGTAGTCGCTTCGAGCAACGCGCGCTAGGGGGAGGGGGAGGTGAATTTTCTTCCCAGCCCCGCTAGAACATATGATGTATGCTGTTTACGTTCAGTGGTTCACTGCGCACACAGCGATCATCAAAGGCGAAGATGAAGATTACCGGCTACCGCTGCCTCAGCAGCGTCCACAACTGGGGGCGGCCAGTAGGCGACGTGAACGGATTCGTTGCCTCGGGCGTCACCGAGTTTCCGATCGTCTTGCTCGAAACTGACGTCGGCATCACCGGGGTCGGCACCGGTTCGCACCGCGACCTCGCCCACATCTTCCCCGCCATTGAAGGTCAAGACCCTCGCGCGGTATCGGCCTTGTATGACCGGATGCTCGCCCAAGTCTTCAAATCAGGTCACGGTGGAGCCACATTCGGCGGCATCGGCACCTTCGACATGGCGCTCTGGGACATCAAGGCCAAAGCTCTCGGCGAACCACTCTGGCGATTGCTCGGGGCGCGCGACAAATTCGTGCCCGGCTACGCCTCGGGTCTCGACATTGCGCTCGACGATGATGCTCTTTCTGGCTTCTACTCAATGATGGCCGAGCGAGGCTACACCGCTGGAAAGCTGAAGGGCGGCCGAGACCACGAGGATGACATCCGTCGCCTTAAGCTTGTCGAAGACGCACTGAGCGTCAATGCCCGCAAACCCGGTCTCATGCTTGATGCGAATGAATCGTGGAACCTCAAGCAGGCGGAACGATTCATGGCCAAGATCGAGAACGAACTTGATCTCGCGTGGATCGAAGAACCGTTGCGGCGCTGGGATGCCGCTGGTCACGCCCGCTTAAGTCGCTCCATCCGCGCCGCTGTTGCCACCGGCGAGAACCTCACGGGGCTTGAACAGTACTCGCCACTCTTCGACGAGGGCGGAATCGACATCGTGCAGGTCGGCAGCGTGTGGGGCATCACTCATTTCCTCCGCGTGGCGCACGCCGCGCACAGCCGCAACCTTCCGGTTAGCCCGGTAGGGCTGACCCTGAACCCCGCGTTGGCAGCCGCCGCCGCAGCCGTGCCCAACCACCTCACCGCTGAAGTGCAAGACGTGAACGCACCCTTCGGTGTCACGATCGATCAAGAGTTCATCGATGGCGGAATTGTCGTGGGGGATACTCCCGGCGTCGGAGTCTCCATCGACGAAGAGGCCATTGCTTCGCAGGCAACAACCCACGCAGGATGGTTGGCGCCCGGCGGCCCCCACGTGCGTTCCGAGCGAGCAGGACTGCGGCTCGTTGGCGAATAGTCCGGCGCAATGCCGGGCGGTGTGCCACAGACCGGAGCGAAGATACGCTCCCCTATGCTGGGTGAATGGATCCTGTGAGTGCCGATGACGCTGCGCCCAAGTGGCTGGCCAGTGGTGAGGTCGCCCGTGCGCCGGCTGCTCGCCTGGGAGTTGCCGTCGTTCGCGAGCTCGTAGATTCGATCGTCACCGAGAAGGTTCCCTCGGGCACCACCCTGCCTCCCGAAGGCACCCTGAGCTCACACTTCGGCGTGAGCCGCACGGTTATTCGTGAGTCTGTAAAGCGGGTTGAAGAAAAGGGTCTGGTGACCGTCGCACAGGGTCGCGGAACCACCGTCAACCCGGCAAGTGCGTGGAACATGCTTGACCCGGTCGTGCTGTCGTCGCTCGTCGACAATGACGACACTCTCGGAGTGCTCGACGAACTCGCGGTAGTGCGCGGAAGTCTTGAATCATCAATGGCCGGTGCTGCTGCCACGCGCCGCACTGACGACGACCTTGCTGCCCTTCGTGCCCTTGTGGAACGTATGGAAGCGACCCTCAGCGACGCCGAAGAGAACAACCAGGCAGACGCAGAATTTCATCGCCTCGTGATGGAGCAGTCGGGCATCCGCTTGGCCGCAAACATCACGGGAATCCTTTTCGACCGCGCGCTCTCAAGCAACCGATTTGTGGGTGAGCGCGCCGATGAAGGCTCACTGCGGGTCACGCTCGCCGAGCACGTTGCCGTCTTGGATGCCATCGAGAGCGGAGACAGCAAAGCCGCGTCTGAAGCGATGGCTACCCACATCTCGCGCGCGTGGCTGCGTCGCCGCCCCACCGCATCCTGACTTTCGGTCGCTGCAGGGCTTAGCCCTTGGTGCCGCCCGCGGTCATTCCGGTGACGAGGAAGCGCTGCGAGAACAGGAACAGGATCAACACGGGCGCCACCGACAGCAGTGTTCCCAGCGCCAAAACCGGCAGCTCAATCGTCGTTGAGCCCGCATTGGTGGGGTTGAACTGCGGCACGTTGGCGAGCATTTCTGCGAGCCCGACCTGAATCGGTGCACCCTTGCCCGGCACGGTCACGAAGGGCAGGAAGTAGTTGGTCCAGTTGGCCACGAAGCTGAAGAAGCCGACCAATGCGATCACGGGAACGGCAAGCGGCATCGCGACCTGGGTGAAGACCCGGAACTCTCCGGCACCATCGAGGCGGCCGGCATCCAAGAGGTCACGCGGCACCGTGGTGGAGAAGTAGATGTAGGTCAGATAGACGCCAAACGGAAAGAACGAGTACGGCAGGATGACGGCCAGCGGTGACCCAATGAGGTCGACTGCGCTGAGCTCGAGAAAGACCGGCAGCACGAGGGCGGTGTTGGGGATGAGCATCACGATGAGCGTGGTCGCGAGCAGGAGCTTGCGGCCCTTGAACTCGGTGAGCGCGAGCGCGTAGCCACACGGGATGCTGATCACGAGAGTGAGCACGAGGGCCGCTCCGGAGTAGAGCGCGGAGTTGCCGAGCCAGGTCCACACGAGCCCGTCTTGGTAGGCCACGAGACTTGCCCAGTTCTCGGCCAAGGTGCCAAAGCTGCCGAACGAGAACGGGAAGTCGAGCAGCAGCTGTCGGGCATCCTTCGTCGGGGCAAAGAGCAGCCAGACGATGGGGATCACAAAGAACGAGACGAAGATGACCGTGATGGACGCACCCAGCACTCGCCAGAGCCACTGGCCGGGGCTGCGTTCACTGCGACGTGCGGTGAGTGAACTGTTAGTCGCGCTCAAAGAGACCTCCACGGAAGACAAAGAAGCTGCTCAAGCCCAGGGCGACTGCGAGCAAGACGAGCGAAATCGCTGCCGAACCGTTGAAGTCGTTTTGCTTGAACGCATAAAGGAAAGCGAGTTGGTTGAGCGAGTAGTCCTGAGGCACAACGCCCTTGCTCGCGATGGAGAGAACGCGCGGCTCCACGAAGAGCTGGGTTCCTGCCGCGAGGGAGAGGATGGCCATGTAGGAGATCCATTTGCGCAGCAGCGGGATTTGGATGTGCCAGGCCATGTTGATGGGGCCAGCGCCGTCGATGCGGGCGGCTTCCATAATCTCCGAAGAGATGTTGTTGAGAGCGCCGTACATGATGACGATCCAGCCGCCGGCGCCGGTCCAGAACGCGATGATCGCGAAGATGACGGGGAGCTGATCGACACGTACAACCTGCACGAACGAGTCGAAGCCGAAGGCGTCGAGAATGAAGGAGACGGGGCTCACGGCGGGGTCGAGCACGAACAACCACAGCATGACGCTGGAGGCTCCGGCGAGGGCGCCCGGAATGTAGTAGAAGAAGCGGATGCTGGTCGAGAGCCAGCGGGTTTTGATGGCGTGGGTGATGATCGCGAGTAGAACGACGATGATCACGAGCCCCACAAGCCAGACGGCAACGAAGAGAGCAACGTGGCCGAGGGCGGGCAAGAAGCGGTAGTCGCTGAAGATTTTGGTGAAGTTGGAGACGCCCGCGAAGCTGCCGTTCTTCGTGAAAGCCAAGTAGATGGCGTAGATGGCTGGCAGCACACCAAACGCGATCAAGAAGAGGGTGTAGCCGCTGGAGAAGGCCGCCCCCACTTGCGCTTGTGAGCGCGAAAGTGAGGGTGAGGCCGAGCCGCGGGGGGACCGCTGCCGACTCGTGCGAGAGTCGGCAGCGGCCTTAGTCGTGGATGTCACGGTCGTGGATGTCACGTGTCTCCTGGGTAGAGGTGTGGCGGTTACTGAACTTGGTAGCCGACGACCTGCGCTTCATTCTGCATCTCTTGCTGCCAGGCATCCGACAGCTCTGCAATCGACTTGCCTTCGGCTAGACCCGGAACGATGATCTTGGCGTAGGAGGTTTCGATACTGAAGTCGGGGTAGCTCCACCCGCTCCAGACGGAGGTGGCGGCAGCGTTCATGGCTCCCGTGAAGTCTCCACCGAAGAAGCCACTTGATTCTTGGTCGGCGAGCCACGATTGAGCAGCGGCGTCGTAGGCGGGAAGTCCACCCGTGCCGGCTACCGCTGCATCGCTGGTGATGAATTCCATGAAGGTTTCCACCGCGTCGAGGTTCTCGGAGTGGCTCGAGGCGTACCAAACACCGCCGCCGATGTTGCCGGTGACTGCTTCTTCGCCTTCCCACACGAGTGGCGCAGCAGCTGCCCAATCGCCAGCAGCAGCGTTGATGTTGCTGGGATTCTGGATGAGCGCTCCGGCGTACCAAGCGGCTCCGGGCGTCGCGAGCAACTTGTCTGACTGCTCAACGAATTCGGCGCTGAAGAGGCTGTCGGAGATGAGCGAACCGTTGTCGTGCATCGTGTCGAGCATGGCCGTCACTCGCTGCGAGTTCGGGTCTTGCAAATCTGAATTGAAGGTGTCGCCATCGAGCTGGAAGATGGGAGCTTGGCCAGCCCAGTAGTAAACGTAGGGGCCAACGAAGGAGTCGCCGATGGAGCCGAGAAAGTAGCCCGGGTTCTCGTCAGCGAGTTGGGCGCCGAGAGCTTCGTAGTCTTCCCACGTGGTCGGAACGTCGTAGCCGAGTTCGTTGAAGAGGCTTTCGTTGTACCAGAACAGAACCGGGGCGAGGTCGTTACGCAGGCCGTACACGGTGCCATCGACGGTCACGGGGTCGAGCGCGCCGGCGGTGAAGCCGTCGAGGAAGTCTTGCTCGAGATAACCGTTGTTGAGGGGTGCAGCGAAAGCTTGGTTGCCGTTGGTCTCTTGCGCGGCCCACGAAGCGTCATTGGTTTGGCTGGAGAAGACGGCGTCTGGCCATCCTTCGCCGGCCTGATCGGCGAGCGAGATCTTGGTCTTCAAGGTTCCGGATGCTCCGGCCGAGCCATCGTCGATCACGAGGTCGACATCAATCTCGGGGTGAGCCTCAATGAAGGCTTCGACGGCGGACTGGCGGGCGGCATCCGCCCAGATGGTGATGGTGGAGTCGGCGACTTGTTCCGCGGCGGCGAAGCCGTACTCGTCGTTGAATTCTGCGGATTCGCTGCTGCAGCTAGCGAGGAGTCCGAGCGCTGCGAGGGTTGCTACGGCAGTAAGAAAGCGGCGTGATCGCTGGGGGCCAAAGTGCTGTGGTGCCATGTCGGTGGTGCCTTTCTGGGTCGACATCGTTGACGACTAGCCGCAGATTGCGGTGAGAACAGTAGATCATACGTGTGACGTTTGCGCAATAAGCTCTACCGGGGGAGAGAATCCCCGTTCTCTGAGCCGGGCTGGCCAAGGCGCGGGGCAAGCCGGTACACGGTCGAAGCGGTGCCGCCAGCGACAGCAGCGCGCCCCGCACTATCGAGGTCGGCGAAGATTTCGGAGAGGGCGCTCCACGTGCGGCTGTAGCCGCCCGCGAGAATCGACACAGGCCAATCGCCCCCAAACATCAGTCGGTCGGTGCCGAAAATCTCGAGCGCATCGTCAACAAAGGGGCGGATGAGGTCGACCGTCCACTGCTCCATGTCGCCCGCTGCGGGATAGAGCCCCGACACCTTCGCGGAGAGCAGAGGGTTCTCGGCAGCGCTCGCCAAGAGCGACCGCCACTCGCGGCGCTCAGCGGTGGTGCCACCGATGGGCGGTTTGCCGAGATGATCAAGCACGATGCGCAGTGTGGGGTGCCGTTCGCCGATGCCGGGCAGATGCATGAGGCTGGCTGGGCTGCCAGTGACGTAGTCGAAGGTGAGGCCGGCGGCTTCGATCAACGCGAGGGTCGCGTCTGGGGTGGGCTGCGTGATCCACGCGGGGTCGGGGCGCGTGTGCAGGAGCGAGCGAATGCCGACGATGCGGCGATCGGGCTCGTAGCTGGCCAGGAGTTGTGCCGCGGCATCCGCATCGTCGAGGGGAACCCAGCCAACGATGCCGGTGACGATCGGGTTTCGGTCAGCGACCGCGATCATGTTGGCGGTGTCTTCGGCGTTATCGGCAGCCTGAACCAGAATGATCTGGTTGATCCCCGCGGCGTTGAGCGCGGGGGCGATCTCGGGGACGTCGATTTCGCGGAACAGCGGGCCGTCGATTGGCCACGAGTATTCGGCCCGTTCGAGGTTCCAGACGTGCACGTGCGAATCGACGACAGGGCTGGTCGGTGCGCTGGGCAGAATCATTCGCACAGCATCCCACCTTGCGGGCAGATCACCAATCGCGAGGGCTGGCTAGTGGGGGCGAGCCGGCACGCCGAGCTTTTCACACGCAGCATCATAGAGCTTCACGATCTCGTGGCGGATCTCCGCGCGCTCGGTGATCTCCGTGCTCCACGGCACGGTCACGTGATGTTCGATGCCGTCGACATCCGAATACTGCCACGTTCCCTCGGTGCCATCGAGCGACACCATGGCCGCAGAAATGGCGGAGGATTCCGCGAAGGCTCGCACAATGAGCAAGTTGTCATCGTTGTGGTCGCTGTTCATATGGGCGAGTACTGCGGACACAATTTCTTCACTGAAAGTAGTCACGACTCTACGGTAGCTGGGAGTCGCCGGGTTTGGGGTTGCTCCATACCCTAGAGGGGTATAGCGTGGCGCCCATGGATGGAATGACCGAGCACGACACGCAGACCTCCCACAAGCAGCACTCTGGCCACTCTGGCCATAGCGATCATGTCGCGCAGTTCCGCCGCCTGTTCTGGATCATGCTGGTGATCGCGGTGCCCGTCACGGGTTTCAGCATGATGTTTTCCGAGATCATCGGCTACACGATCCCGGATGTCGCGGTGTTCCACTGGATCTCGCCAGTGCTCGGAACGGTCATGTACTTCTGGGGCGGAAAACCCTTCCTCACGGGCGGCTACTCTGAGCTGAAGTCGCGCAAGCCCGGAATGATGCTGCTGATCTCACTGGGCATCACGGTCGCGTATGTCGCCTCGCTCGCATCCACTCTTGGCCTCATCGACCAAGCCCTTGAGTTCTGGTGGGAGCTCGCGCTTCTGCTCGTCGTCATGTTGCTCGGCCACTGGGTCGAAATGCGGTCGCTGGCTCAGACCTCCAGCGCACTCGATTCTCTTGCCGCTTTGCTTCCGGATGAAGCGGAGAAGGTTGAGGGGGACGACTTCGTCACCGTGCCGCCGTCTGATCTCGTTGTGGGCGATGTCGTCATCGTGCGTCCCGGCGGACGAGTACCCGCCGACGGCGAAGTGATTGACGGTTCAGCCGAGGTTGATGAGTCGATGATCACGGGAGAGTCGCAGCCGGTTTCGCGCGGCGAGGGCGACCGCGTTGTGGCGGGAACCGTGGCTACCGATAACTCGATCCGAGTGAAGGTCACCGCGATTGGCGATGATACGGCGCTCGCGGGCATCACCAAGCTCGTTGAAACGGCGCAAAACTCCTCGTCGCCCGCCCAGCGCATTGCCGACACCGCCGCCGGCTGGTTGTTCTGGTTCGCTCTCGGTGCCGCAGCGATCACCGCGACCGTGTGGACTCTCGCGGGCAGCCCGGATGACGCGATCGTGCGCACCATCACGGTGCTTGTCATTGCGTGCCCGCACGCTCTTGGCCTTGCCATCCCGCTCGTTGTCTCGATCTCTACTGAGCGCGCGGCTCGTGCCGGAGTGCTCGTGAAAGACCGCATCGCCCTCGAAACAATGCGCAAGGTCGACACCGTTCTCTTCGACAAGACGGGAACGCTCACGAAGGGCGAGCCCGCCGTCACTCACGTCGCGGCGGTCGGGGATGCGAGTGAAGATGACGTTCTTCGACTCGCAGCCGCTGCTGAGAACGACAGTGAGCATCCGCTGGCTAAGGCGATTGTGACCGCCGCGAAGGAGCGCGAACTTGAACGAGTCGGAGCTTCGAACTTCAGCTCATCGAGCGGAGTTGGCGTCGAAGCTTCTGTCGATGGTGCGACGATCAGCGTTGGCGGGCCGAGCATGTTGCGCCAGCACGACCAGCAGCCAATCGATGTAACGACCGAGTGGGCGGCAGACGGCTCGATCATTCTGCACGTGCTCTCTGACGGTCACGTGATCGGGGCAATTGAGCTCGCGGATGAAGTGCGCGAAGACTCGCGCCAGGCGATCGATGCGCTGCACGCGCGGGGCGTCACGGTCGTGATGATCACGGGAGATGCGGATGCCGTGGCACAGTCGGTGGCCGCTGAACTCGGCATCGACCGGGTGTTCTCGGGCGTGCATCCGGAAGACAAAGCCAGCAAGGTTGCCGAACTGCAGAAGGCGGGCGGCACCGTCGCAATGGTCGGTGACGGCGTGAACGATGCGCCAGCGCTCGCCCAGGCGGATGTCGGAATCGCGATCGGCGCCGGAACAGACGTGGCCATCGCCTCGGCCGGTGTTGTGCTCGCCAGCGACGACCCGCGCTCGGTACTCGCCGTGTTCGAACTCTCGCGCCGCAGCTACGCCAAGATGCGCCAAAACCTGTGGTGGGCTGCCGGCTACAACCTGATCTCGGTTCCGCTCGCTGCAGGCGTGCTCGCCCCCATCGGGTTCGTGCTGCCGATCTCCGTCGGGGCGCTGCTCATGTCGGCTTCGACCGTGGTCGTTGCCGCGAACGCGCAACTCTTGCGTCGCCTCGACCTGCGGCCAGAAGCGGTTATCGCCAAGGACTGAGTCAGTGCTGCGCTAGGTCGACCGCGCTGTCAGACGAATATCGGCAAGCCCGGGGCTGCGTGGGCTATCGCGGTGAGAACGCCGAGGATGATCAGGAGTGCGCCCAGCATCCCAATGTAAAGCGGGGATGGCGCGAGCGGAGAGCGGGAGTTGTAGCTGGGGAGCCACTCCTCGGTGGCCAAAGTCCATAAAGCGAAGAGGGGGCGACGCGCGATGACAAGGACAATGCCGGCCACGATCAAGCCGATGATCAAGAGAATCTGATCCCACGTAAGACCATTCGTGTAGCTGGAAACCTTTCGCCGCATTCTCGAGTGGGACGTCGTGGCTCGCGAGCAGGCATCCGACCTCAGTAGTACCAGAAAACGAACCCGAGAGATACCCAGAAACAACTGTTGGCACCCACCGACGAGGATGGATGCCAACAGTCTGCGCGTGAGCTCTAGCGGCCCATCCACCCGCCATCCACGTTGAGGATGGCGCCCGAGACGTAGTCGGAGGAGCGCGATGCGAGGAACACGGTGGCACCCGCGAGGTCGCTTCCGACGCCCCAGCGACCGGCGGGGATGCGGTCGAGGATTGCCTTCGAGCGGTCGGGGTCGTCTTGCAACGCCTGGGTGTTGTCGGTCGCGATGTAGCCGGGGGCGATCGCGTTCACGGTGATGCCCTTGCCAGCCCACTCGTTGGAGAGTGCCTTGGTGAGACCGGCGATGCCGGACTTTGCTGCCGTGTAACCGGGCACGTTGATGCCGCCCTGGAAGCTCAGTAGCGATGCGGTGAAGATGATCTTGCCGCGGCCACGTTCGATCATCGAACGAGCGATGGCTTGCGTGAGCGTGAACTGGCTCGACAGGTTCACCTGAAGTACGCGATCCCACAGTTCAGTGGGGTGCTCGGCGGCGGGGGCGCGCTCGATGGTTCCGGCGTTGTTGACGAGGATGTCCACGTTGCGGGTCGAGAGTGTCTCGCCCAGCGCGGCTACGGCATCCGGGTTGGCAAAGTCGCACGCAATGCCCTCGAAGGTGCGGCCATACGAGGTGACCGCCTTTTCGGTGTCGCTGCCCGAGGCTTCGATGGAGGCGCTGACGCCGATGATGTTCGCGCCAGCAGCGGCGAGTGCCTCGGCCATGGCGAAGCCGATTCCGCGTCGTGCGCCCGTGACGACCGCGGTGGTTCCGGTGAGGTCAAACATGCCGTTCATGGGGTTGGCTCCGTTTTCGATCGTGATGCAGCGGGCGGCAGTGACCGGTAAGGGATTTGATCTGGTCAATCGACTTACCAAAGCCGGGGTGCACTAATACACTAGGCAACTATGGCCACTTTGAGTGATGTTGCAGCTCGTGCCGGGGTCTCCATCTCAGCGGTGTCTCGGGTATTGAGCGATAAGCCCGGCGTGCGCGTGAGCGTCGCAACGCGTCAGCGAATTCACGACGCGGCTAAAGAGCTCAACTATCGCCCCAACTTCACCGCCCGCGCCCTCAAGTCGTCGCGCACCCATGCGGTCGGTCTCGTCGTTCCCGGCGTCACGAACGCCATCTTCTCCGAACTTATGCGTGGGGTTGAAGAAGAAGCGAGGGCGAAGGACTACATGGTGCTGATTGCCAGCACCGAACGACTGCCCGAGGGCGAAGAGTCGATTCCGCGCCTCATGGGCGAGGGCCGGGTAGACGGGGTGATCGTGCAATTCGGCGATCATCTCAGTGGTGACGACCTGCGCACCGTGACCGAGAGCGGCCTGCCCGTCATTTCTGTCAACGCGATCAACCCGGGCAGCGGCGGCTCAGTTCGGCTCGACGACGAAGCAGGGATGCGGTTGGCAACGCAGCACCTCATCGAGCTGGGGCATACCCGCATCGGCTATGCCGGCGGCCTGCCCACCTCAGAGTCGGGCCAGCGGCGGCTCGCCGGTTTTCGTGACGCCATGGCCAGCGCATCCCTCGCTATCGACCCCGAACTGGTCACCGATTTCGGCTACTACCCGAAGGATGGAGTGCAGGCCCTCACCGCGATGGCTGAGGCTCCAGCGTGCCCGACGGCGGTCGTTGTCGCTAACATCAACGCAGCGCACGGTGTGCTTTCCGAAGCACGACGGCTGGGCATCCGCGTTCCCGAAGAGCTGTCAATCGTTGCGATGCACGACACCTGGACTGCGGAGATTGCCTGGCCGCCCCTGACCTGTGTGCGCATGCCGTTGTACGAACTTGGCCGCAACGCCATGGCAAACCTGTGGGACTACATCAACTCAGGAACCGCCGAAAACCGAGTAATCGCCGATCCAGCACCGCAGCTGATCGTGCGCGAATCCACTGCGCCGCCCGCGCACTAACACTCCACGGAGGAGCCAACAGTGAAAACCAGATCAACTCAGCGTGGACTTGAACTGACCGAGATTGGCCTCGGTGCCGCCCAGCTCGGCAACCTATACCGCGAAACCACTGGCGTCGAAGTGAAGGAGGGCGTCGCTGCAGCGTGGAATGCCGGCGTGCGCTATTTCGACACAGCGCCGCACTACGGGCTTGGCCTGTCTGAGCGCCGCCTTGGCGAACAACTCCGCGCCCATCCGCGCGACGAATATGTGATTTCAAGCAAGGTAGGAAAGCTGCTGGTCGACAATCCCGGCGGCGAAACCCAGATGGATGACGAAGGCTACGCCGTGCCGGCCAGCATCAAGCGGCAGTGGGATTTCAGTCGCGATGGCATCCTGCGCTCGGTTGAATCCTCGCTCGCCCGCACCGGACTCGACCATTTCGATGTGCTCTACCTCCACGACGCCGAGAATCACTTCGAACAGGCATCAACCGAGGGAATCGGCGCCCTTATCGAACTGCGAGAGCAGGGGATGGTGAAGGCTGTCGGTGCCGGCATGAACTACGCCGAGCCCCTCGCCGAACTCATTCGTCGCGCCGATATCGACCTTGTCATGTGTGCCGGTCGTTTCACTCTTATCGATGACAGCGCGCTCGCCGATTTGATGCCTCTTGCTCTCGAACGCCGCGTCGGCGTCGTCGTTGCTGGCGTCTACAACTCGGGGCTTCTTGGTCGCAATCGTCCAAGCCCTGATGCGACCTTCGACTACGGTCCCGTTCCGCCGGCGATTCTTGAGCAGGCCAATCGCGTCGCCGACGCGTGCGAAGCCCACGGCGTCACGCTTCCCGAAGCGGCTATTGCTTACGTGCTGCGGCATCCGGCGGTCGTCTCCGTTGTTGTGGGAGCCCGTGGCGGCGCACAAACGCAGTCGAACATCGATCGCTACGCGGCCACCATGCCCGAGGGGCTGTGGGCTGACCTTGAAGACGCCGGCTTGATCGCCGCGCTCTAGAACTGACGACGACAGGGAGCGAATTGCCGTGACATTTCCCATCATCGACGCCCACCAGCATGTGTGGGACCCCAACCGTGCGCACTACGACTGGATGGGCGATTCGCTCGAGCCGATCAACAAGAAGATGACCCTCGCCGACCTTCTTCCTGAGTTGCGCACTGCCGGGATTGACTACACGGTGCAAGTGCAGTCTGCCGACAATTCGGATGACACCCGGTTGATGATGGAGTCCGCCGCCGCCCACAATGAAGTGGCAGCGATTGTGGGATACGTGCCACTCGAGCGGCCGGAGCAGGCAGCACGCATTGTTGAATCCTGGAAAGACGACACTCGCATGGTGGGAGTGCGCTGCCTCGTGCACAACCAACCTGACCCCGAGTGGTTGCTGCGGCCCAACGTCGACGAGGGGCTCACGGTGCTTGAAAAAGCAGGGCTGACCTTTGATGTGGTCGCTGAGTCGCCCGAGCTTCTCGCCCTGTTGCCCGAACTGTCGCGGCGGCATCCGGAACTCAAAATGGTTGTTGACCATTTGGGCAAGCCGCCCATCGACC
The DNA here is from genome assembly GCF_015864925.1 of Salinibacterium sp. NG22. Lineage (NCBI taxonomy): Bacteria > Bacillati > Actinomycetota > Actinomycetes > Micrococcales > Microbacteriaceae > Salinibacterium > Salinibacterium sp. NG22. The sequence continues at coordinate 1,663,045 of NZ_JADYWG010000001.1, read as the reverse complement.
TTGATGAGCGCGAGCCGTGGTGGACTGCGATCGCAGAGGCGGCCGAGAACCCCAACGTGTTCGCGAAGGTGAGCGGTTTGTATTCCGCGAGCGGTGATCTTGCCGCGTGGACGGCCGACAGCGTGCGCCCGTTCTACGAGCGCGCACTCGAAGTCTTTGGGCCGTCACGGTTGATGTATGGCGGAGACTGGCCGATCTCCATATTGGCCGGCGGGTACCGGCGTGTGTGGGCCGGAGTTTCTGCGCTTCTTGAAGGTGTGGATGCTGCCGACCGAGAAGCGATTCTTGGGCGCACTGCTGCGGACTTCTATTCGATCGATAGCGCCAGAATCGGCTTCTAGCGCTCGTTAGCTGACGGCCAATTTCGTTGCGCTGGCCGGGTGGTCCTCGCAATGCTTGCACATGACCGCCCCTAGGTATAACGTTTGATCAAGCATCGAACGACGCTGTGGGAAGAGGGAAAACTGTGAAACGAGTAGCTCAGGTGATCGGTCTTCCGCCCGAGAGCCGCGAGGAGTACGAGCGGTACCATGCCGCCGTGTGGCCGACGATTCTCGACCGTCTCGCTTCCAGCAACATCCACAACTATTCGATCTACCGGCACGGCGATCTGCTGTTTTCATACTTCGAGTACACCGGCGACGATTATGACGCTGACATGGCGGCCATCGCGGCCGACCCTGAGACGCAACGCTGGTGGGCGATTCAGGAGCCCCTTCAGCGACCCGTGGATGACCGCGCCGAGGGCGAGTGGTGGAAAAAGCTCCCCGAAGTTTTCCACACCGACTAATTCGATTTTGGTTCTGATCAAGGAGCACCTTTCACGATGACCGCCATCACCAGCGTCGACGTCTATGACGTGCGTTTTCCGACGTCGCTCACCGCCGATGGCTCAGACGCCATGAACAAAGATGGCGACTACTCGGCCGCCTATGTTGTACTCCGCACCGACGAAGAGGGCGTCGCGGGCTACGGCTTCACCTTCACTATTGGTCGAGGCAATGACATCTGTGCGCTCACTGCTGAACAGCGGGCTGCACCGCTTGTTGGCCGGGATGTCGATGAGATTGTCGGTGACCTCGGCGGCATTTACCGCGAGCTGAAGTCTGATTCGCAACTGCGCTGGCTTGGACCAGAAAAGGGTGTCGAGCACTTGGCGATGGCCGCCGTGATGAACGCCGTCTGGGATCTTGCTGCGCGTCGCGCGGGTAAGCCGCTGTGGCGTTTGCTTGCCGATATGACTCCCGAGCAACTCGTCGACACCGCCGACTTTCAGTACCTCACCGACGCCCTCACTAAAGAGGAAGCGATCGCGATGCTGCACGAACTCGCTCCTACCAAAGAGCAGCGCATTGTCGCGCTCACCGAGTCGGGCTACCCCTGCTACACGACGAGTGCCGGCTGGTTGGGTTACTCCGACGAGAAGCTTCGCCGTCTCTGCCAGGAGGCCGTGGATGCTGGCTACCGCCACATCAAACTGAAGGTCGGCGCGAACCTCGACGAGGACATCCGTCGCTGCGGTATCGCCCGCGAAGTGATCGGTGCCGACGCGAAGCTCATGATCGACGCCAACCAGGTGTGGGACGTCAACGAGGCTATCGACTGGGTGAAGGCCCTCGCCGAATTCGACCCGCTCTGGATCGAAGAGCCGACGAGCCCGGATGACGTGCTCGGCCACGCAGCAATCCGCAAGGCCGTCGCCCCGATCGGTGTCGCCACGGGAGAGCACGGCATGAACCGTGTGCTCTTCAAGCAGATGTTCCAGGCCGAAGCCATCGACTTCTGCCAGCTCGACTCTGCCCGCCTTGCCGGCCCGAACGAGATCATTGCCGTGTACTTGATGGCCAAGAAGTTTGGCGTTCCGGTCTGCCCGCACGCTGGTGGCGTTGGCCTCTGCGAGCTTGTGCAGCACCTCTCGATCTTTGACTACGTCGCCGTGTCAGGCACGCTCGAGAACCGGGTAACCGAGTTCGTCGACCACCTGCACGAACACTTCGTTGACCCCTGCATCGTCGAGAACGGCGCCTACCGGGTGCCGATGGCTCCGGGCTACTCGGCCCAAATGCACGAGTCGTCGGTCGCCGAGTTCTCGTTCCCGGCAGGGAGCTACTGGGCGGGGGTCGCCGCGTCCGTCGCGTCGTAGGCGCGGGGGCGGGGGCGCCGCAGGATCACGCCGGTCTCATCGTGCACGAGCGGGAGTTCGTACCGTCGGCTGCTGATCGTGTTGTAGCCCGCACCAGCTTCTAGCTTCCCTCGGGCCTCTACTCGGTTATAGCCGTAAAGCTGCATCCACCCGAGAGCGAGTCCACTCACTATTGCAAGCGTGACTCCGACGGGATACGCAACGGGAACGCCTTGCGTGCCGACGACAGTCAGAGTGAGCCCGACGGCGGAGAGAGCAACGCACACTGTGATGAATTGAACCGCGCGTCGATGAAGGCGCCGCGCGCTTGTTCCGGGCACGAGTGGCATCCGTCGAGCTTTAAGCATCACACCCACGCTTTCCACGTGCGGATCACGCGAGAGGTGCGGCGCGCCATCCACTTGTCGAGCTCGGGCTCGGCGCCGGGCGCTCCGAGCAGCGTGGGGGAGAGGAAGCCGAGATACGGGCGCGTCTGGAGTTTCACCACTCCGAGCTGCCCGAAGGTTTCAATCTGCTCCGCAATCTCGGCCACCTGGGCGTCGATGCCGCCGGGTTCGGTGTTGCTTTCGAAGACGAGATCGGGGCCGGCCTCAAGAACGTAGCCGCCGTCAGAAACCACGGTCACAGAGATGTCGACAGCGTCGGGCGTGGGCGGAGTGAAGTCAACCGTCGCCGTAAATGTGTTGAGAAATTGCGGATGCACGACGACCTCAATTGTCGGAAAGCGGGCGGCAATCCGCTCGGCCACCTTCTCGGCAACGGGTGCGGCAATGTTCGTGGTCACTTCGGCAGCTCCGGTCCGTTAGGGATCAACTCGATTCGGCCGCGACCCTGATGGCGGTTCCACGGAAGCCACGTCGCTGAAATGCGAAGCACGCCCCGCCCACCATGACGCTCCCACCCCACTCGGGTTTTTAGGCCGCGCAGGTTCTGGGTCCCGTAACCCGCCGGTCCGCCGACGCCATACTGGTACCTCATTAGGGCGTTCACGAGTTCCGGCAGTGTTGCATCGGCCGAAATTTCTATTCCGCGTTGCCTCACCCCGTCGTCGTTCAGGTAGGTGCGCAGACGCTGCGCGAGTTCGGATGGTTTCGACTCACCGCTGACGTCCACTTCGATCGAGACGCGTTCTCCGTGGGCGGTGATGGTCAGCGTGCGGCCGAGTGCATCAAACCCCTCGTACTCTTCGTTGACAACGTCGATCGCTTCAACGGCAAGACAGGCAGCTTCGATGGTGAGAAACATCGAAAGGTCACCGTTCTCATCGAGAACGATCGGGAGCGTTGCATCCATCACGACACGTTCTCTTGAGACTGCAGATCTTTCACGTACCCGTCAGCTCCCTCGCAATTCCTGCGCGGTACAGGACACTGTCACGCTAGCGGTTGAGCGCGGTCAATCGCTAGGAAAACTGAGCATTAGTGGGCGCTTGTGCCTCTATTGGGGTGCGGGCTCGTTATCGCAGCTCCCGGGCGCCGAGGGAGCGTCGTGGTGGCACGAGTCCGGAGGGCTCGGGCTTGCGTTCGGGAGGGAGGGCGCGCAGTCGCACCGAGGAGTTGATGAAGTAACCAGCGGTGAGCATGAACTGCAGCAGAGAGAGAATGTGCGCTACCCAAGCGATCATTCCCACTGCGGGCTCAGTGACGAGAAGCCATATTCCGTAACCGGCAACCCAAATCTCGAGCGCTCCGAGAACGAACCCGGCGGTGGGGCGCGCAGTCGCGCGCCACCAGGGCCGAGGAGGAGTGATGGGCTCGGCGCGGCCGCGAAAGGTGCGCACCGCCACTACGAACGCAAGCGACGTGAAAGCGACGCCGAACAAGAGTGAGACGGCCGATGATGCTCCGACGGCATCCAGCAGAAGATAGCAAAGTTGAAGCAACGCTATTGCCGTGACAAAGAAGAGCAGCTTTGCCCACCACGCCATGAATCGCAGGGGATCGGTCGTGAAGCCGCTCATGCGTTTTCGGGCCTCCCGCTCGGTGAATGTTGAGTTCACTTCGAAAGCTACACCAGCCGATGCACCTGGGGCACGTGCTCAACACCGTCAAGCGGGTAGACCACTTGGCGGTACTGGCCCGGGGCGTTTGCGGCGAGCACAACTCTGAAGTGGGGCTGCATCCCTGTAGTTCCGCTGGATTTGGCGGGCGAAAACGGTCGTGTCACCTAGCCGACACGCCGCGTACCCCCCAAAATGGGGGTACGCACCCACGGGGAGGGGGAGTATCTTCACCACTACCCCCTTTGGGGGGTCAGAACGATCAGAGCAGTTTAACCAACCCGCCCCCGCAGTGCGTGCCGATTGGCACGCCATCCCGCAGCGCGCCCCCGCAGCGCTCCTATTAGCGTCCCCTCTATGCCGACACCCGAAATGTCGTGATCCCGATGCAAGCCATGATCGAATCTCCCCTGTCATCCGCCCAGCAGCTGCACCAACTTTCTGTGCAACGCCCGGAAATTCAGGCGTGCCAGATCGGGAGTTGACCGATGAGTCAGCTCCGAAAGTTTCCTGAAGCAGAGCCCAGCGACAACGAACGTGCACGACTTCGACTGGTCGATGGCGTTGAATTCGAACCCCATGCTCCGAGCAATCCCCACCCTGACTCTGGGGTGGCGTGGGCTCGTGCCTACCAAACGCGACTGCTCATTTCGGATGCCGCCATCATTGTCGTCACGATGATCGCAGCGGTATTTACCCGGGCGGTCGTCGATAGCACCCCCGGTTTCATCTCAGAGTTGCCGCCAATCGTGTGGCTGGGGTTGGGCGCGATTGCGCTCGTGTGGATTCTGGTGCTTGAGGCATTTCACACCCGGGATTGGCGCATCATCGGTTCTGGTCCCAATGAATATAAGCGCGTAATCACGGCATGCATGACCGCGTTCGGGCTGCTGTCGGTCACAGTGTTGGTGATTGAGGTCGGCTTCCCCGGCAAAGCCACTGTGGTGACTATGGCGTTGGGCGTCGTTGGCCTGCTCGTCAGTAGGTGGGCGTGGCGTCGGTGGCTCACGACGCAGCGTCGGTACGGGCACGCGCTCTCGCGCGTGGTGGTGGTGGGCACTCGCTCCGAGATCGATTACGTGGTGTCCCGCATTAAGGGAAACCTGAGCACTGCGTTCAAACTTGTCGGGGTTCTCACCGACCCAGAAATCAGCGCCCCCAGGACCGCTGGCGCTCCCCACCCCTACAGCTTCACGCCCGAAGAGGTAGTGGAGGCCGCAGCGGATCTCGGGGCTGACGCCGTGATCGTCGCCGGCGATCACGGCTTTGGCAATGACTTCATCCGCAATCTCGCCTGGAGATTGGAAGGCACCGCGGCTGAGCTGATCTTGGCTTCGTGCCTTGCCAATGTGGCTGGACCCCGCATCCACTTTCGGCCAGTGGAAGGTCTGCCGCTCATCCACGTAGAAATTCCGCAGTTTGATGGTGGCAAGCATGTAGTGAAGCGAGGGCTCGACATTGCGGTCTCTGCGATTGCCCTCATCGTGCTGGCGCCGCTGTTTCTGCTTCTGGCGCTCGTCATCCGTGCCGAAAGCCCGGGTGGCGCGTTTTACAGCCAAGTGCGGGTAGGTCGAGATCTCGAGACATTCCGCATGTTCAAATTCCGTTCCATGGTCTCGGATGCCGACGCCAAGTTGGCCGAACTGCAAACGGAGAACGAGGGCTCCGGTGTGCTCTTCAAGCTGAAGAACGACCCCCGGGTGACCAGAGTGGGACGCTTCATCCGCAAGTACTCTCTCGACGAACTGCCGCAGATCTGGAACGTACTCAAGGGGGACATGAGCCTTGTCGGCCCCCGACCGCCCCTACCCAGCGAAGTGCGCGCCTATAAGGGCAAAGTAAACCGTCGCCTCTACATCAAGCCAGGCCTGACCGGAATGTGGCAGATCAACGGCCGCTCCGACCTGAACTGGGAAGACAGCATGCGCCTCGACCTCTACTACGTCGAGAACTGGTCCGTCGTCGGTGATCTTGTCATCATGTGGCGCACCTTCAAAGTGCTCGTCAAGCCGGTCGGAGCCTACTGACGATGTGCGCGCACCGCTATTCACCTCAACCAGCATGTCTCCCCCCAGACGCCCTCACCGTTGTCATCGGGAGATCGGTGAGGGCAAAACCCGTCGCTGATATGCGCCACGAGAAGTGGGATTTTCGTGTACCCGTGCAGGCCGACATGAGAGGAGCTGTCGTGAACGGAACCGATGGCACGCTCGGGAGGCCTCGGCGCCCTCCGACACTCACTCATCACCGCCGCACGGCAAGTCCACCAGCTCACGCGAAGCGGACTGCGCAGTCAGCGGCGGGCGCCCGATCATGAGCCACAAAGGCCACCCCATTAAGAGGAATGAAGCCGCGTCGGGAAGGCCGTGCGCGCGCGCCTCCATTAAGAGGAGTAGCTCTGTTCGAAATGGAGCGGTTAGAGTGAGGCCCGGTGTGGGTCGTCGACGATGCGCGCGCGGAGGGCGCGAACGCTGGCAGCCCAGGAATAGCGGGTGCTTTCTGCTGACTGTGGAGCGGCATCCGAGGCTAGCGTCACGCCGTCCGTGGACGGATGCTCGCGCGCGGGCGCCGAACGGATTGCCGCAGCGATAGCCGCCACATCATCAGGGTCGGCGAATGTCGCCTGCGCTCCGGCTAGTTCGTGAAAGACAACGATGTCGCTCACGACAACCGGTGCGCCGAACGAGAGCGCCTCGATGACGGGAAGCCCGAAGCCTTCGTCACGAGTGAGAAAGAGCAGCAGCGCCGTGTGGGCGTAGAGCCATGCCAATTCGTCGTCGTCGATGAAGCCGAGAAATCGGATGGCGCCGCGCTCCGCGGCGGCGTTTACCGCAGCCGGCAGCTCAGCGCTGCGCCCTTGCGGTTCGCCGACGATCACGAGCGGAGTGCGCTCGGTGGCGCGACCTGAGGCGAGGGCTGCCTCGATGGTGTTCGCCAGATTCTTGCGGGCATTGAGTCGGCCAACACAGAGCAGAAAATCGCCTGCTAGGTCGTCGAGCCCCGGCGGCTTTCGTGGAGCGGACTCCGTGAGCCCGCGCCCCACGGCCAGCCCAATGGGCGTGACGGGGCGACCCTGGCTCAGACGACTGATGCGCGCGGCCTCCGTTGCCGACGATGTGAACAGCCATGTCGCCCGCCGAGAACTCAAGGGCATTAGCGCAAAGTACGCACGTTCCTTGAGCGTGAACCACTCGGGCGATGTGAGAAACATGTAGTCGTGGATGAAGACCGCCGACCGCCCGAATGCTGGCGTGAAATTGTGGGTGATGGTGACATCCGCGTGCAGTCGTTTCGCGATGAAGGGCAGCTCGACGATCGCACTGACGCCCTGAGGTCGGAGGCGGGTGCCGACAACGTCCGCGCTCGCGGGCAGCTCTGAACGCGCAGTATCGATGGATGCTCGGGGCACCGCCACGGTGACCTCGTCAGCGGGGAACTCGCGCAGCCAGGCCCACACGAACTCGCGCAGCACTTGACGGTTCGAGGCCGGACCTCGAACCCACCAGAACCCGTCAAAGAGAACGCGCATGACCCCCATGCTAGACCCGGTGGTTTCGCTGCCCACCGGGGAGAACCCTCGACCCAGCCCGGAGCCTGGGGCTATGGTGAAACATGACCGCCACAGGGGAACGCCCAGAAGTGCCGGAAACATTCGGTGCGATTGTCCGCTCGCTCGCGTCCGCTCAAAAGCCTGGGCGAGGTGCTCCGCCGTATTCGCGGTGGATCAACCGCCGCCTTGGCCGCCTGCTCGCCGCCGCGGCCTATCTCGCCGGGCGCACGCCCAATCAGGTCACCGGCCTCAGCGCGCTCATGACGGCGATCGCGCTTGTGCTCGTGGCCACCGTGCAGCCGAGCTGGTGGCTCGGCATCCTCGTGGCATTCCTGCTGCTGCTCGGATACGCCCTCGACTCTGCTGACGGCCAACTGGCGCGCTTGCGTGGCGGCGGTACGAAAGCGGGAGAGTGGCTCGACCACGTTGTCGACGCGTTCAAGATCGTGATTTTTCACGGTGTCATCCTGATCTCGCTGTACCGTTTCGACACTGGATGGCCCGACAGCATCTTGCTGATTCCGCTCGGCTTCATCGTGGTGTCGTCGGTGTTCTTCTTCGCGATGATTCTCACCGATCAGTTGCGCCGCATAGCCTCCGCCGAGCGCGGGCGCAGCTACGCCAAGCCCAGCGGTGGCGGCGGTTGGCTGCAGACGATTGTCGCGATCCCCACTGACTACGCCGTGCTCTGCCTCAGCTTTGTGCTCTTTGGCTGGATTGACGGCTTCGTAGTGTTCTACGGGCTGCTGTTTCTCGCCAACGCGCTCATTCTGCTCGCTGTGCTTGGGCGCTGGTTTCGGCAGCTGCGCGCTATCGACGCGAGCTAGTTCTCGAACTCGCGCACGAGCGCAACGGTGCTTTCGATGTGAGAGCGACTGGATGCTCCGAACACGATTGATTCGATTCCGGGCTGCGCATAGATCCACTCCAGTGCCTCTCGCGGGGGGATCGCTCCCGACGCAAACACCGACATCGCGACAGCACGGAACGGCCGCTTCGCCAGCGCATCCTGATACGCCTCGACGCCACCCGACATCCGGAACCCGATCTTGTTGATGTTGGAACACACGAGCGGATTCTCGATGCCGGCCTGATCGAGGTGATCGAGCAGCATCGGCAGGTTCATCGTGATGAAGCCGGGCTCGGCGCCGTAGCGGGTGCGCACGTGATTCGCGAAGATCGCAAAGGCATCGGTAAAGCCGAGCCCCAGCAGCAGATCGACGACGACGTTCTGCAACCAGACCACCGGGGTGCGCACGCCAGCGAAGCCGGCCATCTCGGCATCCACGAGCAGGGTGATGATGCCCTCGATGTCTTTCTTGGCCAGCGAACGGCCGCCGCGCATCATTGCGTTGAGCATGCCTTCGTCGGGCATGAAGCGATTGAGGGCCCCCAGGATTCCGTTCTCGGTGACCGCGTCGGCGTACTTGTGCGCATAGGGCATGCAGGGGAAAAACGAGAACCCGTCGTAGCGCTCAGGGTCAGCGCGCACCCGCTCCACAACATCGGCAATGCGGTCGTGCGTTGTGCACATGAGAGTGCGGATGCCGCTGGCGTAGGCATCGTCGATGACCGCCATGATCGCATCCAGATCCTGAAAGCGCATGGCCTGCTCGCGCGCTTTCTCCTCGGAGCGATGGTTGATGCCAAAGAACTGGTTATCGCCAAACAGCACCGGGTCGAGTTTCGACGAACCGGGAGTGCTGAGCGGGCCGCCCGAGTCGGCGGTGCGCGGGGCGGTGGTGCTCATGAGCGTCTCCCTAGAAGGCTTCCGCGGCGGGCTTTGGGCGCGGTCGAAGCCGTGGTCTCGCCGACGAGGGTGGTCGTGGCGGGCCCGGCAGCGGCATCCGCTGTCAGCCGTTCGATGATGCGGTCGGTGATGGCAGCACTCGCGAAGTCGTTGGTGGCGGGCAGCGAGGGGTCACCGATGCGCTGCACGAAGTGATCGAGTTGAGCGCTGTATTCCTCGCCGCGGAGGTAGAACCACACCTCATCGGTGAGCTCGGTGGTCGACTTGATCGTCCAGCCGGGTTCGTAGCCCTCGAGCTCGGGGGCGGTGCTGCGCAGGTAGACCTGAATCTCTTGGCGGTCGGCAATGATCTTGCCCTGAGTGCCGAAGATGCTCACCCGGGTGGTCATCTTGCGGTACGACTCATCCGACCAGTTCACCGACAGCTGACCACTGACTCCGTCGGGAAAGTAGATCGTGCTGTACACCTCGTCTTCGGTGTTCTCTGAAAAGACGCTGCCCAGAATGGTGCCGCCGACGCCTGTCGCGTTGCCGACAAACCACGTCGCGAGGTCGAGCGGATGCGCGGCATAGTCATAGAGACAGCCGCCGCCCTCGGTGCGCTTGCTGCGCCACGTCGTGCCCTTCGCCTTGAGCACGACCGGGCCATACGACTCGGCCTGCAGGTGGGTGACCCGGCCGATCGCGCCTGCCTCCAACAGTCGCTTAGCCTCGCGGAAGGTGCCGACGAAACGGTTGTGATAACCGACTTGTGTGACGAGGCCACGGACGGCTGCCACTCCCGCAAGCTCGGCGGATTCGGCGGCGGTGAGCGTGAGGGGCTTCTCGCAAAACACGTGAAGCCCGCGGTCGAGAGCCGTGCGCACCATCGCCGCATGAAAGCGGGTCGGGGTCGCGATGAGCACCGCATCGAGTTCAACGCTGTCGAGCATCTTCTCGAAATCGGTGAAGGTCTTTAGGCCCGTGTACTTTGAGAGCACCCCGAGAATGTAGCCAGCCGAATCGACAACCGCCTCCACCGAGACGTCCGGATGCGCGCGAATCATCGACAAGTGCGAGAGCCCCATTTTGCCTAGGCCAACCACTCCCACGCGGATCATGCGTTCGCTCCGGGTCGCGGCGACGGGGTCGAGCGCGGAGCCGAGACGGGAGCCGTGCCAGCGGGGAGCTGCTCGGCGAGGAGCTCCGCGTATTGCCCCGCGACGCGCTCCCACGTGAACTCGGCGGCATGCCTGGCGCGGCTGGCGGCCGCGAGCGAAGCCCGGCGATCGGGCGACGAGAGCAGCGTCGTGATGTGGGCGGCTGCGTCATCCACGCCCGAAAAATAGAGCGCACCGTCACCGGCTACCCAGCGGTTGTAGGGATTGTCGTGGGCGATCACCGCGTTGCCGGCGGCCATTGCTTCCACGAGAGAAGGGTTGGTGCCACCAACGGTGTGGCCGTGCAGGTAGCCAACGGAATGGAATCTCAACGAAGACACCTCATCGGGTTCGTAAATCGGGCCGACGAACAGCACCTCATCGCTGGCGGCTTCGCGCACCGCCCGCGCATAGGGATCGCTGTCGTCGTAGGTGCCGAAGATCGCCAACTGGTGATCGCGGCGTTCTCGGGAAAACGCGGTGACAAGTTCGAGAATCGTGTTTTCGGGAATCGGGCGGCAAATGAGCGTGAGATAGCGGCCTGGCGTGAGGCCGCGACTGGTTACCGGCAGAGTGTCAGCGGCTTCGACAGCGTGGGCGCCGTACGTGATCGTGACGAGTTTCGAGCGTCGAGCGCGTGTGGCCAGATAAGTTTCGATGACCGGATGATCGGCGATGAGTCGATTGCCCACCCAACACGCGATCCGTTCGTTTATCCACAGAATTGCCTGCCGACCCTTGCCCCAGCGCGAACGAGACCACTCGATGCCATCCATGTTGATGACATTCGGGATGCGCTTGAGGCGCTGCAGGATGTTGAACACGGCCGTGTTGTACCCAAAGGTGAGGCAGATATCCGGGTGTCGAATCGCATGCCGGATCGAGGTGAGGTCGAAGCGTGCGGTGCCCAACCATCCTTCGCGTTGTTCCGGAATCAGCACCCGTTCGATGCCGTGCCACAGGTCTGTCGTGATGGCGCCGGTGCCCGGAACTTGGCAGTAGACAACAGGGCGCCAGCCGTGGTCACGCAGAAAAATGGCGACGTTCTCGGCGGCAGTTTCAAAGCCACCGTAGGCGGCAGGAATGCCGTGGGTTCCGAGGAGGCGAACGATCGGTTCGCGCTCGGCAGGGGGGCGTGGGCCGTTCAACTTTCCCTCCTCCGTTGACGGACTCAAGAACTTCGACCAGACTCCCCACTGTCTGGCTTGGAAGTGTACGCCGCTCACGTTTCTCGCTGTGGCCCCAGAACAGGGGGTACGGTGCTGAAGGGCGCGGGTGTACCGTCCAGTACCGACCACTCCCGAGGCACGGAGCTGCCATGACTATGTCGAAGCACCCAGGAACCGAATTCGAGCCTGAAGCTGTAGCGGCCACGCCGTCGTGGCTAGGCACCCGCCCCCGTCGCATGATTGCGGGCGGTATCGTCGTTGCGCTCCTCGTCGTGCTCGGGGTGGTGCTGTTTGGGCAGTTCGCGCCGACCGCGAATCCCGGCGTTTCTCCCGGGGCGACGCCGAGTTCAGGGGCAGCGACTGAGTCGCCAGCAGCACCTGCGACGGCGACAGCGGCACCGGTCGACGGGCCAGCCGTGCCCGATGTCACACCCGTTCCGATCGAGGAGCCAGCGGATGTCACCCCCGGCCTCGTGGCAAAAGTCACCAAGGTTGAGGAGGTCGATGGCACCGCTCGCGGCCCCGGTGAAGTCGCTGGTCCGTCGTTGCGCGTGACGGTCACGATGACAAACTCGACCTCGTCAGTGGTCTCGTTGCGCACAACCGTGATCAGTTGTTACTTTGGCGCCGACCGCACGCCGGCGCCCGAACTTCGTGAGCCGGGCGGCTCACCACTGCCGGCATCCCTCGCGGCAAATTCGGCGATCGATGGCGTATACATTTTCACTGTTCCTGCTGATCAGCGTGGCAATGTCACCCTTCTCGTCGACTACTCCGTCGACGTGCAACCGGTTGTTTTCCAAGGGGATATCGCGGACCTGCTGTAACGATCGGTCTACCCACCTCGGCGGGCGACCCCCGAAACGTGACCCCCTTTTGGGGGGCACCCAAACGGGGCGGAGGGGGAGTATGGTGACCCACCAAGTGGAACCTGAATAGCCACAAACCCCCGAGAAGGCACATCATGCGCTTAACCCGCCAGATGCCACCGAACCCGCTGAGACTTGTTTCCGCCGCAGCGGCGATGACATTAATTGCGACTTTGCTCACCGTAACGCTGCCCACCGCAGCTGTTGCCGACACTGCGGCTGCCCCGCCTGTGCCCACGACTGTGTCTACTGATCCCTTACCCACGCCCCAAATCAATGGTGTGGTCTGGGACCAGGTCATCGTGGGCAACACCGTCTACGCGTCTGGCGATTTCAGTTCGGCCCGACCGTATGGTTCGCCCGCGGGCACCAACGAGCAGAGCCGCTCGTACGTGCTCGCGTACAACCTCACGACCGGCGCCCTGCTGTCGTGGGCTCCGACGTTCAACGGGCAAGTTCGTGCTCTGGCCGCATCTCCTGACGGAAGCCGGCTCTATGCGGTCGGCGACTTCACGTCGGTGAACGGTGTCTCCAAAAGTCGCATCGTTGCGTTCAACACCGCCACGGGAGCCATCTACGGTGGCTTCGATGCTGGCGCCAACTATCGCGTTTATGCAGTCGTGGCCACGAATACGCAGGTCTTCTTCTCGGGACCATTCACTTCGGTGAGCGGAAACACTCGGCTGGGTGGCGCTGCCGCCCTCGCCTCGAACGGTGCGGTGACCTCGTGGGCTCCCGAGCTCGCCGGCGGTCGTGCCTTCGGCATCGTTGTCTCGCCGGATGAATCCAAAGTCGTGATTGGCGGAGACTTCACGACCGTGAACGGATCGAGCAATCCCGGCTACGGCCTTGCCATGGTCGATGCCACTGGGGGCGCGCTCATCACGCCCTTCGCCACCAACAATCAGGTGCGTAACGCCGGCCTCAACGCCGCCATTTTCTCGCTCTCGTCTGACGCTGACAGCTTCTACGGCACCGGCTATGTCTACGGCTCCGGCGGCAACCTTGAGGGCGTCTTCCGGTCGAACTGGTCGGATGGCGAACTCGTCTGGGTGAACGACTGCCACGGTGATACCTACTCGGTTTCTCCCGCGCCCAACGGAGCCATCTATGCCGCAGGGCACTCGCACTACTGCGGCAATATCGATGCCTTCCCGCAGACGAACCCGTGGTCGTTCAACCGCGGAATCGCCTTCTCAAAAGACGCCACCGGAAGCATCTCCCGTGACCCTTACGGCTACCACGACTGGTCGGGCAACTCGAGCCCGTCGCTGCTGAACTTCTTTCCCGACATCAACCTCGGAACCTTCACTGGCCAGTACCAGGGCCCATGGGATGTCACGTCTAACGCTGAGTACGCCGTGTTCGGCGGCGAATTCACGCGCGTCAACGGGCAGAACCAGCAGGGACTGCTGAGATTCGCGATCCCGGCGATCGCTCCCAATGCGGATGGCCCGCGCCTGACGGGTGCCGACTTGACCCCGACGATGAGCTCTCCCGCTCCCGGCACGATTGCGTTGAGCTGGACCGCCGACTGGGATCGTGACAACGAAAACCTGACGTACCACCTCATCCGTGATGGCAAGAGTGGATCACCCATTTACGTGACCGAGCAGGCCTCGCGGTTCTATGACCGCCCGACCATGACCTACGTGGATACCGGCCTGACGCCCGGCCAGACCTACACCTATCGACTACGCGCCATCGACCCCTATGGCAACAACGGCTGGGGTTCGACGGTGTCGTTCACCGCCGGCGCCACCGGTCAGTTGAGCGATTATGCGGCAGCCGTGATGGAGGATCAGCCCTCCAACTATTGGCGCCTCGGCGAGAGCGGAAACACCGTGGTCGACAGCGTGGCTCGCGACAACGCGACCGCCACCAACAACGTGGGCTTCGGAACATCCGGAGCAATCATCGGCGACAGCAATACCGCCGCGACCTTCACGGGAAGCTCGAACAGCTACGCCGGATCGAACACCCAAATCTGGCGCGACAACACCTTCTCGGTCGAAGCCTGGTTCAAGACGAGTACAACCTCGGGCGGCAAGATCGTCGGCTTCGGTAACCGTCAAACCGGCAACTCGAGCAACTACGACCGCCATGTGTACATGGACAGTTCGGGCCGCCTGAACTTCGGCGTGTACACCGGAAGCACTCGCATCGTGCAAAGCGCGAAGGCGTACAACGACAACGAGTGGCATCAGGTCGTCGCCAGCATGGGCGCCGACGGAATGGAACTCTTCGTTGACGGAGTGCGCGTTGGCGTGAATCCCGACGTGGTGTGGGGCCAGAACTATTGGGGCTACTGGCGCATCGGTGGAGACCGCAGTTGGAGTGGCTCTGACTACTTCAACGGTGCCATCGACGAAGTAGCGGTGTACCCGACCCCCCTCACCGCGAGCCAAATCCAGAACCACTTCGAGCTCTCGGGCCGGTCGCTCTCCGGACCGCCCGCACCGACCGACGCCTACGGTGCTGCGGTCTACAACGCGAGCCCGCAGCTGTACTGGCGACTGGGGGAAGCCTCCGGTGCCGTCGTGAACGACTCCGGTCTGCAGGGACTCAACGGAAACCTCAGCGGCACCTACACGCGCAACGTGCCCGGTGCCCTCGGGGGAACAACAGACTCGGCAACGCAGTTCACGCAGGCGCTCGCGGCGACAACAACTTCGCTGCCGAACCCCTCGACGTTCTCGAGTGAAGTGTGGTTCAGAACCACGAGCAGCACGGGCGGAAAGCTCGTGGAGTTCGGATCCTCCGCCACCGGCACCGCCAGCAACTATGGCGACAACGTGATCATGCGCAACGACGGAACGCTCGTGTTCGGCACGGGCAGCACCACCGTCTCGAGCACGGCCTCCTACAACGATGGCAATTGGCATCAGGCGGTAGCGACCCAGGGATCAGCAGGGCTGCAGTTGTTCGTCGATGGTGCGGTGGTGGCATCGAGTGCTGCAACACCGACCCAGACGTTCTCGGGCTACTGGCGACTTGGCCGCGGCAACACCGTGGGAGTGGCATCGTCGAACTACTTCGACGGTGACCTTGACGAGTTCGCGGTGTACCAGACGGTGCTGACCCCGAGCGAAGTCAGCTCGCACTTCCTCATCGGTACGGCGAACGAAGCACCGGTTGCGGAGTTCACGCACTCGGAGAGCGATCTCGTCGCGAGCTTCGACGCGACCGGATCGTCCGACCCCGACGGCACTATCGACGCCTACGCGTGGGACTTTGGTGATGGTGCGTCGAGCACGGATGCCGTGGTCGATCACACGTATGCCGCCGCGGGAACCTACGACGTCGCCCTCACCGTGACCGACAACAAGGGAGCCTCGGCAACCGCCTCCGCCACAGTGACGGTCTTGGCTCCGAATGTGGCGCCCACCGCAGCCTTCACGAGTGAAACCACCGACAACGTGGTGAGCTTCGACGCGAGTGGCTCGGCCGACAGCGACGGCACGATCAGCTCGTATGCGTGGGACTTCGGCGACGGAGCATCCGCTAGTGGAGAGAGCACATCGCATCTCTACACGGCGGCCGGCACCTACGCCGTCACCCTCACCGTGACCGACAACCAGGGGGCAACGGGAACGGTCAGTCATGACGTGATCGCTCTCGATCCGCCCGTCGTAACCGTGCTGGCTCGCGACGAATTCGCTCGCTCCGAAAACTCCGGCTGGGGCACAGCTCTCGTCGGTGGTGATTGGTCGACGAACAGCAACGGCAACTTCTCGGTCGAATCGGATGCCGGAGTCGTGAACCACAGTTCGTCGGGCACTACCCGGCATGCGTGGTTGCCGAGCGTCTCCACGGACGACGTGACGGTCAGCGCGAGCATCTCCGTCGACAAAGCAATCACGGGTGGTGGCGCCTACACGGGCATCACGATGCGCGAAGTGGGCAACGGCTTCTACCAAGCCCGCGTGCGCTACTTCTCCAACGGCACCCTCGCCTTCCAGCTACTGAGTGGCAGCTCGACCAACATTGCGTACACGGATGTTGCGGGCCTCACTTTCAGTCCAGGCGACGTGCTGCTCGTGAAAGCGCAAACCTTCGGAACCTCACCGACGACCATTCGCGGCAAGGTCTGGAAGCAGGGAACAAGTGAACCCAGCGACTGGACCCTCACCGCAACCTCGTCGGTTGCCAATCTGCAAACCGCGGGTGCCGTCGGTCAGTACAGCTACCTGTCTGGGTCGGCCACCAATGCTCCCGTGCACGTGAGCTACGACTCGTTCGTAGCGACTGCAGGCCACGCCGAGGAGCCCGTGACGCCGACGAATTTGCTACCAACGGCATCCTTCACCAGTGCGGTGAACCTGTTGACCGCGAGCTTCGACTCGAGTGCGTCAAGTGACCCCGATGGCAGCATCGCTTCTCGATCGTGGGACTTCGGTGATGGTCAGTCGAGCACCGCAACGAGCCCCGATCACAGCTACGCGACCGCGGGTACCTATTCGGTAGTTCTGACGGTGACGGATGATCAGGGCGCCACGGCTACCGTGACGCACCCCGTCACCGTCAGCTCGACTCCGGCGAACCAGGCACCCACTGCCGCATTCACGTCGTCGGCGACCGAGCTCGCCGTGGCGTTCGATGCAACAGGATCGACGGATGCCGATGGCAGCGTCGCAAGCTACGCCTGGGACTTCGGAGATGGTGCGAGCGACACCGGCGCAACGCCCTCGCACACGTATGCCAGCGCGGGCACCTACGCGGTCGTGCTCACGGTGACGGACAACGAGTCGGCGACCGGAACGGTCAGTCACGACGTCGTCGTGTCGGCGCCGCCGGGCGCAGCCTTCGCCGAAGACACCTTTGAGCGCACGGTTGCCGCTGGCTGGGGCTCCGCCAACACGGGAGGTGCCTGGTCGTCAAATACGAACTCGACCTACACCGTCGGTAGCGGCGAGGGTGCTTTCGTGCACACGAGCTCGGGTACTACTCGCCGGGCGTTACTGGCGGGCGTGAGCGAAACCTCGGTAGAAGCTCACGTGGAGATCACCACCGATAAGGCTGCCGAATCCGGCCACATTGTCGTGGGCGTGATTGGTCGTCAGGTCGGGTCGGCGTTCTACCAAGCGCGCCTGCGCCTGCAAACTGGCGGAGTCGTCGGACTGCAGATCATGTCGGGCTCCACGGTGGTGCTCGCCAACATGAACGTGCCGGGAATGACCTACGCGGCTGGGGATACCTTCATCCTGAAGACCACGGTGGAGGGCACGAGCCCGACCACGATTTCGGCCAAGTTGTGGAAGGAGGGTGACACCGAGCCGGCCGCCTGGCAGCTCGTGACTACCGATTCCACGGCAGCGTTGCAGGCGGCAGGTTCGGTCGGATTTGAGAGTTACCTCTCGGGCTCGGCACCCAACGCTCCCGTCACCGTGAGGTTCGACAACTTCAGCGCGCGACCCGTGCAGTAGGCAGCCTGAGCGTGTCAGGCACACGGTCGGCCCTCGGAGCAATCGGCTCTCAGGGAATGCAGGCTCTCTCGAGCTTCACGATTCAGGTGCTTGTCGCGCGCACGCTCGGCTTTGACGGCCTCGGCGCTTTTGCCATCGCGTATGGCGTAATGGTGCTCGTCGCCGGACTTGCGAGTGGGATGGTCGGCGACTCGCTCGTCGTACTGGAACGGCGTGCTCCGGCCGTGCGCTCGGCGCTGCAGCAGTTCGCTCTCGGTATTGCCGTGGGGGCCGGAGTGCTGTCTGCTGCGCTCGCGGGAGCATCCGGACTTCTGGATGCCTCCACCGCCGTCATGTTCGGAGCCGGCGTCGCCCTCTTCGCGCTCGAAGAACTCATGCGTCGCCTGCTCATGGCCGGGTTCGGATTTTGGCGCGTCATGCTGATCGACTTCGCGTCGTTCGCGGTCGCGCTCGCCGTGATCGGGCTGAGTGCGCTCGTCGGCACCCTCAGCCTCTTCGTGTTTCTCGGTGCCGTCGCGGCCGGTCAACTCGCCGCTATCGGGCTCGGCGCAGTGCTGCTGCCGCGGGAAGAACGCTTCGTCGTGGGCTTCGTGCGCGGGGGCGTTGGCACCGTCTTTCGCTACGGCATCTGGCGGGCTGGTCAACAGTTTCTGCGGCCTGCACTTCTCACCGTCGTGCGCACTCTCGTGACCGTGCTCGCGAGCCTCGCCGCCACCGGACTCCTCGAAGCGGGTCGCGTCTTCGTCGCCCCAGCCACTCTCGCGGTCAGCGGCCTCAGCTCGTATCTCTTCGTCTCGTTCGCCCGCGACAACAGCAAGCCTCTGGCCGAGAAACTGCGGCGAGCGGATCGTGCCGTCAGCACTCTGGTCAGCCTCACCGTGGTCGTCGGCGCGCTACTCGTCGCGCTGCTGCCGTGGGGAGGTGCACTACTTTTTGGCACCGCACCCGACCTGCTCGCCGTGATTGGCTGGATCGCCTACACCGCGTCTATTGCCGCCGTGACTCCGTATGGTGCGCTCGCGGCGGTCGGCGGAAAACAAGCGGCCGTGTTCGCTATTCGGGCGGCCGATACCGTTCTCGCCATCGGATTCGTGAGCGCGGTGTTGCTGGCCGGGGGAGATGTGCAGTGGGTGCCGGCGGCGCTTGCTGCGGCATCCATTCTCGGCGGTCTCGGTATTCGGTGGCTGATTCTGGTTCCGCTGGTGCGGGCGACCTAGCGCTCGGGCTGAACGTTGCGCTGCGGTGCGGTCGGCGAAACGCTCGGCCCAGCGACCGGCCTAGCGCTCGATCACGCTGCCGCCGAGGTGCTCGAGCCCGGTCTGCTCTTGCCCGGTGCCGCGTGCAAAGTCGGCGAGCGAGCTAAACGGGGTCACCCCGATCGCGTTGGTCGGCCAGGCAATGAGCGTGCGCGGCTCGAGTTCGGTCGCGCGCACGTAGAGGTTGTTGTCGACGGTGATGCCGAAGTCGCGGGCGCTGCGGGTGCGGGAGTAGTCCTCGATCCAGATGAGAGCTTCACTGCTGCCGACGAGAGTGTTGCCGACGATGCTCACGTCGGTGCCGACCCAGGTCATCTCGGCGTCATCCAAATACCGTTCGTCGTGACCGGCTTCGTTCTCGTCGCTCTTGAGGCGGTTGTCTTGCAGCACCGCGATGGCGTTGCGGCTGCCCACGACGACGTTGTCGCGAATCTCGACGCTGCTCGTGTCATTGATCTTCATACCGAAGATGCCATTGTCGGCGAGGTAGTTGTCGGCCACGAGCGCGCGGGCCGAGATTTCGAGAAAGAGCCCGTGGCCAGCATTGCCCACGAAGGTGTTGCCGGTGATGGTCAGGTCGCGGCAGGACTGATCGAACCACAGGGCCGTCGCGTTGTTGTCGGAGAAGTCAGAGTTGCGGATCTCCGCAGTGCGCGAGCGCGTGAGTTTTAGCCCGCCCGCGACGGGTGCGCGGTTGAACCACTCCGTGTTGTTGCCGGATGCTTTCAGCCCGTCGATCAGGAGGTTATCGGCGTAGTTGGCGGCCACTCCGATCATCCCGCTTTCGGTAACCGTCACCTGGCGGATCGTCGTGTTGGCCGCCGTGATGAACAGGCCCGTTGTAGCCGACTCGGTGATCACCACGTTCTCGATTGTCACGTCGGATCGCTCGACCGTGACTGCGCCAAAGTCGGGCACCGAGGGCGCAAAGCGACGAATGCCGATGCCGCGAATCGTCGATCCTTCTGCCCGGATGCTCAGGGCCCGCTGAAGCGTGCTTGCCCTCACGGTGTGGCCGCTGGGGTTCTCGCCGAGGTACAGCACGCCTGCGCTCTCGTCGTGGAAGAAGCTCGACACCGTCACCTCGTCTCGCGAGCCGACCTGCGTGAGTGGGGCGTCATCCAGCCACAGTTGGTCCGGATGGGCGGCAAGCGGATGCCCGGCAGTCACGAAGTTCCAGTACTGCTCGGTGTTGTCGGGGGCGCCCCGTTCGTAGGTGGGGCTCGAGTCGAAGACGGTGCCCCACGCCACCGACCAGAGCTCGCCATCAGCCTGCTCCCCGTCGGCCTGCCAGCCATCGACCACTTCGCTGCCGTCGAGCCAGACGACCTCTCCCGGGTGCGACTGCACCGTCACCGGGGTGCCCTCGGCGATCGTGAACGCCTCGTGATACTCGCCACCCCGCAGCACGATCATGCCGCCGGCAGTCACCCGCGCCAGCGCCGCCTTGATCGTACGGAGCGGTGACTCGAGGCTGCCGTCCGCGTCGTTGTCGCCGGTGGGCGAGACGAAGAGAGCGCCAGCCTGGATGTCGTAGCTGGTGGTTCCGAGCGTGGCCGCTCCGGCATCCGCAGCGCTCGCCGCAACATCGTCGGGGGCGCCGACGCCCTCGACAACAGGAACGTTCGGTCGAGCGGTGCTGTTGGCGCTGCCGCCGAGAGACGAGACCACTAGAGCACTCGCAGCGATGGCGAGAGCGAGCACGATTGCGACCGCAGCGAAGACCTGTCGGCGTCGAAAACGCCGATTCGTCGTGCCTGTCGCAACGCTCACTAGCGCTCCTTATGGCGTGAAAACCGCAGCAATCGGGGGTGCGCTGCGGAATCGATCCGGTATCTATTCTCCCAGAATCGTGGGAAAGCTACTAGGGTAATGAAACCTGCAACGCTTGTTCGGCACACTGTTGTGTCGATTGTTACCCATCCCGATTGGGGTTCAACGCGTGGAAAGTTTGAGCTATCTCGAAATTTTCCGGCAGCGATGGCGTGCGATCCTTATTGCTGTCGTGGTCGGAGTGGGTTCCGCTGCGCTTATTGCGTTCAGCATCGCGCCGACCTACACGTCGACCGCCACTCTCTTCTTGTCGGTGAAAGACGTCAACGCCACGCTCGCGGAGCGTTCACAATTCTCCCTCGCTCGGGTCAACTCATACACCGACCTCGTGCGGAGCTCGGAGGTTCTAGAGCCGGTCATTTCTGACCTCGGCCTCGACCTCACGGTGCAAGAGTTGCGCAGCCAGGTCTCGGCAAGCAACCCCAACAGCACCGTCAACATCAACATCGCTGCTCAGGCCAGTAGCGCTCAGGATGCCGCCCGCATTGCCAACGCGGTTGCTGACAGTTTGTCGCGCCTTGTTTCCCGCGTCGAAAATTTCGGCACGTTCTCGGTCTCGCTTGAGCGACTCATCCCGGCGCTGCCGCCAGCGGCTCCGAGCGCTCCGCAGAAGACGGTCATTCTGGGTCTCGGTCTGGTTGCGGGGCTCGCCGCCGGCGCTGTACTCGCCCTGCTTTTGGCGCGCTTCGACCACCGGATGCGTCAACCCAGTGATGTGCGCCGCGTTACAGGATTGCCCGTGCTCGCGGCCGTTCCGCGAGGGCATCGTCGCTCGCGAGGCAACGGTGCTGACCCCGAGTCGACAGTAGAGGCTGCGTACACAGAAGCTCTCGCCCGCATCACCCAGGCCAACGGTGGCACGGTGCCGCGCATCCTGTTGCTCGCGCCGGCCGGAGCCACAGCCAATCACGCTTCGGTCTCGTTGGGCGTTGTCGCTGCAGTTTCTGCAACCGGCAGGCAAGCGCTCTTTGTCGAAGCGGAAGTTTCTGGGGGCGATGACACCGCCCTTGGCCACTTCGCCGGCACCGCAGGCCTCGCTGAACTGCTCAATGAGTCGACGACTCTGCCTGAAGTCACGCGCACACTCGACGGTTCGGAGGCACTATTCGTTTCCGCCGGGGTTGCCGAAACGACCGAAGTGGCCGCCGACAAGACCCTGCGATCGGTGCTTACCCGGCTCATTTCGCGAGCGGATGTTGTGATCACGCAGGCGACATCCGAGAGTCGCCCGCTGAGCATTCCCCTCATCGCCCCATTCGTGGAGGTGGCCATGATCGTGGTTCGCTACAACCACACCTCCGAGGCAGAACTTGCGCAGACCGTCAGCCAGCTTCGTATTGCTGGTGTTCGCCCGCTCGGTGTCGTGCTGACGGATGTGCCGAATGCTCGCCACCTCGAACTGATGGCGACGTGGACTCCGGATGACTTCGCAGGCGGCCCCGCGAAAGCGCACGTGCATTTGCGGCGCAAGGCCAGCAAGCCCGCGGCGCCCACAGCGACCGCTACTGCCACCGCGGGCCCTTCAACGGACACCAAGGTTGGCCCCGACAGGAAGAAGAGCATGGCATCCGAATCCTCACCTTCGCCGACGCCCGTGCCGAAGCCCTCACCGCCTAAGCCTGCCCCGCCCTCAGGGCGCACCGAGCCTGCTGACGCCTCAGCCGCCGAGCGCTCAAGCGAGAATGAACGAGTGGTCGTGGACTGATGTTCGCGACAGAACAGCGGGGGCGCAGTACCGTCTCACGTTCCTTGATCGGAACGTGGCTCCTCGTTGTTCTGAGCGTCGTCTCGTGGCGACCCGATGCCCTTTTTGATGGTGGCTTCGATGTCGTGGTTATTGCGAAAGCCCTTGTCGCGTTTACTGCTTTTCTGGGCGCGGTAGCGATTCATTCGCGCGCTCGCGTTCACGCGCGAGTGGGTGTGCGATCGGTCATCCTGCTCTTCATCGTTGTGGGCCTCTCGTGTGTTGGCGCACTAGCGGCAGACAGCCCGATGCCGTCGCTCGTGCTCGCCGTACGCATCGTGCTGCTCGCCGCTACGGTCTACGTGCTGGCGAGTAGTGCTGCACCGCTCGAGGTGTTGACGTCCCTGTTCATTGCGATGGGCATCCTGACTCTTATCGGTGCCGCGAGCGGGCTGCCCGACTTTCTGAGCGACGGCCGGCTGCCGAGTGGCATCCCCGCCATGAAACCCAACGAGCTCGCCGGGCTTGCCGCGCCGCCCCTGCTCGCTATTGCGATTGATATCGCGCAGCGAGGGCTCACCCCGCGCAAGTCGGTGCTGCTCGTCACCTTTGCCGCGATCCTGTTGGCGACCGGATCCCGCACCACCCTGATTGTCGTCGTCATCGCGATGGTGCTGGCGGTCGTGCTGGCGTGGCCGGTTCCGCATTCCACGGGCATCGCCCTCATCCTGCTCGTGCCCGTCTCCTATGCCATGGTGGCGTTCACAAATGTGGTGTCTGAGGTCGCTATTCGCGGTCAGGATGTCAGTGAACTCGCGACTCTCAGTTCCCGCACGATTGCGTGGCAAGCGGTGTTCAGCATCCCGATGGACACCTGGCACAAGTGGATCGGTGTCGGCCTCGCGGCCAAGACCATCGAGGTGGATCAGCGCTGGTGGGATGTTCAAGTGCTCGACAGCAGTTGGATCTCCATCTTGTCGCAGGCCGGCATCCTCGGTCTGATCGCGGTCGGAATCTGGGTGCTCTTCACCCTGAGGGACAGTCTCAAGAATCGCGAACTGCGCACCCTCACGCTTCCCCTGCTCGTTCTGCTTCTCGTGCGTAGTGCGCTCGAGAACGGGCTTATCGAGTCGAGCGTGATCTTCACGCTCTTCTTCCTCACGTCGCTCGTCCTTGAGCGAGGGCACCGTTACCCCTTCGAACGCAACCACTCTGTGCGGTTCGCGCTCGCTGTGGCACCAGCGCCCATCCCCCTCGAAGAACTCACACCTCCCCCGACCCGAACCCGGTGAGCACATGTCTCAAAGAATTGGATACGCCGCAGGAGCCTACGACCTCTTTCACGTTGGCCACCTCAACATTCTCAAACGCGCAAAAGAAGAGTGCGACTACCTGATCGCCGGCGTTGTTTCCGACGAAATGCTGGAGCAGACCAAGAAGCTGCGACCCACAGTTCCTCTTGAGGAGCGCTTAGAAATCGTGCGCAGCATCTGCTACGTGGATGAGGCGGTCGCCGAAACGGTGCCAGACAAGTTGGAGATGTGGCGTCGCTTGCAGTTCACGACGTTCTTCAAAGGTGACGATTGGCGCGGCACCGAAAAGGGGCTGAAGTTGGAGCGCGAGTTCGCCGCCGTCGGCGTCGAGGTTGTGTACTTTCCGTACACGGCCAACACGTCGAGCACCGGCCTGCGGCGGGCGTTGGAGTTGATCGAAGAGATGTCAGCCCGCGCACGGGCGTAGCGGAGCAAGCGCACCCGATTCACGCGGCAACCATTCAGACACCCGGAATAGCGTGGCGTTGCGGGCGGTTCTCCCCTGCAACGACATTTTCCCCAATTTTTGGAGCGCCATGAATCTCACCCAGCAGCTCAAAGAACGTGCCGACAACAGTGCGGCCACAAAGTCTGCCGAAGACAGCGCGACCCTCACGAACTCGGTGACCGAAGTCGAAAAGGCTGGCATCGTCAACAACGCGCTCAAGGTCGGCGACACCGCCCCTGACTTCTCGCTGCCGGATGCCGAAGGCAACACGGTGCGCCTCAGCGAACTGCTCGAAAAGGGCCCCGTTGCGATCGCGTTCTACCGCGGCTCCTGGTGCCCCTACTGCAACATCGAACTCAAGGCGCTGCAGGACATGCTTCCCGAGTTCCGTGCCGTTGGAGCAACGCTCGTGGCGATCTCCCCTCAAACCCCCGACGAGTCCCTCTCTCTCGAAGAGAAGCACAACCTCGAATTCCCAGTGCTCTCCGACGGCGAGCTCGAAGCGATCAACGGCTTCGGACTCCTTCACCCCGTGGATGACCGCACTAAGGCGTTCTACGAAAAGTCCGGCTACGACCTCGTGAAGTCCAACGGTGCGACCGGCTGGCAGCTGCCGCTTCCCGCAACCTACGTGATCGCGCAAGACGGCACTATCGCGTTCGCGTTCGTGCAGGCCGACTACAAGTTGCGTGCCGAGCCCGCCGACGTTGTTGAGGCGATCAAGGCTCTTTAGTCCCTCGGCCGCGTACCGATTTTTAGTACGCGGCCGCCGCCCTCCGGCTCAGGCGTAGGCTGGCGGGATGATTGAAACTCAGACACTTCTCGATGGCAGTTGGGCGTGGATTGCCCTCGCTATTGTCACCGCCGGCCTTGCGGAAATGAAGCATCGTCGGCGCTGGGTGTGGTTTCTTCTCGCCCTCATCTTCGGGCCGATCGCCACTGCGCTCGTCGTGATCTGGCGCCGCCCCGATTCCCCCTTCGGAAGGTAACGCAGTATGTCTCACCAGTTCGCTAGCTACGTCGCCATTGGTGACAGTTTCACCGAGGGCGTCGGAGATGAACTGCCGGATGGTCGGGTGCGCGGTTGGGCAGACCAAGTTGCTCTCGGTCTTGCGCTCGCATCGCCTGAGCCAGTCACCTATGCCAACCTCGCCATCCGTGGGCGGCTCCTCGCACCCATCGCGGGGGAGCAGCTGAAGGCTGCCGTTGCCCTCCGGCCTCAGCTGATGAGCCTCAATGGTGGCGGAAACGACATCATGCGCCCCAAAGTGTCGCTGGAATCGATCACAGACCAGCTGCTGGCCGCAGTCGACACGGCCACGGCCAGCGGCATCCACGTTCTGCTGCTGAGTGGTGGCAACCCCAGCAAGCACTTGCCGTTCGGTTCGGTGATGGCCACGCGCGGTGATCGTTTAGCTCAGGAGGTCATGTCGCGCGCGTCGAAGGACAACGTGACTTTCGTCAACAACTGGGCCGATGCCGAACTCACCAAGCTGCAGTACTGGTCGGTCGACAAACTGCACCTCAACGCGCGCGGGCATGCCCGCGTGGCGAGCAACGTCTTGTCGGCGCTCGAGATTGCGGTGCCCGACTTTGGCGCTGATGAGGGGCCAGCGGATGACGCTCGCCCCCGCACCGCGGCCTACTGGCGTGAATACGTGCTCCCCTGGATCGGTCGCCGTCTCACCGGGCGTTCCTCGGGCGACAACCGCGAACCGAAGAGTGCAACCCTGCAGCCGGTGGAGATCGCGGGGCGCTAGGTTTTTCCGGCGGCGTTGGCGAGGCTGGCGCCGCACAACGATGAAGGAGCTCTCATGACAACGGCACCGACGACGTACGAAGTTCATGGGCGAAGCGTTGCCCGTCACGAGGCGTCAATTCAGGCCGGGAATCAGACGATTCCGATTGATGCGCTGTGGGGTGCCTCAGAGTCTTCTGCGCTGCCAGGGCCAGCGGATCTACTCGCGTCAGCGTTGGCCGCATGCATGCTCAAGAACCTCGAGCGATCCGGTGCGCTCATTCCGTTCAGCTACGAGAGTGCTGAAATTGATGTTCGCGCCCGCCGCCAAGATGCGCCGCCGAAATTCGTCGAGTTTGAATACGAAATTCGCCTTGTCACGAACGAAGACGAACGACGGGTTGATATGTTGCACCGGAACCTCAGCCACTACGGCACCGTGTACAACACGCTCGCGGCGGTGGCCGACGTGCACGGCACCATTGTTGTGGTCAAGCCCTCCGCCGAGATCTAGGCGCGCGCGGCGAGCTAGTTGCGCGCGGCGAGCAGTTCCGCGAGACGCGGCAACTGGGTCTCATCGGCGAGTGCCGAACCGACCGCAACAACCTTTGCGCCCGCGGTGAGGTACTCGCCGGCGTTGCCGGCATCCATTCCGCCGGTGGCGACGAATCGCATCGCGGGGAACGGTCCGCGCATTGCGCCGAACCAGCTGGTGCCCAAGAGGGATGCCGGGAAGGCCTTCACCCAGGTGAGGCCAGCGGCTTGTGCGGTCTGAACCTCGGTCGCGGAGGCAACGCCCGGCAGCGGGGGCATGCCCGCTTCGAACGAGGCGCGAACGACATCAAGGTCGAAGCCGGGGCTGACGGTGAACGCTGCTCCGGCATCCGCAGCTTGGCGCACGTGTTCGAGGGTGACGACGGTTCCCGCGCCGACGGACTTGCCGAGCTCCTTGCCTGCAGCAACGACGGCGCGCAGTGCTTCAACATCTTCGTCGCTCTGGATCGGCACCTCTACGGAGTCGATGCCGAGCTCCCACGCGGTGCGCGCGAGGGCAACACTGCGTTCGACGCCGAAGCCGCGAAGGATCGCCATGAGGGGCTGACCATCGAAGAGCTGGTCGAGCGATGCGTTAGAGATCTGAGCCATGAGAGTGAGCCTTTCAGCGGTGTGGGGGAGGAGAAAAGTTAGAGCGTGGGGAGGTCGGTGGTCGATTGCAGAACGAGAGCAGCGCGGTCGTGGCCGAGGCTCAAGCGCTGCTCGGGGGAGAGCCCGGTGAGGTAGCCGCTGAGGTAGCCGGCAGCGAACGCGTCGCCCGCTCCGACGGCTTCAACGACGTCGACCTTGTGGGCGGGCACGAAGACGCTGCCCTCGGCGCTGAACTCTGTCGCGCCGACGTCGCCGTCTTTGATCACGAGGATGCCGGGGGCGTCGAGCAGCGCCCGCACTTCTTCCGGCGTGGTCGTGCCCCACAGCACTTCGGCCTCATCGAGACCGACGAGCACGATGTCGGCGCGGCGGGCGAGAGCGAGAAGGGTAGGGCCTGCCTCTTCGACCGGCCACAGCGCGGCGCGGTAGTTCACGTCGAAGCTGACGACACTGTCGCTGAGCGTGGCGCGGTCGAGAACCGCCTCGATCAGTGCGGTGCAGCTAGCGGAGAGGGAGGGCGTGATCCCTGAGATGTGAGTGATGGCCGCCTGCTCGAACGGAACGGTGGCGAGATCATCCGGTGTCATTGTCGAGGCCGCAGAGCCCGCGCGATAGTAGGTCACACCGTTGCCGGGATCCTTGAAGTAGAAGCCGGTGGGGGCATCCGGAGTAAATTTCACGAGACTCGTATCAACACCGCGCTCGCGCAATTGGCGTTCAACGCGACGACCGAAAGCATCGGTGCCGAGGTGGCTTGCCCACGCGGCGTGATGGCCGAGAGCGGAGAGGTGCACGGCAACGTTCGACTCGGCGCCACCTGTTTCGAGGTGGAACAGTTCGGCGGTTTCGATGGGCTCGGCGACCGTGGGTGCGATGAGCACCATGGTCTCGCCGATCGTAATGATCTCCGGCTTCGTTGTCGTTTGCACAGTCTTACTATCGACCATGTGCGCATTCTGTGCAACACTGTTGCATATACTGCAACACGCGCGTGAGGCGAGTCAGCCGACCTGCGCGGCAATCAGAGGGAGCCCGCATGTCGCAAAGCGTTCGTCGAGCAGCGCGCATCATCGACTCGGTTGCCCTTCGCCCGGCTAGCGTGAGTGAGCTCGCCGAAGAGTTCGGCGTGCACCGCTCCACGATGTTCCGCGAAGTGCAATCTCTCGAAGAGGTCGGCTACCTGCGTAAGCGAAAGAATGGCGAGTACGTGCTCGGCCTTCACCTCATTGCTTTGGCTCATCAGGCATCCGACAGTCTCGACCTGCGGGAAATCGCGCACGATCGACTCGCGAAACTTCACCGCACGGTCGGCAACACCATCCATCTCGCCGCCATGGTTGACCACAGCATTTTCTACGTCGACAAGATCGAAGACACCAGCGGCGTGCGCATGTATTCGCGCATCGGCAGCCCAGCCCGGCCGTACTGTAGTGGCGTTGGCAAGGCGATCCTCGCGGAACTTGCTGCCTCTGACCGGGATGCCGTGCTGCGAAACGTGGTGTGGGAGAAGTTCACGCCCAAGACGCTCACGACGCGCCCCGAGCTCGATGCTGAACTCGCGATCGTCTCCGCCCGCGGCTGGGCGGTCGACGACGGCGAGTTTGAGGACTTTGTGAACTGCGTCGCCGTGCCGATCTATGGCCCTGCCGGTGTCGTAGGCGCACTCTCGAACACGGCCATCCGGATGGTCGCCGACCTCAACGCCCTCAAAGCCAACCTGCCGCTGCTGCAGAGCGTGGCGCGCGAGATCTCGACGGAGCTCGGCGCGGCCTGAACAGAATTTTTCTCGCGTATTCGCCTAGGGTTGCAGCATGGCCAACTTCACCGCGTTCCTCTATCGCCTCGGCGCGACGGCGGCGAACATCGCGCAGAGCGTTCTGCAAGCCAACGGCGGCGGTAACGGTGATCCCCAGGTTTTCGACGAAACGTCGAAGCGTAAGCGTGACTCGGCGGCTGAAGCCAGCCCCAACGTTAAGCCCGACGCGGGGCCCAACGCTGAGCCCGAAGCCGACCCGAGCTAAGCAAGCGACGCGCGAACGCGGTCCCGCTGTGGCTGCGGCAAGCGCTCCGTCGCGCGACGAATTGCGGGCCGCGGCAGGCGCTCCGCGTGCGTCTCAAGAAACGCGAGTACGGCATCCGGATGCACGGCCAGCAGTTCGCGCAACACCCAACCGAGCGCGCTCGAGACGGTTTCGCGCCGGTCGTCTACGCAGTTCGCGAGCAGGCTAAGGCAGGGCTCGATCGGCATGAAGACGGCATTTTTGCCGCTGTAGTGGATGAGGCTCACCATTGCGATGCGGCGCTGCCATTCGCTGTCGGCGCGGCTCCACTCCTCGAGCGTCGGATACACGAGTTCTGGCCGGTCGGCTAGCGCGAACGAATACAGCCGAGCCAGGTCGTCGGCGTGGGCCCAGTTGTCGATGCGCTCGATCCAGCCGACGGTGGTGCTCCAGAGTTTGGCGCTGTCGTCAGCAGTCCAGGAGCGCGAACCGATCCGGCGCCGATAGAAATCGAGTGCCGCGAACATCACGTCGCCGTTGTTGGTCAGGTTCCAGATCTGATCCCACGCAGCGAGTACGGATGCAGAATCTTGGTCGGTGAACGAAAAGCCAGCCTCAACCCGGCGGCGTCGGTCGGGCGTTCGGAGTCCGAGGTACTCATAGTCGGAGCGCCGGTCGGCCCGCACGAGATCGCCTCGTTCGGGCGAGATGCCGGTCTCGGTGGCGAGCGCGGAAAGCGCGCCGAGTACTTCGGCGAGGTGCTGATGCGTGTCGGAAGAACTCACGCCCAACCTTCCCACAGCACACTCCGCGCGGCGAGGCGGATGCGCGGCCCAGTGCGCACCCAGGGCAGTGCGCACGCAGGTGACCCCTACCGCGTGGGGTCGAAAACTTCGCCGTCGTCGTTTTGCACAGCCCAGCTGAACCACATCTCGAAGTAGAACGGAATCTCAGCTCCGTCTGGCCCGATGATCTGCAGCTCGCCATCAGTCTTAGTGAGCGAGACCGTGCCCTCAGCGACAGTGGTTTCGTAACTGATGCCGTCGTCGAGCGTCAGCCACGGGGCTGCCACGTGGGTGTCGCCCACCGTGAACGCCACGAAGATTTCTTTGGACGGGTAGCGGTCATCCACTCGGCTGGGCACGAAGTAGAAGCTGTCGCTGTCGTCATAGCCGGCGTAGGGATTGTTGGAGTAGTCGCGCGTATGGCCGGTAGCTTCGCTGAGCACCACGGCATCCGGGTGGCGCTGCTTGATTTCACCCAGACTGAGCAACTGGAAGCTGTGCAGCTGGAGTTCGCTCGGGTAGTGCGTGCCAGCCAAGGCGTTGCCGGTGCTCTGCTGCCAGAGCGTCTCAGTCTCGCGGTCGAACATAATCATGTTGCTCTCGAGAAGTCCGCCGCTCACTCCGAAAGTAGTGACGGTTCCGTCGGGCAGCACGCTGTCGTACACGGCTGCGCTGCCGCAGAGCGGGCAGAAGCTCACAGCGATCGGTGCACCATCGATCGTGTCGTTCACAATTTCGTGCCACACCAGAATGTTGTAGGGGTACACCTTCGTTTCGGTGTCGCCCTGCACCACAATGGCGAGAACGTCATCCGGATGCTCGAAGTCGGCTACTGGCTCAAAGCGGGGCTCATCGATCGCCGGGATGCCATCTTTGGGCGGCCCGCCGCTGAGCGCTTGGCTGATTGCCGGGTCGGCCTGCGACCAGTCGGTGGCGGCAAAGCCTTGCTCAAGGAAAGGCGGGATATCAACCGCGCTGGATGACGAACCTGTCGTTCCCGCGGAACCGCTCGGCGAGGTGAGGTTACTGCCGCTCAATGCAATGCCCGCGACGATGGCGGTGATTCCCGCGACGGCGGCGGCAATCACGATTGCGGTTGTTCGCTTCTTCATGAGCTGGCTCCCGGTCGTGGCGCGTGGTGTTCGCCCAGACTAAGAGGAGCCTGCTATTCGTGTCTGTGACATGGCGCACAGAGCGGTCGATAGTGCGCTATCGACCGCTCTGCCGCTAAGAATTTGGTTTAGGAAACCGCGCTCGACGCCGCCCACAGGTTGATGCCGGCATCCTTGGCGTGCTCGTCGATCGCAGCCAGTTCAGCATCCTCGAACGAGAGGTTCTGAACCGCAGCAAGGTTCTGCTCAAGCTGCGTCACGCTCGAGGCGCCGATGAGGGCCGACGTGACGCGGTCGTTGCGCAGCGCCCACGAGATGGCGAGCTGCGCGAGCGACTGGCCGCGTCCGGAAGCGATGTCGTTGAGCGCCTTTACGCGACCGAGCGTTTCGTCGTTGAGCATTCCCGACTTGAGCGAGCCACCCTTGGCTGCGCGCGAGTCTGCGGGAACTTCGCCGAGGTAGCGGTCAGTGAGAAGACCCTGGGCGAGCGGCGAGAAGGCGATAGTGCCCAAGCCGAGCTCTTCCACGGTGTCGAGCAGACCGTCTTCGATCCACCGGTTGAACATGGAGTACGAGGGCTGGTGGATGACCAGAGGCGTTCCGAGGTCGTTCATGATGCGCACGGCTTCGCGCGTGAGTTCGGGGGAGTAGCTCGAAATTCCCGCATAGAGCGCCCGGCCCGAGGTGACGGCGGTGTGCAGCGCACCCATCGTCTCCTCCAGAGGAGTGTCGGGGTCGGCGCGGTGGGAGTAGAAGATGTCGACGTAGTCGAGACCGAGTCGGTTGAGGGACTGGTCGAGGCTCGCGAGCAAGTACTTGCGTGATCCCATCACACCGTAGGGGCCCGGCCACATGTCGTAGCCGGCCTTGCTCGAGATGATCATCTCGTCGCGGTACGGGCGGAAGTCTTCGCGCAGAATCTGGCCGAAGTTCGACTCGGCAGAACCGGCGGGAGGGCCATAGTTGTTGGCGAGGTCGAAGTGGGTGACGCCGAGATCGAAAGCGCGGCGCAGAATGGCGCGCTGATTCGCGATCGGTTTGTCATCTCCAAAGTTCTGCCAGAGGCCGAGAGACACGGCCGGCAATTTCAGGCCACTACGCCCAACACGGCGGTAGGGCATCGGTTCGTAACGGGCATCATCAGCGACATAGACCATTCGCTAATGCTGCCATAAGTTTCCTCACTACAGCAGGGAACGGGAGTTCCTCATCGGGACCAGTCTGCTGCTGAGTAAGTCACATCACACTTCCGGCCAGTGCGGGAGCCGTAGCATTGGCCTAATGACAAAGCCCCGCACCTCAACTCTGTGGCGCGCTGGCGTGCTTCTTGTCATTTTTGTGGCAATTGTGGTCGTTGCGTTGACGGTGCAACTTCCTTCCGTGGATGAGATCCACGAGTGGACCCAGAGCGCCGGAAGTCTCGGGATTGCCCTTTTTGTGATCGGCTACGCGCTCCTCACGCTGACTCCCATTCCCAAGAGCGTGCTGAGCATGGCTGGTGGTGTCGCGTGGGGACTCTGGGTAGGCACTCTTATTGTGCTGATCGGCGCCTTGATCGGTGCGACCCTCTCGTTCTGGCTGGGCAGAGTATTAGGGCGGGATGCTGTCGAACACTTCACGGGAGGGCGAGTGCGCGCCGTCGATGAGATGTTGCAGCGCCGCGGACTGCTCTCGGTGATTGCGTTGCGACTCATCCCTGTGCTCCCGTTCACGCTCATCAACTACGCGGCAGGACTGACTGCTGTACGCATCCGGGATTACGCCCTGGGCACTGTCATCGGGATCATCCCGGGAACCTTCGCGTATGTCGCCGTTGGGGCGTACGGGGCAGAGCTCAACAGCGGGTTCTACATCGCGGTGGGAGCACTTGGCGTGCTCGCCCTAGGCGGTGTGATTATTGCGCACCGCATCCGCAAAGATGACTCGGCGCCAGAAGAAGTTGTGCCAGAGCAGGCTGCTCCAGAGCAGGCATAGTCCTGCAGGGGCGGATGATCGCCCCAAGGTCGCCGCGTCTGTCCCGCTAAGCGGGCACCGTCCACAGCGCTTCGCAGGGCAGGCTCACGGTGACGGGGTCGCCGACCGAGAGTAGATTGCCGGGAGCTGCCTCAGTGTGAACATCCGCATCTCCGACCCGCACGACAAGTTCGCGGCGCGGGCCACGTTGAACGGCAGCCGTGACGGTGCCGCGAAGCTCGCGCGGGCCTAATCTTTGGCAGGCCGCAGCATCAGGGTGGGCAGCGGTAAGCCCCGCATCGCTGGAAGGGCTGCCCGTGAGACGCAGGGACGCTGTTACTGCTTCGTGGCGGAAGACCAGCGTGGCGGGGCCCGAAGCAACGTGCGCGTCGATGGCGACGGCACCGATTGCGGAATGGTGCACGCCGTTGTCGACCACGCCCGCAAAAGCATTCTTGCCGCCAAGCAACCGGGCGACGGCAAGCGACGCAGGCTGATGAAAAACATGATCAACGGTGTCGTGCTGCAGCAGTTGACCGTTCTCCAACACGACGATCCGTTCGGCCATCGCGCTCGCTTCGTCGCGGTCGTGAGTAACGAAGAGAATAGTCGGATTCACGGCCGCACGAATGCTCGCAATCATCGCGTGCATTTCATCCTTCAGCCCGGGATCGAGGGCGCTGAATGGCTCATCGAGCAACAGCACCGAGGGCTTCGCTGCGAGAGCGCGCGCCACGGCAACGCGCTGCTGCTGACCGCCCGAAAGCGACTGCGGCGAGCGGGAAGCGAAAGTGCCCATCTGCACCATCTCAAGATGTTCGCGGGCCTGTTCCCGCGCCTGCGCACGGCTGACGCCCGCAGCGCGATCGGCGAACGCGACATTGTCGAGCACCGTCAAATGCGGAAACAGCAGCGGGCGCTGGAACACCATCGAGATACCGCGCTGCTCCGGGAGAAGCGCGGTGACATCCCGGCCGCTGAGGCGCACACGGCCACCATTGGCATCCTCAAGACCAGCAATAATGCGCAGAATCGTGCTCTTGCCTGAGCCACTCGGCCCGACAATGGCGGTGCTCGTGCCCGGCAGAATGTCAAGGTTCACGCCGTGCAGCGCGGCTGGCGCGGTGGTCGAATAGCTCTTCGTGACAGACGTGAGCGTGATCGCAGAGGTCATCAATTCAGTGGTCATCGTTGTCTCCCTGGGTCAAGATTACGGCTGCGAGCGATGAGGCCAAGCAGAATGAGCGGCGGAATCACCGCAGACAACGACAGCACCGCCACACTTGATTCGTTGCCGACCCCGGATGCGCTTGACGCAATAATCAGCGGCAGTGTCACCAGGTGGCCACCTCCCACCACCAAGGTGATGAGGTAATCGCTCCACCCGACGAGGAACGCGAGAAACGCGGACCGTGCCAGCGCCGGAGCAATCAGCGGCAGGTGGATGCGCCACAACGTCAGCCGCGAACTCGCCCCGAGCGTGCGGGCGGCTTCATCGTACCCATCGTCGTAGGCGGCGTAGGCGGCACGCATCGAGAAGGTCGTATACGGAATCGCGACGGCCACCAGCACGAGAACCACGCCAACAACGGGAGGAACCCACGCCCGCAACAGCAGCACATTGAGACCGAGTACCGCAGCAAAGGGCGGCAGCATCACCGGCGAGAAAAGCAGAACGCTGATCGCCTTGCCGAAACGCACCTGACCGCGAGAAAGGGCGCGGGCGGCCATCGCACCGAGCGGGGTTGCGATCGCGGCCACGACAAGTGAGAGCGCAAGCGAATGGAGGAAAGCGCGCCCGCCCCCGTTGGCGATAGCGGCGGTGAGGCCGTCGGTGCCGGTCTCCATCGGAAACGCTGCGGGGTGCATCCATTGGTCAGCAAACGACCACAGCACGAGCGGTAAGAAAGGTAACGCGAACCACAGCGCAATCAGCACGGTCGACAGGATGCGCAGGGCACGGGCGAGCCCGCGAGACTGGGTCAGGGGCCGACCGTGATCTCCGGGCATCCGCCGCTGCTGCTGGTTGCTGCGCGCTGTGTCGAGGTCGACGCTCGTGGTGGTGACGGTCATTGCCACGCTCGCATCCGGCGGAGTCCGAGCATGGCGAGCACGACAACGGCGGCAGTGAGAAGCAGAGTTATCACGGCAACGGCGGCCGCTTCTGGTCGCGCGGTGAGGCTAGCCGAGTTGAAGAGGCGCAGCGCCATCACCGAGAGCGGCTCGGGGTAGGTCTTGCCGAGCAGCCATGCGACCTCATAGGAACCGAGCGTGTAAGCGAAAGCGATAGTGGATGCCACGAGCAGCGACGGGGCGGCCAGCGGCAAAACGACGAAGCGCAGCCGTGCTCCGCGGTGAGCGCCGAGCACCGCGGCAGTTTCGTCGTAGGACGTGATGCGGGTGGCGAGGGTGCCGACAATGATGAGCGCGATGAACGCTGACTCTTTCCACGCGTACTCCGCGATCACGGCAAACCAGGTGGGGCCGGCGACGAGCGCGGGCCATGACTCTGGCGGGATGCCGAAAATGCGTGCGAGCACACCAGAGTCGGAGAGGAGGAGTCCAACGCTCGCGGCGCCGACGAGGTGGGGCACGGTAACGGCGGCAGCGCTGAGCGCCCCCACGATGCGGCCGCCCCAGTTTCCGGAGATGATCAGCACGGCGGTGAAGAAGCCGACGACGGCAGCGATCGCGGTTGAGACGACGGCGATCCCGAGGGAGAGCAGCGCCGAGCTGAGGAGATCGTCGGTGCCTTCGAAGGCCTCAACGCTCAACGCGGGCGTGCCCACGAGGGGCATGAGGCCGAGACTTTGCACCACTGTGGTGCCGATGCCACCGATCACCACAATCGCGACCGGGATCACCGCCGGCAGCACGAGAAGGGTGGCGCGCACCCCTCGGCGTCGCGGCCGGCTCAGCATCGCTGTCATCAGCGAGCAGCGATCCTCGTGCGCCAGGCGTCATCGAGAGCGGGGACCCATTCGGCCGAAAGTTCGGGGTTGGCGTTCTGCGAAAGGATGTCAAAACTCGGCACGACGGGCGATTGCGGCAGCGCATCGAAGAGGGCGCGGTCATCGGCGGAGAGAGCATCCAGATCAAGAACCGTGAATTGGCCCCACACGGCCGGGTCAGCTTTCGCGACCTGCTGCTCGACCGACAGGGCCTCGTTGGCGACGACCATGGCGCCGGCAATGTTGCCGGAGTTGCTGGGGATGCCGAAGAAGCTGGCGTTGCCGAGCGTTCCGTCGTCGACGGTCAGCACTCGCGTCGTGTCGGGCAGGGTGCCGTTCTCGACGAGGGCGGTAAGGGTGGCTGGCCCGTAGGTCATCATCATGTCGATCTCACCATCGGCAAAGAGCTTGGTGAGTTGTTCGGATGTTGCGGGGTACGTGCTGCCTTCACGCCACAGCGACGGAGCGAGGGCATCGAGGCGGTCGAACAGCGCCGGCGAGAGTTCGTCGAAAGCCTCATCGCTGAAGGTGGATGGGACGTTCTCATAGCCACCGGACTCGCTGTAGAGCACCGACCGCAAGAAAGCGGAGCCGGTGAAGTCGGGGGCGGCCGGATACGTGAAGCGACCAGGGTTGGCTTCAGCCCACTCGAGGATGCCTTCGATCGTGGTTGGCGGGTTCGGCACGGTCGCCGAGTTGTAGACGAACGAGAACTGCGCTTTGTGCCAGGGCGCCTCGCAGCCGTCGACGGGGGTGCCGAAGTCTTCCGTGAGCAGCGGGTCGGTGGCGGAAACTGCCGTCATGTTGGGCAGGAGGTCTGTCCACTCGCAGAACCAGGCATCCGCCTGTTTGCCGGTGCGGAAGTTGTCGCCGTTGATCCACACGAGGTCGACAGCGCCATCCGTATTGCGGCCAGCCTGCAGCTCAGTGAAAACGCGGTTGAGCGCATCCTTGGTGTCGGCAATCGGTACGCGTTCGAGCGTGACGCCCTGCGCAGCCGCGGCCGGAGCTAGTACGTCGTCGACGTAGGCGTTGCCCTGATCGTCGCCGCCCCACATCCACAACTTCACGGTCTGGCCGTCAGCAGCAACCTGTACGTCAGACCAATCGAAGAACTCAGGACCGCTCGGAGCGGTCGTCGGCGCCGAGCACGCGCTCAGGGCCAATGCGGTCACTGCTGCCGTAGCAAGCACGGGAAGGATGCGGCGGCGTGCGGTCGTGCAGTGTTGAGGGCGAAACGGATTGCGAATCGGCACGCACGTGCTCCTTGACGGTCGACGGAAGAGGAAGCGCCAGACACCCAGCGCAGCGAACTCTAAGACTAAGTGCGAACTTCTTCATTGCTCAGTAAGCCACATCACATACGCAGCGCGGAGCCTCGACATAACATTGGCCAAATGAAAAAGAACCGGTCCTCTTCCCTGTGGAAAGCTGGCGCGTTTGTCGTCTTCCTCATCGCAATTGTGATCGTGGCGTTCACGATCGAAATCCCGTCCGTTGACGAGATTCAAGGATGGGCGGAAGGCACCGGACTGCTGGGTGCTGTGATCTTCATCGTCGCCTACGCCGTGCTTACCCTCACTCCAGCGCCGAAAGCCGTGATCAGCATTGCGGCCGGGCTCGCCTGGGGATTGTGGATCGGCACGCTGCTGGTGCTCGTGGGCGCCGTTATCGGCGCAGCCCTCTCCTTCTGGATTGGCCGCCTTCTCGGCCGCGATGCCGTTGAGCAGTACACCGGCGGCAAGGTTCGCGCCGTCGACGAGATGCTGCAGAAGCGCGGACTGCTCTCCATGATCGCGCTGCGCCTCATCCCGCTCATCCCCTTCACTGTTATCAATTACGCCGCTGGCCTCACCGCCGTGCGAGTGCGCGACTACATGATCGGCACCGCCGTTGGCATCATCCCCGGCACCATGGCCTTCGTCGCCGTCGGCGCCTACGGGGCCGAACTCAACAGCGGCTTCTTCATCGCCCTCGGAGCGCTCGGCGTGCTCACTATCGGCGGCGGCATTGTTGCTGGCCGGCTGCGCAAAAAAGATGCTGCGGCCGCAGCGGCTGCCGGTGAGAGCCCGGTGCTCGCGACAACCGACGACGTCACAACCGGCGACGCGGCTGCGGAGAACAACTAACGATGCTGGATGTCCAGCTGCGTCGGGCGGTCAGCAAACCTCTCAACGCAATGGCTTCCGCGCTCGACGTGCCCTGGATCACGCCCGACCGGCTCACCATCGCCGGACTCGTGATCGGGTTGAGCAGTGCGGCGCTCGCCGCAACGCAGCTCTGGGCGCTGGCCCTCGTGGCGTGGTTGCTCTCGCGAGTGCTCGACGGGCTCGACGGAACGCTGGCTCGCCGCCGGCGCGCTGCGGCATCCGTTCCCCGGCCCGCCACGGCGAGCGAAGCGGGCGGTTTTCTCGATATCGTCGCCGACTTCGTGGTTTACGGCGCGACGGTTCTGGGCGTCGCAATCGGCGCCACGACCGCTTTCGATGCGCCGTGGTGGCCGTTCTTGGTCGTGCTGTTCGCGTACTACATCAATGGCGCTGCGTTCTTGGCGTTCTCATCGATCGCTGAACGCACCGGCCGCACGCTTTCAGACGACGACAATCGCTCGCTGTTCTTTCTCGGACGCATCGCCGAGGGCGGCGAAACAGTCTTCGTTCACACCCTGTGGCTCGCGCTGCCGTTCATTGCCTGGCAGATCGCACTCGTCTGGAGCGTAGTTGTTCTCGTCAGCGCTGCCCAGCGGATGATCGTCGGCTACCGCATACTGCGCTAGCGCCGCCTTCTCGCTGGGCCGCCTCACCTCTAGTCGCGGGGCGTGCCCAATAGTGCACGCCGCACTCGAGCCAGCAGCTGGATGCCCGACTTCACGACTCCGCTCTTCAAGCGGAATTGCACGTCGGCGATCGCGGCATTCCACAGCGCATCGGTGAACGTCGGGTAGGCGTGAGTGGCGCTGGCCAGAGTGCTCGTGGAGAGTTTTGCGCTCACGGCAACCGTCAGCTCGCCGAGGCTTTCTCCGGCACGGGGGCCGACGATTGTTCCGCCGAGCACGCGCCCGCCGGAGTTCACAACGATCTGCGCGAAGCCGTCGTCGTCGCCTTCAGCGATGGCGCGATCAGTGGCACTGTGTTCGCCGGTAAAGACGCGGTGCTTTCCTTCGACGGCATCCGCTGCGGTGAGGCCAACCGCGGCAATTTCGGGCGAGGTGAACGTCACACGCGGCACGACTGCGTCGTTGAATTTGCGGCGCAATCCGAGGATGGCGTTGGTGCCGGCAGTGCTGCCGCTCACGCCAGCAACGTGACTGAACTTCGGCAGCCCGGCAACGTCTCCCGCCGACCAAATGTGCTTGTTTGTGGTGCGCAGCGAGGCATCCACGTCAACGTAGCCCTGATCGGTGACGGCAACGCCGGCCGTTTCGGGGGAGAGAGTGTCGAGGTTGGGGGTGCGGCCGATAGCGGCGAGCAGGCGATCGAAGGGAACGCGGGTTCCATCATCGAGCACGAGTTCGCCACTGAGGCCATCGCTCGAGACGACCTCAACGGCGCTGCGGTTGTGCAGCATGGTGATGCCGTCGCGCTCGAACGTGGCGTGAAGCACCGCGCTCGCGCGCTCTTCTTCGCCGGGGAGGATGCGGCTGCTGCGGTTCACGATCGTGACGTCAGAACCGAGCCGTGCCATTGCTTGGCCGAGCTCGCTGCCGATTGCGCCGCCACCGAGAACCACTAAGCGTTGAGGGAGTTCGTCGAGTTCCCAGATGGTGTCGCTCGTGAGTATCTGAACGCTGTCCGCGCCGGGGAAAGAGGGAACGCGCGGCACGGTGCCGGTCGCGATGACGGCCTGCACGAAGGTGTGGCGAGTGCCGTCGATCTCGAGAGAGTGGCGCCCCGTGAAGCGAGCATCGCCGTGGGCGACTTCGATGCCGAACTCGGCAAAGGCTTCAACCGAGTCGTGTGGTTCGATCGTGGCTACCGCATCCTGAACGTGGCCCATCGCGCGAGCGAAATCGACCGTCACGTTCTCGGCGATGACGCCAAAGCGTTCCGAGGTGCGCGCAACGTGCGCGGCATGAGCGGCAGCAATCAGTGACTTGGAGGGCACGCAGCCGGTCCATAAGCAGTCCCCACCGAGGCGGTGTCGTTCGACAAGCAGCACGCGTGCTCCAAAACGGGCGGCGGTCTTGCTGGCGACAATTCCGGCGCTGCCGGAGCCGATGACGATGAGATCCCACTGAGCGGGCATGCGTGTTCCTTTCGAGAGGGCGTTTGCCCCCAGTCATGTTTAGCAGCGCATTGTTCAGCGAACCGTACGCTAGATCACAGTTCGCAGGGAGGGCTCGCCCGTAACATCGGGTCATGGCTACCGAAACTAACGCGAACACCGTTCCTGCTGACGCTCCCCGCTACGACGGGCTCAAGGCCGTCTTCATTAACTGCACGCTCAAGAAGAGCCCCGAGATGAGCCACACCCAGGGGCTCATGGATTCCAGCATCCAGCTGATGCGCAGTGCCGGAGTGCACGTCGACAACGTGCGCTTCATTGACCACGACATCGCGATCGGCGTCTACCCCGACATGCGCGAACACGGCTGGGAGAAGGACGCCTGGATGGACGAAGTCTGGCCCCTCATCGAAGCGGCAGACATCCTCGTCATCGGCGGACCAATCTGGCTGGGCGACAACTCCTCTGTCACCCGGATGCTCATCGAGCGCCTCTACGCGATGAGTGGCGAGTTCAACGACAAGGGCCAGTACGTCTTCTATGGCAAGGTTGGCGGCGCGCTCTTCACCGGTAACGAGGATGGCGTGAAGCACTCCGCCATGTCGGTTCTCTACAGCCTTCAGCACATTGGTTACGTCATCCCGCCCGCAGCGGATGCCGGCTGGCTCGGCGAAATCGGCCCCGGCCCCAGCTACCTCGACGAGGGTTCAGGCGGCCTCGAGAACGACTTCACGAACCGCAACACGACTTTCATGTCGTGGAACCTCATGCACATGGCCTCGATTCTCAAGAACGCCGGCGGCATCCCCGCTTACGGAAACACACGTAAAGCGTGGAACGACGGCGAGCACTTCGGCTTCGAAGCCAACCCCGAATACCGCTAGGCGCACGACATGGCTTGGAAGAAATACCGCTTCGGCACGCAATTTTACGATGCGATGTCTGGCGAATGGGCGGTCTATCGTTCAGGCCGTGTTGCCGGTATCGAGCTCATGGGGCTGCGCCCGGGAGACACTGTTGTGGATCTCGGCTGCGGCACCGGGCTCAGCTTTGAGTTGCTCGTCGATGCGGTTGGCCCAACGGGCCAGGTGATTGGCGTCGATGCGAGTGCCCAGATGTTGCAGGTCGCGGCCAAGCGGGCGGCCCGCAAAGGCTGGTCGAACGTGCGTGTCGTACAGGCGGATGCCACGAAAATGTCGGCAGAAGATCTTGCGATAGATGGTTTAGCACCCACCATCGATGCCGTCTTCTCGGCTTACGCGCTCAGTGTGATGGGGAGCCACCCCGAAGTGCTGGCAGAAGCAGAACGGCTGCTCACCCCTGGTGGTCGAGTCGGCATCGTCGACATGCAGCGACCTGTGGGGATGGCGAAAGTGTTCACCCCGCTCGCGCGCCTCGCGTGCCGAATGGGTGGCGCCGATATCGAAGCGCATCCGTGGAAGTGGCTAACCGAGCGTGCCGACGACGTGCTGCAGGCAAGCCGTCGCGGCGGTCACATTCAAGCCGTCACGGGAACACTCAAGTGAGCATGTCATGATGGATCCGTGTGGCGAGAGAGTGGCGTCAGCCCCTGTGGCGGGCGAACGCCCGTGGTCGCCTCAGCGAAGGGATCCTGAACCACTCATGCCGATCGACAACGGTTCATTTAGTTGCCTCAGCGAAGTCGACCTGTTCGCCGACCTCTCGCCTGCCGAGATCGAGCAGATGGATCGCATGGCGCCCTCGCGCTCGTATTCGCTCGGCGAAATGGTCTTCAGCCAAAGCCAGCCCGTCACGGCACTCTTCATTCTGAAGAAGGGCCGCATCCGCATCTTCCGGGTCACCGAAGACGGCAAGGCGCTGACGATGGCCATTCTTGAGCCCGGCGCAGTCTTTGGCGAAATGATGATGGTCGGCCAGCGCATGTACGACAACTACGCCGAAGCGATCGACAACGTCGAAATCTGTCTCCTCAATACGGCGGATGTCGAACGGTACCTTCTTGCCGACCCACGCATCGCGATCCGCATTTCGCGCCACCTTGGCGAGCAAGTAGTTCGGCTCGAAGAGCGCCTCACCGATCTTGCGTTGCGCCCGCTGCAATCGCGCGTGTGCAGCACCCTGGTGCGCTTGGCGGAAACCTCGCGCACCCCACGCTTCGCGAACCCCACGATTCGACTCAGTCACGACCAGCTCGCTGGGCTCCTCGGCGCGACCCGCGAATCCACGAGCA
Organism: Salinibacterium sp. NG22; assembly: GCF_015864925.1. Classification (NCBI taxonomy): domain Bacteria; kingdom Bacillati; phylum Actinomycetota; class Actinomycetes; order Micrococcales; family Microbacteriaceae; genus Salinibacterium; species Salinibacterium sp. NG22. The sequence goes on along the minus strand of NZ_JADYWG010000001.1, from coordinate 1,620,345 downwards.
AGGCCATGTCTGATCTGGCCAGCCGCGGCATCATCCGGCAGGGCCGCGCCCGCGTCGTCATTCTCGATGCGGATGCCCTCGGCCAGCTTGCGCGTCAGTCCAGCTAAGGCGCTCGCGAACGTCCCGCTCGCGCGATGAAGTAATTCTTACTCACGCGCAGGGTAGAGCGGTTGTTCTACCTTGCTGTTATGGATGTTCTACAGGGCCCAAAAACAGGGGTGGCGAGTTCACCCGTTCGCGCGATCGTGGCGTCAGCCGGAGCGTTTCTCGTTGCGCTTTCGCTGGCTGGGTGCACGCCAGCTAGCCCTGATGGGGGAGCGCCGTTGCCATCGCAGCCGCCAACCACGGCTGAACCAGGGCCGTCAGTGTCGTCAGAGCCCGAGGTTGACCCACTGTCTCTTCCGGAATGCGACACGTTGTATCCGATCGCTGATGCACGGGCCCTGTGGGGTGCAGCAACCGAGCTCTACTTCGAGGGAGACGGGTCAGATGCCGCGCACTTCACTGCCGAGCCCATCGCGGCTATCGATACTGCGGGGGCGAACGCGACGGTAGGGCGCACCTGCTTTTGGGGCCTCCCCAACTCGGGTGCGATTTTCGGACTCACCGTTGCCGATATCGCGCCGACAGACGCCGACCTGCTCTCGGCGGCTCTGATGGGGGCTGGGTATTTCAGCTTTGAAAGCCGCGGCGCAACGTCCCTCATGCTCGAAGCAGATGGTCCGATAGAGGCCAGTGGCCGAACGCATTATCTGATCGATGACCTCTGGGTTTACGCCGCAGGCACCAGCTTCAGCATTACGGTTCCCGTCGCGAATAGCGCGCTTGAGCAGGTTCGCGCAGCCAACCCGACTCGTGACTACTAGAGGCCTGAGAGCGGCGCGCGCATCAGCCGGAGTTGCCGTCTTCCGGTGCGAGCCGTACGGGGTTACTCTTCAATCATGAACAGTGGGTGGGGCGAAAAATTGGTACTCGGGCGTCGACAACAGACGCGGATGATGGTGGCTGCGGCATCCGCACTGCTCGTAAGTGGGGTGCTTGCCGGGTGCGTTCCCGCGGCGCCAGAAAGCTCAACGACATCGAGCGCGCCTTCGGCCACTGCCTCACCGAGCTCCACTCCGATTCCGACGCCGGATCCGCTGATCCTTCCCGGCTGCGACACTTTGCTGCCGTTGAGCGACGCGAAGAGTCTGTTCTCTCCCTCAACCGTTGTCTTGGGCGCTGACGACACGATTCCGATTCGCGGCGATGAACTGCCCGAAATCGAGACCGCGGCAGGCAACGCCTCGATCGCCAAGAATTGCATTTGGGGTGTTCCGAACTCCGATGGTGGCTTCACCGTGATCGTCACCGATATTTCAGAGGCGGATGCCACGAACCTCCAAGACGCGCTGCTCGCAACGGGATTCACCGGTGCAAGCGCGGGAACGGTGACGACTCTGGAGAAAGAGTTCGAAACCGCGGTGGGCTGGAGCGCTCAGACTCACTACTTCGTGAGCGACCTCTGGGTGTACGTCTCCGGCACGAGCACCGAGCTCACGGTTAACGTCGCTGACGCGGTGCTCGACGAAGTGCGAATGGCGAACCCCACGCGCACCTATTGACTCTCGCTGCCCTCCGCTAACGTCAATAGCAACCATCCGTGTGCCGTCGGGCACACGATTTGTCTACCCGCGACACAATTATTGGCGCGCACTGTCGGCGCGTGGTGGCAGTCAAAGCGACCGTAAATCAAGTTTGCACAGTCAATCTTGATCATGTACGTTTTGTATAGCCATCCAATGACGGATACGGCCTAGGAAGGAACCTGGATCCAAGTGACTACACCTCTTGATTCCAAGAAATTGCGAGGCCTCGGCATCGCATCGCTCTTGGTAGCAGCACTCACGCTCTCCGCCTGCACAGCCCCCGCAGAAGAATCCACGCCCGACGCCGGCGACCTCCTGATTTCTCAGGAAGCCTGCGACCGCAACGCCGCGGTGGGCACCATCACCTACATCTCCGGCTACGGATACTCGGCCAGCGCTGGCCAGCTCGACGTATTCCTCGCCGAAGAGCTCGGCTACTTCAAGGACCTGTGCCTTGACGTAGAGATCAATGCCTCCGGTGCGAACGGACAACAGCTCGTTTCCTCCGGCCAGGCCGAATTCACCGCCCTCGGTTCGGCATCCGATGTCATGCTTGCCGCCGCCAACAGCAAGAACCTCACCGCGGTAGCGACCTACGGCAACACCCCGCCGTTCTCGATCTTCGCCAACGAAAAGATCGAGAGCCTCAAGGATCTCGAAGGTGGTTCGCTCGGCTATTTCATCAACCTCACCCCGATCGCATCCGCCATGTTGGATGCCGCTGACGTCGATGTCAGCAAGGTCGAACTGATCAAGATGACCAACTACGACCCCACCGTGGTCACCCGCGGACAGGTCGACGCGATCGTCGGCTATGCCTCAAACCAGCCCGAGAACCTTCGCGCTCAGGGTCTGCCGTTTAGCGAGTTCTTCCCCTCTGATTTGGGTGTCGAAGGCACCTACAACGTCATGGAGATCAACTCCGAGTTCCTCGCCGACAACCGCGAAGTCGCCGCTGACTTCATGCGCGCATCGCTGCACGCCCTGCAGTTCTGCCTCGACAGCTCCGACGAGTGCCTCGACATGATCGCCCAGCTTGCCGAAGACAACGGTCAAGGCTCTGCTTTCCCGCGCGAACAGCTCGAGCGCACCTGGAATGTGGAATCGCAGTGGGTCGAGGACAGCAACAGTGGGCTCCCCGGAACCCAGACTGCTGCTGACTGGGAGGCCGAGTACGAACTCGTGAAGAAGTTCGGCAACGTCGACACCCTTCCCGCTATCACCGACATGATGGATGAAACGCTTGTCGCTGATCTCTATGCAGACGGCGAACTGATCTGGCCGGGCAACTAACCCGACCACCCCGCTCGGATGCCGCACCAACCCACCCGGTGCGGCATCCGGCTTCACAACTCAGGGAGTAACTGTGGAAACCGCACAGCCACACACGGGCGTTCATATCGAGAACGTCTCTAAGAGCTTCGGCCCCGATGGGGCTCGCACGCTCGTGCTCAATCAGGTGAGCCTCTCGATCAAGATGGGCGAGTTTGTCTCCGTGATCGGACCAAGCGGTTGCGGCAAGTCGACACTGCTCAAGACGGTCGCTGGCCTCATCGACGCCGACAGCGGCACCGTCATGGTCGACGGGATGACGGTGAAAGCCGCGACGAAGAACAAGATGATTGGTCTTGTTCCCCAGTCCCCAGCGCTGCTCCCGTGGCGCACTGTGCTCGACAATGTGCGGCTGCCGATGACGGTGAACCCGAAAGCGAATGCGAACCGCAACCTGCGAGACCCTCGCGAGATTCTGGAGTCGTTCGGGTTGGGTGCCGCGCTCGACAAGTACCCCGGTCAGCTCTCGGGCGGAATGCAGCAGCGGGTCGCTATTGCCCGCGCGTTCGTGTTCGACCCGAGTGTGTTGCTCATGGACGAGCCCTTCTCGGCACTCGATGAGATGAACCGTGACGCTCAACGTTTGGGGCTGCTCGATTTTTGGCAGTCCAACCGCAAGGCCGTCATGTTCGTGACCCACTCGGTGCCGGAGGCAATCATGCTCTCTGACCGCATCGTCGTGATGGGAGCCCACCCGGGCCACATCGCCGAGATCATCGATGTTCCCCTGCCGCGCCCTCGCACGATCGACGTGTACGCGACCGACGAATTCCGTGACCTTGAAGGCCAAGTTCGTGGCACGCTGCGCGAAGTGATGGGACAAAAGAGTGCCTAAGTCACGCAAGAACGAGGACACCATGTCAACAACCGACACGTCAGCGCTCGCCGTTCAGGCGGCCACGAGCGCTACCGGCCGACGCTTCTCACCGTTGGCCTCGGCCAAGTTCAAACAGAATCTGCGCTGGAGCAACTGGGCTCCCGCCGTCATCACCTTTGTGATTGCTGCTGCGCTCTGGCAGATCACCGCGATCGCGAACCCGTACGTGATTCCGACCATCGACCAGGTGTGGGTGAGCCTCATCAAAGATGCCGACACTTACTGGGCGAACATGCTCGTGACGGGGCTTGAGGTTCTGGTCGGTGCCAGCTCCGGCATCATCGCCGGGTTCATTTTGGCGATCATCATGGCTGAGTTTCAGGTCATGGAACGCGCGGTCATGCCGCTTGTCGTTGTCGTCATGGTTACTCCAATCGTGGCCATCGCGCCGGCCCTGGTCGTGGCCTTCGGCTTCGGCATGACGCCCAAGTTCATCGTGACCGCCCTGGTCGTGTTCTTCCCGATGCTCGTCAACTCGCTTGCCGGGCTGCGAGATGTGGATGACCGAGCTCTCGACGTGATGAAGACACTGCATGCCAGCCGCTGGGAGATCTTCCGCGACCTGCGTTTCACCGGGTCAATGCCCTACGTGTTCGCGGGACTGCGCATTGCGCTTCCCCTCGCGATCGTCGGTGCGGCCGTTGCCGAGTTCGTCGCCGCCGGCCAACAGGCAGGGCTCGGATCCCTCGTGACGATCGCCGCAGCCCAAGCCAACTTGCCCGTCACCTGGGCCAGCATCACCTTGCTCTGCTTCATGGGCGTCGTGCTCATTTCACTGCTCGCTCTCGTGCGCAAGCGAGTGCTGTGGTGGAGCGATGGAGCCGCCGTCGGCCGCTAGTTTTCGGCTCCGCCCACCTTTTCCCGCCACCACTCTGACTTTTTTCACCACCACCTGACTTTTTTCACCACCACGAAAGGTTTCACCATGAAGAAGCTTCGCTTCGGTCTATTCGAAAACCCCCAGGCCAACGACTCGGGAACGTCCACGTGGCGTCACCCCGACAACAAGCGCGACATGTTTGACCGCCTCGACTACTGGCGCGAAATCACCACCATCTGCGAAGAAGCCGGCTTCGACTTCATGTTCTTGGCGGATGCCTGGGGCTGGGCTGACGTCAACGGCGAGCGTCCCGAGATCTGCTCGGTCGAGGGCCTCGACCTGCCGCGCCTCGATCCGGCGATTCTGGCTGCTGCCCTCATCTCGACCACCACGAACCTCGGACTCGTGCTCACGGGATCCACTCTTCTTGAACAGCCCTACGCTTTTGCTCGCCGCATTGCGAGCCTCGACCACCTTTCGGGTGGGCGCATCGGGTGGAACGTCGTGACGACGGGAACGGCCGAGACGGCATCGCAGGCCTTTGGTGTCCCGATGGTCGCGCACGACGAGCGCTACGACATGGCCGATGACTTCATGGAGGTCGTCTACAAGTTGTGGGAGGGCGCCTGGGAGCGTGACGCGCTTGAGCGTGACAAGAACGGTCGCTTCGCTGACCCCGCCAAGGTTCACCGCATCGAGCACGATGGTCCGTACTTCACGTCGCACGGCTACGGAAATTCCTCGTACTCGCCGCAGGGCACCCCGGTGCTCTTCCAGGCCGGCACCTCACCGCGCGGTCGCGAGTTTGGCGGCAAGCACGGTGAAGCTGTTTTCCTCGGTGGCGGAGCCGTGGAGAAGGTGGCCGAGCAGGTCGCATCCATTCGTGAAGAAGCGGTGAAGAACGGTCGCGCCGCCGACTCGGTCAAGATCATGTCGGCGTTCACGTGCGTCATCGGCGACACGGCCGACGAAGCGAAGGCCAAGCTGCAAGCGGTGCTGGATGCCGAGAGCCCCGACGTTGCTGTCGCCTCCTACGCGTGGTTCACGGGCCTCGATCTCTCATCCTTCGACCCGGCAACCCCGATGAAGGAGCTCCACACTGAGCTGTCGCAGACTCAGGTCACCCGCTTCGGCGACCAGACCGTTGGCGATGTTCTCGCTCAGTGGCACGGCAACGGTGTGCGCAGCAAGCCTTTCGTGGGCACTGCTGAGCAGATCGCTGACGAGATGATCGCTCTCGCTGAGGGTGCTGACCTCGACGGCTTCTTGCTGACGCCGATGATCCAGCCCAGCTCGACGGTCGAGTTCATTGAGAAGGTGCTGCCGATTCTGCGCGAGCGGGGAGTTGCTGGCGAAGGCTATGACGCTCCGACGCTGCGCGAGCGTCTGCTCGGCACCGACGATTCGATCTTGCGCGACGACCACCCGGGTGCCGCCTACCGGGCGACAGCCGCGGTCGAAGCGACGAGCTAGCTAGTAGCGCGTCGAGCGGGACGGTCGCCATCTTCTCCGGCAAAGACATAGTCGCCGGAACGGATGCGACCGATCACGTCTCGAGCCCACTGCTGTTCTCCGCGCAAGCGAGATGTCGCAAGTTCGAAGATTTCGCGAACGTAGGCGGGAGTGGAAGTCGAGGTCGCAACATCGCCGATGTGGTACGCGTTGCTGGCAATGCGGGCATCAATTTCGGTGACGCGATGCTCAAGGCCGGCGAGCACTTCTTCGCGCTGCAGGGCGTACATAAACGAGGTGAGCACCATGACGGGTTTGGTGTCGAAGACCTCGACCGTCCAGAGGGCATCGCGCAGCATCCGGAGCAGTTCAACTTCGCCGGCTTCGGTGACGCGGTAGGTCGTGCGCTCGGGTCGGTTGCCAGCAGACTCGGTGCCGTTCTCTGCGAGGTAACCGTCGTTGGTAAGCGATCGCAGCGCGTTGTAGATCGAGCCGGGTTGGATGTTGGCCCATTCGTCGATGTGCCAGGTCATGAGTTCGCGGCGCAGGAAGTAGCCGTGAACTGGCTGGAACTGGTTTACAGCTCCCAGCACGACCAAGCGAGTTGTAGTCGACATGCCCCCAATCGTAGGCCAAGCGGTGTGCGTGCAGGGCAGAAAGTCAGTTGTTTACATGATCAAAAATGACTAACATGTAGTCATATGTTCAAACTTGACTAGCAGTCGCTGGTTGAACATTTCAAGCAAAGGAGTCCGCCCATGTCGCATCAGACCACCGCGGAAGAAGTTCCCCCACAGGTTGCTCTTCGCCGAGCACTCTCGCTCTTTCCCACCGGCGTCGTCGCTCTCGCGGCCGTCGTTGACGGCGCGCCAACCGGCATCGCGGTCAATTCGTTCACCTCCGTGTCCCTCGACCCACCCCTCGTGGCCGTGTGCCCTGCGCGCACCTCCACCACGTGGCCGGTGCTCGCTCGCGCCACTCGCATTGGTCTGAGCGTGCTCGGCGCCGATCAAGAGAGCACTGCCCGCAGTCTGGCGTCCCGCACCGGCGACCGCTTCGCCGACATCGCGTGGCGTGCCACCGAAGGTGGAGCAATACATATGGATGGCGCCGCGCTCTGGCTTGAGTGCGAGATCCGCAACAGCTTTGATGGCGGCGACCACGAGATCGTGACTCTCGAAGTCATCCACTCCGAGGCATTCCCTGAAGTCACCCCTCTTGTCTTTCACCTCAGCCAGTTCCGCGGGCTGTAGGCCGCGAGCGTGCTCGGCAGGCCCGCCGCTAGGGTTGGGCTAATGGAGAATCCACCGACGCTGAGCTTTCGTGGCATCGTGGTGCACGGCGATAAGCGTGGTCGCGAACTGGGATTTCCCACCGCGAATATTGCGGTCACCGACCACGCGGCGTTGCCTGTCGACGGTGTGTACGCGTGCTGGGTGACATTCCCGCCAGCTGCCTCCCGTCACGGCGCGACCATCAGCATCGGTGACAACCCCACTTTTGACGACGTGACCGAGCGTCGAGTTGAAGCCTTTATCCATGATTTCGACAGCGACCTTTATGGCGCTGAGGTCGAGTTCACGGTGCACGCCTGGTTGCGGGGAATGTTCCGTTACGAGAGCCTCGACGAACTCATCGAGAAGACGGCGGCGGATGTCGCGGCCTCCCGCATCGCTCTCGCTCTCCCGGCGCAGCGCCCGTAACTTTCGCGGCTCCCCAGATTTGCTCATCTGAGCACTACGCAGCCGGGATTTCGTTAGTCTTAGGCCATGCTTCTCAGTGATCGTGACATCCGGGCCGAACTTGCCACTGGCCGCATCGGCCTTGACCCTCTCGATCTCGACATGGTGCAACCGTCGAGTGTTGATGTGCGGCTCGATCGCTTCTTCCGCCTGTTCGATAACCACAAATACCCATTCATTGACCCGGCCGTAGATCAGCCAGACCTCACTCACCTCATGGAGGTGGATGCCGACCAGCCGTTCATCCTTCACCCCGGTGAGTTTGTGCTCGGTTCCACATTCGAACTCGTGACTTTGCCCGACGACGTTGCGGCTCGCCTCGAGGGCAAGAGTTCACTCGGGCGCCTCGGTCTGCTCACGCACTCGACTGCTGGCTTCGTTGACCCTGGCTTCTCGGGTCACGTCACCCTCGAACTCAGCAATGTGGCCACCTTGCCGATCAAGCTCTGGCCAGGCATGAAAATTGGGCAGCTGTGCTTCATCAAGACCACGTCGCCGGTTGAGTCGCCTTACGGCTCGGGGCAATACGGTTCGCGCTATCAGGGCCAGCGTGGTCCAACGGCTAGTCGCAGCTTCCAGAACTTTCACCGCACCGACGTGCGCGCGAATGACGCGGGTTCGCTCGGGGGCTAGCGCGCGATTACTCGTCGTGCGAGCTCCGCGTGGTTCACTTGACGCGGCTACTAGTCGCGCTGAGCGTCCAGCTGCTCCAACTGCCAGCCGAGCCACGGGCTAAACGCGAACGGAGTTGCGGCCACCGCGGTGTGCAGCGATTGAGGGTCGACCCAGTCGAATCCGTCGACCTCGGCCGGGTTGGGGGCTGCGGCATCCGTCGTCACTGCACGGTAGACGGGGCAGATCTCGTTCTCGACGATGCCGGAGGAATCAACGGCGCGGTAACGAAAATCGGGCAGTACGAGTTGCACGTCGCTGACGGTAATTCCGAGCTCGTACTTGGCCCGGCGGATGATCGCAGCGGCCATGTCCTCGCCGGGAGCCGGATGCCCGCAAAACGAGTTTGTCCAGACGCCAGGCCAGGTGAGCTTGGAGAGTGCGCGACGAGTGACAAGTACTTTGCCGTCGGCGTTGTAGACGTGGCACGAGAACGCGAGGTGCAGGGCGGTGTCGGTCGTGTGAACGAGGGCCTTGTCAGCGACGCCAATGTGCTCGCCGGACTCGGAGAGAAGTACAACCTGCTCAGGGATTTCACTCATGATCGCGATAGTCTGCCTAGGTGGAACGAATCGAAATGCCGCACCCCATGTGTCGGCCTGCACTCAGCCTAACTAATGTGCCTGAGCATGCTGAAGGCGGGCGCGCGTGAGCTCACGCCTCAAGTTGTATGACCGTGTCGCCGAAGACGCGGCCGGTATCGTCATCCGCAGCTATTCCACGTCATTTTCCGCGGCATCCCGCCTTCTCGGCGCGGATGTTCGCCAGCACGTTGAGAACATTTATGCGCTCGTGAGGGTTGCCGACGAAATCGTCGACGGTGGGGCTGAAGAGGCCGGACTCGACCTGATCGCCACCGGGCGCCAGTTGAACGAGCTCGAGCGAGAAACCGAAAATGCGATCGAGAGCGGTTTCAGCTCGAACCTCATCGTGCACGCCTTCGCCCTCACCGCGCGTGAGGTGTCGTTCGGCGCAGAACTTACAGCTCCCTTCTTCGAGTCGATGCGCATGGATCTCAGCCAAAAAGAGCACGACCAGGCCAGCTTTGACCGCTACGTCTACGGCTCCGCTGAGGTTGTTGGTCTCATGTGCCTGTGTGCCTTCTTGCATGGCCACGATGTCAGCGACGAGCAGCGCGCCAAGTTTGAGCACGGCGCACAAGCGCTCGGCGCTGCCTTTCAAAAGGTCAACTTCTTGCGTGACCTCGCCGACGACTTCGAGACTCTCGGGCGCAGCTACTTCCCCGGAATTAATGTCGCGTCGTTCACTGAAGCGGAGAAGATTCGTCTGCTCGACGATCTCGACTCCGATCTGCGGGATGCCGCGATCGGTGCCGAGCTGCCGGCGAGCAGCAAGAAAGCGGTTGCGCTCGCGCATTCCCTTTTTGCCCAACTTTCCAAGCGCATCCGGGCAACTCCGGCGAGTGAATTGGTGAAGACCCGGGTGCGGGTTCCAGATGTTGTGAAACTGCGGTTGGCTGCGGCTGCCGCGATGGGAGTTACCCCTCGATCATGAGTGACGTTGTTGTTATTGGTGGCGGAATTGCCGGGCTCGCGAGTGCGGCGCTATTGGCCAAAGAGGGCCATTCGGTCACGCTGCTCGAGGGCCGCCCCGAGGTGGGTGGCCGTGCTGGCTCGTGGGAGCACGACGGGTTCCGTTTCGACACGGGGCCATCCTGGTATTTGATGCCCGAGGTCTTCGACCACTTCTACAAGCTCATGGGCACGAGTGCCGCCGAGCAACTCTCGCTTGTCACCCTCGACCCCGGTTACCGGGTCTACTTTGAGGGCGAGAAAGAATCCCTCGACATCTCGACCGACCTCGAAGAGAACTTGGCTTTGTTCGAGAGCATCGAGCGCGGTTCGGGTGCCCGCATGCGCAAGTACTTGGCCTCGGCCGAAGACACGTACGAGCTCGCCAAGAAGTACTTTCTCTATACGAGCTTCGCCGATCTGCGCACGAGCGCGACGAAAGAGGTGCTCGCGAAGGCGGCACGCTTCATCCGGTTGCTCATTGAACCTCTGTCAAAGCTGGTCGCTCGCACCGTCAAGGACGATCGCTTGCGCAAGGTGCTCGGCTACCCGGCGGTTTTCCTCGGTTCCTCGCCGTACCTCACGCCCAGCATGTACCACCTCATGAGCCACCTCGATCTGTCGGATGGCGTGCTTTACCCCATGGGCGGTTTCACCCGGGTGATCGAGAGTATTGCCGACATCGCCCGGGCTGCTGGCGTCGACATCCGCACCGGTTCGGCGGTCACCCGCATCGTGACGGTCGATGGCGTTGCCACCGGCGTTGAGTACACGGATGCCGCGGGCAAGCGTCACACTCTGAACGCCGACACCGTGGTTTCTGCGGCCGACCTCCACCACACTGAGACCACGATGCTCGAGTCAAGCGAGCAAACCTATCCCGCGGAGTACTGGGAGAAGAAGGTTCCTGGCCCCAGCGCGCTCCTGTTGTATCTGGGTGTGAAGGGTGAGCTGCCTGAGCTCGAGCACCACACGCTGTTGTTCATGAAGGATTGGCAAGAGGGCTTCGAGGCCATCTTCGGCGACGAGCCCAAGGTGCCCGAGCCGGCATCGCTCTACATTTGCAAGCCCAGTGGCGTTGACCCGAATGTGGCGCCCGAGGGATACGAGAATGTGTTTGTGCTCGTGCCGATTCCAGCCGACCCCGCCATTGGTCACGGTCAACTGGCGGGCGCTGGAGCTGGCGATGAGCGCATCGAAAAGCTCGCCGATTCGGTGATCTCACAGATCAGTGAGTGGACCGGCATCCCCGACCTCGCCGACCGCATCATCGTGCGCCGCACGGTAGGCCCTGGCGACTTCGCCGACGATCTCAACGCGTGGCGTGGCACCGCACTGGGGCCGGCTCACACGCTCAAGCAGAGTGCGTTTTTCCGCGCGGGCAATGTGAGTAAGAAGGTCAAGGGGCTCTACTACGTTGGTGGGTCTACCATCCCCGGCATTGGTCTTCCCATGTGTCTGATCAGCGCCGAAGTGCTCGTCAAGCGACTGCGCGGCGACACCTCTGCCGGCCCGCTTGCTGAGCCGCTGACGCCCGTGGTTGCGCCCCAACCGAGGCCCTGGCCGTGATCGTTCTCTACCTTCTTGCTCTGCTGATTTCGCTCACCGGGATGGTCGTGCTTGATCGACGTTTCTCGCTGTTCTTCTGGCGGGATGCCCGGCGTGCACGCATCGTGCTGCCGGTCGGGGTGCTGTTCTTCCTCGTGTGGGATCTCTTCGGAGTGGGGCTCGGCATCTTCTTTCGGGGAGAGACCGACTTCATGACCGGGCTGCTCGTCGCGCCCGAAGTTCCGCTCGAAGAAGTGTTCTTCCTCACGCTGCTCTGCTACCTCACGATGAACGCCTACGGGGCACTCTCCCGTGAGCGTTCGGCGGCGATCGAGGAGAGCGCAGCATGACCTACTGGCTCCTGAACGCCGTGTTCTTGGCGCTCGTCGCCGCTCTCGTGATTGCGGTCGTCGTGCGTCGTCGCTCGCCGCAGTGGCGCGCCATCGCTATCACGATGGGCATTTTGCTCGTGATGACCGCGGTCTTCGACAACGTGATGATCTCGGTCGGGCTGGTCGGGTACAGCGCGGATGCCATCAGTGGTGCGTTCATCGGCGTCGCCCCGCTCGAAGACTTTGCGTACACGATCGCAGCCGTCGTCGGTCTACCGTGCTTGTGGATGCTGCTGGGTTCGCGCCGAAAGGACTCCAATGCTTAAGGATCTGTTCCTCTCCTCGCGTCCGCTCAGTTGGGTCAATACGGCGTTCCCGTTTGCGGCCGCGTATTACCTGACCGCGGGTGCGATCGATCTCACGTTCGTGCTCGGCACGATCTTCTTCCTCGTGCCCTACAACTTGGCGATGTATGGTATCAACGACGTGTTCGACTACGAATCCGACCTGCGCAATCCGCGCAAGGGCGGCGTCGAGGGTGCCCTTCTTGACCCGCGGATGCACCGGCCAACGCTCATCGCCGCCGCCGTCACGACCATCCCGTTCCTGATCTATCTCGTGATCGTCGGCAACCCACTCTCGTGGCTCGTGCTGCTGATCAGCATGTTTGCCGTCGTCGCTTATTCGGCGAAGGGTTTGCGTTTCAAGGAGCGCCCGTTCCTCGACTCGCTGACCTCAAGCACGCACTTTGTCTCGCCGGCAATCTACGCGCTCGTGCTGACAGCAGCCTCGTTCACTCCGCAGCTCTGGGCTGTTCTCGGCGCATTCTTCCTCTGGGGAATCGCCTCGCACGCCTTCGGCGCGGTGCAAGATGTGCTGGCCGATCGTGCCGCCGACATCTCGTCGATTGCGACCGTCATCGGAGCGCGAGCCACCACTCGCTTCGCCGTTGTGGCTTACGCGACCGGCGGCATCCTCTTGCTCTTCTCTGCCTGGCCAGGCCCACTCGCCGCCATTCTCGTGCTGCCCTATGCGGCCATGTGTGCGCCATTCTGGAACATCACGGATGCCACAGCCGAGTCAGCAAACCGCGGCTGGAAGAACTTCCTAGCCCTCAATTTCGTCACCGGGTTCTTCGTGACGATGCTGCTCATCTGGTGGGCGTTTATCCGCTAAACGGGTCGGCCGGTGAGGTGCGGGGTGAGGTTTCTCGCCATGGTTTCGAGCACCGTGACCGTCGTGTCGTACTGCTCAGGCGTGACGCCCTCGGTCGCTTTCTGGCGACCATCGGCAATCACGATGGTGAGGCGGTCGACAACAACACGGCCGCGATCAGTGAGTTCATACAGTGCACCATCGGTGGTGAGCCAGTCGCTTTCGACGAGTTCGGTGAGCGACTCGAGCGACGTGGTGTGCAAACCCTGGGTCGGAGGAACCGCACCATTCGGGCGGTCTAAGAAGGGCGCGATTTCGATGTCGAGAAGCTCGACACCGGCAGCGCCTTTCGACAGCACGGTGAGCAGTTGCCATTGGCGGCGGGTGATTCCGTGCTCTTCGAGGGTGGTGGCGAAGAGCTCATCAACGATGCGATCGACGAGCTTCACCCAGTAGCTGATGGGTTGTTGCGTGTCCATAATCCGACAGTACTCCTCACCCCGCGAATTAGTAGACGAAACCGAGTTCTTTGGGGTAGTCGCCCAGAGCGGTGAGCTGAGTGGCAGCCTGCTGTAGGTGGGACAGCGTGAGACCCAGCGTGCGCGGTCCAAAGCTCACGCGGGCGACCCCGAGCTCGGCGAGAGTCTTCAGCGGCACATATCCTGCTCCGCCAATCACTGAAATGGGCCCATCGATCTGAGCGATCGCTTGGGCGACCATGTGCTCGTCGGCGAGACCGAGAACGAAAATGCAGTCGGCGCCAGCGGCAAGGTAGGCGCTCGCTCGGGCGACCATGTCATCCCATTCCCCGCCACCGGCCAGCACATCAACGCGGGCATTGATGGCAATCGGCACGCCGGTAGCCTCGCCTGCTGCGCGGACCGCAGCAACGCGGGCGGCCGCATGCTCGAGGTCAAAGAGGGGCGCCTTGGCCGGGCCAGAGCTGTCTTCGATGTTCAGCCCAGCAGCGCCGGCCGCGATCAATCGTTCGACGTTTGCTTGCACGCCGGCGGCATCCGAAGAATAGCCCTTCTCGAAGTCCACAGAGACAGGAATCTCGACGGCGTTGCACATGATGGATGCAGCGTTGATCGCCTGGTCAACCGTCAGGCCTTCGCCGTCGGAAACTCCGTGCGCGAAGCTCACGGCGTGGCTCGCGGTGGCGAGGGCACGCACTCCGGGGGCTTCGGCAACGATGCGGGCGGTGATGGCGTCCCACACGTTGGAGACGATCACGGGCGTGCCAGGGATGTGGAGTGAGCGGAGAAGTTCCGCGCGCGCGGCGGGGGAGCTGGGGGCGATTTCAGTCATGAACCAAGCATCCTCCGCGTGCGCGCTCGGCGCCAGCGAATTTCAGACGTGACCAGCACACTCTCGCAAACGAGAACTCTCGGATACCCGGACTAGTCGATCACTGACTGCTTCGCCTTCACCGGCAGCATGAGCGCGAGGCCGGCGAGCAGCACGATCACGATTCCGATGAGGCCGTAGCGAGTGTCGCCCGTCATCGCGACGAAGAGAGTGAAGAGGCCGGGAGCGAGGAAGCTCACGGCACGACCCGTTGTGGCATACAGGCCGAAGATCTCGCCTTCACGCCCGACCGGTGTGATGCGAGCGAGGAAGCTGCGGCTTGCTGCTTGAACTGGTCCGACGAAGAGGGTCAAGAAGAGGCCCGCGATCCAGAACCCGGTTTTGGCGTCGCCGACGAAGAGCACTGCCAAGCCGGCGAGTACGAGACCGATCAGTGAGCCGATGATCACGTTCTTGGCGCCGAGCGTGTCGTCGAGCCATCCGCCAATAAAGGTTCCGATACCGGCGACCAAGTTGGCGGCCACCGCGAAGTAGATGACCTCGCTCGGGCTGAAGCCGAAGACCTGGGCCGCGATGATCGCGCCGAAAGTGAAGACGGCGGCGAGACCATCACGGAAGACCGCGCTGGCGAGCAAGAACATGAGAACCTGCGGGCTCTTCTTGGCGAGCGTCTTGATGGTGCCAAAAAGCTTGGCGTAGCTGGCCAAGAAACTCACGCGGTTTTCACGAGCTCCCGCAGGAATCTCGGGAACTGCAATCAGTACCGGAATAGCGAAGATCGCGAACCACGCTGCCGAGGCCAGCACGGCATAACGGATGTCGAGAGCCCCGCCCTCGGTGCCAAACGGAACGTTCAGGAGGCCGTTGCCGGTGTCGCTTCCGAAGTTCTGGATGAACAGCACGAGCAGGATGATCAGCAGCACGATTCCGCCGATGTAGCCCATGCCCCAACCGAACCCGGAGACCCGACCGACTGTCTTGGGCGTGGAGACCTGCACGAGCATCGCGTTGTAGTTGACGCTGGCGAACTCGAAGAAGATGTTGCCGGCGGCCAGAAGGGCAGCGCCGAGGTAAATGTAGGAGGGCACCGGGGCGACGAAGAACATCGCGCCCATCGCGACCACGACAAGGCCAGTGTTGATCGCGAGCCAGAGCTTGCGACGCCCCGACCCGTCGGAACGCTGACCAAGAATCGGAGCCAAGAGCGCAACGAGGATGCCGGCGATAGTGAGGGCACCGGAGATGACTGTGGTGTTGTTGGCCTTCGCGAGCACGAGCGCGGGATTCTTTTCGTCATCACCTGCGGCGGCAATGATCTCAGGATCGATGAATAGACCACTCGCCAGGTAGGTGCTGAACACAAAAGTGGTGACGACGGCGTTGAACGCGGCGGAGCCCCAATCCCAGAGCGCCCACGCGCGAACGCGGCTCTTGGGGATCGTGGCATCCGTGATGAGGCCTTGCCCGACAGTGCCGATCGCGCGGGTATTCGAGACGCGCGGAACAGCCGGGGTGCTGGGGGCTTCGTTGTCGCCAGTGTTGTCCGTCATGCGAACAGGCTAGTGGTGTGCGGTTAACAATGGGGGCCGCGCGGGCAGCAATCTGCGTGTTATCAAAAAGTTGTTTCGAAGGCGGGGCTCGTGCGCGGGACGAAAATTCGCGCACATCCCCGCGTTTCCGGGCTTGTCAGCGCTTGGGGGGACAAATCGGGGGACGTAGACAGACCGTTTCACCCACCTACTAGGGCTACAAGCGATCATGGGCCCTCACGTACCGTGGTGCACGGTGTTACAAATCTGTCCTCCATAGGGGGGACTCATCCCGAATAACACCAACCCGACACCACCCGAGTTATCTATGGCCTACACCCGAATCTAGGTAGGCCCTAGGTCAATCTTTAAGGCTCTTACCCGTGAAGTTTCTGCTGCGCTCATTACTCATTGCTGCCCTGCTAGCCGCCGGAATTACCGTGCCCGCCGCAGTGGCAACTGCCGCCGAGGCAACTATCGCCGTCGACCTCCAGCGCCAGGTGAGCGCGTCGACGTTGTTTGGCGACGATGTCTCCGTGACGCTCACAGCACAGCAAACCTCGGGCACTAACGCTTACAACCTAACGTTCACCGACATTCTGCCCGCGGGAGCAACGCTGGTTACGAACTCCAACTACGGCGCACCGCAGCGGATTCCGCTCGCCGATGGCAGCACCAAGCTCATCTGGAACAATGTTGCCGACCTCTCGTCAGGCGCCGTCGTTTCATTGACCTATTCGTTCTCGTACCCGACGACGGGCACCTACAAGGTCGGCGACACATTCACGGGTGCCGCTGAAGCGCTGGCCAACACCAACGAGCGCACGCTGGTGAAGTTCGATGCCAACACCGGTGATGTCATCGAAGACTCACGCGATGTCGGCGGAGCCGCAGAATCAAGCACCACGCTCGTTCCCTTCGTACTCGATAAGGCCGAGCTGAACACCGCTGAATCTGAACTGCTGCGCGGTGTGCACGATCACCAGACGGTCTACGAACTCACCATCACCAACAACGGTGTGAACCCCAGCTCCGACTTCACCATCACCGACTACCTACCCGCGGGCCTAGAGTTCCTCGGGTGTGAGGCCGCCGATAACAGCGCAGCCGATACTGAGGAATACGCCGGGTCTGGTCGCATCGTTAACTTCCCCAGTGCGGTTGATTGTGACGGCTTGGTCCCAACCACGAGCACCGTTGTGGTTGACCCTGATGGAGCTGGCCCGCTCGCCGAGGCCGTCTACACAAAGGTTGTGTGGACTATCGATCGCGAGCTCGCGGCCGGCGAAGTAGTGACCATTGCCTATGCCGCTGCGATCCCGCTGCGCGAAAATGTTGCGTTCGATGGCGAAGCGACCGCGAACCTCGACAACAACACGGGTGACCTCACTCATGACGAGCAAGTGCTTACCAACTACGCCGCAACGAGCGGCACCTACTCCGGCGACGGCGAGAGCTACACCGACGACGCCACAGCAACTGTCTCGGCTGAAGATGTCGCCATCCAGAAAACAGTCGACGTGGATGCCATCACTCAGGGTTCCGACAGCGTCTGGACGCTCGACTACCAGTCGTCTGAATATGCGCTTTCCACCGACACGATCGTGATCACCGACACGATTCCCGACGGACTCGAATTCGAAAGCAGCATTCCTGATCCGACCTCTGGCCCCACTTACAACGACGACGGAACCATCACCGTGTCGTGGGATGCCGCAGCATTTGACGAAGCATCCGACAGTGGAGAAATCAAGGTCTTCACGACCGCGCTCGCCTCGTACCGCGTCACAGGCTCTGGTGACGTGGAACGCCCCGTCAGCTCGAATGACTCGTGGACGAACACCGTTGACCTAGCGACATCCACCACCATCATCACCGACAACGAGGCCACGACTTCAGTTTTCGAGATTCTTGATACCTCAAGTGCCAGCCAGCAGGCTGAAGGCATCACGCTCACCAAAAAGGTAGCTGAACCAGTTGCCGCGATGACGGGCACATGCGACACAATCAGCGGTCTTGATTTCAAGGATGAGCTTGCCGTGGGTGCGTTCCACCCGGGCGATTGGGTTTGCTACGAGCTGACCGTCACGTTCCCGAGCCAACTCGACACGCTCGACAATGTCGTGAATGACTTCTTGCCGGCCGGCTTCACTTTCGTTGACTACACCGAAACCGCGCTCAACAACGTTGCCTCCACGTTCGTGCCGGAAGATCCCGCCGACCCGTCACGTCTGCTCACGTGGAATATCGGAAATGTCGACAAGGGAACGACGTTCCAGGTTCTCGTCACCGCCGAAATCACCAATCCTGCGGCCATTACAGATGGCGACATCACATCGAACCTCATGAAGATGACGTACCAGAACACAGCTGGCGATGTCTTTCAGCTGCGGGACAGCGCAGACACGCTCGTCGAGAAGCCGATCGTGACCCTCAGCAAGGGCATCACTCACCTCAACACTGACGCTGTTACCAATGGCCCGCTCAACACTCTTAAGGTGCAGGCGACTGATCGCGTCACGTACGCGGTTGTCGTGACCAACAGTGGCGGCCAGGATTCCGAAAACGTCTCCATCCGTGACAACCTCCCGGGCCTCTTGGAGTGCTCGGATGTCGAGAACATCAGCGATGCGGGCGTCTGTGGCAGTGACCCGCTACTCCCGCGCTCAATCGAGTGGACGATTCCTTCGCTGGATGCTGGCGACTCCTACACGGTCACCTACGACGTCATCACTCCGGCAGATTCGTCTGCCGGCGACACCTTCCTCAACACTGCCGGTGTTCGCAACTACGAAGGCGTCACAAACACGGGTGACCAGCAGGTCTACGTTCCGGTCAACAACATCGACCCCACGCTTGAGGACGATGCGAACAGTGTCGAGGCGAAGGACACCGCCAGCACGAGCGTGCGCCTGCCTACGATCCTGAAGACTGCGACGACCTCGATCACTGAGTCCACCTACAACACCCTGAGTGAAGCGACCATCGGTGAGGAAATCACCTACACGGTCACGACGACGATCCCCGAGGGTTCGTCGGTCTACCAAAAGCCTGTGGTCTCTGACACGATCGACAGCCGGTTTGTGATCGTCGGTACGCCTACCTTCACTGTCGAGGGCGGTGCCAGCCAGAATGCAACCGTCACAGGGCAAAAGGTTGAGGCGCCCTTGGGGGAAACCTACGAGAACCTTCCGAATAGTGGCGATGATGCGGTAGTTCTGACAATCACCGTACGCGTGCTGGATGCTTCGGGGCCGGTGCGTAACAACAACGTCAACAACACGGCCAGATTTACGTGGAAGCCGGTCAACGGCGACGCGAAGACGATCTCGAGTTCTGCAGCTATCCGCATTGTGGAGCCAGTGATTTCAGTCGCTAAGACCAGTGACGCCGTTGCTGGCCGCGTCATTGCTGACCAGGTTGTGGAATACACACTTGCTGTGCGCAACAGCAGCACAGCCACCGCTTCAGTTGCTCATGACACCACCGTTGTGGACCACGTCCCCGACACCATCCAGCCCGTTGATGCGAGCAATAACCCGGTGACTACGAGTCAGATTTTGCCCGGTGGAGGCGCGTGGGACCAAACAGCGCGCACCATTACTTTCACGGTCACCAGCATCAACCCCGGTGCCGGCCCCAACCTCAAGTACAAGGCCCGCGTGATCGACCCGCTGTTGAGTGGAACTGAAATCGTGAACACGGTTGATGTCACCACGACATCACTTGCGGGCACCGATCCCAACGAACGAACCTCAACGTCAACGACGGGTTCTGCAGCGTACAAAGACGACGATGTGCTGACACTGCGGGCGCCAGACTTGGGCGTTAGTAAGTCAGCATCGCCCGGAACCCGCACCATTGGTGAGGTCGTGACGTACACGATCGACGTAACAATTCCGAAGAACGTCGTTGCGTACGACGCGACAATCCTCGACACGATGCCGACCAACGTTCGCTTCGGTCAGTTCCTCGACTCGACGTGTGACCAAAATGGCACGCCGTGTGCTGCCGCGGCCACACTCATCGGATCGCCGTCAGTGACCGACCGCACCATCGGCTACTTCATCGGCGACCTCGACCCGGCCGAGGCCGAAGCTCGCACCGTCACGATCACCTACACCGGCATCGTGACGACTGCTGCAGCATCCGGAAACACTCTCGTCAACACGGTTCGCCCGTACTGGAACAGCGTTAACACCATCACGGGAACCCCCACAACGGTGCCGGCACCCGGCGACTTCGACAAGGTGGGAACGCCGTCGACCGCCAACGTTTCGGTTATCGAACCGCGACTGACTATCGATAAGGATGTTGCTGGCCAGGTTGGCGACAGCGACACTCGCCGTGCCAAGCCCGGTGAGCCGCTCGAGTACACGATTGTTGTGCGCAACGCGGGCAACTCGCCTGCGTATGACGTGACAGTCACCGACACTCCTGACGTTCGCGTCACGGACTTCACCTCCGCGGGAGTTGTGGGAGTTTCCCCGACCGATATCGATCCGTCAGACGGAACGCTCGGCTGGACGATTGCTGGTCCGATTGCGGCTGGCGCATCCGTGACGATCAAGTACACGGTCACGATGCCTGTCGTCGACGAAACGAGTGAAATCGTTGCGTCGCAGGAAGTCATCAACACGGCTGACGTGCCGCACTACTTCGGTGTTGCTCCTAGCGCGCAGGTCGATGACATCGACTACAAGGACTACGACAATGTGACCCCGGATGTGGTGAGCGTCGAACTCGACCTCGCCTCCATCGGTGACTTCATCTGGTTCGACGTCAACAACGACGGCGTGCAGGATGCCACCGAGCCCGCTCTTGAAGGAGTCGGCGTCACGGTTCTCTACGCGGGAGCAGACGGAGTCTTCGGCAACGCCGACGATGAGACGTTCACTCGAACGACTGACAGCGATGGCGAATACCTCGTCAACCAGCTGCCCGGTGGTCTCTACCGCGTGACAGTGGATGCCTCCACGCTCCCCGCCGGTATGACTCCGAGCTACGACCTCGATGGCACCACCGCCACGCCTAACGGCATCTGGCAGGGCACCCTCGCCGAGAACGACAAGAAGCGCGACGTCGACTTCGGCTACACGGGAACCGGCTCGATCGGTGACTTCATCTGGTTCGACCAAGACAAGGATGGCGTTCAAGACACGAACGAGCCCGGCCTGCCCGGCGCGACCGTCACGGTTGTCTTCGGCGGCCTCGACGGGGATCTCTCCACGACTGACGACAACATCACGTACACAACGTCGACGGATGCCGATGGCGAGTACACGGTTGGCCTACTGCCTGCTGGTCCGTACACCGTCACGGTGAGCGACCTGCCCGCAGGTTACGCCGTTGTCTCCGACCCCAATGGCGGAACGAGCACGAGCTCGACAACCGCATTGACGGCCGGCCAGAACCGTGTTGACCAAGACTTTGGCTACGCCGGTACGGCATCCATCGGTGACTTCGTGTGGATCGACCGCAACGGCGATGGTGTTCAAGATGACGCCGAGCCCGGAATCTTTGGCGCTCAGGTTGAACTGACCTGGTTTGGCGAAGACGGTGTTCTTGGCGGCGGTGACGACGGAGTCTTCACTACGACAACCGACGGCGACGGCCTCTACAGCTTCCCGAACCTGCTCCCGGGCAACTTCTCGGTAGCGGTAACGGGTGGCCTGCCGGCCGGCGCTACGAACAGCTTCGACCTCGATGCCGACAACGACTCCGAGGCGCCTGTGACGCTCGAGAACGGCGACGCTGTCACCAACGTTGACTTCGGCTACGACGTGACCTCCGTTATCGGAGATCGCGTGTGGTGGGACCGCAACAAGGATGGCGTTCAAGACAGCAACGAGCCTGGGTTGGCTGGCGTGAAGATTCTCGTCACCTACCTCGGTACCGATGGTGTTCTTGGCGGCTCAGGCGCTGCTGGTGACCTCGAGTTCGAGGCAACGACGGACAGCAATGGTGACTGGACTGTCACCGAGATCCCCGACGGTAACTTCATCGTCGAGGTTGTCAGTGGCGTGCCTGCTGGCTTCAGCCCCACCTTCGACAACGACAGCGGCACGACGTCACCTGACGAAGAGTCGGCTGTAACGCTCGTCGGCTCTGATCTCAAGCAGGACTTCGGTTATGCCGGCAACTCCAGCATCTCCGACACCGTGTGGCTCGACCTCAACAAGGATGGCGTCAAGGATGCTGGCGAGCCCGGCTTGCCCGACGCCGAGGTCACCCTCGTCTGGTTCGGTGCGGATGGCGTAGCGGGTGGCGGCGATGACGTCACGTTCGTTGAAACCACCGACTCCAACGGCAAGTACCTCTTCGACGGTCTGCCCGAGGGCAACTACACCGCCACGGTTGACACGACGACGCTGCCTTCTGGCGTGACGCCGACGTTCGATGCGGATGCTGGACCCAACCAGCCGACGGCAGCCACGGTTGCTTCCGGTGTTGGCCCCAACTCCACGACCGCCGTTGCGCTGCCTGCAGCGACCGATCTCGACAACATAGACTTCGGTTATGTCGGCACCGGCAAGATTGGCGACACTGTCTGGCTTGACCAGAACGGTGACGGCATTGTTGACGCGACTGAGCCCGGCATCGCCGAGGTAGTCGTCACGCTCACTTGGGCTGGCCTCGACGGCGTACTCGGCAATGCCGACGATGTGGTCTCGACGACGAAGACGGATGCCAACGGCAACTACCTCTTCGAAGACCTTCCTTCGGGACTCTTCACCGTCGAACTCTTGAACCTGCCTGCAGGGCTGACCTCAACGGTTGACCCCGATGGTGGAGCCGACGACGCTTCTGAGCTTCCGCTCCGTGGCGGCGAAGAGAACCTCGATCAGGACTTCGGTTACCGCGGTGACGCGGGAGTCGGCGACCTGCTCTGGCTCGACGTCGACAACGACGGAGTTCAGGACACCAACGAGCCCGGACTTTCCGGAATCGTCATGAC
Organism: Salinibacterium sp. NG22; assembly: GCF_015864925.1. Lineage (NCBI taxonomy): Bacteria > Bacillati > Actinomycetota > Actinomycetes > Micrococcales > Microbacteriaceae > Salinibacterium > Salinibacterium sp. NG22. The sequence goes on along the minus strand of NZ_JADYWG010000001.1, from coordinate 1,597,457 downwards.
GGTGACGAGCCCCGGTTCCGACGGAATCTTCGGTAACGAAGACGACCTCGTCATCACCACCACGACGGATGAGAACGGCAACTACCTCGTTGAGGGACTGCCGGCTGGCGAAGTGAAGGTCTCCTATGACCCCACGACGTTGACCGAAGGTTACGTGCCGAGCTCGGACCTCGACGGCGACGTGTTCTCCGAGACCACGGCAACGCTCGTCTCGGGTGAAACTCGCCTCGACGTTGACTTCATCGTGGTCGGTAGCGCAACGCTCAACGGCATTGTGTTCGATGACCCGAACGGCAATGGCGTCCGCGACAGTGGCGACAAGGGCATCCCGAACGCGGAGTTGGATGTCGTGTGGGATGGCCCGAATGGTCCGGTAACCGTGCGCGTCACCACCGACGCGAATGGAGCGTGGGAACTCACGAACCTGCCTGCCGGTACCTACACGGCAACGGTCGACCTCGCGTCGGTTGACGCCGAGTACCGCCCGTCGACGGGAACTACTTCAACGGTCGAGCTGCCTGCCTTTGGCACACGCTCGGTCATCCAGGGACTCACAACGTTGATGCTCGCCTTCACGGGTTCGAACATCGCGTTAGGAGGATCGCTCGCAGGGCTGCTCCTGCTCGGCGGACTGTTCCTTCTCTTGCCAGCACGTCGGGTGCGTGGCGGAGAAAAGCAGAAGCAGATAACAAGTAGCTAGCAGCGCTAGCGAGTTGGCGCGGTGAGCGTGTGGGGCGTCGGGCCCTGTGCATGCTCACCGCGCCATTTGCTTGTGCCCTCGTGGCTCGTCAGTCATTGATTGAGCCAACGACGTTACCTTGAGTCACTCCCACTCAACTTTCAGCTACGCGGCTTGACTCTCGGCGCGAGCAGGCGCAAACTTGATACAGCGCGACTCAAGTTCGTGCTTCACGAGACTTAAAGGAGTAAGAGCACATGGCTCGAGCAGTAGGTATTGACCTCGGAACCACCAACTCGGTAGTTGCCGTACTCGAAGGTGGAGAACCCACCGTCATTGCAAACGCCGAAGGAATGCGCACCACGCCATCCGTCGTCGCATTCACCAAGGATGGCGAAGTCCTCGTTGGTGAAACCGCAAAGCGCCAGGCCGTCACTAACGTCGACCGCACCATCGCATCCGTCAAGCGCCACATCGGTACTGACTGGACCGTCGCGATCGACGACAAGAAGTACACCCCGCAGGAAATTTCCGCTCGCACGCTTGCCAAGCTCAAGCGCGATGCCGAACAGTACCTGGGTGAAGACGTCACTGACGCAGTAATCACCGTTCCCGCCTACTTCAACGACGCTGAGCGTCAGGCAACGAAGGAAGCCGGTGAGATCGCGGGCCTCAACGTTCTGCGCATCATCAACGAGCCCACCGCTGCTGCACTGGCCTACGGCCTCGACAAGGGTAAAGAAGACGAACTCATTCTGGTCTTCGACCTCGGTGGCGGAACGTTCGACGTCTCGCTGCTCGAAGTGGGCAAAGACGACGACTTCTCCACCATCCAGGTCAAGTCGACCTCTGGTGACAACCGCCTCGGTGGTGACGACTGGGACGCCCGCGTCGTTGACTACCTGATCAAGCGCTTCAAGGACTCGACCGGTGTTGACGTTTCTGGCGACAAGATTGCCAAGCAGCGCCTCAAGGAAGCTGCCGAGCAGGCCAAGAAGGAACTCTCCTCGCAGATGACGGCAAGCATCCAGCTCCCGTATCTCTCGCTCACCGAGAGTGGCCCAGCCAACCTCGACGAGACCCTCTCGCGCGCCAAGTTCGAAGAGCTCACCGCCGACCTGCTCGAGCGCGTTCAGAAGCCCTTCAACGATGTCATCAAGGAAGCCGGCGTCAAGCTGAGCGACGTTGCACACGTTGTACTCGTGGGTGGATCGACTCGTATGCCCGCCGTCGTTGAGCTCGTCAAGAAGCTCACCGGTGGCAAGGAACCCAACAAGGGCGTTAACCCCGATGAGGTCGTAGCCGTTGGTGCTGCACTCCAGGCTGGTGTGTTGAAGGGTGAGCGCAAGGACGTTCTGCTTATCGACGTCACCCCGCTGAGCCTCGGCATCGAGACCAAGGGCGGAATGATGACCAAGCTCATCGACCGCAACACGGCAATCCCGACCAAGCGCAGCGAGACCTTCACCACGGCGGATGACAACCAGCCTTCCGTGTCGATTCAGGTCTTCCAGGGTGAGCGTGAGTTCACTCGCGACAACAAGAACCTCGGAACCTTCGAGCTCACCGGTATCGCACCGGCGCCTCGTGGAATCCCGCAGGTTGAGGTCACTTTCGACATCGACGCTAACGGCATCGTGCACGTGTCCGCTAAGGACAAGGGCACCGGCAAGGAGCAGTCGATGGTCATCACGGGCGGTTCAAGCCTGTCGAAGGACGACATCGAGCGTATGGTTCGCGAGGGCGAAGAGCACGCTGCAGAAGACAAGGCCCGCCGCGAGGCAGCCGAGGTTCGCAACAACGCAGAGCAGCTCGCGTACTCCACCGGAAAGCTCATCACCGACAACGCTGAGAAGCTCCCGGAAGACGTCAAGACTGAGGTTCAGGCCGACGTTGACGCACTCAACACTGCGCTCGCCGGAGACGACGAAGCAGAGGTCAAGACCGCGTTCGACAAGCTCACCGAGAGCCAGCAGAAGCTGGGCGAAGCAATCTACAAGCACCAGGAAGAAAACCCTGAGGCCGCTGCAGAGGGCGAAAGCGCTGCCGCTGACGAAAGCTCCGACGAGGACATCGTCGACGCTGAAGTTGTCGACGAAGACGAAGCTGACACGGACAAGAAGTAGATGTCTGACAAAAACACGGACCACGACGACAACCAAGAGCCGGTGAACGACGACGAAAGTCGTGTTGATCCGGAAACTGGCGACGTGAGTGCGGCCGACTCGGCTGCTGCAGAGGAATCTGCGGCAGCCGAGGGGCAGCCTTCCTCTGACGAGGAGCCTGCCGAGGACGCCACGAAGGCCCCCGATGAGCTGAGTGAAGAAGACAAGCGTCTTCTTGAGGAAGCTAGTCGGGACCTCGTCGCTGAGATGCGTGATCAGATGTTGCGTGCTCAGGCTGAGTTGGTGAACTTCCGCACTCGCGTTGAGCGGGATCGGGTCGCGAACCGCGAAGCCGTAATCGCCGACGTCATCCGTTCACTGCTTCCCGCCCTTGATGACCTCGATCGTGCCGACAAGCACGGCGACATCCTTGAGGGAACCCCCATCGCGCTTGTCGCACAGAAGATCAACTCAAGTTTTGAGCGGTTCGGACTGCGCAAGATCGGTGAAAAGGGCGAAGTCTTTGATCCTGCGTTCCACGAGGCTGTTGTTCATTTGAACGATCCTGAGGCGACCGAAAACACGATCGCTGATGTCGTTGAGCCGGGCTACATTCTTGGTGAGCGCGTTGTGCGTGCCGCGAAGGTTGCTGTCTCCGGCCCCGCTGATTAGGTCGGGGGTGGCGTGTAGTGGCTAGCCAAGATTGGTTCGATAAGGACTTTTACAAGGTGCTCGGGGTGTCGAAAGACATCTCCGAGGCCGAGTTGAAGAAGACCTATCGCAAACTCGCGCGCCAGTTTCACCCGGATTCGAACCCGGGAGATCCGAAGGCCGAAGAGCGCTTCAAAGAAATCAGTGAAGCGCACTCCGTGCTTTCTGATGCCGAGACGCGCAAAGAATACGATCAGGTTCGTGCCATGGGCTCGGGCGCTCGCTTCCAAGCGGGTGGCCAAGGTGGTCAGGCCGGCGGCTTCGAGGATGTCTTCGGTGGCATGTTCGGTGGCGGTGGCCAGAGTTATGGTGGCGGTCAGAGCTACGGCGGAGGGCAATCAAGCGCAAGCTTCGAAGACCTTCTCGGTGGCATGTTCGGTGGCCAAGCCGGCCCCGGCGGTGGCCCCGGATTCCGTGGTGGCCCCGCAAAGGGCCGCGATCTGGCAGCAAACACGACACTCGATTTTGCAACCGCGATAAACGGCGAAACGATCAAACTCCAGCCTGCTGGCGGTCGTCCGATGAACGTCAAGATTCCTGCGGGCGTCAGCGACGGTCAGAAGATCCGCCTCAAGGGCAAAGGCGAGGCGAGCCCCAATGGTGGCCCCGCTGGCGACCTGGTGCTCACGGTCTCTGTGCGCAAGCATCCGGTGTTCGAGCGTGACGGCAGCAACCTTCGTGTTGTTGTTCCTGTGACGTTTGCGGAAGCTGTGCTCGGCGCCACTATCGAGGTGCCGACCCTGGGCGGTGCACCGGTGAAACTGAAGGTTGCGCCGGGAACCCCGAGCGGACGAGTATTGCGAGTAAAGGGTCGCGGAGTGGCGACAGCGAAAGCAACCGGAGACCTGCTTGCTGAAGTGCAAGTGGCGGTGCCTAACCGCATCCCAGAAGCTGCGCTCAAGCACCTCGAGGCCTTTGCTGAAGCGATGCCCGCGGAAAATCCGCGGGAAGAACTGATTGCCAGAGCCAGGAGCTAATAGTCATGGATGAGCTGAGTCCCGCCTTTGCTATCGCCGTTGCGGCGGAGTTGGCGGGCATGCATCCGCAGACACTGCGACAGTACGACCGTCTGGGTCTCGTGTCTCCCACGAGAACCAGCGGTCGTTCGCGGCGCTACTCCATGCGCGACGTGATGCAGTTGCGTGAGATCGCAGCGCTCAGCGCTGAAGGTCTCAACCTTGAGGGCATTAAACGGATCCTCGATCTTGAAAATCAAGTGTCCGAACTCAGCACGCGCGTGCGCGAACTCGAAGCGGCGCTTGCCGATGAACTGCTGTCAAAACCGGGCCGACGCGTCTTCGCGGCCGGTTCTGCTGGTGAGGTGATCTCGCTCAAAGCGGGAACCCGCACCGAGCGCGCCAATCAGGTCGAACTGTGGCGCCCCTTCGTGAGGCGCGATAACCAACTTCCCCGGTGATTGCGGGCATCTGATGATGTTTCGGCAAGCCCCACCGCTCGGCGGCTCCGCTATTCTGCGGCAGCGCTGGAGCGAAGTTACGTTCCTGCACTGGCGGGTTGATCCTGCGGTCGTGGCTCCGTTGCTGCCCGCGGGATGCCGCCCCGATACGCTCAATGGCAGCACGTGGGTGGGGCTCATCGCCTTTCAGATGTCGCAAAGCTCCTTCTTTGGCGGGCCAAGCATCCCGTGGCTCGGTGACTTTCCCGAAGTGAACGTTCGGCTGTACTCCGTTGATGAGCACGGGCGGCGCGGAGTGGTCTTCCTCTCGCTCGAAGCGTCGCACCTGATTCCGGTGCTCACCGCGCGGCTCGCTTTTGGGCTGCCGTACCAGTGGGCGTCGATGAAGATCGGGCAGCGAGACGGGCAGATTGCCTACAAAACGAAACGGCACGGTCAGCCGGATGCCGCATCCCACATCATTGTGAAACCGGTGGATGATCCGGCGGCGAGTGTTGCGCTCGCGGCTGACCCCTTGGCTACGTTCCTGACCGCTCGGTGGGGGTTTCACGAAACTCATCGTGGACGCACGATCTACTCGCGCAACCACCACGAACCGTGGCCGTTGCAATCGGCTGAATTGGTCTACCTCGAGGATGGCTTGCTCGCTGCGGCTGGTTTTGAGGGTCTGGCCGACCGTGTTCCGGATTCGGTGATGTACGCGAGCGAGGTGACGACGGTGTTTGCGGCGCCTCGCCAGCCTGCTCTTGCGCGTCAGCCTCGAGCGAGCGCAATCTGGACATTCGCGCCGACTTCGTAAGTATTTCGAGAAATATTGTGGAATTGTATAGACAATTTTGCACAACATGGTCTCATCAGCACAAATGAGCATTGCCTCTTACGCTGGAGAGGGACATGATGAGTAACCACACCGTCACATAGGCACAACACGATTGAAACGATGAACCTAGAGAATGGGTGAACGGGGATAGTTCCCGTTCGCGTGTCATTTTCCCGGTTCATCGCCGCAGGCAATGACGCCGAATAACGCAGGAGGCACAATGACAACGGTTCGCGCAGCAATCACTCAGACCACTTGGACAGGCGACAAGGAGTCGATGATTCAGAAGCACGAGCAGTTCGCTCGGGATGCGAAGGCGCAAGGCGCCCAGATCATCTGCTTCCAAGAGCTTTTCTACGGTCCCTATTTCGGGATCACTCAGGACAAGAAGTATTACCGCTACGCCGAGCCTGTTGATGGCCCGATCGTGACGCGCTTCCAAGCCCTGGCTAAAGAGCTCGATATGGTCATGATTCTGCCGATCTACGAAGAAGCGATGACGGGCCTGTATTACAACACCGCCGTCGTTGTTGACTCCGATGGCACCAACCTTGGTTCGTACCGCAAGCACCACATTCCTCACCTCGACAAGTTCTGGGAGAAGTTCTACTTCACGCCCGGCAACTTGGGTTTCCCGATGTTCAACACCGCCGTCGGCAAGGTGGGCGTTCACATTTGTTACGACCGCCACTTCCCCGAGGGATGGCGCGAACTCGGGCTCAACGGCGCCGAGATCGTCTTCAACCCGAATGCCACGAAGCCCGGACTCTCCAACCGCCTCTGGGAGGTTGAAGGTCCAGCAGCAGCAGTGGCCAACGGCTACTTTGTGCTTCAGCCCAACCGTGTCGGCCTCGAAGACAACGAGTACGGCGACGAAGCTGTCGACTTCTACGGCACCAGCCAGGTCATCGACCCCCGCGGAAACTTCGTGGGCGAACGCGGCTCAGGAACCGATGAAGAGATCATGATTCGCGATCTCGACATGGATCTCGTGCAGGAAATGCGCGACGACTGGCAGTTCTACCGTGACCGTCGCCCCGACGCCTACCTGTCGATCCCTAAGTAAGCCATAACTTCAGCCCCCGGTTGTTTTGGCGCCCGGGGAACAGTAGGCACACGACATCGCAGAGGAGCGAATCATGGCCACCACTCTCATTTCCGGCGGTACGGTCGTCAGCTCGACGGGGCGCGCCCCAGCAGACGTCCTGATCGACGGCGAAGTAATCAAAGCTGTGTTGTCTCCCGGCAGCACACTTTTTGGAACCGACATTGCGGCATCCGTCGACAAGGTCATTGATGCCACGGGAAAGTACGTCATTCCCGGTGGCATCGACGCCCACACGCACATGGAGCTGCCCTTCGGCGGTACCGCGGCAATCGATACCTTCGAGACGGGCACTCGCGCTGCGGCGTGGGGCGGCACGACCTCGATCATCGACTTTGCGGTGCAGACCTTTGGAGAGCGCATCCAGGATTCGCTCGCTGCGTGGCACGGCAAAGCGGCGGGCAACTGCGCCATCGACTACGGCTTTCACCAGATCGTTGGCGACGTCACTCCCGAGTCGCTCAAGGCGATGGAGAAGCTGCCAGACGAGGGCATCACGAGCTTCAAGATGTTCATGGCGTACCCCGGAGTTTTCTACTCGGATGACGCACAAATCCTCAAGGCAATGCAGGTGTCTCGCGACACCGGCTTGATGACGATGATGCACGCCGAGAATGGGCCGGTCATCGACGTTCTCGCCGAGCAGCTCGTGGAGCAGGGCAAGACTGACCCGTATTATCACGGTGTCGCTCGTGCCTGGGAGATGGAAGAGGAAGCGACGCATCGAGCGATCATGCTCGCGAAGCTCACCGGCGCCCCGCTCTACATCGTTCACGTGAGTGCGAAGCAGGCGGTCGAACAGATCGCCACCGCTCGTGACCGCGGCCAGAACGTCTTTGCTGAGACCTGCCCGCAGTACCTCTACTTGAGCCTCGAAGAACAACTCGGTGCGCAGAGTGAGCAGTACGGCCACTTCGAAGGCGCTAAGTGGGTGTGCTCGACTCCGCTTCGTTCACGCGAAGAAGGTCATCAGGATGCCATGTGGCAGTCGCTGCGTACGAACGATGTGCAGATGGTCTCCACCGACCACTGCCCGTTCTGCATGAAGGACCAAAAAGAGTTGGGCCTTGCGGACTTCCGCAAGATCCCCAACGGCATGGGAACCGTCGAACACCGCATGGACCTCATGTATCAAGGTGTTGTCACCGGCGAGCTCACGCTCGAGCGTTGGGTCGAACTGACGAGCACCACCCCCGCTCGTATGTTCGGAATCTACGGACGAAAGGGTGTCATCCAGCCCGGCGCCGACGCCGACATCGTGGTCTACGACCCCAATGGTCACACCTCGATCGGTATGCCGGTCGACGAAAACGGCAACCCCACCGGCAAGAAGCACCACATGAACATGGACCACGCTGCCTGGGAGGGCTTCGAGATCGATGGTCACGTTGACACTGTTATCTCGCGCGGCAAGGTCATCGTCGATGACGACCAATACCTCGGCACCAAGGGTGACGGTCGCTTCATGAAGCGCGGCCTCACTCAGTACCTGACCTAAACGGTTTCGCTGCAGCATCCGCTGGCTACCACCAGCGGATGCTGCACTTTAAACGACCTTCCACCACGAATGAGGAGCCCCATGGACTTCGGAGCAGTACTTCAGACCAACCCGCCGTCGGCACGAACCGTTCAACTCGCGAAGCTTGCAGAGGCGCACGGCTTCACCTACGTCTGGACCTTTGACTCGCACATCCTGTGGCAAGAGCCCTATGTGATCTATAGCCAGATCTTGGCCGAGACCCGCAAGGTGATCGTCGGACCGATGGTGACCAACCCGGCCACGCGCGACTGGACCGTCACGGCGTCAACCTACGCCACGCTCAACGAGATGTACGGCAACCGCACCGTCTGTGGCATCGGCCGCGGCGACTCGGCTGTGCGCGTGACCAATGGCAAGCCCACGACCCTCAAGGATCTGCGGGAGTCGATTCACGTCATCCGCGAACTCGCGAACTCGCGTTCGGTCGAATATGGCGGAGCGCAGTTGCAGCTGCCATGGAGCAAGGGCTCTGAGCTCGAGATGTGGGTTGCGGCCTATGGCCCGCTCGCGCTCAAGCTCACCGGTGAAGTCGGAGACGGCTTCATCTTGCAGCTCGCTGACCTCGACATTGCCGCCTGGATGATCAAGAAGGTGCGCGACGCTGCTGAAGCTGCGGGACGCGACCCGATGTCGATCAAGTTCTGCGTTGCAGCGCCCATGTACATCGGTGATGACTGGGAGCACATGCGCGACCAGTGCCGCTGGTTCGGAGGCATGGTGGGAAACCACGTGGCCGACATCGTGAAGAAGTACGGCTCTGACGGAGACGTGCCGAAGGCTCTCACCGACTACATCGAGAAGCGTGAAGGCTACGACTACAACCAGCACGGTCAAGCGGGCAATACGCACGCGGCGTTTGTGCCCGACGAGATCGTCGATCGATTCTGCGTCATGGGAACCGCTGAGGAGCACATCGAGAAGCTCGAGAAGCTGCGCGAGCTCGGTGTCGATCAGTTCGCCGGCTACCTGCAGCACGACAACAAAGAAGAGACCATGCGGGTCTACGGCGAGACGGTAATCCCGGCCCTCACCGAAACAGTGACGGCGAAGGTCTAACCCGATGACGGCAACCCGAAACGATAAGCGTGGGGAGGTTGCCGTCCGCCCTGCGAGTTCGCCGGGTGCGGTGGCTAACCCCGCGCGCACTCGGCTGCTCGGCGGCTTCCTCTGGGGCATCGCTGGCGTAGCGCTCATCGCACTCATCTGGGAGGGCTACAAGTTCTTCGGTCCCGACAACGGCGTGCTCATCGGCGAACTTCGCGTGCTTCCGCGCACGACCGACCTCGCTATGCCTCACCTGTGGGACATGATGACGCGGCTCGCGGAGCCCGTCACGCGAGCAGATGGTGCGCTTCCGCTCTGGGCAGTCGTGGCGCTTGCCTCGCTCATGACGCTCGGAATCGCTGCTGCTGGCTGGGCTGTCGGAGTGATTGTGGGAGTCGTTTTTGCGCTCCTCATGCAACGCTGGCGTCTCGCCGAATTCGGCCTCCTGCCCTGGATCGTCATCAGCCAAACCGTGCCGCTCATCGCCTTTGCGCCGATCGTCAAGAGCTGGGGCTCGCGCGTCGAGATCGGCTCCTTCGAGTGGCAAGACTGGATGTCGGTCGCACTCATTGCGAGCTATCTGGCGTTCTTCCCGATCACCGTTGGTGCGCTCAAGGGGCTGCAGTCTCCCGACCGCATCCACGTTGAGCTCTTCGACACGTATGCCGCTGGCTACTGGCCGACGCTCGTGCGACTGCGCTTGCCCGCAGCCGTTCCATACCTTCTGCCTGCGCTGCGACTCGGAGCAGCGAACGCTGTCATCGGCGCGGTTGTCGCGGAAGTATCGACCGGACTTCAAGGCGGCATCGGACGCCTACTCATTCAATTTGCCGGTCAAGCATCGGGCGACCCCTCGAAGGCGTGGGGCCCCATCTTCGGCGCAATCGTGCTCGGCCTTGTGGCGGCCGGTTCCGTTGCACTGCTCGGCATCATTCTCAAGGACTACCGACGAACCGAGGAGGCCGCATGAGCGACCAGATCCCGACCACCACTCCCGCCGCAGAAACGGTGACGACCGATGTTTCGGATGCTGCTGTTGCCGTTCGCGGTCTCAACAAACAGTTCCAGACTGCCTCGGGCATCGTTCACGCGCTTGAAGGAATCGACCTCACCGTTGAGGCCGGCGAGTTCGTCTCCCTCATCGGCCCGTCGGGCTGTGGCAAGTCAACGCTCATGAGACTCATTGCTGACCTCGATGTTCCGACTTCGGGGGAGCTGACGGTGTTCGGTAAGACGGCGACGCAGGCTCGCCTCGACCAGGACTACGGCATCGCTTTTCAGCAGGCCGGGCTTTTACCGTGGCGCACGGTGGCAGCGAACGTTGCGCTTCCGCTGGAACTGCACGGGGTGGCATCCGCTGCTCGGCGCACTCGCGTTGCTGACCTGCTCGAGATGGTTGGCCTCACCGAGTTCGCTGATCGTTTTCCTGACCAGCTCTCGGGCGGAATGCAGCAGCGTGTGGCGATTGCCCGCTCGCTGGCAGAGCAACCGCGACTGTTGCTGATGGATGAGCCGTTCGGCGCCCTCGACGAGATGACGCGCGAGAAGATGCAGACCGACCTCGTGCGCATCGCCGCCGACACCGGAGCTGCTGTCGTATTCGTGACGCACTCGATTCCTGAAGCCGTGTTCCTCTCCGACCGCGTTGTGGTCATGTCGCCGCGGCCCGGTCGCATCAGCGACATCATCCCGATGCGATTGGATGCTGCTGACGGCCGCGAAGAACGTGACGACGACCTGCGCGAAGCATCCTCGTTCTTCGAGATGGTGACCGAAGTGCGTGAAGCACTGCACGGCGGAGCCTCGGATGCGGAAAACCCCGCACCGCGCGCCGCCAGGGGAGTGGACACCCGATGACGACAAACACGACAGCCAACGCGATCATTGGCGCCGGAACCGGAGCCACCCGCAGCAAAGACTGGAGCCCGCGCACGGAGTCGATCCTTCGCGTGGTTGCGCCCGTCACGCTCGGAATCATCGTGCTCGCCATCTGGCAGTTTCTCGTCACCGTTGGTGGCGTCTCCGACTACCTGCTGCCGAGCCCGACATCGATCATGGCGGAACTGGTCGCGTACTGGCCAGCCGTCGTCTCGGCAACGGTGCTCACCGGCACGAACAGCCTCCTGGGTTTGCTCGTCGGTTCGCTGCTCGGGATCGTTCTCGCGGCGGTCGCCGCCCGGTGGCGCATCGCCGACCAGATGAGTGCACCGATCATTGCCGCGCTCGCGGTTGTTCCGATCGTGGCTCTCGCCCCTGTGCTCAACTCCATGTTTGGGGCCGACAGCCAGTTCGGTCGCCAAGCGATTGCCGCTATCGCGTCGTTCGTTCCCATCTTCATCAACACCCTGCGCGGGTTCCGCCAAACGCGGCCAGTGCACCGTGACCTGATGAAGGCTTACGCGGCAAGCTCCGGACAGATGTTGCGCTCGCTCACCCTGCCGACAGCCCGCCCCTTTATCCTCACTGGCATCCGCATCGCTTCGTCGCTCGCCGTCATCTCTGCCCTCGTGGCGGAATACTTCGGTGGACCACGCGGCGGACTCGGCAGCCTGATTGCGACCTCGGCAGCCTCAAGCGCGTATTCCCGCGCGTGGGCCTATGTCGGGGCATCCATCGCTCTCGGTCTGCTCTTCTACCTCGCGACGCTCGCACTCGAACGACTAGTGCTGCGCCGTGTACCGACCGGGGGCTCCCGATGACAGCACCCCGCAGAGAGAAGGAAAGGAGATAACCGCTCCACCAGCTCTACCAGCAGTATCCACTTGCACCGTGAATCTGGAAGGTCTGACATGAAGTTCACCAAACGCCGCGCACTCGCGGCTGGAGCGTTCGCCGTAACGGCAGCGGTCCTCCTCGCAGCATGCTCCACCGCCGAAGAGCCCACCAGCGAATCTGGTGAAGCCCTCACCGAAGTGAAGCTCCAACTCCAGTGGCTCCCTCAGGGACAGTTCGCTGGCTACTTCGCCGCAGCCGATCAGGGCTATTTTGAAGAAGAAGGCCTCAGCGTCGAAATCATCCCGTCGGGTGGCGACATCGTTCCGCAAGACGCTCTCGCCAACGGCGACGTTGACTACGCCGTAGCTTGGGTTCCCAAGGTTCTCGGCTCCATCGAGCAGGGCGCCAACCTCACCGACATTGCTCAGATTTTCCAGAAGTCGGGCACCCTTCAGGTGTCGTGGGCTGACTCGGGCATTGACTCCGTCGCTGACTTCGAGGGCAAGAAGATTGGCTCGTGGGGCTTCGGAAACGAGTGGGAGATCTTCGCAGCAATGGCTGCTGAAGGACTCGACTCCTCGACCGTGCAGATCATCACGCAGGACTTCAACATGAACGCGTTCCTGCAGGGCGACATCGATGCCGCACAGGCCATGACGTACAACGAGTACGCTCAGCTGCTTGAGTCGACCGACCCCGACACCGGAGAGCTGTACCAGCCTGAAGACTTCAACGTCATCAGCTACGAAGACACCGTAGGCGCCATGCTCCAGGATGCAATCTGGGCTGACACCGACCGTCTCGACAGCGACGAGGACTACCAGGAGACCACGGTCAAGTTCCTCAAGGCCGTTGTTAAGGGCTGGATCTACTCGGCTGAGAACCCTGAAGATGCTGCCGAAGGCACCGTCGCTGCTGGTTCCGGTTGGGGCCCCAGCCACGAACTGTGGATGGTCAACGAGACCAACAAGCTGATCTGGCCGGCCGAGAACGGCATCGGCGTCATCGATGAAGCCGCTTGGGACCGCACCGTTGAAGGTGCCATCAGTGCCGTCAACGAGACGGGCGCAAGCCCCATCACCACGGCACCGCCGGCAACAGCATGGTCGAACGACTGGATCATGCAGGCACTTGAAGAGCTCGAAGCCGAGGGTGTAGACACCACCGGTTCCAGCTTCGCACCGATCGACGTCACCCTGCTCGAGGGCGGCAACTAGTCACACTGAATAACCGCTAGTCGGATGCCGCCCTTACTCTGGTGAGGGCGGCATTCGTTGCGTTCACGGCGTCACACCAGCGCCCCGCACCACCATCTCACCATCTCCTTGCCACCCCGGATCGAAAGGCCTCGCGCCATGACCGAGCAGAACACCCCCGACCTCGATGCCTACGCGCTCGAGCTCGATCAGGCGCACATTTTTCATTCGTGGTCGGCGCAGACTCCCGCCCATGCTGCGGCCGTGAGCATCAAGAGTGGGCTCGGCACCCGCGTGTGGGATCACGCCGGAAACGAATATCTCGACTTTTCTAGCCAGCACGTCAATGTGAATCTGGGGCACCAGCATCCGGCCCTGCTCGAAGCTATCCGGGTGCAGTCTCAGCTGCTCGCAACGATCTCACCGCCGACGGCCAACATCACCCGTGGCGAGGCGGCAAAGCGATTGGCTGCCATTGCGCCCGAGGGATTCAACCGCGTGTTCTTTACGAATGGCGGCTCTGACGCCAACGAGAATGCAATGCGGATGGCGCGGCTCTACACCGGGCGCGACAAGATTCTCTCGGCGTACCGCTCGTATCACGGCAACACCGGCAGCAGCATTGTGGCCACGGGCGACCCGCGTCGCATCCCCAACGAGTTCGCGCGCGGCCACGTGCACTTCTTCGGCCCTTACCTGTATCGCTCCGAGTTCTGGGCGACGACGCCCGAGCAAGAAAGCGAACGTGCGCTGCAGCATTTGCGACGCGTGATCGAGGCCGAGGGCGCAGAGACGATCGCCGCAGTGCTGCTCGAACCCGTGCCGGGGACTCCGGGCATCATGCTTCCGCCGCCCGGCTACCTTGCCGGCGTGCGCGAACTGTGTGATCAGCACGGCATCCTGCTGATCTTCGACGAAGTGATGTGCGGCTTCGGGCGCACCGGCGAGTGGTTCGCGTTCGACGCCTTCGATGCGCGACCCGACCTCATTACCTTCGCCAAGGGAGTGAACTCGGGCTACGTTCCCATCGGCGGTGTGATCATCGACGACCCGATTGCGGCGCACTTCAACGACCGGGTGTTCCCCGGCGGGTTGACGTATTCGGGGCATCCGCTGGCTGCCGCCACCGTCGTAGCCTCACTCGACACGATCGCCTCCGAAGGCATTCTTGAGCACGTGCGCGATATCTCGGAGAACCACCTCGGGCCGGCGCTTGAGGCTCTGGCCGAACGGCATCCGTCGATCGGTGAAGTGCGCGGTCGCGGAGTGTTCTGGGCTCTCGAGCTCGTGACCGATCGGGCGACCCGTGAACCCGTGCCGGCCGCAACGATGGGGCGCATTCGGGCTGGCCTCGTGGAGCGCGGTCTGCTGCCCTTTGTGGCGGAGAACCGCATCCATGTGTTGCCGCCGTGTGTCGTCACGCCTGCCGAAATCGCTGAGGCGATGGAGATCTACGATGCGGTGCTGACGCTCGAATTGGGGTAACGCGGGAGCTGTGACGCACGGTTCAATCGCGCCGCCGATTCATATAATTGGGTGAAACTCAATTTATGGGTTCGGTGAGGGGATGGCAATGGTCGAAATGAGCGGCACGCCTGGAGGGTCGGAAGATCCGCAGGAATTGACCAAGGATTACGCGGAGCTCGAAGAGTCAGAATTCATGCTCGCCCCGCGCCGGTACGACCCCGACAACCTTGCCGCGGGAAAGAAACTCAACGTAGCAAAACTGCACAAAGCTCTCCTCGCCATGGACGAATCCCTCGGTGGTGGTGGCACGATCACCGACCCTGCCGAGTGGGTCACTCAAGAAACCACGGATCTGGCGCTCAGTGATTTCGCCGGCGTGACGATCTTTGCTGAGGACGGTGCGGTGCGGGCCGTCGCGATCGAATTGGGCTCGCCGACCAAGCAGCAGTGGAGCACGCTGTACCCTCAGCTGCGCCGTCTTGCGAGAACTCTCTGGGTGCACTTCGCGCATGATCAGTCTGAAACCTGGGCAGCGAACCGCGAGTAGCAGGGTGCCTCACCAGCCGGGGTAAGGGCCCGGGGCGAGAGCGGCGTCCCAGCCGAGCGATTCGCGAGCCTCGGTCAGGCGGCCGAGTGGATCAAGTGGAAAAGCTGCCGGCTGCAAGCGAGCGAATCCGGGGATGATGGCTCGCACCGCGTGGAAGCCTGCCGCGCGCACGCGCTCGGTCGTGACATCCACGGTGATGAGGGTGGCGGAGACAGCGGCGGTGACCGAGGTCGGTGCGGCTGGTGGTGCTGCGGAACTGGAGGCATCGGGGGCTGCGCTGCCGGTGGTTGACGACAAGCCCTGCTGTGTTTGCAGACGGGGTTGCGTGCGTTGACGGGCATGCTCGACGACAGTGGGATCGAGACCGTATTGCACGTGCGCCATTGGATCGATGAGGCCGCGATGCTCTGAGCCGAACGCGTGAGCGTAGCGACGCTGCGGGTCCCACGACACTAGCCCGGCAATCGCTCCATTGCCGAGCGCGGCGGAGTCGCGAATGAGACTGTTCTCCTGCGCGAGATCCTGTGCGGAAGCGTGCTGAATGAGCGCTTCCACGATGGCGAGTTCGCTCGCGGTGTCGTCGTCGGTGTGTGCCGCGAACCCGAGCGAGAGGATGGTGTTGTTCACGTCATCCACCACGGCGAGACGCACGGGAATGCCCGTGGTCGACGGGATGGCGAGGATGCGAACCTTCAGTTCGGACTCCGCGAAAACGGTCGCGACCGATTGCGGTAATGGCACCGCGCTCGCGGCGGCGGTCGATGACCACCACACCGCCACAGCGTCGTGGGCCACGGCATGGGCGGCGGCTCGTTCGACGGCATCGGCCTGAGTGCGCCCGGCCTGTTGCCCCACAAGGTTGTTGGTGTTCGTGGCGAGTGCTGAGTTGCGACTGCCGCGCAGGTAATCGGCGAACACCAAACTCTGCGGCACCCAGATGTCGCCCGCCGCATCCTGACCTCGAACCCAATCGATGCGGGTGTCGGAGCGCAGCTCCACGAAGGGGAACCCGGGCAGCGCGTGCAAGGTGGGATCGTGTGGCGGCCACGACGCGAGCTCGAACGCTCGCTCGCCGCTGTGTTGCAGTTCAGCGAGCGAAGCGCGCGTGCGGATGCCCTGCTCAAGGTCAGCACCGCAATAGTGCGCGACGCCCGAGAGCAACGCAGGTTCGAGCAACTCGGCCTCAGAGCGCCGACCGTCGTCGAGCGCTCCGGCGGGAGCCAGAGCATCCGGAGTGAACGTGGCCTTGACGCTCTGCAGGTGGGGCAATTCGGCGTGCAAGTGCACAAACCCGGCGGGGAGCGGCGCGAGGGCGGGCCGTCGTCGCACTCGGTGCAGGATGCCCGTCACCGGGTCAACGAGCGGCGACGGGGTGAGGGCGTGGCTGACCCAGCGGCTATCGGTCCAGCGTTCGAGGATGCCGGCGAGGGGAGCGGGAATGGAGTCGTCGTTGAGGTCGAGAGCCGCACTGCGGGTAGCGGGGGATGCCGTGTCCGCCGGCACCATCAGGGCCGCTGCCGTGGCGGGGTCGGCGATGGTTGCCGCGAGACAGTCGACGGCGAACTGGGCGGTCGCTACCGCGCTCCCGGCTTCGAGGAGGAGTCGATGCCAGTGCCCAGCGAAGGGGAAGAGGGCGCCGAGCGACATCGCGGGCTCGTCGCTGTCGCTACCCGTGTTGCTGTCGGTGTCGCTGTCATCACTGCCGCAGTCACAGGAGCAGCCGCCGGCACTCTTGTCGAGGAGTCGCGCAAGGCCGAGCATTTCCTGCACCGAATCGAACCGGACATCTAAGGGCGACGCTCGCGGGAGGTGTGTCGGCTGCACGGCGGCGCGGAGCAGTTCCCGAACATCGGCGGTCACCGTGCTCGCCGCCACCGTTAGATGCCACAATTGGCCATCGCTGCCGACGGCGAGGCATGAGTCTGTTGTGAGCGTGGAGAGCGCGATGCGCTGCTCGAGCTCCCGCTCGGCGGTGGCGACCGTCGCCGCCACCGCCACCGCCGCTGTCTCCGCCGACGTGGTGTCCGCTACGGCTGCTGCGCCACTTTCGTCAGCGGTGTCCCGGGTCGTCCCCGCCATTAGGCGTGCGGAAGCGGGAAGTAGTTGAGGTCGGCCTCGGCGAGGGGTGTGTCGCGCCATCCGAGTTCCACCGCGAGATCTTGCACGCGACGCTTGCCCAGGAACGGGAAAGCGGCTGGCGCGTTACCCACCGTTCCGGGAACGATGACGCGCACCGCAGCCATGCCC
The DNA here is from genome assembly GCF_015864925.1 of Salinibacterium sp. NG22. NCBI lineage: Bacteria > Bacillati > Actinomycetota > Actinomycetes > Micrococcales > Microbacteriaceae > Salinibacterium > Salinibacterium sp. NG22. The sequence goes on along the minus strand of NZ_JADYWG010000001.1, from coordinate 1,579,864 downwards.
GTGCTCGCGACATCCGCCGACGTAATGTCTACGACGATCACTTCGTGACCCTGTGCTTCGATGGCAGCCTGGTAACCCGCGACTGAGCGGTCGGGCAAGCCGGGGATGTCACCGATGGGGCGGCGCGCGGGGCGATCAACGAGCGGTGCAACGCGGTCAACCGCACGGGGGTCGAGCAACACTTGCTGCTGCACCATGAGGTCGTCGCAGTCCCGCATGTCGTCACGGTAGGAGTCGAGGTAGGCGCGGTCGGCACGCCACGGCTTGAAGGAACGGCTGTTGAGTTCGCCGCGCGCCATCGCATCCCAGTGGGCACCATCGGTGCGCAGCAGATCGCGGCTGCCCTCCTGCAGCGTGCACGCTTCGGTCCAGGCCTTCAACGCGGCAGCCTCGGCCGTGTTGCGGCAGGCGAACCCGACGTTCACGAGAGTGTCGACATCGTTGTGCAGGATGCCTGCCGCTACCGGAACGCCGAACTCGTTGTCGAGCATGACAATCGAGGGGCGCTGGCCGTAGGAGTCCGGAACGTCAGCCCAGAGAGCATCCATTTCGGGCGTGGGAACAATCGCATCGTGCTGGTGTCCATTGAGCCACCACACCATGGTGACGTGGCGTTCGATGATTTCTTCGAGCGCGGAGGCGACCGCGTACTCCATGTTCGGCCCGGCGGCGATTCCGGCGAAGGGGCAGAAGTTGGTGACGGGGGCCGCCGAGTAGCCGGCCGTGAACCAGTTCACGTAGACCATGCTTGCGGGCACCAGAATGTCTTCGTTGGTCGTGAGCGAGCGACCGGGAACCCAATGGATGGGCAGGTCCGCCGTCATGCGCACGAAGGGGAAACCGGGGGTGTCGTATTGCTCGTCGGAGTACAGAACGAGCGAGTCGGGATCGAGCATCCGCACCGCTGACTTCGTGGAAAGTTCGCGGTAGCTGCCGAAGGTGACGGGCAGAGTGTCGAGCAGGTTGCCGCAGTAACGTTCGACCGCTTCGCCCACCGCGCTTGCCGCTGCCTGTTCGGGATCGTTGAATGCCGAGCCCTGGCACGAAGTGTTGTTTGCCCAGCGCGAGACTCGGCGCATGTTGCAGACATCGCTCTGCGCGGTGGCGAGGGAGGCCGGGATGCTCGGGTGGTGGGTCACAGCGCGAGTGCGCTGAACGAGGCCAGTCACGGGATCAACAAGGTCGCTCACCGAGTGCGGCAAGGAGTGCGAAATGACGCTCGCGGGCAGCGGGAGGACGGGGTGTTCGATTGCCGTCGCGGTGGTTCCAGTGGTTGCGCCCCCGGCGTCATCGGTGGCGCCGCCCGTTGTGGCGATTTCGAGCACGACGTCGCCGCGCTGAGCCGCGGTGTCAGCCAGAGTGCGCGCTGCTGTCTCGAACACTGACGGCAAGAACTGTGGGGCGGCACCGCTGTCGCCGCCGACGGCGGGCGTGCGCAACGCACGGTGAGCGATCGGATCGAACGCGGCAGCGAGTCGGCGGGCCGCGAAGTCTTCGTAGTTGGCACCGGTGCCGGGGCTCACGAACGGGCCGAGCCAGAGAGTCTCGCGAGTGAGCTCGAGGGCAACCCAGGGCGTGCGGGCATCGGAGCACAGGCGGTCGAAGGTGATCAGCGTCGCATCGTCGCCGCCGCGAAGGCAGTGCACGAGCAGTTCGCCCGTGCGGAAGGCGCGGTGGATGACACGCTGCCAGTCATCCGCCGGAACAACACGTACTGCGGGCACCGAGTCGGCGTCGGCAGAGCCACGGAGCGCGTCCATGGCTCGGACGAGAGCGGAACCCGTCGCGCGATCTCCCATCACCAAGAGGTCACTCGGCTTCGCGGTCGCGCCATCGCTGTCGTCGAAGGCGACCAGATCGTTCGACGGGGCTGCGGCATCCGCTGCGTCGGAGGTGGTGCTGTTCCCGCTGATCGAGTCGTCGCCGTTCGCGTTCGCAAATACGTCTTCGGCCGTGAGGAGTTCCCGCAGGGCGGCGGCGTTCGTCTCCCAATCGGCGGGTAACTTCGGCGAGACGGTGCCGCTCGAAAGCGCCTCCACAAGGGCGACGACGGTGTCGGCGGGGAGATCGAGAGCGAAGGAGTTGCCCCGCGGGGTCGTGATGAGGGTGCGGTCGCTGGGGAGAGCGCGAATCTCGAGGCGAGGCGTGGTGGTGACGGTGCTGGGCATGATGCCTTCCTGCGGGCGGGGAGCGAAAACTGGAGGGAGAACAGGGGGAATAAAGCTGATGTAGTGCCCCTGTGGAGGAGAAGTGGGGGCGTTTTCGGGTGCCCCGCCGCCGAGCAGCGGGGCACCCTCTGTTAAACGCGGGGGCTTAGGCCCAAGCGAATGCGGTGGACACGTGTCCGTGGTTGTTCGCGTTCGGAGCGAGGATCTGGTCCTCGTTGCGCTCGGTGGCGATCGGCGTAATGGCGATGGTCTGCATAGTTGTCACCTCCTCTCTGCGGTTGCGGTGGAACTCGACAGGACCGTCGAGTGGTCGGGAGAGGCTGCAGTCGGTTGGCCGAGCAGCGATCGATAGTCCTCGCTCGTGGCCAGTAGCTCCTGGTGGCTGCCGTCGGCGAGGATGCTGCCGTTGTTCAGGAGCACTACGCGCGGGGCGCGAGCAATCGTCGCGATGCGGTGGGCAATGATGATCGTGGTTTTGCCCGCGCGGAGGCGAGTGACGGTGTTGCCGACCTCGGCTTCGCTCACGGCATCCAAGTGGGCGGAAGTTTCGTCGAGAACGAGAACGGCGGGGTCACGCAAGAACGCCTGAGCGAGGGCGAGCCTCTGGCGTTGGCCGCCCGATAGCGTCGCTCCGGCCTCGCCGATCGTGTGGTCGAGGCCTTCGGGCCACGCGCGAATCGTGGCGCCGAGCGCTGCATCGTCGAGAGCGGTCCACAGCTCGTCGTCGGTGGCATCCGGTTGTGCCAGCAGCAGGTTCGAGCGCACGCTGCCACGGAAGAGGTACGGATGCTGGCCAACAATGAGCACGTCGTCGCGCACGCGTTCGCCCGCGAGCGATCGCAGCGGCACTCCGTCGAGCAGGATGTCGCCTTGAGTGGGATCCCAGAAGCGCACGAGCAGCGATCCCATGGTCGACTTTCCTGAACCGGAGGCGCCGACGATGGCGACGGTTTCGCCCGCGGCCACCTGCAGGTTGATTCCGTTGAGCACGGGTTCGGTGGCGGTGGCAGCGTCGGTGTAGCTGAAGTGCACGTGGGCGAAGGTGATTGCGCCGGGGGTTCGAGCGTTGCCGGAGTCACCAGCAGCACCGGCACCGCCGGCATCCGCTGCAGCAGAGTCAGCCTCCGCCGCGACGGGGTCAGCGACGACGCTCGGCGCGTGGATAACGTCGAGGACTCGTTCAGCCGCCGCAGAGACATCACCTAGCTTTTGCGCGACGGCAAAAATGGCGACAGCGGGGGCAAACGTGGCGGCGGTCAGCACGAGCACGACCGGGAACAAGCTCGCCGAGAGTTCGCCTGACGTGACACGTTCGGCCTGCACGACCAGGGTGGTGATGGTCGTGACGGCGACAACAAGATCCGCCAGCGCCGTCTCGATGCCCGAGCGCAGAGCGAAGGAACGCTTGCGGCGTTGCAGGCGGCGGGTAGCGGTGCGCACTTCGTCGACGTGGCGAGCACTCAGGCCGAGGGCGAGGATCTCGCGCAGGCTCTCGGCGCCCTCGAACGAGATGGCGGTCAGGCGGCCCAGCTCGGTGCGAACAGCGCGCCCTTGGCGAGCCTGAAGCGAGGCGAATAGCCACGGGATGGAAACGAGCACGAGCGCGCCACCGAGGGCGATGAAGCCGGTGGGCCCGACGAGCGCAACCAGCGTTGCGGTCACAATGAGTGGCCCGACCACGGCATTCGCGGCGGAACCGAGCGTGTGAGCGTAGAACCATTCGAGTGCTTCAACATCAGCCATTGCTGAGCCAGCGACCTCGCCGGCGCGGCGCCGTTTCATGCCGGCGGGAGTGATGCGTTCGATGGCATCGTGCACTTTCAGGCGCAGTGTTTCGATCACGCGGTACGCAAGCACGTGGCTCAACCACGACTCAATCCAGGTGAAGAGCCCGTTCGCGACGACCGCGATGATGAGGCCGATGGCGAGCACCGCAACAAGTCCGGAGCCGAGGTCGACGTCCGTGGATTGTGTCGTCACGGCGGCGGCCAGACCAACACTGAGGGCACCGGTCGCGGCTGCGAACAGCTGGAACGCGGTCATGCTGAGCGTCGACCGCAGCAACAGCATCCGCTGGGTTTCCAGCACCGAGAGCAATTGGATGATCGGGCCCAGCAACCGCACGGGCGTCGAGTTCAGCAGCAGGCGTTTCATGCCAGAACCCCCGAAGTTTGGGCGGCGTGCAGTCGAGTGAGAACGCCGTCGCGCGCGAGTAGGTCGTTGTAGGTGCCCGACTCGGCGAGGCATCCGTTCTCAAAAACGAGTACGAGGTCGGCGCTGCGGATGGGCGCAAGACGGTGAGCAATCACGATCACGGTGCGAGCAGAACCGTCTGCCCGTCGGGTCTCGCGCAGTCGCTCGAGAATCGCGTTCTCGCGGCGGGCATCGAGCGCACTCGAGGCCTCATCGAGCAGCAGGATGGGGCTGTCGCGCAGGAGCGCGCGAGTTATCGCGAGGCGCTGGCGCTGGCCGCCCGAGAGTAGGCCGCCGTTGTCGCCGACCGGAGCGTCGAGACCGCCGCGGGTCGGATCGAGCAGCTCTTCGGCACCCGCATCGAAGAGTGCGCGCGAGAGATCGCTATCGCTGGCCTGCGGGGCGACGAGCTGCAGGTTGTGGCGGATGCTGCCGGTAAAGAGCACGGGATCTTGCGCCACGAGCGATACCAGCGGCGAGCATCCTTCGTGCCCGAGGGTCGCCGTGGACGTGCCGTTGATCAGCAGGTCGCCGGCGGTGGGCTGCGCGAAACCGAGAACAGCCGAAGCGAACGTGGACTTTCCTGAACCGGATTCGCCGACAATCGCGACCGTCGATGCCGTCGGAATGCTGACGCTTAGGTTGTGCAGGGCATCGCTCTCCGCCCCGCGGTAGCGGAAGCTCACCTTGTCGGCGTGCACGGCGATAGGGGCGGAATGGGCGGTGGAGTGGGCGGCCGGATGCTGGAGGCTCTGAGCCTCGCGAGGTACAGCCGACTGTGTTGTGTCCTTCGCCTTAGCGCTGGCCGCCTGGGCACCGTCGCCCGTGCTCGCAACAGTCTCGGCGTTCGCGAGCAGGGCCGAAATGCGGTTGCCCGCCGAAACTCCGGCGTAGCCCGCATGCCAGTACTGCGAAAGATCGCGGAACGGCCGGAATACCTCGAACGACAGCATCGTCACGAGAAAGAGAGTGGTGGGGGCGAGCTCGCCACTGCTGACGCGGGCCGCGCCGACGAGCAAAGCGACGGCCGGCCCGGCGACGAGAAAGAAGCTCGTGAGGCCCGATTCGACCAGCGAGAGCTTGAGTTGAGAGAGCGTCGCGGCGAGCAGCGAGTCCCCGGCAGCGGAGAGTTGCTGGCGGCGAAGGTGCACGGCGCCGAGCGCTTTGAGAGTGGGCATTCCGCGGATCGAGTCCACGACATCCGCATGGAGCGAGGAGTACGCGGCCCAGTGTTGCTCCCCGCGGCCGGCGAGGGCGGCATCCCAGAAGCGCGGGATGAACGGCACGGCTAGGGCGATAGCACCGATGGTGACTCCCACGACGGGGTCGACGATGATGAGCGCGATCACGAGCGATACACCGGTGACGAAGGTGACGGCCAGCTGCGGCAGGTAGCGCCCGAAGTAAGGTTCGAGGTTTTCGACCGCATCGACGAGGAGAGATTGGCGTTCGCCACTGCGGGAGGTGCTGCTCGCGAGCGGGCCTGCTGCAATTTCGGCGTTGAGGATGCGGCTGCGCAATTGCACTTTGATGCGACCGGCAACCGCGTGCACGGTCAATTCGCGTGCCATCGAGAGCACGGGCCGTACCAGTAGCGCACCCGCGAAAACGATGGTCGCCCCGGTGAGGCTCTGCAAGGCGGCGCCGGTGACGATGCCGGTGAAGAGCTCGGCGGTGGCTATCGCCTGGCCGACAGCTACGGCGCTCAAAGCAATGCCGGCGAGAACTACGGCGCTCAGTAGTGCGGTGGAATTTCCGGCGAGCCGGAGAAGGCGGAGGTGGATCACGGAGCCTCGGTCTAATTTGACTTATTAATGAGAATGGTTATCAATTAAGTATCACAGTCCCCGAGCGAAACGAAACCGTGACAGCAATAGTGCGAACCCCGCGTGGTGCCTCCACCACCCCGGCTGCCCCGGAATCATCAGGCATTCCGTCGTTGCCACCCGCGCCGCGCTCGCCGCAAGAAAAATCTGAACCGGGCCGCTCACCGGGCCGCGCACCTCGTCGCTCGCTGCGTCGCGGAGCAGCCTGGATCGTCGCGCTGAGCGTCGTCCTCCTCGCCTCGGCCATCGTCACGGTGGGCATCGGGCCCGTCGCCATTCGCCCCGATATCGTCACCCGCGTCATTGCGTTTCATGCTTTTGGAATCGGCGAACAGACTCCCGGATCAGACGACAACATCGTGTGGCTCATCCGCGTGCCGCGCGTTGTTTTGGGAATTCTCGTTGGCGCTGCTCTCGCAATGACCGGCGTCGCGGTGCAATCGCTCGTGCGCAACCCTCTCGCCGACCCATACCTCTTGGGCATCTCCTCGGGAGCCTCTACGGGCGCCGCGGCCAGCATCCTCTTCGGTTTTGGGGCTGGCGCCGGTGCTCTCGCCCTGACGGGCAGTGCCTTCCTCGGAGCCGCAGCCGCCATCGTTCTCGTCTTCTCGATCGCCCGCCTCGGTGGACGCCTCATCCCGACCCGCCTCGTCTTTGCCGGCATCGCGGTGAGCTTCGCCCTTGCAGCCCTCACTAACTTTTTGGTGTTCGCGAGCGACTCCCGCGATGGCACCCGTGCGGTGCTGTTCTGGATGCTCGGCTCGCTCGGTCAGGCCCGTTGGCAGTCGCTGCCCATCGCCCTAGCCGGGGTCGCGATCGCCGCGTTCTTCTTGATGCTGTGGTCGCGAAAGCTCGACGCGATCGCCATCGGTGATGACACCGCACGGGCTCTCGGCACCAACCCCACCCGTTTTCGGGCTCTCGCCGCGCTTATCGTCAGCGTGGCGATTGCTGCTGCGGTCTCGGTCTCCGGCGCGATCGGTTTCGTGGGACTCGTTGTTCCCCACATCGCCCGGCGCCTCGTCGGCTCGACCCACCGAGTCTCGTTGCCGGTCGCGGGGTTGCTCGGCGGCATCCTGCTGATCTGGGCAGACGCTCTCGCCCGCACCGCTTTTGCCCCGCGCGAATTGCCGCTCGGCGTGCTCACCGCCCTCATCGGCACGCCGCTCCTGATCGCCCTCGTTCGTCGGCTCAACGCCCGCTAGCCCGCGATCGCGAACCATCTTCACCACCCCGGTCACCCGACCACACACCGCACCCAACAAGAAAGAACCACCTGCTATGACCCTGACCATGACCCGACGAACCACGGCACGACTGCCGCTGATTTCGGTCGCCACCGCTGCCATCGTGTTCGGTGTTGCCGGCTGCGCGACCTCCACCGAGACCGTGGCTGATGACTCCGCAACCACAGCGAGCTACCCAATCACGATCGACAACTGTGGGGCTGACCTCACGATTGAGAGCGAGCCGCAGAGCATTCTCACCATCGGAACGTCGGCACTGTCGTTGCTCGACGCTGCTGGCGCGGCTGACCTGATCGTTGCCCGCTCGGGCGAGTTCGGCGCAGCGCTTCCCGAGGGAATGTCGGTCGACCTCTCCGACGTCGAGATCGTCGACCCCTCTGACCCGACCACCGAGAAAATTGTCGGGGCCAACGCCGACGTTGTTGTCGGTTATGGACTCTTCAACTCCACCGATGAAGACCTCGCTGCTTCGGGAATCACCAACATTGTGATCGATGGCGAGTGCAGCCACGACGCTGGGCTCACGTCAGCGACCGACTTCGACGCGATCTTCGCCGACATCGAACGCCTCGGCACTGTCTTCGACACGAGCGATGTTGCGGCCGGGAACGTCGCCGCGCTGCAGTCCGAACTCGACGAGCTTGAAGCGGATGCCAGCGCAGCAGCAGACCAGTCTGCAGCCGTCATCTACTACTTCTCGCCCGCATCCACGCTCTCCGCTCGCGGTGGTCTCGGTATCGCGAATGACATTCTTGCTCGCGCGGGAATGAGCAACGTCTACGCCGCAGAGGAATCTGTTTACCTCGAAACGAATATCGAAACGCTGCTGGATGCTGACCCCGAGGTCATCGTGATTGCTTACGGACTCTACGGCGAAGACCTCGACACCGCGAAGGAACTGTTCTTTGCGGAGCCCGGAACGAGCGACCTTACGGCCGTGAAGAACGGTGCCGTGATCGGCGTTTTGGCGTCAGATCTGGCTCCTGACCCCGACGCCATTCGCGGGCTGCGCACCGTCATCGACAGCGCCGCAACTCTCTCCGAATGATCACTGTCGGCGACCTGTCCGTGAAGTACGGGCAGGTCGCCGCCGTGGCGGGAGTCTCCCTCTCGGCGCTGGATGGCGGAACCTTAGGGCTGATCGGCCCCAACGGTTCTGGCAAATCTACGGTGCTGCGTGCAATTTTGGGGGCTCTCGATTCTTCGGCGGGAGCGATCATGATTGATGGGGATGACGCCCGCGCTCTAACCGCGCGCGAGCGTTCACGCCGGCTGGCGATTGTTGCTCAAGAAGAGCCATCAGGTCTTCCGCTCACGGCGTGGGATTCGGTGATCCTGGGCCGGTCGGTACACATCTCGGGGTGGCAAAGCTACCGCGATGAAGACGAGCGTGCCGCCGAGCAAGCCATGGTCGACACGGGAACGCTGCACTTGCGTGACCGCTCCATGGACGAACTCTCGGGCGGCGAACGTCAGCGCGTTCTCATCGCCCGGGCTCTTGCGCAAGCTGCGTCTCATCTGCTGCTCGACGAACCCACCAACCACCTCGATGTGCGCTACCAGCACGAGCTGCTCACGGTGGTTGCTGCACTGCCTCTCTGCACCGTGGTGGTGCTTCACGACCTCAACCTGGCGGCCCGCTACTGCGATCAACTCGTGTTGCTCGCAGGCGGCAAGGTCATGGCCGCGGGGGACCCGGCGACCGTCTTGACGCCCGAAAACCTTGAGCCGGTTTACGGGATCGATGTCACTCGCACCGACCTCGACGGGGTGCCGCAGCTGCTCTTCACTCCGCGCTAGAAAACTCGGGCATCGCTCAGGATGATAGAACAGAATCTCTGGAAGGTAGCCGAAATCCCAGACCTTGAAAAGAGTACGAGCAATGACACAACTCAGCGCGAAGCGAGCACTTCGTCGCGCTGATGTTGCACCGCGCCAGCGCCCGCGGCCGACGCTGTCCGCTTTCTTTTCCGGGGCGTGGAAGTTTGTTGCGATGGCGGGACTCACCTTGACGCTGATCGCTGGCATCGTGGCAATGCACTCGCTCGTCTCATCCACATCGCATTCGGACATGGCGATGTCGTCCACGATGGCGATGGGCAGTAGTGCTGTCGATCAGTCAACCTCGAACGGCTCGGCTCTCTCGAGCGTGGATTGTGCGGGCTGCGGAGTCGAGGCTTCGACCATCGTCATGTGGTGCGTGCTCGCGCTGCTCACCGTTTCCCTGCTCCTTGCCGCACCCACACTCATTCGAGGATGGGGTCAGCGTCGTGAGCTGCGGTGGACTCCTGATGCGCTCTTTACGGGATGGGCTCGCACAGCGCCGCCGCGCCCCGATCTCACCACTCTCTGCATTAGTCGCACTTAAGAGGAGCACTGTCGACTCAGTGTCGGCGCGCCTTGCGCTGGACCGTTCTGGTCCCGCGCCTATTTGTGACCTATTTGGAGAACTTGAGAAATGAAAACTCGTTTCGCGGCGACCGCCGCAATCGCCCTAACCGCACTGCTGACGCTCTCGGGGTGTGCGAACGCTATGGAGGAAGTAGCGTCAAACCCTGACTCGTCGCCCACAGAATCGGTAGTGGTCGCCGACGCGAACAGCGCGGATGTCATGTTCACGGCCATGATGATTCCGCACCACGAACAGGCGGTTGAGATGGCCGACATGGTGTTGGAGAAAGACGGCATCGACGAGCGCGTGGTGACGCTCGCCCAAGAGATCAAGGCAGCTCAAGGCCCCGAGATCGAGCTCATGACCTCGTGGCTAGAGGGCTGGGGTGTCGGGATGACAGACGGTATGGACGGCATGGGTCACGGTGACGGGATGATGAGTGACTCCGACATGGCCGACCTCGAAGCAGCGAACGGAGACGATGCGTCTCGCTTGTTCCTCGAGCAGATGATTGTGCATCACGAGGGCGCGATCGACATGGCTGAGCTGGAGATTGATTCGGGACAGAATGAGGATGTCCTTGCTCTTGCCCAAGAGGTCATGGATGCGCAGACCGTTGAAATTTCGCTCATGCGGAACATCATTAGTTCGCTGTAGCGACGCAGGGTCCGCCGTTTTCGGGCGGCGGGCCATTGCTGTCGTGCAAGGCTCAATTGGCTTCGCAACAGATAGGTACTCGCATGGCTACACGTACAGACAAAATTTCGCTCATGGGCTCAGTGTCGTTAGGCACGGGGGTGATGATCGGCGCGGGAATTTTCGCTCTCGTCGGCCAGGTCGCGGAGTTCGCTGGAGACTTCTTCCCGCTCGCGTTCTTGCTCGGCGCGATAGTCGCCGCTATCAGCTCCTACTCCTACGTTCGCTACTCCAGCGTGAATCCCTCATCGGGCGGGATCGCGATGTTGCTGAAGGATGCCTACGGGCCGGGAGTCGCCGCCGGCTCGTTCTCGCTATTCATGTACGTCTCGATGGTGGTGGCTGAGAGCCTGTTGGCGCGAACCTTCGGCACCTACCTGCTGCGGCCGTTTGGGCTGCAAGATTCTGTGATTCTGGTTCCCATCTTGGGCGTTGCCGCAATCGTCACTGCCGCGATTGTGAGCTTCATCGGCAACACCATGGTCGAACGCTCGGCGACAATCACCGCAGTCGCCAAGATCATCGGGATCGCAGTTCTCGCTATTGCGGGTCTGATTGGCGTCGCGGCGGTAGGTGACGGATTTTCGGCGAAATCTTCTGGCGACCCCATCAATATCGTCGGGGTCTTGGCCGGAACAACGCTGTGCGTTCTCGCCTATAAGGGCTTCACGACGATCACCAATCAGGGTGACGACATCCGAGATCCGAAGCGAAACATTGCTCGCTCCATCCTTATTTCGCTGGCAATCTGCACCTTCCTGTACTTGCTCATCACGGTGTCCGTGAGTTCGAGCATCGGTGCGAGCGGCGCTGTGGATGCTCGCAACTACGCATTGGCGCAAGCTGCGGAACCGTTCTTCGGCGCTTGGGGTGTCGGAATCACCGTTGCGATTGCCGTGGTGGCGACGCTCTCGGGGCTGCTCGCGAGTTTGTACTCAGTGTCGCGGCTCTACGGGATGCTGCAGGAGATGAAGCAGGCTCCGTCGTTGCCGAAGTCGGTTCCGCATCAGCCCATGGTCATCACGGCGGGGCTCGCTATTCTCGTCACCGTTTTTCTCGATCTCAGCCAGATCGCGTCGATGGGAGTCTTTCTCTATCTGACGATGGATATGGCGGTGCAGTGGGGAGTTATCCGCCGACTGCGGGCCAAGATTGAGGCGCGAATCTGGCTTCCGGTGCTGACCATCGTGCTGGATCTCGCCATCCTGATCCCGTTCGCGGTTCTCAAGGTTCAGAGCGATCTCTTTACAGTGATCGTGGCCGCTGTGGTCGCGGCCGCCATTGTCGCGGCTCAGGTCGTGACGGTTCGCACGCGTTCGAGTCGGTAGGGGTAGAGGTGTGCTGGCGTAGTATCTAAGCATGCATGCGGATACGAAGATAGAGAAAATTCAACCGGATAACGACTATGTGGAGATCGCGGTTGAGGTATTTCGGCTATTGGCAGATGCCACAAGAATTCGCATCGTGTTGGCGCTGCAAGATGACGAGCTGTCGGTGAACCATCTCGCCGACATCGTGGACCGCAGTCCGGCCTCGGTGTCTCAACATTTAGCAAAGTTGCGGTGGGGCAAACTCGTGCAGGTGCGCAAGCACGGCAATCGTGTGTTTTATCGGTTGACCGACGAGCACGCGAAACGGTTAGTAATCGAGGCCATCCTTCAAGCCGAGCACACAGTGGATGAATCGCCCGCGCACCACGCATGATCGAGGTTCTGCGCAACAGGACCTACCGAGCACTGTTCAGCGCGCAAGTGATTGCCCTTTTCGGGACAGGGTTACTCACGGTCGCCTTGGGGCTACTGGCGTTCGATCTTGCCGGGGATGCCGCTGGCCGAGTGCTGGGAACGGCTCTCACTATCAAGATGGTCGCCTATGTGGGTGTTGCACCTGTGGTCGCGGCGCTGGTCGACCGGATTCCGAAAAAGGCTGTCCTAGTCGGGGCCGACATCGTGCGCATCGCAATCGCGCTGATGCTGCCCTTCGTCACGGAAGCGTGGCACATCTATGTGTTGGTTTTCATACTGCAGTCCGCGTCGGCAACCTTTACTCCAGCGTTCCAGTCGCTAATCCCTGCCGTGGTGCCCGAGGCACGTGACTATACGCGGGCCTTATCGCTATCGAGGATGGCTTACGACCTTGAGGCCTTGCTGAGCCCAACGATCGCCGCAGTGTTGCTGACCGTTGTCAGCTACAACAACTTGTTTGTTGGCACTGCGATTGGTTTCGCTGGGTCTGCGATGCTGGTCGTGGCGACTGCACTTCCGCGGCATCCATTGGATCAGGAATCCGGCACCTTCTGGCAGCGGCTTCCGGCTGGCGCATTGGTGTTCTTTCGGACCCCGAGCTTGCGGTTTCTGATGCTGACAAATGTTGTTGTCGCAGCGGGAACTGCGCTGGTTCTCGTGAACTCCGTTGTCTATGCCAAGGGAATCTTCGAGCTAAACGATGCTGCGTTGGCAATTGCTCTCGGTGCCTATGGCGTCGGCTCGCTTATTGTCGCGGTGAACGTACCGAGGCTTGCCGATCGCATCGGCGTGACGCGCACGATGCTCGCCGGAGTCGTCGTCGTCGTTGGTGGGCTGATTGCTGCCATCGCCGTCACCATTCTCGCTGTCACCACCTCGACCGGATGGTGGGCACTGCTCGCGACCTGGCTGGTCCTCGGCATGGGGAGCTCCCTCATCAGCACGCCATCGTCGAGGTTGCTTGCCGACGCGTCCACGCCTGCTAACCGCAATCTTGTTTATACCGCGCAGTTCGCGCTCTCGCACTCGTGCTTCCTAGTGACCTATCCGGTGGCGGGATGGCTGGGAGCCGTTAGCCTTCCGATCGCCACGGCCAGCCTCGCCCTCGTTGCGCTGGCGGGTGCTGTCGGCGCGTTTCGTATTCGCCGGCGCGCGATAGTTCTCTCACAGTATTGGGGAAACACGGAATCACGTACTGGTCGCTAAGGACTCGGTGCCGGATGCGAGCCGGCCATCCGCTAGTCGCGCCTCGCTATTCGCGCTCGTCGGCTCCGCGGGCGAGGCGTTGCGAGACCCACACGGGAATGAACGACGCGAGAATCACGACGGTTGCCACGACGTTGACGAGGGATGCCTCGTTGGGTCGTGCCATCTGGTTCATGATCCAGAGCGGCAGGGTGTCGACTCCGGGCGGGGCCGTGAAGATCGTGACCACAACTTCGTCGAAGCTCAGCGCGAAAGCGAGAATCGCGCCGGCAACGAAGGCGCTGCGGAACTGCGGGAACGTCACGAGCCGGAACGTCTGCAGCGGGGTCGCTCCGAGGTCGCGGGAGGCTTCTTCGATGCTGGGGTTGATGCGGCGCAAGCGGGCGAGCACGTTGTTGAAGACCATGACAATGCAGAAGGTGCCGTGGGCGATGATCATGCCGAAGTATCCGACCTCAATGCCGATCGGCTCGAGCACCTGGTTATAGGTGTTGTTGAGGGCGACACCGGTCACGATGCCGGGTAGGGCGATTGGTAGCACGACGAGCAGGTTCACGGTCTGCTTGCCGAAGAAGGTGTAGCGCTGCAGGGCGAAGGCCACGAGCGTGCCGAGGATGAGGGCGATTGTCGTTGCGCCGAGGCCCACGATTACCGAGTTGAGCAGGGCGGCCCGGATGGGTTCGCTCACGAACGCCTTCTCCCACCAGATGGTGGAGAACTCGGCGATCGGCCAGCTCGATAGGCGCGCGGCGCTGAAGGAGTTGATCACGACGAGGAACAGCGGGATGTACATGAACGCGAGGGCAATCGCGACGATAGTGCCGAGGGTGAACTTGGCGCCGAGGGAGAGTCTCAACATGGCGGCATCACATCCGTTCCAGTGCGCCGGTGCGCTGCACGCTGACGAGGTAGATGACAACAAAGGCGATCGGCACGAGCGAGAACGCGGCGGCGATCGGAGGGTTCAGGTTGATGTTCGAGGCGATGATGCTGCCGATCATCTGGGTTGACCCACCGACAAATTTGGCGGCGATGTAGTCGCCGAGGCTGAGCGAGAACGTGAAGATGGAGCCGGCAATGATCGCGGGCTTAATAAGAGGAAGAACCACGGTGCGGATCGTGAACCCAGCCCCAGCGCCCAGGTCAGACGAGGCGTCGAACAGGTTTGGTGGCAGCTGGCGGATCGCGGTGTACACCGGCACCGCCATATAAGGGAGCCACAGATAGGTGAGCGTAAGCACGACCGTGACAATGCTGAAGCCAGGGCCACTGATGCCGAGCGGTCCAAGCATTGAGTTGAAGAAGCCTTCTTCGGTGAAGGTGATGCGCATGGCCAGAATCTTCACGAGATAGCCGGCCCAGAGCGGGAGGGTGATCGCGACGGCCAGAATGGCGCGCAGCTTGGGCGAGGCGACCTTCGCCATGAAGATTCCGAGCGGAACCGAGATCAGGATGCTCAACACCGTGACCGCGAGGGCGATGCCGAGAGTGCGCAGCGAGGTGGTGGCATACGCGGGGTTCGCGATGATCTGCTCAAAGTTGCGGAGAGTGAAGCCCGGTTTCACTTTGGAGGTGAACGGGTCGGTCACCCAGAACGCCGTCACAAGGAGCATGACGAGCGAGAAAATGTAGATGCCGATGAGCCACAGCATGGGCAGCGCCAGCAAGGCCGAGAGTTGCGCGCGGCGATTCATGGGAGTCCGATCGGTTGGTGCGTGTTGAGGTGCGTGTTGAGGTGCGTGTCGAGAAGTCGAGCTCGTGAGCTGCTGGTCGAGCGAGGGATGAGGGGTGAGCGAGCGAGGCCGCCCACCCCTCGGGCTAGCTAGCTCTTGACGGAGAGCCAGGCATCCGTCCACTGCTGGAAGTTCGTGCAGGTGACGTCAGTGCGACCATCGATGCACTGCTCGATGGGAGTGGTCCAGAACCACACGTTGCTGAAGTACTCTTCGTCGGTTGCGTTGAAGTACTCGCAGTGTGCTGCGGCCTCGTCGCTCGTGTCGCAGAAAGCAGCGTTGGCGGGAGCCATACCGAAGTTGGTAGCGATAGCACCGTTCACTTCGGCGGAGCTCGTGTAGTCAACCCAGGCGTAAGCACAGTTGGGCGATTCTGATTCGGCGGCGATCATCCAGGCATCCGACCAACCGGTCGAACCCTCTTCAGGAAGAACACTCTTGAACTTGTCGTCGTCGGTGAGCTTGCGCAGGATCTCCCACGAGGTGCCGAGCGCAGTGGTGCCGCCGGCGAATGAGGTGATCTGAGCGGCAGGGTCGGCCCAGTACTCGGAGACGATCGAGTTCTGCTGCTTGAGCAGATCGATCGCAGCGTCGAGCTGCTCCTGGTCGAGGGCGTACGGGTTGGTGATGCCGAGGTCAGGCTCGTGAGCCATCAGGTACACGGCAGCGTCAGCGATGTAAATCGGTGCGTCATACGCGATGATCTGGCCGGCGTAGGGGCTGTCAGCTTCCCACGCAACATCCCAGCTCGTGGGCTCTTCGGTCACAACATCGCTGTTGTACTGCAGGATGTTGGCGCCGCGGCCGATCGGAACACCGTACGACTGGCCGTTGATGGTGTCATAAATCTGACCCTTCATGCCCTCAACGATGTCGTCACCGAAGTTGGGAACCAGGTCGAGGTTGATCGGCTGAACGTCGCCACCGGCGATGAGACGAAGGCTCGCATCACCCGAAGCGGAGACGATGTCGTAGTCGCCGGTGCGCATGAGCTGAACCATCTCGTCACTCGTGCCGGCAACGCGACGGTTGACCGTGCATCCGGTTTCTTCAGTGAATTCGTCGGACCATGCCGGCTCAACGAAGCCGCTCCACGCGACGATGTTGACTTCGCTTTCCATCTCGCCCAACTCTTCGAGCATGGGGATATCTGGTACGTCGATGGAAAGCCCACCGGTTGCGGTGCTGTCGGTTGCAGCCGAACAGCCCGTGAGGGCGAGAGCGGCAACAGCGATGAACGCTGCGCCGGTCATGATTTTAGATCTCATGATTACTCCTTGATGTGATGAATGGGTGCTGTGCTGTGCTGTGCTGTGCTGCTGGTGTGGATGTGGCTGGCCCGGTTGTGCCGGAATCGCCGGTATTGCAGGGGTGATCTGTTAGCCGATGCGCGAAGCGTGATCGGTGGTCCATTCGACGCGCACCCGGTCGCCGCGTGCGAAGGCGGATTCGGCGGAGGGGTGATGGTCGTTGGCTCGTTCGGCAATCACGCGAACACCCGATTCGGTGTCGACGAGAAAGCGCGTGGTTGGTCCGGTGTAGACGGTTTCTGACACCGTGCCGAGGAGGGAGACGGCTCCGGCGCTCGCCGCGGTGTCGGCGGTGAGCAGGCGCACACGTTCGGGGCGCACGCTCGATTGCACGCCATCCGCAGAGAGTTCGGCGGGGATGAGATTGGAGAGTCCCAAGAAGCGGGCGACGAATTCGGTAGCCGGGAATTCGTAGACTTCGCGGGCGGTGCCGACCTGTTCGACGCGGCCGTTGTTGAAGACGGCGACGCGGTCGCTCAGGGTGAGAGCTTCTTCTTGGTCGTGCGTAACGAAGATGAACGTGATGCCGACTTCGCGCTGAATCTGCTTGAGCTCGATCTGCATTTCTTCGCGCAACTGCTTGTCGAGCGCACCGAGCGGTTCGTCGAGCAACAACACTTGGGGGCGCAGGATGAGCGCGCGAGCCAGAGCGATGCGCTGGCGTTGGCCGCCCGAGAGCTGGTGGGGCAGGCGGTCGGCCACGGCCGAGAGGCGAACCTGCTCGAGCGCGACGCCTACCTGGGTTGCCCGTTCGGCCCGGCTGACGCCGGCAACCCGGAGGCCGTACCCGACGTTCTCGGCGATCGTGAAATGCGGGAACAGCGCGTAGTCCTGAAACACCGTGTTGACCTGGCGCGCGTGGGGCGGAACCTGAGTGACGTCGACACCGCTGAGGTGGATGCTGCCGCTCGTGACGTTCTCGAAGCCAGCGATCATCCGCAGCACGGTGGTCTTGCCCGAGCCGGAGGGGCCGAGCATCGAGAGGAACTCGCCGGGCTTCACGTCGAGGTCAAGCGATTCGACGGCGGTGAATTCACCGAATGTCTTGGAGACACCGGCGAGGCTGACGGCGCCGGGCGCAGGAGTGACATCCGTGGTGGACGGGGCTTGCTGGGCGGACGCATGCACGAGTGACTCCTTGGAACGACGGTGATCTCTGAGTGAGAGTAAACCTATAGAACCAGAGTTCATATTTCAAGCGTGTGTCCGAATCGTCACAAAAGGGCAACGGCTCAGGTGATCGGTGCGAGAATTGGCCAATGCACTCGACCGACTCGGCAGACGCGCCGCGAAAAAGTGCGGTGGTCGCCGATGACACCGCACGCTCTCGCGATGCCTCGAGGCCCGGCCGCTTGCAGGGTGCGCTCTTTCAGTCGATCGGTGATGCCGGTCGCGCCGAGCTCGTGGAACGCCGTCTCGCCAGCGCAATTACGGGCGGCCATCTGCGGGCAGGGGAGCGTCTTCCCTCCGAAAACGACCTCGCTCGAAGCTTCGGCGTAGCACCGACTACCGTGCGCGAATCGCTGCTGGCTCTGCGCAGCCAGGGCCTGGTGGTGACTCGTCGCGGTCGCAATGGCGGCAGCTTCGTGGCGGACTCAGCCGATCCGGTTGCCCACGCGCGCACCGCCTTGTCGGCAACATCCCGCGTCGCACTTCGCGATTTGGGCGCCCACTATGCGGCCATTACCGCCGCCTGCGTTCGTTTGGCAGCGCGCCGAGCGGTGCCCTCGGAGGTGCAGCAAGTGCGCTCGCGCCTGGCCCGCCTCGACGAGTCAGATCTCGAACAGTGGCGCAGCACCCTCGACGATGCGCAGATCGAACTCGTCGCGCTGAGCCAGTCGGCCCGTCTCACTCGTGAACAGATGCGATTGCAGGCCGAAATGTCACCGATGCTTCGCCTGATTGACGTGGATGAGACATCCCGTCAGGCCCAACCTGCGCTGTTGGCGAGTGTCGTGGATGCGGTGGAAGCCGGCGACGACCACGAAGCCGTTGCGGCCACCGAACGCATGGTGGATGCCGTGATCAACGCCCTCATCGATTTGCAGTCGCAATCACGCTGAACTAGCGGTGCAGGGCATCTGGTGCATAAGATGCCACGAACAGGATCAGTCAGAGTAGGCGGCACCCGATGATTACCAGCCATAACGCGGCGCAGCGATGACGACAGCAACGAGCACGAGCACAGCAGCTCGCGCGGCGGCCATCGTCTCGCAGTATTTCAGCGCCCCGATCGCCAGTCTCGAAGCCACCGCACTTCTGCTCGGCACCGAGCTAGCGGCATCCGGAAACCTCGGCCCGCTTTCGTCTCAGCAGATTGACGCGCTAGTGGAACCGCACGCTCTCGCGACGGTTGCGCTGCCCGATGTTCACATCTACGGTGCCGGGTTCATCGCCGCCGTTGGACTGCTGACGGATGAGCGAAACCACCTCTCGTGGTGGCAGGGCGATGACCCCAAACGCCTGCTTTTGGCCGCGCAATCGGTGAACAAAGAGCACATCGATTACAGCGAACTCGAGTGGTTCCGTGTGCCGATGGAGACCGGTCGCGGTCACGTTGCCGGGCCCTATGTCGACTACCTCTGCAGTGATGAATACACGATCACGATCGCCGCGCCCGTGCACATCGACGGCACCTTCGTCGGGGTCGCTGGCCTCGATCTCCTCATCGATTCGGTCGAACGGCAGCTGCTGCCCAAGCTCGCCGAACTCGGCGACAAAGTGACCCTCGTCAACAGCGTCGGCCGCGTCGTTATCTCGACGGATCCGCGTCACGCGACCGGCGACGCCGTGCGCGGTGGCGCACTTGCCGAACTCGAGCGCACTGCCTGCGAGGGCGTCGCGCTGGAGATTATCGCGGAGTAGTCGGGTCGCCAGTTTTCTCGGCGGGGCTCACGGCGATCGCGAGCAGAACAATCGCGGAGATGGCGAAGAGCCCGATGCCGACGATGGTAGTGGTGCTTACCCAGGGCGAAGCCCAGGCCGGGTCGAGGCCCTGTTGTTCGCGAAGGCGGTAGTTCATGCCCTCGATTACGGTGAGGGTGATGGCGGTGATCAGGCCGAGGCCGCCGACGACAGAGAACCACACAACGATGCGCTTCATGAGACGTTTTCCAATCCTGCGCTGCGAGAGGAGTTCGCGAGCGTCTTCGTAAGAACTTCGAACTGCAAGTCATCGCGCCTCGGAGTGCCGACGCGCTCATCCCCGTAGGGAAACGGTTTAGTGATGCCGGTGCGCACGTAGCCGCGGCGTTCGTAAAACGCGATGAGTTCTTCCCGCACATCGATCACGGTCATCTGCATCACGGTGACTCCCCACTCCCGAGCCGCGTAGTTCTCAGCCTCGGCGAGCACGATGGATCCGAGTCCGCTGCCCTGCTGAGTGGGATCGACCGCGAACATCCCGAAGTAGCCCGCGCCGTTGACATCCGCCACATGCGCGCACGCCACGAGTTGGTCGCCACGTTCGGCGAGCAAGATTATTGAACGCGTGCGAGTGAGATCCGCTTCGAGCGCCGCGGCGTCGATGCGCTCGCCATCGATCAAGTCGGCTTCGCTCGTCCATCCGGTGCGGCTGGCTTCGCCGCGGTACGCCGACGTGACCAGCGCAACCAGGGCGGGGATGTCGTCGGTCGTTGCTGCGCGGAAGGTCAGGGTCGTCATGGCAGCAGCTTAGGCGCGAGTCTGCTGCGGAACTTCATGCTTCTCATTTCTGCTGATCGCGAGTGGCGAACTCAAGCGTGATGAACGGGAGATGCTCGCGGGCAACTACGGCGGTGAGTGTGCCGCCGCTCGCGAGTTTCGCCCCCACCGCGTACACAAAAGGATCCGTGTCCATCTCGACGCCACGCACCATGTCTCCGTCGATCGCGACGTCAATGGGCCGCGTAGCTCTGCGCTCTGGCAAGAGTGTCGGCGCCTCCCCATCGTGCGCGCTGAGTCCGAGTTCTTCGCGGAATTGATTCATGAGGATGTAATTGGTGTGCTGGTTGAGGAGGAGGCCGAGCTCGTTGAGCTCTGATTCCTCGCGGTGCCAATGCGTCTGGACCACCTCCCACAGCGACGGGTATCGCATCATTTCGACCCGCTCAATCAACCACTCTGGTCGAGGCCATGGTGGCACCTCTTCAATCGCGCGGCGAGTGCTGTCATCCATCTCAGCAAGGTTCGCGGGGTCAGCCTTGTTGTCAGGATTTCGCCACAGGATGGCTGAGATGCTGGCGGTCATGGAGGAATAACCGTCGCTGTCGGTGGCGAAGTTGATGCCGACATCCGTCTCGTCGAGCGCGCTCTGCCCGGCGAACCCCATCACCGGGATGGGCATGTGGTGCAGCAATTCAGCGTGGTGCATCCGTGGGTCAGGCGCGTCTTCGGGGAGAACTCCGGTGAAATCCATGTTCTCATCGTGCGCTGGCACGAAAGAAATGACAAGTACTCGATACGAGGACCTTGGTCAAAAGTCAGTCGGTCTGTGGCCTATCGGGGTCAGTGCACTGGCCGCTGCCAAGACCTTTGAGCGGTTCGCCGCCATTGCCGCAGAGGGTGCCACCTGTCGGCGCCTCGTCGACCACAGTTGTGGTGATAGCTGTCCACCCAACAATTTCTCCGGCAAACACCGAGACAAGCTTGCTGTCGACTAGCTGGACGGTGCGCTCACCGATGAGGAGCCCAGTATCCGGCTCGATGATGATTTCATGGAGAAATCCATCGCTTTCTTCTCGGCCGAAGGCGACTCCGGTTCGGCCGTTCAAGGTCGCAGCCTCATCGGTAATCTCGACGCCAGGTATTCCGGCTGCAGCCAGGTAGAGCGCCGCACGAAGCTCGGCGGGAACCACACCTGTTCGCAGCGTTGTGGAGATAAAATCGAACGCCTGCCCGTCGGCGCTCACGCCGTGACCTGCAGTCACTCGATAGACATAGTTGAGCAGCCGCTGGGGGTCGCGCGGCAACTCATCCAATCTCCAGTCTCGAGGTTTCGAATTGTCGAATCCGCCGTACGGCGCCCGGCTGATTTCCTCCTTATCGAAGGTTGCCCGAGCAGCCTCCTGCGCTTCCTCTTCGAAGCCTTCGCCAAAGACCTTGATCGCTGCACGCGGTTCGGTTACAAGAACCCACTCGTCTGAGTGGTCGGCAGGAATATACAGTTGTGAGTTTTGGGTTCCGAGATAGGCAAAGTTCTCCCAATCTGCGGTCTGCCCGCCTCCTTCGAAGACCGCCTCGGTGTCGACTTTCAAATACTGGCCGGGGCCCACAACTGGATCGGAATTCTCAATGGCGGCGGCCGCAGCGTCGCTGAGTGCGGATGCGGCAGCAGCATCCGCCCCACCTTGCCAGCTGGCCAAGCCGAGCACGTCGGTGAATACAAGAGTCGCCACGAGTGCGCCAGCGGTGAGGGCGGTGGTGCCGCCGAAGAACGCAAAGCGCTTCTTCGAGTTGGGCTTAGCGATTGCTGGCTGTAGCCCGATGTGTTCCACGAGACCTCTGCGGCCTCGGCTGAGAGCGTCTGCTGACGGATCGGCAACATTCTTACCGAATGCTCGGAGCTGTTGAAGTTCGTCCACGATCCACCTCCTGTGCTGGCGCGATGCCAGCGGATAGGCGCAGCACTCGCCGCGCGCGATTGAGACGTGACCGAACAGTCCCAACGGGAATGTTCAAGGCGAGTGCAACGCCCTCATAGTCGAGGTCGCCCCACGCATACAGCAGCAGTGCATCCCGGTCGCGAGCAGGCAGCTTGCGAATCGCTCCCGCCAAAGCGCGAACGGAGAGGTCTGCGTCGAGGCGATCATCGTGATTCTCAACGACCGTCGCGGTGGCCCAGAAGCCACAACCGCCCGCAAGAACCGCGCTTCAGAACCCCGATGTTTGCGGATCAGCACTGTCGCGATTCCGAGCAACCACGGCAGAGCACTCTCGAAGGCGCTATCGAAGCGGTTTCGCCGCTCGAACGCCACCAGAAAAGTTTCGGCCATGATGTCATCCGCTGTGTCAACGCCCGCTCGCCGTGCCGCATACCGATAGACGGATGTCGCATGGCGGTCGTACATCTCCGCAAAGACCGCAGGGTTATCCCACGACCTCCGGATGATCTCGTTATCGCTAGTCACACTAGGTATTGCTCCCTAGCTTGAATTAAGTTCACGATTGGCTCCTCGGGCGAGCGTACCGCAGCCATCTTTCCTGCGGAGCGTGCTCCACTAATGCCAGAGAGGTATCAGTTGTGCGCTCTAACTGATGCTTCTCTGGCATTACTGCGACGTCTCGTGACGCACAGCGTGAGACGAAGTGCGTGATGCGTTGGTAACGCTGACTTGGTGCGCTCAGGCGTTGTCATTCACATGAATGACTATTCTGCCGTCGGCGAGATCGGGCAGTGCGTTGTCGTCGTCGCTGTCAGGGGCGGGAGCAGGGATCGATTGTTCGGCCTCCCACAGGAGATGTGCGGAGTATGCCGTGGGATGAAAAACTTCGTCGAACGGGGCGATGAATCCACCCGACATCCGCTTTCGGGGACTCGTTTCGCGTTCTCGAGATATCTCCCATTTTCGCCACAGCGGCCAGAGAAAGGGCAGGACGACAACTGCTACACCGATGATTGCTAGCGTGATCCCCATGACTTCACGATAGTGCGGTAGTCCGCAGTTTGCGCTGATGGTGAGAAAAAATCTGGGATTGGGTTGAAGCCGTCGGGTGTGGGCGGGTCGAGGTTTCGCAGTCGCCGCTGGCAACCTAAACCCGTCCCCGTCCCCGCCGCCGTGCTGAGCACGGGATACTCGTTTGCGCCGCGGCCATAATGGGTCAATGCCGATCCTCAATAAAGACATGACCCTGTGCATTTCGCTGGCCGCACGCCCCTCCAATCTGGGCACGCGCTTTCATAACTATCTGTACGAAGAACTCGGCCTGAACTTCATCTACAAGGCGTTCACGACCAGCAACATTGAGGATGCCATCGCCGGGGTCAGGGGCCTGGGCATCCGGGGCTGTTCCGTCTCGATGCCGTTCAAAGAGGCAGTGCTTGAGCTTGTGGATGTTGTCGAGCACTCCGCCGCAGCGATCGAGTCGGTGAACACGATCGTGAACAATGACGGCGTGCTCACGGCATCCAACACTGACTATGAGGCTGTCGCCGACCTGATCGCACGCCACCAGCTCGACCCGTCATTGTCGGTACTGGTTCGCGGATCGGGTGGCATGGCCAAAGCGGTCGTCGCCGCCTTCCACGGTGCCGGTTTCGCTGACCTGACCGTGCTCGCTCGCAACGTCGAGGCTGGCGAAGCGCTCGCCACGGAGTATGGCTACCGCGCCGTGAGCGTCGACCCGCAACCCGGCCACGCGGTGATCGTCAACGTCACCCCACTCGGGATGGCGGGAGACTCTGCCGACGAACTCGCGTTCACGCCCGACCACATTCGCGCAGCGCAAACGGTGTTCGACGTGGTGGCGTTCCCGGCCGAGACCCCGCTCATTCGGGCCGCTCGGGATGCCGGAAAGCTCGTCATCACGGGCGCCGAAGTCATCGCGCTCCAGGCCGCAGCGCAGTTCGTTCGCTACACCGGCGTCACGCCGACGCCCGAGCAGATCGCGCGTGCTTCGGCGTTCTCGCGGGAGTAAGCTGCCGAGTATGGCTCAAGTCTTTCGGCGTGCCAAGAGCACGCACGTCCTTGTCGCAGCGGCGGGTCTCCTGCTGACGCTCGCCGTCGTTCTCTTTGGGCCATACTTTTTGCGCCATGGCGCGGCTACTGCGGAGTGCGGCCAGCAGCTGGGCGGAGCAGCGGGCGGTGGCGGTAGCTACTCAGTAGCGTGGATGCCCGTTCCGGTGCCGGGGTGGGAGTGCAGCTTCCGCCCGGGCGGTGCTGCGAACGACACCGTCGAATTTCTTCCGTGGTGGACGTGATTCGGTTCTCGAGGGAGCAGTTCTCTCCTTCGGTGGCGCCGTGTAGCTTCAAGTAATGCCAAGCTACGAAGGTTCCGACGGGGCGACGCTTCATTACGATGTCGTGGGCGGCGACAGTGACCCGATTATTTTGCTTGCCGGGGGAGCCGCGCGCCATCCCAGTTATCTAGGCGATCTCGCCGGGCTCAGCGAAAGTCACCAACTTATCGTTCCCCACCTCAGAGGTGTGGGTCGCTCGCCGATGCGAGTCGTCGAAGAGCGTGGCTCGTACTGGAGTCAAGCTGACGACATCGAACGCCTACGTATCGACCTAGGTCTCGATCGCGTGGTTGTTGTGGCGCATTCCGCTGGCACCAGGCTGGCCATTGCGTACGCCGCCCAGTTCACGAAATCTCTTGCCCGGATGGTGCTGATCACCCCTCCGGCGACATATCTCGTCGGCGAAGCATCCGATGCCGACATTCTGAGCCAGAAACGACAGGGAGACCTGGTTTTCGAATCAGCTTTCGCCGCACTAGCTGCAGGTCCACTCGTAACGGACGATGCCGGTTACAACGCGTGGCAGCAGCAAACAGCGCCCGCAGGCTACGCACAGTGGGGCGCGAAGGAGCAATCCCACGCCCAGATCGGCAACTGGAGTCTGGCCGCGACGAAGGCATATTTCAGCGTCAGCCCGCCAACTAACCTTGCCCTGCGGTTGGAAGATATCTCAGCGCCCGTGCTTGTACTCGCCGGCGCCGAGGACTGCCTCACTGGCCTCGCCCCAGTGGTCGCGCTCGCAGGCCTTTTTCCGTCTGGGGTCGCCGAAGTGATTGAGCGCAGCGGGCACTATCCTTGGGTCGAGCAACCCCTCGCGTTTAGGCGAGCGATCGATGCTTTTCTGGAAGCTTAGAGGGCCCGGACTGACGGGCCCGCACCATTGTTCCAATCGAAGAGCGTGAGATGCCACAGTCCCGGCCGCTTTCGTGAAGGGTCGATGAGGCCGTGAGCGCCGAGCTCAATGAGCTTGTTCCAGATGCCCAGCGACGCTGGCCCTCGTCCGCGCTCGACGCTTAGTCGCCTCGGGGTTCAACTAGGAGTGCCGCTTTGAACAGGATCGGCACAAAGATCGCGAAGAGGCCCGCTCCGATCCAGCCGCTAATCGGCGCAATCGCGGGGACGAAGAACAGGGCGATGGTTCCCACGAGAACGAGCGCGCCGGCAAGTGCCGCGAATGCCCTCATCCCGTACAGCGAGATGAAAGTGAGGTAGTGGGCGCCGACGATGATCAGTGAGGCTGGGAAGAACAACTCGGGGGCGTAGGCACCTAGGGCAATCGCGACAAGAAGCCCCAGGGGGATTGTGAAGGCGGACTGCATCGCGAGGCCAATCGAGGGATGACCCTTCGGAAGTGCGCTCTCGCCCGGCATGAGTTTGAGGATGACAGCGGAGAGCGGAAAAATCAGCATGCCTCCGAAAAAGAGGGCGAGCATCGCGACCCCCGGTGACGCAAGGAAGTAAAGCGCGTTTGCGACGGCCCACAGGATCGCCGACACGAGCGGACCGCTGTAGCCGCCTCGGTAGATTCGGCGAACATCCGCTTGTGCCTGAGTTATCGTCATGCTCTATTGAAGCAGGTAATCTCGTCATTCTGCCGGCGGATGACTCCTCTCTACCCATTACTCACGAAGGGATGATGCCTGCCAATTGCAGAGCAGGAAAGATGACGGCGGGCGAGCTCGTCATCAGATTCACCACGAAGTGTGAGATCGCGATGGGCATGAGCCGTTTCTGTTTCTGAGCGATCAGCGATGAGCCGATGCCCCAGACCGTGAAGGCCACGACGTAGACGATCATGGCGTCAACGGTGGGTGCGAAGAACGCGTGCTGCAATCCGAACGCAACGGAGCAGGCGGTGACCGCGAGCGCTCTTGGCCAGGCTCCGCTGAGCCGAGAGAGCGCGTAGCCGCGATACACAGCCTCCTCGGCAGGAGCGTTCAGCGGTGCGAAGGTGATCACGGCGACGAGCCCGAGCACGAGTGCCCAGACCGGTGTTGTGACGGATGCGGCATCCGGGTTGACGAATACGGTTTCGAAGGCGGTGAACATGTTCGCCCCGTACAGAAGCCACATCGTGCCGATGATCGTTGCCACGAAGGGGATGTAGAGCACGGCAATCCAAAGCAGAGCCCACCCGATGTCGGCGACGAGCCCGACTCCGCGCCGAGGCGCGAACAGGCCGCGGAGTGTTTGACCGTCTACGCGCAGCAGGCGGATCACGAGCCACAGTGAGAGCAGGTTGACGGGCAATAACGAGAGCGAAAGCAGCATCGGTGAGGGCGGGAACTCCGCACCCGGATCGAAGCCGCGGGCGAGCATCCAGACCAGCACGGCTGCGAGGCCGACGAGCATTAGCCGCGCGCCGAGTAGCCCGAGGGCGCGTGTGGCGGAAGCTGAGATCGTGTCGGATTTCACGGGTCGAGCTTAGCAATCGCTCCGGTTTCGAGACCGATACGGGTGAGAGTGACGTCAGCGGGATTGTGCTTGTGATAGTTGAGCGGTGTACGGCTTGCCTTTAGTGTTGTATTCAACACCCCGGATCCGTCCCTGTAGTCCTCGTTTGAGGACCGGTCACACGGCCGGGGTTTTGCTTTTAACGATCCTGCCACTCCAGCGCTCTTTGCCGCCGGAGTATCCACATCGCTTCTTCCCGGTAAGGCGACACAGCGATTGAGTAGCTACTCCCGCACCGACACCGTCACCGTGAACTTGCTGTTGCGCCCGGCCTGGCGGGTGGGGCCGACGGTGCGGTTCAGGTAGTCGCGATACCCGAGGTGGGTGTTGAAGACGACCCACAGTTCGCCGCCGGGTTTGAGCACGCGGCGGGCGTCAGCCAGCATCCGCAACGCAACGCCGGCATGCACTGTCGCGCCGGTGTGGAAGGGCGGATTGCAGACAATCAGATCAGCACTGGCCGTCGGCCGTTCGGTGAGAGCATCTTCGCGCGCGGCCTCAACTCGCGCTCCGACACCGTTAGCGTCGGCCGTTTCTCGGGTCGATGCCACGGCGGCACTGGACTGGTCAACGGCAACCACGTTCAGCCCGGGGCGGGCGAGGGCGAGCGACACGGCGAGCACGCCGGTGCCGCTGCCGAGGTCAACGGCGGTGGCGGCATCCGGTTTCATGTCGGGCAAGAACGTCAACAAGAATCGCGTGCCCATGTCGAGGGCTGCGCCGGCGAAAGCTCCACCGTGGGCGCTGACTGTTAGCTCATCAACGGGAAGTTCTGGTTCGCGCAAGACCGACGTGACCGGGTAGCGAGCTTCTACGGCGTCGCGCTTTGCGCCCAACGAGGTGAGCGTGCGCGACTTCTGACGTCCACGGCCCGCATTCACATCATCGAACGAGCGACCGAGCACTTCATTCATCGCCAAGGTCATGTGCTTAATGCGCCCACCCGAAATCACCGTCACGTCAGGCGACGCGTAGCGGGCTATGGCTTGGGCCCATTCATCCAACTCGGCCAGGCTGCGCGGCAACTGCATCAACACCAGCCGTGCGCCCTCGAGCAACTCGGCGCCCAAAGAGTGCGAGCTGTAGTGCGGGGCGAGGTCGCCGGCGTTCTCGGCCAGAGCAAGCTCCGACACCAGAGAATCCTGAAACACGCGGATGCCGCGGCAGTCGTGCAAGGTGGCCGCCCCGAGGGTGAGCGCTCCATAGTTGTCGCCCATCACCACCAATTCCCCCGGCTGGGTGTCGGCCAACTGCGGAGCAGCTTCATCAAGAATGAGGCGATCGCTGGCATCCACCGCAAAAAGGTTGGGGGCTTCCACGTCGGGCCAACGTCGCAGAGTGGCGAACAGGTGCTCAGACATGGGGACTCTTTCGGTGGCGCGGCACCGCACACAGCGCGTGCGGCGGAGTCTCAAGCGTAACCGAGCGCCCTGAACCAGCCCGGCGTACAGAACCGAGCGACCCCGGCGCACCGCAGGCCGAACGCGTCAACCCAGCCGGTTAACCCAGAAAGCGAGCAGCCCCGGCACTAGGTGGGGCCACTCGCTCACGGGAATCTAGTTGTAGCCGCGCGTGATGTGGGGCTCGTCAATGCACAGAGGGCATTCCTCTAGATGCGCCGACGGGATGCAATCGCACATTAGCTATTGGGAACGAGCGTGTACTTAGTAGAGAGGTACTCGTGGATGCCTTCCGAGCCGCCTTCGCGACCGATGCCGGACTGCTTGACTCCGCCGAAGGGGGCGGCCGCGTTGGAGAGTACGCCAACGTTGAGGCCCATCATTCCGGTGTCGAGGGCGTCGATCATCCGGTTTCCGCGGGCAAGGCTTTCGGTGAACACATACGAGACGAGACCGTATTCGGTGTCGTTCGCGAGGCGTACGCCTTCGGCTTCGTCGGTGAACTCAACGATCGAGACGACCGGTCCGAAGATTTCTTCCCGCAGGATGTCGCTGTCGGCGGGAACGCTCGACACGATCGTGGGCTCATAGAAGCTTCCTTCGCCGTCAACGCGCTTGCCGCCGGCGACGAGGGTCGCGCCGCGCTTCACGGCATCCTGAACCAGTTCGTCGGCCTTGTCGACAGCCTTGTCATTGATGAGCGGACCAATGTTGACGCCGTCTTCGGTGCCGCGACCGATCTTCATGTCGGCGACGCGAGCAGCGATCTTTTCCGCGAACTCGGCAGCAACTGAGCTGTGCACGATGAAGCGGTTGGCGGCGGTGCAGGCCTGGCCGATGTTGCGGAACTTAGCCGCAATCGCACCGTCTACTGCCTTGTCGAGATCGGCGTCGTCGAAGACAACGAACGGGGCGTTGCCGCCGAGTTCCATCGAGGTGCGCAGAACGTTTTCGGAGGCCTGCTTGATGAGCGCCTTGCCCACCGGGGTGGAGCCGGTGAACGAGAGCTTGCGCAGGCGAGAGTCGGCAATGATCGGCTCCGACACTTCGGAGGAGCTCGAGGTCGTGACGATGTTGAGCACGCCAGCGGGCAGGCCAGCCTCTTCGAACAGCTTCGCCAAGAACAGGGTGCTGAGCGGGGTGAGCGCGGCGGGCTTCACCACGACCGTGCAACCGGCGGCCAGTGCAGGCGCAATCTTGCGGGTCGCCATTGCGAGCGGGAAGTTCCACGGCGTAATAAGGAAGCACGGACCAACCGGACGCTGCGAAACGATCATGCGACCGGTGCCCTCAGGGGTGTTGCCGAAGCGACCCGAAATGCGCACGGCCTCTTCGCTGAACCAGCGCAAGAACTCGCCGCCGTAGGTGACTTCACCGTTGGCCTCGGCAAGCGGCTTGCCCATCTCGAGCGTCATGAGCAGGGCGATCTCGTCGCGGTGCTCCTGCACGAGGTCGAAGGTGCGACGCAGAATCTCGCCACGCTCCCGAGCTGGCGTCGCGGCCCAGGAATCCTGAGCGGCCACTGCTGCGTCGAGTGCCCGCATGCCGTCCTCTGCCGAGGCATCCGAAATGGTGCGGATGACCTTGCCAGTAGCCGGGTCAGTCACGTCGAGCGTCTTGCTGCCTGTTGCGGCAACCCACTCACCGCCGATGAACAACTGGTTCGGCACGGCTTCAAGAAGCTGGGTTTCGGTGGAGTTCGTCATTCGGTGTGCACCTTTCGTGGTGGGGAAATCTGCAAGTCAGTCAAACAGCGCTAGCTGAACTTCGGCTTGGCGCCGCGTGGGCGGGCACTGAGCGCGCGCCCAGTGCCCGCTGGCCGCGAGCTAGGCCTTGGCTAGAGCGTCGCGAACGACGTCGAGGCCGTCAGCGATGAGCTCGTCAGAGATCGAGAGCGGCGGGAGGAAGCGGATGACGTTGCCATAGGTTCCACAGGTCAGCACGACAACACCGGCGGCGTGCGCTGCAGCCGCGACCTTCGACGTGAGGGCGGCGTCGGGCTCTTTCGTGGTGGGGTCGACGAGTTCCATGGCGATCATGGCGCCACGGCCACGAACATCTCCGATGCGGGGGTCGCCGGCGCGGAGTCCGTTGAGGCGGCCACGGAAGGTGGTTCCAATTTCGCGGGCACGCTCGATGGCGCCGGACTCTTCGAAGGTGCGGATGGTGGCGAGCGCTGCGGCACAGGCGATGGGGTTTCCACCGTACGTTCCGCCGAGTCCGCCGACGTGGGCAGCATCCATGACATCGGCGCGACCGGTGACGGCCGAAAGCGGGAGGCCGCCGGCGATGCCCTTGGCGGTCACCATGATGTCGGGAACGAGGTTCTCGTGGTTCGAGGCGAACAGGTCACCCGTGCGAGCGAAGCCGGTCTGCACTTCGTCAGCGATGAAGATCACGTTGTTGGCGGTGGCCCACTCGCTGAGGGCTGGCAGGAATCCGGGGGCTGGCTCGATGAAGCCACCTTCGCCCTGGATGGGCTCGATGATGATCGCGGCGAGGTTGCTGGCGCCGACCTGCTTCTCGATCTGCAGGATGGCGCGGGCGGCGGCATCCTCTCCACTGATTCCGCCATCGCGGAACGGATACGACATCGGTGCGCGGTAGATCTCGGGCGCGAAGGGTCCGAAGCCGCTCTTGTAGGGCATCGACTTGGCGGTGAGACCCATCGTGAGGTTGGTGCGACCGTGGTACGCGTGGTCGAAGGCCACCACGGCCTGCTTGCCGGTGAAGTAGCGGGCGATCTTGATCGCGTTCTCAACAGCTTCGGAGCCCGAGTTGAAAAGAGCGGTGCGCTTCTCGTGGGTGCCGGGGGTGATTTCGTTGAGCTTCTCGGCGACCTCGACGTAGCTTTCGTAGCCGTTGATCATGAAGCACGTGTGGGTGAACTGGGCGACCTGCGCGGTGACAGCTTCGACAACGGCGGGTGCCGCGTTGCCCACACCGGTCACGGCGATGCCGGAACCAAAGTCGATGAGGGTGTTGCCATCAACGTCGAGAAGCACGCCACCACCGGCAGCTTCAACGAAGACGGGGAGAGTGATGCCGATAGCGGAAGGAACCGCCTGCTTCTTGCGCTCGAGCAGTTCCTGCGAGCGGGGCCCGGGAATCGCGGTGACGAGGTTGCGCTTCTGCGGAAGCGAGGGGCCGCCGACCGGGGCCGGGGCCGCGGGAGCCGTGGAGGTGGAAGAAGAAGTAGACATGGCCACCGGTATCCAATCTGTGTAGACGATGTTCGTTCGTGCAGGCGAGCTGCGGCGTGCAAACGTTTGGTTCAACTTAGTTCGCGGATGCCCGGCACAACAGGCACAGAGTGGCACTCTTTGCGGCAATAACTGACAGAATGGCAGCAGGAGGATTGCCATGCCCACACCCCTCGCCGACGTGATCGCGACTGAGCGTCTCGCGCTGCGTCCGCTCACCGCCGCTGACACCTTCGAGCGCACCGTCACGTGGGTGCACAACTCCGACCTCGACGATCCAACGCCCTTCGTCACCGAGGGCCAATTGCTACTCACGACCGGGCGCCAATTCGTCGACAACGCCGCCCCGGATGCCGAGCCCGACTTCGATTCCTACGTCGCCAGGCTCACGAGCGCTGGCGTCGCGGCGATCGGTTTCGGTACCGAAGTGATCACCCACGGAGTGCCAGCCGGCCTCGTCGCCGCGTGCTCTGCCGCCGGACTCCCGCTCTTCGAAGTGCCGTACCGCATCCCGTTCATCGCCATCAGCCGCCTCGTCGCCGACAACGAAGCCGAGCAAGCGCGCGCCGGCTTCGACCGCGCCCTCGCCGCCCAAAACGACATCGCCAGCGCCGCCGTTGGCAAAGGCCGCCTGCCTGCTGCGGCTGCCCGCGCCGCTGAGCACCTCGACTGTGGCGTCTGGATTTTTGATGCCGACGGTGAGCTCGTGAGCGACAGCTCCGAACCTCCGCGCGGCGGCCCAAGCGGGCGCGGAGTCGCCGGCCGTGCATCCGCCAGCCGACCCGCGGATGCCGCCCCCGCCATCCGCAGTTCGGTCACGACCTTGCTGGGTCGGGCTCGTCGCGCGCGCGTCGTTGAGCAGTTGCCGGGTGAGTACCGCGTGGTGCAAACGCTGGGCCCAAGCGGACGCTTGTGCGGGGCCATCGCGTGGTCGCGCGACACCGAATTTGGGGCACTCGACAATTCGGTGATGACGGTGTTGGCGGCGCTCGCCGAGGTGTCGCTCGAGCAGACCGAGAATTTGCGGGTGGGCCATCGGGCGATTTTGGAGCAGCTGTTTCAGTTGCTGAAGGATGGTCGGGTCGACAGTGTGCGGCGTGCGGTGCGGGTGGCGGGCATCGAGTTGCCGGCGGAACGTTTTGCGGTCGCGGCGCTGGAGTTGAGCCAGACCACGGCGAGCGTTCGCGATGTGCTCGAGCGTCGCGCCGCTCGCGCCGAGAGCACGTTTTTTGCGGTGGCCGATGGCCGGCACTTGCTGGTGCTGATCGATGCGAGCCAGTTGCGTGCCGAGAAACGATTCTTTGCCGCCAACGAACTCACCGTTGGGCTCTCGGCGGTGCTCGGGTGGAGCGAGCTGAACGTCGCGATCACTCAGGCGGTTCGCTCGCTTGAGGCGGCGCCGGCCGGAACAATCACTGAATTCGACAGCCTCGTGGGCGAGAGCTTTTTCGGCCTGCTCGCCTCCAGCTCGGTGGCCGATATCGCTCACGCCCGCCTCGCTAGTGTCATCGAATCGGCCGACGGCCTCGCGCTGCTGCGGGCGGCGCAAGTGTGGCTGCGACACAACGGTCAGTGGGATCCCGCGGCACGCGAGTTGGGCATCCATCGGCACGGGTTGAAGTCGCGGATGCAGCGGCTCGCCGACCTCACCAATCTGAGTCTCGACACCTTCCAGGGCCGTGCCGAGTTGTGGGCGATGTTGGCTGCGATCGACCTCGGCGAAAAACCCTAACTTCCAATTTTCAGGATTTCGCCTGTAGCCTACGAACAAATCTCGGCGGCGTCGCCGGTCATTTTCGAGCAGCGAGGAGCCTCTCATGAAGACCTTTCAAGTGATCAATCCCTACACCGGCGAAGAGGGCACGGCCCACCCCGCTGTCAGCGACGAAGTGATCGAGCAGATCGTCGCCGCAGCCCACTCTGAATACAACGGCGGAATGAACCGTGATCAGGTAAAAGAGCGTGCAGCGATCGTCACGCGCATCGCCGATCTTCTCACCGAACGCTCGGCTGAATTCGGTGAAATTATCGTGCGCGAAATGGGCAAGCCACTAGCCCAAGCAGTGGGTGAAGTTGAGTTCTCCGCCGACATTTTCCGCTACTTCGCCGACAACGCTGAAGCGTTCCTTGCCGACGAACAAATTCCTGCCGGATCGGGCACTGCGTGGATTCGCAAGAGCCCCATCGGCCCAGTTCTGGGCATCATGCCGTGGAACTTTCCGATCTACCAGATCGCTCGTTTCGCCGGCCCGAGCATCGTTCTCGGCAACCCTGTTTTGGTCAAACCAGCCCAGCAGTGTCCCGAATCATCGGCGGCGCTTGAAGCCCTCATTCACGAGGCCGGTTTGCCGATCGGCGGCTACCAAAATGTGCTCGCCGACAACGACCAAATCGCCGCGATGATCGACGACCCCCGCATCCAGGGAGTCTCGCTCACGGGCTCCGAGCGTGCCGGTGCGATCGTCGGTGCTGCGGCCGGAACCAACCTCAAGAAGAGCGTGCTCGAACTGGGCGGCTCCGACCCGTTCATCCTCATGTCGACGGACGACATGGATGCCACAGTCGAGGCTGCAGTTGCGGCTCGCGTCGACAACAACGGCCAGGCCTGCAACGGCGCCAAGCGCTTCGTCATCATCGACTCGCTCTACGAAGAGTTCGCCGAGAAGTTCAGCGCCGCGATGGGTGCCATCACGGTCGGTGACCCCATGGACGAAAGCACTGAGCTCGGACCGCTGTGTTCCGTAGCGGCCGCCGAAAACCTCGAAGAGCAGGTCGCGGAAGCAGTCGCGGCCGGCGCCACCTTGCGCGTCGGAACCGGCAAGCGCGACGGCACCAAGTTTGCGCCAGCCGTGCTCGAAAACATCAGCCCCGAGAACCCCGCCTACACGGTCGAGTTCTTCGGACCCGTTGCTCAACTGCACCGCGTAGCCAGCGAAGAAGAGGCCATCGTGCTCGCCAACGCGACGCCGTTCGGTCTCGGTTCGTACGTCTTCACGACGGATGCCGAGCAGGCCGACCGCATCGCTGACGGCATCGACGCCGGCATGGTTTACATCAACGAGGTGGGTGCGGATGCTCCCGAGCTGCCCTTCGGTGGAGTCAAGAACTCCGGCACCGGTCGCGAACTTGGTTCGCACGGCATCGACGAGTTCATGAACCGCAAGCTGGTCAAGCGCCCGTAAGTGCCGGGGCGCCTCGGCGCCCTACGCGTCTTCAGCGAGAGCTCGGGCGGCCGCTGCTTCAGCGGTTCGTCCGAGCTTGTCGAGGCTCTCGGCCAAGTCGAATGCGGTGATCTGACGCAGGCGCTCGTGGTCGGCAGCTTGCTCCATCACTGACTGCAGCACCGCCACAGCTTCGTCGTGACGGCCCTCTCCGGCCAAGACGTTGGCAACGAAGCGTTCGCAGTTCGCACCCGCAACGGGATCGCCTGCCGCGCGGTATTCATCCGCCGCCGTGAGTGCGAGTGCCACCGACTCCTTCGGCTTGCCGAGGCTCGCGAGAGAGCGTGCCTTCGAGTCGGTCACGTCGGCGTGCAACCAATCGGCGTTGTGTTCGGCGGCCAACGCCAGCACCTCATCCAGTGCCTCAAGGCCGGCGGCGTTGCCCTCTTCGGCGTGAGCGCGCCCCGACTGGTGCAGCACGCGCACAAGCAGGTTGAGGTCGTCCGGTGTAGCGCGAGCATGCGTCACAGCATTCTCAAGCAACGTTGCGGCCGTCTCGTGGTCGCCGTGTTGCGCGTGCACACTCGCGCTGTCAGC
This sequence comes from Salinibacterium sp. NG22, assembly GCF_015864925.1. NCBI lineage: Bacteria > Bacillati > Actinomycetota > Actinomycetes > Micrococcales > Microbacteriaceae > Salinibacterium > Salinibacterium sp. NG22. The sequence goes on along the minus strand of NZ_JADYWG010000001.1, from coordinate 1,544,597 downwards.
AAGAGTCCGTGCTGCGCTTTGGGTGTCTCCGGACTCAAGGTACAGCTCCGTTGCGGTCTCCCAGGTGCCAACAGCAGAACCCGGTTCGCCAGAGTCAGCGAAACCGTGCCCGAGCCAAAACAGAGTTTCGCCGCGGCTGCCGGGCGCGGCCTGCGCAGCAGTCTCTTCTTCGAACAGCGAGAGCAAAAGCTCGATGGCTTCTGCCGACTCTCCGCCGCGCACGAGCGCTCGGCCGAGGGCGTAGCGCGCCCCTACGGTCTCGATCTCGAGGCGTTCGGCATAGCGGATTCCGAGACGGAAGCGACCGGCGGCATCCGTGAACTGTTCGGCTTCGTCATAGAGGCGTCCGGCCAGAATGGTGGTGTCGTGCAGCGGGCCAGCAGCATCGATTGCATTGGCGCATTCAGCGGCCGCATCCGCGCTAGCGGCACCGGCAGCGAACTGGCCGCCACTGCCCAAAATGCGGGCACGAAGCGCGTGAGCGTGGGCCAAAACACCGCGGTTGGATGTCGCCCCCAGCAGATCATCAAGGTGCGCGAGTGCGCGATCAGTGTCGCCAGCGGTGGCCGCCAGGTCGGAAAGATGCCGCAGCGCGTGGGCGCGCAGCAGGGGCATCTCGCCAGCCTCGGCGTGCACGAGCGCACTCGCCGCAAGCTTCGTCACCGCCTCGAGGTCGGGCTCCTCGCCGCGCAGCAGCACGCTCAGCAGAGACAGCTCGATGTCGGCGATCTGGGCGGGAGCCAACTCCTCCGAGACGCCAACAGCGACGCTCAGTTTGTCGAAATCGTCTTGCTCGGCGCGACCAAACAGAGAGAGGCCGAGCAGGTCTTCGAGCGACGCTTGCGCCTCGTTGCCGTGCTCACGGAGAGCCGGGATGCGTTCGGCGAGAGCAGCCTCGGCTGCAGCGAGATCGCCGGTAGCCACGAGTCCGGCAACCAACGTGCTGAGGGCAGCCGTGCGCTCCGTGCCCGTTGCCAATTCCGCAGCCTTACGCGCGGCGGGCAATGCGGTGGGAAGCCAACCGATTGCGGTCAGCTCTTCTGCTCGCAGCAGCCAGCCGGCGGCATCCGTTGGTTCGGCGTCGGCGGGAGTGGGGGCGGCAAGAGTTTCACTCGTGAGGCTCAGGGGATAGTTCTCGTTAGCGAGATTCTTGGCCTTCTGGATGCGCGTGGCGCGGTAGTTGTTGTCGGCGCGTTCGTCGAATTGGTCGCCGATCCGGCGCGCGGCAGCCCACGTGGCGGTGGCAAGTTCGTCGGCGGTCCAGGTGCCGTCGTGCTCTCCGAAGAGTGCCGTGAGTTCGTTGCTTTCGGCGCCGCGAACAACTTGCTCGCCGAAGCCGGCGGCGGTCACGGCGTCGAGCAGCACACCAGCGGCGACGAGACCGGAGAACTGGCCGTCGGCGTTGAGCTGGTCGTGCACAAACCACGAGAGGTGGCGTTCGAGCATGGCGAGGCCACGGGCTTCATTGCCGGTGACGGCGCAGAAGATGAAGTGATTGGCGATGATGCTGAGGTTGTCAGCGTTGTCGCGGGCGAGGTTGTAGCTGCGAAAGTGGGCGGCGCGAGCATCATCGAGGCGGCCGGCGCGCAGGTAAGGGAGTAGGGCGCGCGAGAGGGCGGCTTCTGGCTCGTCGCCGCAGCTGTAGCCACCTTCGATGAGTTCGTCGAAGAGCACGATGGCTTCGGCGTCGCGCCCGGTTTCTGTGAGGAAGCCGCTGGCATCGCTGCGCACACAGGCGTCACAGTGGCTGTAATCGTCGCGGGGCGTCACGGCGAGTTGGGCGCGCAATTCTTCGGCGCGGTCGAGCTGGCCGAGACGCCAGGCCGTGGCGAACTGGGAGGTCAGCACGCCGCTCTGGCCGATTCCGGCGTCGCGGTAGTGGCTCTCCATGTCGGCGAGAGCGCCGGAGATGTCGTCGGTGCCGAAGATGGGTGAGCTCGCGAGGGTCGTGGCGATCCACTTGAACTGCCACATGAGCCCGGCACCGCCTTCGACCACGTCGTCGGGAAAGCGCACGGGGTCAGCGTCGTGCTTGGCGAGGCACCACGCGAATGAGGAGAGCAGAGCTTCGGTGTCGCCAAGCTGATTGGCGGATGCCGTCAGCCGAATGCGCGCTCGGTACTCCAACTCTTCGTCGCCGAGTTCGACCGCGAGCGCAATCGCCTCATCGACGCGAGCTCGTTCCTCGGGGCCGAAGGCCATCGTGTCGATCTCGCTGAACAGTTCGGTGATGCGGGCGACGCTCATAGGGAAGAACTTTCTGGGAGGGAATCACCGAGTGCGACACTCATGGCGATCAGATCTGACATGGAATTGGTCATCATGGCGCGGTCGCGCACGCTGAGGGGGCGTTGGCTGGTGAGTAGGGCTTGAACGTAGAGCAGTTCGATGGTGCGGGAAAAGACGGCATCGTCGCGCAGGGTGGAGAGGGTGACGACGACGGGGTTGTTCCAGTTGAGGCACAGGCGGGCGAGAGACTTGCTGGTGCCGTCGCTGGCAAGTCGCTCCTCGGCAAACGCATCCATTTTGCCGAGCACGTCTTTCCACAGCCCGGGACGACTGATTTCGCGGGCCGCCCGACGGTCGATGGAGCGCAGGACTTCGGGGTCGGCGAGGTAGAGGCCCGTGACATCGGTGGCGGGAACGCCGCGCACAATCACAGCGCAGCCGGCATCCGCGAGCACAGCGCTGGCACGGTCTTCGAGCTTCGCCACAAGGCTGCGTGCGTCAAGCGGTGGCACCTCGAGAAAGTCGAGTTCGTCGAGCACGCTCACGCGGTCGACGGTGAGTCCGTTGACAAGAGTGGGGAGCAGGCGGGCGATCTCGGTGTCGTAGATGTAGCCACCGTTGATCACCGGACGGTCGGGGCTCGCGATGCTCGCGATCTGCCGAAATTCGTCCACCGTTTCGGCATAACGCAACTGCGTGTGATCCCGCGTGAGGCTCTCGATCGTCATGCGCCCCAGCGTGGTTTCGACGCTCAGCCAGGGAGTGATGAACTTCGCGAGTTCTTCGTCGTGGATCACGAGCGACTTGAGGGCGAGTGAATGAATCTGCACAAAGTCGTTGAGTTGGGCCGGATGCCGGGCCGCCATCTCCAGCACCCACTGTCGCAGCACCGTGCCGATTGCTGCCCGCGTGTGCTCGAGGATGTCGTCGTCCACGAGCGATTCGCGGCTTGCCGTCGGGGTGAGCGAGGTGCTGTTCAGCACGACGCGCACGAAGAACGCCCAGTCGGGCAGCAGCGCATCCACGTTCTCGCTCAGCAGCATCCGGCCCAGATACACGCGGTTCGCTTGGCGCGCTCCTGGCGGTGGCGAGTGGGGCAACACATAGGCGACACCCGTGGTGCTGGTGCCGGGCACACTCAACGGAATAGCGGCGAAGGGATCTACGCCGAGCAACTCGCGACCGTAGGTCAGCAGCTCGGATGCCGTAGCCGTGTGAGCATCAAGGAACGGAGCATCGTGCGTGACCGTGTCAACACCGCCGCCGGGCAGGTCAACCCGAACCCCCACCGGCAGAAACTCGGCGAAGGTCTTAGCCAGGGCGAGCACCGTCGAAGTGCCGAGCAAGTCGTGCTGATCGAAGCGAGGCTTGAGCGAGACGGTGGTGCCGATGGGGAGGTCGCCCTCTAACTCGCGCACGCTGAACGTGCCGTCGCTATTGCCGATCCACTCCACTGGGGCTGAGCCGCGAGCGGAGCGGGACTGAATCACAATCTGGTCGGCCACCATGAAGCAGCTCAATAATCCGATGCCGAACTGCCCGAGGTAGTCGCTGCGCGGCAGATCGAAGATGTCGCGTTTCGAGGAGCGCCCGACGGTCGAGAGCAGCTCGGTCATTTCGTCGGCGGTGAGCCCGATGCCGTCATCCTGAAACCGGAATGTGTCGTTGTGCTCGCTGAGGGGAGTGATGCGGATGCCGCGGCTCGCGTCAGCGCCGTCGAGCTCAACCCGGGCGGCGAGAGCGTCGCGCCCGTTCTGCAGTAGCTCGCGCAAATACACTCGCGGGCTCGAGTAGATGTGCTTGCTCAGGAGGTCAACGACTCCCGTGAGGTTCACTTGAAAGGAGTGGAGATCGTCTCGGGAATCGGCGTTCACCCCAAAAGTCTCTCATCTGTTGGCCGATCTCTCGAAGTACACAGCGTTCACCTAGCCACGAGTGACCGCGCGGGTATAAAGTTGAGTCATCTCAACTCAAGTTTGTGGAGGGTTTGTAAATGGCGAACATGCAGGGTGCCCCAAGTACCGATGAAGAGCAAAAAAGTGCTCTCGAAAAGTACGGGGTAAATCTCACCGAGATTGCACGCAGTGGCAAACTCGACCCCGTGATCGGGCGTGACGCCGAAATTCGTCGTGTCAGTCAAGTGCTGACGCGACGCACGAAGAACAACCCTGTACTCATTGGTGAGCCCGGCGTCGGAAAGACGGCTGTTGTTGAAGGCCTCGCTCAGCGCATCATTGCCGGAGACGTTGCCGACTCCCTCAAAGACAAGCAGCTCATCTCTCTCGACCTCGCTGCTCTCGTCGCCGGTGCCAAGTACCGCGGCGAGTTCGAAGAGCGCCTCAAGGCTGTGCTCAAGGAGATCAAAGACTCCGACGGCCAAGTCATCACGTTCATTGACGAACTTCACACCCTGATGGGCGCTGGCGGTGGCGACGGCTCGGTCGCGGCATCCAACATGCTCAAGCCCATGTTGGCCCGTGGTGAACTGCGACTGATCGGTGCCACAACGCTCGACGAGTATCGCCAATACATCGAGAAGGATGCCGCACTTGAGCGCCGCTTCCAGCAAGTATTCGTCGGCGAACCTTCTGTCGAAGACACCGTCGCGATTTTGCGTGGCCTCAAGGAGCGTTACGAAGCCCACCACAAGGTGACCATCGCGGACTCCGCGCTGGTGGCGGCCGCAGCGCTCAGCAATCGCTACATCTCGGGTCGCAAACTGCCCGACAAAGCGATCGACCTCATCGACGAGGCGGCAAGCCACCTCAAGATGGAGATCGATTCCTCGCCCGTTGAAATCGACAAGCTCAAGCGTGCTGTTGACCGCCTGCGCATCGAAGAGCACGCTCTCAAGAAGGAAAAAGACGAGGCCTCGAAGGCGCGACTCGCGAAACTCCGCGAAGATCTCGCCAGCCAGAGCAAGTTGCTGAACGAGTTGGAAGGGCGCTGGAAGCTCGAAAAGGCGAGCCTGACCGACGTCGGTGAGCTGAAGACTCGCCTCAACGATGCTCGTATTGCCTCCGAGCGCGCGATGCGTGACGGCGATTACCAAAAGGTGTCGAAGCTCGAGTACGAGACGATCCCATCAATCCAACGCGCCCTCGTCACCGCCGAAAGCAACGAGCCAACCGGCCCCCGCATGGTCAATGACCAGGTGACCGAAGAAGACATTGCTGCCGTTGTGGCCGCGTGGACGGGCATCCCTGTCGATCGCCTCACCGAGGGCGAGACTGAGAAGCTCTTGCACCTCGAAGCGGAACTCGGCAAGCGTCTCATCGGTCAAAAGGAAGCCGTGCAAGCGGTCTCCGAAGCGGTTCGCCGTACGCGGGCCGGAATCTCCGACCCTGACCGCCCCACCGGCTCGTTCCTCTTCCTCGGCCCCACCGGCGTCGGAAAGACCGAACTCGCGAAGGCGCTCGCGCAATACCTCTTCAACGACGAGAAAGCTCTCGTGCGCATCGACATGAGTGAGTACGGCGAGAAGTTCTCCGTCTCGCGCCTTGTCGGTGCCCCTCCCGGCTACATCGGCTTCGAACAGGGCGGTCAGCTGACTGAGGCTGTTCGCCGTCGCCCCTACTCGGTGATTCTGCTCGACGAGGTCGAAAAGGCGCACCCTGAGGTCTTCGACATTCTCCTGCAGGTGCTCGATGATGGTCGTCTCACCGATGGTCAGGGCCGCACTGTCGACTTCCGCAACGTCATCCTGATTCTCACCAGCAACTTGGGCAGCCAGTTCATCACTGACCAAGAGCTGCCGTGGGATGCCCGCAAGGCCGCCGTTGACGACCTTGTGCGCAAGTCGTTCAAGCCGGAGTTCATCAACCGTCTCGACGACATCGTGGTGTTCCAGCCGCTCTCGACCGATGACCTCAGCCAGATCGTTGAGCTCGACATCGACCGTTTGGGCAAGCGCCTCACCGATCGTCGCCTGCAGCTTGCTGTGACCCCGGATGCTCGCACCTGGCTTTCGGAGCGTGGCTACGACCCCATCTACGGCGCACGACCGCTCCGCCGACTCATGCAGCGCGAGATCGACGACAAGCTCGCCAAGGCGTTGCTCGCTGGCGAGATTCGCGATGGTGACACCGTGCTCGTGGGGCTCGCCGAGAACGGCGAAGGCCTCGAGGTGTCTCGGTCGGAGCCTGACGCCGGCTAACCCGCGCGCTTAGCCAACCGCTAAGGCAACCGCTGAGACGAACTGCTTAGAGGAACATGGGCCGATCGTCGTCGTTCTCGGTGTCAATCGCGAGTTCGACGACGACGGGAACGTGGTCGCTTGGGCCATCGCCCTTGCGCTCTTCGCGGTCAATCGATGCGCCCGTCACGAGTTCGTCGAATGCGGGCGAACCGAGCACAAAGTCGATGCGCATTCCCTCATCGCGAGGGAACCGCAGGCGCTGGTAGTCCCAGTAGGTATAACCCTCGATGTTGCGGCTGCGGAGAGTATCGATCATCCCTGCCTCTTCAAAGGCCCGGAAGGCTGCGCGTTCGGCGTCGCTCACGTGAGTCTTGCCCTCGAAGGCTGCGATGTCCCAGACGTCGTGATCGAAGGGGGCAATGTTGAAATCACCCATCAGGGCGAGGGGCTGTTCCGGATTGTCGCGCATCCATTGAGCAGCTTGCGTCTTGAGGTTGGCGAGCCACTCGAGCTTGTACGGGTAGTGCGGGTTGTCGAGCTCGCGGCCATTGGGCACGTAGAGGCTCCACAGCCGGGCGCCCTCAACGGTGACACCAAGAGCGCGCGCTTCGATCGGCACTGTGCCGTCATCGAGCGCTTTGCCGAACCCTGGCTGGGTCTCGAAGCCGACCGAGACATCCTCCATGGGAAGGCGGCTCGCGAAGGCCACGCCATTCCACTGGTTGAGGCCGTGAAGTTCGACCTCGTAGCCCGCCTCGGTGAACGCTTCGAGAGGAAATTGCTCGGGCTTGCACTTGATTTCTTGCATCGCCAGCACGTCAATATCTTCGCGGAGCAGCCAGTCAACGACGCGGCTGACTCGGGTTCTGATGGAGTTCACGTTCCAGGTGGCAATGAGCATGCTTCAACGGTAATAGGTCTACCCCCGCATTGGGCGACGACAGGGGCCGCTCCGCCCCGTAAAGTCATCGTATGCAGCAAGATATCCTTCTCGACGAAGCTGCGGCAAAGGCTGACCGTCTCGACCGCCGCAATGCGACAATCGTCGCCATCTTGGGCTTCGTGGGCGTCACCATCTCGGGTGCTTTGCTGGTTTTCGGCGAGACCATCCTCTAGGAGGTCCGCGACAATGGGTATTCTGTACTCGTGACCGACGCCAAGCAACAGCTCATTGAGCACATTTCCGCCGATGCCGTGTTCCACGGTGATTTCACTCTGACGAGCGGAAAGAAGGCCACCTACTACGTCGACATGCGTCGCGTAAGCCTCGACCACCGCGTCGCTCCGCTCATCGGTCAGGTCATGATTGACCTCATCGCCGATGTGCCAGACATCGTTGCTGTCGGAGGGATGACGATGGGGGCCGACCCGATCGCCGCCGCGATTCTTCACCAGGGTGCGGCCCGCGGCCTCACCTACGACGCTTTCGTCGTGCGCAAGGAGCCCAAGGATCACGGCCGTGGTCGTCAGGTCGAAGGGCCTGAGCTCGAGGGCAAGCGCGTCATTGTTCTCGAAGACACCTCAACGACCGGCGGTTCACCGCTCGCCGCTATCGAGGCGCTCGAGAAGGTCGGCGCGATCATTGCCGGCGTTGCCGTTGTCGTTGATCGTGACACTGGCGCCAAGGAGCGCATCGAGGCCGCCGGCTACCCCTACTTTTCAGCGATCGGGCTTGGTGATTTGGGGCTTACTCCGTGACCTCTGGCGACAACGGCTCGGGCGCTGGTGACAACCAGGAACCTCGCGAGTCCTCCTTCAACTGGGGACTCACTCCGACCGAGCCCGAATCGCCACCCAAGCCCACCCGGGCAACTCCTGTAGACCCGGAACAACCCGACGATTCTGACGTTCCGGCGAGCTCACCGGCACCCGAACACCCCCAGGCTCCTGCGGCTCCCCAGGCGCCCACACCTCCGCCGGTTCCCGAGCATCCCGAAACGTTCGTTGCCCCCGCTGTTCCGCAGCCGACCGCGCTTGAAGTTCCTTTGCCGCCCATGACCCCATCGCCAGGCACGCCGCCGCCGGCAACGCCCGAGGTTCCTGGGCTTCTCAAGCTCCCGCCGATGCCGGGCGAACAGCCTCCCGCGCAGCCGCCAGCATCCCCTGCCGCGTCACCAGCGGCCGCCCACTCTGCCGATCCTGCGCAGCCCGCCGATCCTGTTGTTCCTCCGCGCGAGCCTCTCATCGAGCCGCCGCCGACCGAAGCAATCAACGTCGCTGACCTGCCAACCGGCGCCATGGATATCTCTGATCTCCCCACCGGGGCGATGGACATTTCTGATCTCCCGACCGGCGCGATGGATATCGCCGACCTGCCGACCGCCGCGATCAGTTCGGCTGATCTGCCGACAGCTGCAATGGATGCCGCCACTCGGCGACAGGCTCAGCTGCCGGCTTCGGTTGACCAATCGCTGGAAGGCGCGACCGAAGTCATGGGAGCGCAGTCGCTCGAAGGCATCTCGGCAGAGTCGGAATCCGTCGAGCACGACGCCGTGAGCGACCTCTTCGGCGAAGACAAATTCGTGGAGTACGAAGATCAGGCGCTCGTCGCGCAGGTGCCAGCGGTCATTTCACGACCGCGGGTTCCCCAGCCTCCTCGACCGCCGATTCCGCGCGGCCAATTGATCGGGCTGGCTATCGCCGGAGGTCTGGTCGCGGCGCTCGCCTTGGTCGCACTGTTCTTGGCGGGTACTCGCCTCGGCCCCTCCGTAGTGCCTGCTGCGGTTGCCTCGCCGACCCCGTCGGCGACGGCTACTGCCGTTGTTCCCGTTGTGGGCCCTCTAGCGCCGGGAACCTATCAGTGGAATGAGCTCGCCGGCGGCGAGTGCCTTGACCCCTTCGCTTCTGCCTGGGAGCAGGAGTACACCGTGATCGATTGCACGCAGCCTCACGCCGCGCAGTTGCTCACGATCGGCCTGTTCGAGGATGCAGCGTCGGATCCTTATCCAGAAGCAGAAGAGCTCGCATCACGCACAGCAACAGCCTGCTCTACGGACGCTGTGATCGACTTCGCGGCGGCGCAATCATTCTCTAACCTCGAAATCGTGGCGAGCTTCGCTGCAAACGCGAGCGACTGGGATGCCGGAAACCGCGACTACTACTGCTTCGCGACGCGCTCCGGTGATGCCGCTCTCACGACATCCGTTGCTCAACCGCAAACGCCCTCCGAATAGCGGGCTGGCCGGGACTGGCCGGGGCTGCCGGTTCAGAGTGATCGGTGCGTGGCCAACTAGTTCAGCAGGTCCGCGACGCTGTCGAGAACTTCGTTGGGGCGGAACGGGTAGCGGTCGATTTCTTTCTGATCGCTGATTCCGGTGAGCACGAGAACAGTGTGGAGACCTGCCTCGATGCCGGCGACGATGTCGGTGTCCATGCGGTCACCAATCATGCCGGTGGTTTCGCTGTGGGCGCCGATCTTGTTGAGCGCCGAGCGGAACATCATCGGGTTCGGCTTGCCGACGATGTAGGGCTCCCGACCAGTGGCCTTGGTGATGAGAGCGGCGACCGCGCCCGTTGCGGGCAAGGGGCCGTCAGCACTCGGGCCGGTGGCATCCGGGTTGGTCACAATAAAGCGGCTGCCGTTGCCGATGAGGCGGATGGCCTTGGTGATGGCTTCGAACGAGTAGTTGCGGGTTTCGCCAATCACGACATAGTCGGGGTTGGTTTCCGTCATGATGAAACCGGCTTCGTGAAGGGCGGTCGTGATGCCAGACTCGCCGATGACGAACGCGCTGCCGCCCGGAATCTGCTCTTTCAGGAAGTCAGCCGTCGCGAGCGCAGAAGTCCAAATTGCCGACTCGGGAACATCGAGACCCGATGCCTTGAGCCGGGCGCTCAGATCGCGCGGGGTGAAGATCGAGTTGTTGGTGAGCACCAAGTAGGGCTTCTTCTCATCGCGCCACTGCTTCAGCAGCTCTGAGGCGCCGGGAACGGGATGGTTCTCATGAACGAGAACACCATCCATGTCGGTGAGCCAGCATTCGATTTCGTCACGATTCCTCATGCGCTCATGTTAGCGAACACCGTCTCCTCTGACAGCCGTTTGGTGATGATGGCGATCGCGTCGGGATTCTGTTCGACGAGCACCACGCGACGCTTGAGGGCTTGGGCGACGGCACCGGTTGTGCCGCTTCCAGCGAAGAAATCGAGCACCCAATCGCCGGGCTGGCTGGATGCCTGAACGATGCGTCGCAGTATGCCTTCCGGCTTCTGCGTGGCGTAGCCCGTTTTCTCTTTACCGGTAGGGGACACGATGGTGTGCCACCAGACATCCGTCGGCAGTTTGCCGCGGGCTGCCTTTTCTGGCGTCACAAGACCGGGCGCCATGTAGGGCTCGCGGTCGACTTCTTCGTTATTGAAGTAGTAGTTCTTCGGGTTCTTTACATAGACAAGGATCGTGTCGTGCTTCGAGGGCCACTTCTTGGTGGCACGGGCGCCATAGTCGTAGGCCCAGATGATCTCGTTGAGGAAGCTCTCGCGCCCAAAGAGAGCGTCGAGAGCGACTTTGGCGTAGTGCACTTCGCGGTAGTCGAGGTGGAGGTAAAGGGTGCCGCGGTCGTCGAGCAGGCGCCAGGCCTCCTGCAACCGTGGCTCTAAGAATTCCCAATAATCGGCGAACGTGTCGTCGTAGGAATACAACACTCCCTTAATCGTGTCGTAACTGTTGCCTCCGAAGCCGACGCGCGTACCTTCGGTCGAGCGTTGAGTGGTTAAGGCTTGACGGCGCTGCGTCCGCCCAGTGTTGAACGGGGGATCGATGTAGATCAGCCGGAAGCTTTCGTCAGGCAAAGTGCTGATCACGGGCAGGTTATCGCCGTGCACAACAAGGTCGGGTCCAGCGGAGGTCCAAGGCAGCTGCATCCCTTGAGATTAACAGCCGGTGGCGCGCTCGGGTCACACCGGCACGAAGCACCCTATGAGGTCGCTAAGAATCAGAGTTCTAGCCCCAGTGCGGGGCGGCTTCGGCTGGTTAGGCTGTCCAAAACTTCGACCAACGGTTTATGGTTGGAGGAGATGCGCTCACCCGAAGGGCTATTCGTTGACGATGCGATGACCCGCAAAGTCAGGGATTTTGACTCGGGGGAGAGAAATAGTGCGGCACAACAGCATCAACGTGGAGCGCACGCAGCGTCGTGCTCGAAGCGCGTTCATGCGTGGCGTTGCATCTGTCGTCGCCTTCGGTCTTCTCGTGGCCGGACTGACTGTCATGCCGTCGTCGCCCGCCGAAGCTGCCGTCGTGCAGTGGGGAACCAACGCCGGTACGTCGCCGAGCTACCAAACCACCGTCAACGGTGACTTCCTCATGGCCGGTAACGGCGTTCTCGCCTGTAACCGACCGCTCTACACGCAAGCCCAAATTGGCTCCTGCACCGACTTGCATTCTGCCTCCGGCGGAAACGGCAATACGGCCAACGACAACTTCTACCTCGAAAACTCGAACACGGTAGCCGGCTTCACCACGAACTCAAGCTCAGCGAACATCACCATTCCGGCCGGCGCAGCCGTCAAGAAAGCTTTTCTGAGCTGGAGCGCTAACACTGGTGCTTTCACTGGTACCACTGCCAATGCGTGCACCACTGTTAACGCCACACGCGGCACCGCGCTGATGCCTGCCGGTTCGGCAACCGGTTACCGCACTGCGCCCGCCAAGCTCAAGGTGGGCACTGGCGCCGTCACTACTGTGGCGCCGACGACAATGCTGGAAGACCCGGTCGGCACGACCTCAGCGATTTACTACAGCGCAAGCGCTGACGTCACCACAGCTTTCGCTGGAGCGGTCACGGGAACCCCGCTCACGGTATCCGCTGGTGACCTGTGGGCGCCGCAGGGTGCTGGTTGCTACGCCGGCTGGACCCTGACGGTCGTTTACGACTACGGCATTTACATTCCGAGCCAACCGCTTTCGCAGCCGCACCGCATCATTTTCTACGAAGGTCACGTTCGCATGACCGCCGCTGAGGCACCGCTGACGGTTGCCTTCAACGGTTTCAGCGCGATTGCCACCGGAACTCGCGCTGGATTCTCGCTCTACGAGGGTGACCGCATCATCCAGGGCGACATCGCCGAGTATTCGCGCGGCAACGGCGGTTACACCCAGATAGCCAACAGCGCGGGCGACAACAACAACATCGGAATCGGTCGAGGAGAGGGCTCTGTTCGCTACACGGCACCCACCGATATCGGCCCCTTCACTAACCAGAGTGTGGATGTCGCGACCGTCAACCTAGCCAACGTGCAGTCTGGCGACACTTCCGTCAACCTCCGCATGAGCACGAGTGGCGACTCGTACTTGCTGCAAAACGCGATCCTGTCCGTGCCCAGCGCCGGAATCAATATCTCCAAGAGCTATGACGGAACGCTCGACCAGCAATCGCGCACGGCAACAGAACCGGCAACCTTCACGATCACCGTGACCAACTCGGGCGTCGGGGTTCTGCAGAACATTGTCGTCGCAGACGACCAGACCAACTGTGCACGCACATTGACCGGCGTGACGCTTGCCCCGCTTGAGTCGTATACGTACACGTGTGTTGCGAATGGTCCAACGACCGCCAGCTACGACTCGACTGCCTCAGTGACAGCGAGCACTGTGGTGGGAAACAGTCCGGCGACAGGGAGCGACTCCACTCGCGTGCTGCTTTCCTCTCTCTCGCTCGCCAAGACGAGCGCGCTCGCCGGTGGAGCAACCGGTCGCGCCGGCGACACCCTCAACTACACCTTCACCGTTAAGAACAACGGCGACTCGCCCCTTACCGGAGTAGCGGTCACTGACCCGCTGCCCGGGCTTTCCGCCATCACCTACTCCTGGCCGACAGGAACCGCTGGCGCCCTCGCCGCTGGTGCCTCCGCGACGGGAACGGCAACGTACACGCTGACGCAGGCAGATGTCGATGCCGGTTCGATCGCGAACACGGCGAGCGCCACCGGCACGGATGCCGACGGCGGTATCAAGCCCGTCGCGACGGCCAACCGCACCACGCCCATCCCGGTGAATGCTGTTCTCGAAACCAAGAAGACTGCAGCGTATGCCGGTGCTGGCGTCGGCAATGTTGGCGATACCGTCAACTACTCGTTCTCTGTGAAGAACACCGGTAACGTCACGCTCACTTCGGTGACGCTGACTGACCCGCTCACCGGCCTCTCGGCGATCGCCGTCACATGGCCGGGCACCGCGGGTCGCCTCGCACCGGGCCAGACCGCCACGGGAACCGCGACCTATACGGTCAAGCAGGCGGATGTGAACGCCGGCAAGATCGTGAACCAGGCGAGCTCCACCGCGCGAACTCCCCAAAACGTTGCCGTCACGGGCGTCAGTAATGAAGTGACGCTAGCCACCGCGCCTGCCTCTCCCGCGCTCACCACGACAAAGTCGGGAACAGTAGCCAACCCCAAGGGTGTCGGCAGTGTCGTTACCTACAACTTCAGCGCGAAGAACACCGGAAACGTCACCCTCACCGGCGTCGCGATCACTGACCCGCTCGCCGGGCTTTCTGCTCTGACCTACTCCTGGCCGGGCACCGCCGGCACCCTGGCTCCTGGCGAGACCGTCACTGCCACGGCGACCTACACCGTCAAACAGTCGGATGTCGATGCTGGCCTCGTGCGCAACACAGCCTCCAGCTCGGGAACATCACCCGGCGGCACGACCGTCACTGCGGCATCCCCTCGAGTGGATGTTGCGCTTCAGACTCGCACCCCCGCCGTTTCGCTGACAAAGTCGGGCGCGCTCGCGGGCGGTTCAACTGCTGGCAGCACCGTGAACTACTCCTTCGTCCTGACGAACTCGGGCAACGTGACGCTGACCAATGCGGGCATCACCGACCCGCTCTCGGGCCTCTCTTCGATCACGTACGGCACGTGGCCGGGCACCGCAGGCACTCTCGCGCCCGGTCAGTCCGTCACAGCAACCGCGACCTACACCGTGAAGCAATCGGATGTCGATGCCGGTGCGGTCGTGAACAGTGCGACGGCGAAGGCCACACCTCCGACCGGTGCTGACGTGACGCGGACGACTCCCGCGACGGTTCCGATCACGGCTGACGCCAAGATGGTTGTCACCAAGTCGGGCGCGTACACGACAGGATCCGGCGCTGTCGGCTCGGTTGTGACCTACACCTTCAGCGTGAAGAACGACGGAAACGTCACCCTCAGCCAGGTTGCTTTGGCCGACCCGCTCTCGGGACTCAGCCCCATCGCGGTGACCTGGCCCGGAGCATCCGGAGTATTGGCTCCCGGTCAGACGGCTACGGGAACCGCGACGTACACGGTGAAGCAATCCGACGTGGATGCGGGTTCGGTCAAGAACACGGCAACGGCTACGGCGAAGACTCCCACCGGCGGCACGGTGACACAGGCCTCCACGCAGTCCGTAGTGCCCACGGTCGCACCGACTCGACTCATCACGACCACGAAGTCGGCAACGATTGCCGGCGGCGCAACGGGCAAGGTCGGCGACGTCATCAGCTACTCGTTCAGCGCGAAGAACGACGGTAACGTCACACTCTCCGGTGTCACGATTGCTGACCCGCACACTGGCCTCTCGGCGCTGACCTACACGTGGCCCGGCGCCACTGGCGTGCTCGCACCCGGCCAGACCGTCACCGCGGTCGCGACTTACACCATCAAGCAATCCGATGTGGATGCCGGCTCGGTCAAGAACATCGCCACCGGTAGTGGAACTCACGCCGGCACTACCGTGAGCAACCCCTCGTCTGAAATTACCGTTCCGACCGTCACGGCGAACCCCGTTGTCACGACCCTCAAGTCGGGTGCGCTTGCCGCCGGTTCGACCGGCCGCGCTGGCGACGCCGTGAACTTCTCGATCAAGCTCACCAACTCGGGCAACGTCACCCTGACCTCGGTCTCGGCCACCGACACGCTCCCCGGTCTCTCGGCGCTCACCTACGGCACGTGGACCTCGGGCACCGCCGGAACGCTCGCGCCCGGACAGTCGGTTACGGCCACCGCTACCTACACGCTCAAGCAGTCAGACGTGGATGCCGGCTCGGTATCGAACACCGCCACCGGTTCCGGCACCCCGCCCACCGGCGCCGCCGTCACCAGCGTCAGCCCCGCTACGGTTCCGATCACTGCCGGCCCCGCGCTCAGCGTCTCGAAGTCGGGCGCGATCACGACCGGAAACGGTTCCGTGGGCGATACCGTCACCTTCTCCTTCGTGGTGCGCAACACCGGTAACGTCACCGCCACTGGCGTTGGCATCTCCGACAGCCTCGTCGACCTCTCCGCCGTGACCTTCGGCACCTGGCCGAGCGGCACAGCAGGCACGCTTGCTCCCAACACTCAGGTGACCGCTACGGCCACCTATCTGATCAAGCAGGCTGACGTTAACGCTGGCTCTGTGAAGAACACGGCCACGGCATCCGGAAGCACGCCGTCGGGCGGAACCGTGACGGCAACGTCCCCGCAGGCTGTCGTGCCAACCGTCGCATCATCACCGGCAATCGACACTCAAAAGTCGGCAAGTATTGCCGGCACGGGTGCTGTCGGCGATGTCATCACGTACACGTTCACCGCGAAGAACATCGGTAACGTCACGCTCACTGGCGTCTCGATCGCGGACCCACTGACCGGGCTTTCGGCTCTGACCTATGGCACCTGGCCCGGCGGAGTTTCCGGAACGCTTGCGCCCAACGCGCAGGTCACGGCCACGGCGACCTACACAATCGCTCAGTCGGATGTCGACGCGGGTTCTGTCAAGAACACGGCGACCTCGCAGGGCTCGTTCGGGGCGACGACGGTCACTGACCCGTCACCTCAGATCACGACGCCCACGATCGCCTCGGTTCGCACCATATCGCTGACCAAGAACGCGGTCCTCGCGGCGGGCGCAACCGGCGTCGCTGGCGATGCCGTCAACTACAGCTTCGTCGTGCGCAACACCGGTAACGTCACGCTCACGGGCGTTGGCATCACCGATCCGTTGCCCGACCTTTCGGCCGTCACGTTCGGCACCTGGCCGAGCGGAACAGCCGGTCGTCTCCTGCCGCAAACACAGGTCACGGCTACTGCCACCTACATTTTGAAACAGTCGGATATTGACGCCGGCTCAGTCGCGAACACTGCGACGACCCGCGGCACCCCTCCCACCGGTGCCGTCGTGTCGGCGACCGCTCCCGCTACCGTTGTCGTCGCCTCGAATGGTGCCCTTGCGGTAACGAAGACGGGTGCGGTCACCTCAGGCACCGGCGGTGTCGGCAGCACGATGACCTTCTCGTTCTCGATCACGAACCCCGGAAACGTCACGATGACGGGTGTCGCGATTGTGGATTCCCTCGTGGGCCTTTCCGCGCCGGTATACACCTGGCCGACCGCGACGGCCGGGCGACTTGCTCCGGGCCAGACGGCGACCGCGACCGCGACGTATACGGTCAAGCAGGCCGATGTAAACGCGGGCTCGGTAGCGAACACGGCAACAGTGTCGGGCAAGACTCCGACGAACGCAACGGTCACTTCTGCACCGTCGACCGCGAACGTGCCCACGATCACGGGTGCCCCTGAGCTCACCACCACAAAGTCGGCGAACGTCACTTCGGGAGCCAAAGTCGGCGACTCGATCACCTACTCCATCGCGATCTCGAACACGGGTAACCAGACCATCACCGGCGTCGCTCTGACGGACTCGCTCGTCGGTCTCTCCACTCCTGTTGTCACGTGGCCGGGTGTGGCGGGAACCCTGGCTCCAGGCCAGACGGCTACAGCCCTCGCAAGCTACACCGTGAAGCAGTCGGATGTTGATGCTGGCTCGATCGCCAACACGGCATCAGCAGCGGGAACGGCTCCGGGCGCGACTCCCGTCAGCGATGACTCCAACCCCGTGGTGACGACCACCGTTACTCCGGCGCCGACTCTCTCGCTCGTGAAGTCCGGCACGCTGCCGGCGGGTTCCACATCCGTTGCTGGCGAGGTAGTGACCTACAGCTTCGTCATCCGCAACACCGGTAACGTCACGATCACGGGTGCCGCGGTCAGCGACCCACTCTCTGGTCTTTCGTCGATCACGTATGGCACTTGGCCGTCGGGCACTACCGGAACGTTAGCGCCGAACACTCAAGTGACGGCCACCGCTACCTACACGGTGAAGCAGACGGATGTCGACGCGGGTTCGATCGCGAACACCGCGACCGCAACGGGAACGGGCGTCATCGGCGGTGCTGCTGCTCCGGCGACGAGCAACGCTACGGTTCCGCTCGCCTCGACTGCCAAGCTCACCGTCTCTAAGACGGGTGCGGTTGCTGCTGGTGCGAACAAGCTCGGCGACACCGTCACTTTCTCGTTCGTCGTCAAGAACACCGGAAACGTCACGCTCTCGAGCGTCGGCATCACTGACACTCTGGCGGACCTCTCGGCTGTCACCTTCGGCACCTGGCCGGGCGGCACGACCGGAGTTCTCGCTCCGAACGCGCAGGTCACCGCTACCGCGACGTACACAATCAAGCAGTCTGACGTGAACGCTGGCTCCGTCAAGAACACGGCTACGGCATCCGGAACGCCGCCATCGGGCCCCGTTGCTACGGCATCCTCGACCCAGGCTGTCGTGCCGACTGTTGCCGCTTCGCCTGCGCTCGTCACGACCAAGAGCGCTGTTGTCGGCGGCACGGGAACCGGCGCGATCGGCGACACCGTCACGTACACCTTCACAGCGCGCAACTCCGGTAACGTCACGCTCACCGGCGTCACGCTGACCGACCCGTTGAGCGGGCTCTCCACCCCCACCTACGCGTGGTCGGGTGGCGTTAGCGGCCAGCTCAACCCGAGCGGAACCGTCACCGGAACCGCCACCTACACAATCACGCAGGCGGATGTTGACGCCGGCTCGGTCAAGAACATTGCGACAGCAACGGGCACGCCTCCCACGGGCGCTGCCGTGACTGCTCCGTCGCCGCAGCTCGTCACACCGACGATCGCGTCTGCACCGAAGATCGGTGTGACCAAGTCGGGCGCTCTCGCGCCGGGCGCGCAGGGCGTTGCTGGTGACGTTGTCACGTGGAGCCTTTCGCTCACTAACTCGGGCAATGTGACGCTCACCTCGGTAGCGGTCACTGACTCGCTTCCCGGCGTCTCCGCCGTGACCTATGGCACGTGGCCCTCGACGGCAGGAACCTTGGCTCCGGGCCAGAGCGTGTCAGCCACGGCAACGTACGTTCTCACGCAGGCCGACATCGACGCCGGCGCTGTCTCGAACACCGCTAATGGTTCGGGTACTCCGCCGCGCGGTTCACCCGCGACGGCCACTGCTCCCTCAACCCTTCCGCTCGCATCGAACTCCAGCATCACGCTCGATAAGACCGCAGCCATTGTGTCTCCCGGCACGGGCGTGGTGGGCGACACCATCCGCTACACGTTCACCGCCGAGAACACGGGTAACGTCACCCTGACCAACGTGATCATCGCCGACCCGCGTCCCGGACTCAGCGCACTCACCTACGGCACCTGGACCAGCGGCACTGTTGGCCGCCTCGCTCCGGGTCAGACGATTACGGCAACGGCTGACTATGTCATCCGCCAGGCCGACCAGAACGCTGGCGTTGTGAACAACACGGCGTCCGTTTCGGGCAAGCCTCCCGCAGGCGCGAACGCCACGGCGTCGTCTGCTGCGGTAGCTACTCCGACCGCAACGCGCGTTCCCGGCATCCTCACCACCAAGACCTCGAGCGTGGCCGGAACCGGCGCCGTCGGCGATGTCATCACGTACACGATCACCGTGCGCAATACGGGAAACACAACTCTCACGTCGGTATCGGCGAGCGACCCGCTCTCGGGACTCAGCACGCTCACCTACGGCGCTTGGCCTGGCGGCGTGACGGGAACGCTACAGCCCAATACGCAGGTTGTCGCCACCGCGAAGTACACGATCAAGCAGTCCGATGTGAACACGGGTTCGGTCACCAATACAGCAACAGGTCAGGGCACGTCGCCCTCCGCCGGAGTCATCACTGACCCCTCGGATGAAGTCATCACTCCGACCGTTGCGGCGAACCCCGTGGCGACCTTCGCGAAGTCTGGCGCGCTCGCCCCCGGTTCCGTTGGTGTTGCCGGCGACGTCATCACCTACACCTTCACCACGAAGAACACCGGAAACGTCACACTCACGGGTGTCTCCGTCGCCGACCCGCTGGCTGATCTCGGCGCCATTTCGTACACGTGGCCAGGTGCCACAGGTGTGCTCACCCCGGGTCAAACCGTCACCGCTACCGCCAACTACACGGTGAAGCAGTCGGATGTGGATGCTGGCTCTGTCAGTAACGCCGCGACGGCCACCGTCACTCCGCCTTCCGGCACGCCCTTCAGCGAGACGGACTCAGAGACGGTCTCGA
Source organism: Salinibacterium sp. NG22 (assembly GCF_015864925.1). Lineage (NCBI taxonomy): Bacteria > Bacillati > Actinomycetota > Actinomycetes > Micrococcales > Microbacteriaceae > Salinibacterium > Salinibacterium sp. NG22. The sequence continues at coordinate 1,524,896 of NZ_JADYWG010000001.1, read as the reverse complement.
TCACGCCTGCTCCCGGAATCTCGGTCAGCAAGGTTGCCTCCGTCGGTGGAACCGGTGCAGAAAACGACGTCATCACCTACACGATGACGATTCGCAACACGGGTAACCAGACACTCACCGTCGTGACGCTCATCGACAACCTGCCTGGTTTGAGCGCTCCGACCTTCGTCTGGCCGGGAGCGGACAATGAGCTTGCGCCAGGCCAGACAGCCACGGCGACCGCAACGTACACGATCGATCAAGACGACCTCAACGCCGGCGAGGTAACCAACACCGCCAACGTGACCGCGCAAACTCCGGGCGGCGGCCCCGAGGTGGCGGCAAGCTCTGGCGCCGTCGTTGTCGCGACCGGTGCCCAGCGTCCCGAGCTCACGACAACGAAGACCGCCAGTGTCGTGCCGAGCCCGGCCGCTGAAGGAACCACGATCACGTACTCGTTCCTGGTGGAGAACACGGGAAACGTGACCATCGAGAACCTCGTTCTCAACGACCCGCTCCTGGGTGCAGCAACACCGACGTTGTCCGCGACATCACTCGACCCGGGTGAATCCGCCACAGCAACGGCGACCTACACGATCACTCAGGCCGATGTCGACGCCGGTTCGGTGACGAACACGGCGAAGGCTGCCGGTGCCACTACAGCAGATCCCGCCGTGCCGGTTGAAAGCCCGGTCTCTTCGGTGACGACTCCGACCGCGCCCGCCGCCCCCGGTATCTCGGTCACGAAAACAGGCACCGCCGCTCAAGACGCCGGCGACCTGATCGACTGGAGCTTCACTGTTACCAACACCGGAAACGTCACCCTCAGTGGCGTGACCCTCAACGATGCTCTCGCCGGCGTGACGCCCGTCTTCGGAACCTTCCCCAGCGGCATCTCTGGTCAGCTGAACCCCGGCGATAGCGTCTTGGCCACCGCTGACGACTACGTCGTGACGCAGGCGGATGTCGACGCGGGCTCCGTCGTGAACACCGTGACCGCATCCGGTACTCCGTCGCGTGGTGCCGTCGCCAATTCGACCACCGCCGCGACCGTGCCGCTGGCGCCGGACGCTGGCATCACGATCGTCAAGTCAGAAGACGCCACTCCGGCCGCCCGCGGTCTCGGTAATCCCGTAAACTTCACGTTCACCGTGACCAACACCGGTAACGTCACGCTGAGCTCGATCAGCATCATCGACGAACTCGATGGTGTCTCGGCGATCTCGTATGACTGGACAGGCAACCCCTCCCAGACTCTCGCTCCCAATGCTGTGCTGACCGCGACCGCGACGTACGCCCTCACGCAGGAAGACATCGACCGCGGCTTCGTCGATAACGACTCAAGCGTGCTCGCCTCGACTCCAGCTGGAGCAATCCTCGATGAGGATTCCACCACCGTTACGGTCACCACTGAAGCGTCCGCCCCGGTTCTCGTGACGACCAAGAACGCCGTGCTCAACGGCACGGGTGTCGTTGGCGACACGATCAGCTACACGATCACGATGCTGAACGACGGAAACGTCACCGTGACGGATGCCGCAATCACCGACTCTCTCGCAGGGCTGAGCGCTCTCGTCTACGGCGAGTGGCTTTCTGGTGTGGACGGCGAGTTGGCTCCCGGCGAGTCCGTCTCGGCCACGGCGAACTACACCATCACTCAGGCTGATGTCGACGCTGGCTCGGTCAGCAACGTCGCGACCGGCGATGCCGAGTCCGCCCGCGATGGCGCCGCGGTTACTGATGATTCGCCTGCCGCGGTCACGCCTCTCGTTGCTCAGGCCCCCGCCATTTCGGCGACAAAGAGTGGCGCACTTGAGTCGGGTGCTGAGGGCGAAGCTAACGACACTGTCGAGTTCTCGTTCACCATCACGAACGACGGAAACGTCACGCTGACCGGCGTGACGTTGGCTGACCCGCTCGCTGATCTTTCGACCATCACGTACACGTGGCCTACGGCGACCGATGGTGTGCTGGCTCCTGGCGCCACGGCAACCGCTGTCGCGACCTACGAACTCAAGCAGAGCGATGTGGACTCCGGTTCAGTAGTCAACCTCGCGACGCCGTCAGGTATCGACCCCGGTGCCGTCACGGTTGATGGCTCCGAAGTAGCGGCAACCGTTGTCGTCGAGCCCGATGCGAGCCTCAGCGCGAGCAAGTCGGGCGAGCTCCGCGCTGGCGGAATCGGTCAAGTCGGCGACATCGTCGACTACGTGCTGATCGCGACGAACACGGGAAACGTGACACTCCACGACGGAGAACTGCTCGACCCGCTGCCCGGAATCACGCCTCCGGTCATCACGTGGCCGAACCCGGCAGAACCTGGCGTGCTCAAGGTTGGCGAGTCCGTCACGGGAACCGCGTCGTACGCGCTCACTCAAGACGACGTTGACCGCGGATTCCGGGACAACACGGCGCGCGTTCAAGCCCTCACGCCGAATAACGTCCTTGTTCCCGCGATCACGAACACCGTCATCATTCCGACCGTTCGCCCCGCTCCTCTCCTCACCGTTGACAAGTCAGCGGTCGTTGCTGACGCTGGCGAACTCGGCGATGAGATCGCCTACTCCTTCACGATCACCAACGACGGAAACATCACCGTGGCTGGCATCACCTTGGCCGACCCTCTGCCAGGCCTCACCGATCTCACCGTCAACTGGCCTGCCGCCAACACCACGCAGTCACTCGCCCCCGGTGAAAGCGTCGGAGCAACCGCAACCTACGAAATCACTCAGGGCGACGTCAACAACGGTGACGTCACCAACACGGCAACCGCGAGTGGAACCGACGCGCAGGGCACAGCGGTCACCGGTGACTCGCCTGAGGTCGTCACCGAGATCGTCGCCGCCGCTCCCTCGCTCAGCGCGACCAAGAGCGCGGCCCTTGCTGCGGGAGCAACGGGAGTCGCGGGCGACACTGTTGAATACAGCTTCACCGTCACCAACAACGGAAACGTCTCCCTGACATCCGTCAACCTCATCGATCAGCTGCCGGGACTCACTGGTGTGACGTTCGGCACGTGGCCGACGGCGACTGACGGCCTGCTCAATCCAGGCGACGATGTCTCCGCAACCGCAACGTACACACTGCTGCAGAGCGATATCGATGCTGGTTCTCTCGCGAACAGCGTCAACGCGATGGGCGTTCCGCCGACCGGATCTGCTGTGACACAGCCGGCTTCCGCAACGCTTCCGCTCACCCCAGCCCCCGACTTCACGATCGTGAAGACCGGAGACCTCGGCGCGCAGCTTGGCGAAGTCGGCGACGTTGTTGACTACGCCTTCAGTATTACTAACTCGGGCAACGTGACGCTCTCGGGTGTTGTGCTCATCGACTCCATGCCTGGTGTCAGCGCTCCGGTCATCGTGTGGCCAGGGGCTGAACGAGTTCTTGCTCCCGGTGAAACAGCCACAGCCACTGCCGAATATACGATCACTCAAGACGATGTCGACGCGGGTTCTGTAACCAACATCGCTGAAGCCTTGGGCGCGACCCCCGACGGTAGCGAGTACTTCGAATTCTCCGATCCTGCGGTGAACCCCACCATTGAGCGCACGGCATCCGTCACGATCGACAAGGTCGGTACAACTCCGGATGGCGCGGCTCTTGGCGACCTCGTTCACTACAGCTTCACCGTGGAGAACACCGGAAACACGACCCTCACCGATGTTGCGATTGACGACCCGCTCGTCGGACTGTCGACCATCGTCTATTCCTGGCCCGGTGCCGACGGCGAGCTCGCCCCCTCTGAGACCGCAACGGCGACCGCAACGTACGCGATCACGCAGGCTGACATCGACCGCGGCTACGTGCGCAACTCGGCGGATGTCGACGCAACGTCACCGCTGGGTGCCGTTGACGATTCAGTCGGCCCCATCGATGTGCCGACCGTCATTGCTGCTGCAGCGATTGAGACCACCAAGAACGGTGCGCTCGAGGCTGGTTCGACCGGCTTCGCTGGCGACATCATCGACTACTCGTTTACCGTGCGAAACAGCGGAAACGTCACGCTCACGGGCGTCACGCTGACTGACCCGCTCACGGGTCTCAGCGCGCTAACCTACACGTGGCCGACCGCGACGGATGGCACACTCGAGCCCGGCCAGAGTGCAACCGCGGTTGCCACTTACGAGCTCACGCAGGCTGATGTTGATGCGGGCAAGGTTGACAACACGGTGACGGCCGAGGGAACAACTCCTGCGGCAGGCACCGTCGACGACGCTGCCGATGAGACAGTGACGATCACGCCAGCACCCGTGCTCACGCCCTTCAAGTCGGGAACGATTCTGAATGGTGGCGTCGGTGCTGTGGGTGACACCGTGCAGTACACGCTCACCGTGACCAACGACGGAAACGTCACCCTCTATGAGGGCCAGTTGCTCGACCCGTTGCCCGGACTCTCGGTTCCGGTTATCACGTGGCCAGATAGCGAAAAGCCTGGTGAGATTCCGGTTGGCGAATCTGTCATCGGTATTGCGACGTATGTAATCACGCAGGCAGACGTCGACCTCGGCTATATCCCCAACACGGCAGACATGTCGGCGACGACCCCGCAGGGTGTCGTCATTGTTGAAGCCTCGAACGAAGTTATTGTGCCGATGGTGTTGCCGGCTCCGAACATCACGGTCACGAAGTCTGGTGCTCCTCAGGGCTCGGCTGACCTCGGCGACACAATCGACTACTCGTTCGAGATTCTCAACTCGGGTAACGTCACCCTCGATTCCGTCACCCTGACGGACCCACTGCCGAGCCTCTCGGCGATCACGATCACGTGGCCAACTCCGACAAGCCCTGGCGTGCTCGCTCCCGGTGAGATCGCTACCGCCACGGCGGACTACGAGATCACTCAGGATGACGTGGATGCTGGCGCTGTTCTGAACATCGCGACGGCTGATGGCGTTGACCCCAACGGCACCGACGTCACCGATGACTCTGAGGCGAACACGGTTCCGACAGAGACGATTCGCGCCGAGGTTGAACTCACCAAGAGCGGTGTTCTCGCTGACCCGGCTCGCGCCGACGAGGGCGACACCGTTAACTGGTCGTTCGAGCTCAGCAACACCGGCAACGTCACGCTCACCGGTGTGGAGATCGTCGATTCCCTCGCGGACATCTCGGCTCTGACGTACACGTGGCCCGGAGCCGACGGCACGCTCAAGGTGGGCGAATCGGTCACCGCAACGGCGACATCCACGCTCACCCAGGAGCAGATCAACGCCGGAACTGTGGCCAACGACGCAGTCGGTTCGGGCACGCCTCCACGCGGCGATGCCGTGAGCGACCCCGCGACGGCAGCGGTTGCGCTCGCGTCGCAGGCTGGCATGGGCGTGACGAAGGTCGGAACCGTGGATGGCGTCGGCAATGCTGGCGACACGATCGATTACGACTTCGGCATCACAAACTCCGGAAATGTCACCCTCACGCTCGTCGACCTTGTTGACGCTCTTGCTGGTGTCAGCAACCCGGTCTTCACTTGGCCAGGAACCGCCGGCGAGCTGCAACCGGGTGAGACGGTTACGGCCACTGCTGACTACACGATCACTCAGGATGACGTCGACCGCGGCTCTGTCTCCAACGTGGCGACCGCCAGCGGAAAGCCGCCCATCGGTGACACGATCACGGTGAGCACGACGGTCACCGAAACGACCGTCGCTCCGGCCGCTGCTTCGCTGCTGCTGAGCAAGTCATCGAGCACGGGTGCCAGCGCCGGTGTCAACGACATCATCACCTACACGTTCGAGGTTGAGAACACCGGAAACGTCACGGTCGACGCGATTGTTATCACCGACCCGCTTCCCGGCCTCAGCACCCCCGTGGTGAACTGGCCGGGCGACAACGGCGTTCTTGCGCCGGGGGAGACTGCCACAGCGACCGCAACCTATGCGATCACCCAAGCTGATGTGGATGCCGGCTCAGTAGATAACACTGCTGTCGCCAACGGCACCTCACCGACCGATGCTGCGGTGCCGAGCAACACGGCTCTCGAGTCGACGCCGACGGATGCTGCTGCGCCCGACATCCTCGTCACCAAGAGCGGTGCCCTCGCTCCCGGTTCGACCGGCTTCGAGGGTGACCTCGTGGAGTACGAGTTCTCGCTGACAAACAACGGAAACCAGACCCTCACGGCGGTCTCGCTGGCTGACCCGCTGCCAAACATTTCGGCTCTGGACTACTCGTGGCCGACCGCGACGGCGGGAACTCTCGCGCCGGGCGCTGTCGTCACCGCGACGGCAACGTACGAGCTGACTCAGGCTGATATTGACTCGGGCTCCGTGGCGAACGTGGTGACCGGTAGCGCGACACCGCCGTCTGGCGTCGCCTTCACCGAGGATGCTCCGGCTGCAGTAGCGATCGCGGCCAATGGCGAGCTTGACGCTAAGAAGTGGGGTGAATTGCGTGCTGGTGGAATCGGACAGGTCGGCGACTGGGTTGACTACCGTCTCGAAGCGATAAACATCGGCAACGTAACGCTCCACGATGGCGAACTGCGCGACCCTCTTCCGGGTCTTAGCGTTCCGACCATTACGTGGCCGAACCCGGCTCAGCCCGGTGTTATCTTGCCCGGTGAAAGCGTGATTGGTGAGGCTTCAGTTCAGCTCACGCAGGCTGACATCGACCGTGGTTACATCTCCAACATCGCGGATGTGGGAGCTACTGACCCGAACGACATCGATGTTCCGGCAACCACCAACGAGGTCATCATCACTACGGTTCAGCCGCAGCCGAGTATGACGGTTGTGAAGTCGGGCGAGATCGCTGTGACGGGCGAGAACGGCGTCGGCGACACCGTTGACTTCGAGTTCGAAGTTCGCAACACCGGTAATGTCACGATCGGTTCGATCGTGGTCACTGATCCGCTTCCCGGAATGACCACGCCCACCGTGCAGTGGCCGACCGCGGTAGAAACTCTTGCCCCGAACGCGACGGTGACCGCAACGGCCAGCTACGACATCCGTCAGTCGGATGTTGACCGCGGCTACGTCGAAAACACGGCGAGTGCTACGGCCGTTCCGGTGCGCGGCGACCCCATCGCTGCGGTATCGAACACGACCCAGGTGCCTACCGTGGCTCCGAGCGTGGTGGTTTCGGTGACCAACGTTGGTGCTTTAACCGATCCAGGCCCGGCTGAGGCTGGCGACACTGTCACGTGGAACTACAGCTTCACGAGCACGAGCAACGTGACGCTCTCGGGCGTTGAGCTGAGCGACTTTATTGGCTCGCTGCCCGCCGGCGATTACACTTGGCCCGGCGTCGTGGGCGTTCTCGCTCCCGGCGACACGGTCACGGCAGTTCGCGTGCAAACGCTGACTCAGGCCGATATCGACTCGGGTGCTGTGTCGAGCGTTGTCACCGGTGAGGGAACTCCTCCGGTGGGCGCTGCGGCAAGCGCCACTGCTCCGGCGACCGTCACTCTCGCGGCTGATGGCCTGCTGCAGGTGACGAAGTCGAGCGAGCTGGCTGTTGCGGGCGAGAACGGTCCTGGCGACACGATCGATTACACGATTGTGGTTAGCAACATCGGAAACGTCACGCTGCGCACGGTGACCATCACCGACAGCATCGACAACGTTTCGATCAACTCGATCGTCTGGCCCGCCAACAGCGGCGTGCTGGCTCCGGGTGAGTCGGCGACGGCGAGCGCCACGTACGTTCTCGAACAGGATGACGTTGACCGTGGCTACGTCGACAACACGGCATCCGTCCGTGGCGTCACGCCGGGTGGCGCTGCCGTCACGGCGAACTCGAGCGTTGACCGCGAGCTCACGGCGGCATCCGACCCCAGCATCACAGCCGAGAAGTCGGGCGTAATGACCTCGGGTTCGGGTGAAGTCGGTTCTGAAATCACGTACAGCTTCATCGTGAAGAACACCGGAAACGTGACCCTGCGCCTCGTAGGAGTTCTCGACCCACTGATCGATGTTGTTCCCTCCGACCTCACCTTCCCGTCGGCCACCGGTATTCTCGGCCCGAACGAGCAGGCTGTTGGCTCCGTCGTGTACACCGTCACGCAGGCAGATGTCGACAGCGGCACCGTGGAGAACACGGCGACCGCGATCGGGACTGCGCCCGACGGCAGCGAAGTTCAGGGCGTCTCGAACACGGTATTCAACCCGACCGAGGATGCTGAACCTTCCATCGTCACGACCCACACTGCTGCTCTCGCTGCGGGAGCAACGGGTGTGCTCGGCGACGGCATGGACTACACGTTCACCATCACGAATGACGGAAACGTCACGCTCGATGGTGTGACGCTCTCGAACACGATCCCGGGCCTCACCGGCTTCGTCTACACCTGGCCAGACCCGGCCGCTCCTGGCGTTCTCGCACCGGGCGAAAGTGTCACCGTCACGGCGACCCGTCTTGTTGATCAGGCGGATGTCGACGCTGGTGAAGTACGCAACGTCGCGACCGGCGAGGGCAACTCTCCCGCCGCAACCGCCGTTGATGCTGATTCTGCGGTGACTATCGTTCCGCTCATCGAGGCGCTGTCGAGCGTTGACATTGCCAAGGCTGGCGAACCGCGCGACACGGTGAACCCCGTCGTCGTTGGTTCGTGGATCGACTACACCTTCACCGTCGAGAACACGGGCGAAACCACACTGAGTGGTGTCACTGTTGCTGACCCGAAGGCCGGAACGACTGCGGTTGTGTACGGCACGTGGCCGGCAACAGCGGGCGTATTGGCTCCGGGGGAGTCGGTTACGGCAACCGCGAGCTACCAGGTCACGCAGGCTGAGTTCGATGCCGGTTCGGCATCCAACACCGCCAACGTGACATCGACGAACCCGGCGGGCGACACCGTGATCGACACCTCCAACACTGTTGTGGTGCCGACCGCTGCTGGCGACCCCGACATCCAAATCACGAAGACTCAGGTGCTGGCCGCTGGCGCGACCGGCAACGCGGGAGACACCGTGGAGTTCACCTTCGAGGTCACTAACAACGGTGATGTCACGCTGAACGGTGTCACGATCGCTGACGACCAGATCGATCTCAGCACGCTGACGATCACCTGGCCGGGTACTCCGGGCGTTCTCGCTCCGGGCCAGTCGGCCACGGCAACCGCAACGTACGTGCTCACTCAGGATGACGTGGACGCTGGCTCGATCAGCTCCGACGCCTCCACGGCGGGAACGCCGGTAGTGGGCGCAGTGGTGACGGATACGGCCACCGGCTCAACGCCGATTGTCGAAGACCCGTCGATGACCATCACGAAGACGAGCTCGTTCGCGACCTTCGCTCAACAGGGTGCAACCGTGAACTACGTCATCGAGGTCGTCAACACGGGTAACGTCACGCTCACCGCAGTGGTGATCAGTGATCCCAAGCCGGGCGTCTCCGCGCTCACCTACAACTGGCCGGGTACTCCGGGCGAGTTGGCTCCGGGGGAGTCGGTTACTGCAACGGCAACCTATGTGATCACTCAGGATGATGTGGATGTCGAACAGACCACGAACGTGGCCACGGTCGACGCGAACGCGCCCTCGGGTGCCATCGCGCCGGAAGAAGCAACCGACGTTCTCGCGATCCCGAACGTGCCGAACATCGCACTGACGATTTCGGGTGTGCTCGGTGCGGGCCAGCAGGGCTACCCCGGCGATGTTGTGACGTTCACCTACGTGGCGACGAACACGGGAACGCTGCCGCTGACGAATGTCACGATCGCCGACCCGCGGTCGGGACTGTCAGCCATGCGCTATGGCACCTGGCCGGGAGCGATTGGTTCGCTCGCACCGGGCGAATCGATCACCGCAACGGCAACCTACGTCATCCGTGAAAGCGATGCCGGAACGACCCTGTACGAAACGGCAACGGTCACGAGCACCGAGATCAACTCGGGAGACCCCGTGGTCGCAACCGCACAGACAAGTTTGCAGCTACCTACCAAGGCACTCTCTTACACTGGGTCAGACCCCCGAGGAACCCTCGCAACCGGGTTGGGCACACTGCTCGCCGGCCTCGCTCTGATCCTGCTCGCCCGCAGAAGACAACGACAGGAAAATTCATGAAACTCCGCACACGACTGACCGCTACCGCTGTTCCTTTTGCGATTCTCGCGCTCACGCTGGCGGGATGCACCAACGGCACTGAGGAACAGCCTGACGCCACCGAAAGCTCGGCAGCGGCAGAGCAGGCCCCCGGGGTAACTGACATCACGGATGCTCCTGGCACCGGCGAGAACCTTGAAGGTGCTCTTGCTGATTCCACCGTTGAACAGTGCGAGCGCGATGGCGACGACTGGGTCGTGAACGGGTCTGTCACGAACTCCACCGATGCCAGCGCCACGTACCGCATCTACGTCTCGCTCCTCAATGGAGCCAATGACACCCGCGCTCTCACTCAGGTGGATGTCGAGGCAACCGAGCCCGGTGCGACCACCGACTGGGAGACTGTCATTCCTGTCGCCGAAGACGAGCTCACCTGCGTGCTGCGCGTCGAGCGCTACGAAGGCTAGTCGCGAACGGTCGCCCCGCACAGGGATGCCGTCACGAGGCGGTACTCAGGCTAGGCCGCTGACGACTATCGTGGAATAGTGACTGAACCGAACCCCAGCGTCGAGCTGTCGACCAACGGCGTGGGGCCCTGGCAGGGCGAATGGCCCACTGACGCCCACTACGATCCTGCGCTGCTCGAACGCGGGGATAGCCGCAACGTCATTGACCGGTATCGCTACTGGAACATGGAAGCGATCATTGCCGATCTTGACGTGACGCGGCATCCATTCCACGTTGCCATCGAGAACTGGCAGCACGACATGAACATCGGTTCCATCGTGCGCAGCGCCAACGCGTTCGGCGCCGACACTGTGCACATCATTGGGCGGCGGCGCTGGAACAAACGCGGCGCAATGGTCACTGACCGGTACCAGCACGTGTTGCATCATCCGGATGTCGCGGCCTTCGTCGAGTGGACTGAAGCCAACGACCTGCCGATCATCGCGATCGACAACGTGCCCGGCAGCGTCATCATCGAAACTTTTGACATCCCGAAGCGCTGCGTGCTGCTGTTCGGCCAAGAGGGCCCCGGGCTCTCTCCCGAAGCAATCGACGCTGCCACGGATGTCGTGGAGATCAGCCAGTTCGGTTCAACCCGATCCATCAATGCGTCAGCCGCGGCTGCCGTAGCGATGCATAACTGGATTACCCAGCACGTCAGCTTCACGAAGTAGGGAACTATGACACAGCCCGCGAAAGTCACCATTATTGGCGCCGGAATCGTAGGGCTGTCAACGGCCTGGTTCTTGCAGGAGCGTGGCGTGGAGGTCACCGTGCTCGACCGCACGGGCGTTGCCGCTGGTGCTTCGCTCGGTAACGCCGGCTGGGTTGCTCCCGCACTGACACTTCCGCTGCCGGAGCCCTCGATCTTCAAGGTCGGTATCAAAGCGGTTATCGACCCCACCTCGCCCGTGTACGTTCCGGTCGCCGCCAACTCGACGCTGCTGCGCTTCCTCGCTGGCTTTGCGCGTCACTCGACGCCCAAGATGTGGCGCCGCAATATGGTCACGTTCGCCGAAATCAACAAGTGGAGTCTCGAATCCTTCGACCGAATGGAAGACGGCGGAGTCTCTGCAGCCCTCAAGCACGCCGACCCCTTCCTTGCTGCTTTCACTAATGAATCCGACCGCCAGGTCATCACCCACGAATTCGATGAGGTCGCGGCCGGCGGCGGTCACGTGAGCTTTGAGAAGATCACCGGCGACGAGCTGCGCGAGTTCGAGCCGAGCGTCTCCAAGCTCGTGACTCATGGACTGCGCGTGGATGGCCAGCGCTTCATCAACCCTCCCTCGTTCATGGAGGTGCTCGCGGCATCAGTGCGCGCTCGCGGAGCCACGATCGTGGAAGGCGCGAAAGCGACCGGCATCCGCGACCTCGGTGCTGCCGGTGTCGCCGTTGATGTCGAAGGTCAGAACGCGGTGCTCAGCAACGAAGTCGTTATTGCTACCGGAACGTGGCTCGGCGACCTCGCCCGTCAGTTCGGCGTGCGCCAAGTCGTGCAGTCCGGCCGCGGTTACAGCTTCAGCGTGAAGCCGCCCGTGATTCCCACGCACCCGATCTACCTGCCCGCCCAGCGCGTAGCCTGCACACCCCTCGGGGATCGGCTGCGCGTGGGAGGCATGATGGAATTCCGGTCGGTTGACGCGCCGGCCGATTCTCGCCGCATCCAAACCATCGTCAACGCGGCCAGCCCGATGTTCGACGGCGTCGACTGGGATGCCCGCGAAGAAGAGTGGGTCGGCTCGCGCCCTTGCACTCCCGACGGCCTGCCGCTCGTCGGAGGTACGCGCTCGCCGCGCGTTCACGTCGCTGGCGGTCACGGCATGTGGGGCGTCACCCTCGGTCCCTTGACGGGGCGGATTCTCGCCGAGTCCATCACCGGTGGCGACAAGCACCCGCTGCTGACCGCCTTCGACCCGCTGCGCTAAGACATTTCGACGATGGATGAAGGAGGGGAGGCGCTCCGTGAGGGAATTCGTGCCACCCCCAGTTCGCGCTTGAAACGCTGACGCATTATCGTTTTTCCCGCGCGCGGGATAGCGTCGCAGTGCGACCATAAATCGGAAGAGTGGTTGCTCGCAGTCTCTGGGGGGAGATTATGTCTGTGCTGCCCGGGAGCAAATCCCGAAAGACTTCAACGATCATCCGACTGGCGCTGGCCAGCGTGGCTCTGGTCGGTATTGGTGCTGCCGCCACGAGCGCCGCGTGGACTGCCCAGACGACCCTTTCTGCCAGCGCGAAAGCGGCATCCATCGAGCTCTACGGAGCCCTGGCGGTCAACGGCACCTGCCCGACCACTCAAGGGTCGGCCTATGTCGAAGCAGACACGAGCGCGGGTGCCGTTGCCATCACTCTCGCGTCGGGAGAGTTTTCTGCCCTTGTGCCTAATCAACAGCGCACAGTCGCTATCTGTGTGCGCAACGGCGGTGACCTGCCCCTTAACGTTTCGCTGAACCCCCTTGCCGTCAGCAGCAACAGCATCTTCGGTGGGTCTGCGCCGGCCACGATCGAGGTTCGCACGAGTGCCGCCGCATTCACCTCGACAGTTCTCGCTGCTAACGCGACCCTTCCGCTGAACGTTGTCGTCACGACGCCGACGAGCTGGCCCACTTCATATCAGGGCCTCTCCTCCGGCGCGGTCGAGATTGTCTTCAGCGGCTCTACGGATGTGCCCTAGTGCGCGCGATGAAGGTAATCCGGGCTGCCGGTGATGGGCTGCTGTGGGTCATGGCCGTCATTGGCGCGCTCACCGGAGTGCTCTGGATCGCTCACGCGTTCGGCCTGATTCAGCCGCTCGTGGTGGTGTCGGAGTCGATGCAGCCGGCGATTCGAACCGGTGACCTGCTCGTCGCGTTCCCCGTTCCCGTCGAAGATCTTGCCGTGGGAGATATCGCTAGCCTGCCTTCCACGATCACTGGCAATCTCATCACGCACCGCATTATTGATGTCGCGACCGATGGTGACGCTGTGTACTTCGAAATGCAGGGTGACGACAATGATGCTCCGGATGCTGAAACCTACGAGTATGCGCTCGGTGACACTGCGCTGCATCCGATGCTCACTATCCCCCGAGCAGGCTCCGTGCTGACTGCGCTTGGCTCGCCGATGATTGGCATCCCGCTCTTCGTCGCGATTGTTGCGTCGATTCTCTTGACGGTGCTCCCGTCGAACCCTCGCAAGCTCGACGAGAGCGGCGAAGCTGACGACCAGTTGGCGCTCTCCGGCGCTGCCGCTGTGACGGAGGAATGAACAGGCTGATGAAACGCATTCTTGTGACAATCGTTGCGCTAGCAGCGACCGTGGCACTCTTTGCTGGCGCGACCACTGCCACGCCGAACACGACGGTGGCGGCCTGGACTGACCCCGCTGTGTTCGTCGCTGAAGCGTCGACCGGCACATGGGGCAGCTCCACCCCCACCCCGAGCTCTATCGTGATCGTTGCGGGAAACACCTCAACCTCGCTCGACTCGACCGCCTGGGATATCCCGGCCTCCGCGACAAGTTCCAGCTTCTGCGTCGACGTGACCGTGCGAGGAACGGATGCCACTCCGCGCGCGTGGGAACTGCATGCCGACATGACCTTGCCGCCGTTCAACGGCCGCACGGGATCCGGCGGAATCTACTCGCGGGGTTCGACGCAGGCGTCATTCTCGACCAGCTCTGCTAGTCCAACCACTCTTGTGATTACGGGTGCCGGCTCGGGCGGTTCGAACTGGAATGAGTCCTATAACAACCGACTCCTCACCGATACTCAGCAGCTGATCATCACGATCTGTGTGAGCAGTGTGCCCATTGCTGCTCCGGGTGCCAGCAGCTACTACTCGGTGACGCAGGCGCACGCTACCTGGACAGACACGCAGGCCTGTGTCGCCGTCACCGCTACGGGCAAGGTGAGCGACCTGCAAGCCAACCCCTTCTACTTTGGGTGGGAGGCAACAGTGAACCTCGCCGCAGCGAAGAACCGCATCCTGAGTGCAGGCAAGACGGTGAACTACGTGGGTTGGTCGCCGTCACCCTCTTCTGGCTATCAATACACGACGGTGCCGACGACCTACTACCCACCCGCCGATTCCTACGCGATCACCTCCGGCCGCGCCACCGCCATCAAGGCCACCCAGTCGAGCACTATTGCGGCGTGTGTATACGGCTACTAGTAGGTGCGCTGCGGAGCGCTAGTCGCATTCGATTTCGGGCTCGGGCTCGGGCTCGGGCTTGGGCTTGGGTTGAGGCGAAGGTGCGGGCTGCGGCTCGGGCGCAGGGCGTGAGGGCTGTGAAGCCTCCCGCACGCGATCAACGAGTTCACGCCACGGACCAACCAGCTGCTGCTCGGGGATGACTGCTTCGTGCGGTTCACAGTGAATTTCGTAGATGTAGCGGTCGGGCATCGTGTTTTCGACCGGATGCTCGTGCCACGGCAGTTCTGCAATCAGCACGTACCACCGCTCGGGGTCGGGCTGCTCATCGACGACGACATCCCATTCGATGCGGCGACCGAGAAGCCCACCGCTGCGCCACACCTGTACCTTCACACGTGCATGCTATCCCGTCGCCGTGCGGGCGAACAGGGTGCAGGTGAACAGGGTACGACGAACAAGGTGCGAACCAACGCAGCACCTCCGAGCGAGGTTCTCGGTCACGGCGTCACGCTTCGGCGGGAATCACTCCAACTAACGCCCAGCCGGCTTCGACCGCGCGCTGCTCGGCGGAACCGTCACCGAAGCGCGCTACCGCAGCCACGATGGTGGCGGCAGCGAACTCGGAGAACTCGCTGCGGGGTGTGAGCGAACCGTTGGTGAGGGTGTCGTACCAAATCTGCCCGGCGCGCTCCCACGCGAAGCCGCCAAGAGTGTCGGCGGTGCTCCAGAAGGCGCGGTTGGGGATTCCCGAGTTGAGGTGCACACCGCCGTTGTCGTCTCGCGTGACGATGAAGTCATCCCAGTGGGCGGGTTGAGGGTCTTTGCCGAGCACATCGTCGTCGTAGGCGGTGCCGGGCGCTTTGAGAGACCGCAGAGCATTGCCCTCGACCTCATCGGTGAAGATGCCTTCGCCGACTAACCACGATGCTTCGGCCGCGGTCTGGCGCCAGGCGTGCTGCTCGACGAGTGCCCCAAACACGTCGGAGACGTGCTCGTTGAGGGCGCCGCTCTGGCCGCGGTAAACAAGGCCCGCGGTGAATTCGGTGACTCCGTGCGCAAGCTCGTGGCCGATGACGCTGAGCGAGCGAGTGAAGCCGGTGAAAATTTCACCGTCACCATCGCCGAAGACCATGCGGCTGCCATCCCAAAAGGCATTGTCGTAGAGCGAGCCGAAGTGCACGGTCGCTTCGAGCGGCGACGAACGATCGTCGATCGAGTCACGCTCAAACACTTCCCAGAACAACGCGAACGTGTAGCCGAGGCCGTCATAGGCCTCCGTCACCGAAGCGTCGTCTGTCTCGGGCCCTCCTTCTGAGCGCACGAGGATGCCGGGCAGAGTCTCCCCGGTCTGGGCGTCCGAAATGGCGCGGCTCACAATGCCGCGCTCCGCTGGCTCGTCTGGGCGAAGTGACCGCGGTGGAAGTGTGTGTTCGTGGCGCCCATGATCGAGGTGGTCATGCCCGATGTCGATGAGGGATCGCTGCGCGGCATGGGCTGCTCGCTCAAAGCGGGGGTCGTCGAGCGTCGCGATTCGCGACAACAAAAACGGGGGAACGATCGCGCACAGGGCGCGGGGCGATTCGGCGGGGGAAACGTGTTGCAGTGGCATCCGGAACATGATTCATGCTGACACGAACCACTGACGCTGGCGACGATGGCTCACGATTCTCACGGAGTCCCCAGCAACGCCGCCACGCAAGAAATCGCTACGACAAGCAAAAGACTGCTCTCGGGTAGACTGAGGTGTAATCCCCCCACTTCTTCGAAGGGATCCACCATGCCAGCAATCGTCATTATCGGCGCCCAATGGGGCGACGAGGGCAAGGGTAAAGCAACCGACCTCCTCGGTAGCCGCATCGACTATGTCGTCAAATTCAACGGCGGAAACAACGCCGGACACACGGTCGTTATCGGCGACGAAAAGTACGCGCTCCACCTTCTGCCATCTGGCATCCTCACCGAAGGTGTCACCCCGATCATCTCCAACGGTGTCGTCATCGACCCCGAGGTGCTTTTCGAGGAGCTCGACGCTCTCATCGCCCGCGGAGTCGACGTCTCCAAGCTGCTGGTGAGTGCCAACGCGCACATCATCACTAACTACCACCGCACCCTCGACAAGGTGACGGAACGCTTCCTCGGCAAGCGTCAGATCGGCACAACCGGTCGCGGAATTGGTCCGGCGTATGCCGACAAGATCAACCGCGTCGGCATCCGAGTTCAAGACCTTTTTGACGAGAACATTCTTCGCCAAAAGGTTGAGGGCGCTCTCGACCAGAAGAACCACCTGCTCGTGAAGGTCTACAACCGTCGCGCAATCGAGGTTGAAGAGATCGTCACCGAGCTGCTCAGCTATGCCGACCGTCTGCGCCCCATGGTCGCCGACACCGGTCTGCTGCTGAACAAGGCACTTGACGATGGCGAGATTGTGCTCTTCGAGGGCGGCCAGGCCACGATGCTGGATGTTGACCACGGCACGTACCCGTTCGTCACGTCCTCCAACTCCACCTCGGGTGGCGCGGCTACCGGTTCGGGTGTTGCCCCCAACCGCCTCGAGCGCATCATTGGAATCGTCAAGGCCTACACAACTCGCGTTGGTGCCGGCCCGTTCCCGACTGAACTGCACGACGAGTCGGGCGAGTTCTTGCGCGCCAACGGTTTCGAGTTCGGAACCACCACCGGGCGCCCGCGTCGCTGTGGTTGGTACGACGCCCCCATCGCCCGCTACACGGCGCGCGTCAACGGCGTCACCGACTTCGTGCTCACCAAGCTCGACGTGCTCACCGGCCTCAAGACGATCCCCGTCTGCGTCGCGTATGACGTTGACGGTGTGCGCTTCGACGAGATGCCTGTCTCACAGTCCGACTTCCACCACTCGGTGCCGATCTACGAAGAGTTCCCCGGCTGGGACGAAGACATCACCGGCGCTCGCACCTTCGAAGACCTGCCCAAGAACGCGCAAGACTACGTGCTCGCCATTGAAGCAATGAGCGGCGCCCGCATGTCAGCCATCGGCGTTGGCCCCGGCCGCGACGAAATCATCGTTCGTCACGACCTCGTCGACTAAGCACTTCTGCAGTTAGCTCGCCGCCAAGCGGCACGCACCGGAGAGATCCGGGGCGTGCCGCTTCTGCGTTGGCGGGCGGAGCG
Source organism: Salinibacterium sp. NG22 (assembly GCF_015864925.1). NCBI lineage: Bacteria > Bacillati > Actinomycetota > Actinomycetes > Micrococcales > Microbacteriaceae > Salinibacterium > Salinibacterium sp. NG22. The sequence continues at coordinate 1,507,141 of NZ_JADYWG010000001.1, read as the reverse complement.
TATGACGTGCCGATGGGGAGCCAATCGGGGATTGCTGGACTGAACGGCCGTAATCGGTGGGTGAAAGTCCGAAAAGCGCGGGTGTGGGGACTCCGCAGGGTGGGAGTATTTGTGAGTGACCGTAACGCGCCCGCAGCCCCGCATCCTTCAGGGAACCTTCGTCTCCGTTGAACCCCTGACCGAAGCGCACCTCGCTGAGCTCTGGCATGCACTCGGTGTGCCCGCGGTCTTTGCCGGTGGCTACGGTGGCGGCCCTGCCGGGCTGCCCGCCGACGAAGCATCCTTCATCGAATGGATGCGCGCTGGCTACCTCGGTTACGCCGACCGGCTGCCGTTCGCGGTGCGCCTGAGCTCTGGCCCCGACGCCGGACGTCTTGTCGGCGTGAGCACCCTCGGTGACCTCGACGAGAAGAATTCCAACGCTCACCTTGGCTGGACCGCCTACGCGCCGAGCGTGTGGGGCACTGCGGTGAACCCTGAAACGAAACTCCTGCTGCTCGGCTTCGCCTTCGATAACGGCTACAACCGAGTGCGGCTTCAAGCAGACTCCATCAACGAGCGCTCGCGCGCCGCCATCCTTAAGCTCGGTGCGACCTTCGAGGGCATCCAGCGCCAGCACCTGCTGCGGGTCGACGGCTCGTGGCGCGACACCGCCGTGTACTCCGTAATCGACTCAGACTGGCCGGGCGTGAAGGCCGGACTGCTCGCCCGTCTCGAGCAGGAGCCGCGCGCGTGAGCCGCCCCGTTGCTCCCGCTGGCCGGGTCGAAAAGCATGACACGGCATCCCCGCTCGGAACCTGGTTGCGGTTTGCCGCAGCCGGACTGGTCTGGGGCTCCAGCTTTCTCTTCATGAAAGTGGCGCTGGATGGCGTGAGCTTTGGCCAGGTCGCCTGGAGCCGGGCGGTACTCGGTGCTCTCGCGCTCGTCGTCGTGTTTGCGGTCAGCCGCCGTAAGCTGCCGCGCCAGCCCATCGTCTGGGCGCACTTCACAGTGCTCGCGTTCCTCTTCGCCGTGTTCCCGTACCTGCTCTTCGCGTGGGCTGAGCAGTACGTGAGCTCGGGCCTCGCCAGCATTTACAACGCCACAACGCCCATCATGACCGCGATCTTTGCGACCCTCGTGTTTCGGGTCGAGAAGCTCACGCGCTCGCAGATCGCGGGCGTCACTCTCGGCATCTTTGGGGTGCTCGTGATCATCGCGCCGTGGCAAGCCGGCGACATCAGCGGCAGTCTGCTGGGGCAACTTGCGTGCCTCGGCGCAGCGCTTTGCTACGGCGCCGCGATGAGTTACCAGCGCAAATTCGTGGCGCCGTACAAGGTGCCCGGCGTCACCTCCGCGACCATGAATATCGGCATTGCCGCCGTCATCTACCTTCTGCTGACTCCGCTCGTCGCGACCGGCCCGGTGAACCTCACCCTCCCCGTGGTGGCCAGCCTGCTCGCCCTCGGGGTGCTCGGCACCGGCATGGCCTACGTCTGGAACTACCGGGTGCTCGCCGAATGGGGACCGACCCGCACCTCGACCGTCACCTACATCACGCCCGTGATCGGCGTCATCCTCGGCTTCGTCATCCTCAACGAAACGATGTCGTGGCATGAGCCCGTCGGCGCCGTGATCGTGCTGGTCGGAGTGCTGTTGGCGCAGGGGCGGATCGCGCTGCCCGGGGCGCGAGCTCGCGCGGTATAGAGCGCGGGGAGGGCGGGCGGCCGCGCATAAAGCTTTCCTATGAATCCGGTAGGCAAGGGCTGTTTCAGCGCGGTCTGGCAGTGGGGGTCTGGGAAACTTGAGCCGTGTCTTCCCCCTATCTCGTGCGCCGTATCGGCGTCGGTGCAGCAGCCCTCGGCGTTGTAGCGGCCATCACCGCGTTCGTCATCATGGCCTCCCCGGTAGCCGAAACAGCTTCGTCGGCCGCTGAGGATGTCGCTGCCGCCGTCGCAGAAACCCCCGAGGTTCACGCGGTCAGTGCCACTAGCGGCACTCTCGTTGGTGGGGAATCGATCACCATCACGGGGGCAGCCCTCGACGATGTCACCGACGTTACCTTTGGCGGAGTCGCCGCCACCGACGTCGTGGTCACCGACAGCGGAACTCTCACCGCGACAGTGCCCTCGGCTGTCGACTTTCAGCCCACGACAGTCGCCATCGAAGTAGTGGCGGATACCGTGCCGGTTGCCGCTGCAGCCGCCCTCGACTACACCTACGAAGCATCCACCCCGGTCGACAACCAGATGCAGTACTTGATGGAGCACTGGGAAGACTACAACGTCGACGAATACGGCGACCTCAACTCGGTCGGTGGTGACTGCGCCAACTTCGCGAGCCAATCCTTGCTGATGCGCGGGTGGACCATGACCGCCGACTGGTTCAACTACGACGCCGCTGCCGACTGGAGCGGAGCCTGGGGTTATGTGCCCACGATGGAGAACTGGTTGATCTCCAACCCCGAGCTCGGGGCAACCCAGTTGAGCTTCGACGAGCGCGACCAAGTGAAGGTCGGAGATCTCGTTGTCTTCGACTGGAACGACAATGACTTCCTCGACCACATTCAGGTCGTTTCCTCAGTGGAGACCGTCGACGGCGAAATCGTCATCAAGATGGTCGGCCACAACCTCGACACCAACTACCGCGACCTCGACGAAACCATCACCGTGGACCACCCCGGCGCTACCGGACACTTCTGGAGCATCCCGTAACGAGCGGTGGTTTAGCGTTCCTGCTCGCTACCCGTTCAGGGCAGCGTCGACGATCGCTTTGGCTTCGGCCTGCACGAGCCGCAAGTGCTCGGCGCCCTTGAACGATTCGCCGTAGATCTTGTAGACGTCTTCGGTACCGCTCGGGCGGGCGGCGAACCACGCAAACTCCGTCGTCACCTTCACCCCGCCGATCGCGGCGCCATTACCCGGAGCCTCCGAGAGTGTGGCCGTGATCGGGTCACCCGCGAGTTCGGTGGCCGTGATTGCAGCCCCACTCAGCTTGCCCAGCTTGGCCTTCTGCTCTTTGGTCGCCACGGCATCCACACGTTCGTAGGCCGGGTCGCCAAATTCTTCGACCAGCTCGGCGTACAGAACGGATGGCGTCTTGCCGGTGACTGCCAGAATCTCGGCGGCCAGCAGGGCTAGCAAGATGCCGTCTTTGTCAGTCGTCCAGACGGAGCCGTCTTTGCGCAGGAAGCTCGCGCCAGCGCTCTCCTCGCCACCGAACGCGACCGAGCCATCAACGAGTCCGGGAACAAACCACTTGAAGCCGACCGGCACCTCGATGAGGTCGCGGCCCATGGCGGCCGCAACCCGGTCGATCATGGAACTCGAGACGAGGGTCTTGCCGACTGCGGCATCCGGGTTCCAGCCTTCGCGGTGCGTGTAGAGGTACTGGATGGCAACGGCCAAGTAGTGGTTGGGGTTCATGAGGCCGCCGTCGGGCGTGACGATGCCGTGGCGGTCGGCGTCGGCGTCGTTGCCGGTGAGGATGTCGAACTCGTCACGGCGGGCGACGACCGAGGCCATGGCCGACTTCGATGACGGATCCATGCGAATCTTGCCGTCCCAGTCGAGCGTCATGAAGGCCCACGTGGGGTCGACGTCGGGATTCACGACCGTGAGGGTGAGGTCGTACTTCTCCGCGATGAGCTTCCAATAGTTGACGCTCGCACCGCCCAGCGGGTCTGCGCCGATGCGGATGCCGGCCGTGCGGATCGCGTCGATGTCGATGATGTTCTCGAGGTCGTCAACGTAGCGCCCGCGGAAGTCGTAGCTGCCCGCCGTCGTGTTCTCAGCCCCGGCGTCGCCCACATGTTGCACGGCCGTGTTGCCGTCGGCGATGATCGCATTCGCGCGGTCAGCAATCCAGCCGGTCGCATCGCTGTCGGCGGGGCCACCGTGCGGCGGGTTGTACTTGAAGCCACCATCGCGGGGCGGGTTGTGGCTCGGGGTGATGATGATGCCGTCGGCCTCATCGCCGTTGTCGGCAGCGTTGTACGCAATGATTGCGTGGCTCAGCGCGGGCGTCGGGACGAAGTCATCGAACTCGTCTTTTAGCGCGAGCACACCGTTGGCGGCAAGCACATCGAGCGCAGTGGTCTCGGCGGGCTGCGAGAGTGCGTGGGTGTCCCGCCCAATAAACAGCGGCCCCGTGATGCCCTGGCTGGCACGATATTCCACGATCGCCTGCGTGATGGCAGCGATGTGCACTTCATTGAACGCGGTGTCGAGCGCGGAGCCACGATGGCCGCTCGTGCCGAACACGACGCGCTGCTCGGCGATCGAGACATCCGGAACCAGCGCGTAATACGCCGCCACCAACTCGGTCACATCAATGAGGTCGGATGCCTGGGCTGTCGTGCCTGCGCGATCGTTCATGCGATCTAGTCTCGCACCCCCGAGCGGGGGTCGGCGCGTCATCTGGCAAACACGCAGCATCCGTACGCTCTAAAGTCGTTGTATGGCAGCAGCAGATCAGGCCCACAACGACAACGTCGACCCCGAAGTGCGCGAGCAACTTTTGGGCGCTCGCCGCAGCATTGACAACATTGATGCGGCCCTCATCCATTTGCTGGCCGAGCGCTTCAAATACACACAGCAGGTTGGTCGTCTCAAGGCCACCAAGGGCCTGCCCGCATCTGATCCCAACCGTGAGCGCGACCAGATCGCCCGCCTTAAGTCGCTCGCCGAAGAGTCGCACCTCGACCCGGCATTCGCCGAGAAGTGGTTCAACTTCGTCGTTGCCGAGGTCATTCACCACCACGAACAGCTGGCCTCGGGCAGCGAGCCCGACTCGAGCAAGTAGCGCGCCTGAGGCGAGCGGCCCAGCTACTCGCTGAGGTTATCGCTCAGCACATCAAGCACGAGCGCTCGCGTCTGATCGGCCGTCTCGCCCAGCTCTGAGGCGACAAGCCCGACGAGCGACTCCAGCAGAATCGTGTGCGACACCCGTGAGGTGTGCTCCAACTCGTGACGGAACGACCCCGTCGCCGGCGCAATCACGATCGCGTTGTCGGCGAGTTCCACGAGCGGTGAATGCGCAAACGACGTCACCGCAATCAGGTGTGCTCCCGAGGCGCGAACGGCGCGAGCGGAACGCAGCGTCGCCTCATTGGCGCCACTACCGCTGATCACCACACAGGCATCCTCGGAGGCAAGGCCGCGGGCGGCAATCTGCTGGCCAATGGCATCCGCCACATACTCCGACGGTCGACCAACCGCCGTCAGCCGCATGGCCAAGTCGCTGGCTTGGGCAGACGAGAGTCCGTTGGCGATCACGAGCAGGCGTCGAGCGGTGGCGATGCGGGTGATCGCCGCATCGAGGCCGTCACTATCCAACGCGGCCGTGATGTGCGGCAGGGAGGCGGCGAGAGCATCGACTTCGGCTCGGATGCGGCCAAGCGCACCTTTCTCGTAGGTGACATCGCGGGCTTCGGTTTGGGCAAGCTCGCGCGTGAGGGCAACCCGCAACTGCGGGTACCCCCGGTAGCCAAGACGCTGGCAGGCACGGATGACAGTGGAACGAGCAACACCGGCCCGGTCCGCGATCTCTTGAGCCGTGTTTTCGACCGCGGCTGCCGGATCATCGAGCAACAGTTGAATGAACTTGTCTTCACTCGGAACGAGCGCGTTACGCACCGTCGCGATGCGCGCGGTGGGCGATGCGTCAGAGTTTCCTGTCCAATTCATGCCAGGCGTGCTCCTTCGGTGATGCGGCGGCGGATGCGACCCGAAATGGCGTCGATGGTCATCGTGACGACCACGACAACAATCAACAGCATCCCGACAGTCGACCATTCTCGGTACTGAGTGTAGGAGGTAAGCATGTCACCGATGCCGCCGACACCAATCAAACCGAGCACGGCTGACGAGCGAACATTGATCTCGAAGCGGTAGAGCCAGAACGACATGAACTCGGGGCTGGCTGATGGCCACACTCCCCAGCGCACCACCTGTGCCCACGAACCACCCGCAGCGCGAGTTGATTCGATCGGGCCGCGCGGCACGCCTTCGATGGATTCGTAACCCCACTTGCCGAGGGTGCCGATGCCGTTGATGCCGAGGGCGATTGCCCCGGTGAGGGGAGTAAGGCCTGTGACCGACAGGATCACAATCGCGATGATGATCTCGGGCACCGCACGAATGAGGGAGAACCCGACGCGCAGCACGGCGCGCACGGGCGCTGGCCCGAAGTCGCGGGCGGCCACAAAGCTCAGGGGGGTGGCGAGCAGGATGCCGATGACCGTACCGACCCAGGCCATCGCGACCGAACGCCACGTTTGAAAGAGCGCCTCGGGCAGCTTCGTCCAGTCGGGGCTTGCGAACATTAGCCACGTGTAGCGCGCGATCTCGGCGGGCAGGTCGAGCAGGCGATCCCATTGGATTTCGACCGACCAGAAGGCGGCAACCACAATTGCGGTCGTCACTAGCCAGAGCGCGTTGCGCAGGGTGCGGCGGGGCCGCGGGGGAGCAGCGAGGGTCATACGAGCCTCTTTCGAATCGATGACGACACCACGTCGATGACGACGACCACCACCAGGATTTCCAGAATGATGAGCGACAGTTGGTCGTAGCGGTAGAAGGTGCGCACGGCGTCAATCAGCAGGCCAAGACCGCCGGCGCCCACAAGGCCGAGAACCGTGGATGCTCGCACATTGAGTTCGAGCACATACAGGCTCTGATTGGCGAAGGCCGGCCACACATCGGGCAAGGCTGCTGCCCGGTTCACTTGCGCTCCCGTGCCTCCGGCGGCGCGCGCGGCTTCGAGCGGGCCAGCATCGTTGCTTTCGATCGCTTCAGACACCAGCTTGACGATGATGCCGACGTTGAACAGCACGAGCGCGATGATGCCGGGCAGGGCGCCGACGCCGACCATCGCGACAAGAATGGCGGCATAGAGCAGTTCGGGCACCGCTCGGATGACGTTCAAGATTGTGCGCACAATCCCGCGCAACACCGGGTGCGGGTTCGTGAGCCGCGCCGCCCACAGGCTCAGCGGGAGCGAGATCAAGGCGCCCACGGCGGTCGCGATCACCGCCATCTGCAGGGTTTCGAGCAGCGGCGCGAGAGTGCGCGGAAAGAACGACCAGTCAGGAACGAGCAACTGGGCAATCTTGCCTGCACCGTTCTGCCAATTGCGAGCAATCGCATCAAAGGAGAAGGCGACTCCCCACTGCGGGCTGAAGGTAATGATCGTGATCACGAACACGACAGCCACGGCAACCCAGGGCTTCCAGCGGCCCCGCGGGCGCGGCGGCACGGTCAACGCGGCGTGCGCTGAGCCTGCTGCGGGTGGTGCGGGAACGGATGCCGCGATCGGGCCGGGCGGGGGCGTTGCGGTTGTCATTCGCCGAGCACATCCTCCGGCGCGATGCTGCGCCCGTAGATGGCCTCGAAGTCGGCGTCGGTGGCGCTCGCCGCTGGGCCGTCGTAGACAACCTCGCCGGCACGGAGGCCGATCATCCGCGTCGTATAAGTGCGGGCAAGATCCATGAGGTGCACGTTCGTGATGACGGTGATGCCGAGGGTGCGGTTGATGCGCCGCAGGTCGTTCATCACAGCGTGAGCCGTTGGCGGGTCAAGGCTCGCGACCGGTTCATCGGCCAACATGAGGTGCGGTTGCTGGGTGAGGGCGCGCGCAATGGCAACCCGCTGCTGCTGACCGCCAGAGAGACTGGATGCCCGATCCCAACACTTGCCCAGAATGCCGACGCTCTCGAGCGCTTCGAACGCGAGCTGCTTGTCGGAGGCGTGATGCAAGCCGAGCAGGGTGCGCCAAGTCGGAGTGTGAGCGAGCCGCCCGACAAGAACATTGTCGAGAACACTTGCGCGACCGGCCAAGTTGAAGCTCTGGAAGATCATGCCGATTCCGCCGCGCAGGGCGCGCAAGTCGCGACCACGAGTCGTCGCGAGGTCGCGGTCGCCGACCGTGAGGCTGCCCGATGTGACGGGGACCAGCCCGTTGATGGTGCGGATCAGGCTCGACTTGCCCGAACCCGACAGGCCAACGACAGAGACCATTTCGCCGGCGGCAATATCGAGGGAGACATTCTTGAGCGCGGTCACACCGTTGCCGTAGCGCACGGTGAGATCGCGCATGCTGATTGCCCACGACGCAGCGGCCGGAGTGGTGGCTCCGGCCGCTGCGCTGGGTGCGGGAATGCTCAATTACTGAAGACCAAGCTTCTCGGCGGCACGAGCCACAACATCAAGCGAGGCCGGGTCAGCCGGAGCAAGCTTGGTGATCGAGTAGATCGACTGCAGAACTTCCGAACCCTCTTCGGTGTTCGAGTAGTCCGCAAGCGCATCCGTGATCTTCTGCTGAAGCTCAGGGGAGAGGCTGCTCGTGAGAGCGACACCATCGTTGGGGATCTCCTCGCTCAGGGCGAAGACAACGACCTCTTGGCCGACATCCGGAACATCACTCGTGACGATGTCGCGGGCATCCCAGAAGCTGAAGCCCACTTCGGCGTCACCGTTGTAGACGGCGAGAACGCTCGCATCGTTGGCGGTTACCGGCACCTGCTCGATGTCGGTGTCGGTGTTGATGCCGGCCTCTTGCAGAGCAAGAATGGGGTAGATGTAGCCAGCGGGCGAGCCGGGGCCGAGAAGGGCAACGGTGGTTCCCACGTCGATCTTGGTGATGCTGTCGAGACCGGCAGGGCCAACGAGAGCGTCGGCGCCGTTGCAGAACAACTTGCCATCGCGCTCAACGGGCTCGTCGTCGCAGTATTTGTCTGGATTGTTCGTCATGAACTGAGCCGGGTAGCTGATGTTGCCATTACGTTCGGTCTGCAACACAACGCTCGCGCCATACATGTCGTTGGCCTGCCAGAGCTGCAGCGACGGCAAGAAACCGATCTGCGCCTGATCGGCACCCATTGCTTCGACGGCGGCCTGGTAGTCCTTCGAGACAACACCAGTGACCTCCATGCCGAGGGCTTCGGTCAAGTAGTCGGTGAGGGGTTCGGCGGTGGTGACAAGCTCGCCCTGGTCTTGCGAGGGAACGAGAGCGAGCACGAGCGACGTCGGGTCGTTGGCTTCAGTGCCTTCGGCACTGTCGGCACTCGTGCTGCACGCGGACAGTGTGAGAGCAGTTGCGGTGAGAGCAACGCCGGCAACCAGTGCGCGAGATCTTTTGCTGAGGGTAATCACGGGTGTTTCCTTTCGAATGGCTAGTTGAGAACTGCGGGTGGTGCGGTGGTGGTGGGTGGTGCGGCCTGCGGTTCACGGTGGGTTCCGTGAAGCCAGGAGTTGAGGGCCTCGTACAGTTCGCCGAGGGTCGCAGCCGTGAAGTCGGCGTGCGGGTGAGGGGTGTCAGAGAGGAAGGCGGTAGTGGCTCCGCGGCGGTAGGCGGGCTCAAGGTCGTTGGCCCAGATATCGCCGATGCTGAGAAGCGGGCCGGCGGGCATCCATTCGTCGAGAACTGCGTCGAGGCCAGCTGGTTTGCCGACGCTCGTGTAGATGTGGTCGAAGTAGTCGGCGAGGCCGAGGCTATCGAGCGTCTCAGCGATGCGGATGTCGGGGGCGTTCGTGGCGAGCACGATGGTGGCGTGCTCGCGGGCAGTGCGGAGAAAGTCAGCGAGACCTTCGGGGGCAGTGACCGGCGCAGCGTCAGTGGCGAGCAATTCGCGGCTCGCGAGGTAGGCCGCGTTGTGGGTGTCGGGGGCGACGGGCAACGACTCTGAGGCGAGGCGAACGAGTTCGTAACCGTCAGATGCTTCGGCGAGAGGATGCCCGGGCTCGCGCAGAAGCGCGGTGCTGACGGCGCTCAGAAACTCATCGGCCGCAGCGGGAGTGAGGCTCGAGGCGATAGCGCGGGCGTAGGCGATGATCGGGCCATCGCCGAGGGCGATGGTGCCATCGAAGTCGAAAACGATGGTGTGTGTGCGGGGGTGAATGGCTGCGGTGGACATTGCGTCCAAGATATAAGACGCTCAGTGACGATTGGGCCATTTCAGGTGAACGGGAGGTAAATCATTCCCGGGACACGCCCCGACGAGCCTACGATCAAGGAGTGGACGAACAGCACCTCACCCTCGCCGAACTCGATGCGAGCGCTCGCCGCATCGCCGCCGTGACCGGTGAGCGGGCGGCATCTCGAGCGCGCATTCACACGATCATTACCGGGGAAATACCGTGGCTTGCTGACCAGATCTGGGCCGACCGTGCCGAGGGGCGATTCGCCGAATGGGCGCTGTCGACGGCGATCGACGAAAACACCGGCGAGGCCGTCGTCTCCCGCGAACTGTTCGAGGTGCTGCACGATCTCGCCGGGCTTGAGGCACAGTGGCCGATCGGCAACGCCGGCCTGCTGCACTGCTACGGCTACCTGCTTTCGACGGCATCCACCCCTTATGGGCTCAAGCGCGACCGCTGGGTCACGAGCGAGTTGGCCACCGCGTTCGGTCTCGCACCCGACGCATTCAGTCCGTGGACGGGCAGCGAATCGTTGCTGAGCCGGGTCGCGCACGTGATTGTTCCCGTGCTCACTAACCCGCCTGCCGACGCGCTTGCCGTGCATACTGCGATCACCCAACCGGATGCCGCAGGCGTCTCCCACGCGACGCGAACGGTGGTCGTGCAGCGGCACGGTGTCGCAGCTCTGGCCTATGGATTCGTGGTGCAGCACGCAGGGGTTCGCGTGCTTCGGCCTGTGACGGTGTTCCCGGTTTCGGCATCCTCCGACTGGCTCGCGGAGCTCGCCGCCGACGTCTCTCAGTTGCGCTTCAACGCCGTGGGGGCGGGCTAGCGCGCGGCAAGCAGTAAGCAGCAGGCAGCAGGCTAGACCGCGCGGATGCCGTGCTGGTCGAGCACGTCAAGGAAGGTGGTCGGTTCTGGCCGCACCCGGTGGTTGTCGGTGTGTTCAGCCCAGAGCACTGTTCCGGTGGCGTCGGTGATGATGACGGTCGGTACGACGGTGTCGCCGTTGGCTGGGGCTCCGGCGCTGAACATGACCGGGGTTCCGCCGGACTGCACGATGTCGAGCACAGCGGCGGCCGAGGCATCCGCGTCGATGTAATAAGTGACCGGGATGTCGAAGCGTTCGGAAAGTTCGACGGTGTCTTCGGGCTTTTGCGGGCTGATGATCGCGACGGCGACTCCGCGGCGGTCGAGCTCGCGATACTGGTCGGCGATCTGCGCGACCTGGGCCATGCAGAACGGGCACCAGTTGCCGCGAATGAACATGATCACGTGCGGTTGCTGGGTGAGCACGCTGCTGTCGACGACAGTGCCATCCACGGTGGTGAGCGGGAACGACGGCAGTGGTTGCCCGACCGTTACGGGGCCTGCGGAGGTGTGCTGCACCGAGTACCAGTAGTTGTAGCCGAGAATCACGGCGAGCCCGAGAACGGCCACGAGTACGGCGAGCGGCCCGGCGAGGATGGCGGCAAATATTGCCACCGCGGAGACAGCAAGCTGAACCCACGGATGCCGGCGCTGCACCACGACGACGCGCGTCATCAACAGTGCCAAATAGAGCGCGTACGCAACCCACGGCAGGGCAGCGGCGAGCCACCACGGTTGTGCTTCCGTGATGGCGCGCAGGATGACGAGCGTGATCACCCCGAGGGCGAGCGCGGCGGTGACTTCTCCGTAAACCCTCTTGATGGTCTGCACGCTAGGCGCCGAAAGCCTTCGCAAGCGTTCCTTGGTGAGCGGTGAGCAGTTCTTCGAGGGTCAGGGTGAACTGGTCCTGGATTTCGAGGGCGGGGGAGGCGGCATCCGTGACTCCGATGCGCACGGCAGGGTAGCCGCGGCCTTCGCAGAGTCCGCGGAACTTCACGTCGTCTTCGCGCGGGATCGAGACGACCATGCGGCCGGTTGATTCGCTGAAGAGGGCGGTGGCAGCGTCGATGTCGTCGCGCTCGAGCAGTTCGCCCAACCAGACGCGAGCGCCAACGCCGAAGCGCATGACGGATTCGGCGAGAGTTTGAGCGAGTCCGCCGTCGGCGAGGTCGTGGGCGCTGGCGATGATGTTTTGCTCGTTGCCGGCCTTGATGAGGTCGGCGAGGCGACGCTCGGCGGCGAGATCAACCTTGGGCGGCAGACCACCGAGGTGGTCGTGAATAGTGCCAGCCCAGGCCGAGCCGTCGAGCTCGAGCGAGGTCGTGCCGAGCAGGTAGATGTTGTTGCCTTCGTCTTGCCAGCCGCTCGGGATGCGCTCAGCAACGTCACGGATCAGGCCGAGCACCGCGACCACGGGGGTCGGATGGATGGGCACATCGCCGGTCTGGTTGTAGAAGGAGACGTTTCCGCCGGTGACAGGAATTTCCATCTCGAGGCAACCGTCGGCGAGACCTTCAACGGCGCGGCTGAACTGCCACATCACTTCGGGGTTCTCGGGGCTACCAAAGTTGAGGCAGTCACTGACGGCGACAGGGTTGGCGCCGGTCGCGGCAACGTTGCGGAAGGCTTCGGCGAGAGCGATCTGGGCTCCGGCGTAGGGGTCGAGCTGGCAGAAGCGGCCATTGGCGTCGGTCGCGACAGAGAAGCCGAGACCACTCTCTTCGTCGATGCGCACCATGCCGGCGTCATCCGGGAAGCTCAAAGCAGTGTTGCCGAGCACGTAGCGGTCGTACTGGTCGGTGATCCAGCTCTTGTCGGCCAGGTTGGGGCTCGCAAGGAGCTGCAGCATCTGGTCCCGCAGTTCGATGCCGTCCTTGGGGCGGGCGAGGCCGGATGCGGTGTCGGCCTGAAGCTTGTCGATCCACTTGGGGTAGACAACGGGGCGGTCGTAGACGGGGCCATCGATGGCGACGGTGCGGGGCTCGACGTTCACGATTTCTTCGTCGTGCCAGTTGATGATGAGGCGGCCGGTGTCGGTAACTTCACCGAGCACACTGGTTTCGACATCCCACTTCTCAACAACCTTGAGGAAGCCTTCGAGCTTCTCGGGCTTCACGATCGCCATCATGCGTTCTTGGCTCTCGGACATCAGAATTTCTTCTGCCGTGAGGGTGGGGTCGCGCAGCAGCACCTTCTCGAGTTCGATGAACATGCCACCGTCACCATTGGAGGCGAGCTCGCTTGTTGCACAGCTGATGCCGGCGGCGCCGAGGTCTTGGATGCCCTCAACGAGGTCGCCCTGGAAGAGTTCGAGGCAGCACTCGATGAGTACCTTTTCGGCGAAGGGGTCGCCGACCTGAACGGCTGGACGCTTGGTCGGGCCGCCCTCTGAGAAGGAATCGGAGGCGAGGATGGATGCTCCGCCGATGCCATCGCCACCGGTGCGGGCACCGAACAGCACAACCTTGTTGCCCACGCCGCGAGCGTTAGCCAGGTGCAGGTCTTCGTGGCGCAGCACTCCAACGGCCAGCGCGTTGACGAGCGGGTTGGCTTGATAGACGGAGTCGAAGTAAGTTTCGCCACCGATGTTGGGAAGGCCGAGGCAGTTGCCGTAGAAGCTGATGCCCGAAACGACACCCTTGGCGACGCGAGCGGTGTCTGGATTGTCGATGGCGCCGAAGCGGAGAGCATCCATAACGGCAACGGGGCGGGCACCCATGGAGATGATGTCGCGGACGATTCCGCCAACGCCAGTTGCTGCGCCCTGGAAGGGTTCGATGTAGCTGGGGTGGTTGTGGCTTTCGATCTTGAAGGTCACGGCCCAACCTTCACCAACATCGATGACGCCAGCGTTTTCGCCCATGCCGACCATGAGGTTCTTGGTCATGTTCTCGCTGACCTTCTTGCCAAACTGGCGAAGGTAGTTCTTGGAGGACTTGTAGGAGCAGTGCTCGCTCCACATGACGGAGTACATGGCGAGCTCACCGCTGGTGGGGCGGCGGCCCAGAATCTCGCGAATCTTCGCGTACTCGTCGTCTTTCAACCCAAGCGCGCCATAGGGCTGCACTTTCTCGGGAGTTGCGGCGGCGTTCGAGACCGTGTCGGCAACATGCTGGCGGGAATTGGTTGAGACGTCAGTCACGAGGGGCTTCTCCCAGAAGATTATGGATGCCGGGGTGCTCACGCCGGCCGCCTCCAGTCTACCTAGGTGCGCGGGCGCACTTCAGCGCGTCACCATGCCATCAGAACGAAGCCCGCAACGACGCTCAGCACGCCGATTCCGGTGAGTATCGAGCCGATGAGGATGGCGGCGTTCGTGCGGCGGGGCCGCGTGAGACTCCATCGAGAGGGATGGCACTGGTCGTAGTACAGCCCTACTCGGGCGCCCACATCCATCAGCGGAACTTCGGATGGTTCGTGAAGGATGGAGTACTGCCTGCCATCGCCATCGGACCAGCGAAAGCCCTGAAAGCCGCCGGCCTCGAAAACCTCGGCAGTGGTCGCGATCCACTTGCATGCCCGCAGAGCGAGAATCCAGCCGAAAAGGAGCAGCGGGATGCCGGGAACGAGGCCGACCCACGACATCGTTTCGAGCACCACTCCTAAAGCGCCCTCAGGTCCGGTCATTTGGCAATATTATCTGCTGCCCAGATCACGGATCGTGTCACGGGGGGGGGGTATGGGGATCACAGTGCGCGGGGCCACGCGGTCCAGCCTTCGGGGAGATTGCGAAGGGTGGGCTTCGCGGCTCTGATCCGCTCCGCCGGGAAGCCGTTCGGGAGGCCACCTCCGCTCGCCTCGCCACCGTCCGCGTAGGTGAAGCTGTACCTGATCCAAGGGCCGTGGAGCCTGCGCTCAACGCCCTCGCGATAGTGGCCGGTGACGAAGGCGAGCACTTGTCGCTCAAGATCGTCGGACTCCGCATCCCACGTGGAGTCGCACGCGTCACAGCCGCAGACCGGGTACTGAAAGTCGTTGAGTAATCCAGCGTGCAGGTAGACGGCAGGATATGCCGTCAACACGAAGGTCAGAGTTGCGCACGAGGGGTCGTTCGATCGGATTCGCACTGCTCGCACCACGTCGTTAAATGGCGGATGCATGAGGTCGGCCGCTACCTCCTTGCTGTCCTCGACGACGACGTCGAAGGTGCCGCAGAGGTGGTCGATGAGGGCGTCGGCAACGGTGTGGAGTGGTGCGAACCGCTCCGGATGCGTCTCTACCGAGTAGGTATCGTCCGGTGGTCCCGCAGTCCAGCGGTTGCCGTACGTGATTGCTCGTCCTTCGCCGTCGAGGAACACGGGCGCATCGATCGATGGCCTTTGATAGTCACCCATGTCTCTAGCCTTCCGAGCAATGCGAGCAGGTTACTTTTCGGCCGGGTTGTCGGCAGCTTGCGCCTCCAACAGAGCCAGAGTCTTTTCGCTTGCGTCGCGGATTCGATGCAGCGCTCCGACGATGCTGATGCTCGCGAACAACACGATGAGAACGAGGGCCACAAGCAAGATGCTGAAATCCATAGTAGACAGTCTCTCAACTTCTCGGTTCCTCGGCCACAGGTCTCTGAGGGCGTTGAGCCCCGCGAGAGGCGAATCGCCGTTCGATCGCGAGTTGCCCTCTATGACCCACGGCTCGAAGGCTCAATGCAGTCCTTTTTCATTACGAAGTTCGTGAGCCCAACGCCACGTTTCACCGGATGCTGCTCTGCAGTGACGACGAATCCGAAACGTTCGAAGAACGGCCGGGCTGTGATGCTCACGTCGGCTGTCAATGCGCGTGCTCCGGCTTTGCGCGCCAAGGTCTCTCCGTGTTCGAGAAGTCGCCGCGCAACACCTCGTCGCAGAAATCGCGGCGCGACGAACATCATGTCGACGTATCCGGTGGCGCTCACATCGGAGAACCCTGCGACCTCTTCATCTATGGTGGCGACGAAACTGTTCCGCGCCGCCATCGCGCGGCCCCACGGCTGCAGGTCCCGCGCATCGATATCCGCCCAGGCTTCCGTCTGCTCGGCGGTGTAGTCAGCGGATGCCGTTTCACTCACTGCCGCGATGAAAATGGCCAACGTGCTGGCGGCATCCAGCTCGGTGTAAGGGCGGACCTCAATCGCGGTTTGCTCACGATTCGCGGATGCACTCACGCGACTAGCATCTCACTCGGTCTCGCGACGTGACCCGAGGCTCGGCGGATGCGACATTCGAGCAACTATGGGAGCGCGTCTGGCATCGGTCGAACCTACGCGTACTGCTCCCGTCATTCCGTCGGTGCCCACCGTGCCTCATTCTGTAAAGACATAGGAAATCGAGCAGATTGTTCTATTACAATGCTCTTATGTTGTTTCGAGTCGACCGCGCATTGCTGCTGCCGTTGACTCAGCAGATTGCGCAACAGGTTCGTTCGAGCGTCGCCGATGGCGAATTGGCTCCCGGTGAGCGGTTGCCTCCAGCTCGAGACCTCGCAAAGGCGCTGCAAGTGAACATGCACACCGTGTTGCGCGCCTACACGGAGTTGCGCAATGAAGGCCTTCTCGAGATGCGTCAGGGCAGAGGGGCCTTCATTCGAAAGGATGCCCTGACCGGTTTTTCGCGCGTCACGGAGCTCGCCGAGCAGCTCATGACAGAAGCACGGAATCTGGGAATGAGCCAGACCGAAGTCATCCAATTGATCAACCGATCGGAACCACAATGACCGAGATAACCATTTCACGCTCAACTGCGCGCAGAGTCGTCGCTGTTGTCATTATGTTCGTCCCTCTCGCGGCTATTCTCGGTTCGTTTGCCCTGTGGCGGGATCGGCTACCGCCCGAGCTTGCGTCTCATTGGTCCGGCACGGGCCCCGCCGATGACGTGATGGCGGTGGCACAATTCTTGACTTTGGCAGTAGCGCTGACCGGCTCCGCTGCAGTAGCCAGCGTGGTTCTTGGCGTCTGGCCGGGGCTTCTGGCATCCACGCGGCGCTATGGTTTCTTGATTGCCGGACTCCCCGCGGGCATCGGAGCGCAAACGTGGCTGGTGTCTGCATACCTCACGATGCAAGCCGGCGACCCCTACGAAGTTGTGCAAGGACCGTGGCTGATTCTCGGGTTCGTATCGTACGTCTACGGCCTCATCCCCTTCTTGATCCTTCCCAAGTCGCGCCTCACATCGAGCGACGTGGCAGAGCGGATAACGCTAGGCCCCGACGAGGGCGGCGCATGGTCTCGCGTTGTCACCGCACGGCTCTTCTTATGGGTTGCCGTTGCGCTGACTGCGTCGGGAATCGTTTTCTTCTGGATCGCGGCAGCTGCCAATGACATCGCCGACTCGGCTGTCGTGCTCGTTGCAATCGCGGTCACCGTTGTGGTGCTGCTTTCACTGAGCCGCTACCGAGTAACCGCAGACTGGCGGGGATTGCGA
This sequence comes from Salinibacterium sp. NG22, assembly GCF_015864925.1. Taxonomy (NCBI): domain Bacteria; kingdom Bacillati; phylum Actinomycetota; class Actinomycetes; order Micrococcales; family Microbacteriaceae; genus Salinibacterium; species Salinibacterium sp. NG22. The sequence goes on along the minus strand of NZ_JADYWG010000001.1, from coordinate 1,489,983 downwards.
GTCGTTTCAGCGCTGCTCCGGGTGCCGCTGAAACGCATTCGTCTTGACGAAATCGACACCGTTGATGCTGCCGAGATCACTCCGAAAGAGTGGGGCGGATGGGGGTACCGGGTCTTGCCCGGAAAGTCTGCACTCATTCTCCGCACGGGTCCCGGCTTAGTCGTGACCACGGTAGGTGGGAATCAGTTCGCCATCACCGTGGATGACCCCGGCGTGCCGGCCGCTCTTCTAGCAACGCTCCGCGACCAGCGCCGGGCCACTGCACTTTCTGCCCCCAGCTCCGAATTCGAGCAGGACTAACGTGACGGTCGTGGAATGCGACGGCGTTATCGCCGCCGTGTCAGATGCGCTGGGCCGCACGATCACGCTCGTGCGCCCGCTGTCTGGCGGACAGCACGCGAAGACGCTTGTCGTCGCAGACTCGACCACTGAGTACGTCGTCAGAGTGTTTCCGCCATTGGATGATGCGGTCGGGCACGAGCCACAGATCCTCGACCGGGTCGCCGCTCTGGGCGATCGTGTGCCGCGGCTCGTCGCTACGGGCCAATTCGGCGACTTCCCGTTCATTGTCACTTCGCTGGTCGTTGGCGGCCCGCCCTCCCCCGACTTGCCGCTGCGCAGGGTCGCCGAGCAAATGGCGGCCGTGTTGGCGCAGATTCACCAACTCGACAGTGTCGGGCTTCGAACCCTGTCCTGGGAGACCCCGCGCGGTGACAGCACGATAGAGGCGCTCGGACGCAGAGCGTGGCAGCAACTTGATCTGGCCGACCATGTTCTCACTCACTACGATTTCTGGTGCGGAAACGCGATGTGGGAGGGTGAAACGCTCACCGGTGTCGTCGACTGGTCCGGTGCTCGAGGTGCCCCACGCGGCTTGGATGTGTCATGGTGCCGCCTTGATCTGGTGCTCCTCGGCTCCATTGATGCAGCAGATCATTTTCTCGCCGAATACGAGCGCGAATCGGGGCACTCCCTTCCCGACATCCATTCGTGGGACCTGGTGGCTGCCGCGCGATCGGCCTCTCGTGTTGAAACCTGGGCCTCGAACTATCTCGGTGTCGGATACAGCGACCTCACTGAGAGCACCCTCCGCGCGCGGATGGACGACTGGACCTCGCGTCTCTGCGCCAGCTGACTGTGCGTTCTCGGCATCCGTTCGACGTCGACCTGAATGCAGCGATGAGCGTGGGCCTCTGTTGTTACGGCCGACAGCAGGCGCCTATGCGGATGTCCGTAAGGGGCTCCGGTTGCGAAACATTCTTTGTCGCGGAACCTCACTGCCCACTTGTCGGAGGGGCATGGTAGTTTGTATGTAATCGTTCAGCCCGCCCGGTATTCCGGTGTGGGCTGGATTTCTTTAACATGGCAGAATCAGGCTGTGGCCGCCCCTTCTAAGAAGTATCAGACGATCGATCAGCAGGTCGATCTACTGAGAACTCGTGGCCTCGAACTTGATGGAGAACCGGAACGTTGGCTCCGCTCCGTGAACTACTACCGGCTCAGCGGCTACTGGTATATCTACCGGCAAATAGCCGTATTGAAAGACGGCAAAGTCAGCCGCTCGGATCAGTTTGAAGCCGGAACAACGTTTTCGTCAATCACAGACCTATACGAATTTGATCGCAAGCTTCGCACCCTTCTGCACGATGGTGTCGAACGTGTAGAAGTGGCGCTCCGCAGCCAAGTCAGTTACGTGCTCGGCGCTCACGGGCCACTCTCCTGCGAAATCCCATCCACTTTTCGAGACACCTTCGATCATCAAGGCTGGCTTTCGGATGTGGATAGACGCGTGACCCGGGCTTCCAGACGGTCCCCCTCCATTCAGCATCACCAAAACCAGCGCAGCGGTGTAATCCCCATCTGGGTTCTGGTCGACATTCTCGATTTCTCCGATGTCTCTAAACTTTTTGAGGGCATGAAGGTTAGCGATCAGTACGCGGTAGCCGACGGGCTAGGTTTACACATCGACTTGGACAAAGTCACCGGGAATCAGCGGAACAAATCTCTCAAGAACCATCCGCTGGCTCGCTGGCTCGAACAACTGTCAGTCGTCCGTAATATTGCAGCACACCATGGGAGACTCTGGAACCGAACGGTCGTCCCAGCCCCAACCGCCGCCATGAAAACAATTGAGGGCCTCGAGGGCCTGCCAAAGGGACAGAGCGAGAGCATCTTCGGCGCTCTCGCCGTCATCGCGAAGATTCTCCAGACGACATCACCGGGCTCGACTTGGGTCCACAAGGTGGGCGCGCTAGCGGGCCAGTCGCTCGACGAAATGCCTAGGCGTTCAACTCGGGAGATGGGCTTCCCCGACGACTGGCGCACAACGAAACCTTGGGTTAGCGGGTAGGGGAGGGACCACTAGTTCCAGTGCGTACCTTTAGCTATCCATTCCCGCACCCAGCGTTCACCATCTGACGTCCGCTACGCACAGACCGTCTTCGATCTCGCGGTAGAAGACGAAACTTGGGCTGACATCGCTAGTCTCGCTCCATCCTTCGAGGTTGATGCTCCAGGAGGCGTCGAGCGCGGGTCGGTCGAAAGAGGTGTCGGCATCGAACTGTTCGGGCTCTCCGGCACGCAATCCGTTCCAGGCTTGCGCGTCACCAAAGTCCGCTGCGAAGTCTTCGCACGCGAGCGCGTCTTGATCACCTGAGGGGGCAGCGTGGATGAGCTGCCTCGTCGTGTCGATGACGCGAGCACCGTCGGCGCCCCAGATGGCGGTGTCTATCCAACGACCCGAAAGGATCGCCAAGGCCACGACCGCAAGAATCACGCCAACGATTGGCATTAGCCTTCGCGTCTTCGTGGGGCCACCATAAGCGTCAGGCATCGAAGGACGACTCGGTGTTGAGCCCAGACAAGCTGACCGCGAAGCCCCCGATCATGAGGATTCCGGCGATGCCGCCAATCGCAAAGGGGAGTAGGAACGTCGGTGGTGAGGTCGTGAGCGGCCCCGCTTCGTCGATCCACGTGCCGTACTCAATGCCGTAGAAGAACAGCAGCACCAGAATGGCGGCGCCCAGTAGTCCGCTCGTCACTGCCCAGATTCGGTTTCGCATGTTTGTGTTCTCCACGAGTGGATGAAAGTAGATGAGGGTCGAAGGGTGCCTGCGCCGCTGGCGCAGTTAGCCCTGCCCGGGCCCGCCCCAGCGCCCACCGTCGGGAGGCTCTGGGCAGACGGTGTCCTCGGTGAAGACGCCGATCTCCGCGCGCACGGCGACTCCGTCCGCGGTGCGGTTCACTGTGAAGGCGATGCCTTCGAGGGAATCTTGCTCAGGAACGTTGCCGAAGGTCGCGCTGTCTACTTCTGGCCCGCCGGAAAGCGGTAGCGCCCCGGGGTCAATTAGCCCCGCGGTCGGGTGCTCCTTGAGCCAGTTCGCAGTGTCGATTACGTCCGCACCCGCGATGATCCAATATCCCGTCCGCGTCTCCATAGATGAGCACGGCCACGCATAGTACGAGTATGCGAACGGTGGTGTGGTTGCCGGGATGCTCTCGGAGAGCACGGCATCGGGCGGCAGGATCGCGCCTTCGAGCCACGAGTCGGCCTTTGCGACAGCAGCAGAATCCACCTTCGTGGCGGCGGGAGAAGGGGAAGTGGATAGCGATGGTTCCGGAGCGGCAGCGCTGTCATCCGCTACCGCTGCGCATCCCGCCAGAAGTGCGGCGCTAACCGACAAGACGAAGACACTGCGTAGACGTGGCATTTACTCACCTTACGCTTCGAGGGTGATTCTGACCAGATGGTCGCCGGGATTAGACCGCGGCGAGATCGAGCGAATTCTTGCGAGCAGGCAGCGCGAACCAGCGGCCGTCGTGTTGCCCGACGCGGATCGGATGCGCGAAGGCGGTCGTCACGTTCTCGGTGGTCAGCACCTGTTCGGCTGGCCCGGCCTGAGAGATCCGACCATTCGCAATTAGCGCGGCATGGGATGTCGTGGAGGGCAGTTCTTCGAGGTGATGCGTCACGAGAATTGAGGCCAGTCGCGGAAAGCTGTGGGTGAGCGCGTCGACCGTTTCGAGGAGTTGCTCGCGTGCCGCGACATCCAGCCCGGTGCTGGGTTCGTCGAGAAGGAGTAGGTCTGGTTCGGCGATCAGTGCGCGGGCGATGAGTGCTCTGCCGCGTTCTCCTTGCGACAGCGTCGGCCAGCGGTGGGCATCCTTGCCTGCCAGCCCCATCTGTTCGATGAGTTCTGACGCGCGTTGGGTCTGCTGCGCGCTGGGGTCCCATCGTGGGGGAGTCTCGAGGGATCCGGTGAGGCCGGTGAGTACGACATCCCGAATCGTGAGGGGTGCGTGAAGCGGATGACGCGGGTTGACGTGCCCGATCGAGCGACGCAGTGCCTGCAGTTCGACCCGGCCGAGGCGTTGCCCCAGGATGTCCACTGTTCCGGAGGTCGGGTGCGCTGAGGCGCCAACGAAACCGAGGATGGTGCTCTTGCCGGCGCCGTTGGGCCCGAGGAGCGCCCAGTGTTCGCCCGCGCGCACGGTGAGGTCGACCTCGTTCAGGATGGTGCGCTCGCCGCGGCGAAAGGTGACGCCGCGCAGCTCGACGACGGTGGGGTTGCTGTTCACGGAGGTGCTTTCGTTCATGAAGGTGCTGTCGTTCGTGGTGGTGCCGTCGCTCACGAGAGGGCTCGGTGCACGCCGGTGAGGTGCGCCCGGCTGCACTCTGCAGCGGCGGCTGGGTTTCGTTCGGCGATCGCTTCGACGAGAGCGGCGTGGGCGGCTTGGTCTGCCTCGTAGTCGTGGATCGGGCGCAGCTTCAGCATTTCGATCATCGCTACCCGCACTCGCGGCACGAACCCGTTGAACAGTTCGAGCAGCACTTCATTGTGGGATGCCGCGACGACTTCCTGATGAAGCGCCATGTCGACGTCAGCGAACTCTTCGGCAGAGTGGTGCGAGCCCGAGCGGCGGGCGAGTGCTCGACGCATCGCCCGCAGGTCTGATGGGGTGCGCCGATGCGCTGCGAGTGCGGCAGCTTCGGCCTCGATTGCGACCCGAGCCTCGATGACGGATGCGACGGAGACTCGGCGCAGCACGACATCCCAGTCCTCGGCGATGTTGGTCGAGATCACGAAGACGCCCGAGCCTTGACGGCTTTCGAGCACGCCTTGACCGGCGAGTTCACGGATGGCCTCCCGCAGTGTAGAGCGCCCGACCCCGATCTCGGCGGCCAGTGTCGTCTCGCCCGGCAGCTTGTGCCCCAGGGGCCACTCGCCGGCACGGATGCGCTCAAGCAGGACTTCGGCCGCTTGCGCTGCGAGCCGACCTTGTTGCACTGCTGGCGTCATGCAGGTGCTCCGATCACTGTGTTTGTCTGCCTCGCAACTCTACACCTCAGACAAGTTGGGTTCGCGGAGGTCCGACCCACCACGTATGGAGTGACCACAATCTGACGTGCTGACGTAGGTGCGACCGCACCATGGCTGCGACGCAACCCGGAGTGTAGTTTTCCGCACGGACTTCGAGTGCTTCCCTCTTGCTCAATTCCTCACGTCGATGAGGGCCACTTTCACGGAGCCTCATCGGCAGAATGACCCAAGCTGAGACGCCGAACAGTTTCCATCAGAGAGGCCATTAGCATTACCGCAATAAGACAGTTGTGCTCGTCTAGGTGAACATCGGTCACTCGGTGGGACACCATATTGCGGGCAAGTCCTCGTGGTTCAGGCTTTCCCGATTTCGGGTGCCATTCCACGTAGAACGACACAAACGGCGCTCGAGTGGACCGTTCGATTAATTCTTCGAGCGTTGAAGCTGTGGCAAACCCATGGTTCTTCACTAACCCTTGTGGATTCGTTGACCACTCGAGATTTTCAACGACGGCGTGGACGATCACAACTGCGGATACTGCCGCGACGCGCCAATGCCCGTCGCGACAAGCGGAGATAACGTCTTGCGCGAGTGGAATTTGGGCTGCCATGAAATCGTTTTCGAGGTTTTCAATGATCGTCGCGCAATCCTGCAACACTTCGTCGCGGTGATCTCGCAAAATCTGAAGACGTTCTTCAGCGGACGTCGCGTTCACCAGCATTAGAAAAAGTGCTTGCCGGGGCACCCAGGCGAGCGGCAACCCTTCCGTGTTCAGAATTTGCTCGATCGCGGGAAGGTGATCCTCGAAGTCCATTGGCCAGTTCGCGGGCAGCAATGTTCGGCGCCGAAGGTAGTCCCAGTCGAGTCCGGATAGAACTCCGCTGATCTGTGTTGTGACGATCTCGCCGAGGTCTGCAAACCACGCAGGCAAGGAGAAATTTGTCAGTGAATCGAGATCGGCTATCGGCAATGCTGGCTGAATCGACGCGAGCCAGCGCGTGTTCTGAAGCGCTAGGTCCTGCGAAATCTCCGCGAGCTGGTCGAAGCTCGAGCCAAAAACGTCCGGTAGCTGTATGTGAATCGAATTGAACCATGCAGTGCTCTCCGAGAAATGTCCTATCTCGGTTTCTGCGAGGCCTGTAATGGTGGGCACATCTAGTTTGGGAATCATTCCAACGATCGAATCTACGATTCGGCTCTGTTCGCTGAGAATCGACGAGAGTGATTCGAGCGCCGGCCAAGCGGCTGACTCAATATGCGGAGGAACTGAACTGTCAGGAATTGTCGGTTCAGGTAACTTTGACACTTGGCTCCCTTCCTTTCGGCTGTGAACGGCCAAGCCTATTTATACGCGCGCCACACCGGCTTCCATTAGAGCATTGCCCGGCGACACCAGCTCTGTGGTGCTTTTCATCACTTCGACCCTCGGCGTATCACCAGACAGTTGGATTGAGTGCGCCCGCGTTGCTCGTCCTAGGGACGCCGCCCAATGTTGGAGCCCGTGTGGGGCGGGTCAGCGTTGGATTCTCAATCGAGGACCGAATCTTCTGATGCCACTTTAGGCCTCGGGCCAAGCGTTGCTCGAACATGCCCAGCTTGGGTGGACGAGAGGGGATCCCACGAGTGGCCCGCAGGGTGCTCAGGAAAGCCAGAGCGAAGAATGGCGCGGACCATGCGACCTTGATCGGTCCGCTCGTATTCGGCGGTCAGTTGTCCTACCGTCGTAGCGCTGTCGGGGGCACTCGTTTGGAAATTGGGCGACCTTCCTTGTCTCGCCTTAGCTGCGACCCGGTTCCAAATTCCGTGAGCGCTGAGGAGAGCGACCGCAGCATCCTCCAAGCTATCTGCTTCAGCTCCAGTCGTACACTCGGCCCAGCGCACCTCGACTTCAAGTAGCGCGATGGCATCACGGGCCCAACCCGACGTGCGGGAGGGTTGACCATTGCGCACTGCTGCAAGGTGTTCTTCGATAAAAGTGGAATCGGCGAGCGCACGATCCAGGGCGGCCTCCCCGAAGCCACTCACTGCTCCTTTTCCGCGTCGGTAAATCGAAAGCCGCCCGCGAATTCCCTGCCCGCGTCTCTCGCCGGCCATGCCGACGTAGACGATAGTCCCGTCTGGAATGCGCATTTGATATACCCCGGGCGTTCGTGGCGCGAGCGCGGCAACGTCTGCGAATGGTGCCCATTCAGACCAAGTCGCAAGTTGATTCACGGAGTCGTAGGCGCCGTCGCGGTTGTTCGACATGTGCCCATCATTGCGTAGACCGCGCCGTGGTGGGTGACGGTGTTCGCTCTCCTCTGCTCGGTGTTCGGGGAGCCCGATGCAAAATTCACCACAAGTTGTCTTGAGTTACTCAAAACAACTGATACGGTCGTAGCCATGGAAACAGTGACGGATGCGGCGCTCGCCGACACTCTGCGAGAGGCCGGTCTGAAAGTGACCGAGCCCCGCGTCGCTGTGCTCAGCGCCCTCACTGACATCCCGCACTCGGATGCCGACACAGTGTTCGGGGCTGTGCTGCCGAGTTTGCCCGGCACCTCCCTCCAAGCTGTGTACGGAGTGCTGGCGGCGCTGACGACGGCGGGCTTGCTGCGCAAGATCGAACCGGCAGGGTCATCCGCTCTCTATGAACGCCGTATTGGCGACAACCACCACCACATCGTGTGCACCGAATGCAGTGCTGTGCGCGACGTCGACTGTGTTGTTGGTCACGCGCCGTGCCTCACGCCATCCGATGCTGGAGGCTTCTCCGTGCAGGTTGCCGAAGTGAATTTTTGGGGCGTTTGCCCCGATTGCCAGAGCGCTCTCAACCAAAAGAGCGCAGACTAAAGAACACAGACAGAGCTGTCTACGCTGTCGACCGACTTTCCATTTCGCCCCTAATAATCCCCACACAAAGGAGACATCGTGACAGAACCCACGACAACCCAGGCCGGCGCACCAATTGGGAGCGACGAACATTCGCTCACGACAGGTCCTGATGGCGTAATCGCGCTGCACGATCGTTTTCTGGTCGAGAAGCTTGCCGCGTTCAACCGCGAGCGGGTGCCGGAGCGCAACCCCCACGCCAAGGGTGCTGGAGCATTTGGTGAGTTCGTCGTCACAGAAGACGTCTCTCGTTTCACCAAGGCTGCCGTCTTCCAGAAGGGTGCAACGAGCGAAACCATTCTGCGTTTCTCGTCCGTAGCAGGAGAACAAGGTTCGCCCGATACTTGGCGCGACGTGCGCGGCTTCGCACTGCGTTTCTACACCACCGAGGGAAACCTCGACATCGTCGGAAACAACACTCCCGTCTTCTTCATTCGTGACGGCATGAAGTTCCCCGACTTCATCCACTCGCAGAAGCGCCTCGGCGACTCCGGCCTTCGCGACGGCGACATGCAGTGGGACTTCTGGACCCTCTCGCCCGAAAGCGCCCACCAGGTCACGTACCTCATGGGCGACCGCGGCCTCTCCAAGTCATGGCGCCACCTCAATGGCTACAGCTCGCACACCTACCAGTGGATCAACGCCGAAGGCGAACGCTTCTGGGTGCAGTACCACTTCAAGTCCCGCCAGGGCGTTGAACTGATGGAAGCTGCCGAAGCCGAGCGCATCGCCGGAGAAGACGCTGACTACTACCGTCGCGACCTCTTCAACGCCATCGCCGACGGCGACTACCCCACCTGGGATGTCTCCGTGCAGGTCATGCCGTACGAAGAAGCCAAGACCTACCGCTTCAACCCCTTCGACCTCACCAAGACGTGGTCGCACAAGGACTACCCGCTGATTCCGGTTGGCCACTTCACGCTCAACCGCAACCCGGAGAACTTCTTCGCCCAGATCGAGCAGTCAGCGTTCTCGCCGTCGAACATGGTTCCCGGCACCGACATCAGCCCAGACAAAATGCTGATGGCCCGTGTGTTCTCCTACCCGGATGCCCAGCGCAACCGCATCGGAACCAACTACAACCAGCTGCCGGTGAACCAGCCGCACGCCTCCGAAGCGCGCAACTACCAGCACGAAGGTTCCATGAACTACAAGATCGGTGACGCTGCAGCACGCACGTACACGCCGAACTCGTATGGCGGACCCGCAGCTCAGCCCGAGCTTGCCGGCGAAGGTGGCTGGGCAACTGACGGCGAGCTCCTTCGCGCCGCAGCAACCCTGCACTCCGAAGACGACGACTTCGGCCAGGCCGGAACGCTCTACCGCGACGTCTTCTCCGCAGAGTCGAAGGCACGCTTCATCGAAACCCTCACCGGACAGGGCCGCGGCATCACCGTTCCCGAGATCCTCGAGCGTTTCTACTGGTACTGGACAAGTGTGGATGCCGGCCTCGGCGCCACACTGCGCCAGACCGTTCCCGGCAACGGCGACACCCCCAACGAGGAAGCTGACCCCGTAGGAGTCGGCCCCGCCGAATAACACTGAGGTGAATCGCCTGCGCTAACGCGAAGTCGAACACCGGATGCCCGGTCCCCGAAAGTTGGGGGCCGGGCATCCGTTGGTTAACGCTGCAGGTGTCGCCTGTGCTGGAGGTGTCGCAGGTGCCGCGCAACAGAGCGAGCGCCGCCGAGAGCGAGTCCGGTGCTGGCTAGGCCGCGAGCCCCAGGCCCCCATCGATGACAGCGACCGTGCCACCGACGTACGCGATAATGATGACCGCGATTCGCGCAGCGCGGTGGCTGACGTGCCGATTGAGCACCTCGCCAAATACGAGCCCGACCAGCAGTGAGCTGATGATGATGACCCAGCTGAGAGCATCCAACTCAGGAAGCATGCCGCCAGAAAAGAGAGCCTTCGTAACGAGTGAAGTGACGCCGACAATCACAAAGTAGGGCTGAAGTGTGGCCGCAAAGTTCACTTGTGGCCAGCGCATGATCACCGCATAAATACTGATCGCCGGACCGCCGACGCCCGCCGCTGTATTCATAAAACCGGATGCCGCCCCGGCAAGGATCGCGGCCGGTCGCGCCGGCACCACGCGCTCCGAGCGCCTAATGAGCAGCGTCGCGGTGAGGGCAACGAGCACCAGGATGCCAATGCTGAGCTGAGTGATCGGACCAGGTAGTCGTGTCACAAGAAACGACGCGGGCACGATCGTGACAACAGCCGGAATCGCCAACCATGCGAGCGTGCGCCATTCGATGTGTCGCCACACCCGCGGGATGATGAGCGCTGCCGATATGACACCGCAGAGGTTCACCACCAGCACACCGTCGAAGGGGCCGAGCAAGATCACGATCAGCGGCGATGCGACGAGTGCGAAGCCCATCCCGGTGATCCGTTGCGAGAGTGCTCCGATGAGAACAGAGAGCGCGACGAGAGCAAGCACTGACCAAGACTAGAGCGCTGCCGCGCGCATGCTTGCCATCCGGCGAGAAACAGGTGCCGAGCTGGGGTTCTGCGTTAGAGCGTTTTGGAGTAACAGACGCTCAGAGGCTCGCCCACGTAGGCGCCGAAGTTCTCGATGCGCGTGTAGCCCTCGCGCTCGTAGAAACGCATCGCATCGGGCTGGGCCGTTCCCGATTCGAGAACGAGTTCGGTGGCCGACTGAGCGCGAGCCCACTCTTCGAGGCCCTTGAGCACTGCGATGGCGATGCCGGTGCCGCGCTGAGCAGGCGTGACATACATGCGCTTCACTTCGAAGTTGCCATTGTCGAGCTCGCGGAGCCCACCACAACCGGCAGGAACGCCATCGACATAGGCGATCAAGAAGACGACAACCGAGTCAGATGTCGGCTTCGCGCCGGGTTCGCTGTCTTCGGTCCCATAACGCGCCGTTAGTTCCGCACGCTGCGCTGAACGCAGCATTACCGAGTCGGCGTGCTCAAAGGGAACGCTACGGAGTTCGAGTTCGTAAGTGTCTTCCACGTCAGAATCCTAGTCTGCGTGTTGCCGAGAACCTGCCGAGAGCGTTCCAGAACGCTAGAGCGGGCTGGGGAAGATGCCCTGATGGCAGATCATCCAGGTCATGTCGTTGGGCGTGATGTCGCTCATATCGGGGAGCCCAAAAGTCTCGTAACCATCGCCGCCGTAGGTGGTGCCGATGAGTGAGAAGAGCGCTGGGTTGGAGGAAGTATTGAGAAGGCGGCCATCTGCGACCAGACCATTGCCGGCGTATGCCGATGCCGTCAGGGACAGAGTGCCGAGAGTGCACGAATTACCGGGACTGTCTCGTGCTGCGCCCGTACGGGTGCCAAACTCTGCGGCAAGGAGCGAGTTGCCGGCGGGTCCGGTTGCTCCCGTTGCGCCGGTAAGGCCCTGGACGCCTTGTGCTCCGACTGCGCCGGTATCGCCCACCGGACCTCGCAGTCCCATGGGGCCGACTGCACCATCTGCACCATCTGCACCATCAGCGCCCGGTGCGCCTAGGGGGCCGGTGTCGCCCCGGTCGCCGGCGTCGCCCTTAGGGCCCTGCGCTCCGTTGGCTCCGGTGAGGCCCGCAGCGCCGTCCGCGCCGGTCGCCCCGTCGGCACCGTCAAGTCCGTCGGCACCGTCAAGTCCGTCGGCACCCTTAAGTCCATTAGTGCCGTCGGCACCGTTGAGCCCGTTGGCACCAGCCGCGCCGTCACTTCCGTCGGTGCCGTTCGTACCATCGACGCCATCGGCGCCGGCGATCCCGGTTGACGCAGCTTCCGTCGTGAACACTGCCTCAACGAATCCGGCACCGCACGAGTCGGCGGCATCAATGAGCTTGATTGCCGAGGCGGTCGTGTCGACGCAGGCCTTCTGTAGCGCATCCGCAGAACTGGCTTGGGTGGTGCAGCCGGCGAGCATCACGGCGGCAATGGCTGCCCCGGCAAACAATCGAAGCGAACGTGACGGTGTGCGGGGCGCTAAAGACAAAGAGGGGATCCAGACGTGGAAGAGGTGCGACGATCAGCCAAGGGTTGATACAAACATAACGAAGTTCTCTCAGTTAACTCAAGTGGTCTCGGCCCCCAGTGTGGGGGTGCGACGGACGGTCTACCTGCCTGCCATGGTGGGTGGGCACAGCTACAGGGTGCAGAATTCGAATCATGGAGAATGCGACCGACGACCTGCAGAGCGTGGGCAGAGTGCCGATGAGGGATGCAGCCGTGCCAGTGGCATTGGCAGCCTCGGTTCACGCCTTCGACGACGCGATCCGCGCTGTTCGCACCGGCACGATCGATGCCGATACAGCCTCCGCTCAGCTCGTCAGCCTGTTGACCGATAAAGAACTGCTCGGTCTGCTCGACGGTGACTCTCCGCGACGTCTCTTGCCCTTCATCCCTGCCCTTCTCGGGCGGCGACCATTCGTGGCCGGAGCAGTAGCGCGGCTCGGCATCCCCGGCATCCGGTTCAGTGACGGTGCTCGCGGTGTCGTTATCGGTGCCGCTACAGCGTTCCCCGTGACGATGGCGCGGGCAGCAACCTGGGATCCGGAGCTTGAGCAACGGGTCGGGGTGGCGATTGGCGCCGAGACGCGCGCGCGGGGTGCCAACTACTCTGCCTCGGTGTGTGTGAACTTGCTGCGGCATCCCGCCTGGGGGCGTGCGCAGGAATGCTACGGCGAAGACCCGGTTCTCGTCGGTCAGATGGGGGCAGCCCTTACCCGCGGTGTTCGGGTGCACACGATGGCGTGCGTGAAGCATTTCGCGCTCAACTCAATGGAGAACGAGCGCTTCGAAGTGGATGTCGCTGTTGACGACCACGCGCTGCACGAGGTGTATTTGCCCCACTTCAAAGCGGTGGTGGATGCCGGAGCCGACTCGGTCATGAGCGCCTATAACCGGGTGCGCGGCGAATACATGGATGTCAATCGTGCCCTGCTCACGGATGTGCTGCGAGACGAGTGGGGATTCACCGGTTTCGTCACGAGCGACTGGGTGTTCGGTACTCACGATGCTGTCGTCAGCTTGCAAGCGGGAATGGATGTCGAGATGCCCCTGCGGATGCTGCGGGCGCGCGCTCTGCCTGCCGCCCTGCGCAGCGGGGAGCTTGACCGCGCGACCGTGCTCGAGTCTGCTCACCGCATTCTGCGCACCAGCATTCTGCATGTGGCAACGCGCGAACAGCAGGAGCCGGATGTCGCTGTCATCGCCTCTGCCGCGCACCGGGCCCTTGCCCTTCAGGCCGCAGCAGAGTCGATCGTGTTGCTCAAGAACGATGCCGTCGCTGAGGCACCGCTACTGCCATTGGCGCCCAGCACGCGTCGGCTCGCCGTCATCGGGCGACTCGCCGACCAAGCGAACCTGGGCGATCATGGCTCTTCTCGCGTTCGGCCGCCATCCACTGTCTCTCCGCTGCAAGGATTGCGCGACGCGTTCTCCGCGGCACTGATCACGACCGCCACAGGCAAAGACGAGAGTGCTGCGGCGGCGCTCGCGGCTCAGGCAGAGATCGCCGTCGTTGTCGTGGGGCTTGACCAACACGACGAGGGCGAGTCGGTCGTTACCGGGGGAGTCGATGTGGGGATCCTCGGTCGCGCTTTCAACTCTGGTCTGTCTCGTCGTATCTTCATCGGGCTTGCGCACCTCGCAGCACGCTTCGTGCGCGGCGGCGACCGGAGCTCGCTCGAGCTTCGACCCGCCGATGTGAGTCTCATCCGTGCCGTTACCGCGGCCAATCCGCGCACCGTCGTGGTGCTGATCGGCGGCAGCGCGATCCTGACCGATGACTGGCGGGATCGCGTTCCGGCGCTTGTTCTTGCCTGGTACGGCGGCATGGAGGGCGGGCACGCGCTCGCGAGTATGCTCACGGGAGAGACCGAACCCGGAGGTCGGTTGCCGTTTGTCATCCCGCGCGACGCGGCGCATCTGCCCCCGTTCGATAGCGCAGCTAAGGCAGTCGTGTACGACGACCGATGGGGCCAGCGCCACCTTGACGGCCAAGGCATTGCTCCCGCGTTCCCCCTCGGATTCGGGCTGGGCTACACGACCATGACGCACAAGCTGCTCGACCACACCTTCGCTGACGAGGGCGGCACCGCTCGCGTTCTCGTGACCAATACCGGCGACCGCGACGGATCCACCGTCGTTCAGCTGTACGCCGGTGATCTGGCGGACGAGCATCCGATCGCTCAGCTTCTCGGATTTCAGAAGGTCACCCTGCCGAGCGGCGCAGAGACAACCGTGCAGGTTGCGTTGGATGCGGGGCCGACGTTGCAGCGTGATCCGAGCACCCGGCAGTGGCACCCGCGAGCGGGCGAGTGGGCGCTGATCGCCGCTCACCACAGCCCCTCACGCTGGGCTGGAGCAGTGCCGTTGCGGCCCGCCGCGAACTAGCGGCCTACCGCCTGCGCCTGCGCCTGCGCCTGCGCCTGCGCCTGCGCCTACGCCTGCGACCGCGACTGCGCGTGCGGAAGTGCGTCGATGCGAACACGCAGCGCCTCGTCGTTGCGAAGCACTGCCCGAATCAGTCGGCGGCCCTCCCAGCGCACCGAGGCGAGCCTCTGGTCGGGCCTCAGCACGAGCTCTCCCTCAGAAGACGCGTACCGCTTCTGCAGGTCTTCCAGCTCATCTGCTTTCAGAAGCGCCACCGTGCTGTTGTCTGTGGGATCAGTCAATCGAACGAGGGCGGAGTCTCCTCTGAGATCGCTCGCCACCATTTGTCGTTCGCTGGCGGCAAGAATAGCTTTTTGAGCAGCGCGAGTTACGACTATCGGCCGGGCCGGGCCATCAAGCAGGCCAGTGAGAACGTCTGCCGCGGCATCCGGTCGGCCAGTGCTCTTCGCTGCCGCTTGCATCCGTTCGAGGCGACCGGGTTCGCGCACGATCTGGTCGATCTTCCAGCCGAGCGTGGTGACGTCGTTGCAACGAACAGCGGCACCCTGTTCCATCAGGTAGTCGCCGTTGCGAACCTCTTGCCCCGGGATGGGGTTCACCAGCACCATAGGCAACCCTGCCGCCATGCATTCGGAGGCCGATAACCCACCCGGTTTGCCCACGAACAGGTCGGCGCTTCTGAGCAATGCGGGCATCTCTGTCGTAAACCCCAGCACGTTAAAGCGATCGTCAGCCCCGACGAGTTTCTCAATGCCCGTGCGAGTCTCCTCATTGTGCCCGCACACGACGGTCGCTCTAAAAGCCGAGCGCATATGCAGTGTCTGCCGCACCACCGCGATGGCGTAGTCCCCGCCCGCTGCACCAGCAGAAATCAAGATATGGGGGATGTCGTGGGCGACGCGGTCGGGTTCGGCATCCGAATACGAACTGATCGGGATGCCGGTTGCTGCCACACGGTCGGCCGGCAGGCCGAGCGCCATCAGCTCGATTTTGCCTTCCTCGCGCGCCACATTAAACGAGTGGAATGCGCTGGTCAGCCAGAGGCCTTGAGGGTCGTAGTCGGTCGTGACCACCGCTGTTTTGGCGTCGATGACTCCGCGCATGAGGAGCGTGGCCATGAGTTGGGCGGGAAGAAAGTGTGTGCTGACGATGGCGGTCGGCTGAAAGCGTTTGATCGCCCGAATCACGGGAAGAGAGTTGGCCTGGGTCCAGGGGTCGATCGGTCCGCGGCGCCAAAACGGGGCGTCGCTGACGTCGTAAGCCCACTCGAGCAGCCAGGGCAAGCCTTTCGCCAGCACGAAATAACCCTTGCCCAACACGTCGCGGTAGAGGGCACTGCTGACCTGCAAGACGTCGAGCACCTGCACTTCAGCGACATCGGTGCGCGCATCGCAGGCTTGGCGCACTGCTGCTGCGGCACTGTTGTGGCCCGATCCGACGCCGGCAGAGAGAATCAGTACCCGTTCCCCGGAGTCAGCGTCGGGGCGGGCAGTCGGGGTGCGGGGCATGGAGAAATGATAGTCGAGCAGGGGGTGGCTCAGCAGGCTGTGTCTCAGCCGGCTCCGTGCGACTCAGAGCCAGCGGTGATCGACGGTCGCAGCACGCGCCGCCTCAGCAAAGCGGGCGAACCGTTCGCGCTCCACAGCGTCATACGTTTCGGCGGCAACGGATGCTTCGAGCCGGTCAATTTGCACAGCCACTGCCGCGGACTGCTCGGTGCGTTGCGCGCGGTAGCCGACCTCCTGCAGCAGTTGGAACAAACGCTCAACCACCCCGGGGTCGCTCGCGCCATAGCGTCGCGGTTGGGTCATCGCGATATCGAGCAGGCTCACAAAGTCGTGGGGCTTGATGATGACGCGCACAATGTTGTCGTCATCGGTGAGTCCGCGTGACTGAATCTCCAGATCGGCAATTGAGCAGAGAGTCGCCGAAATGTGCCCGAGCGTGTGTACGGCCGTCGTCGGGTCGTTGACTCCGGGGGAGAGAGCGCGGGCGGTGATATCGACGAGCTGGCGGATGCCGAAACCGATATCTTGGCTAGCCGTGCGCTCGTAGGCGAGGCTGACGGCGCCGACCAACGCACTGTTAATAGTGGCGCGGTCGTCGTCATCCACATGTCGTAGCGGGTCACGCGGCCACCAGCGCAGCACCGGGGTGCCGCTGACCACGTGATGACCGACGGTGTGTTCTTCGCGTGCCACGATGTCGTTCTTGATCGCGATCGTGAGCAGCCGGGAACGGTCACTGGAACGAATAAAACCGGAGCGCTTCGCGAGACTCAACTCAATGCGCTCGGCGGGCGGCCACTCGGGCAGTTCCGTTTCGCCGGTCGCCATTGTGGATGCCACGAGCTCAATAGTCTTGCTGGTTTCGAGGTAAACCTGCCGCATCGTCGTCTCAATGCGCAGCTGCCGCGCGAGGTGCGCCAAGAACAGCGTGAGCATGACAACACTCGCCAAGGTCAGGAGCGACGCCAACGTCACCGCAAGGCGCGGCACGATCGGGTCGATGGTGTCATCGCCATCCTGAACCGTGCGCAACACCGTGAGGGCATAGGCGAAGGTTCCGACGAACACCGAGAGAGTCCAGTGCACGGTCTGGTCTTTGAGGAAGGTGCGCAGTACGCGCGGCGATGCCTGGCTGCTCGCCAGCTGCAGGGCAACGACAGTGAGGGAGAAGGTGAGGGAGGTCGCCGTGATCAGCGAACCTGAGATGGCGGAGAGCACGGCACGCGCGCTTTCGGGGCCGCCGGCAAACAGGAATCGCTCAACGCCGACCGGCAACGATGAGTCGACGGCGCGGTCGATGAGGGGGAGCACGATGCCCAAGATCACGGCAATGATGATCGACATAGTAGGCAACGGCCACAGCTCAGCGGCGATGCCTTCGCGCACGGTGGCGATCCACCGGCGCAGGGAATTGCGGCGTGCACTCTGTGTTGCTAGCTCGCTCATGACTTCCCTCTCGAATCGCCCTAGTTAATCACGTCAGCCTTTGTTGTGGTGCGTGCCCCTAGGCTGGAGCAACGCCAATGAAAGGAAATCACTCGATTGTTTGAATGGGTATCGTGGCTGGGTCTTGCTCTTGCCGTCGTGATTGCGCTTGTCGCAGTCGTCATCGCCATCGGGGTGCTCTCCCTCATCGTGCGGGGTATCGCACGCCTGCGACCCGGGGTGTACGCAACCTTGGCTCCGACTCGCCGCCGCCTTCGCGTGCTCATGGCCTTGCTTGCCGTGTGGGCTGCTATCTCGATCACTCTTCCGGTGGAGAGCATGCGCGACGTTATCGATGGTGTTCTGCTCGTGCTGGTGATTGCCACTAGCGGGTGGGTGCTGATCGCCGTCATCAACCTTTTGCTCAATCGCACCCTCACTCGATACCCCACTGACGTTCCCGACAACCGGGCCGCTCGCCGCATCCGCACCCAGATTCAACTGATTCGCCGCATCCTCGGAGCGGTCATCATCATCGTCACGATCGGCGCCATCCTGTTGACGCTCCCCGGTGCCGAAGCACTCGGCGCCAGTGTGCTCGCCTCTGCTGGTCTCGTCAGCGTTGTGGCCGGTATCGCCGCGCAGTCCGCTCTCGCCAATGTCTTTGCCGGAATGCAGCTCGCCTTCAGCGACGCCATCCGAGTGGATGACGTTGTTATTGCCGACGGCGAATGGGGTCGCATCGAAGAGATCACCCTCACCTACATCGTCGTGAGCATCTGGGATCAGCGCCGCCTCGTGCTGCCCTCTACGTACTTCACGACAACGCCATTCCAGAACTGGACGCGTAACGCCACCGAACTTCTCGGCGAGATCAACTTCGATCTCGACTGGCGCGTCAACATCGACCAGATGCGCGTGCACCTCAAGAAGATCGTCGCCGAATCCGACCTGTGGGACGGCCGCACCGCTAACATCCAAGTCGTGGATGCCACGGGTGGCTTCGTGCGCGTTCGTGTGCTGATTAGCGCCGCTGACTCTGGCGCGCAATGGGACCTCCGCACCCACGTGCGCGAAGAGATGGTCGGATGGCTGCAGCAGAAAGACTCCGCCGCCTTGCCGCGCACTCGCGTGCTCATGGTCGACAACGAAGCCCGCGGTCGCACCAAGGGCTCGGTTGAACCCCAAGAGCGCGGCCTGTTCAGCGGTAGCGCTGAGGCCGACGCTCGTCGTCAAGAGTTCACGGGAGCGATTCCGGTTCAAGACAACGTGCCCGAGAACCTGGTTGGCCCAGAAGAGACCGATGCCGATGAGGCTCAGACTTCCACCGCCAAGCGCGTCACCAACGACTAGGAGTCATTCAGGATGCCCGGCCTCGACAACGCTGTCAGTTCCCCGCCACTCAGTTCACGCAGCTGGGGGTTGGTGCCGGCAGCGCTGCTGAGTGGATCGGCGGTGCTGATGTTCTCGCTTCGGCTTCCGCTGCTGGGCTATGTCGTGGTGGCATTGGCGCTCGCCGCCGCGTGGTTCACCGACAGCCGCAAGCTCACTGAGGGTCTCGCGAAAGACCTGCTGCTGATCGCGGTCGGTATGATCATCGTCTCCACGGTGTCGGTCGAAGCCGACATCAGCTGGGGCAACTTCTTTCTGCTGGGGTTTGTGCTGGCTGCGGCCGTTGCCGTGCCCTACGCACTGTCACGGTTTGTGTTCAAAGACCGCCTCATCCGCTTTCCGTGGCGGGGCGGATGGCCGTGGAACCGTGTTCAGTGGGGTTACCTGTTTCTCGTGCTCTTTCTCGGCTGGCTCATCTTGCCGTTCTACTTCATCACGAGTGGGGTCTACCTCAACTGGCCGATCGTCACGACGCCCGACGAGATCGGTCGGCTCTTTGTCGGAGTGAACGCGGTGGGCACGTGGGATGAGCTGTTCTTCATCCTCACCGTCTTCGTGCTCTTCCGCCGGCACTTCCCGGTGTGGCAGGCGAACCTGCTGCAGATGGTGATTTTCGTAGCGTTCCTGTGGGAACTTGGCTACCAGTCATGGGGCCCACTGCTGACGATCCCGTTCGCCCTGCTGCAGGGCTGGATCTACTCGACCACCAAGTCGCTCGTCTACGTGCTGAGCGTGCACCTACTATTTGACGCGGTGGTCTTCCTCGTCATTGTGCACGCCAGAAACCCGGGAGTGATCGGGTTCTTCCTGCTCTAGCGCGAAGCTACTCTTTGCCGCCGGGAGGGCCCGCGATGAGCAGAACGACGTAGAGCAGAATGACGGCGCCCGCGATGAGGGCCACCAAGATGTACGGGTGGTTCAAGAACCACCGCATCGTGCGGTCGATCCAGCCAGCATCACGCGGATGATCGGATGCTTCCTTGCGCCAGTCGCCCTTCAAGCGACCCGTGCGTGCAAGCCACAGCTCCACCGGAATGGTCGCGTACGGAATCACGGCGCTACCGATGGTGAGAACGGCGGTGCCGACGCTCCAACGCTGGTTCACCGTCAACAACACGGCCGTGGCACCGTAGGCGAGGAAGACGAAACCGTGGATGGCCCCACCGATCGACACCGCGACATCCAGCCCCGCCGTAGCGCGCAAGATGAGGCCGGTGATGAGCAGAGTCCAGGTGACCGCCTCAGCGAACGCAAGGACGCGGAACAGTGACTTGGGGGTCGCAAACATGGAGCCGAGCTTTCAGTATTAGGCGTTGGCCATCAACGAGCTGATCGCGCTCGTGAAGAACGTGAGGCCGTCGGTGCCCGAACGCATTGCCGCGCGAGTGTCTGGGCCAAAGCCAGGCTCGGTCGCGTGCTCGGGATGAGGCATCAGGCCCACAACGTTGCCACGGGCATTCGAGATGCCGGCAATGTCATTCGCCGACCCGTTGGGGTTGACCTCGAGGTAGCGGAACACAACCTGGCCTTCACCCTCAAGGCGGTCAAGAGTGTTCTGGTCGGCAATGTAGCCGCCCTCACCGTTCTTGAGCGGGATGATGATCTCTTCGTCTTCTTTGAAGCCGTTGCTCCAGGCAGTGTCGATGTTCTCGACGCGCAGCTTCTGGTCGCGGCAGACAAAGTCACCGTGGTCGTTGCGCACAAGACCACCGGGCAGAAGGTGCGATTCCACCAAAATCTGGAAACCGTTGCAGATGCCCAGTACAGGCATTCCGGCGTTAGCGGCCGTGATGACTTCGCTCATGATGGGCGAGTGGGCTGCGATTGCGCCGGCACGCAGGTAGTCGCCGTAGCTGAACCCACCGGGCAGAACGATGGCATCCACGTTCTTGAGGTCGTGGTCACCGTGCCACAGGGCTACCGGCTCACCGCCACCCAGCTTGACCGCACGCTGAGCGTCACGATCATCGAGCGAACCCGGAAAGGTGATGACTCCGACGCGCACTATGCGCCCTGAGCGTCGTCGGCACCGCGAGCCTCGCCGACATAAATCACGTCTTCGATCACCGTGTTGGCAAGAAGATCGTTGGCGATCTCGCGGGCCTCAGCCAGCAGCTCGTCAGTGATCGGGCCCTCAACGGTGAGCTCAAAACGCTTACCGATGCGCACCGCGCTGAACTCGCTCTTGTCGAGACGGACGAGGGCGCCGGCTACGGCCTTACCCTGAGGATCGAGGATTTCAGCCTTAGGCATTACCTCGACGACAATAATTGGCACCGAATCACTCCATGATTTCGCGCGGGCGGATTGCACCAAGTCTAGCGGAGGCTGGTGGTGCGCCAGACTGTACCCATGGACATTGACCGCGCAGTGCAATCTCGCATCGTTCGTACGCTCGTCGCGGGGCAAGTGCTCGCCGGGCTGGGTCTCGGAGCAACCGTTGCCGTCGGTGCGATTCTGGCTGCCGATCTGGGTGGCGAGACGCTCTCGGGCGCGGCAGCGACATCCAGCACTTTGGGTGCAGCACTCGTGTCGATTCCGCTGGCACGACTTGCTCAGCGTTGGGGGCGGCGGCCTGCGCTGGCTCTGGGCGCGGGCGTTGCGGCCGGCGGTTCGCTCATCACCGTGATCGCGGTGGGCGTCGCGTTCTTCCCGCTCCTCATTCTTGGATTTGCGATGCTCGGTGTCGGAACGGCGGTCGGCCTGCAGGCGCGCTTTGCGGCGACGGATGTCGCGGCTCCGGCACATCGTGGTCGTGACCTCTCGCTCGTTGTCTGGTCGACCACGATCGGTGCCGTCGCCGGCCCGAACCTCATCGGCCCGGGCGAAGCGATTGCGCAGTGGCTGTCCTTGCCCACCAACACCGGATCGTTTGTCTTCGCGATCGCCGCGCAGCTCGCAGCGATGGCGCTCTATCTTGTGGCGCTGCGACCCGATCCGCTCACTCTCGCCCGCAACCGTCCGGTGGATGCCACCGTTGCGGCGGATGCCGGAATCGTGCGCGGTCGTGGCCCGTTGGTTTTCGCTATCGCTGCTATCGCGATCAGCCATGCGGTGATGGTCTCGATCATGGCAATGACGCCCGTGCACTTGAGCCACCACGGAGCGAGCCTCACGATCATCGGCTTCACCATCAGCCTGCACATCGCCGGTATGTACGCACTCTCGCCCGTGTTCGGTTGGGCGAGTGACCGTTTCGGGCGCATCCCGACAATTCTTATCGGGCAAGGGTTCTTCGCGGCATCCGTCGTGGTCGTTGCTCTGGGAGAACTCAGCAACACGGCTGTCACCGTCGGGCTTGTGTTGCTAGGGCTCGGCTGGAGCGCGTCAACCGTTGCGGGCTCGGCTCTCGTCGCCGACCTTGCGACCGGAAAAACGAAGCTCCGCATTCAGGGTCGCAGTGACACCATCATGAGTCTCGCCGGTGCCTTTGGCGGAGGGTTTGCGGGGCCCATCCTCACTCAGGTTGGCTACGCCGGTCTCGCCTGGGGTGCCGGAATCCTGGTGCTGGTCGTTACGGTGGCCGCGCTCGTCGTCTGGCGAAGCGCTGCTGTTGCCGCAGCCGAAGAAGTATTGCTCGACGACAAAGTCACCTCATAACAAAGGCCTCTCCGCGCAGTGCGCAGAGAGGCCTCGTCAGGAAATCACGAGAGCGCGACTACTGCTGGAGTGCAGCCTGAAGGTCGAAGGTGAGGGTCACGTCTTCGCCGAGAAGAACGCCGCCGGTTTCGAGAGCTGCGTTGTAGTTCACGCCGAAGTCGGTGCGGTTGATCACAGTGCTGGCGCTTGCCGCCGCAATGGTCTGGCCGTAGGGGTTCTGGGCGATGCCGCCGAACTCGCCCTTCAGGGTGACAGGCTTCGTGACGCCACGGAGGGTGAGGTCACCCTCGATGGTGAGGTCATCACCGTTGATTGCGACCGAGGTCGACGTGAAGGTGGCGGTGGGGAACTGCTCAACGTTGAAGAAGTCGTTGGTGCGCAGGTGACCGTCGCGGTCAGCCTGGTTGGTGTTGATCGTCGCCATGGCGATCTCTGCCGTCACCGAATTCTCGGCGGGCGTTTCGGAGGTGACGATCGTGCCCGAGAAACCATCGAAAGTTCCGCGAACCTTGCTGATCATGAGGTGCTTGACGGTGAAAGAAACCGTCGAGTGAGCGGCATCAATCTGCCAGGTGCCGGTAGTGAAACTGGGGTGTTCAACGAGAGAAGTAGTCATGTAAATCGGCAACTCTCGGTAGGGTCGATTCATTCCGCGAACGCGGGTCTGTTCGCTGGGAGCGTTACTCGGTAATCATCGAGGCCACCCACAGCATCCGCTGCCCAATTGACGAGCGACAGTAGGTAGGCTCGCACTATGGACACCACGGGACTCGACGAATTTCTTGAGCACAACGACTTCTCTGGCACGGTCCTCATCAAGCGAGGCAACGCCACTATTTACGAGGCTGTCGCCGGCAAGGCCAGCCAGCGCTGGGATGTGCTGAATACGCCAGATACTCGCTTCGACTCGAGCTCGATCACGAAACTCTTCACGAGCGTGGCGGCGCTGCAGCAGGTCTCGAAGAATGACCTCGATCTTGAGACATCCATCCACCACTATGTGGACTTGGCTGACACGGAAATCGACCCTGCGGTCACGCTGCTTCACCTGCTCACCCACACGAGTGGCATTGCGGATGACGTGGATGAGGAGGAGGGCGAAAGCTACGCCGACCTCTGGGCAGAGTTCCCGACCTACACAATTCTTGAGCCCGCCGACCAGCTCCCCACCTTTGTAAACAAGGAGTCGCTGGCCGAGCCCGGTGTTGAGTGTGTCTACACCAACGCAGGTTACGTGCTCGCTGGCCTTGCGCTCGAGAAGGTCACGAAGACCGACTACCGCCAGTACATTTTCGACGAGGTCTTCACGCCAGCCAGCATGGTCGACTCGGGGTTCTATGACCGCCGGGATGCCGCCCCTCGCGTAGCTGAAGGCTGGGACTACATCGACGGCCGGTGGGTTTCCAATATCTACAGCGCCCCGCCCATTGGCCTGCCCGATGGCGGAGCCCACGTCACCGCCGCTGACCTGATTCGCTTCATTCAGGCTGTGCGCAACGGCGACCTTCTCGACACCGAATTCACGGAAGAGTTTCTCACCCCGCAAGTGCAGTACGACGAAGAGACCTGGTACGGCTTCGGGCTCGAGTTCGACATGAACGAAGATGGCACCGTGCGCAGCTACTTCGCTGACGGAGTAAGCCCCGGCGCCTCCGGAATCGTTCGCCACTACCTCGAGAACGGTCTCGACGTTGTCGTGCTCTCGAACTCTGAAGAGGGTGCCTGGCCGGTCATCCGCGAGATCGACGAACGCCTCGGCGGGTAACGTCACGCTTCACGCTTCACGCTTCACGCTTCACGCTTCACGCTTCACGCTTCACGCTTCACGCTTTCGGGTGCGGGACGTCGCGAAGCCGCGCTGTGGCCTGATACCAAGAACTGGTGCGGAAGTACCTGTCCCCTGCCTCCCGCGAGATGCTACTCTTGGCGGTAACAAATAATTCCTCGCCTATGCGAACGTGCCTCGGCTCCGGGAATAGATCGTCGGTGACGGAGGAGGATGACCTCTAACCGCACGCGAGAATTCCGGCGAAGGGGTCGAGGTCATGGTTGATGGCGGGAGTGTTCCGCTTGGGTCCGTTTCGCGAGAAATTGTGGTTCGTGTTCAGCATTTGGTCAAGCGCTACGGCACCGATGTTGTCGCGGTTGACGGGGTCGATCTCGAGGTCGCGCACGGTGAAATTGTCGGTCTGCTCGGCCCTAATGGTGCGGGCAAGACAACAACAATCGAGTGCATCGTCGGGCTACGCCAGCCGACAGAGGGCACTATTTTTGTTCTCGGGGTAGATCCTGCCAAGGAGCGAGATGTGATTACGTCCCGCGTTGCGGTGCAGCCCCAGTCGGCAAGCCTCCTCGAGTTTCAAACTGTGCGTGAGACTGTGGAGTTGTTCGCTTCCTTTCACCCCACTCCCCTTTCTATCGAGAGCGTTCTCGCTGATACCGGCTTGAGTGATGTTTCGAAGCGGCGGGTGAGGAAGCTCTCTGGCGGCGAGCGGCGCCGGCTTTTGCTTGCAGTAGCGCTCATCGGTGACCCGGATCTGTTGGTGCTTGATGAGCCTTCAGCTGGCCTCGACCCGTCTGCACGCCAGTCGCTTTGGGCGCTCATCGAGTCCCTCAAAGTGCGAGGGAAGACGGTACTTTTGTCGACCCATCACATGGATGAAGCGACCAAACTGTGTGATCGAGTCATCATCATTGTCAAAGGCCGTGTCGCCGCTGAGGGCACCCCAAGCGAACTAGTGCGACGCCACTCCAGCGTCAGCTACGTCGAATTCACCGTGCAGGAGAGTGCGAGTTCCGAAGACCTTGAAAACATCGTAGGGAGCCCGTACGAACTTCACCATGTCTCTGGCGGGGTGAGGATAGCGGCAGAAACCACCGACCCGGATGGTCTCATTCGACGCGCAACTTTCAACGTGCGTGTGCAGTCGCGCGATTTCGCTGTTCGCGCTAGCTCGCTCGAAGACGTTTTCCTCGACATTGCCGTTAACGGAGGCCCGAATGCTGGCAACTAAACGTTTTCAGCGCTCTGCCTTTGCGGAGCTGTCGAAGGCGAGCGCACGGGAACTTTTTCGGAATGTAAAAGTCGTCCTCAGCTTGTCGGTACTCTTTCTCTTTTTCCTCCTGTTGACGATTGCAATAAATACGATGGTCAACGGCGGACCCAAGCCAGCTGTCGCCGTCGTTGCTGACAACGTTTACGGCTCAGATCTTGTGACGGAGCTCACGCATCGAGGGATCGAGGCCGAGGAAGTCGCGGAAGCTGCCGCGCCGGCGGAGGGCGGATATACCGCTGTCGTCCGATTCGCGAACGGCGAGGCGGCGGTTACTCTCGCCGCTAAGGGGACGCCGGCCTGGATTGAGCTTGCAGATGCGGTGCATCAGGTAGGTATTCCGAGCGCGGACATCCGAGTGGTGGATACCAACGGCTTCGAATCGATCGACTTTCTCCGGCAGAACTTGGCAACCGTTCTCGTGATGGGCTTTCTAGGGCTCGCGCTTCTCGGGACAGCGGTGCCCTTGGTCACGATGAGAAGGCAGGGCACTCTTCGCCTCTTCGGCACTACACCGGTGCGACGGCTCACATTCTTAGTCGCCCAAACTCCGGTTCAGTTTGGGTTGGGCGTGCTGCAGAGTGGAATCGTGATCGCGATTGCGGCCGCCAGCGGGTACATCGAGTCGTTCAATGGCGTGAGGCTATTTGTCACGCTCCTCCTCGGGCTCGCAATGTTCTTCGCGTTTGGATACCTCTTAGCTGCGCGCTCGAAGAACCCTGAGGTGGTGCAACAACTGGCCGGAATCTTTCCTATCCTCATTGCGCTTTCGTCAGGAATCATGTTCCCGTTGCAGTTGCTGCCCGAGGTGTTTCAGCAGCTGCCCAAGTTTCTCCCGACGACTTGGTTTATGCAGGCTGTCAGCACAGATATCGCCGGGGTGCAGCCATTCTTGAGCGTCTATATTCTGTGGGCGATGATGGCGGCGACTACTGCGCTTATGGCCGTGATCGGGGCGCGTTTGTTCCGCTGGGATCAGGGTGATCTGTGACGACCGTCGCCTGAAGCCTTCGGGGCCAGAGGGGTGTGCTCGCCCTAGTTCGCGGTTGTCACACGAATCGTGTTGGCCCACGGGTCATCGAAGCTGAGGGTCTGACCATCGTGGCGTAACGGGATGCCGTGGTGCGTCATCCGTTCGCCGAGCGCTCCGAGGTCGTCGGCGCTCGGCACCGCGATGTCGACTTGGGCGAGGCCGAGGGCGGGCAGGCGCGGGCCAGCGCCGCTTGAGTTCCACGTGTTCATGGCCATGTGGTGGTGGTAGCCGCCCGCGCTCACGAACACGGCGCTGCCGGGGATCTCGGTGGTCGCTTCGAAGCCGAGTTGTTTGACGTAAAACTCGCGAGCGGTTGCGACGTCACCGACTTGCAGGTGCACATGGCCGACACGGGCGCCGCCGATCACGGGCTGCTCAACGGCGGCCGCGGTGAGGTTCTCCTGCAGAAAGCCGTTGGGGTCGAGAAAGAGGGTGGCCATTTCGACGGCTCCGTGGGTCCAGCTCCACTGGGTGCGGTCGCGATCCCAATACAGCTCAACGCCGTTACCTTCGGGGTCGGTGAAGTAGAAGGCTTTGCTCACGAGGTGATCGGCGCTGCCGGTGAATGTCTTCGGATAGCGAGTGGCAACCGAGTAGACGGATCCCGCCAGCGCCGCTTCGGTGTCGAACAGGATGGCCGTGTGGAAGAGTCCGGCATCGCGGGGGCTCGCATGCTTGAGCGCTGGCGAGTGCTTGAGGATAACGACGGGTGTGGTGCCGCGACCGAGAATGACCGTGTCGGCAGACTCGCTGAGCACGGTGAGGGCTACGGCATCCCGGTAATACGCGGTGAGGGCGTCGAGGTTGGCGACGCTGAGCGTCACCGCGCCCATGGCGGTGTCGGGGGCGAGCAGATCGGTCATGGGTGGTACAACCGTGCGATTGTCTGCGCTATTCCGCAAGCGGCTTGACCTAGAGCGCACTCCAACTCTTAGAGTCCTAAACATGATCTCCCTCGAAGAAATGACCGCCCGCCAACAACCCCTCGAATCCAAGTTCGGCTACCGCAGCACAGCATCCGAAGTAATTGCCGGCTTCGACCTCGCCGGCAAGACCGCTGTCGTCACCGGCGGCTACTCGGGCCTCGGCTTCGAAACGGTGAAGGCGCTCGCCGAAGCCGGCGTCACTGTGATCGTTCCCGCCCGTCGCCCTGAGAAGGCTGCCGAAGTGCTCGCCGGTGTTGACGGCGTTCAGATCGAAGCAATGGATCTCGGCGACCTCGACTCCGTTGCCGCATTCACCGCCAGCATGCGCGATGCGGGCACGCCCGTTGACCTCATGATCAACGCCGCCGCCGTTATGGCCACGCCTGAATTGCGCACGCCGCAGGGCTGGGACCTGCAGTTCGGCACCAACCTCCTCGGACACTTCGCACTCGTCGCTGGCCTCGAACCCCTGCTTCAGGATGGCGCGCGAATCGTGTCGTACTCCTCGGTTGGCCACTGGCGCTCGCCCGTGAACTTCGACGACATCAACTTCGACACCACCGACTACGAGCCGTGGGTTGCCTACGGCCAATCGAAGACAGCGGATGCCCTGCTCGCTGTTGCTCTGGATGCTCGTCTGGCCGGCCGCGGCATCCACGCGTTCTCGGTGCACCCCGGTGGCATCATGACCGACCTGCAGCGCAACATGCCCCGCGAAGAACTGCTCGCACGCAAGTGGATCGACGAAGACGGCAACCCCAACCCGCTCTTCAAGACGCCAGCCGAAGGCGCATCGACCGGGCTCTGGGCGGCGACCGCTCCCGAGCTCGCCGACCGTGGGGGCGCGTACTGCGAAGACTGCTCCATCAAGGGCATCGTTGCGGATGACCACGCCGACATGACGACCGGTGGCGCCAAGCAGTGGGCTGTTGACCCCGAAGCCGCCGAGAAGCTCTGGGTGGTCGCAGTGAAGGCGACAGGGTTGGATCCGTTCAGTCGCTAGCGGACGAACCTAGTTGTCTTTTCGCTGCGAGGCCCAGATCGCACGCAGGACCCGCGTGGTTTCTTCGAGGTCTGCGCCGGCGCGAATGCTGGTATCGGCGAGGATGCGGGCAGCTTCGACAACGGCGAGGGGTGTGGCCGACGCCGTTGCGCTGACGCGGGTTCCTCCTCCGGTGTGGGTACGAAGGTGTCCTTCAGATTCGAGAGCTTTGTAGGCTTTCGCGACCGTTCCGGGGGCAACGCCGAGGTCTTTTGCGAGTTGCCGAACTGAGGGGATTCTTTCACCCGCTGCCAGAGTTCCGGCGGCAATGAGGCCGCGAATTTGGTCCCGAATTTGTTCGGCGGCGGGGGCTGACCCCGCCAAACTAATCATCATGATCGAACGGTGCCGGTGCCGGTGCCGGTGCCGGTGCCGGTGCTTGTGCGACGCATGAACACCGCGGAAAGCAGCACTCCGAACCAGAGTGCATAGCCGAGGGCGGCTATGCCTAGGCCAACATAGAGAAGAGCTGGCTGCATCGCGGCGAAGGGGGTCGTCCACGAGCCCCAGCCGCTTTCGCCGATGGCGGCCCCGCCCCGCAGCATTGCTGTGTTCGACAGTGACGTGAATATTGAGCCGAGGTGAATCAGGAGAGTTCCGCTCGCGATAGCGAGGATATTCCAGGTTCTGAGGTGACGCATCCGCACATCATCGTCATGGTCGGTGCTGAGCGAAGGTCGGGCGATGAGCCAGAGCACAATGATAGTGACCGCGATAAGGGCGGCAAGGAGTATCAACGCGGGAACCGAGTAGTACCACCCGTAGATGCGGGTTCCGAACGAGATTGAGCTCCCGGCATCTACGGTGTAGTTCCGCCAGAGGCCATCTTCGTCTGGTTCGGATGCCAAGCCGGCCAGTATTGACACGGTGACGATCGTGCCGACAATTGTGGTGATGCCAGCGAACCACCACCGATGGCCAAAGCTGAACGGTGTTCGCCGAGTGAGGCTTGCATGGCCACGCGGGGTGTGAGCGCCGATAGGGATGGCGAGGAGCGCGACGGCGAGGATCCCGATCCCGAGAGCCCAGAGGACGCGCATCTCGAATACCCACAGCGGAAGATGCTCGGACAGCGGGGGCCGGAGTAAGGGGAATCCGATGGCCGCATTCAAATAAATGAGGCAGGCCAGAGCAAGGGAAGTCGCTGCCACCGTGGCGACAGCGGTCAGTCCGGCAGGCAGTCGGCCTTTGCGCCCTCGTGCCAGCCGCCACACCACTGCTAGTGCCAGACCAATGATTGTGGAGCGGAAACTGAACCAGATGAGTACGACGAAATCGGGCATTGAGGCGGCTCCGTAAACATTGAATGTACTAGTGGTGAAGCACATTCAATGTAGCACGCACTTGGTACATTTACGCCGACGGGTGGGAGACAGGGACGCGCTGAATCAGGATGAAACGAAAGTGGCGAAGGGCTGAGCGATCACAAGAAACGCAACCCATAACGCGATGATGATCGTCAGGCTGGTGACCAGTCGATGAGCAGAGAGCGCGAGCCAGTGGGGTTGGCTATCGCTAGCGCGACGAGGGATATTGCGGGCAGTTAGAGCGGCATCCCGCGAAGATCCCCAACGCGAGCGTAGCTAAGCAGCCCTCGAAGCGTCATCTATATCCGTGCTGATCGAGGTTCAGTCACCTGGTGATACCAAACAACCACATGCGACCTTGTTCGGGCTCGATGGGCATCCGTCGAATTGCGGATGGTTCGCTGACGGACCGTCGAATTGGATTCTGCAATCCGCGATCGTTGACTATATGCGCCCGTCGATGAATACCCTCAACCCGTGGAACCTTGTTGCGCAAGTCTTGTTATGCAAGGTATAGTTCGAGCATGGAGACCATGAGCGAGCGGATCGCCACGAACATCCGCAAAGGCGTGCTCGAGTATTGCGTGCTCGCACTGCTGTCGGAACGTGACAGGTATGGGCTGGAACTGGCGGGCGAGCTCGTCGAGCGCGGACTGACAGCCAGTGAAGGCAGTCTCTACCCGCTTCTGGCTCGGATGCTTGCTTCCGGCCTCGTCGATACCCGTTGGGAGACCATCGACGGTGGTCGACCGCGCAAGTATTACGCCGTAACCACCGCCGGCCGCGAGGGGCTGCAGCGATTCGCAGAGGTGTGGCGGTCAATCAGTCCTGAAGTCAACGAACTCGTCAAGGAGCACAAGCGATGAACGACACCACCACCACAGCCAACACCGAGGACTACGTGAACGCGCTCGATAAGGCGCTCACTGCAGTTGATCCCGCGGTGCGCGCGACGATCCTCGAGGACGTGCGTGGCCACATCGCTGACGCCCTTGATGGCGGCCAGACGGAAACAGTCGTGCTCAACCGGCTCGGCTCACCCGACGAAATGGCCCTCTCTGTGCTGGCCGAACTCGGCGTCGCGACACCATCCGCAGCAGGGGCGATGGGTGCCGATTCCTCGCGGAGCATTTTGCTGCTGACAGCGACCGCGGTGGCCGTGCTCACCGCGGCGGTGCTCAGCCATATACTTCCCCACCGCTCGACGACGACGGCGCTGGGAGACGGCGTCACGCAGACGGGCCCCGCGGGCCTTGCGCTCGTACTGCTGACCCTTGTACCCGTGATCGCTGCCGTATTGCCGCTGATCCTGCCGACGCGGATGCGGGCTGGCTTCACACTGGCCGCTGCGATCGCAGGCACCGTGCTGTCGGCGATCACATTGTCCTTCATCGGTTCGCTCTACCTGCCGCTGGTTTTCCTATTGTGGGCCGCGGTGACCGGGCCGTGGCTACGCGGTCACGCCAACGGCCATGGAATCCGAAGAATCTTGCGGATCGCATTCACCATCGCCATCGTCGTGCCACCCGTAATCTTCGGCACCAATATGATCATTCATACGTTCGAAGTCACTTGGGTCACCTGGGCAGGTGTCCTGCTGAGCTTGCTGCTAGTCGGGCTCTTCGCGGGCGGAGCGCGGGCTGGTTATCTGATGGCCGCTGCACTCGGCGTCGGCATGATGATCTTCGCGGTGATCGACTTCGGAATGCTTTCCAATGACATCTGGCTGGCAGGCGGCCTCTACCTGACAATCGGACTCAGTGCCTTCCTCGCGAACATGAAGCGGTGGAACGGGAAGCGGACGAGCTTGGCGTAGCGAGGGACGGTCAAGGTCTCCAGCAAGAACGGGCGACAACATTTTGACAGCGTATTGCGAACCGTTGCATTGTCTAGGGGAGCCTCCTCCAGTTGGTGGGAACTCTGCGATAGCCGTCCCGAGGGAGCTCGAAGGCAGTGGCAGCAATGGCGAGAACGGAGACTATGGCGATGATGATTGTGAGGAACATGGCATTAACACTAAGATCGTCTAATAGCTGCCAACAGTGGCAGTTATGCCACATATCGTAGAAAAACTGCCAATTTTTGGGTGTGCGGTTTGCTCAACAGAAAGTCGAGACCTCTCATGGAACGCGTTGCAGTCATCGTTCAAGACGGCTTCACTCCATTCGAGTTCGGGCTTGCTTGTGAGGCATTCGGCCTTGATCGAACGGATGACGGTATCGAGCCGTTTGATTTTCGTGTGCTCACCGCCGACCCCGGCGCAATTCGAAGCAGCATCGGCTACACAATGAATGTCGAAGCCGACCTCTCTTTCGCCGATAAAGCCGATCTCATCGTGCTCACCCCTATCCCTCGTGCCCAGTGGGGAACCATCGATCCTCGAGTGGCGGAGGTACTCAAACGAGCAGTTGCGCGCGGGGCCTGGGTCATGGCCATCTGCAGCGGATCGTTCCTCCTCGCGGCATCCGGCCTGCTCGATGGCCGTCGAGCAACCACACACTGGATGTACTCCGACGCGTTTGCTGACATGTACCCGCTTATTGATGTGGACCCCGACGTTCTCTATGTGCAAGATGAACGCATCATCACGAGTGCGGGAACAGCCGCCGGAATTGATGCGTGCCTGCACCTGCTGAGACAAGAACTCGGCGCCGAAATTGCCAATCGCATCGCCCGCCGTATGGTCGTCGCCCCTCAACGCGATGGCGGCCAAGCGCAGTTCATCAACAAGCCGCTTCCCGCAGTGCAGTCGCTCTCGTTCTCTGCCGTTACTGACTGGATGCTGCAGAACCTTCGCGAAGATCTGCCCGTCGAAGAGCTCGCCAGGCGAGCCCAAATGTCGCCGCGAACTTTCGCCAGACGTTTCAAAACGGATCTCGGAACGACTCCCGGCGCGTGGCTCGGACGGCAGCGACTGATGCATGCCCAACTGCTGTTGGAACAAACCGATCTGGGGCTTGAGCAGGTCGCGTGGGAGAGCGGATTCGGTTCCGCCGCGGTGCTTCGGCAAAACTTTGTACGCAAACTGGGCGTTGCCCCCACCGCATACCGTGGCAATTTCAGCTGCACCACGCCTATTCCAGCCTCCGCCTAGCGCTCCACCTTCCGCTTGAAAGTCGAAGTGCTCGAACAGGGCGCGTTGCAGCCGGCCGCTCTAGCGACGCGCTAGCTTGGCTCGAAGGTCGGATAGTCCGTGTAACCCTCGGGGCCGGCACCGTAGAAGGTGGCGGCGTCAGGGGTGTTCAACGGCAGGTTTTCTTGCCAGCGGTAGGCCAGATCAGGGTTTGCGATGGCCGGACGGCCCACGACAACTCCTTCGGCATGACCGTCGCGCACCAGGCTGAGGGCTTCATCGCGAGTCGTCATCTGTTGGAAGCCACTGTTGAGCAGCACCGGTCCGCCGAAGCGGGCGCGCAGCTCTTGCACGAAGGCGCCGGTGGGGTCGGCGTTCAGCACGCTGAGGTAGGCAAGTCCGAGAGGGGCGAGGCCGTCGACCAGCGCGCCGTAGGTCGCGAGGGCATCAGCATCGTCTGTTTCTAGGGCGTCTTGGATGTTGTGTTGCGGCGAGATGCGTAGGCCAACGCGGCCAGCACCGATCGCCTCCGCTACCGCGGTCGCGACCTCGATCACGAAGCGAGCGCGGTTTTCGGGGGAACCGCCGTACTGGCCCTCGCGTTGGTTGGAGGCAGGGGAGAGGAACTCGTGCAGCAGGTAGCCGTTGGCGGAGTGAATCTCCACGCCGTCGAAGCCCGCCGCGATGGCGTTGCGCGAGGAAGTCACGAACTCGTCAATCACGCCGGTGAGCTCACTGTCGGTGAGCGCATGCGGAACCGGGTAAGGCTGTTTGCCATCGTAGGTACGAGTTTCGCCGTTGATCGCGATTGCGCTCGGGCCGACCACGGTGTGTCCGCCATTGGTGGCTTCGTGGGTTACTCGCCCCGCGTGCATCACTTGCGCGACGATCTGGCCGCCCGCCGCGTGCACCGCATCGGTGACGTGCGTCCAACCCTCGAGCTGCTCGGGCTCGACCAGTCCGGGCTGACCAAGGAAGCCTTGCCCGGCGTGGCTCGGGTAGGTGCCTTCGGAAACGATCAGACCGAGCGAAGCGCGCTGGGCGTAATGCTCAGCAACCATGGGGCCGGGAACGCCGCTTTGTCCTGAGCGGGTGCGCGTGAGCGGTGCCATCACCAAGCGGTTGGTCAGGTTCAGCTCGCCGAGGGTCGTGGGGGAAAACAAGTTCACAGCAGATCTCTTTCTGTCGGTCGTAACAAGTTCAACATCGACCGGCGCGAACTATTCCTCCCTGAGAATATGCTCGGTTTGCCACCCACCGCTGTATCGAAGATTTCTCATCGATACCCTTCCGTCTTGCCGCACACGTTCATAGACTGGCCGCTGTGGACGACAATGCGAGCGACATTCCTGCCGAGCAGCCAGACACGATGACGACGGATGCGGATGTGGAGCGCTCTGCAGCAACGGCGAGCGTGGCATCCGCTGGTCATCCATTGACCGTGTGGATGAGCGCCCTCCTCGGTGTGGGCGCTGCGGTGATCGGCCTGCTGCCGTGGCTGCTTCAGGGCTTGCGTCTGCCGTTGCAAAACTTGTGGGCGGCCGAGACTGCGCCAGACGAAATGCCGCTCGTGCTGCTGCCGTTTAGCCAATATGCGTTGACCACCGAGATTGGGCTGATGGTGGTTGGCGCTGCGGTCGCCGGGATTCTTGCCCGCCTGTTGCGGTCGCGGATGCCGCGGCGCGGTGTGATGGTGATGTTCCTTGCGCTCATCATGGTGCAACTTGGCGCGATCGTGCAAACCTTTGTTGTCGTGCAGAGTGGGCTGCAAGATCGCAGTGCGGCGACGTTCTACCTCGCGGCGGTTACCGGGGTTGCGGTGCTCGCGATGCTGGTGGGGATTGCCGTGTTTTGGTTGATCGCTCGGGCTCCCCGTGCGGGCGCGCTGATCGGATTCGCGATGGCCGCGGTCGCGTTGGCGCCGTGGTTGGGGGAGCTCGTGCATCCGCTCCTCAAGCCTCAGTACGGCACGATAGAAGACTTTTGGCGCTGGTCGGCGAGTGTGCTGCTGTGGGTTCCGGCCATCCTGGTCGGGCTTGCGGCGGGTTGGTGCGGCATCCGCTCGGTGGGGCGCGTAATTGCGGTGCTCGTCAGCTTCGGATTGCTCTGGATTGTGCCGGCCCTATCCACGGCGATCAGCTATGCCGCCGGGAGTCGGGTGTATGCGAACGACCTCCCCGAGATGGCCAGCGCCGGGTTCGGAGTATTTCGGCAAGCAGCGACGATGCCAGAAATTGTCGTGCCGCCGCTCATGGTCGCGGCCGTGGTTGCTGTGCTGGTTGGTGTGGTCGTGCACTACCTTCGTGGCCGCTCAACTACAACGCTTTCCTGACTGTGGCTCGCACCCTGGCTTCGCGGCCGGCGACGATGGTCATTCTTGTCCAGGGCGGCCCCGTAAAGCGACCGGGTCGAACAGGTTCGCCGGTTAGGGGCGGAGGGTCTTGCGCATTTGCTGCGTGGTGACGGAGTAGCCCGAAGCGCCATACAGCGAGACTGCCGGGGTGTTGTGCCCGAATACGTTCAGCTCGAGCGCTGGCACACCAGCCTCCAAGACAGCAGCTTCGACCGCAGCGAGAAGAGCGCGACCAAAGCCCGCTCCTCGGCGCTCTTCCACCACGTGGATGTCGAACAGAAACGCCAAGTCGGGTGACCCTTGCGGGTGGTCGAGACTGACCCAGGCGTGCCCGACTGTTGCGCCGTCGGCATCCGTTGCCTGCAGGAACAGCATGCGCGGAGTGTTGATGCCCTGCGGCAGGCGTGAGGCGTTGTCGGCGACAGCCCGCTCAACCGAGCCTTCGAGCGGCCAGCGCCCGATCGCGACTTGCTCCGCGGCGAACTCTGCCGTCGTTGCGTGTTGCCACGCGTCAAACTCGTTCGCGGTCATAGGTCGGACACTCACTGAAGTCATTGTGAAATGATCGCAGGATTCTCCTCGTGCGTTGGGTACGCCACTCATCGCCCTCTTCCTATCGGGACGCGGCTAAGGATTCGCGCACTGCAGCTCTATCAACCGCAAGCGCGGTGAGGAGGACGGCGGCGGAGTCTGGCTCGCGGCGGTCGAGCAGTGCGAGCAGAATGTGTCGCGACGTCACCGTTCGCGCCTTTTCGGTGGCAGCACTGACGAGAGTGTGTTGGAGGGTGGCCTTAGCGCCGGCAGTCAATGGAACTCGTTTCGATGCGGCGGCGTGTGCCGTCGGGTTGAAGCTGCCGAGGTCGACCCCGATCGCTGTAAGGGCGTCGCGGTCGAGTTGCTGGGCGGCTTCGGCAGCGGTCGCAGCATCGACGCCGACAGCCTGAGCGAGTTCTTCTTCGTGCAGGAGCGCGAGCAGTAGGTGGTCGGTGCCGAGCCTCCGGTCGCCCCGCCGCGCTGCCTCGTGCCGGGCATCCTCGACGACGGTTCTCGCAGATTGCGCCAACTTCTCAAACATTATTTCCCTGCTTTCCGTATTTCAGATGGACGGATTGTCGGGTGACGCCGAGTGCATCACCAATCTGCTCCCATGACCAGCCATCGCGCCGTGCCTGCGCGACATGCGTCGCTTCGACGTGTTCTGCGAGGCGGTGCAGGGCACCGACCGCACGCAGCCCGGTGGCGGGAGTGGCGGTGCGGAGCTGTTCGCCCAAGTTCACTGATTCCATGGTGTCAGTTTCACTTGACACCCGCGATTTGTCAAGTAAAACTGACACATCTTACGGTTTTGACTCATCTCAAACCCAGCCGCCGTCCACACAGGCACCCGATCTAGAGTTGGTTGTGCCTCCCGCTTCGGCGGTTCTGGAAGAGGATGTTCGAAGTCCAGCCCGGCGTCTAGACCTACGGTCTCTCGTCATACTTAGGAAGAAGCGATTCGCCTGTGACCTCCACGACGAAGACTGCCCCGCCCGCCGAACTGAGCGTGAAACGCATCCGCGCTTGGTCGGCACTTCTTGGCGTGCTCAGCGCCGCCGTTGTGCTCGCCGTAGCCGAATTCTTCGCCGTCTTCATCTCGCCCGCCAGCAGCCCCGTGCTTGCTGTCGGCTCCCTCGTCATCGACCTCGCACCGTCATGGTTGAAAGACCTCACCATTGCGCTGTTCGGAACCAACGACAAGATCGTGCTGCTGCTGTGTGTTGGGCTGCTCGTGCTGGTTCTCGCTGTGGTAATTGGTCTCATTGAGTACGCGCGGCCCAGCTGGGGTGTCATCCTGCTCGTCTTCGTCGGAGTGGTCGCGACGATCGCCGTCACGACCCGTGCCCAAGCTTCCGCAAGCTGGCCGATGCCCACCGTTCTCGGCGTTGTTGCCGGTGTGCTGGTGTTGCGCCTCACCATGATTCGGTTGCGCCGCTGGGTGAGTTCTGCGCCGGCCGCGCCTGCCGCGACGCCCGCCGGTACCGCAGCGGCAGCGCGCGCTGCCAGTGCTCAGCGGTCCTCCGCTACGCCCAATCGTGTGCCGGCCGCGTCGCGCCGCGACTTTCTTCGCATCGTCGGTGTGACATCCATCGGTGCCGTTCTTGTGGGTGCCGGCGCTCGCGTCGTCAACGCCAGTGCCAGTGTCGTGGATGCCGTACGCACGGCTCTCACGTTGCCCGCTGCGGCGTTCCCGGCTCCGGCAATCCCCGCCGGGGCGAGTCTCGACGTCGCTGGCATTTCGCCGATCATCACCCCCAACGCTGACTTCTATCGCATCGACACGGCGCTCGTTGTGCCCAACATTGATGCGGATGAGTGGAGCCTCAAGATCACGGGAATGGTCGAGAACGAGATCGAAATCACGTTCGCCGAACTACTCGCGCTGCCCTTGGTCGAGACAGCCGCAACGCTCTCGTGCGTGTCGAATGTGGTGGGTGGCGATCTCGTCGACAACGCCATGTGGCTTGGCTACCCCATCCGTGAACTGCTCGCCCGGGCCAAGCCACTCGCCGGAGCTGACATGGTGCTGTCGCGCAGCATCGACGGCTTTACCGCGAGCACCCCGATCGAGGCGTTGCAAGAAGAGTCTCGCGAAAGCATCCTTGCCGTCGGGATGAACGGCGAACCGCTTCCGCGCGAACACGGCTTTCCGGTGCGGATGGTGGTGCCCGGACTCTACGGCTACGTTTCGGCAACCAAGTGGGTTGTTGAGATGCAAGTCACGCGCTTCGCAGACGCGACCGCGTACTGGACCGATCGCGGATGGTCGGCGAAGGGCCCCGTCAAAGTGCAGTCGCGTATTGATGTGCCCGCCTCAAACGCATCGATTGAGGCAGGCACTCTCGCGGTCGCCGGAGTTGCCTGGGCGCCGAACACGGGTGTGACCGGCGTCGAGGTGCGCGTCGACAGCGGCACCTGGGAACCTGCAGAACTCGCCACCGCCATCTCGGTCGACACCTGGGTTCAGTGGGTTTACGAATGGGAAGCCACGAGCGGCAACCACATCATTGAGGTGCGGGCCACGGATGCTGACGGCACAACTCAGTCGGGTGACCCCGTGCCGGTCGTGCCCGATGGCGCCGAGGGCTGGCACCGCATCGGCGTGCAGGTTTCGTAGTCGCCAAATTTCAAGGCTATTCAGCTCTAATCGAGGTGTGCTCGCACGCTACGCGCGATCGTGGAGCGTGATCGGGTAGCCGTCGAAGTCGGCGAAGGTGAAGGTGCGGCCGAAGGGGCCATCGACGGGCGCCGAGGTGATCGTGATGCCGTCGGCGGCGAGGGTGTCGTGGATGCCCTGGGCGTCGGGAGCGTGCATCCAGATGCCGACGCCGAGCCCGAGTTGCGAGACCGAGTCGAGGTCAACGCCGGGAGCTGCGGAGCGCACCGCGAATGCCGCCGGGGTCGTGCCGAAAACGATCGCGTGGGGTGGACCTGGCTGGCGGGTCAAGCCGAGGTACTTTTCGTAGAAGGCGCCTGCGGCGTCGAGGTCGCGAACTTGCAGTGAGATGAAGCCGGGGCCGGATGCTGGGGTCATGATGTCTCCTAGATTCTGATGTCAATTAGTTGACATAGAGCACTCTATGTCAGAATGTTGACATGCAGCAACAGTCATCCGGAATCGATTTGGAAACCTCGGTGGGATACCTCCTGAAGGAAGCCTCCAGCGCGCTCCGATCTGCGATGGAAGCGGTGCTGCGCCCGCTCGGGATGAGCATCACGCACTACTCGTGCCTCGAACTTTTGGCGCAGCGGCCCGGCCTCTCGAACTCTGAGCTTGCCCGCGGAGCCTTCGTTACGCGCCAAGCCATGAACGTGCTGCTGCAATCCCTCGAGCGCGACGGACTCATCACCCGACCAGAACAGCCGGTTGCCGGGCGCGTTCTGCCGGCCGAACTCACGGCGAAGGGTCGTCGCCAGTTGGCCACCGCCAGTGCATCCGTCAAAGATGTTGAAGACAGGATGAAGTCCACCCTGAGCGCCGCCGAGCAAGCGATGCTCGGCGATCTGCTGGCGCGGTGCGTGACGTCACTGCGCGAGCCGAGTGCTGGGGCTGGTGCCGCTGCTGGTGGTGCGGAGCCTAGTTTGCCGGCGGACCGGCATGCGGCATCCACACGTCAGCAATCGCAAGAGCAGGCGCAATTGTGAGCGCATCGGTCTACCGGCGCGTGTTCGGCGCCGAACTCGACGAGCTAGCGCCTGAGCTTCGCCCCTACTTCGACGGTGGGCAACAAGTCGGTGTCGGCAGCGGAGTGTTCGACGTTGCTGGGTCGCCGCTGCGCATCCTAAAACCGGTGCTGGCGTTTATGGCGTGGCAACGCATCCTCTTTCCGGAATACGCGCGCAACGTACCTTTCGATGTCATCAACACACCCACAGCGGACGGCGGCCTTGGCGCCGTGCGCACCTTCCACTTTCCGGGTCGAGATCGCTTCCTGCAGGATGAGATGCGCGTCGTCGACGGCCGCCTGCACGACTTCTTGGGCAGGCGCGGCGGCTTCGAGGTGCGCATGACGCTTACCGTCACGGATGGACGCATGCGGTTGCGCTCCGACCGCCAATGGCTGCATCTGGCTGGCCTCCGCCTCCGCATCCCCGCGCTCGCCACAGTCACCGTCGACGAGTCGTGGGCCGACGGACGACAGCACGTGGACGTTCGGCTCCACACTCCGCTACTCGGCGACTGGTTCCGCTACGTCGGGTACTTCGCTTACGGCTACAACTAGCTCCGCCGCAGGGTTCCCCTGACGACCCGTTTACAACGGCGCGCTTGAGGCGCACTATGGGACGCATGAACGCACAACGCGAGTTGCTCCGTATCGAAGTCGAAGACGTCGAAATCTCAAAACTGGCGAGATTGCTTACCTCGTACACAACAGGAGTGTTCAACCGAACGCTGCGCTTTGTCGGCAAGGTAGATGGCGACACTCGCTACGAAAGTGGAACCTTCTCGTCAAATCACATGTTCGATCCGATGAATCCGGATGAAGCGTACGCGCCGCGCATGGCCGAGCACCTTGCGAAGATCCGCCACGACATCGAAGCGGATGGCTGGGTCGAGACCGAACAGGGAGCCCAGTCGTGGGCGCTCACTTTCGCTCGGCCCGCGGGCGCTTCTGCAAGCGAAGCCGCCCGCTAAATCCACCCCTGCTGCCACGCCTTATCGGCGGCATCGTGCCGCGAGCGAGCGTCGAGCTTGGTCATCGCCGATGACAGGTAGTTGCGCACGGTTCCGGGCGCGAGGTGTAGAGCATCAGCGATTTCTTGCACGCTCATCGTGGAGCGGCTGAACCGCAGCGCGTCGAGCTCGCGATCAGTGAGAGGGCAGCGGTCGGCGGTGAGAGCCGTCGCCGCAATCTCGGGATCAATGTAGCGTTTGCCTGCCACGACATCCCGAATCACAGCAGCCAAGTCTTCGGCGGGCGTCGACTTGGGCACGAAGCCCGAGACGCGGGCGGCGAGTGCCCGGCGCAGCACGCCCGGTCGAGCGTGGCGAGTCACAATGACGACCTTCGTCGCAACGGTCGAGAGGATGCGCGTGGCCGCCTCGATGCCATCTGCCTGCGGCATTTCGAGGTCGAGCAGACACACATCCGGCTGCAGCTCGAGCGCTTGCTCCGCCGCCGCAACACCGTTGTCGACGCTCGCGATGACCTCGATATCGGCTTCCAGGTTGAGCAGCGCACTCAGGGCCCCGCGAATGAGATGCTCGTCGTCAGCGATGAGAAGGCGGATGACGCGCGGCGCTTCGCCGGCTGCACTCACGCCAGCCTCGCTCACGCTGTCACTCTCGCTCGCGCCGGAACTCGCACGCTCAGCTCGAAGCGATCTCCGGCGTCATCGACGGCGGTATCAAGTGTTCCGCCGAGGGCGGCGACGCGGCTTCGGAGCCCCACTAGCCCACTACCGGGAACTTCGC
Source organism: Salinibacterium sp. NG22 (assembly GCF_015864925.1). Lineage (NCBI taxonomy): Bacteria > Bacillati > Actinomycetota > Actinomycetes > Micrococcales > Microbacteriaceae > Salinibacterium > Salinibacterium sp. NG22. Next base: position 1,448,760 of record NZ_JADYWG010000001.1, on the reverse strand, counting down.
TCGCCGAGGCTGAGCTTCGCAGTTCGTTGTTGCTGATCACCAGCGTGCTCTCGGTGTCGTTGCTGGCGAGCTGGATCGACACTTGGGTTGCTTCGCTGTGTCGCAAGATATTCGTCGTGGCCTCGCGCACGGCGAGCCCCAATGCACGACGCACCTCAGCGTCGGCGGGCATCGTGCCGACGGCCAGATCACACTGAGCACCAGCAGCCGCGAGCACTTCGCGGGCGTTCTCGAGTTCGTTGTCCAACTCAACTTCGCGATACCCGGCCACGAGTGACCGGGTCTCTTCGAGGGCCTGCTTGGCGATCATCCGAGTTTCGTGGATGTGTTCACGGGCTGCCTCGGGGTCGATGGCGAGCATCCGCTCGGCCAGCTCAGATTTGAGAGCAATCACTTGCAGGTGGTGCCCCTGAATGTCGTGCAGGTCAGACGCGAAACGCAGGCGTTCTTCGGTGACAGCGAGTTCGGCGGCGCTCGAACGCAGACGGTCGAGGGTGACGACAATGTCCCACCACCACAGGGCTGAAAGCACCATGAGCGGCAGCAGAATTCCATAAAACAACACCAGCCAGGCGTCGGCAATCGCCGCAGGGCTGATGGGGTTGCCGAAGATCATGGTCGCGAGCACAGGGTGGGCGATGGACGCCGCAAGCCCGACGGCCAGCAGTGTCCAGAGTTGGCGACGCGGAAAGAGGGGAGCAACCACACACACGGCCATCCACAGCGGAACAGCAGAAAGAAATCCCACCTCGGGCCTGAAAAGTCCGATCACCCAGACCGCAATGGCGGGGGCGAGAAGCGCGATGAGCCAGGCGACGTTCGGGATGCCCTGCCCTCGCTCCGTGCGAAGGAACCAGCATCCGCGCACTTGGGCTGCAGCCGCAATCGCCGTCAGCGCGATGAGAAGGCCATCAAGTGGCGAGCCTGATGCGGCGAAAACAGCGAGCATATTCAGAATCACAACCGCGTTCAGCACGATGTAGAAGAACACGATGGAGCCGAGCGTGTAATTCCAGGTGGCGCGCACTCCGCGAACGCCGCGAGCCTGTTCGCCGTCGCGGGGCGTCGCAGGCGTAGTGGATTCGAGCATGGCCTCCAGCGTAGAGCAGTGACATTTGTCACGGTCGCGGGTGCGAAAGTTCACCGGATGCCGTGACGCGGCGGCACTGCCCAGCGCGATTATCCGCGGCGAAGATTGATTCATCGCCGGAACCTCAGCCGCTGACAAGCCGGACGATTCACGTCATCCTCATTAGAAAGGCACACCATGTACGACGCTTTCACTTCCTTCACTTCCGGGTTGCCCGAACTGCTGCAGTGGGTTGGTGTGATCCTGATCGCGGCGATTCCCTATGTGGAGTCGTACGGCGGCTCGGTGATCGGGGTTATTGCCGGTGTCAATCCGGTGGTCGCGATCATCGCTGCGATTGTGGGTAACGTCATCTCGATGCTGATCTTCGTGTTCGTGGCCCACCGGGTTCGTGCCAAGGTTGCCGCGGGCCGCGAGCCCAAGCCGGAAACAGCTCGTCGCCAGAAGCTCCGCGAACGGTTTGATCGCTACGGAGTCGCCGGCGTCAGCCTCCTCGGCCAAACCCTCCTGCCCAGCCAGATCACTTCGGCCGCGATGGTGTCGTTCGGCGCTTCGCGCAACGCCGTGATCGTGTGGCAGATCATCTCGATCATCATCTGGGGTGTTCTGTTCGGTGTGCTTGCCACGTTCGGAACCACCGCCCTGCGTTGATGCGGATGCCCGGGTGGCCGGGCATCTCCCCGCCGGAGCTGCGCACTACGTCTGTACGCAGCTTCGGTAGCGGCGGCAGGTCACTGGCCACACAGACTGTCAGCGCACCATCCGCGCGTCAACGAGTTGGGGAGTCGCAGGGTCGATGTCTTCGGTGCCGTCGAACTCGAAGCCATTGCGGCGGTAGAAGGCCACAGCCCGGGGATTGTCCTTGGCGACCCATAGCGCAGCAGGCGAGTCGCCTAGGGTCGCGTCGAGCAATGCCTGACCGATACCGGTGCCATGGTGCGCCGCCACAACATAAATCGCTTCGAGTTGGGCGTGCGCAGGCACGGTAGTTTCTTTGACGGTGGCCTCCCGCCCAACCGAAGCAAATCCAACGATTGTGCCGGCGAGGTCAGCGACTTGGATGCACCGCTCCGCTCGCGGATGGTTAAGGATGTGATTCCACATCTTCTGGCGTCCGGCCACATACTCGGCCGTGAAAAAGTCCTCCGGCAGCAGGTGCGAATAGGCTTCCCGCCAGCTCGCGACATGCAATTGAGCGAGAGCGTCGGCGTCGGCCGGCACTGGGTCGCGAAGAATGGTGGTCATCTGATTATCGTGCCAGTCGCTTCGGCGGAAGGGAAGATGTGACCGTTTCTCTTGTTTAACTCTTGCGACACAAGGTATCGTCGACGGCATGGTCGAAAGCGCAGCAAGCACCCAACTCCGGCGAGGGGTCGTTGGGCCGTGCATCCTCGCGTTGCTCTCGACCGGCCCGCGCTTCGGGCTACAAATCGTTCGCGAACTGAATGACGTCGGTCAGTTGCTGACGAGCCAGGGCACCGTGTACCCGCTGCTGAGCCGCCTCCAAGAAGCGGGTCAAGTCAGCAGCCACTGGGAAGTGAGCGACACCGAGCGACCGCGACGCTATTACAGCCTCACGGATGTCGGTCGTCGCGACCTTGAACTCTTCCGTGAAGATTGGCGCCAGTTCTCCGGCTCCGTCGGAACACTTCTGCAGACCATCCCTTCCGCATCTAGTGAGAGTGAGCAGTCATGACTACCGCTGCCGAGCATCCGACCGTCACGGCCTACCTTCGCGAGTTCGATGCGGCGTCGGGCTCACTCACTGCACCTCGTCGTCTCGAGTTGCGGGAAGAAATCGCTAGCCACTTGCACGAGACCATCCCTCCCTCGTCATCGTAGGCCGACGCGACTGCGGCCATCGCAGCCTTCGGCTCGCCGGCTGAAATTCTGGGGCAGGAAGGCACCCCCGATGACGGCTCTTCTTCTGCCGATCCCGCCGATACATCTCGATCGGGTGTGCGGATGGCCCTCGGCGCAGTGGTGATTGTGGCCGCAGCTATCTCTGCGGCGTTCTTCTTGTGGCCGGGCAGCCCTGCGGACACGGGCGTCGGGCCTGACCCCACGCAACCCGATGTTGATCCTTCGTTCGTCGTGAACGAAACCCCAGAGGGACCGGTCCGCGTGACCGAAGGCACCGCCTACTTCGAGTATCTCGCCGCAATCGAAACGATGGGCGAGCCACTGCCCAGCGGTGCGGCATACCCCACCGGCGTGCCTGAGGGCCTGGACCTCGGATCAACGGATGACGGAGTGCTGCAATCTGGTGCCGGCGCGACCGTCGCGCACTTCACCTGGCTGTGTGCGTGGGAGGCCGAGTACCTGACCGCGGCTGGCGACGAGGATGCCGAACGACTAGTCGCCGCTGAGGCGATGCTCACGCAATGGCCTAGCTACGACTTCGTCTCCGACCCTGATGGCGGGTGGGCTGCGAATGTTCTCGAGCCGCTGAGCTTCGGTGACACCACCGGTCTGCAGAAAGACTTTCCGCAGACGTGCGCTCAGGCGGGCATCCTCAACGTCACGGCCCGCTAAGCGCCCGGTGACTGAGAATCGCACCGCTCGCAATCACTCCGCCGCCGATCCACGTGAGCGCGATGCCGAAGATCGCGGGAACAGTCCCTTGGTCGAGAAAGACGTTAACGGGCTCTTCGGAAGCGCTGTAGGACGAGTACTCGCAGTTGAAGCCGAGGGGGAACAACGAGAATGATGCAACGATCCGGTATTCGCCGGCTCCGCTCAGCGCTTCAGGTCGAGATGTGTGGTCGGTGCAACTCCTCCATTGCCCCTCGTAATTGTTCGCGCCAAGGTTCAGCAGCACGCCGCCCGACACCAACATGCCCAGGGCGATGAGCACAAAGCCTTCGACCCAGGTAGCCCGCTTCATGATCCCCCGATCCTTGAGCGGCAAGCGGCCGACTCGTAGCTGAAGATTACTTCACAAACGGTGGTTGGCTCACGAGTTGCTAACTCAATCCGTCTTAGAGTTGGCGCATGTCGATTCGTTTGCTCACCGCATCTGATCGGCCCCTTCTGAGGGCAGCAACGTTGGCCAACATGAACTGGTGCGGGCTTCGTTTCACCTTCGACGATCTCGATCAGTCCGAGGAACTCGCGCACTACTATTCCGATTTCCCTCGTGGCGAAGACTTCGGAATGCTGGACGAAGCCATCGGCGACGTCCGCGCAGTCGCCTGGCTGGTCTTGTTTCCCGCAAAGCACCCCGGCTATGGATTCGTTGAAGAAACGATCCCTGAACTGAGTATCACGACGTTCGACGGCTTTCGCGGTCAAGGGATTGGAGAGCGTCTCCTGCGGGAGGTGATCGCGGCGGCGGCCGAGCGAGGGATGCCCGGCATCAGTCTGAGCGTCGAGGACGGAAACCGCGCCCGCTCGCTGTACTCTCGGCTCGGATTTCAGGTTGTCGGTCGTTCCGGTAACTCCGACACGATGCTGGTGCGGTTCTCGACTAGTTGAACCCACGAAGCAGCGGTGAGAAATCTTAGGAAACTATTGGCCGAGTGCGCTAACATCTACTTATAACCACCCGGATGCTTCGGCTACCGGGCGCGGCCCTCGAGAGATCGGGGGCCTGCTTTATTTCATGGCCAAGTCGGCGGTTTTCGAATAGTTCGTCCCTCCGCATCTCGCAAAGCCGCAGGGAACTGTGATGACGCGAGAGCGCCACGGCGTATTTGGCGGATCGTCTGAAGCCCAGCAGTGTCGAATGCCTTGTTGTATTTCTCGTTCGCGACGGACACGAGTGTGAGGTCTTTCCCGCGTGCACTGAGCAGCTGCAGTGGCGGAACGAGGTCCGAGTCGTTGGTAATCAGTGCGTATGAGTCCGCCCGGTTTTCCAGCGCATCCACGATGAGATGAGATGCAAGCGCCACATCGCTGCCCTTCTCCTCCGGCCGCTTAATCAGCACGGTCCTGACACGACCCGCTTCGTCTAACTCTTCAGGATGCAGCGGCAAGTACTGCTTCGAAAAATTGAACTTACCCTCGACAATTTCTACGCGTGTCGTCTGCAGAGCACGCCAGTAAACCTGCTGGCGCTGCCCAACACCGGGGTCGTTCGTAAGAGGCTTAAGCGGTGCCGTGAAAAACTTGACGCCCGCGACGCTGCGACGGGGAAGGAGCCGTGCGGCCAGCGCTTCGAGGTCAAGCCACTTATATTCGGGAAAGCTGCGTTGAAGCATCCCCTTGTATAGCGAGAACCCATCGATGTAAACCATGACAGTTTTGCGCGGGTTCATCTCTGGAGCGTACTCATCCGAGAGCTCTCGATAGTTCGCTTTCCACAGCGGATCGCGGAAACTGATCAATCCAAAGCTACACGGTAAGCCGCTCAATTAGCTCGCGATACCGCGCAGCAGTCTGCTCCACGATGTCAGCGGGAAGCTCGGGCGGTACGCCCTGCTTGTCCCAGTTCCCGGAAAGCCAGTTGCGCACGATCTGCTTGTCGAAGCTCGCGAGACGGCCCGGGCCACCGGCGGCATAAAGTTCAGCATCCCAGTAACGACTTGAGTCGCTCGTCAGAACTTCGTCGGCGAGCACGAGAGCACCGGTCTCCGGGTCGGCGCCGAATTCGAACTTGGTGTCAGCGAGAATCACGCCACGAGTTTCCGCGATGGCGGAGGCTCGGGCGAAGACGTCGAGCGAAGCATCCCGAAGCGCCGTCGCAACCTCAGCACCCACGAGTTCGACGGTGCGCTCAAAGCTGATGTTTTCGTCGTGCTCACCCATCGGCGCTTTCCACGCCGGGGTGTAAATCGGTTCGGGCAGGCGGTCGCCATCGCTCAAACCAGCAGGCAGCGCAATGCCGCACACGCTCTGCGACTCCTGATATTCAAGCCAGCCGCTGCCCGACAGGTAGCCGCGAACGACACACTCCACCGGATACATTTCCAAGCGCTTCACGATCATCGATCGGTCAGCAAGCTCAGCGGGCGCATCAACGCCAGCGGCATCCGCCAAATGGTTCGGCATGTCAGCCAGCTGCGCGAACCACCACTTGCTCAGTTGCGTCAGCAGCGCGCCCTTGCTCGGGATGCCCGGCTCTAGCACGTGGTCAAACGCACTCACGCGATCACTGGCAACCATGAGCACAAGCTGTGGCTCGTCGGCCCGTACATACAGGTCGCGGACTTTGCCGGAATACGTCAGCGTCCACGCGCCAGCAGCAGCATCCGCCCCGGCAATAGCATCCGCGCCAGCAGCGTCGTTCACAACGTCGCTCACTTCGCGACGCGCAAAGCGATATCGCTGCGGAAGTGTGAGCCCTCAAGGTGAATATGCCCGAGAGCTTCGTAGGCACGTTCGCGGGCGACCGCAAAGGTTTCGCCGGTCGCGACAACGCTGAGCACGCGTCCGCCGGTGGCGACAAACTCGTCACCCTTTTTGGCGGTGGCCGCGTGGGCGATGGTGATTCCGGGAACGGCGAGGGCGGCATCCAGTCCGGTAATTGGGCGACCGATCTTGGGGTTCTCGGGGTAGCCCTCGCTCGCGAGAACAACCGTCACGGCAACGTCGTCGCTGAAGATGGGCGCTGCGTGGTCGGCAAGGCCGCCAGTTGCTGCGGCGTAGAGCAGCGAGCTGAGCGGGGTGACCAAGCGGGGGAGCACAACTTGCGTCTCGGGGTCACCGAAGCGAGCGTTGAATTCGATGACGCGGATGCCGTCCCGAGTGACAATGAGCCCACAGTAGAGCAGTCCGATAAATGGTGTCTGTTCTTCAGCGAGCTGGCGGATCGTGGGCAGCGCGATGGTGTTGATCACTTCGTCAACGAATCCGTCGGGGAGCCAGTTGAGCGGCGAGTACGCACCCATGCCGCCCGTGTTGGGTCCGTCATCGCCGTCGTAGGCGCGTTTGTAGTCCTGCGCCGGCGAGAGCGGAACAACGTTGTGGCCATCGCTCAGCAGGAAGAGGGAAACTTCTTCGCCGGCGAGGTATTCCTCGACGAGCACGCTGCCGTAGGTGAGCCAGTGCTTGGCGTGATCGACGGCGGCGTTGCGGTCGCCCGTGACAAGAACGCCCTTGCCAGCTGCGAGGCCGTCGGCCTTCACTACGTAAGGGGCGCCGAACTCGTCGAGAGCCGCAGTGGCTTCTTCGAGAGAGCCGGCGCGGTGGGCGCGACCGGTGGGCACGTTGGCGGCATCCATGATGCGCTTGGCGAAAGTTTTGCTGCCCTCAAGAGCAGCGGCAGCCTTGCCGGGGCCGAACACGGCGATGCCGCGGCGGCGAAGAGCATCAGCGACGCCCTCAACCAGGGGAGCCTCGGGCCCGATGATGACCAGTTCGATGTCATTATCGAGGGCGTATTCGGTAACGACGCTTCCCCGAGTAGGGTCGAGCGCGACCGTCTCCACGACCGATGCAATACCGGCATTGCCGGGCGCAGCCGTGATTTCGTGCGTCTCCTCCTCACTGAGAAGTGACGTCACAATGGCGTGCTCGCGGGCACCGGATCCAAGAACAAGAATTCGCACAAGCACAGCCTAACCAAGCCCACAGGCACTGTTGTTAGCGTTAAGGCATGGCACAGCTGAAAATAGCCCCCATTGCTGGTGAAGCGAGCATCCGGATGGTGCGCGACGGTCGAGCAGACCGCGACGCCACCGCAACCGCAGTGCGCTACCTCTTGCAGGTGCTCGCGAAGAATGCCGAAGGCAACTCGGTTGAAGTGCGAGTGCCGCCGTTCGGTGCCGTTCAAGCCATCGAAGGCCCCAACCACACGCGCGGCACTCCGCCCAATGTTGTTGAGATGGATGCCGCGACCTGGATTGCCCTTGCCACGGGAACACGAGAGTGGGCCGAAGCCCTCGACTCCGGCGACATCAGTGCCTCAGGGTCGCGTGCCGACCTCAGCGAATACCTCCCAGTTGTGTGGGAGAGAATAGTGCCGTGAGTATTACGCCAGAACACGAGCCCGCGGCATCCGCCCCGCAGCAGCCTGCGATGAAGACCACGGTCGAATCAACGGGCGTGAGCATCCGCCGTGCGCCTAAGTACGGCGCGTTCATGATTGTCGGTGGTGGGCTCGGTGCCGCCGCCACGTTCATTCTCACGATGTCGTTCCCCGCTGACCCTTCGGTCGGATTCGGGGCTCTCTTTGGCTACTTCAGTCTCTTTGGTATTCCTGCCGGTGTCGCAGTCGGAGCTCTCGTTGCGCTGATCGCCGACCGTTCCTCGCGCCGTCGTGCCAAGATCGGCACGGCCGAGCACGAGATCTCAGAACCAGAAGCGTACGAGGGCACGCTCGAGTAACAACGAGCTGCACCCCGCGGAAGTTCACCCCGAGAAACGCGCCGCGCTAGCTCAGTTGTGTGAGCTCAAGCCAGTCGAGGTATTCGGGCGTGATGTTGCCCGAAACGTATTCGCCCGTGAAGCAGCTCATTTCGAGAGCTGAGACGTCGGATCCTTCAGTGATCGCGGCCTGCATGTCGGCGACCTCTTGGTAGATGAGAGCGTCAGCGCCCATCTCCAGAGCGATCTCGGGAATCTTGCGCCCGTGGGCAACGAGTTCAGCGCGCGTCGGCATGTTGATGCCGTACACGTGTGGGTAGCGCACGGGAGGTGCAGCGGAGGTGAAGGTGACCTTGTTGGCGCCGGCTTCACGAGCCATCTGCACGATCTCTTTCGAGGTGGTGCCACGCACGATGGAGTCATCCACGATCAGGATGTTCTTGCCCTTGAACTCGGTGCCCATGGCGTTCAGCTTCTGCTTGACGCTCTTCTTGCGCTCGGCCTGGCCGGGCATGATGAAGGTGCGGCCAACGTAGCGGTTCTTGTAGAAACCTTCGCGGTATTCGACGCCAAGCTTCTGGGCGACCTGCATTGCGGCGGGGCGCGAGGAGTCGGGGATGGGCATCACAACGTCGATGTCGCCCATGGGGGTGAACTTCGAGATGGTGTCGGCCAGTTTGTCGCCCAAGCGCAGGCGAGCTTCATAAACCGAGATGCCGTTCATGATCGAGTCCGGTCGGGCCAGATAGACATATTCGAACGAGCATGGGATCAGCACTGGTGCTTTGGCGCACTGCTTGGAGAACATTTCGCCGTCGGGTGTGATGAAGATCGCTTCGCCGGGGGCAACATCCCGCACCAGTTCGTATCCGGCGCTTTCCAGCACGAGAGATTCGGATGCCACGATCCACTCGTAGCCGACGAGACCAGTTTGACGGCGGCCCAAAACTAAGGGGCGGATGCCGTAGGGGTCGCGGAACGCGAGCAAGCCGTGACCAGCGATCAGCGCGATCGCGGCGTAGGAGCCCTCAACGCGGTCGTGCACGCGCTCGATGGCGGTGAAAACTTGCTCGGGGTCGAGGTCGAGCCCCGACACCTGCTCTTGAAGTTCGTTGGCCAACACGTTGACGAGCAGTTCAGTGTCGCTCGTGGTGTTGAGGTGGCGACGGTCGATGCGGAACAGCTCATCGGTGAGCTGCTGCGTGTTCGTCAAGTTGCCGTTGTGAACGAGGATGATGCCGTAGGGCGCGTTCACATAGAACGGCTGGGCTTCATTTTCATTGAAAGCGTTGCCTTTGGTGGCGTAGCGCACGTGGCCGAGGCCGGAGGTGCCGACAAGGTTGCGCATGTCGCGAGTGCGGTATGCCTCACGCACTTGCCCGTTGGCTTTCTGCAAGTGCAGAGTGCTGCCGTCGGCGGTGGCGATTCCTGTGGAGTCTTGACCGCGGTGCTGCAGGAGCAGCAGGGCGTCATAAACCTGCTGGTTGACGGGCTGAGAAGAGACGATACCGACAATGCCGCACATGCTTTCGCGTGGCTCCCTGAGGTCGTAGAGCGCGTACCCGGTGTGAGTACGGTCTAGCTTCTCACATCTGGCAGTGCTGTTGCTGCGGGGAAGCGGGGGTGCTGCTGCGTGTAAAACCCGCAGACCGGTACGCTTGAGCCGTGACCGAGAACTCTTCTTCCAGCTATGCCGCAGCCGGTGTCGATACCGCTGCTGGTGACCGCGCCGTCGAACTCATGAAGGCGGCCGTCAGTGCCACTCATGGGCCCAACGTGGTCGGAGGTTTTGGCGGTTTCGCTGGCCTCTATGACGCCTCGTTCTTCAAGGACTACAAGCACCCTCTGATGGCAACATCGACGGATGGCGTGGGCACGAAGGTCGCGATCGCTCAGGCTCTCGACAAGCACGACACCATCGGTCAAGATCTCGTCGGCATGGTTGTTGACGACATCATCGTCGTGGGCGCCAAGCCCCTCTTTATGACCGACTACATCGCGTGCGGCAAGGTCGTTCCCTCGCGTATCGCCGACATCGTTGCCGGTATTGCTCGTGGATGCTCGGCTACCGGCACCGCGCTCGTCGGCGGCGAAACGGCAGAACACCCCGGTCTTCTCGGGCCCGACGACTACGACGTTGCCGGTGCAGCAACCGGTGTGGTTGAAGCCGGATCCCAGCTCGGCCCGCACCTTGTTGCCGATGGCGATGTTGTGATCGCGATGGAGTCCTCGGGCATCCACTCGAACGGTTTCTCGCTTGTTCGCCACATTCTGGCCAACAACAAGGTCGGCTACAGCGACCACCTCAACGAACTCGGCGGAGTCGTCGGTGAAGTTCTCCTCGAGCCGACTCGCCTCTACACAATGCCGCTGCTCAACCTGCTTGACGCTCAGCCCGGCGCCGTGCATTCGCTCAGTCACGTCACCGGTGGTGGCATCGCCGCTAACCTCGCGCGCGTGCTGCCTGTCGGCTCGTGGGTTGAAGTTGAGCGCTCGACCTGGTCGCCGCCCACCGTATTCCGCGTGCTGTCTGACCTGGCTGGTTCCAGCCTCGAAAGTGCCGAAGGAACCTGGAACCTCGGCATCGGCATGATCGCGATTGTGGCGGCGGATGCTGCCGACGCGACAATCGCCGCCCTCACTGCCGACGGCATCCCCTCGTGGGAAGTCGGTCGTGTTTCGATGGCCGCCCATGATCTTTCTGGCTTCGAACAGGGAGCCAAGGGTGTCAATGGTGGCGCTGTGCGCTTGAGCGGTTCGTACGCGAATTAACTGCTCGCGATGTCGTCGACAGGAGACGAAGCGCAACCTCATTTTGTGAGTGACCGGGTGCCACGAAGGCGAATGGTCGTGCCGTGCGCTTGAATGGGCGCTATGGCAACTAAGCAGCCCGATAACTCGGTTGACGTCGACAACGACGTGCAATCAGCAGAACCCGAAGAAGTACCCACACCCGTGGACGAGCAGCACGACGGCGACGACGTCGTGACCGTGAACGAAGCTGACTCGGATGACGGCCACGACGACGCGGATCAGGTAGACGGCACACAACGCCCCGAACCGCTGCTGACCCGCGATGGTTCCCCGGCCGCCGCGCTCTGGAGTCTGAACTCCCGCTGGCGCCACATCAATCACGGCTCCTTCGGTGCGGTCCCCGTCTTTGCCCAACTGCGTCGCCTCGCGTACCTCCAAGAAACCGAGAGCGCACCGCAGCGTTGGTTCATGGCCGCACCCGAGCGTCTCGCTCAGGCTCGCGAAGGTCTCGCCGATTTCCTTGGCGTGGATGCCGACCGTTTCGGTTTCGTCCCCAACGCCAGTGCCGGAATGACGGCCGCCATCCGCGCCCTCATGCTCAACGCCGGTGACGAGCTGCTCATCACCGACCACGCCTACGGAGCGGTCGCGTTCTCGGCTCGTCGCGAGGCCCGCCAGCGCGGAGCCAAACTGCGCACCGTGCCCATCGAACTCGATGCCACGCCCGAGCAGATCCTTACGGTTCTCGGCAAAGCACTTGCCAAGAAGCCTGCTGGCCTCATCATCGACGCCTCGACCTCCGCCACCGCGCGCGAGTTCCCGGTCGCGGCGCTCGCCGAGTTGGCCACGAAGCACGGGGTTCCTCTGCTCGTGGATGCAGCCCACGCCCCGGGAATTCAGTACCGCCCGGCCGAGGGCATTGCGGCATCCGCCTGGGTTGGCAATTTGCACAAATTTGCCTGCGGTTTTCGGGGCAGCGCAGTGCTCGTGGCCGAAAAGAAGTTCGCCAAAAACCTGTACCCGGTAATCGATTCGTGGGGAATGGATGAGCCCTTCCCCGGTCGATTCGACCACCAGGGCACATTCGACTACACGCCGTACCTCGCTAGCGTCGACGCCATCACGGGGCTCGAAGCCCGCATCGGCTGGGATTCCATTCGTGGCTACATCGAGTCACTGCTCGACTACTCGACCGACGTTGTCGCCGATGCGCTCGATGCTGCGTCTGGTGAAGAGTCGCGAGTGGATGTCGCAGCCCCCGCTCCGGGAATGCGCCTCTTGCGGCTCCCCGGCGCTCTCGGCGCAAGCCATGACGATGCGCAAGCTGTTCGCCAACGCATCACGGACGAACTCGGATTCGAAACCCAAGTCACGAGCTTCCGTGACACCGGCTATCTGCGGCTTTCGGCGCACGCCTACAACACTGCCGACGACTATGAGCGCTTTGCCGAAGACGCTGTGCCGACTCTCGTGGAGTGGTCGCGCGAGCGCTAGCCCGGCACCGCGTTAACGCACGAAGCGAGCATCCGACCCCGGAGGGTCTGGTGCTCGCCTTGTGTGCAGAAGGTGCGTTATTAGGCGCTACGAGTTTCCTCGTCGTCCTCGTCATCTTCTTCAACGTCGTATTCGTCGCTGTATGAACTACCAGCGGAGTACTCCGGCCACTTTTCGCTGTCTTCCGACACCGGAGCAGCGCTTTCTGACCCGCTCAACTCGCGAGCGAGTGCACCATAGTTGGTGTCTGGGCTGAAGTACTTCAAATCCCGAGCAACCTTGGTGTGCTTTGCCTTTTGACGGCCGCGTCCCATTCGAGACCCCCTCATGCTTCTGTCCCGGTGCACTGACGGTGGCCAGCGAACGAGCGAACAGGGATGGATGAAAACTAACCTGAAGTTTAGCACGATGGACAGAAAGGTCTTCGTGGGCGGTGCACAGGTGGGGTGTTCACGGGTAACGTTAGCCCGTGACATCCACCACTGAAACCGACACCTCTGTTGTCGTTATTGGTGCTGGCCAAGCGGGCCTCTCTGTTGCCTACTATTTGCGGCGACTTGGCCTCGACCCCGGCAACGACTTCGTGCTCCTCGACCGCGGCCCCAATACGGGGGGCGCGTGGCAATTCCGTTGGGAAGCGTTGCGCATTGGTTCCGCCCACCGCATCAATGATCTTCCCGGTCTCGACGAGCTGGGGCTCAGCTTTGAGACTGCCGACAAACATATGCCGGCCAAGAAAGTTGTCGCCGACTACTACCGCGCCTACGAAGAGCACTATGGCCTTCAGGTCGTGCGCAATGCGGATGTTATCGCCGTCGATAACCTCGGCGAACATCTGAACGTGACTTTCACCCTCGATGGCGAAGAAACAAAAACTGTCAGCACGATGCTCGTCATCAACGCCACGGGCACCTGGGGTGCACCGTTTATTCCGTGGTACCCGGGGCTCAAGTCGTTTGAGGGCCGCCACCTTCACACGAGCGAATACCGCAGCGCCCGCGAGTTCACCGACCAGAGTGTTGTCGTGGTCGGCGGAGGAACGTCAGCGATCGGGTTCCTGCTCGAACTCGAAAACATCGCCAGCAACCTCACCTGGGTGAGCCGCCGGCCCATCGACTTCCTCGAAGATGGCGGCCTCAACCTTGAAGCGCGCAAAGAAGCTGTGCTGGTGCAGGATGAGGCGGCGCGGGCAGGCCGAGCCCTCCCCAGCATCGTCAGCGGCACGGGCGTTCCGCGCACCCGCCGCATCCAAGCCGGCATCGAGCGAGGCGTTTTGACGCCGCGGCCCATGTTCTCCAGCATCGAACCCGGTGGGGTGCGCTGGAAAGATGGTGCCTTCCAGCAGGCGGATGCCATCATCTGGTCCACCGGTTTCCGCCCAGAACTGCGCCACCTTGCTCCGCTGAAACTGCGCGAGAAAGAGGGCGGCGTGGCCGTCGGGCAGGGCGTCGCCTGGAAAGACCCCCGTGTCTTCTTCGCCGGGTACGGGCCGCAGGCATCCACTATCGGTGCCAACCGTGCGGGGCGGATGATCGCCCGCCAAGCCATCGCCACCCTCAGCAAAATTCAAGCCATGAAGAACGGGCGCTAGCGCTTTCGCAACCGCGAGCTGTCGGGAACGCGGGCGTCGCTAGCCGGCGGATGCCACATCGCGAATCAGTGCGCGAAGTGCGGCAAGCTGGGGCCGGCTGTCGCTCGTGCGCCACTGCATTTCGAGAGGCAGAGTTGCCGGTCGGGCCAGCGGAATGGCAACGAGATCCTCGGGCAGGTGGCCGATGAGGGCGGCGGAGACGAGCGAGAATGCGCGCGACTCCGAGAGTAGATAGAGCCGCGAACCCACGATTCGGGGCGGGCTCACCAGAAGCAGCGGGCTCAGCCCGCGTGAGGTGCAGATCTCGAGCAAGTAGTCGAAGTAGGCGGGATTCTGTTCGCGCGGCCACAGCAACAGGGGAAGATCGCCGAGCTCCGGGAGTTCGAGGTGGGCGGCATCCGCCAGGGGGTGTTTGCGGCTGATCGCGACAAAGACTTGTTCTTCGGCGAGCACCTCAACGCTGTAGCCGTCGAGGTCGTCAAGGAAGCGGCCAAGCCCGATATCGGCCTGTTCGGTGACGAGGTGGGCCGACACTCCTCCGGTGTCTACAGGAATGTCTTCGATGCGAGTCGAGGCCAGGGACTGCTCCGCTTTGCTGATCACGGCGGGGAGCAGCCGGTTCACGACGCTCGGCGAGGCAACGACGCGCACGGTGCGCAGGCGGCTCGGCTCGTGCAGCTTCACATCAAGCACGACCTGAGTTGCGTGAGCGAGCAAACTTTTACCCTCGAGGGCCATCGCCTCGCCTGCCGGGGTGAGCGTGGCTGATCGCCCAGACCGATCGAGCAGTGCGATGTCGAGAGCGCGTTCCAGCCGACTGACTTCTTGGCTCACCGTCGGTTGAGAGATGTGGAGCGCTTCGGCTGCGCGACCGAAATGCCCGAACTCGGCAACGGCGACAAAGATCTCCACTTGCCGCAGTGTGATTTGCATAGGTTAAACCTATCGAAACTCTCGTGACTCTTTCTGGATTCTTGGTAATCGACTGGTTACGGTGGGGAGAGAGGTACGCCTCCGGCCGAGCATCAGTGAAGAAGCACAGCGAAGAAAGAGATTGACTATGTCTGAACCCGTCATCCACGTTTCCCAAGAAGTGCAAGACGCTGTGCGTGAAAACCGCCCCGTTGTCGCTCTCGAATCCACAATCTTCACCCACGGGCTTCCTCGCCCGCGCAACCTCGATGTTGCTCTTGAAGCCGAAGCCGGTCTTCGCGCGCAGGGCGTCACGCCCGCCACGATCGGTGTCTTCAACGGTGTGCCAACTGTCGGCCTCAGCACCGAACAGATCACTGAACTTTCCAACACTGACAATATTGCCAAGGCCAGCCTTCGCGACCTTCCTGTTGTTCGCGCGCTCGGCATCCACGGTGGCACCACCGTCGCAGCGACCGCGTTCCTCGCGCACCACGCAGGCGTCAAGGTCTTCTCCACCGGCGGTCTCGGTGGCGTTCACCACGGTGCCTCCGAAACTTTCGACGAGTCGGCCGACATGACCACGTTGGCGCAGATCCCCATCCTCGTCATCAGCGCCGGAGTGAAGTCGATTCTCGACATCCCCGCAACCCTCGAACGCTTCGAGACCCTCAACATCCCCGTCATCGGCTACGGCACCACCAAGTACCCGGGCTTCTATGTCACTGACTCAGGCTTCAGCATCGGCTACTCGGTCGACACTCCCGAAGAGGTCGCCGCCGTTGTCACCGCCCGCGATGAACTCGGACTCCCGCAGTCGGTATTGCTGGCCAACCCCGTCGCCGCCGACAAGCAGCTTCCGCCGGAACAGCTCGACGACATCCTCGCTCGTGCCTGGGCTGAGGCCGAGAAGCAGGGCATCAGCGGCAACGCCTCAACCCCGTTCCTGCTCGACTTCATCCAGAAGGACACCAAGGGCGTCAGCCTCGACGTCAACGTCGAGGTCTACCGCGGCAACGTCTCGCTCGGTGGACTCGTCGCCACGGCGCTCACGCGCTAGCGGCAGTCGACACGTGCTCGGAATCATCGGCGACCTCGTTGAAGACGTTGTCGTCTGGCTGGCTGAACCGCTGAGGCATGGCACCGATACGGCGGCGGAGATCTTCCACACCCGCGGCGGTAGCGGTGCGAACGTTGCCAGCTTCGCCGGCCGCCTCGGCCCCACGCGCTTCATCGGCTGTGTCGGCAACGACCACCTCGGCTCCCTGCTTGTTGAGGGTCTCGAGGCGGAAGGTGTTGATGTACGCGTGCAGCGCAAACACGTCACCGGCACCGTCATCATCCTGATCGACCAAGACGGCGAACGCAGCATGGTGCCGAACCGGGCGGCAGCAACAATGCTCGATGAGGTTCCGGATGAGTGGCTCGACGGCCTCGAGCTGCTGCACGTCTCGGCCTATTCCTTCAACGGAGCGCCCGTTGGCGAAACCGTGATTGATGTGATTCGTCGTGCCAAGCAGCGCGGGATTCTCGTGTCGATCGACGTCTCCTCCACGGGGATGCTCGCCCAGTACGGCATCGACCGTTTCCTTGATCTCATGGCTGACCTCAGCCCCGACTTCTTGATCGGCAACGCGAGCGAGATGGAATGTCTCGGAGTCGTCGTCGATGGGCAGCCGGGTGCTGTCGCTGCGAGACTCGCCAACACCATCATCGTGACGAAGGCGGGAGCGGATCCCACCCTCGTTCACGAGCCTGGTCGGGAGCCGCTGACGGTTGCGGTGCCACCGGTTCCCGAGGTCCGAGACCTCACCGGTGCCGGTGATGCCTTCGCTGCAGGATTCCTGACGTCGTACTTGGCTAGCCGCGACCTGCAGAAGGCGTGCGTGGGCGGTCACGCCTCCGCGGCGCTCGTGCTGGCATCCCCGGGAGCATCGTCCGGAGCCGCAACGAAATGACTCGCCTCTTTGTGAAAATCTGTGGCATCAGTACTGCGGATGCCGCAGCGGCGGTAGCCGACAGCGGCGCCGACGCGATCGGGTTCGTTTTCGCTCCCGGCAGCCCCCGTGAGGTCAGTGCCGAGCACGCGCGTTCCCTCATCGCGGGCCTTCCGTCCGCGTTGGAAACGGTGGGCGTTTTTCGCAACCAGTCGATCGATACGGTGCTCCGCACCGCGAGCGCTGCCGGTGTCGCGACAGTGCAGTTGCACGGTGATGAAACTGAGGCAGAATTTGACCGGCTGCGGGCAGAAGGCTTCGGCACCATCCGCGCCCTGTCGATTGATGATTACCGCCGGCTCAGTCGTGACGGAGCATTGCGCGCCGACGACCGGTTGTTGATCGACGCGGTTACGCCGGGTGGGGGAGCAGCGTTCGACCCCAGCCTGCTGTCGGATGCTGCGCCTGATGACTTCTGGATTCTGGCCGGCGGCCTCACCCCGCAGAATGTGGCGGAGCTTGTCGGCATCATGCAGCCGGGTGGTGTTGACGTCTCAAGCGGCGTCGAGGTGAGTCGCGGAGTGAAAGATCCGGCCCTCATCCGAGCTTTCGTGGAAGCCGTTCGCGCCGTCTCAGCGGCGGGGTAAACCCCACAGGCGACGCAGCCGAACGACGAGGCTAAGTCGCGAGCGCGATGAGGCCGAAGTAGGTCGCGGCGGCGACGCCGATGCCGAGCACGAGGTTGGCGGCAACGCTAGCGACGGCGGTCTGGAGTCGCTTCATAGTGGCGATCTGCATTGTTTCAACGCTGAGAGTACTGAAGGTGGTGAGTCCACCGCAGAGTCCGGTGAGCAGCACGAGCTCGAGGTTAGGGTCGATCGTGCCAATGTGCGCCATGCCAGCCAAGGTGCCGCCGAGGGCAGAGCCGATGACGTTGACGACGAGCACGGCCCACGGAAACCGCTTGTTCGGAACAAACGCGCGTGCGGTGAGGTAGCGCAAGACGGCCCCGGCGGCTCCGGCGCCCAGGATCGCAAACACCACGCCCGCGGTCATTCGTTCACCAGGTCAGGGCGGCGTGCGCGAGCGAAACCGAGGCGCAGGCCCAGTGCGGCTGCGGCGAGTCCGAGCACCATGGTGGCCGCGAGGTAAATGAGGGCGGGGATGAGCTGGTCGGCACCAATGAGTTGCACGACGGCGACGGCCAAAGCGGAGAACGTCGTGAAGGAACCGAGAAGACCGGCGCCTAAGCCGGCGCGGGCCCAGACCGGAGCGGGTGTCCATAGCTCGGCGACGACGAGCGCCAGCACGAAACTCCCGACGATATTGGCGATCAGAGTGGAGAGGGGAAACAGCCCATCGTCGGTGGCAAAGGCAAGATCGAGAGCGAACCGCATTCCGGTGCCGATAGCACCGCCAATGGCAACGGCAGCGAGTTCACGGATCATGCGCTGCCTTTCAGATGCCAGTTCTGGGGGCTGTACTGCCTACCAGTCACCTTATGGCAACCGGGCGCGGACCTGTGCCACGCGCGCAGTCCTAGACTGAAGCCATGACCCGAACTGCTGCGCGCCGCCGCCGTTGGCCGTGGATCGTGCTCGCCGTAGTTGTGGTGTTGCTCGTGCCCATCGCCATCATCGTCGTGCCGATTCTCACGCACGAGAGCGCGGGCCAGTCGAGCCAGCAGCTCGTCGATGGAGAATGGCCGCTCTCGGTCACCGCCGAGGGGGATGACGGTCGCACCCGCACGCTCAGCCTCGCCGGTGAAAACGGCGAACCCATCGACACCGAAGCACTCGTTCGTGACGAACGGGTGGTCGTGACGGGAACCGGCTACGACGGCACGCAGGGTGTGTACGTTGCCGTGTGCGTCATCCCAGAAACACCCGCAGACAAGCCAGGGCCCTGCATCGGCGGAGTGCCGTCGCAGCAGCAAGAAAACGTGGCCGAAGGCACCGTGCAGTGGGCCCCGAGCAACTGGATCAACGCCGATTGGGCGTGGCGGCTCTTCGGCGCTCGCAGTTATGACGACACCGCCACCGGCACCTTTACGGCCTACCTCGAGCTCGGTGACCCGCTCGGCGAGGACGCTGACTGCATCACCAACGAGTGCGGCATCTTCACCCGCAACGACCACACGGCGCTCAATGACCGGGTGCAGGATGTCTACGTTCCGGTGAAATTCACCGAATAGCCCGGTTGCCCGAATAGCCCGGTTGCCCGGATAGTGGGGTTCGCCGGAAAAGGCGCATGCTTGACATTGACGTAACGTCAACCTCTACTGTCGAGGTATGGCCCACGACACCCCACCACTCGCCGACCGCTCGATCAACGATGTCGCCCGCATCACCGGAACGACATCGCGCACGCTGCGGCACTACGACGACACCGGGCTGCTGAAACCGAGCCGAGTGGGCACCAACGGCTACCGCTATTACGACGCGGATGCTCTCGCTCGCCTTCAGCGCATTCTGCTGTTGCGCGAACTCGGGCTCGGCCTTCCGGCCATTGCCGAGGTTCTCGCCGGGCAGCGGGATGACACCGCCGCGCTCAGAGACCACGTGCACCTGCTCGAAAGTGAGAAGCAGCGCATCGATCGGCTCATTGCTTCGGTGACCAGCACCATCCATAAACTCGCAGAAGGAGAGCCACTCATGGCTGAAGAAATGTTCGACGGATTCGACCACACCGCTCACAAAGACGAAGTGGAGCAGCGCTGGGGTTCCGACTCTTACGCCGCGAGCAACACCTGGTGGAAGGCAATGAGCGCCGCCGAACGCGCCGAGTTCACTGCGCGCCAGAATCAGTTGGCGGCCGACTGGGCCGCTGCTGCCGAGCGCGGCGACGACCCCGAGAGCGACGCCGCTCAGGTGCTCGCACGGCGTCAGTTCGATGCGCTTGTCGGTATCCCCGGCACTCCGAGCGAAGCAAAAGCGGGGCCGCCCCGGGAGTATTACCTGGGGCTTGCCGACCTGTATGTCGCTGATCCCCGCTTCGCTCGTAACTACGGCGGGCAGGCGGGCGCCGAGTTCGTGCGCGCGGCCATGGTTGCATTTGCGGCCACACGCTGGAGCTAGTTCGCGCCGCTGATCTGTCGCACGCGGGCGGGTTGCGGCCGGTTGCGGCGGTTGCTCGTGCTGCGAGGGTGCGGCGCCGCTACGGGACGGTGACGTCGGGGCTCGGCTCCGGCGTCTCCACGCTCTCGCCAGAGACGGCGGCCGGCACCATGAGGCGCGGAATCGTGAAGTGCACAATCGGGCCGATCAAGAGCGCGAACGCGAGCGTGCCCCAGCCGAGGTTTCCGCCGAGGATCGCGCCGATCGTCAGTACGACGAGTTCGATACTGCTGCGCACGATCCAAATCTTGCCGCCATAGCGGTGGTGGATGCCGGTCATGAGGCCATCGCGCGGGCCGGGCCCAAAGCGTGCTCCGAGGTAGAGGCCGGTCGCAATTCCGAGCAGCAGCAGGCCAGCGACGAAGACGAGGATGCGCAGGGCAAGTCCCTCAATCTCGGGCAGCATCCACAATCCAAGTTGGGCGCTGGGGCCGACGAGCGCCACGTTGAAGACGGTTCCGATGCCGGGCTTCTGGCGGATCGGGATCCACAGCAGTAACACGATGAGGCCAATGATGTTGGTGACGAAGCCAAAGGGGATGCCGGTGCTGAGCGAGACGCCCTGCCCGAGGACGTCCCACGGGGCGACCCCGACCTCCGCACGAATCATCAGCGCGATGGCGAAGCCGTAGAGGAAGAGGCCGGTGCCGAGCTGAACGATTCGTCGTGTCATGGTGAGGCGGGGAGTCATGTAAGTATCCAATTACGGAATTGGACTCGGAACAAGAGTCCAATCACGGTATTCTGGCCTCATGAATAGCCTTTCTGCCCGTGCATTGGTCGTGATGATGGGCGAGTGGCGTGCGAGTGGATCGAACGCTGCCTATCTGGCCGTCTCTGACCGCATCCGACTTCTCATCATGGATGGCCGCATTCTGACCTCGACGCGCCTGCCCGCCGAGCGCGAGTTGGCGCTCGCTCTCGGGGTGAGCCGCACCACGGTGACGGCGGCCTATTCGGCGCTCCGCGAGGGCGGTTACGTCGAGAGCACGCGGGGGTCGGGCAGTGTTGCCCAGTTGCCGCATCGCGCAAGCCTGATCCCCGATTCGGCTGCCCCGCAGATGCTCGATTTCAGCAAGTCGACCATTTCGGCCGCTCCCGAGGTGATTGAGGCATCCCGTCGTGCTGCCGAACAACTGCCGGCCTACCTGGGGGAGTCGGGCTTCGACCCGGTAGGGATCCCGGTGCTACGTGAGGCAATCGCCCAGCGCTATGCCGACCGCGGTCTGCCGACGAGCCCCGACCAAATCATGGTGACGCTCGGCGCCCAGCACGCCATAGCGCTGATTTCTCGCACCCTCATGTCACGCGGTGACCGTGCCCTCATGGAAAACCCGAGCTACCCGCACGCCCTCGACGCGCTCCGGGCAGCTGGCGCGCGACTCGTGCCGGTGGGAGTCTCGACCGAAACCGGCTGGGATGCCATCGCTGTTGAGCAGGCAATCCAACGCACGAGCCCCTCGCTCGCGTACCTCATGCCTGACTTCCACAACCCGACCGGTCAGTCGATGCCCGAAGAGTTGCGCGAAAAAATACTGACCCTCGCGGAACGCCACGGCACCGCAGTCATCGCCGACGAGACAATGGCCGAACTCGATCTGGACGGCAACGGCATCCGACTGCCCTTCGCCGCTCATGGCAACGCGATCTCGGTGGGTTCGGTTGGCAAGACAGTGTGGGGCGGGCTGCGCACAGGCTGGATCCGCGCCGACCACGCCACCATCCGCCAACTCGTTCGTGCTCGCTCCGCCGGTGACCTCGGCACGCCCCTGCTCGAACAACTTGTGGTCACGAACATCCTTGAAACCTTCCCGTCGATTCTGGATGCTCGCCGCACCTCCCTGCGCGCTGGCCGCGAGCACCTCTCCGCTCTGCTCGCCGAGCAACTGCCGTCCTGGCAGGTGCCGCACACCCCCGGCGGAATGACCGCGTGGATCGGCCTCGGCCAACCTGTCAGCTCGCAACTCGTGCTCGCCGCCCGCAACGAAGGGCTCGTGATCGCGGCCGGTCCGCGGTTCGGTATGGATGGCGCCTTCGAACGCTTCCTGCGCATCCCCTTCAGCGGGGGCGCCGCCGACCTGGAACAGGGCGTCTCGGCGCTCGCCGCAGCGTGGTCGACGGTGATGCGGCATCCGTTCTCGCCAGCGAGCAGTGAATTCGCGAACGTCGTCTAAACCGCGCTGCGGAGAACGCGCCGACCGCGGTTGCAGCGCTGCGGGTTTAACGCAGATGTAATCTCGCGAGAGTACGCGGAATACTCAGCGTGCTGAGAGAATTGACCTAACCAAGAAGTGGTTTTTGCGACCGCGCCCGCGTTTAACAGCAACGAAAGTTCCCTCGTGCATCTGCTTTCTGTCTTCTCCCTGCGTAACCGAGCGCTCATCGCCCTCGTGACAATTGTCATCGGAATCTTCGGTGGCGTTGCGCTGACATCGCTCAAGCAAGAACTCATTCCGTCGCTGTCGCTGCCGCAGATCTTCATCGTCTCTACCTACCCGGGCGCATCGCCGGCGGTTGTCGATAAGGACTTGGCTGGCCCGCTTGAGGCAGCCATCCAGGGCGTCGAGGGGCTTGAGTCGACGACCGCAACCTCGAACTCGAACTTCGCCAACATTTCGGCTTCCTTCGCATACGGCACCAACATCGCCACAGCTGAGCAGAAGATTCAGCTCGCCATCAACCGCATCTCTGGCCAGCTTCCCGACTCCGCCGACACTCAAGTGTTCACCTTCAACTTCACCGATCTTCCGGTCGTGCAGATCGCGGTCTCGAGCGACCTCGACCCTCTCGAGCTCTCCAGCAAGCTCGAAGCATCCACTCTCGTTGAGCTCAATAAGTTGGATGGCGTCAGTGACGCAAGCCTGCTGGGCACGTCTACTCAGCGCCTGGTTATCACTCCCGACCAAGACGAACTGTTCCTCAACGGTCTGAACAACCAGGACATCATTTCTGCGCTCGACGACAACGGCGTGCTGTTGCCGGCCGGTGAGATCACCGAAGATGGCCAGACCCTCACGGTGCAGGCGGGTCAGCGCATCACGACGGCAGACGGCATTGCCGAACTGCCGTTGCTCGGCGGTTCGAACACCGACGTCGTCACCATCTCAGACGTAGCGACAGTCGACGTCATCGACGATCCCGCCACCGGAATCTCGCGCGTTGACGGTGAGCCTTCGCTCACGATCGCGATCACGAAGAGCCCCGCGGGCAACACCGTCGCTGTGTCCCAAGCCGTTCTCGAAGCGATCCCTGACCTCGAGAGTGCCCTCGGCAACAACACCAAGTTCACGGTTGTCTTCGACCAGGCCCCCTTCATCCAAGAATCAATCGACAGCCTCACCACCGAGGGATTGCTCGGTCTCGTCTTCGCCGTGATCGTGATTCTGGTGTTCTTGCTGTCGATTCGATCGACGCTGGTGACCGCGATCTCGATTCCGGCATCCGTGCTCATCACCTTTATCGGTATGCAGGTATCGGGTTATACCCTCAACATCATCACCCTCGGAGCCCTCACGATCTCGATTGGTCGAGTGGTGGATGACTCGATTGTGGTCATCGAGAACATCAAGAGACACGTCTCGATGGGGGAGCCCAAGCTTCAGGCCATCCAGACCGCGGTGAAGGAAGTTGCGGGAGCCATCACGGCCTCCACCGTGACGACCATCGCGGTGTTCTTGCCTCTGGCCCTTGTCGGCGACATCACGGGAGAGTTGTTCCGCCCGTTCGCGTTGACGACCGCCATCGCGCTCGCCGCATCTCTCTTCGTGTCGCTCACGATCGTGCCGGTGCTCGCCTACTGGTTCCTCGGCAACAAGGCTGTGCCGCGCCACACCGAAGACGCTGTCGAGCACGCGCACGCAGCGGGTATGCCTCAGGAAGAGAAGACCAACGCCCTGCAGCGTGGCTACCTGCCCGTAATCAAGTGGACGCTCAAGCGCCCCGTTGCCACACTCATGACTGCTGTTCTCCTGCTCGGTGGAACCGTGGCACTCGTGCCGTTCATGAAGACCAACTTCATTGGCGACAGCGGACAAAACACTCTGACCGTCAACCAGTCGCTGCCACTCGGTGCAAGCCTCGAAGCTCGTGACGAAGCCGCCAAGAAGGTTGAAGCGGTTCTCATGGACCTCGACGGCATCGAGACCGTGCAGCTCTCCATCGGTTCCAGCGGCGGCTCGCTGCGGGCCGCGTTCACCGGCAGCGGAGCGAACGCGTTCTCGCTCACCACCGACCCCGACCTCGATCAGACCGAGCTGCAAGAAGACGTGCGCGAGGCTGTTGCCGACATCGAGGATGCGGGCGAGATCACGCTTGCCGCGGCATCGAGTGGCTTCGCTTCGAGCGACATCGAGATCAACCTCACCGCCACCAGCGATTCTGAACTGCGCGAAGCATCGGATGCCCTGCTCGAGCAGGTGCGCGACCTCGACGTCGTCGCCGAAGCCACGAGCAACCTGTCTGAACAGCAGCCATTCATCTCGATCGTTGTTGACCGTGACAAGGCCGCGAAGGTCGGACTGAGCGAAATTGCAGTTGGCGGAATCGTCACCGGTGCGATGAACCCGAATGCGGTCGGTAGCGCCGTCATCGACGAATCGACGCTCTCGATTTACATTCTCAATGACCTTGCGCCCACCACGATTGAAGAGTTGGAAGACTTCGAGATCCCGGGTGCCACCGGGCTCATCCCGCTGACGGATGTCGCCACAGTGTCCGTCGATGACGGCCCCGCGAGCATCACCTCGGTTAAGGGCGTACGCAGTGCGACCTTGAGCGTGACGCCGAGCAGTGACGACGTGGGAACGGCATCCGCCCTGGTTGCTGCCGCTGTTGATGAAGCAGAATTGCCCGCGGGCGCTTCTGCCGAACTGGGTGGTGTCGCTACGGAGCAGACGGATGCGTTCCAGCAGCTCGGCCTCGCGCTCCTGGTCGCAATCCTCATCGTGTACGTCGTGATGGTGGCAACCTTCAAGAGCCTGCGCCAGCCGTTGCTGCTGCTGGTCTCGGTGCCCTTCGCGGCAACCGGTGCCATTGCGCTTCAGGTGATCTCGGGCATCCCACTCGGTGTCGCCTCGCTCATCGGTGTGCTCATGCTCATCGGTATCGTCGTGACGAACGCGATCGTGCTCGTCGACCTCATCAACCAGTACCGCGTGAAGGGCATGCGCGCTCGCGAAGCCATCATCGAGGGTGCATCGCGTCGACTTCGCCCCATCCTGATGACCGCTGCGGCCACGATCTTCGCGCTCCTTCCGCTGGGCATTGGTGTCACCGGCCAGGGCGGATTCATCTCCCAGCCGCTCGCCATCATCGTGATCGGTGGACTCGTCTCCTCGACGGTTCTCACCCTCGTGGTGCTTCCCGTTCTCTACTACCTCGTTGAGGGCGCCAAGGAACGTCGCGAAGACAAGAAGGCGGCCGGCACCGATCGCAAGAGTCGTCGTGCGGCCAAGAAGGCCGGTCGCGAGACTCCGGTGGTTGCCACCGCAGAGTAATCCCTGAATGGTCTAGTTTCCCCACGCCGGTTCAGCTGCCGTGGGGAAACAGAATTTCTGTCACTATTGTGGAAGACATTCTGCAGACCGAATCGGAGAACTCATGTACGGCAATATGGGGTACTTCCCTTTCGCAATCGCACTGATCCTCTTGGCGATAGTCGTGGGTGCCATGCTTGTCTATTGGCTGATCCGTCTGGCGGTTGGTCGGGCGATGCGCGATCACCACAAGTGGCTTGAGCTTCGTGCTGAAAAGACAGTTCCGCCCGAGCCGCGCCCCAACGGCGATCTTCCCTACGACCACAACGTTTAGTCACCGACGTGGGCGAGGGCGGGCTGGGATCTGCCTGCGTGCCTCGCGCGACCGCATCGCTGCATTCGCTTAGCGTTTCACGCCGTCCGGTAGACCACTTGGCCTGATCTGCTCGTTCAATTGAACAAATGTCAGTGCCGTCCGACAGGGTGAGTAAGTAACCACGCGGGGGCGTCTAGGCGATACCGGCCAGATGAGATCACTCATCACTCGGCCAGTTGTCGTGTGCCTCGGCGTGCGCGCACAACAACGTGCGCGGCGTGAATCACAGTGCGCGCGTTTCTCTTCATTACCCGAACGAAAGAGGCTCAATGTCAGACGCCACACCTACACCCGAATCGAACGCGCAAGACATTCCGGATAGTGCACCTCCTGCAGCTCCGACTGCGCCCCCAGTACCTCCGATCGCTGGCAAGTCGTTTGTCATCACGTGGCTTTTCGCTCTCCTGCTTGGTTTCTTCGCCGTCGACCGTTTCTACCTCGGCAAAGTCGGTACCGGAATTCTGAAGCTCATCACTTTCGGTGGTGCAGGAATCTGGGTCCTAGTTGACATCATCCTCACGCTCAGCGGGGCTCAGCGCGACAAGGCAGGCAATGCGCTTGTCGGGTACAACGAGAACAAGAAGGTTGCTTGGATCGTTACCGGCGCACTCATCGTTCTCTCGATCGTCACGTCGAGCCTCAACGGAGGCAACGCCGAGACAACTGATTCGAGTGACACGAGCGCTATTTCGGAGAGCGCTGACGTAGAAGAGTCGGACGCTGCTGAGGAAGAGGCTGCTGAACCAGAAGTACCGGCAGTGCAGGGCTGGGCGGATGACGCCTTCGGCACATTCGAAGCCATCACCGAGACTGGCACGGGCGACAGCATTGTCGACCTGCCTATCGGCGCGACAGCAGGAATCGTTACCGCTACACATGCCGGAGCGTCGAACTTCGCAGTCTCAGTACTCAACGAAGATAACGAGAGCACTGGCGAACTGTTGGTGAATACGATCGGAGACTACGCGGGCACAACGTCGTATGGATTCAATGCGCTCTCAGACGGCGTTACGCTTCAGATCAAGGCGGATGGTGCGTGGTCGTTGCTTATTGCTCCTGTTTCGGCAGCCCCCCTGCTGGCCGAATCCGGCACCGGCGACGCAGTGTTCCTGTACAACGGCGATGCAGCTAAGCTCACGGCTACCCACTCGGGCGACAGCAACTTCTCCATTATTGAAGAAACCGACAAGGCGTTCGCGTTTGGCCTCCTCGTTAACGAAATCGGCTCCTACAATGGCACCGTTGCACTGAGCACGGGTCCGTCGGCGATCACGGTAGGCGCTGACGGCGCCTGGACGCTCGCAGTCGAGTAATTGATCGCTGGGGTCGAGCGGCTGTGTCGCTTGACCCCGGCATCCGCTCGGCCCTCGCTATTGAGGGCTCGATCGAGTAACGTAGTCAAGTCGGCTCAAGACAGCGCGAAATCTCGCGTATGGGTTTGTAAGTCTTGCGGGCCGGTTTGCCAGTCCATCCAACTGGTGACAATCACACGAATGTATGTGACGGCCTCGGTCAAAGACTGCCCGGGTTCAGTAGTGCAGCGTACGAATACTCAAGCTAATTAGAAGACAGCCAATCGGTTTCTAACCAATCGGTGTCTCGCTAACTAAATGGTGAGTGTTGGCGTGCGCGCGTGCTCCACGCACTAGATGTGTTCCATCTAAGAACAACCCGGAAAGAACAATGCCTAATTTCAATAAGCCTGCCACTGGTCGTGGCAACAAAAACTTCAACTCTGGAGCGCCCAAACGTGGCGGTTCACGCAGCGAAGGTCACCGCGGATTCCGTGCCGATGAGGGCGATGCCCCCAAGCGTCGCTGGAGCGCGGATGACCGTGCCGCTCGCACCGGAGACCGCAAGCCCGGAGCCGCTCGTGGCGGACGCGACGAGCGTCGCCCCGACTGGACTCCTCGCGAAAAGCCTGCCCGTGGTGGACGCCCCGAGGCCGGCGGCCGCGGAGATCGCCCCTCGTATGGTGACCGCCCGCAGCGCAACGAACGTGGCGCCTACGGCGACCGTCCCCAGCGCAGCAACGATCGTCCCTCGTCGGGTGACCGCCCCGAGCGCGGTGGACGCCCCACGTATGGCGACCGCAACGAGCGCCCGCAGCGTAGCAACGATCGCCCGTCATACGGCGACCGTCCTGACCGTGGTGGACGTCCGTCGTACAACGACCGCAATGACCGCAATGACCGCAACGAGCGCCCGCAGCGCAGCAATGACCGTCCTTCGTATGGTGACCGCCCCGACCGTGGCGGCAACGCCGGTCGCAGTGAGCGTCCGTCGTACAACGACCGCAACTCGAGCGGCCGTAACGAGCGTCCCTCGTACAACGACCGCAATGCTGGTGGCCGTTCAGAGCGTCCCTCCTACGGTGACCGCCCCGACCGCGGTGGCCGTCCCTCCTACAACGACCGCACCGAGCGTCCGTCGTACAACGACCGCAACGCTGGCCGCACTGAGCGTCCCTCGTACAACGACCGCAACGCTGGCCGCACTGAGCGTCCCTCGTACGGTGACCGTGGCGCATCCGCTGGTCGCACCGAGCGTCCGTCGTACAACGACCGTGCTCAGCGCACCGAGCGCCCCGCGTACGGTGACCGTCCCGACCGCGGTGCACGCCCCGAGCGTTCCGAGCGTCCCGCCTACAACGAGCGCCCGCAGCGTTCCGAGCGTCCCTCATATGGCGACCGCCCCGACCGTGGTTCGCGCCCGTCGTACAACGACCGCAATGACCGCAACGATCGTCCGCAGCGTTCCGAGCCGCGCGAAAGCGCCTACTACCCGGCCCGCGATGGCAAGTCGTCGCACTCGCAGCAAGAAGACGTTGTACTTGAGCGTCTCGTAGCCAAGACCGTTACCGCCAGCGATGTTGAAGGCAAGTCCTTCATCGACCTAGGCATCGGCTCGAACATTTCGCGTCAGCTCGCATCCATGGGTGCAGAGTCGCCGTTCCCCATCCAGGCAGCAACCATCCCCGACGTTCTCGCCGGCAAGGATGTTCTTGGCCGCGGAAAGACCGGATCGGGCAAGACCATTGCTTTCGGTGCGCCCCTCGTTGAGCGCCTCATGGAAAACAACGGTGGCAAGGACCGTCAGATGGGCCGCAAGCCGCGCGCCCTCATCCTCGCTCCGACTCGTGAGCTTGCTCAGCAGATCGACCGCACCATCCAGCCCATCGCTCGCAGCGTTGGCCTGTTCACGACGACCATCGTGGGTGGCGTTCCTCAGTACAAGCAGGTTGCAGCTCTCACCCGTGGCGTCGATGTCATCATCGCGACCCCCGGCCGTGTTGAAGACCTCATCGAGCAGGGTCGTCTCGACCTCAGCCAGGTGAAGGTTACTGTTCTCGACGAAGCAGACCACATGTGCGACCTCGGGTTCCTTGAGCCTGTTCAGCGCATCCTGCGTGAGACCAGCGAGGGTGGCCAGAAGCTGCTGTTCTCGGCAACCCTCGACAAGGGTGTTGCCACTCTCGTCAAGGAATTCTTGGTTGACCCGGCCGTGCACGAGGTTGCTGGTGAAGACCAGGCTTCTTCCACGATCGACCACAAGGTTCTGCTCATCGAACAGCGCGACAAGCGTGCGATCATCAAGCAGCTTTCCGCCGGCACGGGCAAGACTCTCGTCTTCACCCGCACGCGTGCGTTTGCTGAAGAGATGGCTGAATTCTTGAGCATGGGTGGAACCCCAGCCACGAGCCTTCACGGTGACCTTAACCAGTCGCGTCGTACCCGCAACCTGCAGATGCTCACGAGCGGCAAGGTCAACGTGCTTGTCGCGACAGACGTTGCAGCCCGCGGCATCCACGTAGATGACATCAGCCTCGTTATTCAGGCCGATGCCCCCGAGGAGTACAAGACGTACCTGCACCGCGCTGGCCGTACCGGTCGCGCAGGCAAGGCCGGAACTGTTGTCACGCTCATCCCGCGCAACCGTCGTCGCAAGATGGACGAACTCCTCGGCCGCGCCGAGATCGATGCAGAGTCGGTCGACGTAGCGCCTGGCGATTCGTTCGTCGACAAGCTGGCTGCGCTCTAACAAGCACCCCGCTCACTCGAGCATAAGAAAGCCCCGGATGCCCCACTCATGTGGTCGGCAGCCGGGGCTTTCTGCATGTGTCCGCTGTGGTTGACGGACATGACATCCCGTGGTTCTATGGAGCGCACGCGTTGTTGCGATTAAACCTCAAATAACAAGATTGTTGGGTAACCACAGATGAGTATTCGATCGCAACACACCTCTCGGATCGCGACTCCGGCGGGCGTTCTGCTCATCGCCGCCAGTTTTCTGCTGTCGTCATGCTCGACCGGCACTGTCGGGTTGGAATCTTCAGGCGTCGACATCGAGCCCTACGCCCACGTGACCGCCACCCTCGACTTCGAGGCGGGCACCGTTGTTCTGCCGGTGGATGCCATTAATCGGAATGCGCCGCAGGTCGATGAACTCCGGCGTGAAGCGTGGCAGGTGTTGACTGACGCGTGTCTTGCTGAGAGCGGGCTGCCTGGTTACAGCCGGTCAGAGACGGTGTCGAGCGAAGAGGATCGGCTCTTTGGGCTGTGGAGTGTTCCGCTCGCTCAGAAGTACGGTTTCGAGATTGCCGCCCTCATTGACCAGGTGCCCCCGACTCCGAGCGATGAGGAGCTGCGCTGCCTCGATGAATCTAAAGAAGAAATGAGAACACGCTTCAATCTGGATGACGGCTACTCCTTTGATGCGCAGGTCGCGGACGCTGCCTACGATGCCGCCTTCGCTTCGGAGCCAGGCCAAGCAGCGCTCGCTGTGGCCAAGGAGTGCATGGTTGAGCAGGGGCTCGAATTCGATGCCGAGTCACCTATGCCTCAGTTCGACTACGAGTCAGATGGCGACAGCGCCGAGAACCGACGAATCGCCGTGATCGAGGCCACCTGCAATGTTGAGACCGGCGCTATCCAGACGCTGTACGACCTCACTGCTCGCTACCAATCCGCGCTGATGGACGCCAACGAAGCCGAGGCCAAGGAAGCTGCTGAGGTTGTCGCGACGCGCATCGCCGGTTTCGAAGGCGTGATCTCAGCTAGCGAGTAGAGAACCCACTCGTAGAATCAGCCTATGAACCAGAAACGAACAGTCGCCGCGCGTGCAGGTGTGGCGGTAGGGCACGCGGCAAGTTCCGCCGCTCATGGAACGCGCGAGGCGATCCGCAAGAACCCCAAGGCAGACCGCGTCTATCGCACGACCGTTGGTGTTGTTGGCGGCACGACCGTCGCTCTTGGTGTGGTGCTCATCCCATTGCCCGGGCCGGGATCTCTCGTAGCGATCGGTGGGCTCGCGCTTCTGGGCACCGAGTTTGAAATGGCAAAGAAGGCCAGCGGCAAAGCGAATGCCCTCGCCCGTAAGGCGCTTGCCGCGGCCAACGAGAAGCGTAAACGGCGGGCGGCTGTGCGGGCTGCCGCCGCTGCCGATACCGATGCTGCTGTTGCTGGCGTCGGCGACCACGACGCTTCCGGAGACTGAGCGCTCTCGTTCAGCGATCTCCGTGGCGTGTTCGAAGCGCTGCGGACACCGCAGTCACGGCTCTAATCGGCGCTTGGCTAGTTGGCGGCATCGTCAATGACCGCTTTCAGTACAGCCGCAATTCTCGCGGGGAAGCTGTCGGGAGCATTCTCGGGGAGGGCGTTCGTGGCGAACCAGCGCACGTCTTCGCTTTCGTCGCTGGCTGCGAAGTCGACATCAGCGGCGGCAATGGCAACGAATCCCACATCCCAGTGCGCGGCGCAGGCGAAACCGCCGTGCAGCTCGTGCCGGTCAAGATCAACGATCGAGTCCGAGTGGAGGGCGAGGGCGGCAATGCCCGACTCCTCGCGAGCTTCGCGTAGTGCGGCATCCGCGACGGAAGCATCCTGCGGCTCAATGTGGCCACCGAACTGCACCCAAAACTGTCCTTTGCGGTGAAAGCACAACAGCACGCGCTCGAAGTCAGGCGAGAAGACGAAACAGGATGCCGTCACATGCTCGGGCCCACCATCGCGCGTGAGCGCATCCGACCCACCCGCCGTGACAAAGGAGAGGTAGGACTCGCGGGCGGGTGAAGCCGGGAGTGCGGCAAGGCTGGTCAGGAAGTCGTCGACGTTCACTTGGCCATTATCCGATACGAGGGTCTCGGCGTCGGAGTGGCGACCGCGGGAGACGTCATATGCACTCCTGCAGAGTAGTTGTGCAGAAACACGCGAACATAAGTGTGGCGGCCGTCGCAAAAGTGCAATAGGGTATCGGCATGTCTGATAACCACAGCGAACGTGCCCTGGAAGACGAGATTGTCACCGACTTTAGTAAGCGGATGTCGTACGGCTCGTATCTGGAACTCGACACGCTGCTGAGTGCGCAGACTCCGCAAAGCACCCCTGAGCATCACGACGAGATGTTGTTCATCATCCAGCATCAGACCACCGAGCTGTGGCTCAAGCTCGTGATCCACGAACTCACCTCGGCCCGCGATCTCATTGCGAGCGACAACCTCCCTATTGCGCTCAAGCGCATTGCACGCGTCAAGCACATCCAGCGCACCCTCACCGAGCAGTGGTCAGTGCTCGCAACGCTGACGCCGAGCGAGTATTCGCAGTTTCGCGACTACTTGGGCAGCTCATCCGGATTCCAGTCGTACCAGTACCGTGCTGTCGAGTTTTTGCTCGGCAACAAGAACGCCGGCATGCTGAAAGTGTTCGAATCGCAGCCTGAAGCCCACGCCCTGCTCAGCAAGCTGCTCGCCGAGCCCAGCGTCTACGACGAGTTCTTGCGCTACCTCAACCGCCACGGCTACGAGATTCCCGATGCCGTACTCAATCGCGATGTCACGCGCGGTTACGAGCAAAACGACGAGCTCATCGACACTTTCCGCCACATCTACGACAACGAAGGCGAACACTGGCTTGCCTACGAAGCCTGCGAAGAGTTCGTCGACCTCGAAGACAACTTCCAACTGTGGCGTTTCCGCCACATGAAAACAGTCATGCGCATCATCGGCACGAAACGCGGTACCGGCGGCTCAAGCGGCGTCGGCTTTCTCCAGAAGGCGCTCGACCTCACCTTCTTCCCGGAACTCTTTGCCGTGCGCACTGAGATCGGCCGCTCGTGACCGAACGACCGAACCCAGCTCCGCAGCTCCCTGCGGCGACCGGACCAACCACTGAGTCAGCCCTCACCGTCGACTACGCCGTCGACGGCTATTGGCTGCGCGAATGGCACGGCCCCGCCACAGTGCGCGTCAGCCCCCACGGCATCCGAGCGATAGCGGATGCCGCAATCCCGACCGCGGTGCGTCTTCCGGGAGTGCTGCTGCCGGGCTTTCGCGACGCGCACGTGCATCTCGGATTGACGGAGCCGCGCGCTCTCGTGGCTGGCGGGCTCGCTGCGGTCGACGATTTGGGCGGGCATCCTGAGCGTCTGCGCGAGTGGGCGATTGACGATGCGGTTCCCGCGCTGAACCACGCGGGCGCTTTCATTACCGCGCCTCATGCTTACCCGGCGAATCGTGCGTGGGCGGCGACGCTTGCGGTTACTGAAGTGGAGACGGGTGAGCAGGCGATGGCGGCGGTCGCGCAGCAGCTCGCCGCTGGTGCGACCTTTGTGAAGGTTGCGCTGAATGCCGAGGATGGCCCGGTCATTGACGATGAAACCTTGTGCGCACTGGTGGAGTACGCGCACAGTCGCGGCGCCGAAGTTGTCGTTCATGTGCAGGGGCCAGGGCAAGCGCAGCGGGCGTTTTCTGCGGGGGCCGATCGCCTGGCGCACACACCATGGACCGAGAAACTCAGTGATGCCCTGATTGCTGAAATGGCGCAGCCGAACTCCCGCTTTCTTGCCGGACGTCACTCGTGGATCAGCACCCTCGACATCCACGGCTATGGCCAGCGTGGTCGCGACTTCGAGACTGCGAGCGACAACCTGCGACGCTTTCACGCCGCGGGCGGCACCGTTCGTTACGGCACCGACATGGGCAATGGCGATCTTCCTCCCGGCCTCAACCAGCGCGAACTGACCGCACTGCAGGATGCCGGGGTGCGCTACGACGCCCTGTTGCGGGCGTTGTGCTTGCCCGGTTTCGGCAGCACCGTGAGCTACTTGCCGACGGTACCGACCGCGGACGCTGACCTCGCGTCGTGGCTCATGACCGCCACCGTGGTCACGGCCCGTGAGCTGCTTCACCCTGACTTTGCCGTGAGCGCGACCCGCGCGCACGCGGCTTGGCGCAGCGACAGCGCTGTTCCCACCGCAACAACCCCCATCCCGACCACATGGAGGATCGACCTATGACCGACACCCACGCGCCGACTGCTGCGCACGATGACGCGTCGGCTGCGCCCACCGAGGCCAGCGCGCCACTCGACACGAGTGCCGAGGCTGCAGCAGCACTCGACGCCGCTGACCCGCTGAAGCAATACCCGGCCAAATTCGTGCGATCCGCTGAAGTGCGTGCCTACCTCGACGGCAACTCGCTCGGGCGACCCACGACCGCGAGTGCGGCTCGCCTCGCCGAGTTCGTTGACGAGCAGTGGGGCGGTCGTCTCATCCGTGGCTGGGATGAAGCGTGGTACGAACTGCCTCTCACCCTCGGCGATCGTCTCGGCGCTGCAACGCTCGGTGCTGCACCCGGCCAAACGTTCATCGGCGACTCGACCACGGTCGTGCTCTACAAACTGATTCGCGCCGGCCTGAGCGCGCGCCCCGAACGCACCGAGATCGTGATTGATACCGGCAACTTTCCGACCGACCGCTATCTTGTCGAGGGCATCGCCGCCGAACTCGGCAAGACACTGCGCTGGATCGATCCCGCCAGCGATGGGGGAGTCACCGCCGCCGAAGTAAAGGCCGCGCTCAACGAAAACACCGCTCTCGTCGTGATCAGTCACGTCGCCTACCGCTCTGGTCACCTCGCCGATATGCCCGGCATCACCGCCCTCGCCCACGAGGCCGGAGCGCTCGTGCTCTGGGATCTCTGTCACTCCGCCGGCGTCGTTGAAACCGAACTCGATGCCTGGGGCGTCGACCTTGCCGCCGGCTGCACGTATAAATACCTCAACGGAGGCCCGGGTTCCCCTGCCTTCGGCTACGTGCGCGCCGAGCATATCGAGGCCATGACGCAGCCGATTCAAGGCTGGATGGGCAGCAACAACCCCTTCGAAATGGGCCCAGGCTATGCACCGCACGAGGGCATCCGTCGCTTCATCAGTGGCACACCATCGGTCGTCGGCTCGCTCGCGATGCAAGACATGCTCGGCCTTATCGAAGAGGCGGGGATCCCCGCGATCCGCGCCAAGTCGGTCGCTCTCACCGAGTACGCCCTCGCGCTCGTTGACGAACTGCTCGTGCCGCTCGGCGTCACCGTCAGCTCGCCGCGGGATGCCGCCGAACGGGGCAGCCACGTCACGATCGACCACGAGAGCTTCGCCGCCGTGAATGCCGAACTCTGGAAACAGGGGATCATTCCTGACTTCCGCCGGCCTCACGGCATCCGCCTCGGGTTGTCGCCGCTCAGCACAACCTTCGCCGAAGTGCAGCTCGGCATCGAGGTCATTCACGCACAGCTCACCAAGTAACCGCCATGATTCTGGATGACTTCGACTCCCGCCCCGGGAGTGCAACAGCCCTGCTCCGCACCTTTGTGGGCTCGCAGCTGCGTCAGCTGGGTGGCTGGATCTCGTCGGCGCATCTCGTGCGCATCATGGAAGCGCTGGGAGTCTCTGCCAATGGCGCCCGCAGCGCCATTGCACGCGTTAAATCAAAGGGCCTTCTCGTGCCTGAAATGGTCGATGGCCAACAGGGCTACCGTGTGAACGCGGATGCCGTGCCGATGCTCGAGAGCGGCGATCGTCGTGTCTTCAGCTTTCGCCAGCAGCGCGAAGATGACCCGTGGTGTCTGATCTCGTTTTCGATCCCCGAATCACGCCGCGATGAACGCCACCAGCTTCGTCGCAGGCTCGGCTGGATCGGGTGCGGCACCGTCGCCACCGGCCTCTGGATTTGCCCGGCGCACCTCAAGCCAGGAGTGTTGCGCATTCTGGAACACCTCGAACTGAGTGAGTGCGCAACGCTCTTTATTGCGGGGCGGCCCGAGACGACTCAGTCGTTCGCGGATGCCGTAGCCCAGTGGTGGGATCTCGACCGCTTGCGTGAATTGCACGACAGTTTTCTCGCCCAGCACTCCGCCCTAGTGGGCCCGGCGTCGACCGATGCCGAAGCGTTCGCGTGCTACATCCATGCTCTCGATCAGTGGCGTGTGATCCCGTACGTCGATCCGGGGTTGCCGGATTCTGCGTTGCCCGAGGATTGGCCGGGGCGGGCAAGCGTCGATCTTTTCGGTCGCCTTTCGCGTTCGTTGGCGGCGCGGGCGCACGCTTTTGTGCGCAATTCGGCCCAGTAACGGCGTCGCAGACCGACGCACGGAGCGGGTAGCTGGCCGAGTCGCGAGGCCGCACGCTTCGCACAATAACAACGGGTTACGCGCACATGAGCAATTCGTTTAAAACCTTGGAATGAGCTGTGGGCAGGGCTATCGTCTGACATACCCCCATTGGGGGTAGACCGTTGATTTCACAATTCATAAGGGGACTGCCCGCTATGTATCCACGAAGCAGCAGGCCAACGCGGCTCACGATCGGGGCTCTTGCCACGTCGTGCGCCATCGCGTTGACCGCGATCACCGCTCCGGCCGCCCTAGCGGCCGAAGCAACAGCAACTATTGCCGACGTTCAAGGCACTTCAGCCTCGAGCACCATGGTCGGCACCACCGTCACCGTCGAGGGTGTTGTCACCGCTGACTACCGTGGGGCCTCCGGCTACCGTGGCATTGTCATCCAGACTCCCGGATCGGGTGGGGCGAACGATGCTACGCCCGGCGCCTCCGACGGAATCTTCATCTTCCTGGGCAGTGCGAACCCCGCAGTGTCAATCGGAGACAAGGTCACCGCAACCGGCCCCGTCGCTGAATACTTCGGGCTGACCCAGCTCGGTTCGGGCACGGCCGTCGAACTCGTGACGTCGGCCGCCGACCTTGACCCGGCTGACCGTGTCGAGGCATCCGCCCTCGATGCGAGCGTTGTTGGTGCCGACCGGGAGCCTCTCGAGTCGATGCTCGTTGCTCCCACGGGCGACTACCTCGTGAGCTCCAGCCACCAGCTCTACAACTTCGGCACCCTCTGGCTCAGCCCAGAAGAGCTCGCCGTCAAGAGCACCGAGACTACGGATGCCGGAGCCGACGCCGCCGCGATCGCCGCTGCTAACCGTGCCAGCCGCATCTTCCTCGATGATGGCTACAGCATCCAAATCTCTAACGGTTCTCACCCCGGGGAGCAGCCGTATTTCTCAGCAGACACTGTTGTGCGCAACGGTGACACTGTGGAGTTCCCGGCGAACCCTTACGTTCTGAGCTACGGCTTCGATGACTGGCGTTTGCAGCCGACCATCGCGATCAACGATGCGAGCCCGGCGGAGTACCTGCCCACGTTCGAGTCGACGAACCCGCGTGAAGATTCAGCCCCCGTTGTCGGTGGAGACTTTAAGGTCTCAGCCTTCAACGTCTACAACTACTTCACGACACTCACGAGTGAAGACTCGGATGCTCGTGGTGCAGACACCGCTGAAGAGTTCGCTATCCAGCAGTCGAAGATCGTTGCCGCTATCAACTCGCTCGATGCGGATGTTGTGGGTCTCATGGAGATCGAAAACTCCATCAAGTTGGGTGGCGACCTTGACGAAGCACTCATGGATCTCGTCGGTGCTCTCAATGCCGCCGCCGGCGCCGGAACGTGGGACTACGTTCGCACGCCAGCAGACCTGAACGATGCAGCCATCACTGACTTCATCACGAACGCGATCATCTTCAAGCCAGCAGCAGCCACTCCGGTTGGCGACAGCTTCACTGCTGTTGACGAGTCGGTCTGGGACATCGCGCGTGAACCGATCGCTCAAACCTTTGAGTCGAACGGTGAGCTCATCACGGTGATCGCTAACCACTTCAAGTCAAAGGGCGGTTCGGGAACCGAGCCGACTGACGGCCAGGGTTTCTTCAACACTGAGCGTGTGGAGCAGGCCAACGCTGTCAAGGATCTCGTTGACTCGATCTCGGCTGACGAAGCCAAGAGCGACAAGGTCGTTCTCGTCGGTGACTTCAACGCCTATTCCGAAGAAGACCCGATTCAGGTCTTCACCGAAGCTGGATTTGTCGACACCCTCGCCGCTGAAGGCGACAACGAGTACACCTACACCTTCGATGGTGAACTGGGATCGCTCGACCACATCATCGTCTCGCCCTCGCTCGCCGAGCACGTGACCGATGCTGCCGTCTGGAACATCAACTCGCCCGAGTGGGGCGATCGCGGCTACGCCTTCGGAGCAACCGAAGCGGGAAGCGTGTTCCGGTCGAGCGACCACGACCCGATCAGCATTGGCCTCAGCACTGAGGCTGCGCCGGTCGAGATCGAGATTCTCACCACGAACGACTTCCATGGTCGTATCGAAGTTGACCGCGGCATCCCGGGCGCAGCAATGCTCGCCGGAATGGTTCGGTCGTGGGAATCACAGAACCCCAACACCACGTTCGTCGGTGCCGGTGACTTCGTCGGAGCCACGACGTTCACCTCGTTCATCCAGAACGACCAGCCCACGATCGACGTGCTCAACGAAATCGGACTCGACACGAGTTCTTTCGGTAACCACGAATTCGATCAGGGCCGTGCCGACGTTGACGACCGCATCGTGGATGCTGCCGATTGGCCTTACCTCGCCGCGAACCTCTACGACCGGGACACCAACGCTCCGGCCTACGACGAGTACTTCTTGCAGGAGTTCGATGGCGTGACCGTCGGATTCATCGGTGCTGTTACTGAAGATCTGAACGAGTTGGTCAGCCCCGCTGGCATCGAGTCGCTCGAGATCCGCAGCATCGTGACCGAGGTTGACCGTGTTGCGGACTACCTCACCGATGGAAGTGACGCCAACGGCGAAGCAGACGTTCTCGTTCTGCTCGTTCACGAAGGTGCGGCATCCACCGACATCGCAGCATCGACCGACGACTCGGCCTTTGGCCAGATCGTCATGGGCCTGAGCCCGAAGGTCGAAGCGATCGTGTCGGGTCACACTCACCTCGCGTACGACCACGAGGTCACCGTTCCTGGCATGGACCGCCCACGTTTGGTGGTTTCGGCCGGACAGTACGGTGCCAACTACGGCCACTTCGACCTCAATGTCGACCCGGCAACGAAGGAGATCATCGACTTCGAGGCTGAGGTTCTACCGATTGAGGGCTTCGAGCCGGATGCCGCTGTTCAGGCGATTGTCGACGAGGCTACCGCAGCGGCCGCCGAGCTCGGCAACGCCAAGGTCGGAGAAATTTCCGACAGCATGTACCGTGCGGTGCAGACTCCGGTTGATGGAACTCCGTTCCCCGAGAACCGTGGTGGCGAGTCGACCATCGGTAACTTCGTCGCCGACGTTCAGCTGTGGGCAGCTTCCGATTCGGGCGCAGAGATTGCGTTCATGAACCCGGGTGGTTTGCGTACCGACCTCGTCTACGAAGCATCAGGTGCTGGCGACGGTGACGGTGAAGTGACGTACCGCGAGGCTGCGAACGTGCAGCCCTTCGGCAACACGCTCACGACGATGTCGCTGACCGGTGCTCAGATCAAGTCAGTTCTCGAAGAGCAGTGGCAACCCGAGGGTGCGCAGCGTCCGTTCCTCAAGCTCGGAGTTTCGGAAGGGTTGACGTACTCGTATGACCCCACCGCGGCTCAGGGTGAGCGAGTAACCGCGATGTACCTCAACGGTGTTCCGGTGGATGTCGCAGCCAGCTACACGGTGGTTGCTAACTCCTTCCTCGCGGCCGGTGGCGACAACTTCGCTACTCTCGCCGAGGGAACCGACCGCGCCGACAGCGGGCGCGTCGACCTGCAGTCCATGGTCGAGTGGTTCGAAGAGAACACGATCGCTGACCCGCCGCTCGAACAGCGCGCCATTGGTGCTGTTGTTTCGGCTCCGGATGCTGACGGCTACAACCCCGGAGATGACGTCACGCTCGACCTCTCGTCGCTCACCTTCAGCCGCGGCGGCTCAGACGCCACCACGGTCGAGGTTTCGGTTGATGGAGACGTGCTCGGTTCGGCAACGATCGACCGCACCATCGTCGACACCACGGATGAGCAGGGCCGCGCTAGCGTGACCGTTACGATCCCCGCCGGCGCACCTTCGGGCACGCTCGCGCTGACCGTCATGGTTGCGGGAACCGACACTGCGGTCGTAGTGCCCATCGAGGTCGCGACGACTGCTGAAGCCATCGAGAACACGAAGGCACCGAGCATCCGCGGCAAGGTCGAGGTTGGTAAGACAGTCAAGGCCGTGCACGGTAACTGGAGTGTGGCTTCGGCCGATTACAGCTACCAGTGGCTGCGCGATGGTGCACCGATCGCTGATGCGACCGACAGCCGGTACCGCATCACGACCGACGACATCGGAACCGAGCTGAGCGTGCAGGTCACGGCCAGCAAGGATGGTTACTCGGATGGTGTTGCAGAATCGGACGCACAATCGGTGGAGAAGATCTCCTCGAGTGTTCGCTCGAGTCTCTCCTCCTGGTTCGTCTGGGGCAACCGCTCCGTCACGGCGGATGCCAGCGTCTCGGTCGGCAAGGATGGCACGACCGCAGGCGAGGTGACCTTCTATGACGGTCGCACCGCTGTCGGCACGAGCACGGTAGACAAGCGCGGCAATGCCTCGCTGAAGCTGCCGAAGCTCAGCCGCGGCATCCATTGGATCTCGGTCGAGTACTCCGGTAACGACCTCGTGGAGTCCAGCACAAGCTGGCCGCGACTGGTCTTCGTCTTCTAGGCGAAAGCTGGCAGCTAGCTGCATTACGCGAAGAGGGTCCCGCACAACGCGGGGCCCTCTTTTCGTACTTTTACCCAGATTGATGAAATAAATTTGGCCTGCTGATTGCTACTAACTATGGTGAGCAAGCTCCCATCGATCTCCAACCTGCAAAGGAACCCCTGAATCATGGCTAGTCGTATCTATAAGAACATCACCGAACTTGTCGGTAACACCCCGTTGGTTCAGCTCAACTCCGTCACAGACGGTGCTGGCGCTACGGTGCTGGCGAAGCTCGAATTCCAGAACCCCTCGGCCAGTGTGAAGGACCGCATCGGTGTTGCGATCATCGACGCCGCTGAGAAGGCCGGGGCCCTGAAGCCCGGCGGAACCATCGTTGAGGGCACCAGTGGCAACACCGGCATCGCCCTCGCCATGGTCGGGGCAGCCCGCGGCTACCGCGTTGTTCTCACCATGCCGGAGAGCATGAGCAAGGAACGCCGCATGTTGCTTCGCGCGTTCGGTGCAGAACTCGTCTTGACCCCTGCCGGCGAAGGAATGCGTGGCGCCGTTGAGAAGGCTGCCGAAATCGTTGCTGCTACTGAAGGCGCCGTTGCCGCACAGCAGTTCGCTAACGCTGCAAACCCCGCTATTCACCGTGCAACCACGGGCCCAGAAATCTGGAATGACACCGACGGTGCCGTCGACATCTTCGTTGCGGGAATCGGAACCGGTGGAACGATCACGGGTGCTGGCGGTTACCTCAAGGAACAGAACCCTGAGATCAAGGTTGTCGCTGTTGAGCCCGAAGAGTCCGCGATCCTCAATGGTGGAGCTCCTGGCCCCCACAAGATTCAGGGAATCGGCGCCAACTTTGTGCCTGAGATTCTCGACCGCGATGTCTACGACGAGGTTCTCGACGTCAACATCACTCAGTCGGTCACGATGGCTCGTCGCCTCGCTGCTGAAGAGGGCATCCTCGCTGGCATCTCCTCGGGAGCAACCGTTCACGCGGCTCTCGAATTGGCCAAGCGCCCCGAGAACGCGGGAAAGACCATCGTTGTCATCATTGCGAGCTTCGGCGAGCGTTACCTGTCGACTCTTCTCTACGAAGACCTCGTCGACTAGGGGCTTGTCGACTAAGACCGAGTCACCTCAACTCAACGCCGCTAACCACCACTAACGACGGATCCCTCTATTGTTTGCTCGAACTCGTGAAGACATCGCTGCCGTGCGCGAACGCGACCCCGCAGCCCGTGGTGCCTTCGAGATTTGGCTGACCTATTCGGGGATGCACGCCGTGTGGGGTTACCGCTTGAGCCACAGGCTGTGGACTGCGCGGGCATTCTTTCTTGCCCGCGTGGTCTCCCAGTTCGTGCGCTTCTTGACCGGCGTTGAGATTCACCCTGGCGCGCAGATCGGCCGCCGCGTCATTATCGACCACGGCTCCGGAGTCGTCATTGGCGAGACCGCCATCGTGGGCGACGACGTCTTGATTTACCATGGCGTCACACTGGGCGGCACGAGCTCACAGGGCGGCAAACGTCACCCCACGCTCGGCAACGACATTGTCGTGGGCGCTGGGGCTGCCGTTCTTGGCAACATCACGATCGGCTCTGGCTCGGTCGTCGGTGCTGGTGCCGTAGTGGTGGCGGATGCTCCCGCCGATTCTCTTCTCGTCGGGGCTCCCGCCGTGGCGCGCCCCAAGGGCCGCACTAAGGCCCCCAAAGACGGCTTCAACTACATCGATCCCGCCATCTACATCTAGTCACTCGCGCTCGGCGGAGAGCCACTCGCGTTCAGGCGGCCTCACGTAGTGCCCCCTGAGCGCACCGTTCTCCCTGCACCCTCAGGATCGGTTTCGTCAGTTATGCTCAGCATTATGACGTCAGTTGAGGCAGCGCCCATCGAGCCCGAACGAAGCGAACTAGCGCCCGGCGGGATCGTCGTCGAAAATGTCGCACGATCGTTTGGCGAAGTCCATGCGGTGCGCGACGCCAGTTTCGTCGCGACTCCCGGAACCGTCACCGGCCTCATCGGGCCCAATGGTTCCGGCAAGACCACGCTCATGCTCATGCTGGCATCCCTGCTTCAACCGGATGCCGGCAGCATCCGCATTGCCGGTCACGATCCCGTCACCGAGACGGCAGCGGTCCGCTCGCAGCTCGGGTGGATGCCTGATGTGCTCGGTTCGTGGCCCACGCTCAGCGTGCGCGATACGCTCAGCTACACCGCGCGCATGTACGCGATGGATAAGACGGCCGCGGCCGCACGCGCAAGCGAACTCATTGCGCTCGTCGACCTCACCGAGCTTGCCGACAGCCCCACTCGCGTTCTTTCGCGCGGGCAGAAGCAGCGCCTGAGCCTTGCTCGCGCGCTCGTGCACGACCCCAGCGTCCTGCTGCTCGATGAACCCGCCTCGGGTCTTGATCCGGTTGCCCGCGGTCATTTGCGCACGCTTGTTCGCCGACTTGCTTCCGAAGGCAAAACGCTCCTCGTCTCCAGCCACGTGCTCTCGGAGCTCGACGAAATGGCCGATGGCGCGGTGTACCTATCGAAGGGCGTCACGGCGTCCGCGGAGGCCTTGGCGCGCAGTCGCGCCACTGCTCGTCCCTGGCGCATCCGCTCGAGCGACGTCGTGGCCCTGCGTGCGGCACTCGTCGCGGAGGGAATCGAGGAGGCTGCGATAGCGACCGATCGCACGGAACTCCTTGTTGCGCTTGAGGGGGAGGCTGCGGCATCCGCGCTGCTTGCTCGACTGGTGGGTGCTGGCATTGCGATCAGCACTTTTGCCCCGGCGGTGGGCGACCTCGAACATGCCTTTATCGACCTGAGCTCGGAGGAAAGTAAATGAGCGCGTTCTTCGCCGGTGTCGGAGTAATTCTTTCGCTCGAACTGCGCCAGCGCGTGCGCACTACGAGCTGGTATATCTTGCTCGGTGTCTTCGTAGCGCTGATCCTCATGGTGACGGTGCTGTTGTCATTCGCGCTGAATGGTTTTGGCACTGACGACAATGGTGCTGCCGGGGTCTACTCCACCGTCATCTATTTCGTGCTGCTGCTCGGCACACTGGTGGCGCCCGCCCTGAGCGGCAACGCCATCAATGGCGACCGGGATGCCGGAACCCTGGCAACCACGCAAGTGACGCTCATCACAACCGGCCAACTGATCGTTGGCAAGTTTCTCTCGGCGTGGATCACGGCGCTCGCGTTTTTGGTGGCCGCTAT
This sequence comes from Salinibacterium sp. NG22, assembly GCF_015864925.1. Taxonomy (NCBI): domain Bacteria; kingdom Bacillati; phylum Actinomycetota; class Actinomycetes; order Micrococcales; family Microbacteriaceae; genus Salinibacterium; species Salinibacterium sp. NG22. Next base: position 1,404,706 of record NZ_JADYWG010000001.1, on the reverse strand, counting down.
TCCGTTCCTCGTTTATGCGGCTATCGCCGGCCAGCTTCCGGTGAGCACTATCGTCGTGTCGATCGTGGTGCTCGCGCTTGAACTGGGCGTCGTTGCTGCGGTCGGGGTGGGGCTTTCGGGCCTCATGTCGCGCCCGCTGTTCTCCATCGTGGTGACCTACTTGGTGGTCGCTGCTCTCAGCGTCGGCACCATCATCGCGTTCACTCTTGGGGGGCTGGCGCTGCAGACGACGGCAACTCAGACCTCAAGCTACGCGCTTGAATACGACAGCGCCGGAGCGCCGACGGCGTGCTCGGCGCCCGAAGAGTATGAGTACCAGACGCCACGCTTCGATCTGTTCTGGGGCGCATTGGCGGCAAACCCGTACGTGATTCTGGCGGATGCCGTGCCGACAGCGTACGACTCGAACGATCAACCGACCGACCTCTTCGGCTACTTCAAACTGTCGACTCGTATGGCCCAACTTCCGCAGGACGCGGGGTACAGCTACGGCGAGTGCGTCGTTGGTGAGAGTGAGCAATACCCGGACGTCCCGAGTGCTCGCAGCGTGATCGAATCCACGACTCCGAGCTGGGCTGTGGGGTTAGCGATTCACCTCGTCCTTGCGGGGGCGTTGCTTGCTGGGGCCTGGGCTCGCACCAAGACCCCAGCGGCAAAGCTAAGTCGCGGCAGCCGCATCGCTTAGGGAGACGGCTTTCGCGGCGTTAGCCCATCGTGTTGACGATGAGCCCAATGTGAGTGAAGAAGTTGAGTGCGCCGAAGAGGAGGAACGCGGTGCCGCCGAGAGCGAGAGCGACCCCGGTAACCCACTGAACCTTGGTCGGCGTGCTGCGAACCGCAAAGCTGCGGGTGGCGAACGGGAAGAGCAGCGCTCCGAGGCCTACGAGCGCGAAGAGGCCTGACATGAAGATCGCTTCGACCCAGGGCCATTCGGCGAAGGCGCCAGAGATGGGCTCCTCGGGAGGGGCGGCGAAGAGCTGGAAGATGACTCCGGCGAAAGCAATCGCGATGAGAGCGAGGCCGAGACCGAAGATGAGCACGCCAAGGGGTTCAGCAGTACGGGCGACGGCGCGGGCGGCATCCTTGGATTCTTCGAGCACGGATGCGCGGCGCCAGAGCACGAAGCTCGCGGCGAGCAGCAGCACGCCGAAGGCCAGGCTCGGCTCGCCGAAGATGATGTTGTCGAAGGGGAAGTAGGCCGCGAAGGGCCAGGTCAGCGTCATGTGTGCGCCAGTGACGGTGAGGATCAGGCCCAGCACTCCGAAGTTCACGGCGTGACCGCGGAACTCCACGTCAGCTCCCGCCATGAGCTTGCGAGCAAACAACACGAGACTGAGCAGTCCCGCACCGGCGGCCACCGCCATGATCGTGTTGTAGGTGGGCATTTGTGTCCAGTCGATGACTAATCCTTGATCCATCTCGTCAGTCAACACCCCGCGGCAGCGATACTCAAATTTGCCTAAATCGCGTATAGCTGCGCCGAGATGGTGCACGGTCATGTCTCATTCGTGTTGCGGTAGACAACTCAGTTGCGCAAGCGCTTGCACAAACCGTTGATCGTCACCTAGCGTGAGTCATGAACACGCTCTCTTGAGCTGCAATGAGCGAGCGAGTTCAGAGCTGCAGTTGTTCCCCCGCACGCTGCTCGGCCTGCGGGCAAACCTCGACGAGGAGGATTTGTATGATTTCCCACAACTTTCGACGGGCCATGCTGCCCATCGCCACCCTTGGCGTCGCAAGCATGGTTCTTACGGGCTGCGCCTCCGGTTCCGGTGGCACGGGTGGCCCCGGCGATTCTGGTGAAGCGGATGGCGTAGTCACCATCTACGGCACCATCGCTGACACTGAGGCTGAACTTCTCGAAGAATCCTGGGCGGACTGGGAAGAAGCGAATGACATCGACATTCAGTACGAATCGAGCAAAGAGTTCGAAGCGCAGATCAGCATCCGCGCTCAGGGCGGCAACGCCCCTGACATCGCAATCTTCCCGCAGCCAGGTCTTCTCGCCGACCTCGCTTCGCGCGATTACATTCAGCCGGCGCCCGAGAGCGTTCAGGCCAATGTCGACGAGTACTGGTCTGCAGACTGGGCCGCGTATGCCACCACCGGTGACACCCTCTACGGTGCGCCGCTCATGGCCAGCGTCAAGGGCTTCGTCTGGTACTCGCCTTCAGACTTCAGCGACTGGGGCGTAGAAGTACCCGAGACCTGGGACGAACTGCTCACGCTCACCCAGACGATCGCCGACGAAACCGGAACCGCACCGTGGTGTGCCGGGTTCGGTTCGGATGCCGCAACCGGTTGGCCAGGAACCGACTGGGTAGAAGACCTCGTGCTTCGCGAAGCGGGACCAGACGTCTACGACCAGTGGGTCTCGCACGAGATTCCGTTCAGCGATCCTGCGATCGTCTCGGCGTTCGACTCCGTCGGGGACATTCTCCTCAACCCTGAGTTCGTGAATGCTGGATTCGGCGACGTGAAGTCGATCAACTCCACGCCGTTCGGTGACCCGGCACGCGCGCTCGGCGACGGCACGTGTGCCCTCCACCACCAGGCATCCTTCTTCGACGGGTTCATTCAGGACCCCAAGAACGGAAACGCTACGGTCGGACCGGATGCTGACATCTGGGCCTTCGTGACGCCGTCTGCTGAAGCGGGTGGCAACGCAGTCACCGGTGGTGGCGAGATTGTCGGAGCCTTCTCCAACGATGAAGACACGATCGCTGTGCAGGAATACCTGTCGAGCGCGGAGTGGGCAAACTCTCGGGTGAAGCTGGGCGGTGTCATTAGCGCTAACAATGGCCTTGACCCGGCAAGCGCGAGCAGCCCCATCCTGCAGGAAGCCATCACGATTCTGCAGGACCCCGACACCACGTTCCGCTTCGATGCTTCCGACCTCATGCCGGGTGTTGTTGGCGCTGGATCGTTCTGGACCGGAATGGTCGACTGGGTCAACGGCAAGTCAACAGAAGACGTGCTCTCAACCATCGACGCATCATGGCCGTCTGAGTAACATCGTTCAACAGTGAGCGTGGGCTGGACCCTTGTGCTTCCAGCCCACGCTTACTTTTCTCCCACTCGGGCCGACTCCTCGGTAGAGTCGAAACAGCAGCAATGCCAGTGAAGTGAAGAGTCCAGTGATGCACTCGAAAGGTCGCTAATGTCAGCTTTTCTCGCGTGGATTTCCACGCTTCCCGCTCTCGCTCAAATACCGCTTGTGCTCCTGGCATTCTTCGCGGTGATCGCCCTGCTGATCTTCTTCATTGAGATCGCTCCACGCAGTGGCCGCAAGTACACGATCATCCGCGCCGTGGCGTGTGTGCTCATCCCCACCCTCATCTTCTTAGCGCTGGGTTCGGTGTACTGGGCAGCCGGCGCAGCAGCCGTCTTCGGGGGGCTCTTCTTCCTCCTCGACTACCGCTCTAAGCAGGGTGCTGGCTACCTCTTCCAGCTCGTCGGCTTCATGAGCCCGGCGATTTTCTTGCTCGCTATCGGTCTCATCTACCCGACGATTCAGACCACGATCCAGGCCTTCATGAACAGCCGCGGAACACGTTTCGTTGGCCTCGAAAACTTCATCTGGATCTTCACTCAAGACACCGGCATCCGCACCGTTCTCAACACCGTCGTGTGGGTGCTGATTGTTCCCACGGTCTCTACGATTTTCGGCCTCGCCTATGCGGTCTTCATCGACAAGTCGCGCGGCGAGAAAGTGTTCAAAGTGCTCGTCTTCATGCCGATGGCTATCTCGTTCGTGGGCGCGAGCATCATCTGGCGCTTCGTGTACGCGGTGCGCCCGGCCGACCAAGAGCAGATCGGTTTGCTCAACCAGATTGTGGTCTGGATGGGCGGGCAACCGGTCGACTGGATCTCGAACTCTCCGTGGAACACCTTCTTTCTCATCGTCGTGCTGATCTGGATCCAGACCGGTTTCGCGATGGTGATTCTCTCGGCCGCGATCAAGGGTGTTCCCGCCGAGCAGCTTGAGGCTGCGGAACTAGACGGAACGAACGCGTGGCAGAGCTTTATCAATGTGACCGTGCCGGGCATCCGCAGCTCACTGGTTGTTGTGCTCACCACGATCTCGATTGCCTCGCTGAAAGTCTTCGACATTGTGCGCACGATGACTGCCGGCGCGAACGAAACGAGTGTGATCGCGAACGAAATGTACTCGCAGTGGCAAGGCTTTGAGGTCGGCAGGTCTGCCGCCTTCGCGGTCGTGCTGTTCGTGATGGTGCTGCCGATTGTTGTGTACAACGCGAGACAGATTGCTAAGCAGAGGGAGATCCGATGACCGCGACAGTGCCCGCGAAGCTTCCACTCGGCAAGAAAACCAAGAAGCAACTGGCCCGGGGCGAAAAGCAGTCAGCCGCCAAGCGCACCAAGAAACGCCTCACGAGCCGTGGCGCGACGATCGCCGCGCTGGTAATCGCGGTGTTGTGGACGACGCCAACCTTCGGACTCTTCGTCTCATCGCTGCGGCCGCCCGAGGAAATTCTGCGCAACGGTTGGTGGACGATCTTCCAGAACCCTGGCTTCACGCTCAACAACTACACCGAGGTATTGGCGGCGGGAAACAGCACGCTCAACCTCGCTGGCGCCTTCATCAACTCGATCGCCATTACCTTGCCGGCCACGATTTTCCCGCTCGTCATTGCGAGCCTGGCGGCCTACGCCTTCGCCTGGATCAAGTTCCCCGGCCGCAACTGGATGTTCATCGGCGTTTTCGCGCTGCAGATCGTTCCCCTGCAGATGGCGCTTGTTCCGCTACTGAGCCTGTTCTCCCGGGGACTTTCGATCGGTGACATCGAAATCTTCTCGAGCCTCAACGCCTCCAACTCGTATTCGCAAGTCTGGATTGCGCACACGATCTTCGCGCTGCCTCTGGCCATCTTCTTGCTGCACAACTTCGTCTCCGAGATTCCCTCCGAGCTCATCGAAGCGGCGAGAGTGGATGGCGCGGGGCACGGCCAAGTCTTCTTCCGCATCGTGCTTCCGCTCACGATGCCGGCCATTGCGTCGTTCGCGATCTTCCAATTCTTGTGGGTCTGGAACGACCTCCTCGTGGCGCTGGTGTTTGCCGACGGACGAGTAGCGCCCATGACGAAACTCTTGGCAGAGATCACCGGTAGCCGGGGTCAAGACTGGAACCTGCTCACCGCCGGTGCCTTCATCTCGATCCTCGTGCCGCTCATCGTGTTCTTCGCGCTGCAGCGCTACTTCGTGCGCGGACTGCTCGCCGGTTCGACGAAGGGATAGCGCCAGTCGCACGGACGAGCGCGCCAACGTCTCGGTGAGGCACTAGCCGCCGACCACGAGCAGGACGCTCGCGGTGATGCCCAACGCAATGCCCAGGTATTGCACGGGCGCAATTCGCTCACGCAAAACGATGGCCGCGAGCAGCACAGTGCCCGCCGGGTAAAGGGCGGTAAGCACGGCAATGACCGAGAGGTCGCCGATGCGCACCCCCGTGATGATCGCCATGTTGGCGATCACGTCGAGGGTGCCGCCGATCATGGCGAAATAGAGTCCGCGACGCCAGAGGGACGAGCGGGCAGGGGCTGGTGCTCCGGCTCGTTTGCGCTTGGCCAACGCCGCCATCACAAAGAACAGCGAGAACATGAGGAGCGCATTGACGACGCGGTTTCCCACGACCGGGATGATGCCAGAGTCGTCGGGGGCGGCATCCAAGATCACAAAGAACAGCCCGATCGCACTGCCCGCACCAACCGCCATGAGCAGTGCCTTGGCGCTCGGTCGCACGGCACCCTTTTCGGGAACGAACCCGACGAGCACGACGGCAATGAGCGCGATCGGGATCGCGACGAACCCAAACGCCCCGAGAGATTCTCCACGCAGCAAGCCGACCGTCACGGGGACGATTGCCGACATGACCGCGGTCACGGGCGAGAGGATGCTCATCGGCCCGATCGCGAGGCAGGCGTACAGCAGGCCGATTGCCACCGCGCTATTGACGCCAGCGATCGCGCCATAGAGCACGGCCTCGGTTGACCACACGTTCGAGACGAACGGGAAGATCAGCAGCAGCACAGCGAGGCCAGCAACGGCACCGACGGCGGTGGCCAAAATGGGGCTAATTCGCTTGGCTGCGATACCGCCGAAAAAGTCTGCGGCGCCGAATGTGAGCGCGCTAGAAAGCCCAAGAAATACGGTGAACATGGCGCCTGTCGCTATGGGGACTAATCATGCCAATGGTAGTGGCTGCGCCTAGACTTCTCGGCATGGTGTCTGCCCAGTCTGTTCTTGAGTCCACGTTCGGTTACGACTCTTTCCGGGGGCAGCAAGGCGAAATCATCGACACCATCGTCGGCGGTGGTGATGCGCTTGTTCTCATGCCTACCGGTGGCGGCAAGTCGCTGTGTTATCAAATCCCCGCGCTTGTTCGTGAGGGCACCGGCGTTGTTATTTCCCCGCTGATCGCTTTGATGCAAGATCAAGTGGATGCCCTGGCCGCCGTTGGCGCCCGTGCAGAGTTTCTCAACTCCACCCAGTCCGCCGACGAGCGCACTCGCGTCGAAAACGCGTACCGGGCTGGCGAGCTGGATCTTCTCTACCTCGCGCCCGAGCGCCTCCGCGTCTCGTCCACCGTGTCACTTCTCAAGCAGGGCCAGATCGGGCTCTTCGCCATCGACGAGGCGCACTGTGTGTCGCAGTGGGGCCACGACTTTCGCCCCGACTACCTGCAGCTCGATGTGTTGCATGACCTGTGGCCGAGCGTCCCGCGCATTGCGCTCACCGCGACCGCGACTGAGGCCACGCGCAAAGAGATCGCCCAGCGACTGAAGCTCGCTGACGCTACGCAGTATGTTTCTAGTTTTGACCGGCCCAACATCCAGTACCGCATTGAATCCAAGGCGCAGCCGCTGCAGCAATTGCTCACGCTGCTGAACACCGAGCACTCGGGCGACGCCGGCATCGTGTACTGCTTGTCTCGCGCCTCGGTCGAGAAGACGGCGCAGTTCTTGGTGGAGAACGGTATCCCCGCGTTGCCGTACCACGCGGGTCTCGACTCGCGAGTGCGCGCCAGCAACCAGAGCCGTTTCTTGCGCGAAGAGGGCATGGTGATGGTTGCGACGATCGCGTTCGGCATGGGCATCGACAAGCCTGATGTGCGTTTTGTCGCTCACCTCGACCTACCCAAGAGCGTCGAGGGTTATTACCAAGAGACCGGTCGTGCCGGTCGTGACGGTCTGCCCGCGACGGCATGGCTCGCCTACGGACTGCAGGATGTCATGCAGCAGCGCCGCATGATCGATCAGTCGGGTGGCGACCTGGCCCACCGTCGCAACCTGAGCGCGCACCTCGATGCGATGCTCGCGCTCTGCGAAACCGTGGAATGTCGCCGCGTGCAGCTGCTCGGTTACTTCGGTCAAGAGTCGACCGCGTGCGGCAATTGCGACACCTGCCTGTCTCCGCCCGAGTCGTGGGATGGCACTGTCGCGGCCCAAAAGCTGATGTCCACCATTGTGCGGTTGGAGCGCGAGCGCAACCAGAAGTTTGGCGCCGGCCATCTGGTCGACATCCTCATCGGCAAGACCACGCCGCGCGTGACGCAGCAACGTCACGACGATCTGGCCACGTTCGGAATCGGTTCGGATGTCTCGGAGCAAGACTGGCGCTCGGTCGTGCGGCAGTTGCTCGCGCAGTCATTGCTCACGGTGCAGGGGGAGTACGGCACGCTCGCGATCACGCCCGAGAGCGCCTCGGTGCTGAGCGGCGGGCGCACGGTGAAACTGCGCAAGGAAGCGCCTCGCAAGGCTCGTGGTTCCGGTGCAGCGGGCGGTGCGGCGAAGCGCAAGGTTATGACCGACCTGCCCGCCTCGGCAACCGATCTGTTTGAGAATTTGCGCACCTGGCGTTCGGGAGTCGCGCGCGACAACGGTGTGCCCGCGTACGTCGTGTTCGCGGATGCCACCCTGCGCGGCATTGCCGTCACCAAACCAGAGTCGTTGGCTGAGCTGTCGGAAATCAGCGGTGTGGGCGAGAAGAAACTCGAGACGTATGGCGCTGCGGTGCTTGCGGTCGTTGCGGGGGAGTCGCCGGAAGCCGCTGTTGCGCCACCGGTGGCGGCTGCCGCTTCGCCCGCCTTTGCCGCGGCGCCTGCTGTCAGCGCGTCGACTTCCGCGCCGTCACGCCAATCTCGCCCCGCGGCATCTCGCCCAGCGGCATCCAAGTTGGCTCCTTCACGACCGGCTCAGCGCCAAGCGCCCGCCCCGGCAGCATCCGTTCCCGGCGACGAAAACGACATCCCGTTCTACTCGGATGATGACGCCCCCTATGACGGGCCGCCTGAGTTTTAGGCAGTTGCGAGGGGGAGCCGGATGATGATCCGGGTTCCCTCTCCGACAGCAGACTCGACTTCGGCGCTGCCTCCGTGCTGGTCGACAACCTCGCGCACGACCGCGAGACCGATACCGGAACCGGAGATGTCGCGGGCTGCGGTGCCCCGCCAGAGCCGATCGAAAACGTAGGGCAGATCGTCCACGGGGATGCCGGGGCCGGTATCAGAAATCGTGAGTACCGCATCGTCGCCCTGCACGGCCAGCGCAACCGTCAGTGAGTCGTCGTCGCGGCAATAGCGCACAGCATTGGCGATAACGTTGCCGACCGCCTGATGAAGCCGGTCGGCATCGCCCTGCACAAACACTGGCTCGGGAAGATTGGTGATGACGTGAAGCCCGGCCGCTCGAAGTTGGGCGTCATGCAGCGCTACCTCTTCCTGGGAAATCTGAGCCAGATCCACACGGCTCTCGTGGGGCAGAGCCCCGGCGGTTTCGGCGGCAGCTAGTTCGGCCAGGTCGGCGACGATGCGACCGAGCCGCAACGACTGATCGTGCAGTGCAGCAAGTCGTTCAGCATCGGGAACGACCAAGCCATCGCGAAGCTCTTCGAGACCTGCTTGAAGCGCAGCAAGCGGGGTGCGCAATTCGTGAGCGACATCGGCGGTGAGATTGCGACGGTCGCGTTCAGAGCGCGCAACCTCGTCGGCCATCCCGTTGAACGCGACGGCAAGTTCTCCGAGCTCGCCGGGCGCGCGGCCATCTACTCGTGACGTGCGATCTCCCGCAGTGAATGCGCGGGCAGCATCCGTCACCCGGTGCAACGGGCCAACAAGAAAACGGGTGACAACCCAGCTTGCCGTGAACGCGATAGCAAGCGCGGCGAAGGCGGCGATCACAATCCACGCCCACGCTATGTCGAGCACGCGGGACGAGCTGGCCGTCGATAAAGCCACTCGCACGGTACCGACGACCGCATCGTCGACTGTCACGTCTGCGACGCTGGCCGAGGAACTCAGTGCGCCTCCACCACCGGGCGAGTTTTCATTAGGAATGCCGCTTGAGACAACCGTTGTGCCCGCCAAATCGAGGATCACGAGTCGAGCGGATGCTGCTTCGCCGATGCGCACGGCGCGCGACAGATCAGCCGCATCCCAGCTTCCCGCACGCTGAAAAGATTCAGCGGCGGTGGCGGCGATGGCGTCGGCAACCTCCTGTCGATCGGCTTGTTCCCCCGCTTGCACCCCGCGGTCGACACCGATGAGGGCGGCTCCGGCCAGCACCAACACTGTGGAGATTGCGACCGCGAGAAACGCGAGGAGGATGCGTGTGCCCAAGGCTCCAAAGCCCCACAGGTTAAGCCCGGAGGTGCGCGTCATCGTCCTGCCTCATCCTTAGCGAACCCGAGGCGGTACCCCACACCGAGCACTGTTTCGACGACGTGCGTTCCCTCTGTTCCGAGCTTGCGGCGCAGGTTCTTGATGTGGGAATCGATTGTGCGCTCGTAGCCCTCATATTCGTAGCCGCGCACCCGATTCACTAACTCATAGCGTGAATAGACCCGGCCGGCGGCAGCGGCGATTGCAGACAGAAGCCCCCACTCGGTGGGGGTGAGGTCGAGCTCCACGTCATCCAACCACGCGCGATGGGAATGGTCATCGATTCGAAGGCGGCCGCTGCCGTAGGTAGTGACCTCATTCTCGGTCGTGCTGCCACCGTGGCGATTCAGTACGGCTTGGACACGCAGTACAACCTCGTGGGGGCTGAAGGGCTTCGTGACATAGTCATCGGCGCCGAGTTCGAGGCCGCGAATGCGTTCCTCGGTTGTGCTCCGAGCGGTCAAGACGATGACCGGGAGGCTGCCCAGAGTTTTGATCTCGCGAAGAAGGTCGGATCCCTCAATATCGGGCAAGCCAAGATCGAGCAGAACGAGATCTGCCGAAGCGAACAGTTTGAATGCCTCGGCACCCGAACCGGTCGTGAGCACCGAAAATCCGGCGCGTTCAAGGTAGCGACGGAGCACCTCGCGGATGTCCCGCTCATCTTCGACGACCAGCACGGTTGGCATACCTCACCTTATTCCACGGCGCGAAAATGCAGTCTCCACACGATCTCCACACGGCTGCATCTCCCTCTGCACATCGGGAGCGCACTGTGTGCCTATACACAAGGAACAGGAGCATCACATGCGCAAGGCAACCATCATCACCACCTCAATCGTCGGCGGCGTACTCGCTGTCACTCTCGTCGCGGGAGCCAGTTTCGCTGTCGGTACCGGCCTCGGCCGTATCTCAGCCGGTGCTGGGTCAAGCCAGAGCGGCTTCTCGCACGGAAACTCGGGCCACTCAGCAGGAGAGGGGCAGGATTCATCGAACATGGAACGCGAGGGCCGGAATGGTCATGACTCGAATGACAGCTCGATGGGCGAAAATCTCACTCTCGAAAGTGGCACGCTTACGGGCGCTGAAGAAGCGACGCTCTCCCTCATGGCTGAAGAGGAAAAAGTAGCTCACGACCTGTATGTCGCATTCGGCGACCTCTATGGCGACAAGGTGTTTGACCGTGTTTCGAACTCGGAAAGTAGCCATCTTTCCGCGGTGCAAACCCTGCTCGAGCGCTACGGTCTGGCCGACCCCACCGTCGGACAACCCGTCGGCGAATTCGAGTCCGAGAGCATGCAGGAGCTCTACGACTCATTGCTCGCCCAGGGATCGGTTAGCCGCGATGACGCCTACGAGGCGGCTCGCACCGTCGAAAAGACCGACATCCGTGACCTGGCGGCAGCCGCGGATGAGTTCACGGCACCTGACGTTATCGCTGTGTTCGAACGGTTGCTCGCCGCATCCGAAAAGCACCTGGCTGCGTTCGGCGGTTGATGTTGGGAGGCTGGCGGGCTACCGGCGGCGAGGTGGCGTGCCTTTGGCGCGTTACTGGCGTAGCCCGCATCCACCGCATCGTGGAGTATTGGTCACATGAACGAGACACGCATAGTTGATCTGCGCCGTGAGCGCGGCTGGACCCAAGAGAAGCTCGCCACTGAGTGTGGTGTCGGCATCCGCACCATCCAACGGTTAGAAGCGGGGAGTGACGCCAGCCTCGAAACGCTGTCGCTGGTCGCGGATGCACTCGGGGTGCCGGTTCGGGATCTCTTCGCCAGCATCGAGAGCGATGAGTTGAGCGGCCGGGTCGATTCATTCGAGTCGCGCGCTCAGGATCAGCAGTCGTCACGCAACCGGGTGGCAGGTGCTTGGGTGTGGCTATTCGTCGGTGTGGGCGTGGTGATCAGCATGTTCAGCTTTGCGATCAATACGCAGTTGTCGAGCATGGGTTTCGTCGCCTATTGGCTCGGCGGCAGTCTCATTTTCATTGCTCTGAAGCGACTTGTTCTCGAGCCATATCTCGAACGCACATTCCCGCTGTCGCGCAGCAAACGTGACCGTCGACTGCAGAAGAGCCGCGAGATCTGACCCTTTTCGCTTCAGGTTAGGTATGCCATACTTAGGCAATGCTTACCTTGGAGCGCGAGATCGCGAAGGACGCCCGCCCGGGCTATCGACCATTCGCTGCCCGCGTGGAAAGCATCCGCGAACTTTCGCCTCACTTTAAGCGGGTTACCTTCGCGGGCGCTGAGTTTGAGACCTTCGGCACTGATGGTTTCGACCAGCGCATCAAGATCGTTTTTCCGCTGCCGGGCATCGGCCTGAGCGACATCGGCGCGAACGATCCGCAGACCATCGCCGATGGCACGTGGTACGCCCGCTGGCGTGCGCTGCCCGACGAGGCCCGCAACCCGTTCCGCACGTACACGATCCGTGCCGTGCGTCCCGAGCTCCGCGAGATCGACGTCGACATGGTGTTCCACGGCGCCAATGGTCCCGCCGGGCGCTGGCTTTCGAGCGCAGCAGCCGGTGACGAAGTCATCATTGTCGGGCCCGACGCCGCGAGCATCCACTCGGGCATCGGCATCGACTGGCACCCCGGCCCCGCCCGCACCGTTCTTCTCGCCGGTGACGAAACCTCGGCGCCCGCTATCTGCAGCATCCTCGAACGCCTCGACTCCAGCGTTCAGGCTCACGCTTTCATCGAGATTCCGGATGCCGCAGACCAGCCGCCGCTGAACCTTCCGAGCAACTGCCACGTCACGTGGCTACCGCGGGGCACGCAGCCCGCAGGTTCCGTGCTCGACCCCGCCGTCCGGGCGTGGACGCAAGCTAACGCCTCACTCGTGTTGCCTGCGCTCTCGCCGGCCGCGCAACCACTCGGTGATATCGATGTCGATACCGAGCTCCTCTGGGATTCGCCGGGCGAAGCATCCGGAACGCACTTCTACGCGTGGCTTGCCGCGGAGGCCTGCGTCATCAAAATGCTGCGCCGTTTTCTCGTGAGCGAGACGGGCGTTGACCGCAAGCAGGTTGCGTTCATGGGGTACTGGCGTCTCGGCAAGTCCGAAGCGCAGTAGCTCGCACCACCGCCCCCGACCATGACCCAGACTGCCTCGGCTTCGCGCGCACGACTGAGCCTCCGCACCCAGCGCTGGCTCACTCTCGGCTCAGCTCTTGGTTTGCTCGCGATTGTGCTCGTGCTGAGTCTCGCGCTCGGCGCTCGCGGCGTCGAGTTTTCACAAATTGGGCAAGCACTCTTCGACCCGGAGGCAGGCAACAACGACCAGCTCGTGATTCGTGAACTGCGCTTGCCGCGCACGATCGTCGGCTTGCTCGCTGGGCTCTCTCTCGGAGTCGCAGGAGCGGTCATGCAGGGCGTCACCCGCAACCCGCTCGCCGACCCCGGGCTGCTCGGCGTCAACGCCGGTGCCTCGCTCGCGGTCGTCTTCGCGATCAGTGTTCTCTCGATCACGAATCCCACCGGCTACATCTGGTTCGCCTTCGCAGGAGCCGCGGGCGCTGCTGCCATCGTCTACGCGATCGGCTCTCTGGGCCGCGAAGGTGCCACCCCGGTCAAGCTCGTGCTTGCCGGAACCGCCGTCACCGCCGGCATCACCTCCGTGATTTCCCTGGTTTTGATCTCCGACACCGACACCCTCAACACCTTCCGGTTCTGGTCCGTCGGGTCGCTCGCCAGCCGCGACCTCGAAGCCGTGCGCCTCACGATCGGTTTCGTTGTCGCCGGTGCACTCCTCGCGATCATTTCGGGGCGGATGCTCAACCTTGTCGCCCTCGGAGATGACCTCGCTCGCGGCCTCGGCCAGCGGGTCTATGTTGCGCGTGCCGTTGCTGCCGGAGCCATCGTTCTCCTGTGCGGCTCCGCCACCGCGCTTGCCGGCCCCATCGTCTTCGTCGGTCTCGTTGTTCCCCACATCGTGCGCCCCTTCACTGGCCCCGACTACCGCTGGATTATCGCTGTCTCCGCCGTCGTCGGCCCCAGCCTGCTTCTGATCGCCGACATCGTGGGCCGTCTCGTGGTCGCGCCTTCCGAGCTCGAGGCGGGGCTCGTCGTCGCCGTCATCGGTGCGCCGGTCATGATCGCCCTCGTGCGCCGAGTGAAGTTGGCCGGGCTGTGACCGCCATGCGGGGCGCAACCGTGAGCGCCAGCCGAGCCTCTCGAGTCCCGTTGACGGCCCGTACTCTCCGCATCACCATCGGGCTCATCGTTGCCGCAGTGGCGCTCGCTCTCGTCAGTATTGCCGTTGGGGCATATACGCTCACGCTGCCCGATCTGCTCGCAACTCTCTTCGGCGGCGGCACCTCATCCGACCAGTTCATTGTCTTCAAGTTGCGGCTACCGCGCGTGCTGCTTGCCATCCTGGTGGCGATCGCGTTCGGCCTCGCGGGGGCTCTCTTCCAAAGCCTCCTGCGCAATGCGTTGGCGAGTCCCGACATCATCGGCATCAGTGGTGGCGCCAGCGTCGCCGCCGTGCTGAGCTTGCTCGTGTTCGGCGCGACAGGCCTCATCGTCTCGCTCTCCGCGCTCGTCGGTGCGCTTCTCGTCGCGTTCACGATCTACTTGCTCTCGTGGCGCTCCGGCATGAACGGCATGCGCTTCGTGCTCATCGGCGTCGGTATTGCGTTCATGGCGCAATCCGTGCTCGGGTACCTCATCACGCGCGGTGATGTGCGCGATGCGCAACAAGCTCTCGTCTGGATGGTGGGCGGGCTTGGCGGTGCCAGCTGGGACGACATCCTCATCATGGCCGTTAGCCTTGCCATCTTGCTCCCCGCGGTGGCCGTTCTCGCCTCCAAACTCCGGATGCTGCAGCTCGGCGATGATCTTGCTGCGGGTCTTGGGGTCTCCGTGCAACGGTCGCGGCTTGCCCTCATCGTCGTTGCCGTCGCTCTCGTCGCCATCGCGACAGCACTCGTGGGCCCCCTCGCCTTTGTCGCCTTTGTCTCCGCCCCGATCGCTCGTCGCCTGGTGCGCGGGGGAGGCCTCGCGCTGGTGCCGAGTGCCCTGGTCGCGATTGTGCTCGTGCTCGGTGCCGATTTCGTCGCTCAACATTTGCTCACTGCCGGAACCCAGGTGCCGACCGGAATTGTCACCGGCATCGTGGGCGCCCCGTATCTGCTGTGGCTCATCTCCACCACCAACCGCGAAGGACGTGCCTCGTGACCCAGGCTGACGCACCCCAGAACCACGCGCCCCAACGCCCCGCGCACTCGTTGCGCGCCGACAACGTCACCCTCAACTATGGCGGCCGCGACATTGTGTCGAAGTTGAGCGTGGAGATCCCCGACGGCAAGGTCACCGTGATTGTGGGCGCCAACGCCTGCGGCAAGTCGACGCTGCTGCGCGGGCTGTCACGGTTGCTGCGACCGGCTTCGGGTCACGTGATGCTCGATGGGCGCGACATCCACTCGGTGCCGTCGAAAGAGATCGCGCAGGTGGTGGGCATTTTGCCTCAGTCGCCAATCGCGCCGGAGGGCATCACCGTTCGCGACCTCGTGGCTCGCGGACGCTACCCGCATCAGGGCTGGTTTCAGCAGTGGTCGGCGGCGGATGAAGCGGCTGTCGAGCACGCGCTCGAAGCGACCGACACGGCCCAGTTGGCGTCGCGGCGCATCGAGGAGCTCTCGGGTGGGCAGCGCCAGCGGGTGTGGATCGCGATGGCTCTGAGCCAGGATCCCGACGTTCTGCTGCTCGACGAGCCCACCACGTTCCTCGACGTGCGCCACCAGCTTGATGCGCTCGACGTTCTCGCTGATCTCAATCGTGAACGTGGCACCACGATCGTGATGGTGCTGCACGAACTCACCCTTGCCGCCCGCTACGCCGACCATATGATCCTCATGTGCGAGGGGCAGATCATCGCCGAGGGAACACCTTCCGAGGTTGTTACAGCAGAGCGGATGCGGGAGGCGTTTGGGCTCGAGGCTCAGATCATGGCCGATCCGGTTTCTGGCTCACCGATGGTCATCCCGCTGGGGCGTCGCTCGGGGCGCTAGTGGCACTGTCGTCGGACGCCGGCGCCGCCTGTGCCCCAGCGCCCTGCCGGCATGTTCGCCCGCACGCTGCTTGCGCAACTCACTAAGGTAAGCCTATCCTTACTGTGCACCTATCGTCCGATTGAGGAGATCAATGTCACGCCGTTCCCGCCTTGCAGCCTTCGCTGCGGCCACCGCCGCTCTCATCGCGTTGAGCGGTTGCGCCGCCTCAACGTCCGAAGGCGAAACGGATGCGCCCGCAGCATCCGACGCATTCCCTGTCACGATCGAGCACGCCTTCGGTGAAACAGTCATCGAGAGCGAACCGCAGCGCGTCCTCACCCTGGGTTGGGGCAGCGGCGACGCGGTTCTCGCTCTCGGCGTCGTGCCGGTGGGCATGGAAGCCCAGAACTACGGTGGCGATGAGAACGGCGTTCTGCCGTGGGCGGCGGATGCTCTCGCCGAGATGGGCGCAGAGACCCCGCTCATCTTCCCCGCGACCACGGATGCTCCCGCTTATGAGGAGATCGCGGAAGCCGCTCCTGACTTGATCCTCGCAACCTACTCCGGAATCACCGAGGAACAGTACGATCTCCTCAGCGAGATCGCACCTGTCGTTGCGTACCCCGAGCTGCCGTGGTCGACTCCGTGGCGCGACGTCATCAGCATCACGGGCAGCGCCCTCGGCAAGACTGCTGCCGCGGATGACGTGCTCGCCAACATCGACGCTCTCGTCGCCGAGAAGGCGGCCGAGCATCCCGAGTTCGAAGGCAAGACCGTTGCGGCCACCTTCGACGTGGGCGGAACTTTCTACGTCTACAAGCCCGCCGACCCCCGCGTGGAGTTCTTGCTCGACCTCGGTCTCGAGAACGCGCCCGCCGTCGACGCTCTCTCGAATGGCGACTCCACGTTCTTCTATACGCTCAGCTACGAGAAGCTCGATGAGCTCGACAGCGATCTGTTGATCGCCTATGCCGAGACCGAAGAAGTCGGCGACATCTTCGCCGCGCAGCCTTACGCGCAGAGCATCCCGGCTGTCGCCAACGGTGGCCTCGTTGCCGTCAATGGCGCATCGCTCGTCGCTTCGGTATCGCCTCCCACGGCGCTCTCGCTGCCCTGGGGAATCGACAGCTTCGTGGATGCAATCGCTGGCGCGCTGAAATAACGCACCACCTGCATTACGCAGAAAAGGCCCCGCCGACATTGCGTCGGCGGGGCCTTTGTGGTCTGCGGTGGTGCTTCTGGTTAGTGAGAGTGCTCAGCCGGCGCTTCGCCAGCTTCAGCGGCAGCCTGCTGTTCAGCAACCTGCTTGTGAACCTCGACCATGTCGAGGTTCTTGGCGCCCTCAATGACCTGCTCGAGAGCAGGAGCGGGGAGTGCTCCGGGCTGCGAGAAGACGAGTACGCCTTCACGGAAAACCATGAGCGTCGGAATCGAGGTGATTCCTGCTGCGCCAGCGAGTTCCTGCTGGTCTTCGGTGTCTACCTTGCCGAACGTGATGTCCGGGTGGGCTTCGCTTGCAGCTTCATAAATGGGCCCGAACTGCTTACAGGGGCCACACCATTCGGCCCAGAAATCCACGAGGAGGATTCCGTCTTTAGTGACCGCCTGGCCAAAGTCTTCTGAGGTGAGAGTGATTGTCGACATAGTTACATCCTTTCACGGAGGCCAACAACAGCACCTGAACAAAGATTCCCGAGGTATCAGGAGCGATATTCGCACTAGTTCCCACAACGCTACGGCGGCTGTTTTGCGGTTTTGCACAAAGGGATGCGGTGGGTCCGGCATCCACTTGGTTGACCGTGAACGAGACACTTTGCACCCGCTCGCACCAGTCGTACGTTGTGATTACCGAACTTTGACGAATCGAGATAGCCATGACCCAGGTTCACGACCACACGGCGACCGAGTCGGCGCCGGAGTCATCCACCCCCGCCAACAACGCCGCACCTTCCTCTGCTGCAGCGACGACAGATAGTGCCGCCGCTGCCCCCACCATCGATGTCGAATGGTTGGGCGAATACCTTCTTGGCAAGTGGGCGAAGGAGCGCAAAGAGTCCCGTACGCTCATGTCGAACCCCGAGTTCCACCGCGTCGACGGGCTCTCGATGCAAGACCACCGCGAGCGTGTTCTGCACCAGTTGTCGCTCCTCGTCGAGAACAAAGCTGTTCACCGCGCGTTCCCGGTTGACCTTGGCGGCAACGACGACCACGGCGGAAACATCGCCGCGTTCGAAGAGACCGTGTTGGCTGATCCGTCGCTGCAGATCAAGTCGGGCGTGCAGTGGGGACTCTTCGGTTCCGCCGTCGTCCACCTCGGCACGAAAGAGCACCACGACAAGTGGCTGCCCGACATTATGAGCCTCAAGACTCCCGGCGCGTTCGCGATGACCGAGATCGGTCACGGATCGGATGTCGCGAGCATCGCCACCACGGCGACCTACGACCCCGACACCGATGAGTTCGTCATCAACACCCCGTTCCGCGCGGCGTGGAAGGAATACCTCGGCAACGCGGCCCTGCACGGCAAGGCAGCAACTGTCTTCGCTCAGCTCATCACTAAGGACGTCAACCACGGCGTGCACGCGTTCTACGTTCCGCTGCGCGACGACAACGGCCCGCTCCCCGGAGTCTCCACCGAAGACGATGGTCTCAAGGGCGGCCTGAACGGTATCGACAACGGTCGCCTTCACTTTGACCACGTTCGCGTTCCCCGCACCAACCTCCTCAACCGCTACGGCAACGTTGACGAGAACGGCGACTACGCCTCCGACATCGACAGCCCCGGTCGTCGCTTCTTCACGATGCTCGGCACGCTCGTGCAGGGTCGCGTTTCGCTCGATGGTGCCGCAGTGCTCGCGAGCAAAATGGCCCTCACGATTGCTATCAAGTACGGCTCAGAGCGTCGACAGTTCACGGCATCCAGCAACACCAACGAAGAAGTAATTCTGGACTACCAGCGTCACCAGCGTCGCCTGCTGCCGCGCTTGGCGCAGACCTACGCAATGTCATTTGCCCACGAGGAGTTCCTCGACAAGTTCGATGGCGTTTTCTCGGGTCGCACTGACACCGATGCTGACCGTCAAGACCTCGAGACTATTGCGGCCGCACTGAAGCCGCTCAGCACGTGGGCTGCGCTCGACATCCTGCAAGAGTCTCGCGAGGCTTGTGGTGGTTCTGGCTTCATGGCCGAAAACCGCCTCACGCAAATGCGCGCCGACATGGACGTTTATGTCACTTTCGAGGGCGACAACAACGTGCTGCTGCAGTTGGTTGCTAAGCGCCTGCTCACCGACTACTCGCGCAAATTTGCGGGAGCGGATGTTGGCGCCATGGCGCACTACGTTGCCGACCAAGTCAACGAGGCCGCCGTCAACCGCACGGGTCTTCGCCGCTTCGCCCAGAACGTGGTGGACTTCGGTTCAACCGCTCGTTCCATCGGCTACGTTCGCGACACCGACTCCCAGCGCCAGCTGCTCACTGACCGTGTCGAGACGATGGTGGCGGATGTCGCGGGCAAGTTGCGTCCAGCAAGCAAGCTTCCGCAGGCTGAGGCTGCCGCTCTCTTCAACAGCCACCAGAACCAGCTCATCATGACTGCGTACGCGCATGCCGAGCTGCTCCAGTGGGAGGCGTTCACTCGCGCCATCGAGAAGATCGAAGATAAGGACACCGCTCAGGTCATGACCTGGTTGCGTGACCTCTTCGGTTTCTCGCTCATCGAGAAGAACCTCGCGTGGTACCTCATGCACGGTCGAATCTCCACGAACCGCGCGCAAGCGATCACCGACTACATCGACGACCGTCTGCTGCCGCGTCTGCGTCCGCAAGCTCTGGATCTCGTGGCCGCGTTCGGCCTGACCGACGAGTTGGTGCGCGCACCGATCGCCTCCGGCATCGAAGCTCAGCGCCAGAACGAAGCTCGTGATTACTACGCAGCGCGTCGCGCGAGCGGCGAAGAGCCCGTGCACGAAAAGGATCTCAAGCAGAAGAAGCCCCGCTAACAGCACTGATCTACAGAGAAGGCTGCCGCCCCACATAGCGTGGGGCGGCAGCCTTTGTGTATCTCTACCCGGCGGTTATTCTCGCGCGGACTCGTCAGTTGACTCTGCAGCGTAGCGTGCACCAGCGCCGTCACTCTCGTCATCGCCGGCACCCTCGGCGTCATCGTCGCCGCGGCGTCCAGCGTCGAGACGAAGGCTGGCGAGGAATCCAAACGCAAGGAAACCGGCAGCCGCGAGCGCGGAATACCGTGTCGAATCGGTGAACGCTTGACGGGCGTCGGCTGCGGCATCCGGCGACTGAGCATCGAGCGCGCTGATGCCGGTGCCGGCGGAGTCGACGACGAGATCCACGATCTGGGTGCGGGCTTCGGCGGGGATGTCCGCGCGCTCCGCAAGCTTGGCGTCGAGCCCGGTGCCGAGGCTCGCGAAGAGCACGGTTCCCAAGATTGCGATTCCGAGCGCAGAGCCGATCTGGCGAGCGGTGCTCTGGGTTCCGGAGCCCTGACCCGACTGGCTGAGAGGCACGTCCTTGAGCACAACGCTCGTGAGTTGGGCGGTGGCGAGACCGACTCCGAAGCCGTAGATGAAGAGGCCGGGCGCGATGTGCCACCAGGCGGCATCTGGGCTCAGGACGAACGCGACGATCAGCACCCCCACGATCTCGGCGCCGATTCCGACGCGCACGATCGTGACAGGAGTCACCTTGTTGCCGAACGCACCGGCGAAGCCACTCGCGACGAACGAACCAATAGCGAGGGCGAGGATGACGAAACCAGTCTGCAGGGCGTCATAGCCGAGCACGTTCTGCAGCCACAGCGGTAGCGACAGGATGATGCCGAACTCACCGAGAGAGACGATCATCGCAGCAATATTTCCATTGCGGAACGACGGAATCTTCAGCAGTCCAAACGCGAGCATCGTCGATTTGCCCGCGCGCTCGCGAGCGAAACCCCAGCGCACAAACACGATGCCGCTCACGAGGGCGAGGGCAAAGGCGAAGGGGATAGGGGAGACGTCCCACGTCCAGAAGGCGGGAGGGGTGTCGCTGAAGAACCAGCCATAGCTGCGGCCCTCAATGAGAGCGAAGACCAGTGACGCAAACAGCACGACAGAGAGAACCGCGCCCACGACATCCACTCGTCGTTGGGCCGAGGGCTCCTTCGATTCGATCGTGAAGATCAGGATGCCGATAACGATGATGACGCCGAGCGGCACGTTGATGCCAAAGGCCCAGCGCCAGGAGTAATACGTCGTGAGCCAGCCGCCGAGGAGCGGGCCGACAGCCGCCATGCCGCCGATGGTGGAGCCCCAGACGGCGAAGGCGATAGCGCGCTCGCGGCCGCGGAAGGTTGCGTTGATCGTCGAGAGTGACGACGGAAGGATCATTGCCCCGCCGACGCCCTGCACCAGGCGGGAAGCGATCAGCAGTTCGCCCGTCGCGGCAGTGGCGGCAAGAATCGAGGAGAGAGCGAAAATCGCCACACCGATGAGCAGAACCTTGCGACGACCGTAGCGGTCAGCGAGGGTGCCAAACACGAGCAGTAGTGCAGCGAAAACAAGGGTGTAGCTTTCCTGCACCCACTGCACTTGAGTGGAATTAAGGTCGAGGTCTTCGACAACCGACGGGATGGCAACGTTAACAATCGTCGAGTCAACGATGATGAGCGCCACGGCAATGCTGATGAAGAGGAGGCCTAACCAGCGTTTGCGTGAGGCGCGTCGATCGTTCATTGAGCGGTCTGTTCAGCCCTCAGGCGTGCGGCGGTGAACACCGCGGCACTGGCGAGTACGGCGACGAGAGCAACGATCGCAGCGACCGCGGTGGGCTGCGAGATGAGGTCGCCGGTGAGGCGTCCAACGGCAACCCATGCGAGCCCCCAGCTCAGCGAAAGCGATGGCGCAAAGTGCGCGCGGCCACGGGCAGCGAGGGCGATACCGACGGCGCCAGCAACGAAGACAACAGCGACGCCCCACACATCCTGCGAGATGCCGAAGCCCGTAAAGCCGATGGCAGTGAGCCACGCGGCGATATTGGCTGCGGTGGCGACGCAGACCCAACCGAGGTAGAGACCGATGGTGCCGTCGGTGATGATGGTGTCGATTGCGCCGGCAGCGGGCAGCTTGACGGTGATGAGGTAGGCCCGGATGAGCACGATGAGCAAGAGGATGATCACCGGAACACTCAGAGCGAGCATGTCGAACTGAATCGAGAGAATCCAGGCCGCATTCAACACGAGAGAGGCAGCAACCCAGTACCCCACGCGACGGTGCAGCTCGGTGCTGGTCTGTTTCGGCAGCATCTGCCACACGGCGTAGGCGACGAGGCCGAAGTAGATGATGCTCCAGATGGTGAATGCTGCACCGGCCGGGGCGATGACGGTAGCATCGGCGCTCAGCGCACCGCCTGCAACTTCCTCTACGGGGGTGCCGCCATAGGCGCCAGATCCCACGAAGGCCCCGATGAGGGCAAAGGTCGCGCTCGCAGCGACGGTGATCTGGCGGACTACATCTTTGGACTCGCGCATCACGTTCTCCTTCGGTAGGCCTTTAGCCTAGAACTCCCGTGTCGGAGTTGTCCGAAGAATCGCTGAAATGTGGGTGTCGCTCAGCTAACGCGTCCGTCGAGGTGACGCATTTAGTGCGTGAAGCCGGCGAGCAAGCTCGGAACGGCCAGGTTCACGAGCAAGATGATGCCCGTGAGCGCAACAATCGCACCCATAACGACGAGCACTGCCTTGCCGAGAACGGTGATTACGGAGATGAAATTCATTCCTCAAGGATATCTGAGTAGATCGGGATGTGGTCCCGGTGCATAGTAAATTCCCTCTATGACGTTCAACGACAATGCCCGCATCAATCCAGACAAAGTCTCCCGGCGCGGGCGCAACACCGGAATCGCGGTCGGCGGCGGCAGCACACTGCTGGTCATTGGGCTCTTCATCGCGTCTCAAGTTCTCGGCGTCGATTTGACCGGGCTTGTGGGCGGCGGTGCACCGAGCGGAGAGCAAGAACAGGGCCAAGCGCTCACGGAATGCACTACGGCAGAGAAAGCCAATAGCGGCATCGATTGCCGTATCGCCGGAGCAGCAGATTCGCTCGATACCTATTGGGAGGGGCAGGTCGACGGCTACCGCACCACCAACGTTGTTCTTTTCACTGATCAGGTCAACACCGGATGCGGTGGCGCGACGAGCGCGACGGGGCCGTTCTATTGCCCTGCCGACGAGAAGATCTACGTCGACACCGCTTTCTACGATGACCTGCGCAGCCGGTTCGGTTCCTCCGGCGGGCCTCTGGCCGAGATGTATGTCATTGTGCATGAGTGGGGCCACCACATTCAGAATTCCACAGGAATTATGGAGGGCCTCGATCGTCAAACAACGGGCCCGTCATCCGACTCGGTGCGACTCGAGTTGCAGGCAGACTGTTTCGCGGGAGCGTGGGTGGGGGCGGCATCCACCATCACTAACGATGACGGGGTGGTCTTTCTTGACCCCGTCACGGATGCCCAAATTGCGGATGCTCTGAGCGCAGCTTCGGCTGTAGGCGACGACCGCATCCAAGAGTCGACCCAGGGTCAGGTAACTCCCGAGTCGTGGACGCACGGCTCGAGCGATAAGCGTCAGCAGTGGTTTACGACCGGGCTCAACGGCGGTCCGAGCGCGTGCAACACCTTTGAGGTGGCAACGCCCTAGCGCTCGCTCGCGAGTCGACGGGCTAGCTACAGTGCGACAGTGCGGAACCCGGCGTTGCCCATCGAGGAATCGGGAGTGTTCTGCGAGCGGGCCGAGTTGCGATAACGGTTGCAGTACGAGATGTGGCATAGGTAACTGCCGCCGCGCAGCACCCGAACGGTTCCCCCGCTGGGGCCGGCCGGGTTGTCGGTGGGCGCATCGGCGGCGAGTGTCGAATAGTAGTTCGCGTCGTACCAGTCAGAGCACCACTCCCACACGTTGCCGACGGTTTGGAAGAGTCCGTAGCCGTTGGGCTCGAAGCTGCGCACGGGCGCGGTGGTCAGGTAACCATCATCGAGAGTGTTGGTGCGGGGAAAGTCACCTTGGAAGATGTTGGTGCGCCAGCCGCTGGCATCCATTTCGTCGTCGCCCCACGGGTACTTGGACTGGTCGAGACCGCCGCGAGAGGCATATTCCCACTCGGCCTCGGTGGGAAGTCGTCGGCCCGCCCAGGCGCAGTATGCTTCGGCGTCGTTGAAGCTGATGTGCACGACCGGATGATCGCCCAAACCTTCGAGGGAAGAATTGCGCCCGCCGGGGTGCTGCCAGTCGGCACCAGTCACGCCGAACCACCACGGAGCTCCTGCGGCCCGCCCCATAATGTCTTCCTTGGGGGCGTCGACAGCGAGATGGAAGACTGCCGAATTTCCGAACGTTTCTGCCTCGGTGAGGTAGCCCGTGGCATCCACGAATCGTGCGAAGTCGTCGTTCGTCACACTCGTGACGTCGATGGAGAAAGCGCTCAGAGAGACTGGATGTTGCGGCAGTTCGCCATCGGCGGCGTTGCGGTCGCCTGACGAGTCGCCCATCACGAAGGTGCCCGCGGGAATCGCAGCCTGCTCGACACGGTGGTCGCCGGTTCCGGCGGTCGGTGGCGCGGATGTTGCTGCTGAGGATGACGCGGATCCGGATGCGGCGGGCGGGTCGGCGGTTAATGCTGAGGATGACGCGGGCGGTGCTGCCAGTGGCATGCCGAGAGGGGCTGCGGAACTGCGCTGGGGAGTGCAGGTGCAGCTGTCTCCGCAGCCTGAATTCGAAGCGTCATCCATCGTTCCAGCCTACGCCGGTGGTGTTGCTTCGCCCGCGAGCTATTCGGGAGCGGGAGCGGGAGCCGCCGGGCGAGCGGTGGGGGCGAGTTGCGCAAGTTTGAGCACCGCGTAGACCGCGATGCCGCTCAGGCACATATTCACCCAGTTGATCTCGTATTCCGCCTTCGGAAAGTACTGTGCTGCGAAGGCGACAAGCCCTCGAAGCACGAGTGCCCACATGTTGATCGCGAGAAAACCTTTGCGGGCCCATTCGCTCCCGCGGCCCACTTGGATAAGCAGTAAAAGCCCGATCACACCAGAGGTGATCAATCCGGCTTCGGGATCGTTGAGGGGAAAGAAGCCCCACACAATCGCGACAACTTGGGTGGCGATCGCGACTCGCAGCCACGGAAACGTGGTCTCGTCATCCGCGGCTATCTCCGAAGCTGATTCGGGAGTCGTGTCAGTCACGTTCGAATCTTTCCATGTGCTGACTCTGTCGACTATCTCTAGCGTCGCGCCAAGTCGAGGGGCATGGGACAGCCTCGAGCCTCGCCCCTCACGTCGCGCGCCGCTGTGATGCTCGCCCCTCGCCGTCGGAAATTCAGGAAAATCTCGCGGGGTGGCAATGCGAGCCCTGTTAGCTTGGCGGGTCGCAGGAACGCATCCTCGGATTTCCTGAGTTTCCAACAGGGTGGGTGCTGCGCGCGCTACTCACGGGGCGAAGTCGCCCCGCTACCTTTCTCGACGTACCTAACGACAGGTCGTAGCCTCTAGTCAGGACGTCACGAGGAAGAGGCGCTAATGAACAGACGCGTGATCGGGCTCGCACTTGTTGCGCTCCAATTTGTGCTGATCGCTGCGTTGGTGCTTGTGCCGTGGACTGATCCGCTGTGGCACAGAGACGCAATCGCTTTCAGCGTCGCTGGCGTGCTCGCGCTCGCCGGAGCGGTCGTCGCGGTCCTCGGGGTGCGCGGGCTTGGCCGTTCCCTCACTGCCAACCCGGTGCCGCTCGCGAGCTCAGAGCTGGTAACGGATGGCCTCTACGGCTGGGTTCGCCATCCGATCTATAGCGGCCTCTTGGTTGGTTCCCTCGGTGTCGCGTTGGCCGGCGCATCCTGGTGGCACCTCGGAACATGGTTGGCGCTCGTGGCGCTGCTCATGGCCAAAGCACGCTGGGAGGAGCGCATGCTCGTCGAACGCTACGTCGACTACGCCGAATACGCGATGCGCGTCGGCCGTTTCATCCCCGGTGTCGGACGCATCGGTTGAACCCGATGTGCCATTGACCTAGGAAGCACGACCCGGCCGGAGCGGCGCCGCGATTCGCGCGCCACGATGCGCCTGGCTGGAAACGATGTTCTTGTTGGCTTGGAGCGTCGCTGCCGTGTTTTCTTAAGCGCGTTGCCGCTCAGGAAAGAGCAGCGCAAGCACTTCGCTTGAGAGGTGCTTGGGGAAGGCCCAGAACAGGTCACCATCGCGTGTCGAGATGACAAAGTGAGCGGAGTCTGCCCAGGCTGCAGGGACCCCAAACTCTGGTTCTCCCGCAACAGCGGTAGCGCTGAGCACGGGAATAGTGCGATCGCCCACAATTCCGAGTTCGGGAACGAAGGTGAGGCGGCCGTCGGCGATTTCACACACGCCGACGCTCCATTCAGTGCCAATGTTGAGAACCCGGCCGTCCAACGCCCGGATGGCGCAGGCCACTTTGTTGGCGTCAAAGAGTCGTCGATCACGTGCTCGGTGATTTGTCGGATCCCACGGGATGAGCGCAGCGAAGACCATGACGAGGAACTCGAAGAGCGCGCTCACTGTGCAGGTGCTCCTCGTTCTGATTGTCCTCGGCAAACGCTGCCCACTGCCGCTACAGAAGAGCATAGTCAGGCGTGGCTGAGGTCGATCGAGCCACTCACGTATGCAATTGGAGACTCGGGAGAATAGGGGAGGCCAGCGTGCACAGCTTGAGGAAAGCAAGGCTTCGTCGAGTGCCTGTTGCGAATTCTCCTGAATTGCCGTGATGGCAATGGCGATGGCAAACGTGAAGACAGAAGTTCAATGGCGAGCTACGCGAGAAGGCCCAGAGGGCAAAAAAATGACCCTCGCCCGGTAGAAGCCCGGGAAAGGGTCAAGTGGCTCCGACGGGCGTCGATCCCGTGACCTCACAATTTTCAGTCGTGCGCTCTACCAACTGAGCTACAGAGCCGTAAGAGTTTCCTCCTACTCGTGAAGGTTTCCCTCCACTACAGAAAAAGCCCCTCCTTTCGAAGAGGCATTCTGTTTGCGACCCTGACCGGACTTGAACCGGCGACCTCCGCCGTGACAGGGCGGCGCGCTAACCAACTGCGCTACAGGGCCAAGCTATTAAATTCTGTGTGTGTCTGGTGACCCCAACGGGATTCGAACCCGTGCTGCCGCCGTGAAAGGGCGGTGTCCTAGGCCACTAAACGATGGGGCCTCGAAGTCACAGAACTTCTTAGCTACCGAGGGAAAAGCATACGGTGCGTTTCGTGATTTACCAAACTGAGAAGCAAACTGACTGATATTTCATGAAGCGCTTTTTCCAACAGGCTCAAATGTACCCGACTTTTGCGGCGCCGGATACTACGTTCAGTGAGAGGTTGAGACTTTTGCGCCAAGTGTCGTTGGCGCGGGTGATCTTTCCCGCGTGGCTACGTGCTCTAAGCCAACGCCCGATAACGCTGAGGGGAATAATGAAGGTCATGCATGCGAGTCGGGGAACCACGGCAACGCGAGCGCTCCGCTCTCTCGCCTTCCGCGTCATTGGCTTCACCGCCGCGCTTAGCCTTGTCGTTGGCGTGAGCGTCGTTGCCGGTACCAGCCAGGCAGCATTCGCCGATGACTACCCCACGTGGAGTGACGTCACCGAAGCCCGCAATGACGAAGCCGCAACCAAAAAAGTTGTCGAGCGCATTGAGGCGGCACTCGTTCAGCTCGAGGCTGATGCCGCAGCCGCCCAGAAAGAGGCCGAAGAAAAGGGCAACATCTGGCAAGAGGCTGACACGAAGTACCAAGCGAAGGCCACCCAGACGGCAACTTTGCAAGAGCAAGCGGATGCCGCAAGCGCCGAAGCTGACGAAGCTGAGACACGCATCGGTGAGCTTGCCGCGCGGCTCGTGCGTGCCGGTGGTGGCGACGTCACCACTAGCCTCCTCGCCAACTCGCAGGACGCAGACGCGCTGCTCTACAACCTGGGCATGTCGTCAAAGATTTCGCAGCAGACATCCTCCCTGTTTGATCGCGCTGTTCAAGCTCGCAATACGGCGCAGTCGCTGAGCGATGCTGCCGAAGTTGCTCGCGCCGAACTTGAAGTTCTCAAGATCGCGGCTGAAAAGGCTTTCGCTGAGGCTCAGGCCGCCGCTCAGGCCGCCGAAGAAGCTCTCGCCGAGCAGCAGGAGCGCAAGATCGAGTTCGACGCTCAGCTCGCCGCACTGACTTCTGCTCGCAAGGCAACTGAAGACAGCTATCTAGAGGGCGTGCGTGAGCGCGAAGCCGCTCGCGCTGCTGCAGAAGCTGCCGCACAGGTTCCGAATTTGGACGCTGGCGAAATCAGCCTGAGTGGTTGGGCCCGCCCCGCCGGGGGATACATCACTTCGGTGTATGGCTACAGCTCGAATTACGGCTCCAGCTTCCATAAGGGCACCGATATCGGTGCTGCTTGTGGTGCTGGCATTTATGCGGCGTCGAGCGGAACCGTTGTCTATGCCGGTTATGGCTGGAATGGCGGCTACGGAAACTACATCATCATTGAGCACAGCGGTGGATTGCGCACCGCGTATGGCCACATCGTTGACGGCGGTATTCGGGTTTCTTCTGGACAGAGTGTGGCCGTCGGAACGAAGATCGCCAGCGTCGGCTCGACCGGAAACTCCACCGGATGCCACCTTCACTTTGAGGTGCGCCCCAACGGCTGGGACACGACAAACCCGGTGCCGTTCATGGCGGGCCAAGGCATTCAACTCGGCTAAAGCCTCAGAACGTGCTCCTGCTGAAGGGAAATGCTCGCGAATCAGCACCGCAGTCTTTCCATGGCATCCTGATGGGCCGGGATCGGCCGGGGAGATGCGTTGCGGCGTGCACTAATGCACGCGAAACCCGCATTCAACAAAAGGTTGAGACTTTTGGGTCGCATGTTGTTAGTGTGGTCAATGTTATTCGTGTGACTAATGGCCATTAGTCGACGCTGAACAATGTTTAGGGGAACAATTGAAGGTCATGCATGCGAGTCGGGGGACCGCAGCAAAGCACAAGCTTCGCTCACACTCTTTTCGGGCAATCAGTTTCGTCGCGGCGCTCAGCCTCGTCGTCGGGGTCAGCGTTGTTG
Organism: Salinibacterium sp. NG22; assembly: GCF_015864925.1. Classification (NCBI taxonomy): domain Bacteria; kingdom Bacillati; phylum Actinomycetota; class Actinomycetes; order Micrococcales; family Microbacteriaceae; genus Salinibacterium; species Salinibacterium sp. NG22. The sequence goes on along the minus strand of NZ_JADYWG010000001.1, from coordinate 1,375,922 downwards.
CGGGAAGTAGCCAGGCTGCTTTCGCCGATGACTACCCCACGTGGAGCGAAGTCACTGAGGCCCGCAACAACGAAGCGGCGACTCAAAAGGTAGTCGACCGCATCAAGGCCGCACTGGTAGAACTCGAAGCTCAAGCCGTCGCCACTCAAAAGGATGCCGAAGAAAAAGGCAACATTTGGCAAGAGGCCGACACGAAGTACCAAGCGAAGTCTGCACAGACCGAAACTTTGCAAGAGCAAGCGGATGTCGCAAGCGCCGAAGCCGATGAAGCTGAGAAGCGCATTGGTGAGCTTGCTGCGCGGCTCGTGCGTGCTGGCGGCGGAGACGTCACCACGAACCTCCTCGCCAATTCTCAAGACGCCGACGCCTTGCTTTACAACTTGGGCATGTCATCGAAGATTTCCCAGCAGACATCCGCTCTGTTCGATCGCGCCGTTCAGGCTCGCAACACCGCGCAGTCGCTGAGCGATGCTGCCGAAGTGGCTCGCGCCGAACTTGAAGTTCTGAAGATCGCCGCCGAGAAAGCGTTTGAGGAAGCTCAAGCAGCAGCGGCTGCAGCGGAAATCGCAGTAGCGGAGCAGCAGGAACGCAAGGTTGAGTTCGACGCCCAGCTTGCTGCTCTCACTGCCGAGCGCGTCGTCACCGAAGCTGACTACCAGGCTGGGGTCAAGCAGCGCGAAGCGGAGCGCATTGCACGCGAGAAGCGGGCTGCTGCGGCAGCCGCGGCTGCCGCTGCTGCTGCCGCCGCTCAAAACGGTGGCTCCAGTGGCGGTTCAGGCTCCTCGAGCGCCAACGGCTGGACTAAGCCTGCCTATGGCTACATCACGTCGGTGTACGGCTACAGCTCGAACTACGGCTCAAGCTTCCACAAGGGAACTGACATTGGCGCTGGCTGTGGTGCCCCGATCTACGCCGCATCAAGCGGAACTGTTGTGTACGCCGGTTATGGCTGGAATGGCGGCTACGGCAACTACATCATCATCGAACACGCTGGTGGAGTGCGCACCGCTTACGGTCACATTATTGCCGGCGGCATCAACGTCTCCTACGGTCAGAGCGTGGGTGTCGGAACCAGAATTGCCAGCGTCGGCACGACCGGAAACTCCACCGGCTGCCACTTGCACTTCGAGGTTCGCCCCAACGGGTGGGACACCACCAACCCCGTGTCATTCATGTCAGGTAAGGGCGTTGGCCTCGGCTAAAGTCTGAGCACAGGCTTGAGGCAACGACGTCTCTGGCAGAGGGAGCACGCCATGCACTCAGTTGCCGGACTCGTTGTTGTGATTACGGGCGCTGCCCGCGGAATGGGCGAGATTTATGCTCAGCGCGCTGTCGCTGAGGGTGCCGCGAAAGTAGTGCTGCTTGACGTCGATGCCACGGCTCTGGATGTCGCAGCAGCCGCTCTGAGTGTTGCGGGCGGTTCCGTCACCAGCTACGTTGTCGATCTCTCGTCACGCACCGCGATCGAGTCTGTCGCCGAACGCATCCGCACCGAAGTGGGAACCCCCCACGTGCTCATCAACAACGCGGGCATTGTGCGCAGTGGCTACTTCTGGGAGCACGACGCGGTTCGCGATATCGAAGCGACCATGCAGATCAACACGCTTGCGGCTATGTATCTCTCGCGCGAACTGCTGCCCGCGATGATCGAGGGCGGAGCGCCCAGCCGCATCCTGAATATCGCGTCGGCAGCGGGCACTCTCTCGAATCCGAATATGAGTGTCTACGCGGCATCCAAGTGGGCCATGATCGGCTGGAGCGATTCGCTGCGGCTCGAACTGAACAAAGCAGGCCACGCCCATATCGCGGTGACCACTTTTGCGCCCAGCTACATCAGCACCGGGATGTTCGCCGGCGTGCGGGGGCCGCTGTTGACCCCCATCATGACTCCCGAGATCGCGACCTCGGCAGCGTGGTCGGCAATGCTCCGCGGCAAGCCGCTACTCATGAAGCCCTGGACAGTCGGGCTGGCCCGCGGGCTCAAAGGCGTGCTGCCGACGCGCGCTTGGGATTTTGTGGCAGGGCGAGTCTTCAAGGTCTACAACTCGATGGATGAGTTCACGGGGCGCTGAGCCGCTCTCGCCACTTAAACGCCAATGGCGAATGCCGAAGCATCCGCCATTGATCGTGTAGCGCGGTGTGCGCCGTGAACTGCCTAGTGGCCTTCGGCCTTGAGCTTCTCGAAGCCAGCCTGAACGATCGCGTCAGCTTCTGCTGCGTCGCCCCAACCGTCGATCTTGACCCACTTGCCGGGCTCGAGGTCTTTGTAGTGCTCGAAGAAGTGCTCGATCTCCTTGCGCGTGAACTCAGGAACATCGTTGATGTCCTGAATGTGCGACCAGCGCGGGTCTTTCGCCTGAACGCAGATGACCTTGGAGTCGATGCCGCCGTCGTCGCTCATGTTGAGCACAGCAACCGGACGAACCGAAATACCCACACCGGGGAAGGTCGGAGCATCGAGCAGAATCAGAGCGTCTACGGGGTCACCGTCGAGGCCGAGAGTGTTCTCGAAGAAGCCGTAGTCGGTGGGGTAGGCGAAGGTGGTGAAGAGAAAACGGTCGAGAAATACGCGACCGGTTTCGTGGTCAACTTCGTACTTGTTCCGGCTTCCGCGCGGAATCTCAACGACAACGTCGTATGCGGCCATGTAGCTGCTCCTAAGAAAAATGTGGGGTTGCTGCAATAACGTTACTGGATGCACTCCGACAGACGCCCCCGTCTTACTCCCGCAATCGCTGATGTGAGGCGTGCTGTGCGCACTGCGTTGAGCTCATTACCGGTGCCCGCGGGTTCGGCGGCGGTGCCTGCAGGCTCAGAACCGCTCGTTCTTGTCGCCCTCAGCGGAGGCCCCGATTCGCTTGCGCTGGCGGCCGCAACGGCCTTCGAAGCGTCCAAGGCCGGCATGCGGGCCGGTGCCGTGATCGTGAATCACAACCTTCAAGACGGGTCAGCGGATGTCGCCGCCGCCGCCGCACAGCAGGCTCGCGACCTCGGGCTTGAGCCCGTCGACATCCGCTCGGTTCTCGTCGGTGACGCCGGAGGCCCCGAGTCTGCCGCCCGTGACGCGCGCTACGCGGCGCTCGCCGAAGCCGCCGCCGAGCACGGTGCGATCCGCGTGCTGCTCGGCCACACCCTCGACGACCAGGCCGAAACAGTGCTGCTTGGCCTCGCCCGCGGCAGCGGGGCTGGCAGCCTCAAAGGCATGGCGGCCGACACCGGCCAGTACTTCCGGCCACTACTGGCAGTGCCGCGAACCACGACCGTTCAATGCTGCGAAGACTCCGGAATCGCGGCGTGGAATGACCCGCACAACCTCGATACCTCGTACACGCGAGTGCGGGTTCGGCAGACTGTTTTGCCGCTGCTGGAAAGCGAACTGGGGCCCGGCATCCGCGACGCTTTAGTGCGAACCGCCGACCAAGCGCGCGAAGATGCCGAAGCACTCGACCATTTTGCCGAAGAAATGGCCGAAGATTTGGCTGAGATTTCGGAGGCCGGAATCTCGTTGCCGGTGCGTGCGCTTGCGGCTAATCCTGCCGCTCTTCGCCAACGTTTGATTAGGTTGGCGGTGGCCAGCGAGTTCCATGTCTCACTCAGCCGCACCCACACTCTGGAGATCGCGCGCCTCGTCACCGACTGGAGGGGGCAGGGACCGATCGACGTTCCCGGCGTTAGGGTTGAACGACGAGAGAACCTACTCCACTTTTCGGCCCACAGTGAGGAACGCGATGCAGTTTAGCGATGTCGAAGGAGACCTCAGCGAGGTCCTTCTGACCCAGGAAGAAATCCACGAGAAGATCGCCGTGATGGCGCGTCAGATCGAGGCAGACTACGCCGGCGAAAAGCTGCTGCTGGTTGGTGTGCTGCGCGGTGCTGTCATGGTGATGGCCGACCTCGCACGTGAACTTGCTCTTCCCATCGAGATGGACTGGATGGCCGTCTCTTCGTATGGCGCCGGCACGCAGTCCTCGGGTGTCGTTCGTATCCTCAAAGACCTCGACAGCGACCTTGAGGGCCGCAAGGTGCTCATCGTTGAAGACATCATCGACTCAGGCCTCACGCTCTCGTGGTTGCTCGGCAACCTGCGCAGCCGTGGCGCTGCCTCGGTGGAGATCTGCACCCTGCTGCGTAAGCCGGATGCCGCCAAGGTCGAAGTTGACGTCAAGTACGTCGGCTTCGACATCCCCAACGCCTTCGTGATCGGCTACGGCCTCGACTACGCCGAGAAATACCGCAACCTGCGCGGCGTCGCAGTGCTCGCACCCCACGTTTACGCGTAGGGCCGGCTGAATGCGGGCGAAGGCAGCAATCGATCAGGCGACCGACGAGATCGTTGGTCTGTTTGAGAATCGGGTAGCCGAGCAGAAGGCTCCAGCCTCGTTCTTCGCGGTCTTTGGGCCCGATGGCATTGTGCTGGAGGGCGGCTACGGCGAGAAGGTTCTTGGCGAAGGCAACGCTCCCGACCGCGACACGGTGTTCCGCATCGCGTCGTGCACGAAGAGCTTCACGTGCACGCTGCTGCTGATGCTGCGCGATCGTGGCCAGCTCAGCCTCGATGCGCCGATCACTGACTTTGTTCCTGCGTTCACCGCTCTCGAGCCAGCGGCTGCTCCCGTGACTCCGAGTGTGCGTCAACTCATGACGATGTCGGCGGGGTTCCCCACCGATAACCCGTGGGGTGACCGCGTGGAGGAGATGACGCGGGCCGAACTCGACGATTTCATGGCGGCGGGCATCCGCTATTCGAGCACGCCAGGCACTCGCTTTGAGTACTCGAATCTCGGCTACGCCCTGCTGGGTGAAGTCATCGCCGAAATTACGGGCCGCCCCTACATCGAGGCGATTGCTGCCGAAATTCTCGAACCGCTCGGCCTTACCTCGACACGCTTCGAGGAGGACCCGGATGCCGATGTCGCCCTCGGCTACCGGCTCGCCAATGGGCAGTGGCAGGTTCAGCCGTTCACCGGGCCCGGAGTCTTTTCTTCCATGGGTGGTTTGTTTTCTAGCGCGACCGACCTGGTGCGTTGGTCACTGTGGCTCGCTGGTGCCCTCGATTCAGACGGCACTTCAGACGGACCCCTGTCTGCCGCCAGCCGCCGCGAACTTCAGCAGATTCAGCGCGCCGTGCCCGAGGGCATGTCGAAGGCTGCCGAGTTTTCCGAGCCGACAGCCCACGGTTATGGCTACGGCCTGTTCATCGATGAGGGCACGACGAAGATCGTGTCGCACTCGGGCGGTTACCCCGGAGTGAGTGCCCACATGCGCTGGCACGCCCCAACCGGCCTCGGCATTGTGGCGTTCGAGAATGGCACGTTTGCGGCATCCTCGATCCCGGCAACTCAGGCTTTGCAGGCTGCGTTGAATGCGTACGGCGAGCTGACGACGCCAGCTCCGGCCTGGCCCGAAACTCTGGCCGCTCGCGACGTGTTTGATGGCCTCGTTCGCGAGTGGGATACCCCCACCGCGGATGCGCTCGCCGCCGTGAACTTGGCGCTCGATGTTCCGTGGGAAGAGCGCATCGCTGGCGTTGCGAAAGCGATTGCTGAGGTGGGGCCACTCACCGATGCGCCGCTGACCGAAGTACCGCGCACCCTCAGCGACACTCCTGCCGTGACCAACTGGACGATCGACGGCAAACGCGGTCGCATCAAGTGCCACATCCTGATGAGCCCCGAACTGCCACCCCGCGTGCAAACCTTCGCGGTGACAACCGAAAGCCACTAGCCGCAGCGAGCCCGCTCGGAACGCATTACGCCGAGGGCAAACATGCAGTGGTCTTGCAGCGCGATAACGGTAACCTTGCAGCACGTTTCTTCAGAGAGAGGCACTGGGTCGCCCGACCCGGAACATCATGAATTTTAAGCGCATTTTCCGCGGCCCCGTTCCGTACATCATCATCGGTATCGCCGCCGTCTCGATCGCCGCGAGCCTTCTCCTCGGCGAGGGCTACAAAGAGATCACCACTCAAGAGGGCCTCGACCTTCTTCAGGGATCGACGGTGTCATCAGCCACCATCATTGACGGTGAGCAGCGCGTTGACCTCGAGCTCTCCAAAGCCGACGGCGACAACGGAACGAAGGTGCAGTTCTACTACGTAGCACCGCGTGGCACCGAGATCGTTTCTGCTGTCAACGGCGCCGACGTCAAGGAGTTCAACGACCAGGTTCCGCAGGAAAACTTCTTCGTCTCCTTCCTCTCGATCATGCTGCCGTTCCTCATCATCGGCATCATCTTCTTCTTCATCTTCAGCCGCATGCAGGGTGGCGGCGGCAAGGTCATGCAGTTCGGCAAGTCGAAGGCCAAGCTCGTGGGTAAAGACACCCCGCAGGCCACTTTTGCGGATGTCGCTGGTGCTGACGAGGCCATCGAAGAGCTCGAAGAAATCAAAGACTTCCTGAAAGAACCGGCCAAGTTCTTGGCTGTTGGCGCCCGCATCCCGAAGGGCGTACTGCTGTACGGCCCTCCCGGAACCGGTAAGACCCTGCTGGCCAAGGCCACCGCGGGTGAAGCTGGCGTGCCGTTCTACACAATCTCTGGCTCTGACTTCGTCGAAATGTTCGTGGGTGTCGGTGCAAGCCGTGTTCGCGACCTCTTCGAGCAGGCCAAGCAGAATGCTCCCGCAATCATCTTCATCGACGAGATCGATGCTGTTGGTCGTCACCGTGGTGCCGGAATCGGTGGCGGTAACGATGAGCGCGAGCAGACTCTCAACCAGTTGCTGGTCGAGATGGATGGCTTCGACGTCAATGCCAACGTGATCCTCATCGCCGCAACGAACCGCCCTGATGTTCTCGACCCCGCGCTTCTGCGCCCTGGTCGTTTCGACCGCCAGATCGGTGTGGATGCTCCCGACAAGATCGGTCGCAAGCAGATTCTCGAAGTGCACGCCAAGGGCAAGCCCATGGCCGAGGGCGTTGACCTCGAAGTGCTCGCTCGCAAAACACCCGGCTTCACCGGTGCTGACCTGGCGAACGTGCTCAACGAAGCAGCCTTGCTGACCGCGCGCTCCAACGCGCAGCTCATCGACAACCGTGCTCTCGACGAGGCCGTTGACCGTGTCATGGCCGGCCCGCAGCGTCGTTCGCGCCTCATGAACGACAAAGAGAAGCTCGTCACGGCGTACCACGAGGGTGGTCACGCGGTGGCTGCTGCCTCGATGCGCAACACCGACCCCGTCACGAAGATCACCATTCTTCCTCGCGGTCGTGCCCTCGGTTACACGATGGTGATGCCGCTCGAAGACAAGTACTCCGTTTCGCGTAACGAGCTGCTCGATCAGCTCGCCTACGCGATGGGTGGTCGTGTTGCGGAAGAAATCGTGTTCCACGACCCGACGACCGGGGCATCCAACGACATCGAGAAGGCCACCTCGATTGCTCGCCGCATGGTCACCGAATACGGCATGAGTGCCCGAATCGGTTCCGTGAAGCTGGGCAGTGCCTCAAGCGAACCCTTCATGGGTCGCGACATGAGTTCGAGCCGCGAATACTCCGAAGAGCTCGCCAAGATCATTGACGAAGAAGTTCGACTGTTGATCGAGAAAGCTCACGACGAGGCATGGCAGATGCTCAACGAGAACCGCAAGGTGCTCGACAAGATCGCCCTCGAGTTGATGGAGAAAGAGACCCTCGACCACGTCGAGCTCGACAAGATCTTCAAGGGAATCGCCAAGCTTCCCGAGCGTCCCCAGTGGCTCTCGAGCGACGCGCGCCCCGTGTCGCAGTTGCCTCCCATCAAGGTTCCCAAGAAGAAGGTGCCGAAGGCTGACGCAAGCGACAGCGACGAAAGCACCCCTTCGAAGCCGGCACGCACCCCACGGCCACGCAAGTCGCCCGGGGTAGCAACGGCCTAGGACACCATGTCGATCGACCTCGCACGCATTGAAGCTGCGGTAGCCGAGATTCTGGATGCCGTCGGCGAAGACCCGAAGCGGGCAGGCCTCACCGCCACCCCGCGTCGGGTCGCCGAGGCGTACTCCGAGTTCTTCGCAGGCAACACGATCGACCCTCTCGTGCACCTCTCCGACAGCATCGAGTTCACCGCTAAGGCGGATCAGACGGGCGAGCTGGTGCTCGTGCGTGACATCGAGTTTCGGTCCATGTGTGAGCATCACCTGTTGCCGTTCTTGGGCGTCGCGCATGTCGCCTATGTCCCGGATGAGCGCATCATCGGCCTGGGCAATATTGCGCGGGTCGTGGAGACGATTGCCGCGCGCGCGCAACTGCAGGAGCGACTGACCGAGGAGATCACCGAGGCGATCAACACGGGGCTGTCGCCGCGTGGAGTGCTCGTTGTTATTGATGCTGTTCACGGCTGTGTTTCGGCTCGCGGACCCCGCCAGACCGCCAGCTCCACTGTGACTTTGGCGTCTCGTGGAGTTCTCAGCGATCCAGTGGAACGCGCTGAAGTGATGGCGCTCATCGGCCGAGGTGGCGATGCGTAGAAACCCCCGCGTGGCGGTTCCCCAAATCATGGGCATCCTCAATGTCACGCCTGATTCTTTTAGCGACGGCGGCCAGTTCGAACATGTGGACGCCGCCATTGCGCGAGGCATCGAATTGCGCAACCAAGGCGCGGATGTCGTCGATGTCGGTGGCGAATCGACTCGCCCCGGTGCCGAACGGGTCTCAGCCGCGGCGGAGCAGCAGCGGGTAATCCCGGTGATCAAGGCGCTCACGGCTGAAGGCGTGACCGTGAGCATCGACACCATGAATGCCGAGACAGCACTGGCCGCGGCGAATGCGGGAGCATCCATCATCAATGATGTCTCTGGTGGGCTTGCTGACCCCGAGATGTACCGCACCGTTGCCGAAACAGATCTGCTTTATATTGCGATGCACTGGCGTGGGCACAGCACCACGATGGGGCAACTCGCGCACTATGACGACGTGGTTGACGACGTGCGCAGCGAGCTGAAGGCGCGTCTGGCAGAAATGATGGTGTGGGGAGTGAAGTCGAATCGGGTGGTGCTCGATCCCGGCCTGGGCTTTGCCAAAGACGCCCGCCACAACTGGGCGCTGCTCGCGCGTATCGACGAGATTGCGTCGCTGGGGCATCCGGTGCTGATCGGGGCGTCACGCAAACGCTTTCTCGCAAAAATGCTTCCGGCCGATGCGCCGCCAGCCGAACGCGACCTGGCTACCGCAGTGATCAGCAATGTCGCCGCCGAGGCGGGCATGTGGGCCGTTCGGGTGCACGATGTTCCGTCAACGCACATTGCACTTTCCGTGTATCGAGCTATGCAGAAGGGCAAGAAACGATGAATCCCGCACTGGACGAAATCACCCTCACCGGCTTGCGCGCCACCGCCTTTCATGGCGTCTTCGACCACGAGCGTCGCGATGGTCAAGTCTTCGTAATCGACGCGACCGTGTATCTCGACTTTGCAGCCGCTGCCCGCACCGACGACCTTGACCGCACCATTCACTACGGCGTCTTGGCCGAAGAGATCGTCGCCGCCGTCGAGAGCAACCCGGTCGATCTCATCGAGACGGTTGCCGAACGCATCGCCGCTGTAGTGCTCGCACACGAGGCTGCCGTGAGCACCAAGATCACGCTCCACAAACCAGAAGCACCCATCACTGTGCCGTTCACCGATGTCTCGGTCACCATCACTCGTCAGCGTGCAGCCCGCGCCCAGACCGCCGGCTTCAGCGCAGAACCGCAGCCGCTGCCGTGATGCGACAGCAACGACTGCACGTCGAGTTGCCGGTGATGCTTGCCATCGGCAGCAATCTTGGCGACCGCGAAACCACCCTGCGCGATGCCGTGCACGCCATCAACCGCATCGACGGTGTGACCGTGGATGCCGCCTCCAGCATTGTGCAGACTCCGGCCCTGAAACTCTCCGGCATCGACCACTCTGCTCCCGCGTATCTCAACGCGGTCGTGTTAGCGAGCAGTTCGCTGGAGCCCCACGCCCTCCTCGCTGAGCTGCAGCGCGTCGAGGCTGAGCATGGTCGCGTGCGCGACGAACGCTGGGGCGATCGCACGCTCGACATCGACATCATTTCTTTCGCGCACCTGCAAGTGGATGACGAACTTCTGACGATTCCGCATCCGCGGGCCGCCGAACGATCGTTCGTGCTCGTGCCGCTGCTGCAGCTCGACCCCCACGCGCAGCTCGCCGGAATCGGAAGCGCGGCGGAGGCCCTTGCCGGCATCGAGAACGACGCCGCTGAGTTTGAGGCGGAACCCCTGTGGTAGCCCGCACGTCAGCCGTGCACTTGGTCACCATTGCCGCGGCGGGAGCAGCCGTCGGCTGGTTGCTCGAAGTGTTGTTGACGGCATCCGGAAACCCGATTGTGACCCCCTCGGTCGCCTTGGCGGTCTCGCTCTTCTTGATCGCCGTGATCGTGGTCGTGCTGGCAGTGCCCATCTACCGCTCATCACGCGGGCTGCGCAAAGAACGCGTGAATCCCTTCTTCGCGCTGCGCGTTGTCGTGCTCGCGAAAGCATCGAGCTTCGCCGGGGCTCTCCTTGGCGGAACCGCCCTTGGCATCGCGGTCTACCTGCTGAGCCGCACCGTTTCTCCCGAAACCGGCGCCATCGGCACGAGCTTCGTCGTTTCGGCTGGCGCGATAGTGTTGCTGATCGCAGGATTGGTCGCTGAATATTTGTGCACCATCCCGCCTGATGATGACGACCCGTCGTCGCAGAACCCGATGGACCCCCAAGGAGCAGCGTGACCGAGCGACTTGATCTCCCCGACGCCGAGTGGCGCGGCGTCTCCCGCAAGTACACCATCGTAGAAGCGGTCGGGCTGCTCATTACGGGCATTATCCTCACGGTGGGAACGTCGATCCCGACCTTCATCACCGGCATCCAGTGGCTTGCCGTAATTCCGATTTCGCTCGGCATCATCTTCGTCATCAACATCGCGCTCACCCCGCGGCGAGTGCGCGCGATCGGCTACATGCTGCGCGAGGATGACTTGGTCTTTCGTCGCGGACTGATGTTCCGCCGCGTGGTTGCTGTGCCCTATGGCCGCATGCAGCTCGTCGACATCAACCGCGGACCCCTCGATCGCGCCGTTGGCCTCAGCGAACTCAAGTTTGTGACGGCCGCGGCATCCACCGGTGTGGTGATTCCTGGCCTTCCTGAGCAGGATGCTGAGGAGTTGAGAGACACGCTCGTCGCCCTGGCCGAGAGCCGCAGGGCCGGACTGTGAGCGACCCGCGCGAGCCCGCCGAGCCGCTGGAGCCTCGAGAACCGCTGGAGCCTCGCGAGCCAGTGGAACCGCTGGAGTCCGTGAACGCAACTGAGCCTGCGAACCTGAACGCTGCCGAGCCTGCTGCTCCCGCCGTGGCGCTCACGGTGCCCGAGAGCGCTCGTCGCCTTGCCGACGGTGAGTGGCATCGACTGCACCCGGCAACGCCGTTCTTGCGCGGCGGCATCGCGTTCGTGGCAATCATCGGTGTCATCATCGTCAACGCCCGCGACGTCTTTCTCGACACCATTTTTGGCGGCGGCAGCCGAGAACTGCGTTTCTTGGAGCGTTTTGCCGAGTCAAGCCTGATCATTTTGGCGATTCTCGCCGTGCTCGTCATCCTGATTCTGAGCGTCGGTGGTTTTTATCTGTCGTGGCGGATGCACACCTTCCGCATTACGGACGAGCTTGTTGAGGTGCGCAGCGGCATCCTGTTCCGCACCAACCGTCGTGGACGACTTGATCGCATCCAGGGCATCAATATTTCGCGGCCATTCTTGGCACGCCTGTTTGGGGCCGCCAAGCTCGAAGTGAATGTGGCAGGTCAAGACGCCAACGTTGAGCTGGCCTATCTCGGCTCCGCTGGCGCCGACGATTTACGAGTCGCGATCTTGCAGCTCGCCTCGGGCACTCGCGCGGCTGAAGCAGCGGCCGATGCAGCCGCACAAGCCCCGACCGGTGTCACGGGTGTGGTGGAGTCGCGCGTCAACGAATTCTTGGCCCCAGAGTTCGACCCCCATGCCGCGCCGCCAGAGTCGATCGTGCGCATCAGCATCCCGCGGCTCATCGGTTCTCTCGTGCTCAGCGAAGCGACCATCATCGCGATTCTGGTGGGCATCGGCATCATCACGACGATCATCGTTACTGGCGACTACGGCTGGATCTTTGCGCTCCTCCCGGGCTTTCTCGGTCTCGGCGGTTATTTGGCATCCAGACTGACGCGCTCGCTTCGGTACTCCATCGCGGCAACGGATGACGGCATCCGGGTCGGTTATGGCCTGTTGTCGACGACCAATGAGACGCTCCCGCCCGGCCGCATTCACGCGGTTGAGGTATCGCAGCCGCTGTTATGGCGCGCTGCCGGCTGGTGGGAAATCAAGATCAACACCGCCTCGCAAGCAACAAGCTCAAGCGGTGCGACCGCGAAGACAACGCTGCTCCCGGTCGGAGATATGGCCGATGTGCACCGCGTGCTGCAACTCATTCTGCCGAGCCTCGCTGACGCCAAGTCGCGGGAACTGCTCGAGTGCGGTCTTGCCGCTGGAGCCCACGATGACGACTACGTCACCTCGCCCAAGCGGGCGGCCTGGCTGCGCTGGTTCTCCTGGCGCCGCAATGGTTTCGTGCTGATTTCGGATGCCGTAGCGCTGCGCAAGGGAGCCATCTGGCGTTCCCTCGTGCTTGTGCCTCAAGCCCGCATGCAGAGCGTCAGCATGAACGAGGGTCCGCTGCTGCGTCGCATGGGTCTTGCTGAGCTGCGAATTCACACTGTTGCGGGGCCGATTTCGGCCACCATCGGTGCGCTCGACCGCAACGATGTTGTGCGCTTCTTCGATGAGGTTGAGCACGCGGCTGTGCATGCCGCAGGCGTCGACACGAGTCACCGCTGGCGCAGTGCTGGCGTGGACGCCGAGTCCCCGGCACCAACACCACGTGAGGACAACGCGTAATGGCGCAGGCAGCTGGCCGACTCGGAATCGGCATCATTGGCGCGGGAAAGGTCGGCCCGATTCTTGGCGCAGCCCTCGCCGGCGCGGGCCATGCAATCGTCGGAATCGCGGCGACGTCAGAGCGCAACCTTGAGCGTGCAAGCGCGATCCTTCCCGACGTTCCCGTGCTCGACATCCCGACTCTGGTTGAACGCAGCGAGCTTGTGATTCTGGCGATTCCCGAGAGCGAGATTGAGTCCTTCGCGAAGGGTCTCGCCGATGCTGGAGTGTGGCAACCGGGGCAACTCGTGCTGCACACTGCGCCGGGGCTCGGCTATCAGGCGTTGGCGCCGGCACTTGCTGTTGGAGCGATTCCACTCGCCGTACATCCGGCCATGGTGTTCACGGGAACAAGCCTTGACCTCACGCGCCTGCACGAAACCTATTGCGCCGTCAGTGCCCCCACTCCGGTATTGCCGATTGCGCAAGCTCTCGTCGTGGAGATGGGCGCCGAGCCGATCGTGATCTCCGAAGACGAGCGTGCTGCGTGGGCCGAAGCGGTGAGCACCGCGACTAGTTTTTCGGCCGCGATTGTCCGTCAATCTTTAGATTTGCTCGGCAGCGTCGGGGTGGATGCCCCCGCGCGTGTTTTAGGGCCGCTTCTGCGGTCCTCGGTCGAGAGTGCGCTTGCGCGTGCAACTGCGACTAGCATCGATGTTTCCTTGCTCGACCCCGAGCCGAGGCCCCATTCACAGGAGGACCCCTCGTGAGTTCACACCCCCGCCCGCAAGTTATTGAGACCGTCGCGGGTATGCGCGATGTGGTTGCGCACGAGCGAGCCGCTGGCCGCACTATTGCTTTGACGCCCACGCTGGGTGCGCTTCACCAGGGTCACCTCGCTCATGTTGAGCGCGCCGCCGAGCTCGCCGATGTGCGCATCGTTTCGATCTTTGTGAATCCCACCCAGTTCGGTGCCACCGAAGATCTCGACAAGTATCCGCGCACGATGGATGACGATCTCGACATGCTTGGCGAGCTGGGGGTTCCCTACGTCTTCGCCCCCAGCGTGGAGGAAATGTACCCGAAGGGGCCAACCTCCACCACGATCTCGGCCGGCCAGATCGGCACCATGTTCGAGGGCAAAACGCGCCCCGGCCACTTCGACGGTGTGCTCACCGTTGTCGCCAAACTGCTCGCCATCACAAGCCCGCAGTTCGTCACCTTTGGCCAGAAAGATGGCCAGCAACTCTTTCTCGTTCGCCGCATGATCACCGACCTCAACATCCCGGTGCAGCTCGAGATCATCGAAACCGTGCGCGAAGAAGACGGCCTCGCCCTCTCCAGCCGCAACCAGTTCTTGGATGCTCACCAGCGCGAAGCAGCATCCATCCTGTCGACAGCATTGAACGCGGCAACCTCGGCCGCCGACAGCGGCCTTGACGCCGTGATCGCCGCCGCGCAGGGTGCACTCATGGGGGCATCGGGTGTGGAGCTCGACTACTTCACTGTCGTTGACACCGACACCTTCATGCCGGTGCCCGATGGGTACCGTGGGCCCGCTGCTGCCCTCGTCGCTGCCCGCGTGGGGGAGACCCGTTTGATCGACAACGCGACCCTCTACGTCGGCTAGTTCTCGGGCGCATTCTTGGGCGCGGCAGTGTTGCCTTATCCCGGCTACGATTGAGGGCGTGAATGACGCCGCTAACGCCCCCGAGCCCACCGAAGCTGAAGTTTCTGAGCAAAAAGCCGTTCGGTTAGAGAAGCGTCAGCGACTCATCGATTCGGGCGCTGAGGCCTACCCGGTCGGCGTCGCTATCACCACGAGCATTCCGGCCGTGCGCGAGAAGTACCCGTCGCTTGAAGCGGATGACACCACCGGCGATGTCGTCGGTCTCGCGGGTCGCATCGTGCACCTCCGCAACACGGGCAAGCTGTGCTTTGCCTCGCTGCAGTCCGGTGACGGCCAGCGTATCCAGGTCATGGTTTCTCTCGGCGAAGTGGGCGACGAGTCGCTCGCGCTGTGGAAAGAACTCGTTGACCTCGGTGACCACCTCTTCGTGAGTGGAGAAGTCATTTCGAGCCGCCGCGGCGAGCTTTCGGTCATGGTCAAGGAATGGAAGATTGCGGCCAAGGCTGTGCTTCCCTTGCCCAACCTGCACTCCGAGTTGAGCGACGAACAGCGCGTTCGTAGTCGCTACCTCGACCTCATCGTTCGCGACCAGGCCCGCTTCACGGTGCGCGCTCGCGCCAAGGTCAACGCGAGCCTGCGCGCCACGTTCGCCGCGCACGATTACCTCGAAGTCGAAACGCCGATGCTGCAGACGATGCACGGGGGAGCATCCGCTCGCCCCTTCGTCACGCACTCCAACGCGTTCGACACCGAGCTGTACTTGCGCATTGCGCCCGAGCTGTTCTTGAAGCGTGCCGTCGTCGGTGGCATCGAGCGTGCCTTCGAGATCAACCGCAACTTCCGTAACGAGGGCGCTGACTCCACGCACTCGCCCGAGTTCGCGATGGTCGAGGCGTACCAGGCTTATGGCGATTACAACCAGATGGCAGACCTCACGCAGGAGCTCGTGCAGAACTCCGCGCTCGCCGTGACGGGCTCCACGCTCGTCACTCTCTCCGACGGCACCGAGTATGACCTCGGCGGCGAGTGGGCGCGTATCTCAATGTACGACTCCCTCAACGAAGCAGCTGGCCTGAGCGTCACGCCGCAGACTCCCGCCGACGAACTGAAGGTGTTGGCGGATGCCGTTGGCATCGAGGTCACTCAGCCCACCCACGGCAAGTACGTGGAAGAGCTGTGGGAGCACTACGTCAAGCCGGGCCTCGACCACCCGACCTTCGTCATGGACTTCCCCGTCGACACGAGCCCGCTCGTGCGCGACCACCGCAGCATCGAAGGTGTTGTTGAAAAGTGGGACCTCTACGTTCGCGGCTTCGAATTGGCGACCGGCTACTCCGAGCTCGTTGACCCCGTCATTCAGCGCGAACGCTTCGTAGAGCAGGCTCTCCTCGCGAGCCAGGGCGACGTTGAAGCCATGCGCCTCGACGAAGACTTCATCCGCGCTCTCGAGCACGGTATGCCCCCTACCGGTGGAATCGGTGTCGGTGTCGACCGTTTGCTGATGGCCATCACGGGCCTCGGCATCCGCGAAACCATCCTGTTCCCGCTGGTCAAGTAAGCACGACAATGACTGACCCAGTTCCCCACGAGACTCCGGATGCGGCTGAGACGCCGGATGCGGCTGAGACGCCGAAGAAGTCGACAATCACCCCCATGCGCATTGCGCTCTGGGTACTCGTGGCGGGCGCTGGACTCTTCATGGTGCTTACCGGCCTCGTTGGCGTATTAGTAAAGGCTCAGTAGTGGATCGCAAATCTTCACGGCTCATCATGACTGTGACTCTCGTGGGACTTGTCGTTCTCATCGCCATAGTCACCTTCGTCAACGGTTAGGCTAGAAACGTGCCTCAAGAATTCTGGTCGAACGCCATCTTCTCCGTCATCCCGACGATTGCTATTGGCGCCATTTTCTGGATCGTCATGTCGGCCATTATTCGTTCTGACCGCACCGAACGTGACAGCTACGCCAAGATCGAAGCTGAAGAGCGCGCCAAGGTTGCCGCTCAGGCCGAGTCAACACCTACCGCGTAGTTACCGCCGACCGCCTAATCACTACCGACCGCCTAATCACTACCGACCGCCTAGGCACCAGTTGGTCGCTGCAGTAGTTTCCTGCTGAGCACCAGAGGTTGGGTTTTAGGCCGAGCCACGCAGTTTGATTTCGGTGGGCAGAATGCGACCGGGAGTTTCCGGTGTGATGCCGTTGACGAGTTCTAACACCATGGATGCCGCTTCTCGGCCCAAGAGATCGGCTGGCTGACGCACTGTCGTGAGTTGGGGTTGGCACCGCATCGCCCAGTCGCTGTCATCGAAACCAACGATGCCGATGTCTCCGGGCACTGAGCGCCCGCGTTCGCGCAGCACATCCATGGCGCCGGCAGCGAGAGCATCGGATGCTGCAAAGACTCCGTCGATGTCTCCGGCGCGGTCGAGGAGGGCTTTCATTCCCTCAACGCCGCTGTTGCGCGAGTAAAGCGGAAAGTCGACAACCAGGTTCTCGTCGAACTGGTCGCCCAGGGCATCCCGAAAACCGGCTAGTCGTTCGCTACCGGAGTCGCGGTCGAGGGCGGCGGCAATCATGCCGACTTTCTTGCGCCCGGTGGAGAGGAGCTCGCGAGTGATATCGCGGGCTGCGCCGCGGTTGTCGATGCCGACGTAGGGCATGTCGGGCGCACTCATGGGGTGACCGACGAAGACGGCGGGGAGTCCAATGTGGGCGATGGCGTCGGCAATGGGGTCGTGTTCGCGGGCCGAGACGATGACGGCGCCGTCGACGAATCCACCGCGGAGGTAGTCGGCAATGCGAGCACTGTCGCGGTCGGAACCGATGATCAGGCAGACGAGTTGGTAGTCCGCTTCGGAGAGGCGTTCGTTGGTGCCGAGAAGAATCGCGCCGATGTTGGGGTCTTCGAGAAAGACCGAGTGGGGCTCGTGCACGATGAGCGCGATTGCCTTGGAACGCTGGGTTGCGAGGTTGCGAGCCGCCATATTGCGCACGTAGCCGACTTTGGCGATGGCCTTCTCGATGGCCTCCCGAGCCGAGTCAGAAACGTACGGTTCGCCGTTGAGCATGCGGGAGACGGTGCCACGGGAGACGTTGGCCTCGGCCGCTACGTCGAAAATTGTCGCGCGGCGTGGTCGTGCCCCAGGTGTTGCCATAACCCCATGCTAGCGCTCTCACGGGTGAGGCACTGGCCCCGTTTCGCGGGACTGTTCACGCTCACAGACACGCCGAATGCTTGACAGAGCGAATAAGGCTCGCTTAGTCTGTGAACGCTCCCAGAGATTGTCGCCAATTTTTGTGGGTCAGGTTCTGTGCACGTTCACAGAATCCGAACAATTGTGAGCAGAACTGCTGACTCAGCAGCTGCGCCCATCGCCAAAGGAGGCACGCGTGACCACACCCCGCGCAGATCGCGTCGCGAGCTGGTCACCCGATTCCCTCGTGCTCGGTTGTGACTACAACCCCGAGCAGTGGTCCGAAGAAGTGTGGCAGCAGGATGTGGCCCTCATGCGTGAGGCCGGGGTCACTCTCGTCGCGATCAACATCTTCGGCTGGGCTGAGATTGAGCCGCGAGCGGGGGAGTGCAACTTCACTCGCCTCGACGCGATCATGGATCTGCTGCACTCTGCCGGCATCCGCGTAAACCTCGGCACCGGCACTTCATCGCCGCCCGCGTGGCTCACGACAGCGCACCCCGAAATCTTGCCCACCGCGGCCGACGGCACCCGCCGTTGGCAGGGTGGCCGCCAAGGCTGGTGCCCGAGCTCTCCCGAGTTCCGCTCGGCAGCTCTCGGCCTTGTCGAGAAAGTAGCCGAGCGCTACAGCAGCCACCCAGCGCTCGCGATGTGGCACGTCTCCAACGAACTCGGATGCCACAACGCGCACTGCTACTGCGACACGTCCGCTGCCGCGTTCCGCGTGTGGTTGCAGTCGCGCTACGAGACCATCGATGGCCTCAACGCAGCCTGGGGCACGACCTTCTGGAGCCAGCGCTACAGCGACTGGAATGAAGTTCTCCCGCCCCGGATCACGCTCTCGTCGGCAAACCCTGCGCAACGACTCGACTTCAACCGCTTCAGCTCCGACGAACTTCTCGGCTACTACAAGGCCGAAGCGTCGCTGTTGCGCTCTAAGAGCAGCATCCCGGTGACCACGAACTTCATGGTGACCGCGCACATCCGCAGCCAGAACTACTGGCAGTGGGCGAGCGAAATGGATGTCATCGCCAACGATCACTACCTCGATCACCGGCTGCCGCATCCGAATAATGAACTCTCGTTCGCCGCTGACCTGACTCGTGGGCTTGCCCAGGGCGAGCCGTGGATGCTCATGGAGCAGGCCAGCAGCGCGGTGAGCTGGCAGCCATACAACTTGGCGAAGCAGCCGGGTGAAATGCTTCGCAACACGTTGACGCACGTTGCTCGGGGAGCAGACACCGTCTGCTTCTTCCAGTGGCGAGCGTCGCGACAAGGCGCCGAGAAATTTCATTCGGCCCTGCTCCCTCACGCTGGTACTGACACTGCTGTGTGGCGCGAGACCCTCGACCTGGGTGAGAAACTCCACTCCCTCGAGACTCTCGCGGGCACTCGGGTCGAGGCGTCCGTTGCACTCGTCTTCAGCTGGGAATCCTGGTGGGCGGCCGAGGGCGACTCGCAGCCATCGTCTGCCGTGCGCTACCTCGAGCAGGTTCATGCGGCCTACAACGCTGCAAGCGCGAATGGCGTCACGGTCGACATCGTCGCACCCGGTGCTGCGCTCGACGCCTACACACTCGTCATCGTTCCTAGCCTCTACCTCGTCGACGACGCGAGTGCGGCCGTCATCAGCGACTACGTTGCGGGCGGTGGCAACGCGGTTGTCACGTTCTTCTCCGGCATCGTGGACGAAACCGACGGCATCCGCCTGGATGTCACCGGCGAGACCCCTCCCGGTGCGTTCAGCGACATGCTTGGCGTCTGGACCGAACAGTTCATGCCCGTGAAGCCCGAAACACGTCTGCTGCTGAACGATGGCGGTCAGGCGAGCATCTGGGCTGAGCACGTCCGCCCCACCACAGCGGATGTCGTTGCCGAGTTCGCGTCCGGCCCCATTCCTGGTGGGCCGGCCGTCACTCGCAATCGCTTCGGTTCGGGAACTGCGTGGTACGTGGCAACCGCGCTCGACGCTCCGAGTTTTGCCGACCTGATGGGCCGCGCACTCAACGAGGCTGGCGTCGAGGCGCTCGATCTGCCCGCCGGTGTTGAAGTCGTGACGCGTTCAAACGACACCGACCGCTTCCGCTTTGTGATTAACCACAGCGCGCATGAAATTTCTTTCCCCGCCGACGGCGCAGAATTGTTGACGGAAACTACGGTCACAGGTTCGGTGGCTGTTCCCGCAGGTGGCGTTCGCGTCATCCGCCTGACTGTCGAAGAAGGAGCAACGCGATGACTACAGACATTGCTACGCCCGCCACACCAAAGAAGGCGGTGACGAAGAAGGTTCGCCGCGCTACCAAAGCCACGAAGAACCGTGGAGCGGTGCTGTTCTTTATCGCCCCGTTCTCGGTGCTGTTTGCCCTGTTCTACATCTTGCCGATCCTGGTCGCGATCTATCAGTCGCTGCTGACGGTTGAACGAGAAGGAACGTTCGGTAAGCCCACCGAGGTGTTTGGTGGCTTCGTGCAGTACGCGCGAGTGTTCCAGGACGACGCTTTCTGGTCATCCATTCTTCGGGTGCTCACCTTCGGTGTCGTGCAGGTGCCGATCATGCTCGGCCTCGCGTTGTTGCTTGCGCTGCTGCTGGACTCCCCGCTCGTCAGAGGCAAGCGCTTCTTCCGCCTCGCGTTCTTCGCGCCGTATGCCGTTCCCGGTGTTATCGCGGCGGTCATGTGGGGCTTCCTCTACTCGCCCAAGCTGTCGCCGTTCACCGCGATCACGAGCGAGATCAACTTCCTCGGTGCCGACCTCGTGCTGTGGGCCATCGCGAACGTTGTGACGTGGGTGTTCGTGGGCTACAACATGATCATCATCTACTCGGCGCTGCTCGCGATCCCCAGCGAGATCTACGAAGCCGCTCGCCTCGATGGTGCGTCGCAGGCTCGCATCGCCTGGTCGATCAAGATTCCGTTGATCACCCCCGCGATTACGCTCACCGCCATTTTCTCGATCATCGGAACGCTGCAGCTGCTCGCTGAACCTCAGGTCTTCAAGAGCTTCACCTCGGCCGTGACCAGCACGTTCACGCCCAACTTGCTCATTTACTCGACAGCCTCGGTGCCGAACGTGAACCTCGCCGCCGCTTTCTCGGTCGTGCTCGCGCTCTTCACCTTCGCGCTCTCGTTCACCGTGCTCAAGTTCACCCAGCGAAAGGCTGACTGATGAGTGCCACGACAACTCCCGTGAAGAAGCACAACGGTCCTCGCGAAAGCCTGTTCTCTCGGGCCGGCGCCATGCTCGTCATGGCTATCTGCACCTTCTACTTCTTGGTGCCGATCTGGTGGCTCTTCGTGGCCGCGACGAAAGACCGCGCCGATTTCACGACAAGCGCACCGCTCTGGTTCGCTGACTTCAACCTCATCGAGAACATCGGCAACTTGGCGGCCTACCGCGACGGCGTTTTCTTCCGCTGGATGCTCAACAGCGTGCTCTACGCCGGTGCGGGTGCTGCCATCGCAACACTCTTCGCGACGATGATGGGCTACGCGCTGGCGAAGTACAGCTTCCGCGGCCGCGAAACCCTCTTCAACGTGGTGCTCGGTGGCGTGCTGGTTCCGGCAACGGCTCTCGCGCTTCCGCTGTTCTTGGTCTTCAGCCAGGTGGGCGCCACCAACACGTTCTGGTCGGTGTTCTTGCCGAGCATCGTGAGCCCGTTTGGTGTGTACCTTGCCCGGATTTATGCGACCTCGAGCGTGCCAGACGAGCTTGTTGAAGCTGCCCGTATCGACGGCTCGGGCGAGGTGCGTACCTTCTTTACGGTTGCCACTCGACTGATGACGCCGGCAATGGTCACGATTTTCCTCTTCCAATTCGTCACGATCTGGAACAACTTCTTCCTGCCGCTCATCATGCTGCGCGACGAGAAGCTATTCCCCGTCACGCTTGGCCTCTATATCTGGAACAGCCAAGTCAGCCAGATTCCCGAAATTCGGGCGTACGTGATCATCGGTGCCCTGCTGTCGATCATCCCGCTCATCATTGCTTTCCTCAGCCTGCAGCGCTTCTGGCGCAGCGGGCTGGGAACGGGCGCAATCAAGTAGTCGCCCTCTCGACCACTCGGCTTACCCCGAGGGAAACCCCGCACCACACCACAATCACAATCGCAAGGAAGGTAATCGCATGGCTAATCGCATAGCTCGCGCTGGAGGAGCATTGGTGCTCGTCTCCGCGCTCGCACTCACAGCATGCTCAACCGGAGCCAGCACAGACGGTGGCACTGACGCCGCCGCGTGCGCCCCGTCAGATGGACCCGTAACGCTCAACTTCACCACTTGGTTGCCCGGCATGGAAGACGCCGTCGCTATCTGGAACGAAGCCAACCCCGACATCCAGGTTGAAGTTCAGACTGGACCGAACGGTAACGGCGGAACGTACAACAACTTCTTCAACCAGATCGAAGCAGGCAACGCGCCTGACCTCGGTCAGATCGAATACGACGCACTGCCCAACTTCCGCGTACAAGACGGCGTCGTCAACATCGCCGACTGTGCCGGAGTTCTGGATGCTCAGGACCAGTTCATTGACTGGACCTGGAGCCAGGTCACATTCGGTGAAGAAAACGCTGTGTACGCAGTGCCGCAGGACACCGGCCCCGAGGGTCTCTTCTACCGTGCCGACCTGTTCGAGGAAGCCGGAATTGACATTCCGACCACCTGGGCAGAATTCGAAGAAGCAGCCAAGGCCGTTCGCGCAGAGGGTGGCTACATCACCAACTTCTCACAGAGCGACATCAACGCCTTCGCCGGTCTCGTTTGGCAGGCAGATGGCCAGTGGTTCGAGAACGACGGTGAAGCGTGGGACGTAACCCTCGACTCGCCCGAATCGATCATGGTCGCTGAGTACTGGCAGAACCTGATTGACCAGGACCTCGTTGCTGTTCTCCCGCCGTGGACCGACGAGTGGAACAACGGCTACAACTCGGGTGACGTCTGGAGCTGGGTTTCCGCAGTCTGGGGAGCAAACACCATCACGAGTGGCGCTCCTGACACCGCAGGCAACTGGGCTGTAGCTCAGATGCCGCAGTGGAACGAAGGCGAATCCGCTGCCGGCAACTGGGGCGGATCGAGCACCGCAGTTCTCAAGGGAAGCGAACACCCCTACGAGGCTGCACAGTTCGCACTCTGGTTGAACACTGACCCTGAGGCACTGTCGAGCATGAACAAGACGGCAAACATCTACCCGGCAACGAAGACTGGTGGCGACCTGCCCGCATTCTCCGAAGGCCTGGACTTCTACGGCGGACAGAACATCTACGACGTGTTCGCTGCTGCCGGCGCCGAGGTTAACCCCAACTTCACGTGGGGCCCGACCATGACGCAGACCTACACGGATGTTGCTGACGGATTCTCCGCCGCAATCTCCGGTTCGGGCACCCTCTCGGAGGCCCTGACCAACGGTCAGCAGAAGACAATCGACGCCATGAAGGCTGCCGCGATTGCTGTCAACGAATAACACGAACGATCTCGTTCACCTCCGTGCCGCGGGCACCAGCTTCGTGCTGGATGCTCGCGGCACGGGCGTGCCGTCGATCACGCACTGGGGCGCAGACCTCGGAGAACTTGACCGCGACCAGCTCGCGGCGCTCGCAGATTCGCGCGAGCGTGCCATCGGGCCCAGTTCCATCGACGAACCTTTCCGGCTGAGCATCGTTCCCTTGCTCGCCGAGGGCTGGACCGGGTTGCCCGGTCTTGAGGGCCGCCACGATCGGGCCGCCGGAGCAAGCGGTGGGCGTGTGCGCCGGCCGTCTCTGCAGACCGCGAGCATCGAGCATCCGACCCCTGACCGTGTCTCGGTCACACTGGTCGACGACGATGCCCTCAGTCTCACCATTGACTTTGAACTGTCTGCCGCCGGAGTGCTGCGCAGCCGTTCACGCGTGACCAATACAGCCACCGAGGCTTTCGAGCTATCGTCGTTGGCCACTGTTCTTCCGCTCCCGCCTGTTGCGCGCGAGCGACTCGACTTCAGCGGAATCTGGGCGGCCGAACGCCAACCCCAGCGCTCCGCCATCGACTACGGAACCTGGCTGCGCGAGTCGCGCCATGGTCGCCGCGGTCACAACGATTCCTTCCTCACGGTGTCGGGAACACCCGGCTTTGGTTTCCGCCACGGTGAGGTGTGGGCGGTGCATGCCGGCACCAGCGGCGATACCCGCGTCTGGATTGATCGCCTCGCGCTCGGCTACACGACGGTGGGCATCGCCGAACTGCTCTCTCCCGGCGAAGTGCGTCTCGCGACCGGTGACACGCACGAAACTCCGTGGGCCTACGCCGCGTGGTCGAATGCTGGTCTCGACGGGCTGAGCGACCGTTTCCACGACTGGTTCCGGAGCCTGCCCGCGCATCCGTCGACACCGCGCCCGCTCACCCTCAACACGTGGGAGGCCGTCTACTTCGACCACAACTTTGACCAGCTCGCAGCACTTGCGGATGCCGCAGCCGACGTCGGCGTTGAGCGTTTCGTTCTCGACGATGGCTGGATGACCGGCCGCACCGACGACAAGCGTGCGCTCGGCGACTGGACGGTGGATGCCACGTCATGGCCCGAGGGTCTCGCTCCACTCGTTGATCGAGTGACAGCCAGCGGGATGCAGTTTGGCTTGTGGGTAGAGCCCGAGATGGTGTCTCTCGACTCAGAACTTGCGCGCGAGCATCCGGAATGGATTCTGCGCGACGACGACCGACCGCTGCCGAAGTCGTGGCGCAACCAGCACGTGCTCGATCTTGATAACCCTGCCGCGCGTGAGCATGTGCGCGATGCGATTGCGGCGCTGCTCGACGAGTACGCGATCAGCTACCTCAAGTGGGACATGAACCGCGACCTGCTCGGTGGTTCGGTGCATCGTCATGTCGCGGCAACGTACCTCCTCATGGATGAGCTGCGCGAGCGCTACCCGCACGTCGAGATTGAGTCGTGCGCCTCTGGCGGTGCGCGGGTGGATGCCGGAGTGCTCGAGCGCGTGCAGCGAGTGTGGCCATCCGACACCAACGATGCGCATGACCGTTTCTCGATCATGCGCTGGACCAACCTGCTCGTGCCGTTCGAATACTTGGGCTCGCACGTGGGGTCTTCGCCCGCGCACACGTCGGGGCGTTCGCTCTCTCTCGGCTTCCGTCTCGCGACCGCGCTCATGGGGCACTCGGGCATCGAATGGGATCTCACGACGACAACCGCTGAGGAGCAGGATGCGTTGCGCACCTGGGCGAGCGCCTACCGCTCGCTTCGCGGTCTCATTCATTCGGGGCGGGTGGTGCGCAGCGAACTCAGCGCCGACCCCATCATCACCGGCGTTGTGGCGGAGGACATCAACGGCGTTGTGGCTGACGCCCTGTACTGGGTGACGAGCCTCACCACCCCCACCGATTCTGTAACCACCGCCCGGCGTTTGCCCGGGCTTGACCCGCACCGTCTGTACCGCGTCACCCCCGTCGATGTGGGTGCGGAAGCGGCAACCTACCCGGGCACTGCGCCAGCGTGGTGGCACGACGGCGAGCTCACGCTGTCGGGCTCAGCGCTCGGGTCGGTTGGACTCACTCTGCCGATTCTGCATCCAGATGAGGCACTTGTGTTGCGGGTGACGGCTGTGGGCGGCGAAGACTCGAGCGGCGCGCTCTAACGCGGTCACCGGAGCACAGCTATTCGCGCGGCTTGAGTCGCACTGTGGGAAGCTCTGGCGCGGGCAATGGCGCTTCGTCGCACCCTGCGACGGTGCCGAAACGACCGTCGGGGTTTCCGCCGTTGATCACATCGGCCTGCCACTGCGCGCGGAACTCTACAATCTCGTCGTGGCTGCGCCCGATGAAGTTCCACCACATGACGATGGATTCGCCGAGTGGCTCACCTCCGAGCAGCAGGAGCCGCGCATCCGTCGACGCGGTAATCACGAGCTCGGTCGCACCGGGAGCGAGATAGGCAAGGTGATCGGGCGGGGTCGCAACATTTGCGACGGTCACAGCACCGGCATCCACGAGCACGCCGTGTTCGAAGGTGGAATTGACGGGCAGCGTCACGGTCGTGCCGGCGGGGATGTCGAGTTGGGCCCCGAGAAGTGGCGAGAAGACGGTCGCGGGAGAGGCGACGCCCGCAAGCTCTCCGATGAAGACGCTGACGGTTGCGCCCTGAAGATCGAAAGGGGTGGGCACGACGCTCTCGAAGCTCGGAGCGGTGTGCCGGTGGGCGTCCGGCAACGCGACCCACAGTTGTGCACCGTGCAGCAGCGTGGGGGATGCGGGCGAGATTTCGGAGTGAGAAATGCCGCTGCCAGCCGTCATCAGGTTCAGCTCGCCGGGGCGAACCGCAGCGAGACTGCCGACGCTATCGCGGTGCTCGATGTCGCCAGCGAAGAGCCAACTGACCGTCTGCAAGCCAGTGTGCGGATGCGGGGGCACGAGCATCCGCGTCGTGTCAGGTCCGTAGTGGTCGACGAAGCACCACCCGCCGATGAGGGATCGTGACCGCTGCGGAAGAGTGCGCCGCACGTTCATCGCGCGTGGGCCACCGAGCGGGACTTCGCGAGGCTCAAGTAGTTGCACGCCTGCCGCTGGCTGCGTTTCGCACAGCACTTCGGCTGGGTTCTTCTCCGGGTTGCTCACGGCGGCTCCTCACCCATCGTCACCTCAGTGAGTGCTAGCGTGCCACAAAAATTACTCCGCGATAAGTGGGGTCGCCGAACGCGACCATCTGGTCGAGCACCGCGATCGAGACGGGCAGATCGTGGGAGTCAACCCAGGTCTCGCCCTGCTCGGCGGTTATCCACGGATCGTTCAGCAGAACCGTGTCGCCCTTCACCGAGTGCGCTACGACCCAGTGCGGGGTCGAGGCATCGTGCATGGGTTCTTCTTCGATCAACAGAATCGCGAGCTCGCCGCTGGCAACGCGCTCGGTGATCTGCTCAATCGACAGCGGGGCGGTGTGCTGCTGGATGCCGCGGCTCGCCGCTTCGGCCCGCGACTGTTCTTGCAGCTGCTCGCGGAACGTGCGCTCTTCGCCCTCGTAGGTTTCGAGGAGCGTCGGTTCGGTCGTGTCGAGGTGCAGTTCGAGGCTGATGCCGGATGCGGACTGCGCGATCACGTCGTGAACCGCCACCGCGAGACCGAGAGGTTCGCACGCGGGGAAGTTCGTGGCCGAACGCCAGAAAGCGAGTTCGCGCTCGCGGGCATCCTCGTCTTCGGTGTCGGCGAAGGGTTCGAGGCCGAGGTGACTGAGGGCTGTCATTGCGGCTACAGCGCCACAGGTGAAGAGCGTGGTCTGGCCGTAATAGCGCAGTTGCTCGTGCGGCCAGGCGTCGTGCCACAGCACGAAGCCGCGAACGCCCTGCGTGCCATCAGCCGAGGAGATCGGGGTGCGCAGCTCGGTGAAGCCGGGGGCGGCGGCGAAGGTGGGGAGCTCAGCGTCGAGCGGGAGCTGCCACTTGAGAGCGGCGTCGCCACGCTCCGCGGAAGCCGCAATCAGTTCGCCGAGAAGACTCTGGGCGGCAGCATCGCTGTCGGCCCAGAGGTCAACGAGCTTCATGTAGCGCGTATTGGGGCGACCCGAGGTGAGGGCCGCCGCACTGCCGGTGGGGGAGTCGAGCATCCACACCCGCGGGTTATAGGGCTCGCGATCGCGTTGCCACTGAGCGGCACGGTCGGTGCCGAGAGCCTCGATGAGATGCGTGGGAAGCTCGGCGGGCGCGAGCTGAACGAGAGCAGTGCCGATGGTCGCGCCGACGACAGCAACGTCAGCGTCGGTTGTGTTTGTCGCGGCAGAGTCAGCAGGAGTGGAGGTGTCCACGGGGTCCTTTCGGGGCGAGGTCGGGCGCTTGTGGCGCCGAGCTCAGTGAGTGGGTGCTTCGTGAATCGACGCTGCGACGAGCGCCTGAGTGTAGGGATGAGTCGGGGCGTTGAGGACGTCGTGGCACTGACCAGATTCGACGACTTCGCCGTGTCGCAGCACGTACACGCGGTCGGCAAGCTGGCGCACCACGGCGAGGTCGTGCGAGATGAACAGGATCGAGAGACCGAGTTCCACGCGCAGTTTGGCGAGCAGATCGAGAATCTGCTTCTGCACCGACACATCGAGCGCCGAGACTGATTCGTCGCAAATGAGTAGCTGCGGTTGAACAGCCAAAGCGCGAGCAATTGCGACGCGCTGGCGTTGACCACCCGACAGTTCTGCCGGTCGCTTGCTCGCGAAGTCGGTGGGCAGTTCGACCAACTGCAGCAGGCCATTGAGGTCGGATGCCGGACGCCCCGCCACCCGCAACGCCAACTTCAGCGACCGACCAACGCTGATCATCGGGTTGAGCGAGGAGTACGGATCCTGGAATACGATCTGCATTTGCTTGGGCGTGCGTGAAGCGCGGCCGGCGGCGAGGGCGACACCGTCAAACTCGATCACCCCGCTGGTCTCGTGCTCGAGCCCCGCGACGCAGCGGGCGATTGTGGTCTTGCCCGAGCCGCTCTCGCCGACGATGCCCACGGTCTCGCCGCGGCCCACCGTGACGCTCACTCCGTGCAGCACGGTCTTATCGCCGAAGCTCTTGGCGATGTCGGTGGCGGTGACCAAGTCACCAGCGCTCGTAGTGGCATCGCCGCCAGCATCCGCCCCGGATGCCGTACGCACCACCCCGGCGGAGCGATCGGTGAGCGAGGGGTCGGCTTCGATCAGCGCCCGAGTGTAGGGGTGGCTTGGTGCATTGAGCACGGAGCTCGTGACACCGCGCTCAACAATCTCGCCGTGGCGCATCACGAGTACGTGTTCGGCTCGCCCACGCACCATTCCGAGGTCGTGCGAAATGAGTAGGGCAGCCATGCCGCGCTTCTCTTGCAGGCCCCGAAGGAGGTCGAGAATCTCGCCCTGGTTGCTCGCATCGAGTGCCGTAGTCGGCTCGTCGGCAATGAGCAGTTCGGGGTCAGTGGCGAGGGCCGCCGCGATAGCAACCCGCTGCCGCATTCCACCGGAGAGTTCGTGCGGGTAGGCGCGGGCGACATCCGCGGGCAGGTTCACTTCGGCCAGGCTTCGCGTGATGCGAGCGGTGCGTTCCTCGCGGCTGAGGCGCGTCGCGCTCGCGGCATCGATCGTCATCCCGATTTGGGTGCCGCAGCGGTGCACGGGGCTCAGGCTCGTGAACGGATCTTGCAGCAGCAGCGAGATGCGGCGACCTCGAGTGGCTCGCCACACGGCATCCGTGGACGGCAGTTCGATGGTGGCACTCGACAGCGCGATGGTGCCGCGGGCGCTGAAGCCAGCGGGCAGGAGCCCGGCGATTGCTTTGGCGGAGAGCGTCTTGCCCGAGCCCGATTCGCCGATGAGCGCAAGGGTTTCGCCTGGCGCGATGGAGAAGTCGAAGGGGGCGACAACAACGCCAGCCGGCCCGTCGATCGTGAGCCCGGTAACGGCCACCTGAGCGGTCGAGCCGATGCCCGATCCGGAGCCCGACACGGGCACGTTTGTCATGCTGGTCTCGGTCATGAGCGTCCCGTTCTGGTCAAGTTTTGGCCGAGCCAGTCGCCCACAAGGTTTGCCGCCGAAGCGACGCCGATGATGAGCAGTGCCGGCACGAGAACGGCTGCCGGGTTGTCGATCATGATGGCGCGACCATCGGTGAGCTGGCGGCCCCAATCGGCCGTGCCGGGGGCAACGCCGACGCCCAAGAACGACAGCGACGAGAACGCCACGAGCGCGAAGGCCACGTTGAGCATCGAGTTGGTGATGATGAGCGACCACACGTTCGGCAACACCTGCGTGAACATGATGCGGGTCTTGGAGAGCGACAGCATTTGGGCTGCCTCCACGAAGGGGCGCGCGGCCTGCTCCATAACGCCGGCGCGCACAATGCGGATGTCCGAGGGCGAGAACAGCAAGATCAACAGCAGCACGGTCATCCAGTAGCCAGCGCCGAAGACACCCGCGACCACGATCGCCGCCAGCAGCAGCGGAAGCGAGAACAGCAGGTCGGTCCAGCGGCCAATGATGAAGTCGATCGGACCGCGAAGGTAACCCGACACGGTGCCGAGCAGAATGCCGAGAATCATCGACCCGAGTGCAACACACACCGGACCAACGAGGGCGGATGCCGCTCCCGCGATCGTCAGAGCAAGCACGTCTCGACCGAGTTCGTCGGTGCCGAGAAGGTGACCAGGGCTGCCCGGGGGCAGCAAGGAATCGAGGATCGACTGGGCTGTGGCATCCGGGGCAATCAGGTTGCCGAAGAGCACCAAGAAGGCGACGACTCCGAGCAGGGCGAGTGACAACCACACGGCAACCGGGTGCCGACGGCGCGACCGCGGAAGTTTCGCTAAGACGATAGCTTCGGTGCTGCTCACTGAGCACTCTCCTTGGCGCGGATGCGGGGGTCGAGAAAGATGTAGGCCAGGTCGGCCAGCAGCGCGATGGTTGCAATCGTCACGGCCACCAGCAGGGTGAGCGCTTGCACGACGGCGATGTCTTTGAACAGCACGGAGCCTTGCAACAGGGTGCCGAGTCCGGGCAGTGCGAAGGTCGTTTCGGCGAGTACGGTGCCGCCGACCAGGAAGGTCAGTACGAGGCTGGCGCCGGTCACGATCGGGATGGCGGCGTTGCGCAGGGCGATCAAGTGCACTTGGCGGTCGGGTAGGCCCCGCGCGCGACCAAAGGTTACGTAGTCACTTTCGAGTTCGCGCAGCATGGCGGTGCGCGTGAGCTTGAGGATAATCGCGCCGAGCCCCAGAGCCAGCGTGATGGCGGGCAGTACGAGGTGCCAGAGAGTGTCGAGGCCACCGTCGCCCGATCCATAGACCGGGAAGATCGGTAGGTAGAACGCGAACACATAGAGGAGGAGGAGGCCGACGGCGAAGGTGGGGGCGCTGAGGCCGACGATTCCGAAGCCGGTTGCGAAGCGGTCGATCCAACTTCCCGAACGAACGGCGCTCTGCACGCCGAGCGGAACGGCGACGATCACGGCGAGCAGGAAAGCGAGTCCGCTGAGGGCGGCGGTGATGCCGAGGCGCGAGCCAATGACATTCGACACCGAATCTTGCAGGCGGATGGACTGCCCAAAGTCACCGGTGAGGGTGTTGCCCAACCAGATCAGGTACTGCATATACAGCGGCTGATCGAGGTTGTATTGCGCACGGATGGCGGCGATGGCTTCCGGCGATGATGCCCGGTTGCCGAGCAGGTTCTTAACGATGTCGCCGGGGGCGAGATGCAGCATCGAGAACACGATGATGGACAGCACCAGCAGGATGCCGATGGTGCCGAGCACGCGCACCACAAGCATGCGGCCCAAGGACCGTGCTTGTGATGCGCGTGCAATCGGGGTGGTTGTCACAGATTATCCAGCGGGGGTGAGCAGGGTCGGCCACGCGGAGATGAACGCGAATGAGCTGTAGCTACTCATGTCGATGTCCTTGGAGAACGCGGTTGCGGACTGTCCCCACCAGAGTGGAACGCTGATGATGTCTTCTGCCTGCAGCGTTTCGGCCTCGATGAGGAGGTCGATGCGGGCAGAGGGGTCGGTCTCAGCGCCGACACGTTCGAACAGCGAGAGAACTTCGGGGTTCTCGTAGTTCGAGATGTTGTAGTCGCCGAGCATGTACGTCGACACTTCAGCAGGGTCGCCCAGCGTGGAGAAGTACCACATGAGGCCAACGCCGTAGCTGCTGTCTTGTTCGAGGCTCGCGAGCCATTCCTCGATGGGAACTTCACGCACGTTCAGCGTGATGCCGATCTTGGAGAGGTTCTCGGCGAGCGACTGAGCGGCGGTGCCGAGCTGCGGTCCCGTGGAGGGGAACAGAATGTCGGTCTCGAAGCCATCCGGGTGGTCCGAGGCGGCCAGTGCTGCAGCAGCCGCATCGAGGTCGAAGTCGTACTGCGGGATGGTCGCGAGCAGGTCGCGCGCATCGTCGGCACTGTAGACACTTCCGAGGGATTCGGGAGTCGCGATGGCAGTCGCTACTTCGCCGTGGCCGCGCAGCAGTTTGTCGACGATCGTGGTGCGGTCAACACTGTGGGCGAATGCTTCGCGCACCTTCGGGTCGTTGAACGGCTCGAGGGCGGTGTTGAAATACATACCGACGTAAGAGAGGTCGTTGACGTAGTCGACGCGCATGTTGTTGAGGTCTTCCCACTGGGTCGACTGCGCGAGTGGCACGTTGAACGCCACATCGATGTCGCCAGACTGGGCGGCAAGAAGACGAGTTCCCTCATCCGGGATGAACTTCACGTTGATGTTCTTCACCTCGGGAAGGTCGCCCCACCAGCTGTCAACGCGTTCGAAGTTAACGTGCGAGTCGGGCACGAACTCGGTGACCTTGTAGGGGCCCGAGCCCAGAAGCAGGGCGCTGCTGGTGCCGACTTCGCCGTTGTTCTCTTCCCAGAACTTTTGCGAAGTGATGAAGGCCGCGCCACCCGTGCTCATGTTGGCGGCGAATGCTGCATCAGGGGCCGAGAGGGTCACGGTGACTTCGAGGTCGCCGGTCTTCTCGACGCTCTCCACGCCACCCAGGTAGTACGAAAGGCCGGGCGAGCTGGTTTCGTCGCGCGCCTGCTCGAGGCTGAACACAACGTCGTCGGCGGTCACCGGGGTGCCGTCTTGGAACATCGCATCGTCGCGCAGCTCGTAAACGTAGGTCACGTCGTCCGGCTGGTCCCACGATTCGGCGAGGCCGGGCTGCAGGGCCCCGTCGGCGTCGATCGAGACAAGACCTTCTTGAGTGATGGAGGCAATGTAGTAGTTGAGGATGCCGCTCTCGGCGCCCACATAGAGGCTCGAGAGGGATCCGGGCAGGGCAACCGTGATGGTGTCAATGTTGCCGTCGCCGGTCGGAGTGCTCGACGTGGCGCAGCCAGCGAGCAACAGGGCCGAGGCAGCGACGGCGACTGTGGACGCCCGAGCCCCCTTAGCCAAGGTGGAGTTAGTCGATCTCATGCGAAGTTCGTGCCTTTCGGTGAGCGTTACAGGAGGTGAAAAAGGAGAGGATGCAAATTTCGCGCGTTGGAGGTGCGAGTGCTGTGACAGTGCCGCGCGGTCACTGTTGGTTTTCCGGGCCACCTCTCGCATGGCCAGCAGCCGAAGGGCCACTGCGATGCTTG
The DNA here is from genome assembly GCF_015864925.1 of Salinibacterium sp. NG22. Classification (NCBI taxonomy): domain Bacteria; kingdom Bacillati; phylum Actinomycetota; class Actinomycetes; order Micrococcales; family Microbacteriaceae; genus Salinibacterium; species Salinibacterium sp. NG22. The sequence goes on along the minus strand of NZ_JADYWG010000001.1, from coordinate 1,343,180 downwards.
GAGTGTCGGCGGAGTCGTCGAGCGTTGTCGCATAGATGCGTCGACGAAGCTTGGGTTGCAATTCGAGGGCCACGACGCCGTCGGGCAAGGCGGTAGTGGCTAAGGCGAGTTCTGAGAGGAACGTCACACCGATGCCGGATGCCACGAGCGCGAGTGCTGCGCCGGTGGTCGTCACATCGTGCCGCAGGGTGGGGTTTTCGCCGAGGGCGGTCGCGACGGCAACAAGCTGCTCGGTGCAGGTAGCCGGGCCGCCGATCCACGTAAACGGAAGAAGCCCCGCAACGCTGGCTGACGCCCCGAGCTGATCGGCGGTGGCCCGAGGCACAATCGCGAGCACGTTTTCGGAGAGCAGGAAGCGCGATCGCAGTCCCTCCGGGCTCGTGTGCGAGCTCGATGCGATGGTGTGGTCGCTCGCGTAGCGGTAGTCGAGGGCGATGTCAGCGCGACCTTCGGCGACGGCGCTGAGGGCGGCATCCGGTGCTGCTTCGCTGAATTCAACGTGGATGCCCGGAAACTCGCGATCGAGCCGCGAGAGTAGTGGCGCGATGATGCTGGCGACGGCGGCGGGGAACGCGGCGAGACGCACAGCGCCCCGGTCGAGTCCGAGGTGAGCGGTGAGGTCGCTGGCTGCGGCCGTGATGGCGGCATCGATGCGCGGAGCGTGGCGGGCGAGCAGGGCGCCGGCTTCGGTGAGTTCCATGCCACGCGGAGTGCGCGCGACGAGGGCGATGTTCAGGCGAGCTTCGCTGCGCTTGAGATGTTGGGTGATGGCGGGCTGGCTGAAGCCGAGGCGCCGTGCGGCGGCCGAAACGCTGCCGGTCTCTTGGATGGCGACGAGGCTGCGCAGCATGTGAAGGTCGAGCGCGCGCGTCAGTTCGTCAAGGGTGGCGGATTCGTGCGGTGCGTCCTGCATAACGACACCTTATGGGTAAACACCACCCGCATAACGTTACAGAATGATTAACTTTGGTTATGAAGCGCGCCGCAACCCTTTCGGGGGCAGGCCGAATCGCGACCGGAAAAGTACTCTTAAATCATGACAAGTTCTCGACGCCTGCCCGCACTCATCTCGGGCGCCGTTGCTCTTTCCTTCGTTTTGGGCGGTTGCTCACTGATCGAGCAGGCCGTGACCTCGGCCGGGGAAGGTGTCATTGCTCACGCCGCGCTGTCTCGGATGGTTTCTGAACTGGCGGAACTAGAGGGTGTGGACGAGGCGTCGTACGACTACACGAGTGATCCCGTGGTGGGGGATTCCGGCGACGTGAGCGTGATTGCGGCGTCGGCGATCGAAGGCGCCGAATTGGAGCGAATTGCCGAACAATTTCGAGAGGGATACACCGATTTTGAGCGAGCTGCGTTCTTACCGAGTTTCACACTTGCGCTCGCCGACGATTCCGCTGGGGTTCTAGAAACGTCGGGTCTCCCCGAGTCGACGGAGACATTCGTTGAGAGTTTTGAGTTTTGGCGAGCGGCATCTGCGGCGGCAGGGACCGAACTCAGTGTGAATCTGCAAAACGTTGACGGTTTCGGCGGCAGTTTTCGCTCGGTTTTTATCCCAGAGGAATCAGATTTCGATGCAGCGGCAGACCGCGTGGTCGAAAATTACACAGCTCTGCAACAGCTCGCGAGCGAATCAGAGCAGAACCACACGAGCTGGTCTGTGGCCGGCATTTATTCGCCAGACGAACTTGCTCCGCTGGAGTTCGTGGAGCTCGTCACTGATCTTCGCGCAGTGATCCCTTTGCGGGACAACTCGAAGGTTGGCGACTCGAGCCTTGGAGATGCCGACTATCCCGAAGGGTTCCAGGCGACGTGGGCAACACCAGGAGTGCTCGACGGGATTTCCGAGATCTCTGTGGTGAGCAACGAGGACACCGACGAGACGTGGAAAGCGGCACTTCAAGCTGCGACTCGCACTGGCCAAATGGAGAACATCAACTTCCTGTTTCGCGCCGGCGATCGAGGATTTAGTTTCCATACCTCCGCGTGCAGCGGATCGGTCGAGGCCACCGCCAATGACGACACTTTCTTCCAGGCTGTTTCTTCTTCCGGAGCACAGCTTGCTCCCGGCGCTGGCGCTGGCATGTGCTTCCCCGAGCAGTGATGCCGATAGCGGTCCTTGGTGGCTTCGCGGGCGATGGAAGATGAGGGCGAATAATGAATTTTCGGCGGCGGATTGTGAGTGCGCTGGCGGCGCTGTCGTTGCTTGCGCCCGCGCTGGCGGGGTGCTCGTCCTTGAGCGATGACGCAGCCGATCTCGACGGTGCCGGGCTGGTCGCTTCGTACGAGGAGTTCCTTGCCGAGAGCACCACTGAACTAAAGGAAATTGAGGGCATCGGGGAAGTCTCGCAAGCCCCGATCTCCGGTGTGATGTGGGAGAGCCCCGTCATGATCGATGTCGAGGTGAGCGAAGAGTTCGCTGAGGCCCAAACGGTTGCCGTCGTCGAAACGTTGCGCCGTGTATCCGACGGCTATCCCTCGTACGGCATCCCGGTAGCGTTCACGATTCGGGTGGCGGGAGAATCCGCCGGTCGTTTTCGGGTGGCCGGCCTTGGACTTTACCCAGACTTCGTCATCAGCAACTTCAACTATTGGCGAGCGCTTGAGCAAGCGTTCGGCGCTGAGCTGACGATGGTGCTGTTGACCGACGCCTACGACGAGGCTTCGTACTCGCGAATCATAGGCCCGGGCAACGGCGCGGTCTCGCGAGAAACTATCGCTCACATGCTGATCAAGTACGACGCGCTCGCGACAGTGTCTTCGGAGCAGAGCAGTGGTGGCATCGGCGTGGCTGCAGCGCAGGGTCGCAAGTACGAGATGTGGGCACTCCCCGGGCTCAATGCCTCTAACCACCTACCGCCGAGGGATGTCATCGAACTCGTTGCCGCCCTCGGCCGCTCTTTTCCGTTGCAAGAGAATGCGTGGCTCGGCCTCGACTACGACTATCCAGCCGCTCTCGCCGCGGCTGGCGCGCTGGTGCAGTGGATTGACAACGAAGCTGCACTGCACGGCCGAGAGGTAGCAGTCAATAGCGCTGAGTACCGCGATGACGAGTGGCCGGCAATCGTCGCCGCTGCCGCAGGCACTGCTCAAGTCACCGGCTTTGACTTCGGCTATGCCTCGCCCGAGCGCGAGTTTCGTTTTCACACTTCCCCCTGCGAAGGCACGATCGAGCAGACAGCCGACGACGAACTGCTCTTCGCTGCGTTGCGCGAGGGCGGTCTTGCCTCATTGGAGGATCTGGCGCCGGGGCGCTGTGTCCCCAACTATCCGCAGTCGCGATAATGGGGCGACGGCCCAGCATTTAGCGATGGGCCCTCAGCGGCACCGGTGAAACGTAAGCTTGAGTCATGAATTTTCCTCGGCGCGTGACGAGCATGGTGATGGCCGTCGTTTTGCTCGCGCTCGGTGGGTGCACTGCGCTCGGTGATGAGGCATCCGACCTCCGCATCGAGGGGTTCTCCGAATCGCAGCAGCGCGATTTCATGGAAAGCCTCGTCGAGCTCAGGAGGATCCCGGGGGTGAGCAAGGTGTCGTGGACGGCAACTCCGAACCCCTTCTGGGAGAGCTTCGCGACGATCGAGGTGGGTGTGAGCGAGGCTTTCGCGGAGCAGCAATTGGGGGTCATCGCCTCGACCATGAATCAGTACGACGGCAACGGTGAAGGCCCTGGGCTGCCGATCTCGTTCAGCATCCGGCTCGACGGCGACGACGATGCCGGGTTCACTGTGTCGGGCCTCGGCCTTCCTCGCGATGAAGTCGTCGAGAACTATCGTTATTGGCGCGAAATTACAGCCGTGATGGAACTCGATATGAGGATGAATCTCCAAACGACCGTCTTTTTCAGGGATGATTACATGCGCGTGATTTCGGCTCCGACCGACACTCACCCGCTGCAGCCGCTACGCCACGTGATCGACCACTACGACGCGCTTGCGGCCCTTACTTCTCCTGAAGGCAATCCCGCTGGTGCGCTCTCCGCAGCGGGCAACGGAGTGTTTGAGTTCTGGTCCATTCCGGGCTTGCAGTCGTCGGGTTCGCTTCCACCGCGCGAGGTGCTTAATCTTGCGGAGCGGCTCAGCGGCCTATTTTCGTTGCGCACCAATGCGTGGCTCACTGCTGAGCCTGACGACGGCGATAGTTTCCCCGAAGGAGCCGGGATTCGCTGGGATGCCGACCCCACAGCGCAGCAGGGCCGCCAAGTGGATCTACTGTTCTCGGAATACCACGAGGAAGATTGGCCCGCGATTGTCGCTGCTGCCGCAGCCTCCTCTCAACTCGCCGGGTTCCATTTCCAGCACTTCTCCTTCGACCGAGACTTCTCCTTCCACACCTCGACCTGCGAGGGAACAGTCCAAAAGTCAGCTGACGACCAAGCACTCTTTGACGCGATCCAGGCGAGCGGCGTCACACTGCTGGAAGGCGCAGCGCCGGGGCAGTGCATCCCCGACTTTTATGAGTGAAGGGGTGACATCCGTGCATCGGCTTGCTGGCCCCGGCGCGTGCATTCCTGAGCAGCAACCCAGCACAGTCACGCCTAGGGCGAACAGGGGCCTATTTCGCGATTTCTCTGGTTAGTCTCTTTACATCGGTACCGAATCTGTAGCGGTATCTAAGGAGTGAAGAGATGTTTGAGAGATTTACCGACCGCGCCCGTCGTGTAGTCGTTTTGGCCCAAGAAGAGGCCAAGATGCTCAACCACAACTACATCGGCACAGAGCACATTTTGCTTGGCCTCATCCACGAGGGTGAAGGCGTTGCCGCAAAGGCGCTTGAGTCTTTGGGTATTTCGCTCGACTCCGTGCGCGAGCAAGTGCAAGACATTATTGGCCAGGGTCAGCAGCAGCCGACCGGCCACATCCCCTTTACGCCGCGTGCCAAGAAGGTACTTGAGCTGAGCCTGCGCGAAGCGCTTCAGCTCGGTCACAACTACATCGGCACCGAGCACATCCTGTTGGGCCTCATCCGCGAGGGTGAAGGCGTTGCCGCTCAGGTGCTCGTGAAGCTCGGCGCTGACCTCAACAAGGTTCGCCAGCAGGTCATCCAGCTCCTCGGTAGCTTCCAGGGCAAAGAGGCGGTTGCCGTTGGTGGCAACGAGTCTGCGCCCGACAAGGGATCGCAGGTTCTTGACCAGTTCGGCCGCAACCTCACTCAGGCGGCTCGCGATGGCAAGCTCGACCCCGTTATTGGTCGCGAGAAGGAGATGGAACGCGTTATGCAGATCCTCTCCCGCCGCACCAAGAACAACCCCGTCCTCATCGGTGAACCCGGTGTCGGTAAGACGGCTGTTGTTGAAGGCCTCGCCAACGCGATCGTTGCTGGCGACGTTCCCGAGACGCTGAAAGACAAGCAGCTCTACTCGCTCGACCTCGGAAGCCTCATCGCTGGTAGCCGCTACCGCGGTGACTTCGAAGAGCGACTCAAGAAGGTCACCAAGGAGATCCGCACCCGCGGCGACATCATCGTCTTTATTGACGAGATCCACAGCCTCGTGGGTGCCGGCGCTGCTGAAGGTGCCATCGACGCAGCCTCTATCCTCAAGCCGCTTTTGGCTCGTGGCGAGCTCCAGACCATTGGTGCGACGACCCTCGACGAATACCGCAAGCACTTTGAGAAGGATGCCGCGCTTGAGCGCCGCTTCCAGTCCGTGCAGGTGCACGAACCTAACCTGCCGCACACCATCAACATCCTTAAGGGACTGCGCGACAAGTACGAGTCGTTCCACAAGGTATCCATCACCGACGGTGCCATTGTTGCCGCAGCGAACCTCGCCGACCGTTACGTCGCCGACCGTTTCCTGCCAGACAAGGCCATCGACCTGCTCGACGAGGCCGGCGCACGTCTGCGTCTGTCGATCCTGTCGGCACCTCCTGAGCTGCGCGAATTCGACGACAAGATCGCCGACGTTCGCTCGCGTAAGGAAGGCGCCATCGAAGACCAAGACTTCGAGAAGGCCGCTAGCCTGCGCGACGAAGAGAAGAAGCTCCTCGGCGAGCGTCTTCGCCTCGAGAAGCAGTGGAAGTCGGGCGACGTTGGCGCGAGCGGAATCGTGGATGAAGGTCTGATTGCCGAAGTTCTGGCAGCAGCAACCGGCATCCCCGTCTTCAAGCTCACCGAAGAAGAGTCCAGCCGCCTTATCTTCATGGAGAAGGCACTTCACATGCGCGTCATTGGTCAAGAGGAAGCCATCTCGGTTCTCTCCAAGACCATCCGCCGCACGCGTGCAGGCCTCAAGGACCCCAACCGTCCAAGTGGTTCGTTCATCTTCGCCGGTCCGACCGGTGTCGGTAAGACTGAGCTCGCGAAGGCTCTTGCAGAGTTCCTGTTCGACGATGAGTCGGCCATGATCTCGCTCGACATGAGTGAGTACGGCGAAAAGCACACCGTTTCACGTTTGTTCGGTGCCCCTCCCGGATTCGTTGGATTCGAAGAGGGTGGCCAGCTCACCGAGAAGGTGCGCCGCAAGCCATTCAGTGTTGTGCTGTTCGACGAGATCGAGAAGGCTCACCCCGACATCTTCAACTCGCTCCTGCAGATCCTCGAAGAGGGTCGCTTGACCGACGGTCAGGGTCGCGTGATCGACTTCAAGAACACCGTCATCATCATGACCACCAACCTCGGCACGAAGGACATCACCGCTGGCCCCATGGGCTTCCAGGTGGAAGGTGACTCGGCAACAAGCTACGACCGCATGCGCGGCAAGGTTGTTGAAGAACTCAAGAAGCACTTCAAGCCTGAGTTCCTCAACCGTGTTGACGAGACCATCGTCTTCCCGCAGCTGAGCAAGCCAGAACTGTTGCAGATCGTTGACCTCTTCATCAAGCGTCTCTCTGAGCGCATGATGGATCGCGACCTCACCGTCGAGATCACTGTTCCTGCCAAGGAGCGTCTCATCGAAGTTGGGTTCGACCCCACTCTCGGTGCACGACCGCTTCGCCGCGCAGTGCAGCACGAAGTCGAAGACGCGCTCAGCGAGAAGATCCTTCACGGCGAGCTCAACGCCGGCGACCACGTACACGTTGACTTCGTTGACAACAAGTTCGTGTTCGTCACGAGCCGCCAGCCTGGTCTCCCCGAAAAGGAGCCGGCTGAGGTCGAGGCCTAAGCCTCCGACCTTGCCACCGCGGCACTAGCCACACGACAGCGGCTGCACGACACCTTCTGGTGCCGGGCAGCCGCTTCGTCGTTAACGGAACCAGCCACCTGGCAATCGCCCCGCTGCCGGCGGGAGCAGGTGTTCGGCGAAACTCGTCGCGCGGTGTGGGGCTGTGCGCCCCTGAGCGGTACCGTTACTGCGTGACCACCTTCAGCATCCGCCCGGCACGAACGCATGATGTGCGGGCCATCCAGAGCCTTATCGAGCCCTTGGTGAACGAGCGCATCCTGCTCGGTAAAGACCTTGTCGTCTTTTACGAGGCAGTCCAAGAGTTTCGGGTGGCCGTCGCGCCCGACGGCTCCGTTGTCGGATGCGGTGCCCTCCACGTGATGTGGCACGACCTGGCCGAAGTGCGCACCCTCGCTGTCGCCTCCGAATGGCTGGGAAAGGGCGTCGGCCATGCGCTCATGGATCAGATTGAAGCGGATGCTCGCGCGCTGGGTCTTGACCGGTTGTTCTGCCTGACCTTCGAAACCGGTTTCTTTCAGCGCCATGGCTTTGAGCCGGTTGAGGAAGAAATCGTCGATCCGACCGTATTTGCGCAGTTAGCGCTCTCGCCTGACGAGGGTGTGGCCGAATTTCTGGATCTTTCCCGTGTAAAACCCAACACCCTCGGCAACACGCGCATGCTGAAGCACCTTTAGTGGCCTCAGACGTTTAGCCTTGCGGTATGTCGACGTTTAGGAACCCTGTCGGCCCGCAGTCAAGCAGCGTCTACTGGCGCCGGCGCTTGATCGTCGGGCTAGGACTCCTTGCCGTCATCGCCATCATCTTGTTGATTGTCTTCGGCCCTAAGGCCTCATCGGACCCCGCATCCACGTCTACAACGACGTCGACGACGGATCCCTCAGCCGCCGAATCCAGCACGCCAGCCGCCACTGATGCCTCTGGCTCGCTTGTCTGCGATCCCGCGAAGCTCACCCTTGAGGCGATCACCGACGAATCAAGCTACGCCGAGGGCCAGAACCCGCAGCTGTCGTTCTCTATCAAGAGCACCATGACAGAGCCGTGCGCTATCGAGGCCGGCAGCGACATCCAAGAGTTTGTTGTCACCAGTGGTAGCGATGAAATTTGGAACTCAAAGCACTGCCAGACCGAAGGCGAGCCGGGCACGGTCGTGTTGCAGCCTGGTGTGCCGGTGCAGTCGAGTTCGATCGAGTGGGATCGCACCCGGTCCGCCACCGACACCTGCGAGTCAGACCGCCCCGTTGTTACCGCGGGTGGCGCCAGCTACCACCTTGAGGTCTCGCTTGGTGATATCGCGTCTGACAGCACCAAACAGTTCTTGCTGAACTAACCCGGATAGGCCATGGCTTCCTCAACCTCCGCGGCGCAGAGCGCCGAATTCAGTTCCCCCTTGCTCGCTCAAGCTCTCGAAGCTGGCGACCCCGTAGCGGTTGCTCTGGCGCTGCGCAACGACCGAGTCATGGTGCCGTTGCTGACGGATGCGACGGATGCGACGGATGACGCCGCAGCGTCGAGCGAGAACGAAGCGCAAGTGCGAGTGTTCCGGCGCGGTGAAGCAGACAAATACATGCTCTTGCTGTTCTCGTCGGTTGAGGCCTATGTGGCCATGCTGCCGGAGGAGACTGACCATCAGGTCGTCGCCTATCGTGCAGATGATTTGCGCGCGTTCCTTGAGACCAATCGAGGCGTTCTGGAGTCGGTCTGGTTCGACGTAGCGGGCCCCCACACGATGCAAGCATCGCCCGATGACATCTTGGATGCCCTCACTCTTTCCTAGACCGACTGCTTGTTGACGGGCTTGGGGCAAATATTTGCCTTCCGGGAGGAATCAGGCTTCTGACCCAGTTCAGGGGACAAACACCCCAAAATAGACCATTTAAGGCCCATTTCGGCACTCTTTAGGGTTACATCCAGACTCGCAGCGGCATCAATGTTATAAACAGGCCTTTCTATCCCTTGTCTGTGACGGTTACTCTGTTCAACGTGGAAGACAACAGTTTCGGTGTGCCAGCGGGATGGTACCCAGACCCTCTCGGCTTGCCCCAGTTGCGCTGGTGGGATGCCCAAGCCTGGACTGAGCACACCTCAGATGCACGTGCCCCTATCGTTGTGCAGCCAGCTACCAAGCTGGCGTTCGCCGACGATGACTATGACGACGACGTAGACGAGCTTCCGTCGCGGCGCGAACAGCGCGATCGTGAACGTCATGACACCGGTGACTACCTCAGGACCGAGACTCGTAGCGAGCCGGAGCCCGAGACTGCAGCAGTTCACGACGAACTGAGTGCTCAGCCGCTTCTCGCAATGACATTGCGTGAGCTCGAGGCACCCATTGACGACGCGCAACAGGCCGATGAGCCAATGCTGCTGCCGAAGTCGGCTAACGCCCACGCGAACTCGATGCCTGGTGCATCCACCCTCAGCGCTTACGCCGAGGAAGAAGAGGCACCCGAGCGCGAGATCCGCCAACACCGCACGTACAACGCGGCTGTCTGGCTCATCGCGATCCTTCCACTTGTTCAGCTTCTGACCAGCATGTTCCTGATTGCAGGCGCCGGCCTCGGTAGCAACTTGCCGCTGCTGCTCGTCGTCTGGATTGCTCCGTACATCGTCGTTCTTGGCCTCGCCGCCTACGACAACCTGCTGCTGCAGGTGTGGGGTCACGAAAAACCAGCAAACGCTGCGTGGGCATTCCTGACCGCACCGGTTTACCTAGTGGTTCGTGGTCTGCGCACCATGAAGGAGACGGGCAAGGGCATCGCGCCGATCGCCACGTGGGCCGGTACGATCGTTTCGCTGGTTATCGGAATGTTGATCCTTCCTGGACTCCTCATCTCCTTGATTCCGCAGACGTTCAGCAACCAGATCGAGAGTTCGATTCAGGCTCAGGCTGCGACGCTCGGCGCAAACATCGAGCTTTCTTGCCCCGCAACTCCGCCGGTTCTCATGGGCGACACGTTCACGTGTCGTGCAGTGAAGCCCGCCAATGGCCAGAGCGACTCGATCCTGGTCAGCTTGCAGCGTGAGAACGGCTGGATCAGCTGGCGCGTAGAGGACTGGGGTCTCTGGACCCTGTTCGGCTAGCCAACAGTTCACCACCTAGCGTCGCAACGGCGGCTCATCTTCGGATGGGCCGCCGTTGCTGCGTTCTGGGGGAGGAGCGTGACTCGTCGGCTCAGAACTCGGGGATGTGCACGCGTTCTTCGGTCGCCCCGGCGAAGGCCAAGCGGAGGGCTTCGCGAACGTGGGCAGCGTCGGCATCAATGACTGTGTCGAAGCCCAGCCGTGCCGCTTCTGCCAGTCGCTGTTTCGCTGACGATGCTGGCCGAATTTCGCCGGCCAAACTGATTTCGCCGACAACGGCCATCGTGGCGGAGAACGCTTTGTCTTTGTAGGCACTGGCGATTGCCAGTGCAATCGCGAGATCCGCTCCGGGCTCGGTGACGCGGATGCCGCCCACCGTCGACACATAGACATCGAATGTCGATAGGGGAATACCCGCTCGCCGCTCAAGCACCGCGAGCAACATGGCCACTCGTGAGGCATCGACGCCGTTGACGACGCGACGCGGTTGGGGAGCTTGAGACTTCACGATGAGCGCCTGCACCTCAACAGGCAGGGCGCGCCTGCCCTCGAGGGCGATCGTGACACACGTGCCACTCACGGGTTGGCGGGCGTGGGAGAGGAAGAGCCCGCTGGGATCGGAGACTTCGGCGATTCCTTCGCCGGTCATCTCGAAGCAGCCGACTTCTTCGGTGGAGCCAAAACGGTTCTTGTGGGCGCGGACAAAGCGCAGCGCCGTCTGGCGGTCGCCTTCGAACTGGAGCACGACATCCACGAGGTGTTCGAGCAGTCGTGGGCCCGCAATGGTGCCGTCTTTGGTGACATGGCCAACGAGCAGAATGGGCAGGTTCTGGTCTTTGCTAACCCGGATGAGTGTGGAGGCGACTTCGCGCACTTGCGATGGCCCGCCGGCGATACCTTCGGTCGCGGCGGAGGCAACAGTTTGCACGGAGTCGACGATCACGAGTTGTGGCTTGACGTGATCGATCTGACCGAGGATCGTGCCGAGATCGGTTTCGGCGGCCAAGAACAGCGAAGGGTGCAGGGCGTTGGTGCGTTCGGCGCGCAAGCGAACTTGGCTGACCGACTCTTCGGCCGTGACGTAGAGAACACGCTGACCGGATGCCGCAGCCCGCGATGCCACTTCGAGCAGCAGTGTTGACTTGCCGACGCCGGGTTCACCACTCAACAGAATGGCAGCGCCGGGCACGACACCGCCGCCGAGCACGCGGTCGAACTCCGCGATGCCGCTCGGCCAGTGCGCAACGGACTCGGCACCGATCTCGGTGATGGAGCGTGCGCCGCTCGTGTCAGAGACGGCAACGGTGGCCACACGCTTGGTGATGCCTGTTGCTGCGCCCGCATCGGTCACGGTGCCCCACTGCTGGCATTCGCCGCAGCGGCCAACCCATTTGATGCTCGTCCAGCCGCACTCAGTGCAGCGAAAATTACTTACAGCTCGGGCCATGTTTCAACCCTAGGCGGCACGACCGACACTGTTAGGCGAGAGTGAGGAACAGCTTCTCGATATCTGCCGGGGACATTCCATCGTGGCTGCCCTCGCCATCCGCATCATCCGTCGAGCATGATTGCAGGGCGTTCGCGATGATCATGAAGCCAGCGCGATCGAGTGCCTTGCTGACGGCAGCGAGTTGCGTCACGACGTCTTTGCAGTTCGACTCGGCTCCCATCGACTGGATGAGGGCGTGCAGTTGACCTTCGGCGCGCTTGAGGCGGTTCATCACCTTGCGCATCGCTTCGGGGTCGTGCCCGGTAGCGGCATCCGTGGAGGCAGCGATTTCAGAGGTGGTCATGACTAATTGCCTTTCGTAACGGGTAGACCAGCGGTACGCCAGGCGGAGGTTCCGCCCTCGATGTTGACGGCGTCGAAGCCCTGGGCGTTGAGCCATTCGACGGCCTGAGCACTGCGGCCGCCGCTTTCGCAGATGACGTAGACGGTCTCGTCGCGGTCGAGTTCTTCGACGCGAGCAACGAGTTCTCCGAGCGGAATACTGGCGGCCTTTGGCGCATGCCCCGAAACGTATTCGACGGGTTCGCGCACGTCAATAACGACAGGGTTGGTGAGTTCGGAGAGGGTCTGGGGTGTAACGGTGTTCATGGGGGATTCCTTGGGAGTGACGTGGATCAGGTGGGTACGGGGGAGGGGTAAGTTACGCGTTCGCGGCGAGCCACGTGCGGTAGCCGCCATCGAGGTTGACGGCGTCGATGCCGTGCTGCGTCAGGATGCGCACGGCGGTGTGGCCGCGCTGTCCGACCTGGCAGTGCACGATCACGCGGCGGTCATCGAGCTCACCAAAGCGGGCGCGCAGATCGTCGAGCGGGATATTGACGGCGTGCGGGATGGCGCCGCGCTCGAATTCGGCGGGGGTGCGAACATCCACCAGCACAGTGCCGGCCTCAAGCTCGGCAGCGATTTCGTGCCACTGGATCGAGGCACTCAGGTCATCACGGAGGTTCTTGGCGACATAGCCGAGGTGGTTGATCGGGTCTTTCGCTGAACCATACTGCGGCGCATAGGCGAGTTCGAGGTCGGCGAGAGCACTCGCGGTGAGGCCGACGCTCGTGGCGGTGGCAATCACATCCATTCGCTTATCGACACCCTCGCGACCGACAACTTGGGCTCCCAAGATGAGATCGGTGTTGGCGTCGACGATGAGCTTGAGTGACAACGATTGAGCGCCCGGGTAGTAGCCAGCGTGAGAAACCGGGTGGGTGTGAATCACGCGAATGTCGCGACCGGCAGCACGAAGCGCGCGTTCGGTCGAACCGAGGCTGGCGGCAGTGAGATCGAAAACGCCGACGATGGCGGTGCCCAGTGCTGGCTTCGAGTGCACGTTATCCCCGGCGAGAGTGTCGGCAAGGTAGCGGCCGTCACGGTTGGCCGGCCCGGCGAGCGCAACGAGTTCGTGCTCGCCAGTGATGGCCCCGACCTTCTCGGCAACATCGCCGATCGCATAGATATGGGGTGCGCTGGTCTGATACCCCGCACTGACTCGGATGCCGCCCGTTGGCCCCGTAGCGAGGCCAGCGTGCACGGCGAGCCCGTTGTCGGGTCGCACCCCAACGGCCGCAACGACGAGGTCTGCGGCAAGGCTGGAGCCGTCGCTGAGCTGGACGGAGGTGTCATCCATCGCGATCGCTTCCGTGCCGAGGTGGAGGGCAACACCGTTCTCGCGCAGGTGCGCTTCAATCGGGGTCACCATCTCGGAATCGAAGGTTGCCAGAACGTGGGCGGGGCGCTGCACGAGCGTGACGCTAAGCCCGCGCTTGGCGAGGTTCTCGGCCATCTCGATGCCGATGTAGCCGGCACCCAAGACGACGACGTTCGCAGTCGCCGGGTCGAGGGCGTCGAGGGAGGACTGGAGCAGGTCGACGTCTTCGATATTGCGCAGCACGAGCATCCGCTCACTGCCGGCGATAGCGGGGATGACCGCGCTCGCGCCCGTTGCAATGACGAGCTCGTCGTAGCTTTCGGTGCTGATGGTGTCGTCGACGTGGTTGTGCACGGTGATGCTGCGTTGGGTGGGGTCGATAGCGGTGACGTTGTGGTTCACGCGCACGTCGAGGCCAAAACGGCTGCCGAGGCTGGCGGGGGTCTGCAGGAGAAGTTCGTCGCGGTCGGTGATGACGCCGCCGAGGTAGTAGGCAAGGCCGCAGTTGGCGAACGACACGTGACCGCTGCGCTCAAAGATGACGATCTCGGCGTGTTCATCGCGACGGCGCATGCGGGTGGCGAAGGACATGCCGGCGGCAACTCCGCCAATGACGAGGATGCGGCGGGTGCGGTGCGTGGGGGAAGTGCTCATCAACCAAGCATACCTAGGGGGGTATGCGGGCCCCAATCTATCGGGGCAACTAGAGATCCGCTGAGCGCGAAATGCGTGCGGGAGAGGGCGCGCCGCACTCCTCGATCTTTTTTGAGGAATGCGCGACTTATGGATGCTTCCCGCCTACGATGAGGGAGCGAACAAGGGAGCACCGTGGCGAAAGACAAAAACATTGACCCCCGATTCGACCCCGTTTTTCAGCGAGGTTACGCAGCAGGGGAGGGCGGCCAGCGCGAAGAAAACACCCGCGCCGCCCGCAACGTCGACAGCTACCGTCAACCTGGTCCCGCCAGTGTCGCGCCGTCGACTCCGCGAGTCCCCGCCGACGATCGCGCCACAGCAGCGGCAGCGACCGCCACCCTCTCCGCCCGGGAACGTGGCCCTTCGCCGGCCAGCGGCGACACTCATCCCTCGGCGGCGCCGCAGTCGCAGTATCTGGATGACGCGGCCGCATCCGTAGACCCTGTCGCGACCCCCACGCCGACAAGTCTCGCCCGCAACCCCTGGATCTACGTTCTCTGGGCGGTGGGCGGTGGTCTCATGGCGAGCGGCGTCGGAGGGCTGTGGTGGGCGTTCAAGGGGCTCTATGGTCGTGGCACCATCAACGAAAACAGCTGGGAGCTGTTCAACCTCGCTCAGGTCGCAGCACCGATCTGCATCACCGCTGGCGCATTCTGCGTAGCAAGTGCCCTGCTCGTGCACTGCCTCAACTGGATGCGCCGCAACCCGTGAACGCACGTCACCGATATCTGTACTAAACTCTCTCCCGGTACCGTGTCCGAGCGGCCGAAGGTGCAACTCTCGAAAAGTTGTGTGCGTGAAAGCGCACCGTGGGTTCAAATCCCACCGGTACCGCCAAAGAAAAGCCCCCTACTTCCTGGTGTTTACAAGGAAGTTAGGGGGCTTTTGCTTTCCGCATGTCGCCATTTGGCAACAAACTGGCAGCACATCGCAGGTGTCCTAGCGTGATCCGGTGCCGCAGGTCGTGAGCCGCGACCCGCTCGAAAGCTTTGTCAGTAGTCGCGCTTGCGGATATCCGCCAGAGCAATCAGGAACATCTATCGGCTCCGTCGCTGCAGTGTTGTGATCTGCGATGAAGTTGGATACATCCCCTTTGACCCAGACGCCGCGAACTTGTTCCTCCAGCCCGCCGCCGATGCGGCATCGTAGAAAATACGAATAGTGGTCCTGTTTTCAAACGGCACTAGTGGCCCTATTTGGGTCGGCGTGACTATGGTGCTCATGAGGAGGCCCTTTCGGCTGCAAATGACGTGGTGATGCCAGCTGTGATGGGTGTTGGTGAGATGCCGAAGACGGTTTCAAAGGCCGTGGAGTCAAAGAGATACGGTGCGGTGTATTGGTAGCTCATCTCGAGGGTTTCGCGCGCTGCAGTGTTGAAGAGAGCTCCGATTCGCAGGGTCGTTGCAGACGTCACGTTGATGCGTGAGTCGGGTGCTCCGGCGAGGTGCAGGTATTCGCGGCCGGTGAGCGCCGGCGCCGTCGGGACGTGCCAGGTGCTCCCGCTGTCCGCGGGGTGGGTGCCGAGGATTGCGAGGGACTCGCCGATATCGGGTGTGTAGGTGAGCGAGTGCGGTTGGTCTGCATCGAAAAGCCAGCTTGCGGGTTTGCCGGCCGCGATCTTGGCGAGGGCAAAAGTGTTGAAGGCGCTGGTTGTCGCCTCGGGGCCGTAAAAGTCGGCGCTGCGCGCGACAGTGAAGGAAAGCCCGCGTTCTTCTTTCGCCGTGTGGAGGGCCGTGAGCGCGTCTGCTCGAATGCGACCTTTCTTGCTGACGGGGCGGAGTGCGCTCAGTTCCGTCATGGGGCCGTCGACGAGCCCATACGCGTAAACATTGTCGAAGTAGATGAGATGGGTGTTGTTGGCGATCGCGGCGTCGATGCTGTTGCGAAGAATGATCGGCCACTGCTGCGCCCAAATGGTGGACGAGTAGGCCAGGCCCGCAGTGAGATACGCGACCTGCGCGCCGGTGAGGGCATGTGCCACGTCCGCGGCGGTCAGGAGGTTCGCAGTGATGGATGACACGCCGTCGATGGTGGACGGCCGGCGGCCAACTGAGGCTATCTTTTCGCCGCGGCGGAGGAGGGCTCGGACGGTCTCACGCCCGATAACCCCGTTCCCGCCGAGGACGACGTGTAGCTGCTGGGTAGTGGTCATGACTTGTCTCGATTCTGGTTGGTATGGAAAAACTTGTGGGTAGCATCTTCCTGGGCGATGCGACGCAGTCCGGCAAAAAGTGGATCTCCGAGAACGGTTCCGACGACCATAAATTCCGCTATCTGGTGCGGGTCCGACAGCATGGTCAGGGCGTGACGGTCCGCAGCTGCCGCGGTCGCTGCAGCTGATGCATACGCGCCCAAATACTCGCTCGGAGCGTCTAAGTCGATCGCGTCTAATCCGTCTAGGGCTCGCACCGAGCGGTCAATCCCGGGACTATCGTCGGTGAACTTCCAACCCTGTGAGCGGGCAAGGCGCATCACGTGCCCCGCGAGGTGTCACGGGGAAGAGACCCTACAACCCGCGGTGTGCCCATCGCGTACGATGCGACGCTGAATATCTCGGCAAACGGCGCACCCTTAGTATTCGGCGCCCGAATGATGTCCTTCGTCGCGGCGATCGAAGGGCCAGCCGTTTCCAGCAACGCACGGGTAAGTCGAACACGTTCGGCATGCAGCTCCTCGTATTCGACCTGATTGGGGGCAGATCGAACTCCTTCAGGAAATAACCCCTCGCGTTGGTAATACTTCACCGCAGAAAGAGGAGCGACGGCTTGCCAGGAAGGTTTGGATATTTGCACTATCGGATAGTATCACTATCTATTGACGGGTCAAAACTCTGTCCAACTACGACCGTCCATGAGGCACATCCGGCACCCAAGGTGGAGATGTGGCTTTCTGAATTTTGTGGCGGGGTTCCTCCTACTTCTAATGGCGGGATTAGTTCACACCGACTACGAGGTCGTCGGAAGTTGGTGCTGCAACGAGGGCGACCGCAGCGATTTCCTGACCGTCGGCAGAGTCCTCGAAACTGTCCGCTAATTACCTCTATGGAACTGGACGCCTGCTCATCGGGCCGCGGGAGCGACACAGGCAAGAGCGAGAGCGACGGCTCCATGCTCAGCCCCCGGGTGGGCGCCTCAACCATTCTCCGAGTGCCATCGCTGATGCAAGCCCGCATCAAGTGAATTGCTGCGCACACGATACGAGCGGGGCGTCCGTCGCGGCATACGCCGGCTGCGGCGAACCCATCACCACTCGCACACACCAAGCATTGCTCGTGTTACGCAGGAACCCTAACGATGCCACTCGCGGTCGAGCACGAGGCATGCAGAACTGCCGAAAGCGCCAAAATCGTGCTTCGTTGATCCCGCCATGTTGGTGCGCTGCGCGGACAGGGTTCTATGACGATGCCGGTTTGGCGATGGGAGATGAGTTCTCGGAATACGTGGAAAACCATTACTGCGCGGTAGAGCTGCATCACATGGCTTCGCTCGCCGCTTCCGCGCCCAAACACGTCTACGCAGCGCGTGATGAAAAGTGGCAACACTTGGTACAAAACCGCAATGTCTCAAGTGCGACGACATGATCGAAATGCCGGAAATGCGGAGAATTTGAGGACGATAACCCTGTGCACAGGGAGGGAATGAGGGTTCACAGCCCACCGGAACCGCCAGCAAAAGCCCCGCATTCCTTGTGAATGCGGGGCTTTTTCGTGCGGGGGCGCTGGCGCCGTGGTGCAGCTCTAGAACTGAGGCTTGTTGCTTGGACGGTTGGGGTCGTCATCGCGGAAGGGCAGCGCGGCAACTACCAATGCCGGAATAAGGAACCCCATGGCGAACGATAGCCAGAAAAACGATCCGAAGCTGCGATCTTTGCGCTTAGCTGAGCCGGCGACCAAGAACGAGATGAAGAGGTTCAGCAGAAAAAAGCCGCCAAGAAATAGGGAGTAAACGAGGTCATAGGTTGCCGGAAGTAATGGGTTCACGTGGCCACACTATCGACCTCGGCGAGTTCGTCTTCGGTCGCCATCCGGAATCCGCCGCCCGCGGGGGTCTCGATCGCGTGGCGGGGCTGGCCGCGCGTGGCCCACAGGCTCGCGCCGATCGACGTGGCCAGGATGACGAAAATCACACCGAGCGACAGAGTCGTCGAGATGTAATACACGTCGAGCAGGAGCATCTTGATTCCGACCCAGACGAGCAAGAGAGCCAGGCCGATCTTCAGATAGATGAAACGGTGCATGAGGTCAGCGAGCAGAAAGTACATTGCTCGTAGGCCGAGGATCGCGAAGGCATTGGCGGTGAACACAAGGAACGCTTCGTCGGTGACGGCGAAGATGGCCGGGATCGAGTCAACGGCGAACACGATGTCGGTGATCTCGACAAGAACCAGCACGGCCAGCAGCGGGGTAGCGAGCAGCACGCCCGCCTTGCGCACGACGAACTTCTGACCGTAGAAAGCATCCGTCATGGGGACGCGGCGACGGAAGATCTTGAGCACGACGGATTTCTCGGGGTCGTAGTGCTCGTTTCGTTTGCGCAGCATCTGGACGCCCGTGAAGACCAAGAAGGCACCGAATACGTACAGCACCCACGCGAAGCTACTGAGCAGGGCTGCACCGGCGGCGATGAAGATGCCACGAAACACGAGAGCACCGATGACCCCGAGGAACAGCACGCGGTGCTGAAACTGTGGGGGTACGGCGAAGGCGGAGAAGATGATTGCCCAGACGAAGACGTTGTCAACGGCAAGCGACTTCTCGATAACGAAGCCGGCAAAGTACTGCTGGCCGAATTCCGCACCAAACAGCCACCAGATAATGCCACCGAAGGTCACGCCGGACGCGACCCAGATCACGGACCACGCTGCGGCTTCGCGCACGCTAATGACATGAGCGGTGTGATGCGCGACCAGGTCGATCGCGAGCATCACGAGGATGACGCCGATAACGGCGAGCCAAGCCCACAGAGGGACGTTCATGAAACAACTCCAGAATGTTAGAAATTCTGGAGGTCTCGTCGAGCACTTTCGGGCCCTAGCTGCACCGGGTCATGATGACACGACCGTAATGACGATGAGCTTCGCGGGGACTACTCCCCTCCGTGCTGATAACTCAAACACACTTCGGGATTCCGCTCAATGAATCGAACTCGGAACTCGGGTTTTTCGCAGCTTGGACCGGTTCGTACAATTAGCCCAACGGGATGTCGAGCATGTCTTCGAGGGTTTCGCGCACGAGCGACTCTCGGGTTTCGCGGGTGCGGAAGTTCACAAGTTGGTACGCCGAGGTGGCATCAACGAGGGCGAAGAGCACGAGGGCGGCGCGCTCCGGGTTGACTGGGGCGAACTGCCCGGCATCCTGACCGGCGCGGATGATCCTGATGGCGAGCGCATGCCAGGAATCCATTGACTGGCGAGCGGCTTCGGCGAGCGAGTCGTTGCGGCGGCCGAGGCTCCACGCATCGGTCCAGACTTCGCCGACGTTATCGCGCGCCGGGTCTGCGATGGCCTCAATGAGCGCTCGAATCTGATCGAGGGGTTCGGCTGGCGCGAGAGCGTAGCGCTCGACTTCGGCGATCTCTTTTTCGGCGATCGACGCGAAGGTCGAAGCCACTAGGGCTTCCATGTTGGGTTCGTAGTGCGTGATGAGCGGGGCGGTTACTCCGCAGTGGGCGGCGAGGTTGCGCAAGGAGATCGCGGCAAGTCCCCGGGCGAGGGCGATGGCCTGAGCCGCGTCACGAATTTCGGATGCTCGCTCGGTGGCGTTTCGTCGTCGAGTTGTGCCTGCTGCCATCCTCGAAGTGTAGCCGTTCTTGACTCTTATTGAACAGGTGGTAAATAATGGAGGGTATGAACACCTTTAACCGCGACGTTGTCATCGTCGGAGCCGGCGCCACAGGCCTTACCGCAGCACGGGCTCTCGTTCGCGCGGGCAAGAGCGTGATCGTTCTTGAAGCGCGTGACCGCATTGGTGGTCGTCTCTGGACGAACGACATCGACGGGCAGATGTATGAGATCGGCGGCCAGTGGGTTTCGCCTGACCAAACCGCACTCATCGACATGCTCGCCGAACTCGGCCTCGAAACCTACTCCCGCTACCGCGAAGGCGAGAGCGTCTACGTGTCGCGCGATGGTGTTGCGCGTCGCTTCACCGGAGACATCTTCCCCGCCGGCGAAGCAACCGAAGCCGAGATCACCCGACTGATTACGGTGCTTGACGCCCTCGTGGCTGAGCTCGACCTTCAGGCTCCGTGGGAGCATCCGCTGGCCGCAGAATTCGACCGCATCTCGTACCGCAGCTGGCTAGAAAGCCAGAGTGCGGATGCCGAAGCTGTCGACAACATTGCGCTCTACGTTGCCGAGGCGATGCTCACGAAGCCTGCCCACTCGTTCTCGCTGTTGCAGGCGTTGCTCATGGCCGCCAGTGCTGGCAGCTTCAGCAACCTCGTGGATGCCGACTTCATTCTCGATAAGCGCGTGGTCGGTGGGCTTCAGCAGGTTCCGCTGCTCATGGCCGACGCCCTGGGTGGCGACGTTGTTCGCCTTTCGCAGCCCGTTCGCCGAATCGAATGGGATGCCACGGGCGCGACCGTCACGAGCGACGAGCTAGCGGTGCGTGCCGAGCACGTGATTGTTGCCGTGCCACCGAACCTCTACGACCGCATTGACTACGTTCCTGCCCTTCCTCGGATGCGCCAGCAAATGCAGCAGCACTCCTCCCTCGGTCTCGTCATTAAGGTGCACGCGACCTATGCGACCCCGTTCTGGCGCGCGGCCGGGCTTTCCGGTACAGCCTTTAGCCCGTACCAAATCGTGCACGAGGCGTACGACAACACCAACCACGGCGAAGAGCGCGGCACCCTCGTGGGCTTTGTGTCGGGGGAGAAGGCCGACGAACTGTTCGCGCTTGATCCGGTCGAACGCAAGCAGCGCATCCTCGAATCGCTCGCGACCTACTACGGCGACGAAGCACTCACTCCGGCCGTGTATTACGAAAGCGACTGGGCCTCCGAAGAGTGGACCCGCGGTGCGTATGCCGCGAGCTTCGACCTCGGCGGGCTCACGCGGTACGGCGCTCTGCAGCTTGAGCCGGTGGGACCAATTCAGTTCGGCTCCAGCGACCTCGCGGCGGAAGGGTACCAACACGTTGACGGTGCTATTCGCGTGGGACAGCGGCTCGCGGCATCCATTATTGAAGCGTCGAAAGGCTAGTCATGAGCTGGAGAATGCCATCCGAAACCGCTGAACATGAGCGCACGTGGATGGCGTTCCCGCGCGTCGGCGAAACGCTCGGTGCGACCGATGCCGAACGAGAACTCGGCTATGCCGCGTGGGCCGATGTGGCCAACGTCGTCGCCCAGTTTGAGCCTGTGTCAATGGTGGTTGACCCCACCGAAATGCTTCGTGCTCGGCGGATGCTCGCCAGCAGTATTGAGCTGTTCGAGGCCCCGCTCGACGAGTTCTGGATGCGCGACATCGGGCCCACGTTCGTGCTCGACGATGAGCGGCCGGGCGTGCTCGGCGCTGTCGACTGGATCTTCAACGGTTGGGGTGCTCCCGCGTGGGCGGAGTGGGCTAAGTCGGCTGAGATCGGTGGTTTCGTCGCGGAAGCTGCGGGTGCCGAACTCGTTAGCTCGCTTCTCGTTGCCGAGGGCGGCGGACTACACGTGGATGGCGAAGGCACCGTCTTGCTGACCGACACGGTGCAGCTCGACCCGCGCCGTAATCCGCTCGCTGATCGAGCACGCGTTGAGCAGGAGATGCTGCGCACGATTGGCGCGACTCATGCAGTCTGGCTGCCGCGCGGGCTCACCCGCGACTATGACGATTTCGGCACCAACGGGCACGTCGATATCGTGGCGACAATCGCATCGCCGGGGCGCGTGCTGCTGCACGCCCAACCCAACCCCGAGCATCCGGACCATCAGGTGATGGCCGAAATTCGGGCGGCTCTCGAAGGCCAGCGCGATGCTGCCGGGCGCGAGTTCGAGATCGTCGAGTTACCTGCCCCTTCCACCCTTCGCGACGACCATGGCTTCGTCGATTACAGCTACGTCAACCACCTCGTCGTCAACGGTGGAGTCATCGGTTGTGGCTTCGCCGATGAAGTCGCGGATGCGCGAGCCGCCGAAATTCTGGCCGACGCGTATCCCGGCCGTACCGTGCAGATGGTCGACTCCCGCGAAATCTTCGCGCGGGGTGGCGGCATCCACTGCATCACCCAACAGCAGCCGAAAGTGCCCGGAGTTAGTGTGAGCGCAGACGGCGCTGCTGCCGCGCAAGAACCGGGAGCGATCGTATGAGTACCTTCGACGTCGTTGAAGCCTCGATAGCCGAACTGCAAGCGGCGCTCGCGGCAGGAACTCTCACGAGCGAAGAACTCGTCACCGCCTACCTCGCGCGCATCGACCGCTATAACCGCAGCGGGCCAAAACTCAACGCCGTCGTTGTGCCGAACCCGGAAGCGCTCGCCGAAGCGCGGGAGTCGGATGCTCGGCGCGCCGCTGGCCAGTTGCGAGGACCACTCGACGGCATCCCGTACACGGCGAAAGACAGCTATTTGCACCGTGGGCTCACGGCAGCAGCGGGTAGCCCGGCCTTCGCCGACCTCATGGCGATGCGGGATGCGGCCACCATCGGGGCACTGCGCGAGGGCGGCGCGATCTGCCTCGGCCTCACCAACATGCCCCCGATGGCCAACGGCGGAATGCAGCCCGGCGTGTATGGCCGTGCCGAGAGCCCCTACAACGCCGAGTACCTCACCGCGGCGTACGGATCGGGATCGTCAAACGGATCGGGCACGGCAACCGCGGCGAGTTTTGCGGCCTTCGGCCTCGGTGAGGAGACCTGGTCGAGCGGCCGGGCACCGGCCTCGAACAATGCCCTCTGCGCCTACACGCCGTCGCGCGGCGTGATCTCGGTGCGCGGCAACTGGCCCCTCGTGCCCACGATGGATGTCGTCGTGCCGCACACCCGCACCATGGCCGACCTGCTCGCCGTGCTCGACGTCATCGTGTTCGACGACGAAGATGCCCGTGGTGACTTCTGGCGCTCGCAGCCGTGGGTGGAGATCCCGGCGGCGTCTAGCCTGCGACCGGAAACGTATCTGTCGCTCGCGCCTGAAGGTGTGGAGCTGCCGCTGGCGGGCAAGCGCTTCGGCGTTCCCCGGATGTACATCAACCGCGATACCGAGGCGGGCTCGGGCACGCGCGGAGTCGGTGGTCCGACAGGAACCGCGATTGACACCCGCCCGAGCATCCTGACCCTGTTTGACCAAGCGCGTCGCGACCTCGAAGCAGCCGGCGCCACCGTGGTGGAGGTCGACTTTCCGATCGTCTCGAACTACGAAGCCGACCGGGCTGGTGCCCCCACGATCGCGACCCGCGGTCTGGTGAGCCCCGAGTTCCTCAAGCGCGAAATCGTCGACCTCTCGGCGTGGGCGTGGGAAGACTTTCTCCAGGCCAACGGCGACCCGAACTTCGACACCATCGTGGGTGTCGACGGAAGCACAATCTTCCCGACGACACCGGGCACCCCGCATGATCGCTACGACGGCTTCGAAGACGACATCGCCGTCTATCCGACTCAGGTGCGCGACCATCCCTACGACACCTTCACCGACATCCCCGAGCTCGAAGCGGGCGTGCGCGGCCTCGAAGAAACCCGCCGCATCGACCTTGAAGAGTGGATGCGGGCCAACGAGCTCGACGCCGTAGCTTTCCCCGCGGTCGCCGACGTGGGCGCCGCCGATATGGGAACGAACCCCGCCACGGCGGCAGCAGGCTGGCGAAACGGTGTCTGGGTCGCGAACGGCAACCTCGCGATTCGGCACCTGGGCATCCCGACCGTCACGGTGCCCATGGGACTCATGGGCGACATCCGGATGCCCGTGGGAATCACTTTCGCCGGTGCCGCGTATTCCGACCTCGACCTGCTGCGTATTGGTGTCGCGTACGAAGCGGTGTCGCAGCGTCGGGTCGCGCCGCCGCGAACACCCCCGCTGGTCGGCTAAGCGGGTCGTGCCCTACAGCTGCTTGATCATTTCGAGTTCGCGGCGGGACTTATCGAGAATGTACGGAACCGTGTGCCGTGTCAGGGTGAAGCCGCGATTTTCGTACGCGGCGCGCGCCCGAGCGTTGTCTTCGTGCACGCCGAGGGTGAGGGTGCTGCCGTACTGGAACGCCCACTGCTCGATGGTCGTGAGCAGGGCATCCGTCACGCCAGCTTTCCGGCCACGAAAATCGGGAGTGACGTAGACACCCACAAGGAGCGGGCCCGTTTTTGCGTCAGGGATATAGCACCCCATCGTGCCGATCCACCTGCCTTCGGTGGTGATGGCGGCGACAGCAATGGCTAACGAGCTCTGCCCGCGAACAGCCCGAAGCTGCCACTCTGCGTCCGTGGCGTGCTGAGCATCCTCTAGGTGCTCGGCGAACCCCATCGGGGTATCGGCCAGCATCTCCAACCTCAGATCGCGGACCTCGCGCCAGTCGGCGGCATCCGTTCGTCGGATCGAAAACTGTGGCTCGCGCATGATCTGAATCTTAGTTGTGGGCCGGGCACGCAGCCTGCCGTACCGTTGCAGACATGGTTCACACTCACAGCGGCACGGGCGGCGACGTTGAGGCAGTGCTCGCCGCCGTCATCACGGTCTCGGATCGCAGCTTCCGCGGGGAGCAGGCCGATACCTCGGGGCCGCGCGCGGTCGAACTGCTCACAGAGCAGGGCTATGCGGTGTCGTTGACGGTGATTCCGGATGGCGCGGAATCAGTCACTGCTGCGATTCGGGCGGCGCTCGCCGCTGGTGCCCGCATCGTGATCACGAGCGGCGGAACGGGAGTGGCTCCCCGGGATCTCACACCCGAAGGAACCAAGCCCGTGCTCACACGCGAGATTCCGGGCATTGCCGAAGAGCTGCGCCGCGAGGGGGCTCGCCACACAAAGATGGCGGTACTCAGTCGCGGCTTGGTCGGCATCGCGGGCACTGCTCTCGTGGTGAACCTGCCCGGGTCAACGAAAGCGGTTGAAGAAGGCCTTGCGGTGGTCGCGCCGTTGATCGGCCACATCCTGGAGCAGCTTGATGGCGGAGACCACTAGCGAGATTGCAGGCTGAGGAGCCCGAGCCCGAGCCCGACGGTAAAAGCCAGACGGCTCGCCGCTCACCGCACGCTATTCCGGCCGACGCCAGTCGCCCGAACGACCGCCCGACTTCGCGAGCAGTCGCACGTTCTCAATCTGCACGGTCTTGTCCATGCCCTTGACCATGTCGACGATCGCGAGAGCCGCAACAGACACCGCTGTCATGGCTTCCATCTCGACGCCGGTGCGATCGGCGGTGCGTACGGTCGCGGTCACGGCGACTCCGTCATCCGTCACCTCAAGATCGACCGTCGCACCGTGCACGCCGATGATGTGGGCGAGTGGCAAGAGTTCGGCCGTGCGCTTCGCGGCTTGGATGCCAGCGATGCGTGCGACAGCCAGAACGTCACCCTTGGGAGCGTTGCCCGAGCGCAGCGCCTCAATGATCACGGGGGAGCAGCGAACGAAACCCTCCGCCGTTGCTTCGCGCACGGTCGGGGTCTTGGCGGTGACATCCACCATCCGGGCTTGGCCAGCGGAATTGAGGTGGCTGAAAGGCTGATCGCTCATGAGACCAGTGTGACAGTCAGGGTGTCACCGTTGAGCACATCGGTCGTGTCTTCGGGTACGAAAGCCAGGGCGTTGGCGCTGGCCAGGCTCGCGACGAGATACGAACCGGCACCACCAGCGCTCGCGGGACGAACGGATGCCGCACCCTGCCCATCCTCTTCGACAACAGCGGGCATGTATTGCGCGCGCCCCGCGGGGCTGCGCCAGCCCGTCGTGACCGTGGCGGTGAGCGTCGGCCGCACGATCGGCGTCCGGCCCGCCAGCGTGAGAAGGGCGGGGCGAACAAAAGTCTCGAACGAGACGAAGACGCTCACGGGATTGCCGGGGAGGGCGAAGAGGAGGGGGCCGCTGTCGGGAGCGGTTGCGGTGGCGGTCGTGGCGGTGCTGTTGTCGCTGCTGCCGTCGGTGGCGGCGCTGGTGTTGACGACCGGGAACCGGCCGAAGCCCTGGGGCTTGCCCGGCTGCATCCGCACCGGTCCGAACCAGATGCCGAGCGGGGCGAGCACGGCCTTCACGACGTCGTAGGCGCCGACGCTCACTCCACCCGAGGTGATGATGGCATCCAGGTCGGGGGCGTGCGTGTCGAGGATCGCACGCAGAGCGTCGTCATCGTCAGGCACAGAACCCAGCAGCACCGGGATGCCGCCGCACTCGGTAATGAGCGCTTCGAGCAATAGCGAATTCGAGTCATGGATCTGGCCCCGGGCGAGAGGCTCGCCGGGCTGGCGCAGTTCGCTGCCGGTCGAGAGCACGCCAACGCGCGGTGCCGGAATCACCGAAAGAGTTCCGACTCCAGCGGCGGCAGCGGCGGCAAGATCGCGCGGGCCGAGAACGCGCCCGGCGGGCAGCACCGCAGCATCGGTGCGCACGTCGGTGCCCTGGGAGCGAATGAACGCAGCCTCGCTCGGGGCCCGAAAAATGAGCACCGTCGCGGTGCCCTCATCAGTGTCTTCGATGGGAACGATGCAATCGGCGTCGTCGGGAACGGGAGCGCCGGTCATGATGCGCGCGGCCTCGCCGGGTTGAAGTCGGGGGTTCTCTGCGGACCCGGCGGGGAGGTCGGCAACCACAGTGAGGGCAACCGGGGTTTCGGCGGTGGCCGTTGCGGCATCCGCTCGACGAAGCGCGTAGCCATCCATCGCCGAGTTGTCGAAGCCGGGCACATCCGCGGCGGCCCGAACGTCGGCGGCGAGCGTGCGGTGCAGGGCCTGAGCGATCGGAACAGTGATCGCGGGCAGCGTGGCAGTGGTCGTCAGAATACTCGCGAGGTGCTGCTCAATACTGATTGATGCCGGTAGCGGCGTTGCGTCGAGGGCCATAGGTTCACTCTAACGAAAACGGTTCACGCTCGACTGGGTGCGGGCGTCGCGAAAATCGCCCTTTTTCTCCGCAGGTGCGGTGCTAAACTCCGATTTATGACGCACTATCGGATTAGCGAAGCCGCAGGGCTCCTCGGAGTCAGCGACGACACCGTGCGACGGTGGATCGCCTCCGACGGCCTGCCTGTCTCTCTCGATGACGCCGGGCGCCAAGTCATCGACGGCGCGGACCTGGCCCAGCGGGCTCAAGAACGGGCGCAGCACGCTCAGCAGTCGGCAGCGGCATCCGAGTCAACGAGCAGCGCTCGTAACCGGATGGTTGGGCTCGTCACGGGCATCCTGAGCGACACCGTCATGTCGCAGGTCGAGCTGCAGTGCGGCCCGCATCGCATCGTGTCGCTCATGTCGACCGAAGCCGTGCGCGACTTGAAACTCGAAATTGGGTCGCTCGCGGTCGCCGTCGTGAAAGCGACGATGGTGGTTGTTGAGGCTCCGAAAGACAACTCCTAGTGATGCTTCCGGTGCGGAAGCAGGGGCAGCCGCGGCAGCGGGGCGGTCACGGGCGACGACGGGTTCGCGTGCTGACGACGGTCGCCGCCGTCGCGATGGCAGGTCTGGTGGGGCTTGGCGGATGCTCGGCAGCAGACCCGGCACCGGCATCCACGTCTGCTGACGGTGCGCTGCAGGGTGAGCTCACGATCTTCGCCGCAGCCTCGCTGACGGCCTCGTTCACCGAATTGGCTGACGCCTTCAGCGCCGAGAACCCCGGCGTCACAATCGCTCCGATTTCCTTCGACGGCTCCTCTACTCTCGCGACTCAAATCAGTGAAGGCGCCCCGGCCGATGTCTTTGCCTCCGCGGATGACGCGACAATGCAGCAGGTCAGCGCCGAGCTCGCGACTGCTCCCGTCTCGTTCGCGAGCAACGAATTGCAGATTGCAGTGCAACCCGACAACCCGCTGGACATCACGGCACTGAGTGATCTGGCGGCGCCCGACGTGCAGGTTGCCCTGTGCGCTCCCGCGGTTCCGTGTGGGGCCGCTTCGCGCATCCTGCTCGACGTTGCAGACGTCGAACTCACGCCCGTAACCGAAGAACAGAACGTGACGGCCGTGTTGACCAAGGTCGAGCTGGGCGAAGTGGATGCCGGGCTCGTCTATGTCACGGACGTTCTGAACGCGGCGGGAGCGGTCGACGGCATCGAAATTGCCGACGCTGCAACCGCACGCAACACGTACCCGATCGCCGTGCTGAACGAGGCTGCGCAACCGGCCATCGCGGCCGCGTTCGTGGAGTTCGTACTCTCGCCGCCGGGGCAGAACATTCTCGCGAGCTACGGATTTGTGAAGCCATGAGTGTCTCCTCGCGCAGCGCGCTGACCACCGGCACCGCAGCCAGCCGAAGCACGGCCAGCCGAAGCGCAGCCTCCCGCACCACGGCAGCAGCCGGCTCTGGCATCCCGCGCCTGCTCTACCTGCCCGCCGCCCTTGGCTTCGCCCTGCTGATCTTGCCCCTCGTCGGGCTGTTTCTCCGTGCCAATTGGCCCAGCGTGCCGGCCGCGATCGTCTCGGAGGAGGCACAGTCGGCACTCTGGCTGTCGCTGCAGACCGCCCTCGCCGCGACGGTGTTGTGCCTCATCGTTGGCATTCCGCTCGCGCTCGTGATCGCTCGCTCGGGCAATCGGCTGGCCGGTCTGCTGCGTGCGCTCACGACGCTCCCGCTCGTGATGCCGCCCCTGGTCGGAGGCATCGCCCTGCTCTACCTTCTCGGACGCAACGGGCTCGTCGGCAGTGTGCTCGAACTGTGGTTCGGCATCCGGATTCCGTTCACGACGGGCGCTGTCGTAATCGCCCAATCGTTCGTGGCTCTGCCTTTCTTGGTGATCTCGGTCGAGGGTGCACTGCGCACCGCGGGCACTCGGTACGAGGCGGTCGCGGCAACCCTCGGTGCCGGCCGCTGGACGGTCTTTCGCCGAGTCACCCTGCCGCTCATCATGCCGGGCGTCATCGCCGGAACCGTGCTCTGCTTCGCCCGCGCGCTCGGCGAATTCGGCGCCACTGCCCTCTTCGCCGGCAACGCCGCCGGCACCACCCGCACGATGCCCCTCGCGATCTACACCGCGTTCAACGGCGCCGGCGTGAGTCAAGATTCGGCCATCGCTCTGTCGCTGCTGCTCGTGGTCGTCGGCATCGTCATCCTGCTTCTGCTGCGCAGCTGGCGCACAACCCCGGAGCGCTGACCCATGACGCTGGATGCCACCATGCTGGTGAACCGCGGCTCGTTCACCCTCGACGCGAGTGTCTCGGTCGCGCCCGGAGAAACGCTCGCGCTGCTGGGCCCGAACGGCTCAGGAAAGTCGACCATGCTCGCGGTGATCGCGGGCCTGCTCGCTCCCGACCAGGGCTCCGTCTCGGTCGACGGTCGCGTGCTCACCGAGGTTCCGCAGTCGGGTGGCGGGCGGTCGGGCGGCGGCCGGATGACCGTGGTGCCCGCTCATCGTCGTCGCATCGGGTTGCTCGGACAAGACCCCCTGCTATTCCCACACCTCAACGCCCTCGAGAACGTAGCTTTCGGGCTGCGTTCGCACGGCCGGCTGCGCTCGCACGGAATGAAGGCGGCGGAGGCCCGCGAACGTGCTTCCGAATGGTTGGCGGCCGTCGGCATGAGCGAGTTCGCCGCTCGCAAACCCGCCGAGCTCTCGGGAGGTCAGCAGCAGCGCGTAGCGATTGCCCGCGTGCTGGCCACCGAACCCGATGTGCTGCTCTTCGACGAACCGATGGCCGCCCTCGATGTGCAAAACGCTTCCCTCGTGCGCACCCTGCTGCGCGAGTGTCTGGCTTCCCGGATCTCCGCCACTCACACCGGAATCGATGGCCGCCCGCCGACCGCGCCCGCCACCATCGTCGTCACTCACGATGTGGTGGATGCCATGGTGCTGGCCGACCGCGTCGCCATCATGGATGCGGGCCGCATCATCGACAGCGGCGACGTTGCCCGAGTGCTCGGCGAGCCCGTCAACCAGTTCGCCGCTACGCTCGTCGGCCTCAATGTGCTGCACGGAATCGTCGAAACCCGTGAACTCGTGCGACTTGCGGATGGGCGTGGTCTCGCCGTCGAGGGTGTCGTGCCGGAGGTCGGTGCGGAAGTTTCGGTCGCGTTCCCGCCGTCCGCGGTGAAGCTCCGCCGGGAGGTATCCGCCCCCTCGCACCCCAACGAATGGCACGCCACCGTCGATCTTCTCGAGCCCGGCCTCAGGGGAATCCGCGTCACGCTGCTGGGCGACACGGTCGTGGCCGAGACAGCGGCGGCCGATCTGCTCGCGCACGACATCACGCCGGGGGACCGCATCGTGGCATCCGTCGCAGCATCCCAGATCACGGTGTATCCGCGCCGCTAAAACGCACCGCCAATTCGCATCGCGAATCCTCGGGACACTCCCGTCGTTCTTGGGGCGCACGTTGCTAGGATTCGCCCATGCGCGTGACACGACTCAGAGTGTATCCAGTGAAGTCTTTTGCCGGCGAAGATGTCGATTCGGCGGCCGTCAATCCATGGGGCCTTGACCAGGATCGCCGCTGGGCGCTTGTCGATAGCGACGGCAAAGCCCTGACCGCGCGTCAGCACAACCACCTTCTCGGCCTCACCGCTCACGCGCTGAGCGAGACGGCCGTGCGGCTTTCTGACCGAGACGGCTCCAGCGTGACCGTCGATATGGCGGAGGGCGGAGACACGATCGAAGTCACTCACAGCGGGCAGGGCACTGCGCTCGCCGCTCGGGGCGAAGTGAACCGTTGGCTGACCGAACGGGTCGGCCTCGACGCGCGACTCGTCTGGCAGTCCGACCCCACTGTGCGCGCGATCGACCCCGAAGACGGCGGCCAGCCGGGCGAAGTCGTGTCTCTCGCCGACGGCGGCCCGCTGCTGCTCGCAAGTGAAGCGTCGCTGCGTCAGCTCGACGAGTGGACCGACGCGGATGACGCGCCCCTCGACATGATCCGGTTCCGTCCCAACGTGATCATCGACGACCTCGAACCGTTCGTCGAAGAAAGCTGGACCAGCGTCACCATCGGTGACGTGCGCTTCCGCGTCACCATGATCTGCGACCGCTGCGTCATGACCACGATCGAACCCTCCACTCTCGAGCGCGGTAAGGAACCGATTCGCACCCTGGCGCAACACCGCCAGCGGGATCACAAGACGTGGTTCGGCATCCGCCTCACTCCGCTTGATGGCGGCAGTATTCACGTGGGCGATGCGATCGAGGCGGCGGCCTCGGAGGTTTCGCAGCCTGCCGCGGGTTAGTCTGACGCTATGAGTTCCTCCGCGATCGGCACCCCCATCGTGGACACCCTCGGCAGGCCGCTGCACGACATTCGCTTCTCGGTGACCGACCGCTGCAATTTTCGGTGCGTCTACTGCATGCCCAAGGAAGTCTTCGGCGCCGACTACGCGTTCATGCCGCGTGACGAACTTTTGAGCTTCGAAGAAATCACTCGCCTCGCTCGCATTGCTGCGCTTCACGGTGTGGAGAAGATTCGCCTCACCGGCGGCGAACCGCTGCTGCGCAAAGGCCTCCCTGAACTGGTCGGGATGCTCTCGAAGCTGACGACTCCGGCGGGCGCGCCCCTCGACCTCGCCATCACCACCAACGGCTCAGCGCTCGGCCACCTTGCCCCCGCGCTGAAGGAAGCTGGCCTGAAGCGGGTTACCGTGTCGCTCGATTCGCTCGACGATGCGACCTTCCAGTCGATGAATGACGTTAAGTTTCCGGTGAAGAAGATCCTGGACGGCCTCGACGCAGCGCACGCCGCCGGGCTCGGCCCCATCAAGATCAACATGGTCGTCAAGAAGGGCCACAACGACAAAGACATCGTCGCGATGGCCCGCCACTTCAAAGACACTCCGTTCATCCTGCGCTTCATTGAATACATGGATGTCGGCACCACCAACGGCTGGCAACTCGGCGAAGTAGTGCCCTCGGCCGAGGTTGTCGCCCGTATCAACGCAGAGCTTCCCCTCGAAGAAATCGCCCCGAACTACAGCGGCGAGACCTCGCAACGCTGGCGCTATCGCGATGGCAGCGGAGAGATTGGCGTGATTTCCAGCGTCACTCAGTCCTTCTGCCACACCTGCTCGCGCGCCCGAATCTCGGTCGACGGCAAGCTCTACACGTGCCTCTTCGCCAGCTCGGGTCACGACCTGCGTGCCCTTATGCGCGACGGCTGCACCGACGACCAACTCTCGGATGCCATGGCCCACCTCTGGCGCAACCGCACCGACCGCTACTCAGAGTTGCGCTCGCTCAACACCACCCGGCTGGCGACCACGCCAGGACCGGGCGCTAAGAAGATCGAGATGTCGTACATTGGTGGCTGACATGACCACTCACATTCGCTATTTCGCCGCTGCCGCCGAGGCTGCCGGGCGCGATGAAGAGCACCTTGAAATCGAGTCGGGGGCAACTCTGGCAACGCTCAAGGAGCTGCTCATCGAGCGCTACGGTTCGCTCATGCAGCGGGTCGTAGAGTCGGGATCATTCCTGATCGATGGCGTCGTTCGTCGTGATCCCGCGCACGCGGTGGGCGCTCGCGTCGACGTGCTTCCGCCGTTCGCTGGCGGCTAGAGCCCAGCTCCGCTTACGGCTGCGACGTGGTCTGTGCGCCTGACTGTCGCTCGCCAATCGTGTGCGCCGAAAGTCGCCGCTAAAGCCCGACCCATTCGGTCGCGCCGCCCGCGAGCTGCTGACGTTTCCAGATCGGCACCGTCGCCTTGACGCGTTCGACGAGCAACTCGCACGCCTCGAACGCTTCACGCCGGTGCGCTGCGGAGACCGCTGCCGACAGGGCAACATCCCCAATCTGCAGTAGCCCAACGCGATGAGCTGCGGCGATCGCGAGGCCAGTCTCGGCTGCCACTTCGGCGCAGCACTGAGCAAGCAGGGCCTCGGCTTCGGGGTGCGCCTGGTACTCCAGTGACCACACTTCGTTGCCGCCGTCGTGATTGCGCACGACTCCCGAAAACACGACGACCGCGCCGGAAGCGGGGGACTCCACCGCACGCCGAATCGCGGCCTCATCGATCGAAGCATCCGTGATGGTGGCGAAGCTTGCCGGGGTGGACGCGTTCATTCTTAGTACCTCGCAAGCGCAGGATCAATGACCTGCGAGTAGTCGTCGATGCCGCCCACTAAGTGGCGGATGTTGGTGAAGCCAGCGCCCTGCAGCATCCGCAGAGCACGTTCGCTGCGAATGCCGTGGTGGCAATACACAACCACGGGAACGTCGGTCCGGATGTCGGCAAGCCGGCCTTCGAGGCCACCCAGCGGAATCAGCTCGGCAGTCTCAATCGCGGCAATCGCGTACTCAAAGGGCTCACGAATGTCGACCAACTGCAGCGGAGCATCGCCCGCGAGGAGCGCCGCGAGTTCGCGCGAATCGACTTCGTCGCTCGCGCCGCCCGCGTCGGGCGCCGCCGTCACCCCACAGAACGCCTCGTAATCGATGAGTTCGGTGACGGCATTCACTTCGTCGCTGGCGGCGTAGTCGAGTTCCCGGAATCGCCCCGACAAAGCGTCGTAGGTTGTCACGCGGCCGAGAAGCGGGTCGCCGATGCCGGTGATGAGCTTCACGGTTTCGGAACACATGATGGCGCCGATCATGGCGCAGACAGTGGGCAGAACGCCGCCCTCGGCGCACGACGGAACGGTGCCGGGCGCCGGCGGCACCGGGAAGAGGTCGCGGTAGGTGGGGCCGTGACCTGACCAGGCGATTCCAGCTTGGCCGCCGTAGCGAAGGATTGCGCCCCACACGACGGGGATGCCGGTCAGCGCGGCTGCGTCATTGACGAGATAGCGGGTGGCGAAGTTGTCGCTGCCGTCGAGCACGAGGTCGTACCCGCTGAAGAGCTCGAGGGCGTTGGTGGAATCGAGCCACACATCGTGGCGGACCAGCGCGATTTCGGGGTCGATTCGCGCGACGGTGTCGGCAACAGAATCGAGCTTGCTGCGCCCAATGTCGGCGACCCCGTGAGCGAGTTGGCGGTGCAGATTCGAGAGTTCGACGGCATCCGTATCGATCACGCCGATGGTGCCAACACCCATCGCGGCAAGGGCGGGAATGGTGGCACTGCCCAGCCCGCCAGCGCCGACAACAAGCACACGGGCGTTCGCAAGGCGTCGCTGAGCGAGCTCTCCGAAGTCAGGATTAGCCAGCTGGCGTGAATAGCGAATCAGCGACTGAGCGCCGAGCGGTGCGCCGGGCTCGACGAGCGGTTGGCGGTCATGCTGAGCTGGCGATGTCACAGGGCAATCCTTACCGCGCCGGGAGCGGCACAGCAACGATTCTAGCCGTCGCGTTTGGTGCACTCTGGGGCTTTACTGCGGCTTTCAACCTTGGGGCTTTTGCACGTTCGTTCGGTGGCGTAGAGTTGCGGAAATTCATGAGCGGTAATCAAATAAGTCACTCTTTGGAATGATCGGACCGATCAGACGATGGCGCAATGATCACCGTTCACCGTTGCCGTCCCCTTTCAAGGAGGTCTCTTGGTGTCTGTTCGTCGAAGTCGACCGGCATTCGCTGCCGTCGCGGCCGCTCTGCTTATTCTTCCCCTTGCCGCCTGTACTGCCGAAGCTGAAGATCCGATCGACGCCATCGATCCGCTAGTCGAAACGCAAGCAGTCTGCGAGCAGGTATCCGACGCGGTAACCCTCACCTTCAATCTGAGCACTTCAGTCGATCAGGGGCGGGCGATCGAAGCTGAATACGAGGGGGCGAAACGCGTCGCCGCGAGGATGATTCAGCGGATCTCTCCCTCCGAAGAAACCAAATTGGCCCCGCTGATCGCTGAGCTGCAAGCGGTGACCCCGGCGGCCGCGGTTGCTGCGGAGGGGGAACCCTACGATCCCGACTCTGCCGAATGGACGTCTGCTTATAGGGCTGTGCTCGATCAGTGCGAGGCAGAACTTGGCATGTTCGGAATCGAAGGCTGGGTCGGCGGCTAAACGCTACATGCTGGGTGCAGAAAGTCGGAGGCAGTTAGTACCCTTCGATTATGAACTGGGAACTCGTTTACGATGTCGCATTGCCCGTAGCGGCAATTCTCGTCCCTTCCTCCATCGCTGTTTGGCTAGCGGGCGCGGAACGCGTGGCTGCCAAGCGTCAACGCAAAGCTCTCCAGGTGGGGGACGGCGTAGGGTATGCGCTGGATTCGATGCATGCCCTAGTTAGTGCTGCGTACGCCGACGATTTCCGAAGAGCGGCTGCGCTTCGACTTGAAGCAGGACGCCACCTAGACGGCATACGTTTCAATCTTGGGGAAGATAACAAGCCGGCGTGGGAGTGGATTGCAAAAGAATTGAGCATTGCGGCGGGCGGTCTCAATGACACTGACGAGACGGGGCTGCCGGTCCTAGCGGAAAAGATTGTATGGAGGGGCGCTCGATTCGGGAGCGTGCTCTCGGACTGGAGGCTGGAAAAGATCAGCCTCGACTGGTTTGCGACCGCTCGGCACCAAAAACTCGAGGACACAACGCTGCCCACAGGTGACGACGATGACCCGAATAGCCTTAACTAACATTTCGCCGCGAGAAAAGGTCTATGGACAACATCACTGCAGCACTCATCGGAACTGGGGTGGGGGCCTTGACTACCGTTGCTGCCGCACTCGTCGGACCTAGTATTGCCGCGCGCAAAACAACCCGTCGAGAGCATCGAAAAGATGTGCGTGACGAGATCGCAAATGTCTTGCTAGCTTTTATGAGCCTTTTGGCTGCGCGACGCACGGGGTCGAATGACCAGCTGCGAGTTCACGCGGAGGCCCTCACCGCGGTAACTCGACTTTCTGTTCTGCTCGGCCCGAGAGAGCTGGACGTTGAGA
Source organism: Salinibacterium sp. NG22 (assembly GCF_015864925.1). Lineage (NCBI taxonomy): Bacteria > Bacillati > Actinomycetota > Actinomycetes > Micrococcales > Microbacteriaceae > Salinibacterium > Salinibacterium sp. NG22. The sequence goes on along the minus strand of NZ_JADYWG010000001.1, from coordinate 1,307,289 downwards.
AGGCCCTGGACTACGCGCTTGATCTGCTTTCTAACGCAAAACTCGCGGCTGCAGCTGCGGCGATAGAGGCACTTCGTGTAGTCCTTCATTCGTGGTACCGCGGAGAGGTTAGGGGGAAGAAGATCGGCGATCTATACGGAGAAGAGTTGGATGTAGCGTTGCGGAGGGCAACAGGAAGTGACTCACCTCGTCGTTGAATTGGGGCACGCTGAAGAGCGACACGACCAATCGACAGCATGGTCTCGAATTGGCCTCGAAGTAGTGCTCTTGGCAAGCTGAAGCGTTTCCCGGACGCTGGTCGGCGGACCACTCCTAATTCAAGAATTCGAAAGAGACGGCGGAGGGCAATGAAAACTGATTTCAAGAAGACGCTCGACGCGTATAAAGCGCGCCACAACGAGTTCAGGATTCTGGATGTCCCGCCTCAGCAGTACCTCATGGTCGATGGCCACGGGGCGCCTGGTGCCGACAGCGACTACACGGCCGCGATCGGCGCGCTCTATCCCGTCGCCTACACCTTGAAGTTTGCAAGCAAAGCCCTCGACCGCGACTACGTTGTGCCGCCGCTCGAAGCGCTCTGGTGGGCCGAAGATATGGCCGCCTTCACGAGCGGTCGTGACAAATCACAGTGGGACTGGACCGCGATGATCCTCGCGCCCGAGTGGATCACCGCGACCATGTTCGAGGATGCCGTTGCTTCGGTGGTCGCCAAGAGCAAGACCCCAGAGAGCCTGCCCGTCAGTCTCGACAAGGTGCGCCTCGAGACTCTCGACGAGGGGGTGTGCGTGCAGACACTCCACCTCGGCCCTTATGACGATGAGGCCGAGATTCTGGCGCAGATGCACACCGAATTCATTCCCGAGCAGGGGCTGCGGATGACCGGCAAGCACCACGAGATCTACTTCAACGACTTTCGTAAAGTCGAGGCATCCAAACTGCGCACGCTGCTGCGGCAACCCGTGGAACGCGCCTAGTCCGGAGCGGGTTTAGCTAAAGCTTGGCGATCTCGATCTTCTTGAGCTGCATCATGTGCTCGAAGGCATTCGGCCGTGTCATGAGTTCGTCGATATTGGCGGGAGTGATCTGCCAACTCACGCCGAATTTGTCTTTGCACCAGCCGCAGGCTTCCGCTTCGGGAACCGCCGAGAGCGACGCCCAGTAGCGGTCAATCTCCGCCTGATCCGCACACGGAATCACAAACGACACCGATTCCGTGAACGTCACGTGTTGGCGAGTGGCGGCATCCATCGCCACAAACCACAGGTCTCGGAGCCTGACATCGCCGAACATCACCGAGCCGGGATGCGCGGGGCCCGTGCGCTCGGTATAGCGAACGTCAGCACCCAACTGGGAGTTATCAAACACAGAGGCGTAGAACTCGATCGCCTCCCGCGCGCGGTTTTGCACGCCATCGCCGAACAGCAACGCGGGCATGATTGTGGGCCGCGGTTCACCAGCGGGATCGGTGAGGATGAGCTGCCAGTTCACGCCAAAACGGTCCCGCAACCATCCATAGCGCGGGCTGAAATCGTAGTTCGCGATCGGCATGAGCGCACTGCCGCCGTCGATGAGCGCATTCCACAACGCATCAAGATTGCGGCGAGCATCCGGATCAGTAGAGGGATCGAAAGTGACCATGAACGACGTGGACTCGTTGAACGCAAATCGCTCACCCGCGTTGATCGCCAAAAAGTCTTGCCCCGCGAGACGGAAAGTAACCGTCAGCACCGCACCGGCGAGGTCGCGTTGAAAGTCAGCCAACCCCTCCGAGGGGTAGTGAGTGGTGTTGAGTATCGAACTGTCGCCAAAAGCGGAGGCGTAAAACTGCACAGCGTCTTCGGCATTGCCGTTGAACCACAGGCACGGCGTAATCGTGGTCATGGTGTTCCTCCTCGAACCCATGTCGTCGCAACGCGCGGCGGCTAATGATCTGAGCCTAAACCCATCTCGGGGCATCCTCTAGAGTGCATGATCTGAAAGGAGCACCGCGGGGGTCGTGCGCCAGTTCCGTATCCTTCCGCTTAAACTGACCGGATGGGATCTTCCGATGCGACCAGCAAGCTCCGCAGTGCGCGCGGTGAGTGGTGGTACGCGTTCCGTCGTGCCTATCACGGCTTCATGCTGCACCGCGGAATCGATTCAGCAGCGACGCTCGCCTTCTTCTCGGCGCTCGCCACTCTGCCGGCCGCGCTGAGCGTCGTCTCTGTATTGGCGATCGCTGAGGGCAAAGATCAAGCCGCCGACACCGTGATTGATCTCGCCACCGAAGTGCTCAAACCGAGCACCGTCGAAGTCTTGAAAGAACCTCTCACGCAGCTGTTCTCCATTGGCAGCCCGGGAGTCGCGCTCACCGTCGGGCTCCTCTTGAGCGTCTGGTCACTGTCGAGCTATGCGACCGCCTTCGGCCGCGCCGCGAACAGCGTGTACGAGATTCAAGAGGGGCGCCGCTTCGTGAAGTTCCGCGGGCTCATGCTCGTGCTGTCGACCTTCTTGCTCGCCGCCTTCGCCGCCGTCGTTGTGCTGCTGCTGACCACCAGAAACGTGGCATCCGCCGTGGGCGAGGCGCTCGGTATCGGCGAGCCCTGGATTACCGTCTGGTCGGTGGGGCGCTGGCCGGTGCTCGCCGTCATCCTCACCATGATCATCGCGGTGCTCTACTACTACACGCCCAACGTGCGACACGAACGGATGCGGTGGGTGAGCACCGGAGCAATCTTTGCGATCGTGACGTGGGGTATCGCGACCGCGGGCTTCGGTTTCTACGCCTCCAACTTCGCGAGCTATGACCGTGTGTACGGCTGGCTCGGGGGAGCGCTTGCGCTGCTCATCTGGCTGTACATCAGCAACCTCGCGTTTGTCGCCGGCCTTGAAGTGGATGCCGAATTCACGCGGTTGCGTCAGTTGCTCGCCGGGGTCCCCGCCGAGAACACGGTTCAGTTGCCGCTGCGCGACACCTTCCGCAATCACGTGCTCGCCCGGCGCCAAGCGGAGGACGAGGCGCGGGGAATTGAGATTCGTAGCCGCGATCAGTAGCGCGCGACCGCGGCCACCAAGTGAGAGCGATAGGTGAAAGAGCTGTAGGTGGTCGCATCAAAATGGCGCGTCTAATACGCCATTCAGCGGCTTCGTCGTCTCGATCTCACTTTCGGGGGGCTTGAGGGGTTCTGCCTGATTTTGAGCGCATCTGACGCCGAATATATCAGGGGCAGAACACTTCGTCTATGGTCAATTTTTTCCTGTAAATCCGGGGTTCACGAATTTGAAACAACTTCTGTCTGAGTCATTGTCAAATTTCTGTAACTGTGTAAATCTTGCTCTCGTGACCCACGATTCGATAGAAAAACAGCCTCAAGCTGGACTCTCACGCCGCACCGCGCTCAGGCTCGCGGCCGTTGGTGCGGGAGTTCTAGCGACTGCCTCTTCGGTGGGATGGGACGTCTTGCCTGCAAGCGCCGCTGTCCTCTGGAACCATCCCTTCAAGGGAACTCGTGGTTCCATCAGTAGTGTCTATGGCTACTCCTCGGACTACGGTCCCGATTTCCATAAGGGAATCGATTACTCGCCTCCGTTCGCGGGAACCGACATCCATTCGGTCTCCTCCGGCACTGTGGTGGCACACACGCTTCCTTACTCGTGGGCGGGCAACGCTGTCGTTGTCCGGCACTCGAACGGTTGGCATAGTGCCTACTTCCACATGCAGACCGGGTCCATCGTGGTTTCCGTCGGACAAACGATCGCTGCCGGACAGAAGCTCGGCAAGATGGGCTCGACTGGCGAAGCTACAGGCGCCCATCTGCACGTAGAACTTTGGGCGGGGTCAAGCCGCTCAGCACACATCAATCCGTACGACTACATCCACAACGCACCGCTAGCTGGATCCACCGGCGCCCCTATTTCTGGAGATGACATGCCTACTGCTCTGAGCACCACTCGAACCACCGACGTAGCTTTGCAGACGCTTACCGCTGCTGTTGCGGATGGGCCGAACTGGCCTATCTTGCCTTACAAGAACTCGTCCAACACTGCTACCAACATTGCGGAGACCGATCGAAGCGCCACAATCTTCAGCTGCGTGGCTACCTTCTACATCAAGAACCTGCCTGCCGGGGAGACGGTCAGCATCCGCGGCACGCGCTGGAAGATCTCTGATGACTCCAAGTCCGGCCTCGCTGCCACGATGATCGTCGGCACCGGGGAACCACTCGTCAAGGGACAATACGTCTTCAACGTGGATATCAACCAGTCGACGCATCGTCTTGCTGTGCAGGCCTATGCATCGGTGCCCGGCGTGGTTGTCGACTATTGGGGAATTGCCGGACAGACCTGGTAACCACCTCGACACGCTCGCTGTCGCCTCGACTTTCGAGCGACAGAATGACGTTGAGTTGAAATCGAGAAGCCGCCCACATTCGATGTGGGCGGCTTCTTCGTTTAACACTTACAGAAGGCGGTAACGAATTCGCCGGTTGCTCTAGCGGGTCGACCGTGCACTGCCCTTGAACCCGCGCAACCGCAGGCTGTTCGTCACGACGAAGACCGACGAGAAGGCCATTGCCGCGCCCGCGATGAGCGGGTTGAGTAGACCGAGCATCGCGATGGGCAGGGCCGCCACGTTGTAGGCGAAAGCCCAGAACAGGTTGCCGCGGATGATCCCGAGGGTGCGCTTGGCGAGGCGAACCGCGTCGGCGACAACCATGAGGTCACCACTGACGACCGTGATGTCGCTGGCGGCGATCGCGGCATCGGTGCCGCCACCCATGGCTATGCCGAGGTCGGCGGCGGCCAGAGCGGCAGAGTCGTTCACTCCATCACCGACCATCGCCACAACCCGGCCTTCGGCCTGCAGCTGGCGGATGACGTCGAGCTTGCCCTGCGGAGTGATGCCGGCGTGCACGTCGGTGATTCCGACCGTTGCGGCGACGGATGCTGCAGCGCCGGCGTTGTCACCGGTGAGGAGCACAGGGCGCAAGCCGAGCCGTGTGAACTCGGCGATGGCGTCCGCACTGCTTGCCTTGATGGTGTCGCCGACAACCAGCACGCCTCGCGCTTGACCTGCCCACGCGATGAGCATTGCGGTCGACCCGGCGGCTTCGGCTTTCTCGACTAAGGCGCGGGCGGCATCCGACACCATCTGCTGGTGATCGGCGGTGAGCCACGAGGGTTTGCCGACGAACACCACGGTGCCGTCGATGGTCGCCTGAACGCCGGTGCCCGCATGGGCGGCGAAGTCTGTCGCAGCGGGCAGTTCGAGCGCGCGGTCGGTTGCCGCAGCGACAACCGCACGGCCAACTGGATGCTCCGAGCCAGCCTCGACGGCGGCGGCGCGAGCCAGCACGAGCTCCTCGTTTTCGCCTACGAGCACCTCGATCGAGCTGAGGCGCATTTCGCCGGTCGTGACGGTGCCGGTCTTGTCGAGAACGATGGTGTCGACCGAGCGGGTCTGTTCCAGAACCTGGGGGCCGCTGATCAGGATGCCGAGCTGCGATCCGCGACCGGTGCCCACGAGTAGGGCGGTCGGCGTTGCGAGGCCGAGGGCGCACGGGCACGCGATGACGAGGGTCGTGACGGCGGCAGTGAACGCGAGTTCGATGGGGCCGCCGGCGATCATCCAGCCGACGAAAGCCACGACAGCGAGGCCGAGCACGACCGGAACGAAGATCGCCGAAACACGATCGGCAAGACGCTGGATGTCGGCTTTGCCGGTTTGTGCTTCTTCGACCATGCGACCGAGGCGGGCCAGTTCGGTGTCGCGGCCGACGCGAGTGATTTCGATGACGAGTCGTCCGCCGACGTTGAGGGTGGCGCCGGTGACGCGATCGTCGGGGCCGACTTCGACGGGCACTGATTCGCCCGTGAGCATGCTCGCGTCGACGGCGGAGTTGCCTTCGATGACGAGTCCGTCGCTGGCGATCTTTTCGCCCGGGCGCACGACGACGTGGTCGCCGACGACGAGCGAGGACACGGCAACGCGCTGTTCGACACCACCGCGCAGAACGGCGGCATCCTTCGCGCCGAGCTCGAGCAGGGCACGAAGAGCAGCACCGGACTCACGGCTAGCGCGGGCCTCGATGTACTTGCCGAGCAGAATGAAGACGGTGACGGCGGCGGCAACTTCGAGGTAGATCTCGCTTGAGCCACCGTGGGGTGTTCCGAAGAATGTCATCGTCATGTGCATGCCGGCTTCGCCTGCGCCACCGAAGAAGAGGGCGTAGAGCGACCAGCCGAACGCCGCGATCACGCCGAGACTGATGAGGGTGTCCATGGTGGCGGCACCGTGGCGGAGGTTCACGGCCGCAGCGCGGTGGAACGGCCACGCACCCCACACGACGACCGGCGCGGTCAGCGTGAGGGCCAACCACTGCCAGTAGGTGAACTGCAGCGCTGGGATCATCGACATCAAGACGACGGGCACGGCCAGTGCGGTCGAGACGAGCAGGCGGTGCATCAATTGCGAAGCCCAGTCGTTGTCGCTGCTCGTGGAGTTAGCGTTGTCGTTCTCGTCACGCTCGTGAATGGGCGCCGGGATGATGGCGCTATACCCCGCAGCCTTCACGGTTTCTAGAAACTGCTCGGGATCCATGCCCTCAGGCGCGCGAACGCGAGCCTTCTCGGTGGCGTAGTTCACGGTCGCCTCGACGCCGGGGAGCTTGTTGAGCTTGCGCTCGATGCGGCCAGCGCAGGAGGCGCAGGTCATTCCGGTGATGTCGAGTTCGACATCCAGCAGGTTGACGGTGCTGGGTGCTGCGGTGGTGGCGGTGCCGTCGGTAGTTGTTGCGTTGTCGGATGCCGCGACCATTAGAGACTCTTCACGAACGTGTAGCCGGCCTCCTCGATTGCGGCGCTGACGGTGGCGTCGTCGAGAGGAGACTCAGACGTGACAGAAACGGTGGAGGGAAGGCCCGAGGCGAGGTCAACCGAGACCTCGGTGACGCCATCCACTTCAGAAAGCTCTTCGGTGACGCTGGAGACGCAGTGGCTGCAGGTCATTCCTTCGACCAGGTAATCGGCGGTGTGAGACATGGTTCTCCTTCGATTGCCGCAGGCGCGAGGCGCGGGCGGAAGTTGTTGTTAGGAACGAGTTCTAGGAACGAACGAGGCGCGCGATGGCGGCGCTCGCTTCGCGAAGTTTTTCGTCGGCGACAGGGCCGCCTTCACGGCTGGCTTCGGCGACGCAGTGGGTGAGGTGGTCATCAAGCAGCGCGAGCGCTACAGACTCGAGGGCCTTTGTGGCGGCCGACACCTGAGTGAGCACGTCGATGCAGTACGTGTCTTCTTCGATCATCCGATGGATGCCGCGAACTTGACCTTCTGCGCGACGAAGGCGCTTGAGCAGCACTTCTTTGTCTTCGACATAACCGACCATGATATTCCCTCCAACCGGATACCCCCAAGGGGTATTCCCATTAGACGCCTCTCGCAACGAGAAGTCAACCCGAAACCACGTGCGGCGCGAGCTGGCCCGCTGGCTGCGGTGGCGGTGGCGCGGCCGGGGCGCGAGCTGGCCCGGTGGCTAGGCTGCGAGCGCAGGCTGAGTGAGTGCCGACTCGAACGCGTCTACTGAGCCGGCCACGGCATCCAGCTCGCTGTTGTGAAGAACGGTGCTGATGCTGCCATCGTCGTGATGCGCGAGCACGATAGGCAATCCTGTGGTGGCGACGTGAGCGATCTCGGCGGGGGTGATTTCGTTGCGGTGTCGCACAGTGAAGGGCACGCCGAGCCGCGCGACCATGGCATCCCACTGGGGTTTGCGGCGAATAGGCGAGTGTGTGATGTCGCACAGCGAGCACGCGGCGGTGCCCAGCATGTGCCCGATCACGTAGCGGGTTTCGCCCCACACGCCGCCGTCTGCGTTGTAGATGCCGGTGTAACGGATGATCGCCATGATGCCTCCTCGCCCGGCACGGTGCCGGAACTCCTGTGTGAGGAGTTATTCGGAGACCTGGGCTGGTGCGTTTGGCGAGGCGGGTGTGTGCAGGCCGTGGGTGTCAGTCGGGAACGCTGAACGAACGCGCCCATCGCGCTTTTCTCAACAGGATCACCACGGAGACTACTGTCACGATCGTGATGGAGACGATGATCAGCACCACATTGGCATCGACCCAGGTCGCGAAGAATCGTGCAAAACCAGAGCTGAGGATGCCGCCGGTGCCGCCGTCGTAGAGGTAGGTGAGAAACAGGCTGTACGGGTAGCTGATCGCGGCCGCAATGATCATCGTCACGATGCCGATGCCCGCGGCGACGCCGAAGCCGTGCTGTTGAACGGGAAAGCGGTCGGAGGCGCGAGCGAAGAGCGAGAAGTCAATCAGAATCGCAAAGGGGGCGGTAGCGGCTCCCGCGGTTGGCGAGGCGAGGCCGAATATTGCGGCGAGTGCGGCAGCAAGGGGGATGGTGAGTAACGTGACGAGCACTCCGCGGCGAAAGCGGTACGGCCCGTCAGGCTCGAGGATTATGTTGCCGCGGCTGTGCTCAGCGGCAGCGATTTGGGCTTCGACTTCGAATACGCGCCCTTGAGCGTGGGCATAGTTGCCGGGGCCAGGGTTCTGATACATCTCTGACACTGTGATCACCTCGTGTGGCGCGGCGGGAGTTTCTCGCCGGGCACCTTTTCGCTAGCTCTGAGGATACCTAAGTATTTCTCCACAGTGGGCCTTTCACAGTGAGGATCTTGATGCCGCACCGGTTGCGTGGCTGTTTCCCGTGGATGGTTATCTTTCCGTTCGAAGACCTGACCATGCCCTAATCGCTTTGTGGGCGAGGTCGCTCACCCTCGACGAGAACCCCTTCGTGATTTCCTGTTCGTCGAGGGGTTTTCCGTTGAGGATGATGCCGGGGGATGAGGCATTGATGGTCATGACGTGATTGGCGAAACGATTGGCTGCATTCGCCGAGTTGGTGGCGGATGACGACAACGCTTGTCGCGACGTCTCGAAGCGGGTAGTGGCTGATGTTGCTGCAGCATTGGCTTTCGCGATGATGCTTTCGCGGTGCGCAGCGAGGGCTTTGGCGACGTTCATGACAATCACGAGGATGGCGACAACGGCGGTGACGGTAAGCGGAATGGCGACTTGTTCGGCCCGGGTCGGGAAAGGAAAATCGGCGCGCCCCGCGAGGATGTCCTCAATGATTCCGGTCGTGCCGCCGTTAGAAACGAAGCTGGTGTAGACGTCAGAGAGCAGGCCGGAGAGGGCTCCGAGAACGGTAGCGATGGTGCCAACGACGAGGGCGAACATGAAGTCACGGCCGCGTGTCACGGTCTGGCGAGAACCTAGGGCAAAGAGTTGAAAGGCCGTGAGCATTCCGAGGGCGCCGAAGATGGCTCCGATTCCGAATCCCAGCAGGCCAATAAGGATTGCGGCGGCGATTGCGAGGGGGATCGCGAACAGCGAGAGAAATGCTCCGAGGCCGAAGTTGTAGGGCGTGGTGTCGGAGGGAAGGGTGCGACCGTTGGTGTTCGCGGCGGAGATCATGGCGGCGGAGTGGCGTTCGAGCGAGCGCGCGTACTTGGCTGGGCTCTGCTGTGAGAAGAGACCTGACATCGTGGCGACCTCCGATCGCACCGCAACGGCTCCGTTGCTCGAGTTAACAGGATAGCTTTCTTACCGGTGAAGCGGCAGGGATCGTGCGAAGTCTCCTAGGGGCGCGGATGCCCAGTGTTGGGTTTACTGCACACGGTTAACGGTTGCGAGGCCCCGAGGGGTTCGCCGCCTGCGGTTATCCGCGCAGCGCGAGCGCGAACGGCAGCACCGCATCCGCCCCGGCTTCGCGGAGTGCTTTCGCAGCGATCGTGAGGGTCCAGCGGGAGTCGACAAGGTCATCAACGAGCAGGATCGGGCCGTGGGGCAGCGCGTTCCCCGCTTCGCCGCCGTCAGCTGTGCCACCAGCCCACTCGAACTGCCCCCACACGCTCGCGAGCCGGTAGGCGCTATTGCCGCCGGGTTCGCCGGTGGGCCCATCGCCGGTGGGCGAAAGTGCACCGAGGTAGGGCAGTTTGCCGGCGCTGGCGAGGGCTTCGGCGACGGATGCCACGAGTTGTGGTTTGCTGCGTGACGGCATCGAGACCACGGCGACGGGTCGCTCATCCCAGCCCCAATCGGCGAGCACCCGGACGCAGGCCGCAACGAGCGCGGGGCTCGCGGGCGCGTCGGGGGTGCCGGGGGCGAAGAGGGTGCGCAGGGTGCCGCCCCAGCCGAGGTCGGTGAGGCGGGCGAGGGCGCGACCTTCGGTGGCGCGCAGGTCGGGGTTGATGCGTCCGCGCACGGGAACGCCGAGCTTGTCGGCTCCGGTGGGCCATTGCGCGCGGGGCTCGATGGGCACGCCGACTTTGTCGAGGGTGGCGGTGGCGCGGGTGGTGGCATCCGTGCTGATGTCGGTGGGATACCAGATGCCGGCGCAGTTGTCGCAGCGGCCGCAGGGCGTGGCGGTGTCGTCGTCGAGGGCGCGTTGCAGGTATTCCATGCGGCAGCCTTCGGTGCCGGCGGGCAGTCGTTCGTAGTCGAGCATGTGTTGTTGTTCGGCGCGGCGGGCGGCGGTGACTCCGGCGTAGCGTTCGGCGTCGTAGCTCCAGGCTTGGCCGGTGGCGGTCCAGCCGCCTTGCACGCGCGCGACAGCGCCATCCACGTCGAGCACTTTCAGCAGTAGCTCGAGCGGGGTGCGGCGCAGGTTCACGCGCGCTTCGAGCGCAGGGGTGGAGACGGGCCCGGCCCCAGAGCTGGCGGCGGCAGTCAGTTCGGCGATCACGAGTTCGGCGTTGGCCTGGTCGGGCATGGATGCGGTGGCGAAGTACTCCCAGATGTCTTCGTCTTCGCGGCCCGGCATCAGCAGCACGTCGGCGTTGTCGGTGGCGCGACCGGCACGCCCGACTTGTTGGTAGTAGGCGACGGGGGAGGAAGGGGCGCCGAGGTGCACGACGAAGCCGAGGTCGGGTTTGTCGAAGCCCATGCCGAGCGCGCTGGTGGCGACGAGCGCTTTCACGGTGTTGTTCTTGAGCGCCTGTTCGGACTCTTCGCGCTCTTGCGGGTCGGTTTTGCCGGTGTAGGCGCGCACATCCATGCCACTGTCGCGCAGCAGCCGCGCGGTGTCTTCGGCGGCCGAAACGGTGAGCGTGTAGATGATGCCGCTGCCGGGCAGTTCGGCAAGGTGGCTCAGCAGCCAGCCGAGGCGAGCTCGGGCATCCGGCAGTCTCAGAACGCCCAGGCGAAGGGATGCTCGCGCAAGGGGGCCACGGATGGTGACGACTTCGGTGCCGCCCGTGGCGGTGTTGTCGGCGCTGTCGATGCTGCCCGTTTCGAGTTGGGCGGCGATGTCGGCGACGACGCGGGAGTTGGCGGTGGCGGTGGTGGCGAGCACGGGGACGCCGTCGGGCATGGTGGCGATGAGTTCGCGCAGGCGGCGGTAGTCGGGGCGAAAGTCGTGGCCCCAGTCGCTGATGCAGTGCGCTTCGTCGACGACGAGCATCCCGATGCGGTTGATAAGTGCGGGCAGTTGGTTGTCGCGAAAGCTCGGGTTGTTGAGGCGTTCAGGGGAGACGAGCAGCACGTCGACTTCATCGTTGGCGAGCTGCTGCTGAACCTCAGCCCATTCGTGCGGGTTGGTGGAGTTGATGGCGACGGCCCGAACTCCGGCTCGGGATGCCGCGGCAATCTGATCCCGCATGAGCGCCAGCAGTGGTGACACGAGCACGGTAGGGCCCGCACCTCGTCGGCGCATGAGCAGCGTGGAAACGAAGTAGACGGCGGACTTTCCCCACCCGGTGCGCTGCACGACCAGCGCGCGGCGACGCCCATCGACGAGCGTCTCGATCGCCTCAAACTGCCCCTCATGAAAATCGGCAGTCTCATTGCCGACAAGCGTGCGAAGAACGGCCAGGGCATCGGTGCGGGTATCTGTCACGTGGCTAGTGTGGCAGGGGGTGCTGACTTTCTGGTGCGGGGCGTGGGGCTCCGCTTCCTAGGTCGGCAGACCATTTCGGTTCAGTGATGCGTTACTTTGCCGACTTTTGAAGTTCGACCGCAACTTGATCTATCGTCCTTCCTACCGCGCTCGAGCGAGCTTCTCGGTGCTTTTTTGGAGTTCTTTTTCCGCGCGCGCATTGGCGCTCTCGATACTCGTAAATTCCCGAAGCTGATTTAGGCGCGTTACCAAACTGGCCTGCTTGGCTCTCGATCCCTCGATTATCTGGCTTGCTTCTTCTCGCCGCTCCCGTAGCGAAGCAATAGCGGCCGTTCGTTCGTCGATCTGAGATTGAATCAACGCCACCCTCTCCTGGTCAAGATCCGCGGTTTCCTCCGATAGATCTACCCACCTAGTCTTCAAAGTTTCCTGATCATCTACGGCTCGATCAATCTGGGCAACTAGTTGTTCAGCGCTTTCTTCCAGCTCCTGAGCTTTTGCCGTGCGTTTCTTGCTGACCTTCTCGGCGAACCAAGTCAGCGGAGTCAGCGCAACCGCAGTCGCGATTTCAATTGAAGGGTTTACTGCAATCATGTAGATATGCACGAGCGGGTAGCCGACCACAACCGCCATAACTACTACGAGAAAAGCTAGCGACTGAGTCACATCGGCGTGGTCGAAACTGAGATTTACAATCGCTAGAAGACCTTTGGCTTCGAGATAGACGAGTGTCGCGCCACCAGCAGCCACAATCATGCCCTGCAAGGCCATCAGCCATTTATGCTTCATAGTCCACAATGACGCGATTAGGCGCGCTTCAAAAATATAGGCGACAGCGATCACTGGGACGATAGTCACAAACGGCACCCAGAATTGGCTTACGAGTCGCAAGGATTCTTCATCAGTCACAACGAGCAGACTACTGGCACCCCTACTCGAAGTAAGAACCTACACAGTTTGCCGCTGTTCGGGCCAACAGTGAGTGCGCAACCGCGTGCCAACAGTGGCGCGTGTTAGCGCCAAATATTGAGTGCAGGCTAAGTACTTTGAGCGTCACAAAGACTTTTCTAGACGAGCGGCTAATCCGTCAAGTTCGTGTGGAAGTAATCGAAGAGGCCAGCGGGGATCGGCTTCTCGAATCGCAGGTGCATTCGCACGACTGAGAGTTCTTTACCGGCTGCGCTGGGCATCGTAGTTTGCTCAGCCTCCTGCGCTGTTGCTTGCCCAAGGTAGTAGTGGCCAGGTCCGTCTGCATCGCTCTTTTTGGAGAACACGTGGATGTCGACAGCATTGTCCACAATCTGGCGAACTTCGTGTGTGTTCAAATTGGTTTTGCTTCGCGTGTACCAAAGCATCGTGTGGGCATCGAGCAGTTCGTCCTCGTAGGCAGTGCTTTCAGCTACTTCATCCGACTTGTCAAGTGTCACGAAGACAGGGCACGTCTTCGTGTCCGAATCCACCCTGTAGCCGAAGATCGTGGCGTACATGTTGCTTCGCCAATTGAGAAGTCGGCTTGCGTCTTTACGCGAGTACTGACTGCCAGGGGTGAACGCCGATGCGAGGGAGTAGCGGTCAGCCGTCAGTATCAGACCGGCATCAATGACGTCATCAAGGGCCGCTCGAAACGCGGCTGACGTTTGGTATGCATCCGCGAATTCCGGGCTCAAGGCGGTGACCCCAAATTCATCTTCTATCGCAGGGCTCGCGCACTTGAAATTCTTCACTTCATCGGCAGTGTTGAACTCAAGCGTGAGACTTCGGAGAACGCTTTTAAACAGTTTGCGGTCGGATTGGATCCCTGCGGCAGCGAGCGTGGCCGATGCCGACTCTTCGTCCAGGCTGCCGTCCGTGAGAAGCTTCCGAAGGAGAAGCAGTTCGTGGGGCCGCTTGGCAGTGAGTAGCTCTTTGGATATCAGGGTGAGAGCCCGCGACTCTTGCTCTGATAGAGGGCTCTCGGCGACCTTCAGTTTTTCCAGCAGCGTGGGATAGTTCCCCAGCCTTGTCGCTAGAACAACAGGGTCGACTGACTCGAATTTCAAGAAGTCCGTGAGGAGCGGAATGCGGCCCACGCGTCTCCGCACAGTTTCGATCGCACCTTTGAGGTTCTGAAAGCTATCCAGCTTGACCTTGGCCAGAGATTCAAGAACCCGCGTCTGCGATATTCGGTCGAAGCGCACGCTAGACAGGCCCGCGAGTACTCCCGCCTCTTCGGCGACGATAAGGTTCTTGCGAATTGACTCCTTGTTGAGCGAATCGTCGCCAAATAGCGCGATCGGAATGAGGAAGTTGTTTTTGTAGTTTCCGATGAAGTCGATGACTACGAGATAGTCCTTGCCCTCAACTTTCCGAAGACCGCGCCCCAGTTGCTGGACAAACACAATGCTCGATTGGGTGTGGCGGAGCATGATGATCTGGTTCACCGTGGGGATGTCGACACCTTCGTTGAAAATGTCTACGGTGAGCACGTAGTCGAGTTCTCCCGCTTCAAGGCGTTCGACAACGGCTTCGCGCTCCTCGATTGAGTCTTGACCGGTCAGTGCCACGGTGCGCAATCGCTCACCGCGAAGACTTCGGCCGTTGAGCTCGAACGAGAGCGCGTGCGCTTCCTCTTTCCGGCTGCAGAAGATGAGCCCTCGCGGTTGCACTCCTGCTTGGCCGTACGTCTCGATTGATTTCAGAATGTGGTCGATACGTTCAGACGTAACAAGTCGTGAAAGCGGCGTTGCCTCGGTCGTCGTGAAGCCGTCATCGAAGGTCATGTCGGCCACACCGTAGTAGTGGAACGGTGCCAGCATGTCTAGTTCGAGCGCTGTGTTGAGTCTGATCTCGTAGGGGACGTTGTAGTCGAACAGCTCAAAAATATTCTGGCCGTCGGTGCGCTCAGGCGTGGCGGTCATCCCTAATAGGAACTTGGGATCAAAGTGCTCAAGCACATTCGTGAAACTCGTCGCCCCAGCGCGATGCACTTCGTCAATCAAGATGTAGTCGAAAGCCGCAGGGTCCAGACTGTCGAGAACGTCCTGCCGCGACAGCGTCTGCACGGTGGCGAAAACATAGCGCTTGTCGGGCTCACGCTCGTTGCCGGTGATCTTTCCAAAGTCTGCTCTGGGCGCACCGAGCACTTTCTGGAACTCGGTGATGGCTCTGTCGAGGATCTGCTCACGGTGGGCAACGAAGAGTAGGCGTTGCGGATTGACAGCGCGAACATCCAAAGCAGAAAGAATCGTCTTTCCTGTGCCGGTCGCGGAGATAACGAGGGCTCGGTCCTTCTGAGCCGCACGCACGGTAGCTATCGCGCTGAGAGCATCGACCTGCATGACATTCGGAGTGATCGCCCCGACTGTCTCTGGCTCATCGGGCGCTGGGGTCGACCGTCGTCCGCCTCGCGGGCGCAGCGCCGGAGGTCGGTAGTGGGCGGCGTAGTCGTCGATCCAGTCTTGAGTGAGAGGCGTTGAGTTGAATAGCTCATCGTCAAGAAGGTTGGTGAATTGTTCGGCGAGGTCACTATCGCGGGTAGCTGAGACCCGGAGGTTCCATTCGTGGTTCTTCGCTAGAGCGGTCTCAGTCAGATTCGAACTACCGAGAATTGCAGTGACGCCACTCGGCTGTTGAAAGACATAGCCCTTCGGATGGAACGCAGTCTCGTTGTGGATGCGAACATCGATTCCGAGCTCTTTGAGATTGAGCAGTTCCGAAAATGCGTGGGGCGTGTTGAAACCGAGATAGTCGGAGGTGATGATTCGCCCGACACCTTCGAAATCGATCAGTTCCTGTTTGAGCAATGCGATTGCACGCGGCGAGACGAAAGCCACCGAAAACGCGAAAGAGGTGGCGCGCTGCAGTTCAGTTCGCAGCGCCCGCAGCATTGAGTCGTTCTCTGTGTTGAGAACCAGATGAGGGTGAAGTCTTCGCGGAGCGTGAACGGTCTTGTCGACGTACCCAAATTCGACATCTCGGCCAAAGGGCTCGAGTTCGCGAAGGTCGGTTGCCACTAGGCGCTCGCCGCCTTCTGAATCAGCTCGACCGCCGGGATATCGGCAGGCGCCCATTCGAGCGAACTCAGGTCAGCAGGCGCGAGCCAGCGAACCTCCGCGTGTTCGGTCAGCACCGGGGTGCCGGAGAGTAGCTCGCAGTAGAACGTCGTCAGTACGACGGTTCCGAAGTCGT
Source organism: Salinibacterium sp. NG22 (assembly GCF_015864925.1). Taxonomy (NCBI): domain Bacteria; kingdom Bacillati; phylum Actinomycetota; class Actinomycetes; order Micrococcales; family Microbacteriaceae; genus Salinibacterium; species Salinibacterium sp. NG22. The sequence continues at coordinate 1,291,233 of NZ_JADYWG010000001.1, read as the reverse complement.
ACTCGTGAGTCGTCGTGGTGATCAGCTTGCCCACGGCCACCTCGCACTCGAGTTCTTCGGTGATCTCCCGTGCGAGTGCATCGCGGGGAGTCTCGCCGGCTTCGATCTTGCCGCCAGGGAACTCCCACATCCCAGCCAATGCCCCATGGGTTCCGCGCTGGGCGCAGAGAACGAGGCCTTCGCGCACGATGACGGCACCGACGACGTTGATCTGTTTCTTCACTGATGATCTCTCTCGGGACGTCCGCAGCGGCACCTGGTTGGCTTTCGAAGCAGGATCAACCTGCTCGCTTCAGCCTATTGGCGAGACCAGGCTGCGCGGAGTGCGACACTGCCCGCGGCCGAGCGCCGTCACTTCTGGCAGCTCGGGCACCACCACATGTAGCGGGTGTCGGTGGGGCCGGTGCCGAGTTGGTCTGACTCGATGCGGGTGCCGCACCGCAGACACGCTTCCCCGCGCCGTCCGTGCACCCAGTAGCGGGGTTTGCCGCGCGGCAGACCCGTGAGATTGCGGATCGGGCGGTCCTTGTTCACCATGATCGCCTTGAAAGCGAGCGCGACGAGGCGCTTCGGGTCGGCGATCTCGCCGATGGGGGTGTGCGGGCGAACACCGCGCAGAAAGCTCAACTCGTTCGCGAAAACGTTGCCGAGGCCGGCGAGGTTCCGCTGATCGAGTAGCGCGAGCGCAACCGGACGCGCTGGGTCTGACAGCAGGTTCGCCAACGCAAGTTCGGCATCCCAATCAGACCCGAGAAGGTCAGGGCCCAGGTGGCCCACAATGCTGTCTTCGGATGCCGTGGGCACCACTTCAAGCAGCCCCAGTTCGAAACCTACCGCGGTCTTCGTTGCCGTGCTCAGCACACCGCGAGCCAAGTAGGACGGCTTGCGCCACCGCTCGCCGGCGCCGTATATCTGCCAGACGCCCTCCATCTTGAGGTGGCTGTGGATGGTGAGGTCGCCTACCCGAATCAGCAGGTGCTTGCCGCGCGGCACAACACTCGTGACGGTCTGGCCGCTGAGGTCGAGCGTCGCAAACGCGGGGACCCGAAAGTCGGTGCGGGTGAGCACTTGGTGGTCGAGCGCTGCCCGCAGTTTCGCTGCCGCCTTATAGACGGAATCACCCTCAGGCACGCAGCCTCAACCCCTGCGGTGTCGCGACAAATCCGGCCTCCACGAGCGCTTTGCCCACCGGGGTGCCGACGGCAAAATCACCGTTGACCTTCTCGATGCGAAGCTTCGGCAATGTTCCCCGCAGGGTGCTCGTGAGTGAACGCGTTGCGGCATCCACAACGGCGGGTTCCAGATCGAAGGCCAGCAGCGACTTGCCACCACGTTCTAGGTAGAGCGTCAGATGCCCATCGACCATCACGACGATGGCTCCTGCCTTGCGGCCGGGGCGATGCTTCTTAGGGGTGTCGGCGGCAGGCTTAGCTGGAGCAGGATCAAGGTTCTCGTCAGAAGGGTCGGCAGCGTCTGCGCCGTCACCGCTAGCATCCGCGCCACCCAACCCCGGCCACCCCAGAGCAGCCCCGTAGGGGTTGGCGGGGTCGGTCGCGGCGAGAGTGATCGCCAGAAGTTGGGGCGCAGCATCCGGATCCCGAGTGAATCCACGCAGGCGGTCAACGGTAGCTCCGGTCGCGAACTGCGCGGCACCGAGCCCCTCGATGAAGTAGCCGCGGCGGGCGCGACCGGTCTCTTCGAAGCCGCTCAGCACGCGGTACGTCAGGGCGAAGCCACCACGGATGCCTTCGCTCACGACCGCGCCGCGCGTGACGACAGCGTGCCGTTCGAGCATCAATTCGGCGGTCGACTTGGCGCGCACCGTCGTCTCACCCTCGGCAGTTTCGAGCAGCGCCCACCGGCCGGACGCACTCGGTGGCCCTGCCTGCGCGACCGTCGAGACGCGTCCGCGATAGGCGCGAGCCCGTGCCGGACGCGGTGCCCGAGTGGCCCGCACCGTGCCTCCGAGATGCGCGCGCAGGGGCGCGAAGCTGTCATTCGTGATGAGCGAGCGCCACACCAAATCCCACAGTTCCTTCAGCAGCACCTTGTCATCCGTGCTGCCCACCTGATTCGACAGTTGCCTAAAGAAGAACGCACCGCCACCGGCCAGCGCCTCCAGAATGCTCTGCTGCAACTCGCTCAGCCCATCGCGATCAGGCTCCGGCAACGTCAGCGCTGCGGTCGCGGCGGGGTGCAAACTGATCCAGCCATCGCTACCCGCCAGCGCACCCTGCCCGGCCCACACCACTTCGCCCGACGTCGTCAGCTCGTCGAGCCAGGCGGGCGAATAGTCGCGCACGCGCGAACCCAGAATGAAGTTCTCCCACGCGGATGCCGGGGCTGAGTACCCAGCCAGCTGGTCGATCACTTGGGCCAAGCCATCAATTCCGCGCAGCGAGTCACCGGCAGCGGACACGTGTTGCCAGGCGGGCAGGAACCGACCAAGCGTTGCGTGGGACACCGGCTCGACCTCTTGCCGTAACGCCGCAAGTGAGCGACTGCGTAGGCGACGGAGCACATCCACCGAACACCATTCGGTGCCGCTCGCGCCGGGCCGGAACTCGCCATCGACCACGCGGCGGTCGGCCGCGAGGCGACGCAGGGTGTCCTGGACGACGGCTATTCCGAGACCGAAGCGGGCCGCGCCATCCGCCAGCGTGAAGGGTCCGTGGGTGCGGGCATAGCGACTCACGAGGTCGCCGACCGGGTCGTCGACGGGCTCGATGAACGCGGCGGGCACGCCTATCGGCAGCGGAACTCCGAGCGCATCGCGCAGTCGCGCCGAGTCTTCGATGCCGGCCCAGCGACGTTCGCCCGCAATGGTCACTTCGAGTACGCGGTTCGCTTTCGCGAGCCCGGCGAGGTCGGTGGCGAGGGCTGCACCGGTCACGAGCGAACGTGCCTCGATCTCGGCAACGGTTTGCGGGCCAAGCACGCGCAGCAGATCGACGATGCCTTCAGCATCTCGAGCGTGCCGCTCTGGCACCAGTCGCTGCAGCTCGTTCTCGGTCTGGGCGATGACGTCGGGGTCGAGTAGTTCGCGTAGTTCGGCACGGCCGAGAAGCTCGGCGAGCAGCGCCGGGTCAAGCGAGAGAGCAGCAGCGCGACGCTCAGCCAGCGGCGAATCGCCCTCGTATACGAAAGCGGCCATATAGCCGAACAGCAGGCTACGCGCGAACGGCGACGGCACATCCGTTTCGGTCTCCATCACGCGGATGCCGCGGCTGGCGATGCGCTTTGTCAGCGCGGTGAGCGCCGGCAGGTCGTACACGTCTTGCAGCACTTCGCGCACGGTCTCGAGCACTATCGGAAAGCTCGGGTATTTGCGCGCCACATCCAGCAGTTGCGAGGCCCGCTGGCGTTGTTGCCACAGGGGTGAACGCTTGCCGGGGTCGCGGCGCGGTAACAATAGCGCGCGGGCAGCGCACTCCCTAAAGCGCGCGGCGAACAACGCGGAGCCGCCCACTTCTTCCGTGACGATCTGTTCGAGCTCGTCAGCGTCGAACACAAAGAGGTCGGCACCGGGCGGCGCGGCATCGGTGTCGGGGATGCGCACGACGATGCCATCGTCACCGGCCATGGCCGCGCCATCCACGCCCAGCTGTTCGCGGATGCGCGCCGTAATCGCCAACGCCCACGGCGCGTGTACGGGCATGCCGTACGGGGAATGCAAGATCACGCGCCAGTCGCCCAGCTCATCGCGGAAGCGTTCGACGACGAGCGTGGTGTCGCTCGGCACGTGACCGGTGGATGCCTTCTGCTCGGTCACGAGAGCGATCAAGTTCGTGACGGCGTGCTCATCGAGCCCAATCGACTCGGCGCGAGCGCGCGCATCGTCAGCGGATGCCGTAGCAATTTCCTTAGTGAACGCCCCGATGGCTTCGCCCAGCTCTGCCGGGCGGCCCAGACCATCACCCTTCCAGAACGGAACGCGGCCGGGCTGGCCGAAGGCGGGGGAGACGAGTACTTGGTCGTGGGTGATGTCTTCGATGCGCCAGCTCGTGGTGCCGAGGGCGAAGATGTCGCCGACGCGTGATTCGTAGACCATCTCTTCGTCGAGTTCACCCACGCGACGGCCGGGAGCACCCGCTTCGCCGCCGATCATGAAGACGCCGAAGAGGCCGCGGTCGGGGATGGTGCCGCCCGAGGTGACGGCGAGGCGTTGGGAGCCGGGCCGACCGCTGAGGGTGCCGGCCACGCGATCCCACACCACGCGGGGACGCAGCTCGGAGAATTCGTCGCTCGGGTAGAGGCCGCTCAGCAGGTCGAGGGTCGCGTCGAAAGCGCTGCGCGGCAGAGTCGAGAAGGGTGCGCTGCGGCGCACGGTGTCGAACCACTCTTCGATGTCGATCTCGTCGAGAGCCACGGCGGCGACGGTCTGCTGCGCGAGCACGTCGAGCGGGTTTGTCGGAACCGAGAGGGCTTCGATCTGCCCGCTGCGCATCCGCTCCACCGCGACGGACGTATGGATGAGGTCGGTGCGGTGTTTCGGAAACAGCATGCCCTTGGAGATTTCCCCGACCTGATGCCCGGCTCGCCCGATGCGCTGTAGCCCACTCGCAACCGACGGCGGCGACTCGACCTGGATGACAAGATCGACGGCACCCATATCGATACCGAGCTCGAGAGAACTCGTGGCAACAACGCAGCGCAGCACGCCCGTTTTGAGGTCGTCTTCGATGATCGCGCGCTGGTCCTTGCTGACCGAGCCGTGATGCGCACGCGCGAGCAGCGGGGCAGCGCCCATCGTGGATCCGCCCTGCGCCATCATTTGGGCGGGCGGCTTCCACGGTTGCTGCGGGGCGGCGTAGGCGGCGGCATCCGCACTGGCTTGGGAACCCGCGAGGACCTCGGCACCGTCGACGCTGCCGTCGCTCATCCGCTCGTCATAGATCTCGTTGAGACGGGCGGTCAACCGTTCGGCCAACCTCCGCGAATTCGCAAACACAATCGTCGACCGGTGCTCGAGAATCGCATCGACAATGCGCTCTTCAACGTGCGGCCAGAGGGATGCAGCTGACTCAGGCGTCGCCTCGTCGTCGCTACCATCCCCGCCGCTGGCTTTGCCGCGCGCGGAGGCCACGGTGCCGGGGATGGTCATGTCGGGAACGGGAACAACGACGCTCAGCTCGAACGTTTTCGCCGAGGGCGGGTGCACGATCGTGACGGGGGCGCGTCCGCCCAGGAACCGAGCAACTTCTTCGATGGGGCGCACGGTGGCGGAGAGGCCGATGCGCTGCACGGGTTTCGCGAGCAGGGCATCCAACCGCTCAAGGGACAGCGCAAGGTGGGCGCCGCGCTTGGTGGCGGCGACCGCGTGAACTTCGTCGATGATGACGGTGTCGACGTTCTTGAGGGTCTCGCGGGCCGCCGAGGTGAGCATCAAATACAGCGACTCAGGGGTGGTGATGAGGATGTCGGGAGGGAGCCTTGCGAGCAGGCGGCGGTCTTGCGCGGTGGTGTCTCCGGAGCGCACGCCCACGGTGATGTCGGTCTCGCCGAGCCCGAGCCGGCGAGCGGTTTGGGTGACGCCGACGAGTGGTGCGCGAAGGTTGCGCTCGACGTCAACGCCGAGAGCTTTCAGCGGCGAAATGTAGAGCACGCGAGTGCGCTGTTTCGGGTTGGCCGGGGGAGGGCTCGACGCAAGTTGGTCGATCGCCCACAGGAAAGCAGCGAGCGTCTTGCCCGAACCGGTAGGCGCAACGACGAGGGCATTGGCTCCGGAGGAGACAGCATCCCAGGCACCGAGTTGCGCCGGGGTGGCAGCATCGAACGCGCCCTGGAACCACTCTCGGGTGGCGGGCGAAAATTTGCCGAGCACGTCGCTCATTGTTCTATCTTCGCCGCAACCCCTGACAGTGCCCTACGGATTTCGCCGAAGGCGTGCAGCGGGCGTGCGGCGGGTTCGCCAACTCGTTACGCGTGCGTGCTCACCAAGACCGCACCACAGGCGCGGTCTTGGCGCCAAGCCGTTACGCGTGCGTGTGCAGAAAGCTCACGAAGTCGTTGAGTTCGTCGGTCGAGATCGCGTGCGCGAGTCCCTCATAAATGCGGGTTTCGGCGCGCGTGTGGTCAACAAGCCACTCTTCGGTGCGCTCGATTGCGGCGGTCGGGATGACGGGGTCGTCGGTGCCTCGGCCCCAAAACACGGGCGGGCGGATGCTCGCGAGCTTCGCATCTGCGGGGTGCTCGGCACTGGCCACGAACCCGGAGAGTGCGACGGCACAGCTGAAGCGTTCCGGGGCGAGTCGCAAGAGTTGGAGCGACATGGCTGCCCCTTGCGAGAAACCGATGAGGCTCACACTCGTGTACTGCTGGGCATCAAGCCATTCGAGCACGGCGTTGGCTGCGTCATCCACGCCAGAAACCTGGGGGAGGCCGCCACCGCTGAGATCGATCGGAAACCACGAGAACCCACCGCTCTCGGGGAGCGGCGCTCGCAGCGAGGCGATCACGGGGCCGAGCGGCAGGGCGGGAGCCAGCGCAAACAGATCGCCCTCGTGAGACCCATACCCGTGCAACAACACGATGAGCGGACGACCGGCCCGTTCGCGTTCGGGGGCCGACCAGAGCACTGCGGAGGAATCGATCTGCATGGCACCAAGCCTACGCGGCGCGGCTAGGGGAGAACTATCACAGCGAGGGCGCTCGAGAAGAGTTCAAACTTTGAGTCGAACGTCTCGAACGCAGCAGTGTTACACGTCAGCGTGGCGACAAGTTCGCTCTCCGAACTTGGCATCGATCGCGCCGCAATCGCTGTTGTCGTGGGCACCCCATCGGCATCGGTCTGTTCGAGAGTTGCCGTGGCGAATTCCATTGTGGAGTCGCTGTTCGCGGCCGCGACGGGGAGGTCCGTGGTGCCCATAGGGCTTCGAACCGACAAGTTCGGATTCCTTGCTGTGAAATCCCTAAGCTCCTGATCGACCAGCGCATAGGAAGCATTGTCGTCTCCTAAAGAGTCGGGGTTGGGAAAAGCTGTGCGCTGCGAAGTAATGAGCTGACATCCGGTGGCCTCGTCATGAAAGATATTGGTGCCATCGTGACCGACGGTGAGTGGCAGCCATGTCGACTCAAGAGCGAGCGTCCACACGGGTTGACCATCGAAAACCGCTTGTCCGTCAAGTGGAAGTCGGTTTGACGGGTCGACCGAGTCGACCGGATCCGCGGTGGCACTCGGCGTCGACTCCGAGCTGCTCCCGAGGCTGCAGTACCCGTCGGCATAACAGATCAGAGCACTCGTCGCCTGGCTAACCAGAACGTTGGCAACGAGCGCTGCGCCCATACCTGAAATCAACATGAACGGGATTACGATGACGAGCGCCCAAGCCCACCACGGCCAACGGCGGCGGGCTGCCGGCGCTGCACTGACGGCTGCAGGATCGGTCTGTTCCCGTAGCGGTGTAACGGAGGGCTCAGATTCCTGCACATCAGACGCCGGCAGTTCCCCGCTCGACGACTCAGCACTCGACGGCTCAGAGGAGGGGTTTTTCTCGGTCATGGTTCCCTTTCGCGTGACAGGCAAGTGCCTGAGACCTGAACGTTAATTCGAGGGCTGTTGCCTCCGGCTTCGGAGCGCACTAGCTGTGCACTGCGCGAATGAAAGTGGGATTGTGGACGACTAGTCACAGGCCCGGGCAGCCCGCCGCGGCATCCGCCCCGCCTTGGAGTGCACGCCAAACCCGCACGATGGGTGACAATGGAGCATGAGCTCCGTCGGCACACCAGATCCCAACTCGTCTTGGCTTTCAGATGAGGAGCTTGCGGAGACCCGCCGGCGACTGCCGCTGATCTATGTTGAGGCTGTTCCGGTGCGTGTGGATGGGCTGGGTCGCGTCACGGAGGTCGGCACTTTGGTGCGCGGCAACGATGGTGAGATCACCCGTACTCTCGTGTCTGGCCGTGTCATGTTTGGCGAGACGTTGCGCGACGCCCTGTTCCGTCATCTGGAAAAGGATCTTGGCCCGATGGCCTTCCCGCTTTTGCCAGCGAGCCCGACCCCGTTCATGGTCGCTGAATACTTCCCGTGGCCCGGCGAAAGCCAGTTCACGGATCCCCGCCAGCACGCTGTCTCGATGGCCTACGTCGTTCCCGTTACGGGCACCTGCGAGCCGCGTCAGGATGCGCTTGAGCTCACTTGGCTGAGCCCGTCCGCAGCGGTCTCCGACGACGTCACCGCCGACATGGAAGGCGGCCGCGGAGCACTCTTGCGCGCAGCCCTCGCTTCCGTCGGCGTTCTGCCGTAACTCGCGAACCCCACCACCCGTTAAACGCCGAAGGGCGACGAACCCCAACCCAGCATTGCGGGGTGAGATTCGCCGCCCTCAGACGGTAAAACTGTGTTGCGCTGGGCCTCAGCCTTAGCGCCCGCTGCTCGAAGCACGACGGTTGGGTCGCACTACCTGGCCAACGCGAACGGGTCCGCTTCCGGCCTGAGCGCGGCCCTTGCCGCCACGCGGACGCGTGGGGGCTTCAGCCTGCTGCTGGCGCGGCTGCTGAGTCGAACGCTGTTCGCTTGAGCCTGAACCGGCAACGACGGCGCCACGGCCGGAGCCCTGACGATCGTTACGCTGCTGGCCGCCACGAGCGCCATCGCGAGCGCCATCACGGGCCTGGCCATCGCGAGCGGCACCGTTACGGCCACCACGAGAGTTGCCTCCGTTGCCGCCACGACCACCGGCTCCACCACGGCCGCCCTCACGGGCTCCGTCGCGTTCGCCTTCGTAGAATCCGGCTTCGCCGTCACGACGTGAACGCTTGCGCTGGGCGTTTGCACCCTGCGAGCGTCCACCCTGTGACTGGCCACGGGCGGGGACTGCTGCGCGAGGCGCAGGCTTGACGTATTCGGCTACTTCGCCGGTCAGGGCCACTACGGCTTCTGACTTGGCGTTGACGTGCTGCGGGGTCACCGTGATGGCGGCCTTACGCAACAGCGCTGCGGTGTCTTTGCGCTGGGTCGGAAGAACGATTGTGACAACGTCGCCCTCTTCACCAGCACGAGCGGTACGGCCACTGCGGTGCAGGTATGCCTTGTGCTCGGCGGGCGGGTCAACGTGGATGACCAGCTCAATGTTGTCGACGTGCACGCCTCGCGCTGCAACGTCGGTAGCGACAAGCACCTTCACGTCGCCAGCGGAGAACGCGGCGAGGTTACGGTCACGGGCAACCTGCGAGAGGTTTCCGTGCAGGTCAACGGCGGGGATTCCGGCATCCGTCAACTGGCGTGCCAGCTTCTTGGCGTGGTGCTTGGTGCGCATGAAGAGGATGCGGCGGCCGGTGCCCGAAGCAAGCTTCTCGATGAGAACGCGCTTGGATTCGACGCTCTCAGTCTCGAAGACGTGGTGGGTCATGGCGGAGACGTGTGAGTTTGCTTCGTCAACCGAGTGCAGTACCTCGTTGTGAAGGAAGCGGCGAACCAGCTTGTCTACACCGTTGTCGAGGGTGGCGCTGAACAGCATCCGCTGTCCATCGCTGGGGGTCTTGTCGAGGATGCGGGTGACGACGGGCAAGAAGCCAAGGTCGGCCATGTGGTCGGCCTCGTCAAGCACAGTGATCTCGACGGCGTCGAGGTTCACGAAGCCCTGCTTCATGAGGTCTTCGAGGCGACCGGGGCAAGCAACGACGATGTCGACGCCGGCCTTGAGGGCAGCGACCTGGCGGTTCTGGCTGACGCCACCGAAGATCGTGGTGGTGTTCAGGCCATACGCGGCAGCAAGAGGTTCGATCACAGCAGAGATTTGCGTGGCGAGCTCACGGGTTGGTGCGAGCACGAGACCCAGCGGGCGACCCGGGCGACGCTTGCCACCGGAAAGCTTGCCGCCGAGGCGAGCAACCATCGGAAGGGAGAAGGCGAGGGTCTTGCCCGAGCCAGTCTTTCCGCGGCCGAGAACGTCGCGACCGTTGAGGGTGTCAGGCAGGGTGTCGAGCTGGATGGGGAACGGCGTGGTCTTGCCGTCAGCTGCAAGGGCTGCAACCAGCGGGGCGGGTACGCCGAGCGAGCTAAAAGTTTGTTCAGTCAAAGTAATGGTGCCTTTCAGGCATAAGTAACAGATGGGCGTTACACCGGAGGCACACGGGCACAGTTCGAATTGAACGTGGCAGTGCTGATCTACACCGACCCAATCAGGCGTTTCGCACGGGTGCGGCACACAGGTCAGATCTCGAACTTTCGTTCGGCGCGGATTACTCCAGTTCGCCGGAGAAAGTTTTCTACGAGCCGCACGTTTCTGATTGACGTGGGCGAGAAGAGGGAAGCGTTCTACGACGCAGGGAAACACAATTGTTTCGCAAGTAACCCCAGCGTAGCAGTTATGCCCCTAGTGGCGCTCGCCTACCGGCACTTGCCCAGCCAGAGTGTTGCCGGCCTGCGCGAGCGGGCAGGCCCACGCCGGGTCATAGGCGCACGACGGGTTGTACGCAAAGTTGAAGTCGAGCACGAGTGACTCTGGCGTGCTCCCCGGTCCGAGATCGGCGCCCTTGACGGTGTCGAGAAGGTAGCGGCCACCACCGTAGGTGCCGCCCTTCACGCGAGAGAGAGCATCCTTCACGGGGATGAAGATTCCGCCGCCATAGGACGCCAAGCGCCACACATCGAGCGAGCCAACCGAATCAATCTCGACCGTGCCCAGCAGGTCGAACGGCACCACGCCATCCGTTCCCGTTTCCACGTTCATGCGGCGACCGTCACCCGGAACAATGGATGCCTCGAAACGCCAGTCGGGATTGTACGACTCAAACGGCAGCCCCTTAAAGCCGCGCAGGTCCTCCGGCAATAGCGGCGAAGCTGGATGCGTGGCAAACATCTCATCTCGTCCCGCACGCCAGTCGGCGTGGGCGCTCGCGGCATCCGGGTTCTCACGGATAGCGGCGTAGAGAGCAAAGTTGCGGCGGCGCCAGTCGGCTACTTCAAGAGCGGTCATAGATTCAGGCTAACCCTCGCAGCCGACAGCGAGCTTGATGTCGGCCGCTACTTAGTGCGCGTCAGCAGTGCCCGCACTTCACTCTCTGCGGATGCCAACCGCTGCGGATCGATTGTCTCGCCGGCCGAGAACAGGTCAACGATGCGCGGGTCAACGTAACTCTTCTTCGCGATGGCGGGGGTATTGCCGAGCACGTCGGCAGCGGCTTCCATCGCCTCACGGATTGCGCGCGATCGCGCCCGCTGGCTCCGTTTCGGCACCGGGACCTCAGCGGCAGCCGCGCTCACTGCCAAGCTCGATGCCGCCGCAATAGTGCCGCGCAGTGTACGAAAGTCCTTGGCCGTGAAGTCACCATCGGTGCGCTCGCGAACGTAGTCATTGATGTCTGCAGCGGTCAGAGACCGGCGCTCGCGGCCTTCCCGCCAGGAGAGAACCGACGCATCGGGAGCGCTGCGAAGCCGACGCCGAATGAATTCGGCGAGGTCGGCATCCACAATTTCACTTTCCCACTGCTGACCGCTCTTGGCGGGAAAGCAGAGCTGCACGCGGTCACCGACGACGGTGACGTGGTCGCACAGCAGAGTGGAGAGGCCGTGGCTGCCGTGCTCTTCGGCGTAGCGTTCGCTGCCAACCCGCAAGGAGCCGGTGTCGAGCATCCGGAAGGCGGCAGCGAGAGTGCGCTGGCGGGGATCGTCGCTCGAGCGCAGAGTGCGAGTGACGACACCGCGGGCGCCGGGCAAGACCGCCGCCAGTTCGAGGGCGCGATCGAACTTCACGCGATCTTGACGCTCACGCCAGGCGGGGTGATAGATGTACTGGCGGCGGCCCGCTTCGTCGAAGCCGGTGGCGAGAACATGGCCGTTCTCGTACGGGCAAATCCACACGTCGGTCCAGGCTGGCGGGATGCCGAGGGAGGCGAAACGTTCCTTGAGATCGGCCTCGGTTACCGTTGCGCCATCAGGGTCGCGGTAGCTAAACCCTCGCCCTGATCGCACACGCGAATAGCCGCGCCCTGTTGTATTGCTCCGCCGCAGTCGAGGCACCGCGTGTTCCTTTCGCGCCCACGATTCGGCTCACGCCGACGGCTGAAGCCACAACGGTCAACCTAAAGGTTGAGATTACTTCTTCTTGTTGTGCCCCAACTCCACGTTGGTGCCAAGCGCTGAAGCGCTGCACCCCGCCACTGCCAGAAGGCCCAATAGAGCGGCCACAGAAGGGGAGTGACAATGCCGGCGCTGAAGATCAGTTGATCGCGGTACAGAGTTTTTCCGCCGGGAGCGGGGCTGACAGCCATCGTGTGTTCCCACTCGGTGACGAGAGCGAGAGGGCCGCTGAGCCCACGACCACTATCGCGCACGAGGCGAACCCCATCGGGTGTCTCGATGAACGATATGTCGATCACTTGCTGGCCAACAGTGAAGAGCCCTAAGGCCGACATGTTGACCGGATGCTCGCCCGCCTCCCACAATTCAGGAAATCCTCCGACCTCTAACGAGTTGAAGGTCGTCAGCGGAGCCGAAACTTCCTGAAAAACGTGCGGGCTGCGGATGGCACGCCACGCGTCGTCGGGGTCACAATCGAGTACGAGCTTCAGTAGAACGCGCATAGTCATAGTGTCCTCCTGTGTGAATCAGGAATCCAGAGTGGAACGTAAAAGAGCACGCAGGCGAGCGTGAGCAGTAAGCTGTGCGCACCGATTCGGCAGGAGCCTTGATGTCTATTCCTCCGCACGCGAGCTCGAACTCGAGCACCGCAGTGCCTATTCCCGAGACAATGACGGCGGTGACTGCTCGGCGCTATGGCGATACAGATGTGCTCGCGATCGAGACCATTCCGACTCCCAGTGTCGCGCCGGGAAAGCTGCTTGTGCGGGTCTTGGGCTCCTCCGCCAACGCACTCGATTGGCGCCTGCTGAGTGGCACCCCGCTCTTTGTGAGGCTCGTGATGGGGTTGCGCAAACCGAAGCGTCTCAGTCCGGGAGCGGATGTCGCTGGCCGCGTCGTTGCGGTCGGTGACGACGTCACCGGCTTCGCGATCGGAGACGCTGTCTTTGGCGAGGCAGCCGGCGGAGCCTTCGCCGAGTACGCCGCCGTGAGCGCTAAAAACTGTGTGACTCTGCCCGAGGGCGTCGACTTCGTGGCGGCCGGGGCAACGCCGGTCGCTGGCCTCACTGCGCTGCAAGGATTGCGACGCGAAGGCGCAGTGCAGCCCGGCGATCGCGTGCTCATCAATGGTGCCGCGGGTGGGGTGGGCACCTTTGCCGTTCAGCTCGCCCGCATTCTCGGCGCAACGGAGATCACGGCGGTCTGCAGCGGCCGCAACGCCGAGCAATCGCTAGCTCTCGGTGCGACTCGAGTCGTCGACTACGAAACCGAGGACTACATCGCGGTCGGCGGCCAGTACGACGTCGTGTTCGACCTCATGGGCAATCGAACCGCAGTCGAGATGCGCACCATCCTCGCTCCCGGTGCCCGTTTCGTGGGCGTCAGCGGCCCCATGACTAACCGGTGGGTTGGCCCCGTCTTCCACCTCATGCGCATGGGCCGGGCCTTCAAGGGGTCGGATGTCTCGTTCCGCCAGTTCACTGCTGCACCCACGCCCGACGACCTCACCTACCTCGCCGAGTTGCTCGCTTCTGGCGAGCTCGTTCCCGCAATCGAACGCGTTGTCGGGCTCGACGGAGTCGTTGACGCGATCGACCAGATCGCCTCCAGTCATGGCAGGGGCAAGGTCGCGGTGGTGCCGGGCGGGGCTCCGAACGCTGGTGAATAGCTGCGTGATCTCGCCGTTGTGCGATGCGGCAGTCAGCAGCCGGCAGTCAGCATCCGCCCGTCGGCGTCTGATGTCACATTCTGTAACCCAACGTGACCGAGACGACCGCCGCGTTTAGCCTCAAGAAGTGAACGATCCCCGCACCCAACCCCAGTACCAGGTTCGCTTTGGCTTCGGTCGCGCCCAAGCGCTCGAGCTGAGCGCCGGAGCCGACGTTGTTGTGTGGGCGGATGCTCTCGCCGACGGTTCCACGCCGGCCCCCGAGTTGCCCGGAACATTCTCGATTCTCAGCGCCGGCACCGGGGCCGCCACGGCCGTCGCCGAATGGGTCATCGCGCAACAAGAACTCAAAGGTGACCGCTTCACCGTCGCCGTTATCGCTGCCGGAAACGCGCACGGCGGGTTCTCCGTCGACGACCTCCTGGCGGCGGGTGCGATCGTAGATGCTCTCGCCGATGCCGGCATTGACTACATTTCTCCGGAAGCGGCATCCGCTGTCGCAGCGTTTACCGGGCTCAAGTCTGCCCACAACCACCTTTTGTCGGCGAGCACAGCAGGTCAGCAACTGATTCTGGATGCCGGACGCGGCGCCCTCGATGAGGCCATTGTCAGCAACGGTGCAGCCAGGTTTGCCATCGTTCGGGAATGACGCTTGCTCCTCGAGCGTTGTTCTGACCAACACCGACTTAATGGAGGACAGTATGAAGGCAGTAATCGGCGACACCGTCATCGCAGAAGCACCCAAGGAAGATCTCCTCAAGATTGAGGGCAACTGGTACTTCCCGCCGGCCAGCGTGAACCACGAACTGCTCGAGAAGAGCCCCACCCCGTACCACTGCCCGTGGAAGGGTGACTGCCAGTACTTCGTCGTCAGCGCCAACGGCCAGCAGTACCAAGACCGTGCGTTCAGCTACCCCAACATCCTCCCCGGCGCAGCAGAGCGCGTCGGCAAAGACTTCTCCAACTACGTCACCTTCTGGAAAGAGGTTCAGTTCGTCGACTAATCGACGACTTTCTCTAGTGCGCAGTTAGCGTGCCGCAGTGCGGGCACGGTGACTGCGCACTTTTGCGCGGTTACCGCAGCGCTGCATCGAGCACCACCGACGGTTATTGGAGCGTGACTCGTCGTAGAAGACGAGAGCGCAGTCATCGGCAGCGCACTCCCGAATCCGCTCGTGCTGCTCGTCGCCAAACAAGAAGACGGCTTCACGCGCCATCGTCGCAAGGGCCTGGCCGGTGCGAACGCGCGTGCGGCCTGCCTGCAGGTTTCCTCCCGCTAGCCGCGGGGGAACATCCGGTGTCGCCGCGAACAGGTTGATGATGTCGATCTGCTTCGAGTCAGGCTCACCGTTCACGCTCAGCGTGGTGGCGATCGACGCAATCGCTTCGCGTAGGCCCTTCGCATCGGTGAGGTCACGATCGGTGACGGTGCCATCGCAGGCTTCGAAGCGGCCCTCAAGCCACGTCGCGAGGTCGGCTGGGGTGTGCAGGCGCTCCCACGCGGGATTGTTGCCCATCGCACCGGTGTAGGCGAAGTCGAGCGCGCGGGCGCCAGAATCGAACCACCACTGACGTGACGTGCGCGACGTAAACCATTGCCCGGTCGCGCCGCCAGCGTTCTCGCTCGTAGGCGTAGGCGTGGGGCTGGCTGCGGGCATGCCAATAGGGGACGCGGTTTCGGGATGATGCACCTAACCATTATCGCCGGTTACGAGACACCCCGTGACCGGGTGCGCTCGCGGCTACCCTCGCGGTCGTGACACAACCCGGTGCACCCACTCGATGCGGTTGGCTGTGCTGAAACGACGCGAACACAGTCCACACGCGAGAGGCCTAGTCGGTTTGCGGTAACGAAAGTGTTGGTGGCCTGCCGGGCAGGTGCCAACCCAGGGTGCGAACTCATCGGCGATGGCTCCGCCGTGCAGGCGTTTGCCCTCATAGCCGAGCTCTTTGGCGACGGCTTTCCACTGCGCTCCATGGCCGGCACCGGGCCCAGCCATTGCGTGCGCAATCTCATGCAGCAGGATTTGGTGGATCTCGTCATCCTCGTACCGCGCAGCCAGATACCGGGACACGGAGATGCGTTTGTGCGTGTAGTTGCAGAGCCCCGCGCGCGTCTTGGCGTTGTCGAAGGTGAACTGCCAGCTGTCATCCAAGTGCAATCGGATGAGCGCATCAGCCCACACGCGCACTCGGGAAAGTTCAGCCACCTGTTGAGGCTAATCGAAAAGTTCTAGCCCAACCGCACGCGGTTATCGACCGGCTCGACCGCATCCGCGTCAGTTGCTGCTTCGATGGATGCCGCCCGATCAGCTTCGCGCTGAGCTCGCGCCCGGCGACGCTTGCGCTTGCGGGCGCTCGAGATGATGCCGCTGGTGATCATGAATCCGGCATAGACGAAGAGGGCAATAGCGATGACGGGAACAAGCCAGGTCTTGGCGTTGCCGTTCACGAAATTGCTGACGTAACCAATCCACGGGACGCTATACCAAAGCTTGCCCTGCACCTGAACGGGCAGTACTTGCAGTTCGTCGGCGACGTCGTTGTTGTCGCCCTGCAACGTGAAGGTGCGGCTGCCATCGCTCGAGTTGGTGATTGCGGTGACGCGGTGCGTGATCACACCGGCTTTGCCCGACTCGATTTGGTAGGTGATCACGTCCCCGACAATGATCTCGTTGGTGTCGATGGGCTTGACGACGATGAGCGTTCCCGGGGGAAGGCTCGGTTCCATCGAGCTTGTCAGCACGGTGAGGGGCTGCGCGCCTGCGAGGTTGGGGATGATGATGACGAGGGCGCCGACGAGTAACACCAAGGCGAATAGTCCTCCGCTAATACCCATGCCGAGGTAGTAGAGAACTCCGTGCGATTTTTCATCGTCTGTGACGTTGTTGCGAGCGTCTGCACGCGTCGAAATCTTAGACATCGTCAGTCTCCTTTCGTGAGCGACGACCGACGAGCCACGAAATGCCGGCGCCGATCAGCGCGGCCAAGAACAGGATCAGTACAAGGTACTCCTGGTAGAGCCGCCACGAGTTGGGGTCAAGGTTGAATGAGGTGGGAAAAGTGGGGGTGAGGCCTGACGCCGTGCCGTCCGCAGTGTCGGCTATCGCAGGGCTGGGGCTCGGAGTGGGGATAGGCAGCGTTGATGAGCTTCCGGCTCCCGTCGCTGTTGTACCGGTTCCGTTCGTTGGCCCGGGAACGGTGGGAACCACCGGAACTGTCGAGCCTGAGTTTTCGCACTGCGTTGCAGGCAAAGTTCCCGGCGTCGTATCCGAGAGGGTGAACCGCAGCGATACGGATGCCGTCGCTCCTTGACCTTGCGAGCCAGTCAAGTTGCCGAGGGCGAGAGTTGCGGTCACGGGCACGGTCTGTCCGGCGGCAATGGTCACGCCCTCGTTGGTCACGAGGCAGGGCGAGGCTCCGCTGATGGCGTGGGCTGAGCCCGCATTGCTGGGAGTACTTGTTGTCACGCTGAGCGCGTTCGCAAAGGTGGCATCCGAGTAGGACACATCTTGCATCGTGACGCGGAGGAAGCCCGCGGCGGTGCCGGTGTTGCGCACGTACACGATGTCACTTTGGCTGTCACCGGGGCTCAAGAGTGCGATGCTGTCGAAGATCACACCAGGGTAGGTGCGGGCGAACGAGACGCCATCATCGCTAACTTCAACCACTCCAACGCCGGTCGCGGCGCTCGCGGGAGTTGCCCCGAGAGCGACGCCCAGGGCTACTAGTACTGCGAGGCCGGATGCCCGGCGAAGTCCTAGCCGCATGCGAGACCCGAGCCTTGGCCCCACCGGTTGTACGAACGCGGTTCGAGCGGAACCTCGGAGGAATCGAGAGATTCAGTGCCATCGCTAGCGACGGCGCGGATGGTGACAGTTCCAGAGACGCCGCTACCGGTAAGGCCCACGGTCGTCGTCGTGACGTTACCGATGAGCGAACCGTTGTAGTAAATGTTGTACCCGCCGTTCGGGGTTGTGAAGCCTGACGGCGTAGTCCACGCCAGCGTGACGTTGTTGGAGTCGGAGCCGTTGGTGCACTGAATGTTGGTGGGTTGATTCGGGACCGTGGTCTTGAAGATGTCTTGAGTGAACGACCGGTTGGCGGCTGAGAGCGAGTCGGTAGTGTTCCAGTTGGTTCCGGCGCTCGAGTTAATCGCGTAGGTCGCGGTGGTCGTCAGGCCGGCCTGGGTGGTCATTGAACCTGTGAAGGTCGTTGAGGTGCAGAGGATCGCGCTGCCGGTTGACGCGAGGCTGATGTTGAGAGTGCTCAGCGAGACGGTGCCGCCGGCGAGTGTGGATGACACCACGGGCGTCGTTGCCGCACAGGCGGAGCTCGTGCCGACCCAGAACTTCACGGCAACTTGGTTGCCCGCTAGAGTGCCGGTGCGAGAGATGGTCACGCTGGTGACGGAGGCGTCTACCGAGCCCGTGTTGCGCACCGTGATTGGCTTGGCCACCGTCTGATTGGTGGCAGTGTAGGTGTACGGTCCCAGTGCCGTGATGGTCGAAGCGCCGGCGGTAGTGGCGCTTGTCAATGCCACTGCGCCAGTGGCGGCGGTGGCGGTTTTGGTGGATGACGCGGTCCAGGCTGCGAAGCTCACCCCAGAAACGAGGGTGAGGAAGACGGCAACGCCCGCGATGATCGACATCCGAGTTGAGCGCTTCATGCCGCGGTAGCCCGCGTGTGCGGCGCTTACTCCTGTGCGGATCACGGCTGAACCCCCGAAATCGTTGCGGTGATGGCAACGTTAGTCGACTGGGCGCTTGCGGGAGCGTTAGCGGGAAGGGTGACGACGAGGCAGGCACTCGTGGAGGCGCCGGCGGCGAGCGTGCTGCTCAGCGTTCCCGTAGGAGCTCCTGAGGTGGGGCACGCGCTGTTGGCGACAGAGATCGTGAACGGGTTCGTCGTTGAGGAACCCGTTGCTGTGGCAGCAATAGCGGCGGAAAGTACGAGGGGCACGTCACCCGTGTTGGTGATGGTGAAGGTGCCGGTGACTGACTTGCCGGGCGCGAGCGCCGACCAGTTCAGCGTTTGGTTGCCGACGGTGAGCGCTGCTGTTCCGGCGCTGATGGTCGAACCGGGCGTCGTCGTGACTGACGAGTTGAGGTAGGCGTAGGTTCCGCCGGTGCCGACCAGGCCTAGTGACACGGCGATGGTGAGCACGGCGAGTGCTTTCACGACGCCAAGAGTTCCTCCGCCGAAGATGGCGAGGGGCGATGCTGCACGGCGCTGGTGGCGACCGTTAACCATGTCAAGGCGGTGCGAGCCGCGAACTGTTGAAGAGTTCATGGTGCACCGCCTTTCGATGAGAGAAACTTGCTATGAAATGTGAAGAGGATTGCCGGGTGTGCGTCCCCCCAGGCCGCACACCCCGCAGGGTAAAACTAGTTTTGCGTGAGCGTGATGGTGAAGCCGCTGAGCGATACCGCGCCGAGCTTCGAGGTGTTCTCGGCTCCGGCAGTAGCGCTCTTCGGGTACGTGATGGTGACGGTGACCACGACGGGCTGCGTGCCAGTGGCTGCAACGACGCTTGAGGTGGATGCTCCGTTGACCGTGAAGACGGCGGACTTGGTGAGTGCTGCTGCAAGAGCGCCGTCTGCTGCGGATGAGCTGGCTGCGGTGATCGCGGTCGAACCCAGTGCGGCGGTAGCGGCGAGGTTGTCGCCGGTCGCGGTCACGTTGAAGGTCTTGGTGTAGGTGACAGTGTCACCGGGAACGATCTTGAAGCTGGCGGGCGACGCTACGGTCGATGCGGTGCCGAGCTTCCAGCCGTCGGTCGAGCCGCTACCGGCTGCGATGTCGAGTGTGCCGGCGGCGATGCTGCCGGGCGAAGCGACGGTTACTGACGAGTTCCACGTAGCGAGGGTTCCTGCACCGCCGAGGAGAAGAGCGATTCCTGCTGCACCTGCGATTGAGCCTTTGACGAGCTTGTTCATGATTTCCTTTCGCGGCGCAGCAAAGCAGGCCGGGACGAGTGTGGTTCGGGTAGTTCGGGTTATCAGAAGCTGTGTGCTGGTTTCGGGTTCCTGCATCTCGGACTGAGCAAACGCGAGTTTTTTGGGCTCACGCTCAACTTCCTAAGACGAACCTACATGTCCGCACTATGGAGGACAGGCCCCAGTAATGGGGGGCAACCCTTGTCCGCACCATGGGGGACTAGACGATCCCGTTTGGGGGACGAAATACCCCGATTTTGCACGGATGTTCGTCAAAACCCGCGGAAAGGGTACAAGCGTTGTACCCCGAAAGTATCGAAACAATCGGGGTACAAGGGGACAGATCTGTCTATCCTCTACCCGGTTTGACCTGAAAAATACTTTTCGCGGGAGGGGGAGATTTCACCGCAGTGGCGTCTGTGACCACCGGGGAGCTGCCAATAAAGTCCAAAAGTTCGACCCCGGCGATCACTTTCGAGGGGTGCGGGCCGCTCGCAAGCAGGCGCGGCATCCAATGCAGGGGGAGTGCGGATGGCGACCCCACGAGCACAATATTGCCGAAGCGGCGTCCTTTGAGGATTTGGGTCTCGGCCAGCGCCGCGACATGACCGACCGTGTGCTTGAGCGTGGCGGCCTGGCTGCGAGCAAAAGCGAGCCCTGGGCCATCGGCAACATTGACGACGACGATGCCGTCGGGCGCGAGCAGCGTCATTGCTTCGGTATAGAACTCGATGCTCGTGACGTGCGCTGGCGTGCGGGCTCCGCTGAAGACGTCGACGACAAGAAGATCAACAGCGCCGCGCATCCCGGCCGGAAACTTTGCCAGCACTTCACGCGCATCGCCGTGACGAACGCGGATGGATGCCCGCTTCGACCACGGGAGTTCCTTGCGAACAAAGTCCACGAGATCCGATTCCAGCTCCACGACCTGTTGGCGTGAGCCTGGGCGCGTGGCCTCGACATAGCGGGGAAGGGTGAGGGCACCGCCGCCGAGGTGGACGGCGGTGATCGGGGCACCCGGTTCGGAGAGCTGGTCGATGACGTGTCCCATGCGCTGCACATATTCGAAGAACAGCTCGCTCGGGTCATCCATGTTGACGTGGGATTGCGGGGTGCCATCAACGGTGAGGGTGTACGCGCCGTCTATCCACTTGTCTGGTGCAATTTCTGCATAGTGGCCGCTTAGTTTCAGGGTGGTGCTGGGGTGCTCGGCCATGGCATTGACTTTGCCACACTCCGGTTCGACATGCAGCCACGATCGAGAGCGCTGAGGGTGGTGCGCGGTACGGTGAACCATGGCTGATGTGAACCGCGAACTTCCTCCCCACTTGCAAGCGCAATTGAACGCGCAGTCTTATGTGGGGCCGGCCACCTTTGGTATGCGGCCCATGTTGAGTGAGCCAGAGCAGTTGGATTCGTGGCGGCCCGATGTCGCTGTGGTTGGCGCACCCTGGGATGACAGCACCACGAACCGCCCCGGTGCCCGCTTCGGGCCTCGTGCTCTGCGCGCCAGCGCCTACGACCCCGGCACCTATCACCTCGATCTTGGCGTCGAGATCTTCGACCACCTCAACGTTGTTGACTACGGGGATGCCATCACGAGTCACGGAATGTGGGAGCTATCGAGGGCGGCCATTTTCGATCGCGTCTCTGAAGTTGCCAGTCGTGGCATCATCCCGTTCATTATTGGCGGAGATCACTCCATCACGTGGCCGGCAGCCACTGCGGTTGCCGAGCATCATGGTTTTGGCAATGTGGTCATGATTCATTTCGATGCGCACGCCGATACAGCGAACATCCTCGAGGGCAACCTCGCCAGCCACGGAACCCCGATGCGTCGTCTCATTGAATCGGGCGCCATCCCCGGTCCCAACTTCTTGCAGGTCGGGCTGCGCGGCTACTGGCCAGGTGAAGAAGATCAGAAATGGATGCGCGACAACGGCCTCAAGCACTTCATGATGCAAGAGTTTTGGGAGCGCGGCGTCAAGGAGATGATTCCTGAGATTATTGCGGCGGCGAAGGCTCGAGCATCCAAGGTCTATATCTCGATTGACATCGATGTGCTCGATCCCGGCTTCGCGCCGGCGACAGGAACGCCCGAGCCCGGTGGCTTCGCGCCCATTGATTTGCTGCGCATCATCCGCCAGATTGTGCTCGAAACGGATGTCGTTGGTTTCGATGTCATGGAGGTCGCGCCGGCCTATGACCACGCGGACATCACCGTCAATAACGCTCATCGGCTCATCTGGGAAGCCTTCGGGGCGATGGCCGCGAAGAAGCGTGCGGCGGGACTCACAGCAAACCCCTAGTCGAATTTGCGATTTAGGTCAAGAATCGAGTGGACACGGCGCGGCATCGAGGCTTATAGTAGATCCTTGCGCTCCCAGACAAATTAAGCGGTCATATTGCGGACAGCTGGGTGCCCCGAGTATAGCGGCGGGGTGTTTCTGGTGAGCATTTCATTACCGACCGTCAATTATCTTGACAGACGAACCCGACGGGGTTCACGGAGGTTGTTCCTTGGCTGCTGCGCGCGATGCGTCCACCAATAAGTCCCCGAAAAACGGCCGCTCAGCTTCGCGGCTTTCTTTCGCAAAAATCACTGACACGCTCACGGTTCCCGATCTGCTCGCCTTGCAGACCGAGAGCTTTGATTGGCTCGTCGGAAACGACATCTGGAAGAACCGTGTAACTGACGGTGTTGCCGCCGGTCGTACCGATCTGCCGACTCGTAGTGGTCTCGATGAAATCTTTGAAGAGATTTCACCGATTGAAGACCTCGGCGAGACGATGCAACTGTCGTTCACTGATCCTGAGCTTGAAGAACCCAAGTACTCGATTGACGAGTGCAAGGAGCGCGGCAAGACTTTCGCTGCGCCTCTCTACGTAAACGCTGAGTTCATGAATCACCTCACCGGTGAAATCAAGACTCAGACCGTTTTCATGGGCGACTTCCCCCTCATGACCGCTCGCGGTACCTTCATCATCAACGGAACCGAGCGCGTAGTTGTTTCGCAGCTCGTCCGTTCGCCTGGTGTGTACTTCGACCGCCAGCCAGAGAAGCTGTCCGACAAGGACATCTACTCGGCTCGCATCATCCCGAGCCGTGGTGCTTGGCTTGAGTTCGAGATTGACAAGCGCGACCAGGTCGGCGTTCGCATCGACCGCAAGCGCAAGCAGTCGGTCACGGTCTTCCTGAAGGCCCTCGGCCTGTCCAGCGAAGAGATCCTCGAGGAGTTCAAGGGCTTCCCGTCGATCGAAGCCACCTTGGAGAAGGACAACATCCTTACCAAGGAAGAGGCCCTCAAGGACATCTACCGCAAGCTTCGCCCCGGCGAGCAGGTTGCTGCTGAAGCCGCACGTGCGCTTCTTGACAACTTCTACTTCAACTCCAAGCGCTATGACCTCGCGAAGGTTGGTCGTTACAAGATCAACCGCAAGCTCGGTCTCGACACTGACATTAAAGAGTCGGTGCTCACCGTTGAAGACATCATCGCGACCATCAAGTACATGGTTTCGCTTCACGACACTTCGGCACCCAACGTTTCGGTAAGCGACAGCGGTGTAGCCAGTGTTAAGGGCGTCCGCGATGGCAAGAAGGTTGCCGTTCGTCTCGACATTGACGACATCGACCACTTCGGCAACCGTCGTATCCGTGCTGTTGGTGAGCTCATCCAGAACCAGGTTCGTACCGGCCTCAGCCGTATGGAGCGTGTTGTTCGCGAGCGCATGACCACACAGGACATCGAAGCGATCACCCCGCAGACTCTGATCAACGTGCGCCCCGTCGTCGCCGCGATCAAGGAGTTCTTCGGAACGTCGCAGCTCTCGCAGTTCATGGACCAGAACAACCCGCTCGCGGGACTGACCCACAAGCGTCGCCTTTCGGCGCTGGGCCCAGGTGGTTTGAGCCGTGAGCGCGCTGGTGTTGAAGTTCGAGACGTTCACCCCTCTCACTACGGCCGTATGTGCCCGATTGAGACTCCTGAAGGCCCCAACATTGGTCTGATTGGTTCGCTCGCATCGTTCGCACGTATTAACGCATTCGGTTTCATCGAGACCCCGTACCGTCGCCTCATTGACGGCGTTGTTTCGACGACCATCGACTACCTGACTGCAAGCGACGAAGACGACTACATCGTCGCGCAGGCAAACGCACCGCTCACGAAGGACATGAAATTCGCTGAGCCTCGCGTGCTTGCACGTAAGAAGGGTGGCGAGGTTGACCTCGTTCCCGTTGAAGACATTGCCTACATGGATGTCTCGCCGCGCCAGATGGTGTCGGTAGCGACCTCGATCATCCCCTTCCTCGAGCACGACGATGCAAACCGCGCACTCATGGGTGCCAACATGCAGCGTCAGGCTGTCCCGCTGCTGCGCAGCGAGAGCCCGCTTGTTGGAACCGGTATGGAAGCCTTCGCCGCAATTGACTCTGGTGACGTCGTCACCACGCTCAAGGCCGGTGTTGTCTCTGAGGTTTCAGCAGACGTCGTTGTTGTTCAGCTCGATGAGGGCGGAACGCAGGAATACTTCCTGCGCAAGTTCGACCGCTCTAACCAGGGCACGAGCTACAACCACCGTGTCATCGTTAGCGCTGGAGAGCGCGTCGAAGTCGGTCAGGTCATCGCTGATGGTCCTGCAACCGAGAACGGCGAGCTCGCCCTCGGAAAGAACCTCCTCGTGGCATTCATGCCGTGGGAGGGTCACAACTTCGAGGACGCGATCATCCTGAGCCAGAACCTGGTCAAGGATGACGTACTGTCGTCGATCCACATCGAAGAATACGAAGTGGATGCTCGCGACACCAAGCTCGGTAAGGAAGAGATCACGCGCGATCTGCCGAACGTCAGCCCAGAACTTTTGGCTGACCTCGACGAGCGTGGAATCATCCGTATCGGTGCTGAGGTTCGTCCAGGCGACATCCTCGTCGGCAAGGTCACGCCTAAGGGTGAGACTGAGCTTTCGGCTGAAGAGCGCTTGCTCCGTGCCATCTTCAACGAGAAGAGCCGCGAAGTTCGCGACACCTCGCTGAAGGTTCCCCACGGTGAGCAGGGCACAATCATTGCTGTCAAGGAATTCTCCGCAGACAACGATGACGAGCTCGGCTCTGGTGTCAACCAGCGTGTTGTTGTGTACATCGCCCAGAAGCGCAAGATCACCGAAGGTGACAAGCTCGCTGGTCGTCACGGCAACAAGGGTGTTATCTCCAAGATTCTGCCTGTCGAAGACATGCCGTTCTTGGCCGATGGAACCCCGGTCGACATCATCCTGAACCCGCTCGGTATCCCCGGTCGAATGAACTTCGGCCAGGTACTCGAAACTCACCTCGGTTGGGTTGCGAAGCAGGGTTGGGAAGTTGAAGGCAAGCCGGAGTGGGCGAAGAACCTTCCTGAGGAAGCGTTCAGCGCTGCACCAGGAACCAAGGTTGCTACCCCTGTATTCGACGGTGCGTACGAAGAGGAAATCGCGGGTCTTCTTGACTCCACGACTCCTACTCGTGACGGCGTTCGTCTCATCGACCACACGGGTAAGACCCCGCTGTTCGATGGTCGTTCGGGTGAGCCGTTCCCGGCTCCCGTTTCAGTCGGTTACATGTACATCCTCAAGCTGCACCACCTCGTTGACGACAAGATCCACGCTCGTTCAACCGGTCCGTACTCCATGATTACTCAGCAGCCACTCGGTGGTAAGGCTCAGTTCGGTGGACAGCGCTTCGGTGAGATGGAAGTGTGGGCACTCGAGGCCTATGGTGCCGCATACGCTCTGCAGGAGCTTCTGACGATCAAGTCGGATGACATCCTCGGTCGCGTCAAGGTATACGAAGCCATCGTTAAGGGCGAGAACATTCAGGAGCCCGGTATCCCCGAGAGCTTCAAGGTTCTTATCAAGGAAATGCAGTCGCTGTGCCTCAACGTCGAAGTTCTTTCGGCCGACGGTTCAACGGTCAACCTGCGCGACACGGACGATGAAGCGTTCCGTGCCGCTGAAGAGTTGGGCATCAACATTTCCGCGCGGTTCGAGTCCTCGTCTGTTGACGAGATTTAACTCGACCGACCACGACTGCAGAACTTTCGAAGAGAGAAGATAAATTGCTCGACGTTCACGCGTTTGATGAAATCAAAATCGGTCTCGCTACCGCCGACGACATTCGTCGCTGGTCGCACGGTGAAGTAAAAAAGCCAGAGACCATTAACTACCGCACACTCAAGCCGGAGAAAGATGGTCTGTTCGGCGAACAGATCTTCGGACCTTCGCGCGACTGGGAGTGCTCCTGTGGCAAGTACAAGCGTGTCCGCTTTAAGGGCATCGTTTGTGAGCGCTGTGGTGTTGAAGTAACCAAGTCGGCTGTGCGCCGTGAGCGCATGGGCCACATCGAGCTTGCTGCTCCGGTTACCCACATCTGGTACTTCAAGGGTGTTCCGAGCCGTCTCGGTTACCTGCTTGACATGGCACCGAAGGACCTCGAAAAGGTCATCTACTTCGCTGCATACATGATCATTTCGGTTGACGAAGAAGGCCGTCACGCTGACCTGCCTGCGCTTGAGAACGAGATCCGTCTCGAAATCAAGACGCTTGAGGGACAGCGCGATTCCCGCATCGCTGACCGCTTGACCAAGTTCGAGGAAGACCTCGCCGCTCTTGAAGAAGAGGGTGCGAAGGCCGACCAGAAGCGTCGTGTCAAGGATGCTGCTGAGAAAGAAATGTCTCAGCTGCGCAAGTCGATCGATGAGCAGATTGCTCAGCTTGAGCGCGTGTGGGAAGACTTCCGCACCCTCAAGATCGGTGACCTGAAGCCTGAAGACTCTGTCTTCCAGGAACTGCAGGACCGTTTCGGTAGCTACTTCGAAGCATTCATGGGTGCCGAGGCAATCAAGAAGCGCCTTCAGGCCTTCGACCTTGCTCTCGAGAGCGTTGAACTGCACGACCAGATCGCGAACGGTAAGGGTCAGAAGAAGATCCGCGCCATCAAGCGCCTGCGTGTAGTTAACTCGTTCCTTCAGACCGGCAACTCGCCGGCCGCGATGGTGCTCGACGTTGTTCCGGTTATTCCTCCGGAGCTGCGCCCGATGGTTCAGTTGGATGGTGGCCGCTTTGCGACCTCCGACCTCAACGACCTCTACCGTCGTGTGATCAACCGCAACAACCGTCTGCGTCGACTCCTTGACCTCGGTGCTCCCGAGATCATCGTCAACAACGAGAAGCGCATGCTTCAGGAAGCCGTTGACGCACTGTTCGACAACGGTCGTCGTGGTCGCCCCGTCACCGGTACTGGCAACCGTGCCCTCAAGTCCCTGAGCGACATGCTCAAGGGTAAGCAGGGTCGTTTCCGCCAGAACCTGCTCGGAAAGCGCGTTGACTACTCCGGTCGTTCGGTGATCATCGTTGGACCGCAGCTCAAACTGCACCAGTGTGGTCTCCCGAAGCAGATGGCTCTCGAGCTGTTCAAGCCGTTCGTTATCAAGCGCCTGATCGACCTGAGCCACGCTCAGAACATCAAGAGCGCCAAGCGCATGGTTGAGCGTGCACGTCCGCAGGTTTGGGACGTACTCGAAGAGATCATTCGTGAGCGCCCCGTGCTGCTGAACCGTGCACCAACACTGCACCGTTTGGGCATCCAGGCATTCGAACCTCAGCTCGTTGAGGGTAAGGCTATTCAGCTTCACCCCCTCGTCTGTGCTGCGTTCAACGCTGACTTCGACGGTGACCAGATGGCTGTTCACCTTCCGTTGTCGGTTGAAGCACAAGCTGAAGCTCGCATCCTGATGCTCGCAAGCAACAACATCCTCAAGCCGTCTGACGGTCGCCCAGTGACTCTGCCCACACAGGACATGATCATTGGTCTGCACCACCTGACCACGCTCAAGGAAGACGTTGCTGGCGAAGGCCGTGCGTTCTCGTCGGTTGCTGAAGCGATCTTCGCGTTCGATCAGCACTCGCTTGACCTCAACGCCAAGGTGCGTCTGCGTCTCGACAACGTGTACCTCTCTGAAGAAGATGCCCCTGAGGGCTTCGTTCAGGGTCAGTCCAAGCTCATGGAGACGACCCTCGGTCGTGCCCTCTTCAACGAGGCGCTTCCGAAGGACTACCCGTACATTGAGGCACTCGCTGACAAGGGCCAGATTTCGGCTATCGTCAACGACCTCGCTGAGCGGTACGTGAAGGTGGATGTTGCATCAGCTCTTGACGCGATCAAGGATGCTGGATTCCACTGGGCTACTCGCTCCGGTGTAACCGTTGCGCTGTCTGACATCGTGACCCCGCCGAACAAGCCGGAGATCATTGGCCGCTACGAGAAGATCGCAGCCAAGGTTCAGGGCCAGTACGAGAAGGGACTCACGACCGACGCCGAGCGTCGTCAGGAGCTCATCGAGATCTGGAACAAGGCAACCGCAGAAGTAGCGACTGCCATGCAGTCCAACTTCCGCACCGACAACAACATCAACCGCATGGTGTCGTCTGGTGCTCGTGGTAACTGGATGCAGGTTCGTCAGATCGCCGGTATGCGTGGTCTGGTATCGAACCCGAAGGGTGAGATCATCCCTCGCCCGATCGTCCACTCCTACAAGGAGGGCCTGACTGTAGCCGAGTACTTCATCTCGACTCACGGTGCTCGTAAGGGACTGGCTGACACCGCACTGCGTACTGCAGACTCGGGATACCTCACGCGTCGACTCGTTGACGTGTCGCAGGATGTCATCATTCGTGAAAACGACTGTGGCACCCGCAAGGGACTCGACATGCCTATCGCAGCGCAGAACGCTGATGGTAAGTGGATCCTCGACGACAACGTTGAGAACTCGGTCTACGCTCGCAGCCTTGCTGCGGAGGCCACCAACGACAAGGGCGATGTAGTCGCTGCTGCTGGTGCAGACGTCGGAGACGTTCTGCTCGAGAAGCTCGTTGCTGCTGGTGTTCACAGCATCAAGGTTCGTTCGGTGCTCACGTGTGAGTCCGCTGTTGGTGTGTGTGCAGTCTGCTACGGCCGCTCGCTCGCAACGGGACTCCTCGTTGACATCGGTGAGGCTGTCGGAATTATCGCCGCACAGTCGATCGGTGAGCCCGGTACTCAGCTGACCATGCGTACCTTCCACACCGGTGGTGTTGCTTCGGCAGATGACATTACGCAGGGTCTTCCCCGCGTTACGGAACTCTTCGAAGCTCGTACCCCTAAGGGTGCAAGCCCCATCGCAGAAGCCGCTGGTCGCGTCACGATCGAAGATACCGACCGCAGTCGCAAGCTGATCCTCACGCCAGACAATGGTGACGAGCCCATCGCTTACCCGATCCTGCGTCGCGCAACCCTCCTCATCGAGGATGGCGAGCACGTAGAACTCGGCAAGCAGCTGCACGTCGGAAACGTTGACCCGAAGGAAGTTCTTCGTGTTCGCGGTGTCCGTGCCGTTCAGCAGCACCTCGTCGATGGTGTCCAGGGCGTTTACCGCTCGCAGGGTGTACCGATTCACGATAAGCACATTGAGGTCATCGTTCGTCAGATGCTCCGCAAGGTGACTGTTGTTGACCACGGTGACACTGGACTCCTCCCGGGTGAGCTGGTCGACCGTTCGAAGTACAACGAGCTCAACCGCGGTGTTCTCACCGAGGGCAAGGCAACGGCATCCGCGCGTCAGGAGATCTTGGGTATCACCAAGGCTTCGCTGGCAACCGAGTCGTGGCTGTCGGCTGCGTCGTTCCAGGAGACCACCCGCGTTCTTACGCAGGCGGCTATGGAAGGCAAGTCCGACCCGCTCATGGGACTCAAGGAGAACGTCATCATCGGTAAGCTCATCCCGGCTGGTACGGGATTGCCGCGCTACCGCGATGTATCGGTCGAGGCAACGGAAGAGGCGAAAGCCGAACGTTACCCCAACCGCATCTTCGCTGATGATGCAAGCCTCACCGAGAGCGACTTGAGCTTCGTCGACTTCGACAGCTTCAGCTCGAATGATTCCACGCCGGGCACCTACAACTAAGTAGTCTCGGCATCACCTCCGGGTGATACCACGAAGGGCCCTCGTCGTTGCGACGGGGGCCTTTTGTCGTGCGACTGAAGTTGGCCGCTAGAGCGCGGGAATCTCGATGCGGGAGTACTCGTCGTCATCCGCCACGAGCGTGGCGAGCAGCGGCCGGCCAGCGGGGAGCAAACGAATCGTCACTGCTCCGGTGCTGGCGGAGTCGAGGATTCGCACCGCCGCCTCCGTGATGAGGGGCAGTGTTCCAGGGGGGAGAGGATGCGGGTAGCGGTCATCGAGCAAGACCACTGAAATTCCGCGCCGACGAGTGCGTTGCACTGCGGCCACAATCTCGGGCAGGTCGAGTTGACGTGCGCGCAGGCTATCTCGCAAGCGAGCCTCAGCGATGAGGAGTTCGTCGCGTTCCGCCGTTGTCAACTCAACTCCATCCGCTATGCGTTGCAGCTGGGGCCCCACGGCAGAGTCGAGGGCAACAAGCCGGCGGGAACGTTCTGCTGTGCGAGCGAGTGCCGCAGCTTCCGCGGCGGCGCGGGCCGTCTCAGCCCCATGGATGCCGTCCATGCGCTGGCTGGTGCGGCGCATGCCGAGCGAGAACAGAGAGCCGACCAGCACAAAGGGTGCTTGGCGGGCAACGAGCACAATTGCTTCGAGGAGCCGGTCGTCGGTCGTGAAGCCCCACAGGATGACGGTAGCGCCGATCGCGGCGAATCCGATCCAGGCGAGAAGGTCACGACGGCGCAAACTGAGGTAGAACATCGCGATGGCTCCGGCGCCGACGTACCACTGCGAGAAGCCGCCCGTGATGGCGTTGTCGGAGGAGATGGCAGAGGCGGCAACGCTGGCGACGATGACGTACACGCTCACGCCGACCCCTACCCGCGGTTGAGTGTCTCGGGTGAGAACGAGCCAGATGGTGGCGAAGAGCCCGATGGTTATATAGACGGGCACAGGGGAGCGCACGTCGTCCAGTGAGAGCAACGCGAGTGCTGACATCGTGACGAAGTAGATCCAGATCAAGGCGTGGGCGCCGCGGCCCGTAATCTGCGGCAGCTCAAGACGTCGGGATTGAGTAGCGTCTTGCCTCATTCGATCCACCCCACCGTTACGCAGGTACCTTCGCCTGGTTCGGACTGCACGGTCGCGTACGCACCGGGCAGCGCCTTCACGCGGCCGAGGATGCTCACCACGATGCCGAGGCGGTTGGCGGGAACCCTGTGCGGCTCAAAGCCGCGGCCATCGTCGGTTACCGTGATTTCGACGCGGTCAGAGTCGAGGCGCAAGAGCACGCCCCGATTGACGGGCTCGACGGCCGCTGCCGCATGAACCACGCTATTGCGCAAGGCTTCGACGGTGGCTTCGATGAGCGCACTCGCGATCGACGACGGGAGCGGCGCTCGACGGGTGCCCTCGACGACGAGAGCGGCGGCATCCGTGATCTCGCTGATCGACGATGTCAGCCCTTGAATCAGGTAGTCGACATGGATGAGTTCGGGAACGCTCGCCGTGGCGTGCTTGAGCTCACTCAGTCGAGCGATGGTGCGGGCAGCCTGATCCCGGGTGGAGGTGGAATCACTGCGGCCGGCACCCGCCGCCGCAAAGATGGTGGCGATTACTTCGTCGTGAACGAGGGCATCAAGGTGCGCCTGTTCTTCGCCGCGGGCGGTGAGGGCTGCTGCTCGCATGGTTGAGGTGCGGGCGGCGGCTGTGGCGACATCCACTTCCCGTCCTGCCGTCATAGCGACGGTGGCTACCGCGGTGAAAGCGGCGCACACCGTGATGGTGAAGAACGCATATTGGATAGCGAGAGAGACGTCAGCGCCGCCGTCAGCAAGAATGCGGATGGGGGTTATCGCAAATGAGTTGCCGAGCAAAAACGCCCACGCTGCGGCAGGGCGCCAGGCAATAGCGGCGGGGACGGTGCCGAGGGCGGTGAGGCCGACGGTCCACGGGGCCATCTCGGCGGGCATGGGACCGTTGATGAAAGCGGGAACCCAGCTGAGCACTGCCACGGTGAAGATCACTGCATATGCTCCGTGGAGAATGCGAAGCTGGTGCAGCGAGCTCCACGGGGCCACTGCCACCATCACCATCGGCGTTCCGAAGACTGCGATGCCGGCCACGAGTTGCCAATACGGGTAGGCATACTCCGCTTGATCGAAGAATGAACTGATGGTGAGCGCCAAGAAGAAGAGGGTTGCCGCCGCCAGCACGGTGGTCATGCTGCGCACGACCCCGAGTTCTGCACCGTCTGCCGTGGGCGACAGGCGGGTGAAAGTACTCACGCTGCGGCGGACTCTCATGAGCTCGGTGGAGGCAGGATGCCGTCTTCGACCGCGCGCTTATAGAGGTCTACTTTGGTGTGGGCGGGGCGCCCAGCCATCGCGTACTTATGACGGATGCGGCGCACGTACTCTGCCACGGTGCTGGTGGAAAGCCCGGCACGGTGCGCGACCGCTACCGACTTATCTCCCGACGCATAGTGGGCGAGCACTTCTTGCTCTTTCGGGCTCAGGCCGGCAGCCGGCAGTTCCGGATCGGAGTCGAGTGCGGCGGCCCAGTCGGTCGTCACGACGGGGTTGCCGAGCGCGGCTTCACGCACAGCATCCACAATGATGTCTCGCGATTCAGACTTGCGCACAATGCCAAGCACGCCAGCCCGGGATGCCGCCCGCACTTCAGAGGCGTTGTCTGCTGCTGTGAAGACCAGGACGTTGAGACCACGCTCGCGCAGCCACGCCACGTTCTGTTCGACGGAGCTGCCGTCAGAGAGGCGCACGTCGAGCACGACAAGGTCGAGGAGATCAATAACCGACTCGAGCTCGACCACGCTCGATGCGGAGGCGAGGAGCGTGATGTCGGGGCAGTGACCGAGAAGAGACGCAAAGCCGAGTTGTACTGTTTCGTGGTCGTCCACGTGTGCCACTCGGTAGGTGCGTGGCGGTTGATCCTGCGTTGTCAAAGGTGCCCCGTTCGGATCAGGGTAAGAAAGTGGTTGGCAAGGAATTGCAGTTACCCCACACAAATCTACCGGAACTTTCAGTCTGTCCCCCAAACGGGTGTCATTGATAATGACGACTGTCAGAAGTGGGCACCCAGTGACACGATCAGTCTGTAGGACTACCAAGGGGGCAGAAGGCTCGTGAATCGTCACGCCGTAAACGATCTGATCGACTGCTCGCTTCACCGTTGGTACCGCATGGTGTCGGAGTGGCGCAGCCCGGCTCCCGGAAGCGAAGCAGGATGCGTGGCTTGCCGCGAATCTGAATTTGCCACGGTGGACCGTCGCGGCCACTGGCCGCACGACCTCATCCACTCGTTCGTGGAAACTCTCGAACTTGTGACCTTTCAGCTGGCAGTATCGATCCACGAAGAGCGTCACTGCCCCGGTACGGATGCGCGTTCGACGAAGCCGTGCTCGACCTGCTTGGCTGCGGCCCGGTCTACGGTGCAAGCGTGCGCTCACCGCCATGAGCAAGACATCTCTGACGTAATGACGGAATGTGCGCTGCCGCGATTGGCTGTTTACGTCGAAAAAAACATCAATTTGGCACTTAATGCTGCGACTCGCGGCGAATGGGCTTCCTGAAACGTCCTGACTACCCCTCACAAGTGGGGCTAGTGGTGCAGATGTGAGTCGATTAGCGTTGGACTCCGCTAGGACCTTGGGGGGAGGCACGCGTGACAACACTTGCTGAAGTATTGATTCTTCGCGGAATGATGCCGATTGAGAGCATTGATTCTGTAGGAACTTCGCACTCTGATGAGGAAGCCCTCGTCAGAAATCTACTCGACAGCGGAACAATTTCGCCGGCACAACTCGCGTCCGCGCGTGCTGCGCAGGCTGGAGTGCCGTTCGTTGAGCTCGTTGACTTTGCGGTCGATCACCAGGCTGTTGCGCTTGCACCGGCCTCGATTTGCCGCCGCCACGAGGTTTTGCCCATCGCGTTCAGCGAGGGATACCTCGTGCTCGCCATGGTCGATCCCGGCAACATCTTTGCCCTCGATGACATTCGTGCAGCTACCGGTCGCCAAGTGCGCACCGTCGTTGCTGAGCGCAGCGACCTCCAAGCAGCCCTCGACCGGTTCCACCGCGCTGATGGCGAACTCTCTAGCCTCTCCAGTGAACTTGAGCAAGAAGCGACCTCCACGGATGTCGCGCTCGCCTCGAACAACAATGAGCCGACTGAAGACGACGCCCCTATTGTTCGCTTCGTGAACTTGCTGATTAGCCAGGGCATCCAAGACAAGGCGTCGGATATTCACATCGAGCCCGGTGAACATGACCTCGGCGTCCGCTACCGCATTGACGGCGTTCTGCACGAAATGCAGCGAGCTCCGCGTCAGATCCAGAACGGTGTTATCTCGCGCCTCAAGATTATGGCCGAGATGGACATCGCCGAGCGTCGCAAGCCTCAGGATGGTCGTATCTCGGTCATCCATGGTCAGAAGAAGATCGACCTTCGTGTCGCGACCCTGCCGACTGTGTACGGCGAAAAAGTCGTTATGCGTATTCTCGACAACTCGAACACGACGCTCGACCTCAGCCAGTTGTACCTGCTCGAGCACAACGCCAAGATTTACAAAGAGGCGTACACGAAGCCGTACGGCATGATCCTCGTTACCGGCCCTACGGGTTCCGGTAAGTCGACGACGCTGTACACCACCCTTAATGCCGTTGCTCGCCCGGAGATCAACGTCATCACGGTTGAAGACCCGGTGGAGTACCGCATGGCGGGCATCAACCAGGTGCAGGTCAACCCGAAGGCGGGGCTCACGTTCGCGAGTGCGCTGCGCTCGATTCTGCGTTCTGACCCGGATGTTGTTCTCATCGGTGAGATCCGAGACCAAGAGACGGCGCAGATTGCGATCGAAGCCGCTCTCACCGGCCACCTCGTGTTGAGCACCCTGCACACCAACGGCGCACCTGCCGCTATCACCCGATTGATCGAGATGGACATTGAGCCATTCTTGGTCGGTTCGGCCATCGACTGTGTCGTCGCTCAGCGACTTGCGCGACGCCTCTGCGATCGATGCAAGCAGCCTGCGGCTCATAACCCGCAGGATCTCGTGAACTTGAAGGTCGGCTTCAACCCAGAAGGTCCGATGCCGACCCTGTATGCACCTGTCGGGTGCACCGTGTGTTCCAAGACGGGATACCGCGGTCGAATTGCACTGCACGAAGTGATGGCAGTGTCCGAAGAGATCGAACGTCTTGCTGTTGCTCGTTCGTCGAGCGCGGAAATTAGCCGCGTCGCGATCGAGCAGGGGATGCGCACTCTGCGCATGGACGGTTGGGCGAAGGCTCAGCTGGGCTTGACGTCCATCGAAGAGATTTTGCGCGTCGTCGCATAAGACGAAGTACCTGGGGGAATTATGGCTAAGCGGATTTACGACATCCCGTCGCAATCGGTAGACGAAAGTTTGTTCACACCGAAGGGGCAGAGCGCACCGTCGGCTCAGAGTGTCCCTGCGGATGCTCCACCGCCCACACCAGGAACCAGTGTTCCCGGTGTTGGCAGCCCGCAGGCTTCAGCGGCATCGGCGTTCCCCGAGTGGGCGCAAACGGGTGCTGCACCGTCGGCTTCGGCCGCAACGGTGCCAGCGTCGCCGCTCCCGACGATTCCACCGCCGTCTGGCTCGATCAAGAGCACCGACACATCTGCCGCTTCGGCGCCTCCCGCACCTCCTGCCCCGCCTGCACCTGCAGCGCAGGCTCCGGCTGAGCCCGCCGCTACGCCGTCAGCGGATGCCGCTGCCGAGGGTGGGCGTCGCGCACGCCGCATGGCTACCGAACCGGTCACTTCGATCGACTCGCTCGACGAACTGTTCCGCCAGGCTGCCGCCGGCGCGATGTCTCAGACCTCGGCGGCGACCTCAGCCGCTGGTGCTTCGATGCCGGTGCCGGAGGCTGCACCTGTTGCCGAGGCTCCGCCCGCAGCACCCGTTCCGTCGCCGACAGCTGCCGAGGTTCCGTACTTCACGGAGGACTCCTCCGGCGCCGGCGATAGCCCGACCGAAGTTCTGAACGAGGTTCCGTTGGATCCACCCACGATGGCGTTCCCGCCACCGTCGGCTGCTGCCCAGGGAGGCCTTCTGGATCTCCCGGATGCCGCGCCTGAGGTTGATGAGGCGCTGAACTTCCCGCCGCCCGGAGTGGACGAGGGGCTCTTGAGCTTCACGAGTGGTTTCGGCGCTGCCGAGCCAACGCCTTCGCGTGAGTCACAGCTTCTCTCGGTTCCTGAGATCGTTGAAGAGGCTCGCGAAGCGCGCCCCGACATGGAACTCACGGCACGTGAGGGGTCGAGCCCTGAGCTGCTCGACGCGCTCAAAGAAGTTGTGTACACCGGCGC
This sequence comes from Salinibacterium sp. NG22, assembly GCF_015864925.1. Taxonomy (NCBI): domain Bacteria; kingdom Bacillati; phylum Actinomycetota; class Actinomycetes; order Micrococcales; family Microbacteriaceae; genus Salinibacterium; species Salinibacterium sp. NG22. The sequence continues at coordinate 1,255,282 of NZ_JADYWG010000001.1, read as the reverse complement.
TTCTGACCTCCACATTTCCTCGGGTGCTGTTCCCATGATCCGTGTGGATGGTGGGCTGCAGCCGCTGAAGGGAATCGGCGAGTGGGACAAGGACCGTACTCGTACCGCATTGTTCAGCATTCTTGACCAAAAACAAGAAGAACAATTTCTCGAAGTGCTTGAACTCGACTTTGCATTCGAACTCTCTGAAGCTGCTCGTTTCCGTGTGAACTTCTACATGGATCGTGGAAACCTTGGCGCTGCTTTCCGAATCATTCCGACCGAGATCAAGCAGCTCAAAGACCTCGGAATTCAGGAATCGGTTGGAAAATTCGCTGGTCTTCCGCGTGGACTCGTTCTTGTAACCGGGCCGACCGGTTCGGGAAAGTCGACAACGCTCGCCGCACTGATCGACCTTGTCAACCGCACGCGTGCTGACCACATCGTTACGGTCGAAGACCCGATCGAGTTCTTGCACGGCAACCAGAAGTCACTCGTCAACCAGCGTGAAGTTGGCCGCGATACTCACTCCTTTACGGCAGCGCTGAAGCACGTTCTGCGTCAAGACCCCGATGTCATCCTGATTGGTGAGCTTCGAGACCTCGAGACGATCTCTATCGCGCTTACTGCCGCGGAAACCGGTCACCTTGTGTTCGCAACCCTGCACACGCAGGATGCCGCTCAAACCGTTGACCGCATCATTGACGTGTTCCCGCCGCACCAGCAGGGCCAGGTTCGCACCCAGCTCGCGGCTGTGCTTCAGGGCATCGTCTGTCAGACACTCGTGCGTCGCGCCAGTGGCAAGGGCCGTGTAGCGGCCACCGAGGTGCTCACGATGACTCCCGCTATCGGAAACCTCATTCGCGAGGGAAAGATTTACCAAATTCCTTCGGCAATGCAGGCGGGTCGTAGTGGCGGCATGCACACGATGGACCAGCACCTTGCTGGGCTCGCTAAGTCGGGCGCTATCACCGAAGAAGCCGCACTTGCAAAGTCGCATGACCCTGAGGGCATGCACCGATTGATGAGCGATAGCTCGACGAGAGTACCCAACTAATGGCTGCACCTTCTTCCACCACCAAGTCGTATGAATACAAGGCCCGTGACCACTCGGGCAAGGTCGTCAAAGGCCGGATCGACGCCTCGAGCGAGAACGCCGTGCTCACCCGCTTACGCTCGATGGAGATCAGCCCGATCTCGGTCACAGAAGCAGGCGCCGGCACTGGACTGAACAAGGAGATCAATATCTCCTTCTTCCAGAAGGGTGTTGGTCTTGATGATCTCGCGGTGATGAGCCGACAGATGTCGACGATGATCTCCTCGGGTCTCTCTCTGATCCGCGCGCTCGTCATTTTGTCGGAGCAAACCGAGAACCCGACCCTGGCTAAAGCCTTGGCTGAGATTCGCCAGGATGTCGAAACCGGTGGCACACTCTCGGACGCATTCGCAAAGCACGGCACTGTCTTCCCGCCGATCATGATCCACCTCGTTCGCGCCGGTGAAACCGGCGGGTTCCTCGACAACGCACTTGAGTCGATCGCTAACAACTTCGAGGGCGAGGTTAAACTTCGCGGAACTATTAAGTCGGCGCTGACCTACCCCGTCGTGGTGCTCATCATGGCGATTGCCGCTGTCGTCGGCATGCTGCTCTTCATCGTTCCGGTCTTTGAGCAGATGTTCGCGGACTTGGGCGGTGAGCTGCCGCTGCTCACCCAGATTCTGGTGTGGATGTCGGACGCGATGGTGATCGTTGCGCCAATCCTTGTCGTCGGTGGCATCGTTTTCAGCGTCTGGTGGGGCAAGAACAAGCACACCGAACGAGTGCGCAAGTTCCTTGACCCGTGGAAGCTGCGGATGCCCGTTTTCGGTCCGCTTTTCCGCAAGGTTTCGATCTCTCGCTTCACCCGTAATTTCGGCACCATGCTGGGCGCAGGTGTCCCCATCCTTCAGGCTCTGTCGATTGTCGGCGAGACTTCCGGAAACTATGTGATCGAAGAATCCCTTCGCCGCGTTGCCGATGCTGTCCGTTCAGGACAGTCGGTCTCAGCCCCGCTAGCGAAGGAAACCGTATTCCCGTCGATGGTGACCCAGATGGTCGCCGTGGGTGAGGACTCCGGATCAATGGAGGTCATGCTCTCAAAGATCGCAGACTTCTACGACGATGAGGTTCAGAAGACAACTGAACAGCTCACGGCGCTTATCGAGCCTCTCATGATTGGCGTGATTGGTGCGATCGTCGGCGTCATGGTTATCGCACTGTACCTGCCTATCTTCGCAATTTTCGATCAGATCAAATAACGCCTAGCAGCCCCAGACGGGGGCATCGCGACCCGAGTCGCGGTGCCCCCGTCTGGTCTTTAACGAGGCGCGAGATCGAGCTGCACGAGGTGCATCAGCCGGCTTGGTCCTCGGCCCTGAGCTGCCAGCTCAACTGCGCTCGCGAGGGGGTCCGTACTCCTGAAAAAGGCACAAAACGCGCTGCGACGCGCTTGTGACCCCTCAGACTGGGGGCGTGATTCGGGCAGTTCACCCCCGTTTGTGGGATTCTCAGGTAGCCCACATGTTGAGAGTATTTTTTGTGGGGGGCTGAGAAGCTAATTTTTTCTGGGGGCCCCTGTCCAAGATCCGAACCACAGACAGGAAATCCAAAATGATTGCACGTTTGAATGACGCACTGCGCAGCAAGCGCTCAGACCTCGAGAACGACCAGAAGGGCTTCACTCTTGTTGAGCTCCTCGTTGTTGTTCTGATCATCGGCATCCTTGCCGCGATCGCTATCCCCTTCTTCCTCAACCAGCGCCAGGGCGCTTGGGAATCACAGGTCAAGTCGGACATCGCTAACGCTGTTATCGCTGCTGAGACTCACGCAGTCAGCGCCAACGGTTCGTTTGAGGCACTCGACGACACGGCTTTGACCGACAACGGTTACAAGGCAACTCCCGGTGTAGTTCTCACCATCGATTCTGCATCCGCGACGCAGTACACCTTCACTGTTGAGCACGATCTCTACGACACGCGTCACTGGACTTACGACAGCGAGACTGGCGTAACTGACTTCACCGACGACTAAGAACCTAGCTAGTCACAGAACGGGGCGTCGCCAAGCGGCGGCGCCCCGTTTTCACACCTCGAGAGTGATCGCTCTCACCGGGAGAACCGATCTCCCCAGCACGACTTTCATACCCTTAAAACCCGCAAGAAAGGGCTCATCATGCTTAGGGTTCTACAGCGTCTTCGTAGCTCCGACGCAGGAATGAGCCTTCTTGAGGTTCTCGTCGCAATGATGATCTTCGCGATCGTCTCGCTCGGCGTACTGCAGACTCTGACAACGGTTCTGGCTATCACCCGCGACAACCGCGCTCGCGTTGTTGCCACCAACTTGGCTGCTCAAGAAGTTGACCTGGCGCGCGACGCCGGCGACGTCTTCACACTCTTCGACGACACGTACACCAAGACGCTCAATGGCGATGTCTTCACCGTGTCTCGCTCAACGGCTTGGGTGCCATCGAGCAACGCTGACGCGACCTGCGGATCGGGTGGCGGAACGCTTCAATACAAGCGCATCAACGTCGAAGTCACGTGGCCCAATATGCGCGTCGGCACCGAACCCGTGCAGTTCGACACTCTTCTTGCTCCGAACGACCGCATCAACGACCCCGATCTCGGCACGATCCTGGTGTCCGTAATTGGCGGTTCGGGTGAAGGGTCATCCGGGGTCAGCGTGGGGGCAACCCCCGCATCGCCGTCTGAAGGAGCTCAGAGTTTGTCGACTTCGCCAGTCCCGACCGATGACGAAGGATGCACTTTTATCCTGAAAGTTGCACCCGGCAACTACAACGTGAGCGTCTCCCGTTCGGGATACATCACCGATGAAGGTCAGTCGAGTTCGCCAAGCCAACTCACACAGGTTGTCGCGGGCACAGCAAGCTCCGTCTCCTTCAACTATGACGAAGCGGCGCGCTTCGATGTGGACTACATCGCGGCGACCGCTCCTGCAGACGTCGAGATGTCGCGCGATATGGATACCTCCTTCGTGAGCACGTACGGAGTTCATTCTGAGTCAAGCAGCTCGTCGAGTCTCTCGCGCAGCGTAGATCTTTTCCCGTGGCGCTCGGGTTATGTCGGGCTTGCCGGCACGTACATCGCCAAGCCGGAAGACCCCGACAGCACGGCAAATTATTGCGCTTCGCCTAATCCTGCTTTGTGGCCAGAAGAAGTGGTTGCCGGCGTTACCTATCGCTCTCCCGCCGCCGCTCCCGTCGCGGCCAATCCGGGCGACAGCGTCGACATGGTTGTGCCGATGGGGCTCGTCGATGTGAGCTCGATCGCTGGCTCCCGCATCCGGGCCACGTCGACGGCTCCAGTCGTAGGAAGCAGCGATCCTGGTTGCACGGAGTCGGTCACACTGAATTTCGACAGGCTGAACTCGAGCACGCAACACATCGCCCTCCCCTACGGAACATGGGAGATCGAGCGTCGTGTTTCTGGATCCTGGGTTTCTCTTGGACTCGGCGATATCCTCAGCCCGATTGTGGGCGCCACGGATACGGTCGCCAGTGTCGTCACTGTCGATCCACGGGTGGCATCGTAATGAGAAGAATACGAGCTGCACTTTTCAGCAGGCTATCGCGACTCCAGCGCGACGAGGCGGGCGTTACTCTCGCCGAATTGATTGTGACAATCGCCCTCATGGGAATGCTGCTGGCAATGGTGATGACGATCTTCATTACCTTCACCCGAACTTTCGCCGTGGAACGGTCTGCAACTGCGAACACTTCTGCGGCGACGATCGCGATGAACGAACTCACCCGTGTTATTCGTTCCGGTACAGAAAATCCTGTAGCGTCCGTGACTCTCAACGAACCAGTGTTTAGCGTCGCAAGCCCAGAAAACGTTGTATTGCAGGCCTACCTCGATACTGATGCTCTTGATCCTGAGCCGGTTCGGGTTCAATTTCAAATCACCGCGGACCGCACACTGGTAGAAACCCGTTGGGACGCGCGTGCGCTTTCCTCTGGATACTTCTCCTTCTACAGCACTCCGGCTTCTGAGCGAACAGTTGTGCGTCAGATTGCCGCTGGCAGCACCTCGGTCTTCCAGTTCTACACAAAAGAGAACATTGAACTCACGATGCCAGCAAGCGGCTATCTCTCAGAATCAGACCGTCGCCTCATCTCTGCGGTAAAGGTGACGATGACCGTTCAGACTGACCCTTCGGGCAACGCAAAAACTGCAACTCTCGAAAACACCGTAGGTATCCCCAACCTCGGTTTCTCCAGGATTGGAATTGACCGATGATTCGTCTTCTTCGTGCTCGCCTTGGTGGCGAAAAAGGTGCGGCTCTCCCCATGGTGATTGGTATCACTGTCGTGTTGGGGCTGTTGGTGACTACAGCTGTTGCTTATGCAACTGGTGGTTTTCGTCAAGCTGCAGCAACTCAAGAGTGGTCTGCCTCTCTCGCAGCTGCGTACGCTGGCGTCGAGGACTATCAGAGCAGACTTTCTGAAGACACGTCGTACATTCAGTACGGCAACCCTGCCGCCGCTTTCTCTGCCAGCAGCGACGTTCGACTTCCCACGGGAGCGAACGCTAACCCAGCATTCAATGTGGCCGCAGGCGACCCGTGGGTGAGCATTCAGGGAAGTAACGACAACTCTTCCTTCCGGTACGAAGTCGACAACTCCAATTACCAGAGCAGCGGAACAATTCGGGTTCGCTCCACCGGCAAGGTGGGCAGCGAAACCCGCACCATCGTGGCAGACCTACGCCAATCTGGATTTATCGACTTCTTGTACTTCACCGACTACGAAATCATGGACCCTACTTTTAGCAGCGCTAGTAATAGCTGCGTCAAGTACTGGTGGGATGGTCGAGACGGCATCTCTGGAAACTGTGGTGAAATCGCGTTCTCGGGAGGCGACACCATCGACGGTCCGGTGCACTCCAACGACACGATTCGAATTTGCAGTGCAAGCTTCCTCGGTGCCGTAACAACGAGCTACCGCCCCTCGAGCGGCAACAAGTACAACTCCCGCGACTCCAACGGTAACTACTGCAGCGGACAGTACTTCGAGGTTCCTGGTTCTCCGAGCTTCAGCCCGGTGATCGGCATGCCCGCGACTAACTCACAGCACTTGCGTGAAACCCGGTCCGATTTGACAACCGATGGCGTAGCTCGCCCAGGATGTCTCTACACGGGGCCAACTCAGATCACCCTGAACTCGAACGGCACCATCAACGTTCGCTCACCGTGGACTAAGAAAACTCAGATAACCGGATCGCCGGCAACTGGCGGTAGCACGCCTGCCGCCTGTGGCAGCATCACCGCGCTGAACAGCACCTCAGGAGCAACTTTCACGCTGCCGCCAAGCAACGTCATTTACATACAGAATGTGCCAAGCGTGTCCAGCGACCCCAACTACTGGTCGAGCTCCAGCCGTCCGAGCGGTTTGAGCTGCGTTGGTGCCAACAACCACACCGACTCGAACGGCAACGGCAATGGCATCGGCTATCCGATCAGCTCGGAAACAGCTCCGAGCGGAAGCTACGGATGCCGCAACGGCGACCTCTTCGTCAAGGGCACCCTCAGCGGCCAGACCACGCTGTCGGCGGAACATTACATCTATATCACCGGCGATATTAAGTACAACAATGCAGACGAAGACGTCTTGGGCCTTGTCGGAAACGACGCGGTCTGGGTCTGGAACCCGACTACCGGCGACAACCGCTACTACCACAGCACCTTGCTGAGCGGCACGAACCGTCGTATCGATGCGGCTATTCTCTCCGTCGGCCACACCTTCGCAGTGCAGAACCCGGGTATCGGAAGTGGCCGCGGAACACTCACGGTCAACGGTGCTATCGCGCAGAAGTTCCGTGGAATTGTACGCAGCGGTAGTGGTGGATATGTCAAGAACTATGTTTACGATGGCCGTCTCAAGTACACGGCGCCGCCGAAGTTCCTTTCGCCCGTGACCACCACCTATGGTGTGAACGTGTGGATTGAGGTGGAGCCGGCCTACGAGGCATCGGGTGCCGCTCGATGACAGCAACTGCTCTACTCGTCATCTTTGCTGTGATTCTTGGCCTAGCCGTCGGCTCGTTCTTGAACGTTGTGGTGTGGCGGCTGCCGCGTGGGGAAAACCTCACGTCACCGCCGAGCGCGTGCCCGAAGTGTGAACACCGCATCCGCTGGTACGACAACGTTCCGGTGCTTGGCTGGTTGATGCTCCGTGGTCGTTGCCGCGATTGCTCCGAACCCATCGCGGTTCGTTACCCTCTGGTCGAAGCAGCGACGGCGATTGCCTTTGGACTTGTCGCGGCGGTAATCGGCGCCGAAACCAGTCTTATTTGGGCATTGCCGGCGTTCCTTTACTTGGCAGCCATTTCAATCGCGCTGACTCTCATAGACCTTGACACGCAGACGTTGCCCAATCGCATTGTGTTGCCGTCAATCATCGTCGGTATTGTGCTTCTAGCTGTCGCGAGTGCTGGCACCGGAGACTGGGGAGCGCTCATCGGAGCTCTTCTCGGCGGCGCTGCACTCTTCGTTTTTTACCTCATCGTCGCCATCATCCAGCCTCGCGGGATGGGCATGGGGGACGTCAAACTAGCTGCCGTGCTTGGCCTCTACCTGGGGTGGCTCGGATGGGGGGTCGTAGCAGTGGGTGCCTTTGCGGCATTCTTGCTCGGGGGCATATTTGCAATCGCACTGCTCATTATTCGACGAGCAGGCCGACGCACAGCCATCCCATTTGGACCGTGGATGATCGCGGGCGCGTGGGTAGGCATTGCTTTCGGTTCACAACTGTGGAATGGATATATGGTGGCCGCCGGTCTCGTTTGACCGTGGCCCGGGGGGAACTATGGGAAAGAAATTAGTGGGGCTGGATATCGGCTCAACAGCAATCCGTGCTGTTGAAGTCGAAAACCCGCACCTTCAGAAGCCAACGGTGCTTCGCTTCGGCGAAGTGTCATTACCAGAGGGCGCCGTTCGCGCCGGTGAAGTTATCGACTCCGCCACCGTAACGGCATCCATCAAAAAGTTGTGGTCGGCGAACGGCTTCCGCACTCGCGACGTAGTGATCGGCTTTGGTAATTCCAAAGTTGTCGCGCGCGATGTCACGGTGCCACGTCTGCCGCTGAACCAAGTGCGCGAGTCGCTGCCCTTCCAGGTGCAGGATCTCTTGCCGGTTCCCGCATCGGATGCCCTCCTAGACTTTTATCCCGCTGCTGAGGCAATGGGCGAGAACGGCCCGATGTTGCAGGGCATGCTGGTCGCCGCGATCAAGGCTCCCGTTCTTGTGAACGTGAATGCCGCATCCGCAGCGTCGGTCACTCCCGTCAATGTGGATCTCGCACCCTTCGCTCTTACGCGTTTGTTTTCCACACCGGAGCTTTCGACGATGACGACACTGTTGGTCGACATCGGAGCGTCGACGACCACGCTGGTCGCGTTGGAGGGGCACGTTCCTCACTTCATCCGTTTCTTGCCTAACGGTGGTGCGGACATCACTAAGGGCATCTCGCAGCGCCTGGATATTTCAACGCGAGATGCAGAAGCGATTAAGCGTTCAGTCGGTGTCGTCGCGGCACGCGCGACCGCTGAGCAGCGCCCCGCGCTTGAAGTTTCGTTCGAACTGGTCAACGAAACGCTCATGGCCATTCGTGCCACGATCGCGTACTTCCAGAACGCGCGTAACAACCGTGCAATCGATCGGATCGTTATGACCGGTGGTGGCTCACAGCTCCTTGGCCTCGTTGAAACGGTTTCTGAGTTCACGAAGACGCCAGCATCGTTGCCTGATCCGTTCACCATGACCGCGGTATCTCGTGGGCTCAAGGGAACCGGGTCGCCGTTTGACATGGCAGTGGCACTGGGACTGGTTACGGGGGTATCCGCATGAGCGACGATAAGAAAAAGGCGCCGAAGGCTCGTAAAGAGCTGAAGGTTCCCACCGCGTACCCGCCGTACGTCAATCTCCTGCCGCCAGAAGTCGGTCAGAAGAAGGCGGCAGCTCGTGCACGAGGTCGTGCTATTTTCGTGGCAATCATCGCGATTGGCGTGGTCATTCTCGCGTCCGTGGGCATGAATCTTTACGCGCTTCAGCGTTACCTTGCGCTTGAGAATGCGCGGTCGCTCACCCAGAGCTTGCTTACGCAGCAGGGTGAATACAACGATGTGCGTGTCGCCGGTCAAATGGTGCAGTCGGCAACGAACGCTCGAATCTTCGCGACCTCCACCGAGGTCTCCGTCGAGGACATCATTACTGCATTGGGAAAGAATATTCCCGATAGTGCGCCAGGCATCATTTCCTATAGTTTTGAGACGGCCACGCCGCTTCAAGCCTTCGGCGCCGGTATCTCCGTGCTGGAACCGGAGCGGATTGCTCAGTTCGCGATGGAGATCAGTTTCGCCACAATTGCAGACGCTGATAAATGGCTTCGCTCCACCCCCGATGTTGAGGGCGTTTTTGATGCCACCCTCGTCGACGCAGAAAGCGCAGAGGACGGCACAGTCACTGTCAACGTCGTCATTTACCTCGACGACGAAGCTCTCGTCCACCGTTTTGACGAAGTCGAACTCGACCCGGAGGCCGAGGAGACTGAAGCAACGCCAGCTCCCGCGGAAACTCCGGAACCCACATCGACACCCTCACCGACCGAGGAAGCTACTGAAGAGGGGAGCGGATCATGACCATGACACGCTTATGGACGTTGATCGGTGTGCTCGCCGTCGTGATCATTCTCGCCGCGGGCTATGCGGTCGGCGTTGGTCCGGCCTATAGCGCCGCTGGGGAATCTGATCGGCAGCTTGTAGACGTTGACACTCAAAACCAGGTCAAGGCGGCCGAACTTGCTCGGCTTAAGGCTCTGGACGAAGACTCTGCGTCTCTGTTCGCCGAACTCGAAGACCTCCAGCGCGCAATTCCTGCAGTTCACAACACTTCAGTATTCACTGCGCAGATCGAGTCGCTTGCTTCCAAAGCGGATGTCACGTTGCTCAAAATCAGTTACACGAGCGCGGAAGATGCGTTGGCGCCGGAATCTGATGTCGTTCCTGCTCCTCCCGTAGAGGGAGAGGAGAGCGAGGCTGATGCGGGGGCTGCTACCGAAGCCGAGGCTGGTTCACCCGAGAACACGCAATCCGTGTCCTCAGTGCCTGGTTTGGTCGCCGTAGCAGTGAGTTTCGAGCTGGAAGGCGATCCTGTTGCGCTTCATTCATTTTTAGAGAGCGCACAAACTGGTCTACGAACGCTTACTTTGAGTTCGGTCATCTTTGATTTGAGCAGTGATGCAGGCGTGTTTGAGATGAAAGTCGCTGGATACGTCTATGTGCTTGCTGGCACGGATATCTCGACGCTCAACGCCGACACTGGCGCTGACGGCACCACAGTTGGCTAGTCTTTCCGCACGATGAAGAAGAACGCCACGACCTTTGGGCCGTGGCGTTCTTCTCGTTTCTGAGGGTTGCTTCGGTAGACTGAGCGGATCAGTCGCTGGCACGAGGAGGCATCAGTCATGACCGATCCATCTGTAGAGCGTGGTTCTTCACCGGAGAACGACGACAACATTGAGGATGCTGTGGTTGTCGACGAGACCCCCGCGGCTTCCGAACCCGTCACACCTCTTGTCGACCCCGTTGAGGTGCCCACGGCATCCGCGGAGTCCGCTGCGTACGGCGACGCCACCCTCGAAGCTGAAGCGGAGCCCGTTGTTGAGCCCGCGCTCGTTGTTGAGCCCGAGATTATCGCCGATCCCGAGCCAGAGCCGTCCGCTGCCGAAGCTACAGAATCCGCGGCATCCAGCGAGCCTCGAGTCGTCTACGTCACCGCCCCTACGCCACCCAAGGTCTCTGGCAACCGCGGATTTGGCGTGTTCATCGCGCTGGCGTCCGCTGTCGCCTTCGCGATCGTTTTCGCCATCGCTGTCGTCATCATCGGTGCAGCAGCATCCGGCCGAGTCGCGGTCGCTTTTGTGCAGGCGCCGTCGTTCTACGTTCCCGTCGCCTTCTTTGCACTTGGCGCAATCGTGATTGCGCTCATTGTGAACCGCGCAGGCTGGGCAGCGCACGTCTTTTCGAGCATCATCGTCGGGCTTGTCGTGTACTTCGGCACCGTCGGGGCGCTCCTGCTGATCAACGGAGTCATTCAGAACACTCCGGAACAAGCACATGCAATGTTCCTCGCAGCGCTGGCGGATCCACTAGTCATCGCAGCAGGTTTGCTTGGCCGTGAGGTCTCACTGTGGACGGGTGCGCTGGTCGCGAGACGAGGCCGCAAGGTCACGCAACGCAACGTGGATGCGCGTGCCAAGTGGGAAGCCGAGCTCGCGGAGAAAACTGCTGCTCAGCGCTAAAGTCTCTACCGTGCTCGCGTGCCCCGTTCTGGAGCCTGCGTGTGGGCTGTGACCATTTGACCCCGGCCTGTCCCGGGGGCTATTCTTTCTGAGGTGTGCGCTTTGTCGTGCGCTTAAGCCATGCCTCTCGAGGATTACCGCTCACGCGGGGTTTAGGTGCGAGTCACTCCACACCACAGGGTTCGACCTTCCGGTTGGCCCCCACGGCATACCCGCAAACCAACCGATCAGTTCGGTAGGGGCGTGGGTCCAGATGAACTCGGTGTTCTGAAAAGAACGTCGAATGCTAACCATCATGACGCTGTCACCGTGCAGCAAAATCAAGGAGTAATTTAGTGCCCACCATTCAGCAGTTGGTGCGTAAGGGACGCACGCCAAAGGTCGTCAAGACCAAGGCTCCCGCCCTTAAGTCCAACCCGCAGCAGCGCGGCGTTTGCACGCGCGTCTACACAACAACTCCGAAGAAGCCGAACTCGGCACTTCGCAAGGTTGCTCGTGTCAAGCTTTCTAACGGCACCGAGGTCACGGCCTACATTCCCGGAGAAGGTCACAACCTTCAAGAGCACTCGATGGTGCTCATCCGCGGTGGTCGTGTAAAGGACCTCCCCGGTGTTCGCTACAAGATCGTTCGCGGAGCGCTCGACACCCAGGCCGTTAAGAACCGTAAGCAGGCTCGTAGCCTCTACGGCGCGAAGAAGGATAAGAAGTAATGCCTCGTAAAGGACCAGCACCAAAGCGTCCCGTAGTCGCAGATCCGGTTTACGGCGCACCCATTGTCAGCCAGCTTGTCAACAAGATTCTTCTTGATGGCAAGAAGGGCCTTGCTGAGCGCATCGTTTACGGCGCACTCGAAGGCGTAACCGAGAAGACCGGCCAAGACGCCGTTGTCACGCTCAAGAAGGCTCTCGACAACGTTCGCCCGACCCTCGAGGTCAAGTCGCGTCGTGTCGGTGGATCGACCTACCAGGTTCCTGTTGAGGTCAAGTCGCACCGTGCTAACACGCTCGCATTGCGTTGGCTCACGAGCTACGCAAAGGGTCGTCGTGAAAAGACGATGACTGAGCGTCTCACCAACGAGATCTTGGACGCATCGAATGGCCTTGGCGCCGCTGTAAAGCGCCGCGAAGACACCCACAAGATGGCCGAGTCGAACAAGGCATTCGCTCACTACCGCTGGTAGTCAGCACCTCGCAGTGAGGCGGGTCAGACGCTGTCTGGCTCGCTTCACTCTTGAGATTCTCGCTTCACCAACATACTTCGGAGGAACCTGTGGCACAGGACGTGCTCACCGACCTGACTAAGGTCCGCAACATTGGCATCATGGCTCACATCGATGCCGGCAAGACCACTACGACTGAGCGCATCCTGTTCTACACGGGTGTAAACCACAAAATTGGTGAAACTCACGATGGTGCGTCGACTACTGACTGGATGGAGCAGGAGCAAGAGCGTGGCATCACGATCACGTCCGCTGCTGTCACCTGTTACTGGAACAAAAACCAGATCAACATCATCGACACCCCCGGCCACGTTGACTTCACGGTTGAGGTGGAGCGTTCGCTCCGCGTTCTCGACGGTGCAGTCGCTGTGTTCGACGGTAAAGAGGGTGTGGAGCCGCAGTCGGAGACTGTATGGCGCCAGGCCGACAAGTACGACGTTCCTCGCATCTGCTTCGTCAACAAGATGGACAAGATGGGCGCGGACTTCTACTACACGGTAGACACCATCGTGAAGCGCCTCGGTGCTCGTCCCCTCGTTATTCAGCTCCCCATCGGACTCGAGTCTGAGTTCGAGGGTGTTGTTGACCTCGTTGAGATGCGTGCACTCACGTGGCGCGGAGACTCAAAGGGTGACGTTCAGATGGGCGCTAAGTACGCCATCGAAGAGATCCCCGAAGACCTCAAGGAGAAGGCTGCGGAATACCGCACCGCTCTGCTCGAGGTTGTCGCTGAGACCGACGACGCCATCATGGAGCGTTACTTCGCCGGCGAAGAGATCAGCGTTGCTGAGATCAAGGCTGCGATCCGTAAGCTCACCGTCAACAGCGAGATCTACCCGGTTCTCTGTGGTTCTGCTTTCAAGAACCGTGGCGTTCAGCCGATGCTCGACGCTGTTATCGACTACCTTCCTTCGCCGGTTGATGTGCCTCCCATGGAAGCACGCGACCCCCGCGATGAAGACAAGATCATCATCCGCAAGCCTGACGCTTCGGAGCCGTTCTCGGCTCTGGCCTTCAAGGTTGCAGTGCACCCCTTCTTCGGTCGCCTCACGTACATTCGCGTGTACTCGGGACACCTTGACTCTGGTGGAGCTGTTGCTAACTCCACCAAGGGCAAGAAGGAGCGCATCGGAAAGATCTTCCAGATGGCTGCTAACAAGGAGATCCCTGTCGACAGCGTTACCGCTGGACACATCTACGCCGTCATTGGCCTCAAGGACACCACGACTGGTGACACGCTGTGTGACCCGAACGACCAGGTCGTTCTCGAGTCGATGACGTTCCCTGAGCCCGTGATCGAGGTAGCGATCGAGCCGAAGACGAAGGCTGACCAAGAGAAGCTTGGTATTGCTATTCAGAAGCTCGCTGAAGAAGACCCCACGTTCCGTACCGAACAGAACCAGGAAACTGGCCAGACGGTAATCAAGGGAATGGGTGAACTTCACCTCGACATCCTCGTAGACCGCATGAAGCGCGAATTCAACGTTGAAGCCAACGTTGGTAAGCCGCAGGTTGCGTACCGCGAGACCATCCGCCGCATTGTGGACAAGCACGACTACACCCACAAGAAGCAGACGGGTGGATCGGGACAGTTCGCTAAGGTCCAGATCTCGCTCGAGCCGATGGAGGTTGAAGGCGACAAGATTTACGAATTCGTAAATAAGGTCACCGGTGGCCGTATTCCTCGCGAATACATTGGCTCAATCGACCAGGGTTTCCAGGCATCGATGAACGTCGGAATCCTCGCAGGATTCCCGATGGTCGGCGTCAAGGGAATCATCCTCGATGGTGCTGCTCACGATGTTGACTCGTCAGAAATGGCGTTCAAGATCGCGGGAACCATGGCATTCAAAGAGGCAGCGCGCAAGGCTGACCCAGTTCTCCTCGAGCCGCTCATGGCGGTCGAGGTTCGTACTCCCGAGGAGTACATGGGAGATGTCATCGGTGACCTTAACAGTCGCCGCGGACAGATCCAGTCCATGGAGGACGCGACCGGCGTAAAGGTCGTTCGCGCCCACGTACCACTGTCGGAAATGTTCGGCTACGTCGGTGACTTGAGGTCCAAGACTTCAGGTCGTGCGGTGTACTCGATGACGTTCGACAGTTACTCTGAGGTTCCCCGCGCGGTAGCTGACGAGATTGTTGCAAAGAACAAGGGCGAGTAATCGCCGCACTACCAGCGCGCAACTAACATAGATACACACCAACTTGCGAAACATTCGGCAGTGAAAAGTCGTCGGGTGCAGAGCAACCGAGTCCTGAGGAGGACCCACAGTGGCTAAGGCCAAGTTCGAGCGGACCAAGCCGCACGTAAACATCGGAACCATCGGTCACGTTGACCACGGAAAGACCACGCTCACGGCAGCGATCTCGAAGGTACTTGCTGACAAGTACCCTTCGGCGACGAACGTGCAGCGCGACTTCTCGTCGATTGACTCGGCTCCGGAAGAACGTCAACGCGGCATCACAATCAACATCTCGCACGTTGAGTACGAGACCCCCAAGCGCCACTACGCACACGTAGACGCTCCGGGCCACGCTGACTACATCAAGAACATGATCACCGGTGCAGCTCAGATGGACGGTGCAATCCTCGTGGTTGCAGCGACCGACGGACCGATGGCTCAGACTCGCGAGCACGTTCTGCTCGCGAAGCAGGTTGGTGTTCCTTACCTGCTCGTTGCACTCAACAAGTCCGACATGGTAGATGACGAAGAGATCCTTGAGCTCGTTGAGCTCGAGGTTCGCGAACTCCTCTCCAGCCAGGGCTTCGACGGTGACAACGTTCCTGTTGTCCAGGTTTCAGGTCTCAAGGCTCTTGAGGGCGACGAGAAGTGGACCCAGTCCATCCTCGACCTCATGGATGCTGTTGACGAGAACGTTCCTGACCCCATCCGCGACAAGGACAAGCCGTTCTTGATGCCGGTTGAAGACGTCTTCACGATCACTGGTCGTGGAACCGTTGTTACGGGCCGCGCCGAGCGTGGAACGCTTTCGATCAACTCTGACGTTGAGATTGTTGGAATCCGTCCGACCCAGAAGACCACGGTCACTGGTATCGAGATGTTCCACAAGCAGCTCGACGAAGCATGGGCTGGCGAGAACTGTGGTCTGCTTCTCCGCGGAACCAAGCGTGAAGATGTTGAGCGTGGACAGGTTGTTGTTAAGCCTGGTTCCGTTACTCCTCACACGAACTTCGAGGGAACCGCATACATCCTGTCAAAGGATGAGGGTGGGCGTCACAACCCGTTCTACGCGAACTACCGTCCGCAGTTCTACTTCCGTACCACCGACGTCACCGGCGTCATCACGTTGCCTGAGGGCACCGAGATGGTTATGCCTGGCGACACCACTGACATGACCGTTGAGCTTATTCAGCCCATCGCCATGGAAGAGGGCCTCGGCTTCGCCATCCGTGAGGGTGGACGTACCGTAGGTGCCGGTAAGGTAACCAAGGTTCTGGCGTAAGCTCAGTAACTAATTACGACGAGGGTCGAGCCGAAAGGCTCGGCCCTTCGTCGTTTAACCAGCGCGGCCGGTGAGCCGCGAGGTGAGGGCGCGAGCGGCGGCCACTGTGGCCTGACCGAGCTCGTCCCACTGGTCATCGACGGCATCCGTTCTGAAGGTCAGCCCGATCGCTGCCGAAGGATAGCCATTGCGGTCGAACGCCGCAGCGCCCACCGAGGCGTACTCCGCAGTGATGTCGCCCACTTCGCTGGCCCAGCCGCGCTCACGAGTCGCAGCCAGCAACCGGTCGAGTTCTGCCAGTGTGTTCGGCCCGGCAGTCTGGCGTCGAGTGAGGCTACTGCGTGAGGGATACAGCGCCCGCACTTGCGGAGCTGTCAGTTGCGCGAGCATGGCTCGACCGGTCGCGGTCAAATGCGCGGGGAGTTTTACACCAACAGCCGAAACAGTGGTGGGCGCCCGGGTTCCTTGCACTCGGGCGGCGTAACTGACATCGGCACCGCTGAGCACGGCAAGGTGCGCGACAACCGGGATTGGGGCCTCGGCGGCGAGGCTCCGCATGAGCGGGCTAGCGAGTGCGGAGAGTCGTTCGCTACGCAGCGCAGACGTGCCGATCTCGGAGACGAGGGAGCTCAACCCATAGGTGCGGTCTTCGGGGTAATGCACCACGAAGCCTTCGTCGATCATGACGGTAAGCAGCTGGTAGACGGATGACCGGGGGAGCGCTAGCTCGCGCGCCAAAGCAGAGGCGGGCACTGGCCCTTTGCGGGTCGCGAGGTGTCGCAGCACGGCCATGGTGTTGCGCGCGGCAGGAATGTTGGACACAGGGCTCCTGTCTGGTATTTCAGACACCATATCGCGATATCCACTCGTGGCGGAGGGGCGATGCGCGTTCACTGGGATCATGACCTCAGCCCCCAGCCAGACAGTGACCATCGGCGTCGGCGCCGTGAGCATCTCCGATGTTGTGGCGGTCGCGCGCCACGGTGCACCCGTCACGATCTCGGCCGAAGCGACGAGCGCGATGGTTGCCTCGCGTGCGGTGATCGAAGCGTTGGCCGACGACGTGCGCCCGCACTACGGTGTCTCCACCGGTTTTGGCGCGCTGGCGACGAAACACATCGCCCCGGAGCAGCGGCTGCAGCTGCAGCGGTCACTCGTGCGCAGTCACGCCGCAAGTTCCGGTGCAGAAATTGCCGACGAAGTGGTGCGTGCGACGATGTTGCTGCGCCTCTCCACGATGGCCACCGGGCGCACGGGTGTGCGGCCCCTCGTTGCCGAAACCTATGCGGCAGTGCTCAATGCGGGCATCACCCCAATCGTCGGTGAGTACGGCAGCCTCGGCTGTTCCGGTGACCTCGCACCGCTCGCGCACTGCGCGTTAGCGGTGATGGGCGAAGGCGACGTACGGGTTGCGGGCGAGCAGCTGCCGGCATCCGCTGCTCTCACAGCTGCCGGCATTACCCCCGTTGTCTTGCACGAAAAAGAGGGCTTGGCGCTGATCAACGGCACCGATGGGATGCTCGGCATGCTGTCGCTGGCGATTACTGATCTTGAGGCGTTGCTCACCACCGCCGATCTGTCCGCTGCCATGAGCGTGGAGGGTCTGGCCGGAACCGACCGAGTCTTCGCGGAGGATCTGCACGCCCTCCGGCCGCATCCGGGCCAGGCGCAGTCGGCGGCCAACATGCGCGCGGTGTTGCGCGACTCCGACACGATCGCGGCCCACGCCACGAGCGGCTTCACGCGAGTGCAGGATGCCTACTCGTTGCGGTGCGCGCCGCAAGTGCACGGAGCGGCGCGCGACACGGTAGATCACACGCGTCGGGTGGCCGAGCGCGAGCTCATGAGCGCGATCGATAACCCGGTGGTGACGGTGGATGGCCGGCTGGAATCCAACGGTAATTTCCATGGGGCGCCGGTGGGCTACGCTCTCGATTTCCTCGCGATTGTTGCCGCCGATGTTGCGAGCATGAGCGAGCGTCGCACTGACCGCTTCCTTGACAGCAATCGCAGCGGCGGGCTCAACGCGTTCCTGGCCGATGATCCCGGGGTGGACTCTGGGCACATGATCGCGCAGTACACCCAGGCGGGAATCGTCAGTGAGATGAAGAGGTTGGCGGCTCCGGCATCCGTTGATTCAATTCCGACGAGCGCGATGCAGGAAGACCACGTCTCCATGGGGTGGAGCGCTGGTTTGAAACTTCGCCGCAGTATCGATGGGTTATCACGAGTGATCGCCATTGAGTTGCTGACGTCGGCACGCGGGATCGAGATGCGTGGCGAGCGACCGTCACCGGTATCAGCGGCGGTGATCGCGAACCTGCGCCAGCACGTTCCCGCTGCAGGGCCCGACCGCTACTTGGCGCCCGACATTGCCGCGAGCGTTGCGCTTGTGCAGTCGGGTGCGCTCTTGTCCGCCGCACGCACTATTACCGAACTCAGCTAGGAGACGTCATGATTCAGGCACACCGCGGTTCCACACTCAACACTCTTGGCTGGCAGCAGGAGGGTGCTTTGCGCATGCTCCAGAACAACCTCGACCCTGAGGTCGCCGAGCACCCGGAAGATCTCGTCGTCTATGGCGGCACGGGCAAGGCTGCGCGTAATTGGCCCAGCTATCACGCGATTGTTCGTTCGCTCACGACCCTCAAAGGTGACGAGACGCTGCTTGTTCAATCAGGCAAGCCCGTCGGTGTGATGCAGACCCACGAGTGGGCTCCACGGGTGTTGTTGGCAAACTCCAACTTGGTTGGCGACTGGGCCAACTGGGATGAGTTCCGTCGTCTCGAGCAGCTTGGCCTCACCATGTACGGCCAAATGACAGCAGGATCGTGGATCTACATTGGCACGCAGGGCATTCTGCAAGGCACCTACGAGACCTTCTCTGCAGTCGCGGCTAAGCGATTCGGTGGCACTCTCGCTGGCACCATCACCCTCACGGCTGGCCTCGGAGGCATGGGTGGCGCTCAGCCGCTTGCCGTAACCATGAACGACGGTGTTGCGATCTGTATTGATGTTGACCAGAGCCGCATCACGCGTCGCATCGATCACGGCTACCTCGACGTTGAGGCGAAGTCGCTCGCGCACGCGGTCGAACTCGCTGTTACCGCGCGCGATGCGAAGAAGCCGCTCTCGATTGGGGTGCTCGCCAATGCGGCTGCTGCCGTCCCTGAGTTGCTGGCCATGGGTGCGCCGATCGATATCGTCACTGACCAGACGAGCGCCCACGATCCTCTCGCTTACCTTCCTCTCGGCGTGGACTTCCATGACTGGCAGAGTGCCCGCAGCCATCCTGTCTTCGCTCAGCGTGCTCGCGAGTCGATGGCGATCCATGTCGAAGCGATGGTGGGCTTCCAACGTCAGGGTGCCGAGGTCTTCGACTATGGCAATAACTTGCGCACGGAGGCACTCGCGGCCGGGTATGCCGATGCGTTTGCTTTCCCCGGGTTCGTGCCGGCCTACATTCGTCCATTGTTTGCGGAGGGCAAGGGCCCGTTCCGGTGGGCCGCTCTCAGTGGCGAAGCCAGCGACATCCACAAGACAGACAAGGCGATTCTCGAGTTGTTCCCTGAGAACGAATCGCTCGCGCGCTGGATCAAGCTTGCGGGAGAGCGCGTGCACTTCCAGGGCCTTCCTGCCCGCATCTGTTGGCTCGGCTATGGCGAGCGCGACAAGGCTGGGCTGAAGTTCAATGAGATGGTGGCGTCGGGAGAGCTGGCCGCACCGCTGGCGATCGGGCGCGATCATCTCGATAGCGGCTCTGTCGCGTCGCCGTATCGGGAGACCGAAGCCATGAAGGATGGTTCGGATGCCATCGCCGACTGGCCGCTGCTCAACGCGCTCGTGAACACGTCATCGGGCGCAACGTGGGTCTCCATTCATCACGGTGGCGGTGTTGGCATCGGCCGGTCGATCCACGCCGGTCAGGTGACGGTCGCTGACGGCACCGAGCTCTCTGCCCAGAAGCTTGAGCGCGTGCTCACGAATGATCCCGGTATGGGCGTGATCCGTCACGTCGATGCTGGCTACGATGAGGCTATTGCGGTCGCTGATGATCTCGGCGTTCGCATCCCCATGAACGAGGCTCCGCTCACGAAGGATCACAATGCTCAACGCTGATCCGCTGTGGCCGCGTGCGGGGGATTGGCCTTCGCCGGTTGACGACGAGTGGGCGGATGTCGCACTCATCGGTATGCCGACGTCGCGCACGTCACTCTCGCCGACGCAGGCTCACACGACTCCCGCTGCGGTTCGTGAGGCACTTCGTCGTTATGCCGCGCTGTCTGATCTTCGGATCGTAGACGCCGGCACCGTGCGCGAGCCTGATCTGAATGAGCAGGGTGCGATTGATGCGGTGGCGCAGTTGCGGGCTGAGCTCGTTATCGCCCTGGGCGGAGACAATGCGGCGACGGTGCCGACGGCGTTGGGGCGGTGGGGTTCAGAGATCGAGTCGGCTGGATTGATCACGCTCGATGCTCACTACGACCTACGAGACGGCACCAGTAATGGTTCACCCGTGCGTCGCCTTCTTGAGGCCGGCCTCGATGGCAGTCGTGTGGTGCAGATCGGCATTGAGCCGCTCGCGAACTCGCTGGCGTACGCCGAGCGGGCGCGCGAGGCAGGAATCACGGTCATTACCCGTGACGAGTTGCGTTCGCGCTCGATGGAGAAGGTGATGGCGCAGGCGCTGGAGATCGCTGGCGCGGCGGGCGGGCCTATCCACGTCGATCTTGATGTCGATGTGTGTGATCGCTCGGTTGCTCCCGGTTGCCCCGCGTCGGTGCCGGGTGGCATCTCGGCGATTGAGTTGCGCACGGCCGCACGGCTCGCTGCCGCGCATCCGGCGGTCTCCTCGATTGATCTCGTCGAGGTGGATGCTGCCGCCGACGCTCCTGACGAACGAACGGTGCGCTTGGTGGCACTCTGCATTCTCGAAGCAATCGCGGGAATGGCGCTGCGATGACAAGCACGGTGATCGAGAACATTGGCCTATTGCTCACGCATGATGACGAGCGTCCCGAGATCGCCGATGCCGCCCTCGTATTCGACGAGGGTCGCGTGGTTTGGTGGGGTGCGTCGGTCGATACTCCTGCTGCTGACGGGCGAGTGGATGCCGCTGGCCGCTGTGTGCTCCCCGGTTTCGTTGACAGCCATAGCCACATCCTCTTCGCAGGGGACCGCTCGGCTGAGTTTGAGGCCCGCATGGCTGGCCGTCGCTACGAGGCGGGCGGAATCCGTCGCACGGTCGCACTTTCGCGCGCAGCGACTGACGCTGAGTTGCTCGCGAACGCGACCGCTCTGGTTGCGGAGATGCGCCGCCAAGGCACGACGACGGTCGAAATCAAGAGCGGCTACGGTCTGAGCGTTGCAGATGAGGCGCGGATGTTGCGGCTCGCGGCCACGCTCACTGACGAGACCACGTTCCTGGGTGCGCATGTCGTGCCGGCCGAGTACGCGGACGATCGCGCCGCCTACGTCACGCTCGTCATGGGCGACATGCTGGAGGCGTGCGCTCCCCATTCGCGCTGGATCGATGTTTTTTGCGACAGCGGCGCCTTCACCGAGGGCGAGACGCGCGCCATCATCAGGGCCGGGCAGGCTCGTGGCTTGGGCGCTCGTCTGCACGGTGCACAATTGGCGGAGTCGGGTGCTGTGCAACTCGCGGTTGAGCTGGGCGCAGCGAGTGTCGACCACTGCACCTATCTCAGCGATGACGACGTGCAGGCGCTCGCCGGCAGCAGCACGGTCGCCGGACTTCTTCCCGGTGTCGAGTTCTCCACCAAGCATCCGTTCGTGGATGCCCGACGACTCCTCGACGCGGGAGTGACCGTTGCGCTCGCCAGCGATTGCAATCCCGGCTCCAGTTTCACCTCATCCCTCCCGTTCTGCATTGCCCTCGCGGTGCGCGAAATGGGGATGACGTCGCTAGAAGCCGTCACGTCGGCGACGCTCGGAGGGGCACGTTCCTTGCGCCGTGATGACGTCGGCCACTTGAAGGTCGGCGCGCGAGCAAACGCCCAAATTCTGGATGCTCCGCACTACCGTCACTTGGCGTACCGGCCGGGGGTTCCCCTGGTCTCCAGCGTCTTTGTGGATGGCGTTCACGAGCTAGTGCGGCCGTTGGCCTGAGGCCCCCTAAAAGTCCCGCTATCAGGCGGTAGTGGATGCTCACATCGAGGCATCACGCCGTCAGCAGGACGACACCGATCGGTGCCGTAAAAATCCGACACGCCCGGGTTGCAGTAAATGCGTGGATGTGACAAACTCTTCTAGTTCAACATTTCGCCGCCATGTGCGTGCGGATCACTTCCAGGCAGTGCATAGTTCCACATCGTATGACCCACGCAGAGCGTGAGTTATACAGCGTGTTGTAGCTAGGCCGCGGGGAGCAGAACCAAGCTTAACCAACTCCCCAATTCGATTCGAAAGAATTCGTGCTGCGGGAGACGCTTGTGCCAGTTCGCTGGCATGTGCTCCTCGCGGCTTCGCGGGTTGGTATCACAAGCAGTGACAGCAAGAACTTGACAGATAAATAGTGGTGCGAAAGCAAAAGTGCTGAGCGTCTTCGGGTGGCAACATCCGGTGTCGAACAGCCCAGGTGCACGCAGTGCAGCCAAAGTACTAAGGGAAGAGAGCCAGTCATGGCGGGACAAAAGATCCGCATTCGACTTAAGTCGTACGACCACGAGGTCATCGACTCGTCGGCACGCAAAATTGTTGACACGGTTACCCGCGCGGGTGCCACGGTAGTAGGCCCGGTGCCGCTGCCCACCGAGAAGAACGTGATTGCAGTTATCCGTTCTCCCCACAAGTACAAGGACAGCCGCGAGCACTTCGAGAAGCGCACCCACAAGCGGCTCATCGACATCATCGACCCGACGCCCAAGGCTGTGGATTCGCTTATGCGTCTCGACCTGCCGGCCGACGTCAACATCGAGATCAAGCTTTAGCTCGCGCAGTTATTGAGCGACAGAGCCGATAAGGAAAATAATGTCTACAACTAAGACGACTAAGGGTCTGCTGGGCACAAAGCTCGGCATGACGCAGGTTTGGGACGAGAACAACAAGCTCGTTCCCGTGACCGTTGTCGAAATCTCCCCGAATGTGGTTACGCAGCTGCGTAGCCCCGAGGTTGATGGATACAGCGCAGTCCAGATCGCGTACGGCCAGATCGACCCTCGTAAGGTCAACAAGCCGCTTACCGGTCACTTCGACAAGGCAGGTGTTACGCCTCGCCGTCACCTCACCGAGATTCGCACCCCTGACGCCGCGGAATACACCGTTGGCCAGGAGCTCGCAGTCGACATCTTCACCCCAGGCTCGAAGGTCGACGTTGTCGGCACGAGCAAGGGTAAGGGTTTCGCGGGTGTTATGAAGCGTCACAACTTCAAGGGTGTATCTGCAAGCCACGGTTCGCACCGTAACCACCGCAAGCCTGGTTCCATTGGCGCCTCGTCGACCCCCAGCCGTGTCTTCAAGGGCATGCGCATGGCCGGTCGTATGGGTGGTGACCGTGTAACGGTCATGAACCTCGCCGTCCACTCGATCGACCTTGAGAAGGGACTCGTGCTCATCAAGGGCGCTGTTCCCGGTGCTCGTGGCCGTATCGTCTTCGTCCGCAACGCAGTGAAGGGGGCGTAGTACACATGGCTACCTCCATCGACGTCATCGACGCCAAGGGCAAGAAGGTCGACTCTGTTGAACTTCCCGCCGAGATCTTCGACGTGCAGACCAACGTTCCGCTCATCCACCAGGTTGTTGTTGCACAGCGTGCAGCAGCACGTCAGGGTACGCACAACACCCTGCGCCGCGGTGAAGTTTCGGGTGCTGGTCGCAAGCCGTTCAAACAGAAGGGAACCGGTCGCGCTCGTCAGGGCTCGATCCGTGCTCCTCAGATGAAGGGTGGTGGCATCGTTCACGGGCCGCACCCGCGTGACTACTCACAGCGCACCCCCAAGAAGATGATTGCTGCAGCACTTCGCGGCACGTTGTCCGACCGGGCTCGCGGTGAGCGCATTCACGTCATCGACGCTCTCGCTGTAGACGGCAAGCCTTCGACGAAGTCGGTCTTGGCTCTGCTGAACAACATCGCGCCGAGCAAGAACGTTCTCGTTGTTCTCCAGCGCGAAGATGCAACCAGCCTCAAGAGCATTCGCAACCTCGACACGGTTCACGTCTTGGCTTACGACCAGCTCAACGCCTACGACGTCGTCGTCAGCGACGACATCGTGTTCAGCAAGGGCGCCTTCGAGGCGTTCGTTGCGTTCAACACCAAGTCTTCGAACAAGGAAGAGGTCAGCGCATGACCGTCACGTACAAGGACCCGCGCGACATCATCATCGCTCCCGTGGTCTCTGAGAAGAGCTACAACCTGATCGACATGGGCAAGTACACCTTCGAGGTAGACCCCCGTGCGAACAAGACCGAGATCAAGCTCGCTATTGAGAAGATCTTCAGCGTCAAGGTCGACTCGGTCAACACGTTGAACCGCACGGGCAAGACCCGTCGTACCCGTTTCGGTATGGGCAAGCGCAAGGACACCAAGCGCGCCATCGTCACGCTTAAGTCCGGTTCTATCGACATCTTCACGGCTGTCGGCTAGGGACCAAGGAGAAACTAATGGCTATTCGCAAGTACAAGCCCACGACGCCTGGTCGTCGTGGATCCTCGGTTGCAGACTTTGCTGAGATCACCCGTTCAACGCCGGAGAAGTCGCTTCTGCGCCCTCTGCCGAAGACTGGTGGACGCAACAACGCAGGTCGCATCACGACTCGTCACATCGGTGGTGGCCACAAGCGCCAGTACCGCGTAATCGACTTCAAGCGCAACGACAAAGACGGCGTAAACGCCCGCGTTGCCGAGATCGAGTACGACCCCAACCGCACCGCACGTATCGCACTGCTTCACTTTGTTGATGGCACCAAGCGCTACATCGTTGCTCCGAACAAGCTCAATCAGGGCGACATTGTTGAGTCGGGTCCCGGCGCAGACATCAAGCCTGGTAACAACCTCCCGATGAAGAACATCCCCGTCGGTACGGTTATCCACATGATTGAACTTCGCCCCGGTGGCGGCGCCAAGATGGCCCGTTCCGCTGGTGCATCAGTTCGACTCGTTGCAAAAGAAGGCCCCTACGCGCAGCTGCGTTTGCCTTCCGGTGAAATCCGCAACGTTGACGTTCGTTGCCGCGCAACGATCGGCGAGGTCGGCAATGCCGAGCAGTCGAACATCAACTGGGGAAAGGCCGGCCGCATGCGCTGGAAGGGCGTTCGCCCGACCGTCCGTGGTGTTGCCATGAACCCTGTTGACCACCCCCACGGTGGTGGTGAGGGTAAGACGTCCGGTGGACGTCACCCCGTTTCCCCTTGGGGCCAGGCAGAAGGGCGCACACGTAAGCGCAAACTGCCCAGTGACCAGCTCATCGTTCGCCGCCGCAATGTCGGCAAGAAGCGCAAGTAGTAGGAGAGTCAGAAGATGCCACGCAGTCTGAAGAAGGGCCCCTTCGTCGACGACCACCTCCTACAAAAGGTTGTCAAGGCGAACGAAGCCAAGAGCAAGAACGTAATCAAGACCTGGTCGCGCCGCTCGATGATCGTTCCAGCAATGCTGGGTCACACGATCGCGGTGCACGATGGTCGCAAGCACATTCCGGTGTTCATCACCGAAACCATGGTTGGGCACAAGCTCGGCGAGTTTTCGCCCACCCGTACCTTCCGTGGACACGTGAAGGACGACAAGAAGGGTCGCCGCCGCTAACGCGGTGGTGGAGGAGGTAGAGAAATGGTGGAGTCGATCGCACGCGTGCGTCACATCCGCGTGACCCCCATGAAGGCTCGTCGCGTTGTCAACATGATTCGCGGCAAGCAAGCACAGGAAGCACTGGCAATTTTGAAGTTCGCACCTCAGGGCGCGAGCGAGCCGGTCTACAAGTTGGTTGCATCTGCAATCGCGAATGCGCGAGTCAAGGCAGACGCTTCGAACACGTTCCTGGACGAACAGGATCTGATCATCTCGAAGGCTTATGTCGACGACGGTGCAACGCTCAAGCGTTTCCAGCCGCGTGCCCAGGGCCGCGCGTTCCAGATCCTGAAGCGCACAAGCCACATCACGGTCGTGCTGGCCACGCCAGACCACGTCGTTGAAGCCGAGGCCGACAAGGCAGGGAAGAAGTAATGGGACAGAAGGTAAACCCCTACGGTTTCCGTCTGGGAATCACCACCGACCACGTGTCGCGTTGGTTCTCCGACAGCACCAAGCCGGGTCAGCGTTACAGCGACTACGTTGCGGAAGATGTAAAGATCCGCAACCTGCTCAAGTCGAACCTCGACCGCGCAGGTGTTGCTCGCATTGAAATCGAGCGCACCCGTGACCGCGTTCGCGTAGACATTCACACTGCCCGTCCGGGCATCGTGATCGGTCGCCGCGGCGCCGAAGCAGAGCGTATTCGTGGCGAGCTCGAGAAGCTCTCCGGTAAGCAGATCCAGCTCAACATCCTCGAGGTCAAGAACCCCGAGGCTGAAGCTCAGCTCGTTGCACAGGGAATTGCGGAGCAGCTTGCTGCTCGTGTCGCTTTCCGTCGTGCAATGCGCAAGGGTCTTCAGGGCGCCCAGCGCGTTGGTTCGGTCAAGGGTGTTCGCATCCAGGTATCGGGTCGTTTGGGTGGCGCAGAAATGAGCCGCTCAGAGTACTACCGCGAAGGTCGCGTTCCGCTGCACACGCTGCGCGCAAACATCGACTACGGCTTCTACGAGGCTAAGACCACGTTCGGTCGTATCGGTGTCAAGGTGTGGGTCTACAAGGGCGACATCACCAACAAGGAGCTCGCTCGCGAGCAGGCTAACCAGAAGTCGTCGCGTCCAGAGCGTCGCGATGGTGGCGACCGTGGCGGTCGTCGCACCGGTGGCCCTTCGTCCGCACCGAAAGCTGAAGCACCCAAGGCAGAAGCCCCCAAGGCCGACGCACCGGTTGCAGCAGGAGTTGAGGCATAACAATGTTGATTCCGCGTAAGGTCAAGTACCGCAAGCAGCACCACCCCTCCCGTAGCGGCCACGCTACTGGTGGAACCACGGTGTCGTTTGGCGAGTACGGTATTCAGGCTCTGACGCCCGCATACGTTACGAACCGCCAGATTGAGGCAGCTCGTATCGCAATGACGCGTCACATCAAGCGTGGTGGAAAGGTGTGGATCAACATCTACCCCGACCGCCCGCTCACCAAAAAGCCCGCTGAAACCCGCATGGGTTCCGGTAAGGGCTCGCCCGAGTGGTGGGTCGCCAACGTCAAGCCAGGTCGCGTGCTCTTCGAGCTCAGCGGCGTGGACGAGACGACTGCGCGCGAAGCACTCACTCGTGCAATTCACAAGCTGCCCCTCAAGGCACGCATCATCAAGCGCGAGGAGGGCGACGCATAATGGCGATCGGATCCAAGGAGCTAGCCCCTGTCGAGCTAGACACTTTTGAAGACGAACGACTCGTTGACGAGCTGAAGAAGTCGAAGGAAGAACTTTTCAACCTTCGTTTCCAGGCCGCAACTGGTCAACTGGAAAGCCACGGACGTATTCGCGCTGTAAAGCGCGACATCTCCCGCATCTACACGGTTATCCGTGAGCGCGAGCTGGGCATCCGTGCAACCCCTGCTGCCGTCGAGGCTCCCGCCAAGGAGACCAAGAAGCGCAGCACCAAGAAGGCAGACGCCGCGGTTGAGACTGCAGCAGACGCCGCTGACGAGACGAAGGAGGCGTAGTCATGGCCAAGGTTGAAGACAAGAAGACCGCGGAGACGACCGCCGAGGTCGCTCGTGGGTACCGTAAGACCCGTCGCGGACTGGTTACGAGCGACAAGATGGATAAGACCATCGTTGTCATCGTTGAAGACCGCGTAAAGCACCCGTTGTACGGCAAGGTTGTTCGCCGTAACTCCAAGGTGAAGGTTCACGACGAGGCCAACACGGCCGGCGTCGGTGACTCCGTACTTATCAGCGAGACCCGTCCGCTCAGCGCTACGAAGCGCTGGCGTCTGGTCGAGATCCTCGAAAAGGCTAAGTAATGCTTCAGCAGGAATCCCGAGTAAAGGTTGCCGATAACACCGGCGCCAAGGAGCTCCTCACGATTCGCGTTCTCGGTGGCTCAGGCCGTCGTTACGCAGGTCTCGGCGATGTCATCGTGGCAACCGTCAAAGACGCGATTCCTGGCGGAAACGTCAAGAAGGGTGAGGTCGTCAAGGCCGTCATCGTTCGCGTTATCAAGCAGACTCGTCGTCCAGACGGCTCATACATCAAGTTCGATGAGAACGCGGCTGTAATCCTCAAGTCCGATGGCGGAGACCCCCGTGGTACCCGCATCTTCGGGCCGGTTGGCCGCGAACTTCGTGACAAGAAGTTCATGAAGATCATCTCGCTCGCACCGGAGGTGCTGTAGATATGGCAAAGATTCGCAAGGGTGACCTCGTACAGGTCATCAGCGGCCCGACCGAAGAGCGTGGCGGAAGCCGCGGCAAGCAGGGTCGCGTAATCAGTGTTATCGCTGGAAAAGACCGCATTGTCGTGGAGGGTGTCAACTTCGTCACCAAGCACGTCAAGGTTGGCCAGACTCAGCGTGGAACCAAGACCGGTGGCATCGAGACGATGGAGGCATCAATTCACGTGTCGAACGTCGCCCTCGTTGACCCCGAGACCAAGCTCCCGGCTCGTGTTGGCTTTACCGTCGGCACCGATGACCGTGGCAAGACCACGCGCGAGCGCTTCTTCAAGAAGTCGCGCCGCGTAGAGACCAAGAAGTCAAAGGCAGCTAAGGCTGAGCCCAAGGCTTCGAAGAAGGATGCCGAGAAGGCAACCGAGAAGGACGCAGACTAATGACGACGACTGCACCTGCTGCTGGCAAAATCCAGCCGCGCCTCAAGCAGAAGTACCGCGATGAACTTGCGGCTCAGCTCAAGAAGGATCTTGGACTCACCAATGTCCACCAGGTTCCGGGGATCGTTAAGGTCGTCGTCAACACTGGTGTTGGTGAAGCTGCTCGCGACGGAAAGATCATCGATGGGGCCGTCAAGGACCTCACCGCGATCACCGGTCAGAAGCCGTACGTAACTAGCGCTCGCAAGTCGATCGCTCAGTTCAAGCTTCGTGAAGGACAGCCTATTGGCGCACACGTTACCCTCCGTGGTGACCGCGCTTGGGAGTTCCTCGACCGCCTGATCACGCTGGCGCTTCCGCGTATCCGTGACTTCCGCGGTCTGTCGGACAAGCAGTTCGATGGCAACGG
This sequence comes from Salinibacterium sp. NG22, assembly GCF_015864925.1. NCBI lineage: Bacteria > Bacillati > Actinomycetota > Actinomycetes > Micrococcales > Microbacteriaceae > Salinibacterium > Salinibacterium sp. NG22. Next base: position 1,226,000 of record NZ_JADYWG010000001.1, on the reverse strand, counting down.
TAACTACACCTTCGGCCTCACGGAACAGTCCATGTTCCACGAGATCGACCAGGACAAGATTGACCGCGTTCGTGGTTTCGATATCACTATCGTCACCACCGGTAAGAACAACGAAGAAGGTCGCGCATTGCTTAAGGCTCTGGGCTTCCCCTTCCGCACCGCTGAGAACGCATCTAACTAACCAAGTAACACCGATCGACCAGGTCGGCCTTCGTGTAACGGATGCCGAAACCAGTTGAGACAGGAAACACATAATGACAATGACAGATCCGGTCGCTGACATGCTGACCAGACTGCGCAACGCCAATTCGGCGCACCACGACAGCGTTTCAATGCCTAACAGCAAGCTGAAGTCGCGCCTGGCTGAAATGCTCAAGGCTGAGGGATACATCCTCAGCTGGAGCACCGAGGACGCTCGCGTGGGCCAGACCCTCACGATCGAACTCAAGTACAGCCCCACTCGCGAGCGTTCCATCAAGGGAATCAAGCGCGTCTCGAAGCCTGGTCTTCGTGTCTACGCTCGCTCGACCGAAATCCCCAAGGTTCTTGGCGGACTCGGTGTGGCTATTTTGTCCACCTCCTCCGGTCTTCTGACCGACAAAGAGGCGACTCAGAAGGGCGTAGGTGGGGAAGTCCTCGCCTACGTGTGGTAACCCAAAATGTCACGTATCGGAAGACTTCCTATTGATGTCCCCGCTGGTGTCACACTCACCATCAACGGCCAGGACGTCACTGTAAAGGGCCCGAAGGGTGAGCTTGCGCTCACCGTCAAGGCACCTATCGCTGTAGCACTCGAAGAGGGTCAGGTTCTCGTAACCCGTCCCGACGACGAGCGCGAATCGCGTTCACTGCACGGCTTGACTCGTACACTCATCGCTAACCAGATCATCGGTGTTACCGATGGATACACCAAGGGCCTTGAGGTCGTTGGTACTGGTTACCGTGTCACCGCAAAGGGCAGCTCAATTGAGTTTGCTCTCGGGTACTCGCACTCGATCACCGTTGACCCGCCCGCAGGCATCAGCTTCGCGGTCGAGGGCAATAACAAACTAGTTGTCAGCGGCATCGACAAGCAGGCGGTTGGCGAAGTAGCAGCCAACATTCGTAAATTGCGCAAGCCAGAGCCCTACAAGGGCAAGGGTGTGCGCTACGCCGGCGAAGTTGTTCGTCGCAAGGCCGGAAAGAGTGGTAAGTAGACATGGCTCTCGGAACCAGAGGTAAGAGCAAGTCGGCCGCTAAGGGCCGCCGTCACGCACGTCTCCGCAAGAAGGTTGTGGGCACCGAGGTGCGCCCCCGTCTCGTGGTTACGCGCTCAGCGCGTCACGTATTCGTCCAGGTTGTTGATGACTCGAAGGGCGTTACCGTCGCTTCTGCATCGACCATGGAGTCGGACATGCGTACGTTCGATGGAGACAAGACCGCCAAGGCACGCAAGATCGGCGAAATGGTCGCCGAGCGCGCGAAGCAGGCCGGTGTTGAGGCCGTCGTATTTGATCGTGGTGGAAGCCGTTACGCAGGTCGCGTTGCAGCTATCGCCGACGGAGCGCGAGAGGGTGGATTGAACCTGTGAGCGACAACGTGGACAACAAGACAACAAACAAGGAGCAGGCCGTGGCCGCTGAGGCGACTAGCGCCATCTCCGTACCCGAGGTCGTCGTAGACGCCCCCGCGACCGACGTAACGAGCGAGCCCCGCGAGGCTCGTCGTGGCGGCCGTGAGCGTGGACCCGACCGTGGTGGCCGTGGTGGTAACAACAGCCGCGACAACGACAAGAACCAGTTCCTGGAGCGCGTCGTCACCATCAACCGTGTATCGAAGGTTGTCAAGGGTGGTCGTCGCTTTAGCTTCACCGCTCTCGTCGTCGTCGGTGACGGTAACGGAATGGTTGGAGTCGGATACGGCAAGGCTCGTGAGGTTCCTCTCGCGATCTCCAAGGGTGTCGAAGAGGCGAAGAAGAACTTCTTCCGCGTTCCTCGCGTCGGCGCTACTATCCCTCACTCGGTCCAGGGCGAGGCAGCTGCAGGTGTAGTCCTGCTGCGTCCCGCATCCGCTGGTACCGGTGTTATCGCTGGTGGACCCGTTCGCGCCGTACTCGAGTGCGCCGGTATCCACGATGTACTGAGCAAGTCGCTCGGTTCCTCGAACACGATCAACATCGTTCACGCAACGGTTGAGGCACTCAAGCAGCTCGAAGAGCCGCGTTCGGTTGCCGCTCGTCGTGGGCTCGATGCAGAACACGTTATCCCGGCTCGCTTGCTGCGCGCCGAGGCTGAAGCTAAGGCAGGTGTCTGATGGCTGGTCGCCTGAAGGTAACCCAGATCAAGTCCAAAATTAGTGAGAAGCAGAACCAACGCGACACGCTGCGCAGCCTTGGGCTCAAGCGCATCGGTTCCGTGGTTGTGCGCGAGGACAACTCGCAGAACCGTGGTTACGTCAACACGGTCGCTCACCTTGTCAAGGTCGAGGAGATTGACTAATGGCTGACGAGAAAGAAACCCCAAAGAAGGCCGCAGCTGCGAAAGCACCTGCTGCCAAGAAGGCTGCTCCTGCAAAGGCCGCAGCTGACAAGGCTCCTGCTGCGAAGGCATCCGCCACGAAGGCTCCTGCGAAGTCGACCGCTGCTAAGGCGTCGACCACCACGAAGTCCTCGAGCGATGATGTTGCAAGCCGCCCGCAGGTTCTGAAAATGCACCACCTCCGTCCCGCTGCCGGTGCTAAGAAAGACCGTATGCGTGTTGGCCGTGGTGAAGGCTCCAAGGGTAAGACCGCGGGCCGTGGAACCAAGGGAACCAAGGCGCGTTACAACATGCGCGTTGGTTTCGAAGGTGGAAACATCAACTTCGTAATGCGTGCGCCTAAGCTGCGCGGATTCAAGAACCCGTTCCGCGTCGAGTACCAGGTTGTTAACCTCGAAAAGCTCGCGGAACTTTACCCCAAGGGAGGCGACGTAACCGTTGCTGACCTCGTGTCCAAGGGCGCGGTTCGTAAGAACGAAAAGGTCAAGGTTCTTGGTCAGGGTGATATTACGGTTAAGCTGAACGTTGTAGTTGACAAGGTCTCCGGCTCTGCCGAGCAGAAGATCGTTGCAGCCGGCGGTTCGGTTCAGTAACTGTCACTACGACAAACGTTAGTGTCGCGTTGGTCACACCGGTGACAAACGCAGGCAGGTTGAGTGGGGAATCCCGCATTGGGATTCCCCACTCGCCCGTAGTACATAGATAAATCGGAGGCCTTGTGTTTAAAGCTGTCGCGCGGATAATCCGCACGCCTGACCTTCGCAGGAAGATCGGGTTCACGCTAGGCATCATTGCGCTGTTTAGACTTGGCTCCTTCATCCCCGCGCCGTTCGTTGACTTTGGTAACGTCCAGGCCTGTCTCGCAGCTAATGCTTCGAGTGGCGGATTGTATGACCTCATCAACCTCTTCAGTGGTGGGGCGCTCCTTCAACTTTCCGTATTTGCACTCGGAATCATGCCGTACATCACGGCGTCGATCATCGTGCAACTACTTCGTGTGGTCATCCCACACTTCGAAACTCTTCACAAAGAGGGCCAGTCTGGCCAGGCAACGCTGACTCAGTACACGCGTTACCTCACGATCGCTCTCGCGATCCTCCAGTCCACGACGCTGATCACGGTTGCGCGAAGCGGCGCACTGTTCCAGTCGGCTGGTACTCCAGAATGTAGCCAGCTCATCACAAACGATGCGTGGTACGCGATCTTGCTCATGGTGATCACCATGACCGCCGGAACCGGCCTCATCATGTGGATGGGTGAACTGGTCACCGAGCGCGGTATCGGTAACGGTATGTCGCTGTTGATCTTCACTTCGATCGCTGCAACCTTCCCGAGCGCGCTCTGGGGCATCTACGTAGCCAGCGGAATCGAGACGTTCGTTCTTGTGCTGCTCATGGGCATCCTCATTATGGCTGCCGTTGTATTCGTTGAGCAGTCGCAACGACGCATCCCCGTGCAGTACGCAAAACGCATGGTTGGTCGTCGCACCTACGGCGGCAACAACACCTACATCCCGATCAAGGTCAACATGGCCGGCGTGATCCCCGTGATCTTCGCTTCGTCGCTGTTGTACCTCCCCGCCTTGATCGCGCAGTTCAACCAGCCACAAGCTGGCGAAACTTCTTCAGCGTGGGTTGTCTGGGTCCAGAACAACTTGGTCTCCGGCGATAGCCCGATCTACATGATCGGTTACTTCCTGCTCATCGTGGGCTTCACCTACTTCTATGTAGCGATTACCTTCAACCCTGAAGAAGTCGCTGACAACATGAAGAAGTATGGCGGCTTCATTCCTGGTATCCGTGCCGGTCGACCGACCGCGGAGTACCTCGACTACGTCCTGACTCGCGTCACTTTGCCTGGTTCTTTGTACCTTGGTCTTGTGGCAATGATCCCGCTGATTGCGTTCGTAGTCATCGGGGCCAACCAGAATTTCCCATTCGGCGGAGCTAGCATCCTGATTATCGTTGGTGTCGGTCTTGAGACCGTCAAGCAGATCGATTCACAGTTGCAGCAGCGCCATTACGAAGGTTTGTTGCGTTGACACGACTTCTCTTGATTGGTCCCCCTGGTGCTGGAAAAGGCACTCAGGCTGCTCGTCTTGCCGAGATCTACGGCGTTCCTGCAATTTCGACCGGTGACATTTTTCGCAGCAATGTGAAGAATGGCACCGAACTCGGGAACAAAGCCAAAGCATTCATGGATGCCGGCGACAATGTTCCCGACTCGCTCACGAACGCACTGATTCGCGATCGTCTCGAGGAGCAGGATGCCAAGCAGGGCTTCTTGCTTGATGGTTACCCTCGCACGACTGATCAGGTCCGTGAGCTTGACGAATTCTTGGCGACCCACGGTGCCGCGCTCGATGTCGTCGTTGAGCTCGAGGCAGACCCTGACGTTGTTGTGGGGCGTCTTCGCAAGCGTGCTCTCGAACAGGGCCGCAGCGACGATACCGAAGAGGTAGTTCGTCATCGCCTCGAGGTGTACAGCGAGCAGACAGCTCCGCTCGTGAAGGTCTATGCAGACCGCGGCGTGCTCGTAACGATCGATGCTCTCGGTGAAATCGACGCGGTTACCGCGCGAATCACTGAGGGTCTGTTCGATCGCGGCATCTCTGCCACTGATGCGGGTTCTCGCTAGAACTTTGATCGGTGGCTAGCGCCACTAGCAGCTCTCGCTGCGCCGTGCGTTGCTACCCACCCCGACAACAAGGGGCTTGTGGATGTCGAACGATGTGTCGAACTCTCAGCAGGATCCTGAGCCTCTAAGTTCGCATGCCGTAGAGCCTGCACCTGATGCCGCTACGGTCACTGATGCCGCTACAGTCGCGGATGTCCCTGGACAGCCGTCTCGGCGTCGCGGGCTCATCATCACCGTCGTTGTTCTTGCCCTCGCGTTCGTGGCCGCAGCCGTACTGTTCGTGCTTACCTTTGTTCGCCTTGAACAGGCTAGAGAAGCGATCGAGCAGAAGGATCGTGAGATCGAAGAGCAAATCGAACTCATCGATGAAAAGCAAACCTTCGGTCTCGCAATGGACGGCCTCATGGCGGTCGTCGCCGAGTTCGAAGGCGTGCGTGTGGGGGGAGTGGTGAACCTCGACCGCTATGAGGGTTGGGCGCAGCAGACTTGGAAAGACAGGTGGGATGCGCAGGAAGTGCGCGAGGATTCCCTCCGTGTCGAAGAGACAACCGTGGCACTCCAAGAGACGCTCGCTGCCGCCGCCACAAACCTCGCCACTAATTCAACCGGCACGACTATGGAATCGGTTACTGATTCCTTGGGTCGCGGTTTTGCTCTCTCTGCTGTCGATGATGCGGACGCGTTGTGTGGGCAGGACGTTGCGGGGTGCGTGACCTCTGATGACCCCTATACGGCGCACTACGATGCACAGTCCGACCAGCAGCCGTATATGAACACGTGGCAGCGCACAGGGCTCGCCTATCACGAGTACGCCCACGTGTTGCAGTTCACAAACTTCGACGAGACAGAGAAGGCTGTGGATGCCTTCGTTGCGAATGCAACCGTGGATGCGCCGAAGTACGAGATCATGGCCGACTGCTTTGCTCTCACTTATCTCGACGGCTGGGCGGTCGAGCAAACCGTATGGGTGAGCGAGTATGAGTATTGGGAGCTCGGCGGCTACGGGTATACCTGCAACGCCTCACAAAAGCAGACTATTCGTGACTGGTACGCGGCGATCGCTTTCGCGCCCCGCACTATCTCGCAGTAGCCCGCTCGCCGCTTGCTAGCTTTCGATGCCGCGAACGAGTTCGTCGATAAAGGTGGGAAAGTCGACTGCTTTCTTGACGAGTTGCTGCACGTAATCGCGATCCGAAAATACGGTGACGAACTGATCGAACACCGTCTGGAACGTCGTGCGTCCGGCAGCGCTGAAGGCGATCAAAGCGATGACGTTAACTTTGTTCTCGCCCCACGGCATCGGCGTTTCATTAATGACGATGCTGATAGCGGTGCGATGGGCATTCATGGTCATCGCGTGGGGAACAGCCAGCGTGTCAGTGAACGCCGTCGATGACATACGTTCCCGTTCGATGGCGCCCGTGATGTAGCCGTGGTCGATCACGCCAGCTTCGATCATCCGATGACCGAGGGCAGCGATCATTGCCTCCTCGCTGGGAGCCGTGAAATTGCGCAAGAAAAGCGCAGGGTCGAAGAATCGCAAGAGCTCATCAGTAAGCTCTCGACGGCGACGTAGACGACGGATGCGACTGATCGTGCGGCGAATCGCATCGACATCGGTTTCGGTCAAGAACGGCTGGATGAGCACGACATTGTCGGCGAACGACCGCAGATCGATTGTCGTGAGCACGAGATCCGTTGAAAGTTCGGCGAGGTCGACATCGGTGCGCGTGATCACGATGCGAAGTTGCAACTCGTCGCCGAGCACTGCTTCAATGCGCTCCCTCAGGATGACGTGGAGATCGTGATAGTTGGGGCACACGAGCGCAGCGGTGAGCCGCACTTCGCGTTTCGCTTGACGTTCGAGGTGCGACCCAACGTGGAGGGCGATGTAGGAGATCTCATCGTCGTGGATCGTGATGCCCTCATCACGTTGCACTTCTGCGGCGATAAAGACGGCGAGCTCGTAAATCATCGGGTAAGTGGTCTTGATCGACCGAGTCATGGGGTTGCGAGAGTAAGAGAGATCTTGGGCGCGCAAGATGAGATTGCGCACGTGCAGGGACAACCTCATGATGAAGTCGTCATCGTCAAGATCGATGAGATATTCCTCGCCGACGTGTTTCACAGTGCGGCGCACGCGTGTCGTGAGTTCTTCTAGATCGACATCGGCGGGGGAGTCGGGGCTGGCAGCGCGGGTGATCACGCGCGTAGTGAGCAGCAGCTCGATCTCGTTGAGGTCATCTTCGCGCAGGTTCGCACCGAAATGGGAGGTAATGAGCTCCGCAAGGTCGTCCGAGAACGCCGCGGCGTCTGTTGAGTGCACGGGCGCTGTACTCAACGCAGCCGCCGGTTCTGCCTCCGTTGTCTCGGAATCGCGAGGAAGCGTGCGGTCCGCCGCTATCGCGACGTGGAGCAAAACATGGTTGATCCCGTATTCGTTGACGAAGTATCCATGTGAGTCAAGAAGTTCGAGCAGCGAGGTCTTGAACGAGCGGAGGTCTGACGACTCGAACTCGCGCTGAATACTTTCGAGTTCAAGGAACCCCTGGGACTCTTCGTGGCGGAACATTTTGCTCAACAGGCGGCGCAGGTTCGGCTCGGTGCCCGACAAGATAACGAGCGGTCCTCGGCGGGCGAGGGTCAACCCCGACTCTTCGACTGCAGCCTTGATCTTTCGCAAGTCTGCCTCAATGGTGGACTCGCTCACGAAGAAGCTGTCGGCAAGAGCATGGATGTCGGTGCCTTCAGGGGCATCGCCAAGGCGACGAACAAGATGGTACTGCCGATCGCGGGGGCGCTCTGCCTCGCGATTCGAGGCGCCCTTAAGGAACTCCGCGTAGTTGTCGCGATTGAGGCGATAGCCCGAAGTCGACGACTCGATGACTTCAAGGGGGAGCGCTGAAGACTTGACCGCAGTGACATAACTGCGCACGCTGCGCGTAGTGACGCCGAGCTTGTCGGCGAGCTCGGCAGCGGTAACCCACGCCTCGGCCTGAGCGAGGTAGTCGATGAGTCGTGCATGGTTGGCGAGCATAAGAACTCCATTCTCGCCTATGAACCTTTCCGCGGGGGCGGAATCTTCTCTATTGGAACTCAGGGGACCTTCCCAGCGAATATAGATACCGAAGGAATTGAGCAGGTTTATCGCGAGGAGGCGATCAGGTGTCAACGGTGCTGGTCTTGTGCGGAGCAGGTGCCTCGAGCACCTTTTTGGCACACGCACTTCGTCGACAGGCGACTGTTCGCGGACTTCCCCATACCTTCGCCCCCGCGAGCGTTGCAGCGCTGAGCATGCCGCTCACCTCTGTGGATGTCGTGTTGGTGAGCTCCCACGTTGCCGACTTCTTCGATCAGGCAGCAATCGCGGCCCACGCGATTGGTGCGACGGCGATCCAGCTTCCCGCTCTGAACTTTGATGCGGCCGGCGCAAATATTGCCCTCGACCTTCTTGATTCCCTCCCTCAAGTAACGACAGAAAGCAGCAACAATGGCTGAACAGACTATTCGGGTGGCTTCGGCGCACGGGCTTCATGCTCGTCCCGCGTCACTCTTCACGCAGGCAGCAGCTGCCTCGGGCCTCGACATCACAATCGCCAAAGGCGACAAGTCGGTGAATGCGTCGAGCATCCTGAGCGTCATCTCGCTCGGTGTCTCCCACGGCGACGAGGTCACTATCGCCGCTGAAGGCGATGGCGCCGACGCTGTTATCGCCACCTTGACCGAAATTCTCAGTACCGATCACGACGAGAGCTAGTCGTGTTCGGTCGCTTCCCTCGCAGTATCCTCACATCACAGATATCGGAGTAAAACAATGACAACGTCGTCTACGACCGCCAAGAGTGGCGGTGCGCGCGTAGGGGTCCAGAAATTTGGAACCTTCGTTAGCGGAATGGTGATGCCGAACATCGCGGCATTCATCGCTTGGGGCTTTATCACTGCACTGTTCATCCAAACCGGTTGGTTGCCGCTACTCGGCATCGACCCGGTCTGGGTTCAGCAGCTCGGTGGCTGGAGCCTTGACCCTGAGGTAACGAACACGGGCCTCGTCGGCCCGATGATCATTTACCTACTCCCCTTGCTCATTGCTAACACCGGTGGCCGCATGGTCTACGGAACCCGCGGTGGAGTTATCGGAACCATCGCGACGATGGGTGTCATCATCGGCGCCGGTATCCCGATGTTCCTGGGTGCCATGATCGTTGGTCCTGGTGCTGCATGGGTCATGAAGAAGATCGACTCGATCTGGGTTGGAAAGATTCGTCCCGGCTTCGAAATGCTCGTTGACAACTTCTCCGGCGGAATCGTCGGAATGCTGCTCGCGATTGCTTCGTTCTTCCTCATTGCCCCGATCGTTACGGCGATCAGCAACGGTCTCGAATCCGTCATCGCGTTCCTCGTTGACAACGGCCTGCTCCCGCTCGCCAGCGTTTTCGTTGAGCCTGGCAAGATCCTCTTCCTCAACAACGCCATCAACCACGGTGTCTTCACACCGCTCGGTACGGCAGAGTCGCTCGAAAAGGGCCAGTCGATCCTCTTCCTCATCGAAGCAAACCCTGGCCCCGGCCTCGGTATCCTGCTCGCCTTCTTGGTGTTCGGTGTTGGCCTGCTGCGCGCAAGCGCTCCCGGCGCCATCCTGATTCACTTCGTCGGTGGTATTCACGAGATCTACTTCCCCTACGTATTGGCTAAGCCGCTTCTCGTTGTTGCAGCAATTGCTGGTGGAGCAACTGGTGTTCTCACGAACGTCATCTTCCAGTCCGGTCTGCGTGCTCCGGCATCGCCTGGATCGATCATTGCGGTCATCGCGCAGACTCCTCCTGGAAGCATCGTCGGCGTACTGCTGTCGGTAGTGTTCTCGGCTGCCGTTTCGTTCGCTGTCGCTGCGGTCATCATCCGCGCCGGCCGTAAGCGTGACCTTGAGGCAATGGCTAACGGCGACGACGCACTTGCTGCTGCTGTTGCTAAGAACGCTTCCAACAAGGGCAAGGACAGCTCGGTAGGCGACCTGCTCGGAACCGGTGCTGCCGCTGCTGGCGCAACCGCTGGTGCCGCAACTGCTACGAAGATCCAGAACGTTGTGTTTGCGTGTGACGCAGGCATGGGATCGAGTGCCATGGGAGCAACCGTTCTCCGCAACAAGTTTGCGAAGGCCGGCATCGAGGGCGTCAACGTGACGAACAAGGCAATTGCGAACCTCGATGGTTCGGAAGACCTCATCATCACGCAGAATCAGCTGACTGACCGTGCGACGGAGAAAGTTCCCGGCGCAATCCATGTTTCAGTTGATAACTTCATGAACAGTCCGAAATACGATGAAGTCGTAAACATGGTTAGCGAATAACAGGAGAAATCATGAGCAAGGTACTCGAGCTAGACCAGATCAAAGCGGCTGGCACCGCTCGCACCAAAGAAGAAGCCATCGCTGAGGCGGCGGAGATTCTGATTGCTGCTGGCGCGGTAACGCCCGAGTACCTTGGCTTCATGAAGGCCCGCGAAGAGTTGACATCAACTTTCATGGGTAACTTCCTAGCCATTCCGCACGGCACGAACGAGGGCAAGGACACGATCTTGTCGTCTGCGCTCTCGTTCGTGCGGTACGCGGATCCCATCGATTGGGATGGCAACGAGGTTCGCTTCGTTGTCGGCATCGCAGGCAAAGACGGTGGCCACATGGACACCCTCGCCGCCGTTGCCACGATCTTTAGCGACAATGACGAAGTTCAGAAGCTCATTGACGCGTCAAGCGAAGACGAACTTCTCGCTCTTCTCGCTGAATTGAACAACGCATGAAGGCCGTACACTTCGGAGCCGGCAACATCGGTCGTGGCTTCGTTGGTCTGATCCTGCACAAGGCTGGCTATGAGATTGTGTTTGCGGATGTCGCCGCAGAGCTCATCGACAGCCTCGCCGCCGCGGACAGCTACCAGGTGCACGAAGTGGGCGCCGAGCCCCGCACCGAGACCGTCGACAACTTCCGCGCACTCAACAGCGCGAGCAACGAAGCAGGCGTGATCGAAGAGATCGCCACCGCCGACATGGTGACTACCGCTGTCGGCCCCAACATCCTCAAGTTCGTCGCTCCCTTGATTGCTCAGGCGATCAAAGCTCGCGCTGATGATCTGCCACCGCTGCAGGTGCTTGCGTGTGAGAACGCGCTCTACGCCACGAACAATCTGCGCGCCGAAGTTGCGGTCGCTGTCGACGCTGAAACGCTCGCCGCGAAAGCGATTTTTGCGAACACTGCTGTCGACCGCATCGTGCCGGCCCAAGATCCTGCTGCCGGACTCGACGTCACGGTGGAAGACTTTTTCGAGTGGGCTATCGAGAGCGCCCCGTTTGGTGACAACGTTCCCGACATTGCCGACGTGCATTTCGTCGACAACCTCGAGCCCTACATTGAGCGCAAGCTCTTCACTGTCAACACCGGCCACGCCACTGTCGCCTACCACGGCTACCTCCGTGGGGCAGAAACTCTCTCTGCGGCGATGGCGATACCCGAAGTCTCCGCCGAGGTCGATGCCGTCTTAGCTGAGACCAGCGCGATGCTCATCGCTAAGCACAGCTTCGACGCTGCTGAGCACGCTGCCTATGTCGCGACGTGCACTCGTCGATTTAGTAACCCGCACTTGCCAGACACTCCTGAGCGCGTTGGCCGTAGTCCGCTGCGCAAGTTGTCGCGCAACGAACGCTTCATCAGTCCTGCCAGCGAACTGGCAGCATCCGGAACGACTCCTCACGCGATCCTGCGTGCGGTCGGCGCCGCGATGCAGTTCAACGTGCCAGAAGACCCCGAAAGCGTGCGGATGCTGGAGCTGCGGTCATCCCTGACGGCCCCCGATTTCGTGACTGAAGTGATGGGACTTCGCGAGGGCGATGCTCTCTACGCCGCTGCCGTCGAAACGGTTAGCGCGCAATCTTAGCCCCAACTTGGTGAAACGCCCGGGATTAGCGTAGGCTTTCTCTTTGGTGTTTCAGGCCGATTTTTTCGCGCCTTGGCTTTCTCGAAAGTCACTCACCACAATCTACGCAGACCAGCGAACCCCACTTATAGCGACGAAGAGGCTATGGCCAAAAAAGACGGTGTCATTGAGATCGAAGGAGCAGTAGTCGAGGCTCTGCCCAACGCGATGTTTCGTGTTGAGTTGACGAACGGCCACGTTGTGCTCGCGCACATCTCGGGCAAAATGCGACAGAACTACATTCGAATCCTTCCGGAGGACCGTGTAGTTGTAGAGCTGAGCCCGTATGACCTGACTCGCGGCCGCATCACCTACCGCTACAAGTAGACCGCGCTGGAAAGTAACGTCCACGGTGCCCTTGCGGGCTAGTGGAACGACGACAGCGATTCACAAGGAAAAATAATGAAGGTTAACCCCAGCGTTAAGCCCATCTGCGACAACTGCCGCGTAATTCGCCGCAACGGTCGCGTCATGGTTATCTGCAAGTCGAACCCGCGTCACAAGCAACGCCAGGGCTAAGGTTCCGCGAGCAGATCGCACAGTTGCACGGGGTGGGGCGAGCAATCGCCACACACCGCAGCGCACATAACTAAATACAAGAACTAGCAACACCAGATCCGAGGCTTGTGAAAATGAGCAACGGGGACACCACCGGTTGGAGGCCGGTGCACAGGTGCTGTTACAGACCTCCACTCATCAAACAGGAGAAGCCACTATGGCACGTCTAGCAGGCGTCGACATCCCACGCGACAAGCGTGTAGAGGTCGCACTGACTTACATTTACGGTGTTGGCCGCACGAGGGCACTCAAAACCCTCGCCGACACCCAGATCAGCGGAGAGATCCGCGTTCAGGATCTCACCGATGACCAGCTCATCGCGCTGCGCGACTACATCGAAGGAAACTTCCAGGTAGAAGGTGACCTCCGCCGTGAGGTTGCAGCAGACATCCGCCGCAAGGTTGAAATCGGAAGCTACCAGGGTATCCGTCACCGCAAGGGACTGCCCGTTCACGGTCAGCGCACGAAGACCAACGCTCGTACCCGCAAGGGCCCGAAGCGCACCGTAGCCGGCAAGAAGAAGGCCCGATAGACCCTGGGTTCAACCCCAGTGTCGTCGCCATCAACGTTTTAGGAGAAAACAATGGCAGCACCAAAATCGGCCGCTCGTAAGCCGCGTCGTAAAGAAAAGAAGAACATTGCTGTGGGCCAGGCTCACATCAAGTCAACGTTCAACAACACCATCGTGACCATCACTGACCCCACCGGCGCAGTTCTTGCCTGGTCGTCGTCAGGTGTCGTTGGCTTCAAGGGTTCGCGTAAGTCGACCCCTTATGCAGCGCAGATGTCTGCTGAGTCGGCCGCGCGCCAGGCTCAGGAGCACGGTGTCAAGAAGGTTGACGTTTTCGTCAAGGGACCGGGTTCGGGTCGCGAAACTGCGATCCGCTCGCTGCAGGCCGCTGGCCTCGAAGTGGGTTCGATCAACGACGTAACACCGCAGACGCACAATGGTTGCCGTCCGCCCAAGCGTCGTCGCGTTTAGTTTCACGCCGTACTAGCGGGGCAACTCGTTAGTGCTGGCGTCGTGGCGAGGGCCCTTGTGGCCCTCGCTCACAGTTCCAGCGCACAACTCAATACAACGTCGGGCCAGCCACCCGTCGCCCACAAGTGTCATATAGCGGACACTTCGCCGAAAGGAATTACCAGTGCTGATTGCACAGCGTCCCACCCTTGCTGAGGAGAACATTTCCGAATTCCGTTCACGGTTCGTTATCGAGCCGCTCGAACCTGGTTTCGGTTATACCCTCGGAAACTCCCTCCGTCGCACCCTTCTTTCGTCGATCCCCGGAGCAGCTGTCACCAGCATCCGTATCGATGGAGTTCTTCACGAATTCAGCACCGTCGCCGGTGTCAAAGAAGACGTCACTGAGGTCATCCTTAACATCAAGAACCTCGTAGTCTCCAGCGAGCACGACGAGCCGATCACCGCTTACCTGCGCAAGCAGGGTGCTGGTGAAGTTACCGCAGCGGACATCTCAGCACCTGCCGGTGTCGAGATCCACAACCCGGAACTCGTCATCGCAACGCTCAACGACAAGGCCAAGTTTGAACTTGAGCTGACGATCGAGCGTGGCCGTGGCTATGTCACCGCAACCCAGAACCGCAGCGAGTTCAGCGAAGCCGGCCAAATTCCGGTCGACTCGATCTACTCGCCCGTACTCAAGGTCACCTACCGCGTCGAGGCAACTCGTGCCGGTGAGCGCACTGACTTTGACCGTCTGGTTGTAGATGTTGAAACCAAGTCGGCAATCACTCCTCGCGATGCAGTGGCTTCGGCCGGTCGCACGCTGACCGAACTGTTCGGACTCGCTCGCGAGCTCAACACGGCCGCAGAGGGTATCGAGATTGGTCCTGCACCGGTTGACGCCGTGCTTTCGACCGAACTCAGCATGCCGATCGAAGATCTTGATCTTTCGGTGCGTAGCTACAACTGCCTCAAGCGCGAAGGCATCAACACCGTAAGTGAACTGGTTGCTCTGTCGGAGACTCAGCTCATGAACATCCGTAACTTCGGTCAGAAGTCGGTTGATGAAGTGCGCGACAAGCTCGTCGAGATGGGACTGTCGTTGAAAGACAGCGTTCCCGGATTCGATGGAGCACACTTCTACGGCGGATACGCCGACGACGAGACCAACGCTTGAGCCACTGGCTCGAAACTTTGACACTGGAGAATTAGAAAATGCCTACACCTACTAAGGGCCCGCGTCTCGGCGGTGGACCGGCGCACGAGCGCCACATGCTTGCCAACTTGGCCGCAGCCCTGTTTACTCACAAGAGCATCAAGACAACGGAAATGCGTGCCAAGCGCCTGCGTCCCGTTGCTGAGCGCCTGATCACGTTCGCGAAGAAGGGTGACTTGCACAACCGTCGCCGCGCGCTCGGAATCATCGGCGACAAGACCGTCATCCACGAACTCTTCACGGTCATCGCACCGCAGGTTGAGAACCGCGATGGTGGTTACACCCGCATCACGAAGCTTGGATTCCGCAAGGGTGACAACGCTTCGATGGTTCAGATGGAACTCGTTCTTGAGCCCGTAACGCCCAAGAAGAAGGCTCCGAAGGCTGCCGCTAAGGCTGAGCCCAAGGCCGCTGCAGAAGAGCCCGCCGTAGAGGAAGCTCCCGTCGAAGAAGTAGCAACCGAAGACGTCGCCGTCGAGGATGCTGCTGCAGAGACTGCAGAAGAGAAGTAACTTTCTTCGTTCGAGAAAACCCCGGCTCCGCTTCGTGCGGGCCGGGGTTTTCTTCGTGAAATAGGGTTGGACTATGACTGAAACGGCACCCGCCATCCCGGCGCTAGAGTCGGATGCCGCGCCCTTTGCTCGTCTGCGACTAGATATCGCCTACGACGGTACGAATTTCTTTGGGTGGGGCAAGCAACCTGTGCTGCGCACCGTGCAAGGCACCATTGAAGACGCCCTGGCCGTCATCTTTCGGCGGTTTGGGGTTACACCGCAACTGGTCGTTGCCGGACGCACGGATGCCGGCGTACACGCGACAGGCCAAGTGGCTCACCTTGACCTCACTGAGACTCAGCTGCGCAGCCTCGACCGCCCGCGGCGCGGCAACATGGGCGGCCGGCGGTATGACGGACCGGCCTCTCTGGCACGACGGATCAATGGCATCACGGGCCTCGAGTCCGACATCTTTGTTACCCAGTCAGTGATCGCAGCGGACGGGTTCGATGCCCGATTCTCGCCCCTCTGGCGACGCTACGAGTACCGTATTGCCGACAATGAGTCACCGCGCGACCCACGTCAACGCAATCACACACTCTGGTACCCGGCCACGCTCGACGTGGACGCGATGAATGTGGCGGCGAAAGAGCTTCTCGGGCTCCACGATTGGGCTGCCTATTGCAAGCCCCGCGAAGGTGCCACGACGGTGCGCAGCCTTGAGCGATTCAGCTTTACCCGCACCGATGAGGGCATCATCCTCGCTGAAGTGCGCGCCGATGCGTTTTGCCACAGCATGGTGCGGTCGCTGGTGGGAGCCGGAGTCTTTGTGGGACAGGGCAAGATTGATGCTTCGCGCCCTGCCGACATCCGCGATGAACGTTCGAAGGGCAGCGAATACAAGGTCATGCCTGCCAAAGGACTCACGCTTGTCGAGGTCGGTTATCCGCCAGATGAAGAACTGCACGCGCGTGCAGAACTCACGCGATCACGTCGTGAGTTGATCGACTAGTCACCGCGGTTGCTGGCTGCGCCGCCGCCGTTGCCTCGTGCCTCGTGCCTCGTCAGTGCTGCGCGGGCGCCCGAAGGTCGGTGGAACGTCGCACGACGAGCTCGGGCGGGAGTACCTCTTGGCGGTGGGTGTGGGAATCTTCTCGCGCTGAGTGCTCAATGAGCAATCGTGCAGCGCGCGTGCCGAGTTTGTCGATGGGTTGGCGCACTGACGTGAGCGGCACAACCCAGTCGCGGGCGAAGTCAATGTCGTCGTAGCCGACGAGGGCAACATCCTCTGGCACGCTGAGCCCCGCGTCGATAAGTCCGCGGTAGACGCCGAAGGCGAGCATGTCGTTACCGCAAAATACGGCGTCGGGGGTGTCTCCCTCGAGAAGAAGTTCTGCTGCTCGGCGGCCGTCTTGGATTCCGATCCCTGACGTGCTGACTTCAATCAACGACACTTCCGGATCCATGCCAGCCGCAATGATCGCTTCGCGTGCGCCTTGGGCGCGATCGGCGAACTGACGGAGCCCGGTTGGTCCTCCGACGACAGCGATGCGGGTGTGGCCTAGCTGCAGCAGGTGTTCGATTGCGAGGCGCCCGCCTGCGACGTTGTCGACGGAAATGGAGCAGTGTTCTGGGCCGCCGTTGTAATCGAGCAACACGACGGGCAGATCACCCGGGAGGTCTTTGTAGGGGTCGGAGTCTTCGTCGAGGCTCGCAGGTGCCAGTAGTACTCCGCGGACGCGCTGGGCGGCCAACATCGCGAGAAGTCCGGACTCGCGGGTGGTGTCACCTTCGGAGTTGCAGAGCATCACCACGTGGCCCGATTCGCGAACGGTGCGCTCGATGACGTGCGCGGCTTCCATGTAGAAGGGGCTTTCGATATCCAGAACAACAAGCCCGATGACGTTGCTGGAGGCTCCTGTGAGCACGCGGGCTTGCTGGTTGGGCACGAAGCCCAGTTCGGCAATCGCTTTCTCTACTGCGGCGCGGGTGCGAGGGTGGACGGTGTCGGGTCGGTTGATCGTATTCGACACGGTGCCGGTCGAAACCTGGGCCAGCGCGGCGACATCGCGGATCCCGGCGGGCGACTTCGATGTCGCAGTGTCGGGGGTACTCATGGATAGCTCACTTCTTGTGCATGGTTCGGGTGCTGCAGGTTTCTCACTCTAAGGGCATTGCTCGGGTGCGCCGCGTAAGGGTGCAGTCGAGGTTCTCGTAATCGCATCGTTGTGATCATCTCTGCCTAGCGGTTGCATATCGGTATTTGTCCAGTGTACGTTTGAACCGCTTTAAAAAATGAACCGGTTCAAATTCTCGACCGGGCGCAATGACGCGAAAGTGCTGAGGCTCTAGGCGCTGCGTCCGCGCAACACTGCACTCACACCAAAAGGAGAAACACATGAAGCAACGTCGCTTTGCAGGCCTCGCGATCGGTCTCGTGGCCGTCGTAGGACTCGGCCTCGCCGGATGTTCCGCTGACGCCGACACTTCCACCGCATCCGGGGAAGACGCCTACACAATTGTTATCGTCCCCAAGGACTCGACTAACCCGTGGTTCGTTCGCATGGAAGAGGGCGTCAACAAGTTCGCCGCTGATTCCGGCAACGATGTTTACCAAAAGGGCCCCGCTGAGACGGATGCCACACTGCAGGTTCAGGTCATCCAAGACCTCATCGCTCAGGGTGTAGACGCTATCGGCGTCGTACCGGTTGACCCGGGAGCACTTGAGACCGTCTTGAAGCAGGCCATGGACGCCGGCATCGTTGTTGTCACCCACGAAGGTGCCAGCCAAGAAAACACGATGTACGACATCGAAGCCTTCAACAACACCCAGTACGGCGCATTCATCATGGACAACCTCGCTGAGGCAATGGGCGAAGAGGGCACCTACGCCACGATGGTTGGCCACGTAACGAACGCTTCGCACAACGAGTGGGCCGACGGTGCAGTTGCTCGTCAGGCTGAGGCGTACCCCAACATGACGCTGCTTGCTGCTGAGCCGCGCGTTGAGTCGCAAGACGATGGAGAGGTCGCCTACCAGGCTGCCAAGGAACTCCTCAAGAAGTACCCCGAAGTAACCGGCATCGTCGGAACCTCGTCGTTCGACGCTCCTGGTGTCGCTCGTGCGATCGAAGAACTTGGCCTCACCGGCAAGGTCTTCGTCAGTGGAACCGGTATGCC
Organism: Salinibacterium sp. NG22; assembly: GCF_015864925.1. Classification (NCBI taxonomy): domain Bacteria; kingdom Bacillati; phylum Actinomycetota; class Actinomycetes; order Micrococcales; family Microbacteriaceae; genus Salinibacterium; species Salinibacterium sp. NG22. The sequence continues at coordinate 1,207,473 of NZ_JADYWG010000001.1, read as the reverse complement.
GGCCGCTAACAAGTCGATCCTCGAAAAGGGCCTCGTCAAGACGCTGACCCTCTGGGACCCAGCAGACGCTGGTTACGCTCTGGCATCGCTCGCCGAGCAGATCCTCGATGGTGAAGACATCGCCGACGGTGTAAACCTCGGAGTCACCGGTTACGAGAACATGACGTTCGCTGAAGGTAGCGACAAGGTCCTCGAAGGTAACGGCTGGGTAGTTATCGACAAGGACAACGTAGATAGCTTCGGCTTCTAAGCAGTCCTGTTTTCGCGATCAGGGCAGAGCGAACATCCGTTCTGCCCTGGTCGCACCCCCACGATTTATTCACGCGCGGAAAGGACCGGACGATGGTAGATAACGTCATCGCGGTACGCGATATCGGTAAGGCTTTCGCTGGCGTTCAAGCGCTTGATGGCATCACCCTAGAGATCGCTCCCGGAGAGATCCACTGTCTCGCCGGAGAGAACGGCAGTGGCAAGTCCACGCTGATCAAGGTCATGTCTGGTGTGCACGCCCCCGATACCGGAACCATCGAACTGAACGGCAAAACGTTCTCGAAGCTGTCGCCCATCGAGGCGATCTCGAACGGTGTTCAGGTCATTTATCAAGACTTCTCCGTTTTTCCGAACCTTACGGTGATGGAAAACCTGGCGCTCAACGCCGAGCTCGCCGCCCACCGCACTTTCGTGAGTTGGAAGCGAATGCGGGCCGTCGCCGAAGAGGCGATCGCCAAAATCAACTTCACGATCGACCTTGACGAAAAGGTCGGCCAGCTTTCTGTCGCGCAGAAGCAACTCGTTGCTATCTCCCGCGCTCTCATGAGCGACGCAAAACTCATCATCATGGATGAACCAACGACGGCTCTAACGAAGCGAGAGGTTGACGCGCTCTTCGCCATCATCCTCGATCTCAAGGCCCGGGGAATTGCGACGCTGTTCGTGAGCCACAAGCTCGATGAAGTCTTCGAAATCAGCGAACGCTTCACGATCATCCGCAACGGTAAGTCAGTTATCACGTGCTTGCCGGAGGAACTCGATCACGCGACGTTCTCGCACCACATGACTGGTCGTGAATTCGACGACAACCATTTCGTTCCCGAGCACGTCTCGGACGAACCCATCCTCGAAACCCGCGGCCTCGGCGTCAACGGCGCCTTCGCAGATGTCGATCTCACTCTTCGCAAGGGCGAGATCCTAGGAATCACCGGGCTGCTTGGTTCTGGGCGAACTGAACTCGCGCTCTCGCTCTTCGGTGCGAAGCCCGCTGACTCTGGTGAGATCCTGATCAATGGCGAAGTCGTCGATGTGAACAGCGTTCGCTCCGCCATCGCCCACGGGATTGGCTATGTTCCCGAAGACCGCCTCACAGAGGGTCTCTTCCTCGAGCGTTCCATTAGTTCCAACATCGTGATCTCCGAGCTCGATTCGTTCGTCTCGAAGTTGGGGGCACTCGATCAGCGCAAGGCGGATGCCGAAGGCCAGCGTTGGGTAGACGAACTCAAGATCGCGACGCCCAACCCCGCTAACGCGGTGAACACTCTTTCGGGAGGAAACCAGCAACGCATCGTGCTGGCGAAGTGGCTCGCTACCCACCCGAAGATTCTGATCCTCAACGGCCCAACGGTCGGAGTAGATATCGGGTCGAAGCACGACATCCATCGCATCTTGCGCACGCTTGCGAGCGAAGGTCTCGGCGTCATCATCATCTCCGATGACATCCCTGAGGTCATCCAGAACTGCAACCGGGTCATGGCGATGAACGCAGGACGAATCGTGGCGGAAATCGACCCGCGCACGACGACCGAATCCGAGCTCGCCGAGCTCATGTCGAAAGACCCGAGCACTATTGACGGGAAGGGCTGAGATGGCCAAGTTAGTGCGAAAGCTCACTAAATCAAACGAGTTCTACCTCTTGCTCGTGATCATTGCCGTGAGCATTGTCATCCAGTTGCGGAGCGGTCAGTTCTTCTCCGCTAATAACCTGGTCGACCTTGCGAACGCGATGGTTGTTCCCGGCATCTTTGCGGTTGGCGCCTTCATGGTGCTGGTGGCCGGCGGAATCGATGTTTCGTTTCCGGCGCTGGCTTCGCTCTCGGTCTACGCGACCACCCGCGTGCTCGTGGATGCGGGCTATTCCGGGGGAGTCTGGCTCCCGTTCCTGCTAGTCATTGTGGTTGGCGCGATCCTCGGAGCGTTCAACGGACTCTTCACCTCGAGGTTCGTGGTGCCCGTGCTCATCATCACTCTCGGTACCGCGAGCGTCTTCTCCGGAGTCATGCAGGGCGTTTTCAAGTCGGTGCAGATTCCGAACCTGCCGCAGGGGATGAGTGACTTCGGCCGGTCAACACTGTTCGTGGCGACAAACCCCGAATCTGGGCTTACGTCCAACATGCCGATGGCCTTCCTCATCTTGGTTGCCGTTGTTGCCGTTGCCTTCGTCGTGATGAGATACACCACCTTCGGCCGTGGTCTCTACGCGATTGGTGGTGACGAAAGTGCTGCCGCTCGTGCCGGCTTTAAGGTGCGCAAGATCAAGTTCTGGCTCTTCGTCATCGTGGGAATCATCGCGAGCCTCGCCGGACTGGTGCGTACGAGCATGATGGACCAGATGCATCCGACGAACCTGCTCGGTATGGAGCTCATGGTCATCGCGGCGGTCGTGCTCGGCGGCGCCTCCATTACAGGAGGAACCGGAACACTGACCGGCACGATGCTGGGAACGCTTCTGATCGTGATTGTGCAAAACAGCATGATCTTGGTCGGCATCCCCACCTTCTGGCAAGGCTTCGCGCTCGGCACCCTGATCCTCGTCGGAACAGGTATCTCGGCCGTGCAACTCACCCGATCACGCAAACGCGCACCTGCGCTGGTTCAAGGATAGGGACGGCAATGTCAGCTCTTACGACTCTTACGCCTCTTCGGGATCGCCTCACTCGCGATCCGCACGTCACGCGCCTCGCCGTGATTCTCGTTCTGCTCTTGACGTTCTTCATGCTCGTCAAGACCAAGAACTTCTTTGGAATCGCGACGTGGCAGTCGATGGCTGTTCAGTTCCCCGAGTTCGGCCTCATGGCTCTCGGGGTGATGCTCACCATGATCATTGGAGGAATCGACCTCTCCGTGGTCGGTGTCGCCAACATGACGGCCATTGGCAGCGCGACCCTCATGATGTCAATCGCGCCCACCGGCGCCGACAGCCCCCAGGGCTACTTGGCTGTTGTCGCGGCGATCGCGTTCTCGCTCATTGTGGGAGCGATAGCCGGCGCCTTCAACGGGTTCTTGATAGCCAAAGTGAAGATCCCCGCCATTCTGGTGACGCTCGGAACGTTCGAGCTCTTCACCGGTATCGCAGTCATCATCACGGGAGGAAAGCCCGCAAGTGGCCTTCCCGCGCAGTACGGCGAGATCATGGCGCAGCGCGTCTTCGGGATCATCCCGATGCCGCTCATCATCTTCATCCTTGCCACTGTCGTGATCGCTCTGATCATGTACAAGACAGCATTCGGCACCAAGCTCTACATGCTGGGATCGAATGAGACGGCGGCACGGTTCAGCGGGCTCAAGACCGACAACCTCATCATCCGTACCTACATGACCTCGGGCATTTTTGCCGCCGCTGCCGGTCTCGTGATGCTCGCCAACTACAACTCGGCGAAGGCTGACTATGGCTCCACGTACACCCTGCTCGCCGTGTTGATCGTGGTGTTGGGTGGCGTGAACCCGAACGGTGGATCAGGTCGACTGTCTGGTGTGATTCTCGCGGTCGTCGTGCTGCAGGTTCTCTCCTCGCTGCTCAACACTTTCCCGAACATCAGCAACTTCTACCGCCCGCTGATCTGGGGTGGAGTGCTGCTTCTCGTCATCGTGGTGAATCAATGGACTAAAAAGAACAGGCTCTCTCGTCTGTTCGGTGTGAAAGGAAATAAATCATGAAGCTAACCAAGGACCGCCATGTAGTTGTGGGCGCTGACTTTGCCGGATTCCCGCTTAAAGAGGCCGTCAAGCGCCACTTGGAAGCACGGGACTGGACCGTCACTGACCTGACGCCAACGCTCGACGACATCCCGATGTACCACCGTGCCGGTTTCATGCTCGGAGCCAAAATCGCCGAGGGCGAGTTCGAGAAAGCTCTCGCGTTCTGTGGCACCGGAATGGGCATCCACGTTGCTGCCAGCAAGGTGCCTCACGTGCACGCCGCCGTCTGCGAAAGCGCTCCGGCAGCGCTTCGTGCAGCCACAGCCAATAACTGCAACCTCATGGCCATGGGCGCGTTCTACATTGGCCCGCGCCTCGGAATGGCGATGGCGGATGCGTTCCTTGAGAACAACTTCGGTGACGGTTACGAAGACTGGGAAGGCTTCGCTGACTACCACATGGTCGGTTACGAGGAATGCGAAAACTTCGACTACCAGGCGTACAAAGACAACGGCTTCGAGGTCGTAGGGGAGCGCAACGTTTCCATGGGGCCTGAGCCTCGCGGCCTCGCTTACTAACCGAACGAATAGCCACAGGGAGAGACATGGCGAAGGTATTACTCGCAGGAGAGTCATGGTCGACGACGTCGATCCACACGAAGGGCTTTGACTCTTTTGTCACTTCCGCGTACGCCGAGGGGGCAGATGACTTCATCGCTGCGCTGAAGTCAGCGGGTAACAGTGTTGAGTTCCAACCCAACCACGTTGCGGCCGAACGATTCCCGACTACCGCTGAGGAACTCAGCCAGTACGACGTTGTCGTGCTCAGCGATATCGGCGCTAACACGCTCTTGCTGCCCAACGGCGTCTTTGCCAAGGGCGAGCGGATTCCTCATCGCCTCGAAGTATTGGCCAAGTGGGTGCGCGACGGTGGATCGCTCTTGATGGTTGGCGGCTACCTCAGCTTCCAAGGCATCGAAGCGAAAGCGAACTACCGCAACACAGCTCTCGCGAGCATTCTTCCCGTCGAAATGGAAATCGGTGACGATAGGGAAGAGACTCCGCAGGGCGTCGAAGCGACCTCACTCGGTAATCACCCCGCGACCGCAGGGCTGCCGACCTCCTGGCCAGCAGTACTCGGTCATCACCGTTTGGCGGCACGGGGCAGCGCGCAGACCCTTGCGACCGTCGGCGACTTTCCCCTTCTCGTCGTGGATGGAGAAGGGTTAGGTCGTGTCGCGGCCTTCGCCAGCGACATGGGCCCGCACTGGTTGCCGACCGAGTTCTTGGAATGGGACGGCTTTGCCCCCATGTGGAACCAGCTCATCTCGTGGCTCGCTCGCGAGTCAGACTAAGCACGGAGCGAGTGAGATTTGATGGTGGGCCATGTTGTTGCTCTCGATTGTGGCGCGACTAGCGGCCGAGTAATTCTGGGCGAAGTCGGCCCCAACCAGCTGCGCACGGCAACGCACGCGCGCTTCGCTAACCGTCCGGTGAGCGTGCGCGGCCGCCTGCACTGGGATGTGCTCTCGCTATGGCAGGGCGCGCTCGACGGACTCACCTCCGCGATCCGTGAAGTGCCGACCATTTCGTCGATAGCGACCGATACGTGGGGCGTCGACTACGGGCTGCTGCGCGACGGGCAACTGCTCGGCAATCCACGGCACTACCGCGATGAACGAACCGGCGCCGCGATCGAGCACGTGGAGTCGATGAGCTCGCAGGCTGAGCAGTACGCGGCAACGGGCATCCAGTTCATGCCGATCAATACGATCTACCAACTTGCAGCCGACGCGGCAGAAAATCGGCTCGGGCTAGCTGACACCGTTCTTCTCATGCCTGACCTCTTTACCTACTGGCTGAGTGGGACCAGCATCGCCGAGACCACAATGGCCTCAACGACCGGACTGCTCGATGTGCACACTCGGCAGTGGAGCGACAGTCTGCTTGACGTCGCCGGAGTGCGGCGCGAACTGTTGCCCGAGCTCGTGATCCCGGGTACTCGCGTTGGCGAGCTGGACACGGATGTCGCTACCCAGGTGCGCGCAGAGTCACCCATCGAGGTGGTTGCGGTTGGTTCGCACGATACGGCCTCGGCGGTGACGGCGATTCCGATGCAACCGGAGACGGCAGCATTTATTTCGTGCGGAACGTGGGGACTGGCCGGTGTCGAGTTGGAGAGCCCCGTTGTTACCGAGGCGGCCCGTACCGGTGGGTTCACCAACGAGGTCGGCGTCGATGGACGCATTCTTCTCATGCGCAACGTCATGGGGTTGTGGATTCTGAGCGAAGCAGTGCGCCAGTGGGAACGCGACGGCGAAGCGATCAGTTTGCCCGAACTTATTGAGGCAGCCTCCGCTGTCTCCGACGCGATGCCCGTAGTCGACGTCGACGATCCTCGATTCTTGGCGCCAGGCAATATGCCTCGACGGATCACTGCGTGGTGCACGGAACGCGGCATCCGCCCACCGGGCAATCGCGCCGAAATGGCCCGCTGCATTATCGAATCGCTCGCCCAAGCTTTCGCGGATGCCGTGCTCAGCGCTGGCTCGCTCGGTGACGTCCCCGTAAAGACGATCCACATCGTTGGCGGCGGATCCCTCAACCGGTTGCTGTGTCAGCGCACCGCTGACCGCGCGGGAATCCCCGTTCTCGCGGGCCCGGTCGAGGCGACAGCACTCGGCAGTGTCCTTGTTCAAGCGCGCGCGATGGGGCACATCTCGGGCAGTCTCGACGCGCTCCGCGATCTCGTGCGACGCACGCATCATCCCGTCAGCTATACGCCTCGCTGACACCCCAACTTTCTCTGAATTCGCCTCACCCCTGAATTCGCCCAACAAAGGACTGAAAAGATGACCGCACGAATTGCTCCCGACCTCGTTAGTGCCGACCTGCTGGGACTCACCACCCGCCTCGGCCTGCCCGAGCGCGACCTCGTGATTCTCGCTGAAGGCAACACGAGTGAACTGATCGCTGATGGCACGATTATCGTCAAGACGTCGGGTTCATCGATGCAGAACGCAACGGCAGCAAACTTTGTCAGTGTCGAAATCGAGCCTCTCCTCGAGGTGCTGCGTGATCCGAATGCCAGCCAGGACCGATTGACTGCCGAACTGGATGCCGGTGAGGTCGACGGTCAGCGGGTGCGGGCATCCATTGAGACTCTCATTCACGTTGCGGTGCGTGCGTATGCCCCGGCGCGGTACGTGGCTCATACTCACCCGACCGCTGTTGTCTCGCTACTCGCGAGCGTTCACGCGGAGACTTCATTTGCGGATGCGGTCTACTCTGACGAACTCATGGTCTTGGGTCGCAGCCTCTACATTCCTTATGCTCAGCCCGGTATCGAGCTCGGCCAGTTGTTCCTCACGCGACTCGGTGAGCACGTTGAGCAGCATGGTGAGGTCCCGTCGCTGATCCTGCTCGGCAACCACGGCATTGTTGCCATCGCTGACACGGCGGAGGGTGCCGAAGCGATTTCCCTCATGGCTGTGAAAAGTGCACGGGTGCGCCTCGGTGCGTTGCAAGCCGGCGGAATCGCTAGTCTGAGTGCGGAAGTGACCGCCCACTACTTCGATCGCCCCGACTTCCGTGAGCGCCGCGCTGCTCTCACCGGCACCACCAAATAGTCGCATTGGCGTTTGCCGCCGGGCCACAGTTCCGCTAGAGTTGACCCTTGGTGTCTGCACTATAGGGTGCGGCATCCGATCATGAGCCCTCCAACCGGCATTGTTTCTTCTGAAACAACCATCGGAGCGGGATTCACGAACACCTCACTCGATCAATGAAAGCAGCACTATTGTGACGCGTACATATTCGCCCAAGCCCGAAGACGTCAAGCGGGAATGGGTCATCATCGACGCCGCCGACATCGTTCTCGGTCGTCTCGCCAGCCACGCAGCCATCTTGCTCCGTGGAAAGCACAAGGCCACCTTTGCTCCGCACATGGACATGGGTGACTTCGTCATCATCATCAACGCTGAGAAGGTTGCCCTCACCGGTTCCAAGCTCGCGCAGAAGAAGGCTTACCGCCACTCCGGTTACCCGGGTGGGCTCACGGCCACCACGTACTCCGAGCTGTTGGAGAAGCACCCCACGCGCGCCGTTGAAAAGGCCGTCCGCGGAATGCTCCCCAAGAATTCACTCGGTCGCGCTCAGCTGTCCAAGCTGAAGGTTTACGCGGGTACTGAGCACCCTCACGCTGCTCAGCAGCCGACTCCGTACACCCTCACCCAGGTCGCTCAGTAGCGCCCGCGCTTTACTAAGCAAAGATAAAAGGACTTATTACAGTGGCTAAGATCGAAGATTCAATCACCGAGGGTGCACCCGAGTCGTACACGACCGAGTCGGCAGCAGTTGAGGCGCCCAGCGCACCTCGCCCCGTTCTCACCGTTCCCGGCGCAGCCGTCGGACGTCGCAAGCAGGCAATCGCCCGCGTGCGTCTCGTTCCCGGTTCGGGCACCATCACGGTCAACGGCCGTGAGCTCGCCGAGTACTTCCCCAACAAGCTTCACCAGCAGCTAATCAACGACCCGTTCAAGGTCCTTGACCTGCTCGGCGGTTACGACGTAATCGCACGCATCACCGGTGGTGGCCCCTCGGGTCAGGCCGGCGCACTGCGTCTCGGTATCTCTCGTTCGCTCAACCAGATTGACGAAGAGAACAACCGTGCGATCCTCAAGAAGGCTGGCTTCCTTACCCGTGACGCTCGCGTCAAGGAGCGTAAGAAGGCTGGACTCAAGAAGGCCCGTAAGGCTCCGCAGTTCTCGAAGCGCTAACCCGCTTTCCCTGCTAGCAGCAACGCATGGCACGTCTTTTTGGTACAGATGGTGTTCGCGGATTAGCGAACAGTGATCTTACTGTCGAGCTTGCACTCGGCCTGGCTCAGTCGGCAGCAGTCGTACTGGGTCAGGGTCGAGTTGCTGATGGTCGGCGCGCTTCAGGCCGCCGTCCCGTCGCAGTTGTTGCACGCGACCCCCGCGTATCCGGCGAATTCATTTCCGCCGCAGTGTCCGCGGGGCTCGCGAGCTCGGGCGTCGATGTCTTCGACGCCGGAGTAATTCCCACCCCGGCAGCAGCGTTCCTCGTTGCCGATTTCAAAGCCGACCTCGGAGTCATGATCTCCGCGTCGCACAATCCCGCCCCCGACAACGGAATTAAGTTCTTTGGTCAGGGCGGCTCCAAACTTCCCGATGAGGTCGAAGACCGCATCGAAGCAGCCCTCGCCGCACCGAGCCTGGCTCCCACCGGCATCGAGGTTGGTCGCATCCGCCGGTTCGCCGATGCTGAAGATCGTTACGTCGTGCACCTGTTGTCGACGCTGCCCAATCAGCTAGCGGGCATCCACGTCGTTCTCGACTGCGCTCACGGCGCCGCGGCCGGCGTCTCACCGCAGGTATTCACGGATGCCGGTGCCAAGGTCACCGTGATCGGTGCAGACCCCGACGGCATCAACATCAATGAGGGTGTCGGCTCGACGCATCTCGACAACCTTGCCTCTGCAGTCCTCGCTCACGGTGCCGATGTCGGCATCGCCCACGACGGTGACGCTGACCGTTGCCTCGCCGTGGACAAAGAGGGCAACATCGTCGATGGCGACCAGATCATGGCAATTCTTGCCGTCTCGATGGCAGAGCGCGGTGTGTTGCAGGACCGCACACTCGTCGCGACTGTCATGAGCAACTTGGGGCTCCGCCGCGCAATGGCTGAGCACAACATCAAGATGCTCGAGACGAAGGTCGGCGACCGCTACGTGCTCGAAGCTCTGGGAGAGCATGGGCTGTCCCTTGGTGGAGAACAATCTGGCCATGTCATCATGACCAAGTTTGCTACCACCGGCGACGGCATCCTCACTGGTCTTCATCTGGTGGCCGAAATGGCGCGCACCGGCAAAACGCTGGCTCAACTCGCCGCTGTGATGACCGTCTACCCGCAGGTTCTTGTGAACGTTCGCGGGGTTGACCACCACTCGCTCGGTTCCAACGCCGCTATCGCTGACGCGGTAGCTGCTGTGGAAGCCGAACTGGGTGACACAGGGCGCGTACTTTTGCGGGCATCTGGCACCGAACCCATGATCCGCGTCATGGTTGAAGCAGAGCACCACGAGGTCGCTCAGCAGATGGCGGATCGTCTTGCCGCCGTTGTGCTCGCTCAACTCGGCTACTAACGAGAGTTCCCACGGCACGTCGTCGTTACCTGCGTGTGCACCCGGCGTGACCGCGATTCTCTAGGTCTTGCGCAGCAAAACCTTTGAGACTGCATGGTCGGCATCTTTGCGAAGAATGAGCGATGCCCGTGGTCGTGTGGGGCGAACGTTCTGGATGAGGTTGGGCTCGTTGGTGCGCTTCCACACTTCTTGAGCGCGTGCGCGGGCTGCACTCTCGCTGAGGTCGGCAAAGCGGTGAAAGTAGGATCGCGGGTTGCTGAACGCACCGCGCTGGAGTCTCAGGAAGCGCTCCTCATACCAGTGCGCAATGTCGCTCGTGCGGGCATCCACATAGATGGTGAAGTCGAAGAGGTCACTGACGGCGAGGCTATTTCCCGCGCTCGGTGGTTGCAGCACGTTGAGGCCTTCGACGATGAGTACGTCGGGTTTGCGCACAGTCACGGCCGCATCCGGAATGATGTCGTAGGCCAGATGAGAATAGAAAGGGGCGCGCACCACAGGCTCGCCGGCTTTGATCTTGCTCACGAAGCGGAGCAGCGCTCGGCGGTCGTAGCTTTCAGGAAACCCTTTGCGTTCGAGGATGCCGCGGCGTTCGAGTTCTGCGTTGGGGTGCAGGAAGCCATCGGTGGTGAGGAGTTCGACGCGTGGTGTGCCTTCCCAGCGGGAGAGCAACTCGCGGAGCAGCCGGGCGATCGTGGACTTTCCGACGGCGACCGACCCTGCGACACCAATGACAAATGGGGTGCGCCCGGTGGATGCTCCCAAGAACTGGGTGGTCGCGGAGTGCAGCTGTTGGGCGTTCTCTGCATACAGATTCAAGAGGCGACTGAGGGGGAGATACACCTCAGCAACTTCGGTGAGGTCGAGTTCGTCGCCGAGTCCGCGCAACTCAATGAGCTCCGCCTGGGTGAGGGGAACTTTCATTTTCGGGGCAAGTTCAGCCCAATCGCTCCGATCGATTTCTAGAAAGGGAGAGATGTGACCGTGTCCGGAGCCATGTTCATGCATCCCGAACATCCTATCTGCGCACGGATACCCAGCTTGGGGAACTAAACTCGTCTCCATGTGTGGAATCGTTGGTTACGTTGGTAACGAAAAAAGCCTTGAGGTTCTCCTCGGCGGTCTAAAGCGTCTCGAATACCGGGGTTACGACTCCGCCGGTGTTGCAATCATTGATGAGGCTGGAGTGCTCGGAACGCGCAAGCGTGCCGGCAAGCTGCAGATGCTCTTGGATGACCTCGAAGCCGAGCCTCTGAGCAACGGCGCCACCGGTATCGGCCACACTCGCTGGGCGACCCACGGTGGCCCCACCGATGTGAACGCACACCCGCACTTGAGCCGTGATTCAAAGCTCGCGCTCATTCACAACGGCATCATCGAGAACTTCTCTGAGCTGAAGAACGAGCTGCTGCTTGAGGGCGAAACTTTCATCAGCGAGACTGACACTGAGGTGGCGGCGCTCTTGGTTGGGCGCGAGTACGACAAGACGGGTGACCTCACTGCAGCGATGCAGAGCGTTGTTGCGCGTCTCGAGGGTGCCTTCACTCTTCTTGCCGTGCACCAAGACCAGCCTCGGGTTGTTGTCGGCGCTCGCCGCAACTCGCCCCTCGTTATCGGTTTGGGCGACGGCGAAAACTTCTTGGGCTCTGACGTTGCGGCTTTCGTGGAGTTCACCCGCCGCGCGGTTGCGATCGGCCAGGACCAGATCGTGACGATCCGTCCTGACTCCGTTGATGTCATCGACTTCGATGGCAACCCTGTTGAGGTCGAAGAATTCGATATCGCGTGGGACGCCTCAGCATCCGAAAAGGGTGGCTGGTCGAGCTTCATGGCTAAGGAAATCAGCGAAGAGCCGGATGCCGTAGCCAACACCATTCTTGGTCGTGTTCAGGATGGGCTGGTCAAGCTCACCGAATTCGAGCCCCTCGGAGACGATGTCATTGCGAACATCGACCGAATCGTCATCATTGCGTGTGGAACCGCGGCCTACGCGGGAATGCTCGGCAAGTACGCCATTGAGGCGTGGGCGCGCGTTCCTGTTGATGTTGAGCTCGCTCACGAGTTCCGCTACCGCAACCCGATTTTGACGGACCGCACTCTCGTGATCTCGATCAGCCAGTCGGGCGAGACCATGGACACGCTGATGGCGGTCAAGTTCGCTATGGAGTCCGGCGCGAAGGTTGTCTCGGTGTGCAACACGCACGGCGCAACGATTCCGCGTGAATCGCACGCTGTTGTCTACACGCACGCTGGTCCTGAAGTTGCTGTGGCATCCACGAAGGCTTTCGTTGCCCAAGCGACCGCGCTGTACTTGATTGGTCTGCACATCGCGGGCGTGCGCGGCACGCTCAGCGAAGAAGAGATTCGCGACAATGTGACCGAGTTGCAGGCTATTCCCGACAAGATCTCTGAGGTCTTGGTGACCTCGCAGTCGATCAAGCAGCTTGCGCACTGGATGACGGATACCCAGTCGGTGCTCTTCCTCGGTCGCCACGTTGGCTACCCGATCGCGCTCGAGGGTGCACTCAAGCTCAAGGAGCTCGCGTACATCCACGCTGAGGGGTTCGCCGCAGGCGAGCTCAAGCACGGTCCGATCGCGCTCATCGAGCCTGGTCAGGTTGTCTTCGTGATCGTTCCGAGCCCGCGCGACCCCAACTCCTTGCACAAGAAGGTTGTCTCCAACATTCAGGAGATTCGTGCTCGGGGCGCTCGCGTTATCGCGATTGCCGAAAAGGGCGACGCTGCAGTGCTGCCGTTCGCCGATGAGGTTATTCCGATTCCGTTGGCTGGTTCGTTCTTTGAACCGCTGCTTGCTGTCATTCCGTTGCACATCTTCGGCATGGAGCTTTCTGCTGCGAAGGGACTCGACGTCGATCAGCCTCGCAACCTCGCGAAGTCTGTCACCGTCGAATAGGTTTCACCGTGATTGTGGGGATCGGTGTGGATGTCGTCGATATCGCCCGCTTCGAGCGAGCGTTGCAGCGCACACCGACCCTCACATCACGCCTGTTCTCTGAGAGCGAACAGCTCAAGGATGGCAAACCTCGCCCCCTGCGCTCGCTGGCAGGGCGTTTTGCGGCGAAAGAAGCACTCATTAAGGCGCTCGGCGACTCTTCCGGAGTGACCTGGCACGACATGCGGGTGGTTTCCGATCAGCTCGGTAATCCTTCGCTTGAGCTCCACAATTCGACCAAAGCCATTGCCGAACGTCGCGGAATCACCTCGGTGCACCTGTCGATGAGTCACGACGCCGGAATCGCGATCGCCTATGTCATCGCGGAGGCACACCATGGCTGATCTTCGACTCGCCACCATCAACACGGCGGCCATCACCCACAACGTTGAGACCCTGCGTGCGCTCGTTGCGCCGGTGCAGGTGATGGCTGTTGTCAAAGCCAATGGGTACGGCCACGGTGCTATCGAGAGTGCCCGTGCGGCTCTGGCGGGAGGCGCCGACTGGCTCGGCGTTGCTGATCTGACCGAGGCCTTTGCTGTGCGCGGCGCCGGCATCGACGCTCCGCTGCTGGCGTGGTTGCACCAGCCGGGGGCTGCGTTTGGCGAAGCGGTTCGCGCGAACATCGACCTCGGCGTGAGCAGCACCGAGCAGCTGCATGAGGTTGCCGCGACATCCGATACTGCGTTCGTGCATTTGAAAGTCGATACAGGCTTGCATCGCAATGGCGCTTTCTTGGAAGAGTGGCACCAGTTCTTCGAAGCGGCGGTTGTTCACGAGCTCGCGGGTCGCATTCGCGTGCGGGGTCTGTGGAGTCACCTCGCCAATGCGGGCGCCGAGCACGACGCTGACCAGATTGAGCAGTTCTCGGCCGCCGTCGCGATGGCAGAGTCGGTAGGGCTCCGCCCCGAGCTGCGCCACCTGGCCGCGTCAGAGGGCGCGATCAAACATCCTTCTGCCCGTTTCGATCTCGTTCGTGTCGGCATCAGTAGCTATGGCCTGTCGCCCGCCGACGACGTGGATGCCGCGGCTCTCGGCCTTGTGCCGGCATTGACTCTCAGCGCTCCTGTCGTGTCGGTGAAGCGCGTTACGGCCGGTTCTGGGGTTTCCTATGGCTATGCCTATCGCTGCGAGCAGGACACGACGCTCGCGCTCGTGCCGCTTGGCTACGGCGATGGTGTTCCTCGTCACGCCTCCAATCGCGGGCCAGTCTCCATCAACGGTGTCGTTGGTCGGGTCGCGGGGCGAGTTGCGATGGACCAGATTGTTGTCGATATGGGCGATGCGAACGTTGCGGTCGGCGACCGGGCAGTTCTTTTCGGTGACCCATCACAGTCGGTTCCGACAGCGGATGACTGGGCTGCGGCCGCTGACACCATCAATTACGAAATCGTGACCCGCATCGGTTCTCGTGTTACCCGCAGGTATGAGTCGTGACCACTCTGACAATCGCTTCTCCCGACAGCATGGCCGAGCTCGGGGCCATTATTGCCGCGCAACTCGTGGCCGGTGATCTGGTGATGCTCAATGGTGAACTTGGCGCGGGAAAGACAACGCTGACGCGGGCGATCGGGGAGACTCTCGGCATCCGGGGCACGGTCACGAGCCCCACTTTTGTTCTGGCGCGCACGCATCCGCGACTCGACGGCTCGGGAGCAGAAGTCTCGCACACCGAGGCGCCTCCGCTCGTGCACGTCGACGCGTACCGCCTCGGTAGCGCCGTTGAACTCGACGACCTCGACATCGACTTTGAGGCATCCATCGTCGTTGTCGAATGGGGTGCAGGCCTGCTCGATGGAGTGAGTGAGAGCTGGCTCACGGTCGATATTGTGCGCCCGGTGGGTGCTGGGGCGGCAGATGAGAATCCCGCTTCAGGCGGCGACAGTGCCGCCATCGATCACACCGATGACTTTGCCGAAGAAGCAATCGAACCACGCACCGTTACCGTGACCGGAAACGGCCCGAGGTGGGCAGACATGGAGTGGCTTAATGCTGTTAGCGATTGATACCTCGGCGGGCACGAGTGTCGCGATCGTTGACGCTCAGGGTGTGGTGCATGCGGAACGTAGTTCATCAGATACTCGCAAGCACGCCGAAGTGGTTGGCGACTTCATCCACGGCTGCATTGCCGACGCTGGGTGCGCTGTAACCGACCTGACCGGTGTCGTGGCGGGAATGGGCCCAGGGCCCTTTACCGGTCTGCGGGTGGGCATCGTGGCGGCTCGAGCGTTTGCGTTCGGCGCTGGCGTGCCTGTGCTGCCCGTTGTGACCCACGACGCGATTGCCCTTGGCGAAACGGAACCGATTGTTGTGGCGACCGACGCCCGTCGCAAAGAACTTTACTGGTCGACCTATGAAGGGTCGGATGCCGCGGGCTTGCCCGTGCGCGTTGCTGGACCCGCGCTCGCCCCTGCCGCCGCGCTCGCCGCGAGCGTTCCGAATTTCGACCACTTTCAGCTGAGGGACTCGGAGCCTGTGCTGGCCTCGAACCTGGCTCGCCTTGCGTTTCTGCTGCGCGAACACAATCGCCCCTTCGCTGGCGAAGAAGCGCTCTACTTGCGTTCGCCAGACATCACGCTCTCTGCAGGGCCGAAACGAGTGACCGCATGAGCTGGCAATTGCGCCGCGCTACTGAGAGCGACCTCGATGGAATCATGGCCATCGAGCACAGCGAGTTCGCAAACGACGCGTGGTCGAGCGACATGATGCGTGCCGAGATTCGTGACAACCACGGGTACTACGTGATCGCGCATCCGGTGGGGGAGCCCACGGTGGTGACGGCCTATGCAGGTTTACGGTCACCCTTTCGGTCGCCGCAAGCGGACATCCAGACGATTGCTGTTTCTTCGGATGCCCGCCGCCAGGGCATCGGCCGGGCGCTCATGCATGCGCTCATGGTGGAAGCTCGTGATCGTGGAGCGAGCGAACTCTTTCTCGAGGTTCGCGACGACAATCCTTCTGCGCAGCGCTTGTACGATTCGCTCGGGTTCGAGCGTATTGCGGTGCGACCGAACTACTACCAACCGGATGGGGTTGATGCCATCGTGATGCGACTCACTATTCCTGAACCCAAGCTTTCGCCGGCGGTGGGCGCATGATGACGAATTCAGTGCCAGCGGTAGCAAGCTCTCCCCTTTCGGGACAGCTTCCCGCCAACACCACGAATCCCCTTGTGTTGGGTATCGAGACGAGCTGCGACGAGACCGGCATCGGTATCGTGCGTGGCAACCATTTGTTAGCCAACGTGATCTCATCCTCGATGGATGAACATGCCCGTTACGGGGGAGTGGTGCCGGAGGTTGCGGCCCGCGCGCACCTCGAGGCGATGCAACCGGCGTTGGAGCAGGCGCTCGCCGAAGCCGGCGTTGAGTTGTCAGAGCTAGATGCGATCGCGGTCACGAGTGGTCCGGGGCTTGCAGGCGCGCTCATGGTCGGAGTCGCGGCGGCGAAGGCGCTCGCGGTGGCCACGGGTAAACCGCTGTATGCGGTCAATCATTTGGTGGGCCACGTCGGCGCGGATGTTTTGCGTGACGATGGAACTGAGATTGAACTTCCCACGATCGCGCTGTTGGTGTCTGGCGGCCATACGTCGCTGCTCGAAGTGCGTGACCTGGTCTCTGATGTTGAGCTCCTCGGCGAGACGATCGACGATGCTGCGGGCGAGGCTTTCGACAAGGTCGCGCGTTTGCTCGGCTTGCCGTATCCGGGCGGGCCGCACATCGACCGTGTGGCGGTGGGAGGCAACCCGAAGGCGATCCGTTTTCCACGGGGACTCACCCATGCCAAAGACGTTGACCGTCACCGCTACGATTTTTCGTTCTCGGGCCTCAAAACGTCGGTTGCTCGGTGGGTTGAGCGCGAGCAAGACGCGGGTACTGATTTTTCGATTGCGGATGTCGCGGCAAGCTTCCGCGAGGCCGTCGTTGATGTTCTCCTCACCAAGGCCGTCTCAGCGTGTGTCGATCGCGGAGTTCCTCGCCTTTTGCTCGGTGGCGGAGTCGTGGCGAATGCGCGAGTTCGCGAGCTCGCTCGGGAGCGTTGCGCGGAGGCAGGGATCGAATTGCGCATTCCGCCGTTGTCGCTCTGTACCGACAACGGGGCGATGATCGCAGCGCTGGGCGCCCAGCTGATTATGGCAAGCAAAGAACCCTCAACGTTGGGCTTTAGTGCTGATTCGACGCTCCCGGTCACCCAAATTCAGGCGTAACACTGGCGAGAAATCTGGGGGTGCTGCGTTGACAGGCTTCTTTCAGGCTGAGAATATAGGTGCGCCGGTTTCGGCATCATCACCAAAGGAGACCTTCGTCATGTCAGAACCCACGCCTTACGCCGCATCGCCCGCAGGCGCGCCGGTTGCCAAATGGAACGTCCTCTCGATCATCTCCCTCGTGACGTCGGTTCTCGGCCTCAGCCTCGTCGGCATCATCCTCGGGCACATCAGCCTGAGCCAGATCAAGAAGACGGGTGAGCAGGGCAACGTGCTCGCCATCATCGGCCTCGTCCTCGGATACCTCGGTTTCGTTGTCTTCCTCTTCCTCGCCATTGGCTTCGTCGTCACTCTCGGCGCTGTAGGAACCTCGTACTAAGTAGCAACTCACGAAAAGGGCCCGCACGCGAGTGCGGGCCCTTTTCTGTGGGGAGAGTCTTGCTAAAGTGTGCGCATGGCTACCAACAACTCAGACGACTCAATTCCGTCGATCTCAACGCCCGGCGCGTCCTCAACTTCCGGCGAGCCCCTGGCGAAGGCCACTCCCTCAGCTAAGAAGCCCGCAGCGAAGAAGTCGACGACCTCCAAGTCGACCACTGCGTCACAAACAACTCCCGCGGCCAAGGTAACCGCCGCGCCGAAGGTCAGCGCGACAAAGCCCGCGACTGCCAAGCCCGCGACTGCCAAGGCGGCAACGACGAAAGCCGCGGCAACTAAGGCTGCAGCGGCCAAGACGACCGCTGCCACGACTGCAGCGGCTAAGACTGCCAAGGCAAATGAAACGGCTGCGCCCGCGTCTGCTGCGCCGACCGCAAGCAGCACGGGATCAAGTGTCCCGCCGGTATCGTCAGCGCCCAAGGCCGCCCCGGCTGCCCCCGCAGCGAGCGACGCCGTGAGCGCTGTTTCGCCCGCGGTAACACCACCCGCTGCAGCCGCTAATGATCCCTACTCTGCCCCGACCGGAACCCCAATTCCCGGCTATGCAGCCAGCGCCACCCCCGGTCAGGCGCCATATACGCCAGTCCCTGCCGGTCCGCCGCAGGGCCTGTCGATCGCCTCGATGGTTACCGGAATCGTGGGTGTCTTGTTGACCTTCGTCGGTATGGGACTCCTGCCTGCCGCAGCAGCCGTAGTTCTCGGACATCTAGCGCAGAAGAAGCAGAAGTATGCCCGGCCGTTCTGGTTGACCGGTCTCATCACTGGTTATGTCGGAGTCGGGCTGAGCATCATCATTGGGCTCGTCGTCGCAGCGGTATTCTTTCTGCCGTTCATGCTCATGGGTGGAAACGACTACCGCTTCTAATCGCCACTCTCCGCTGAGCTTCTCGCTCACCCGTTGCGGCGAGCTGCCTAGTCTCAGGCCGGCGTTGGCGTGACGCGCTGCGCAAGCAGTGCGCGCCGCTTGCCAGCAACGCGCGTCAGAATCAAGGTCGCGCTGTTCTCGCCCTTGAGCGAGAGTGACGTTCTAAAAGTCGCGGGGTCGATATCGACCCCGCGCTTTTTGATTTCCAGGGTGCCGATCTTGCGCGCCGCCAGTTCCTTTTTGAGTGAGCGCTTGTCGAGAGTGAAGTCCTCGACGATCTCGAAGCAGGTGGCGAACGGGCTCGCGACAGCGGCATCCGCACTGAAGTAGGCGATTGAAGTGTCGAGCATGCGCCCGTTCAGTTGTCGTGCGAGATCCCCGATGAGGCGCGCGCGGATGACAGCGCCGTCGGGTTCGTAGAGAAACTGCCCGAGCTCTCCCGCGGGTTCGTCTTCGCTGTCAGCGGCTGCCGTGAGTTCAGCGGTGCCGTGGTCTCCGATCACGAGGGCTGCTCGTCGGATGCCGGGGCGGGCGACAGCCCCAAACCAGAGTCCGAGCTCAACAACTTCGCGCCCAACTGAGATCCACTGGGCTTCGGCGGTGTCGGGGATGAGGTCGCGGTCGATTCCGGGGCCGAGTTTGATGCCGGTGGGGTAGCGCTCGGCAAGTCCGAACGCAAAGTCGAGGGAGGGCGTCCAGTCGGCGGGGTTGGTGAGGCGAACCCGGGCGTCGCGGCGAGCAGGATCGAGATACACGCCGTCGATGCCAGCGAGGTCGGCGGTTTCGGCGTCGCCATGAACGACCTGAGCGTTGCTCCACGGCGCGAGGTTGAAGCTGGCAATGGCGGCGGTGGTTTCGTCACGCTCAACGGCGGTGACGTTGATCTCGAGGGCCGCGATGGCGAGCGCATCCGCTCCAATGCCGCAGCCGAGGTCGGCCACCCATTTCACGCCGGCCTTCGAGAACCGACCGGCGTGCTGGGCGGCAACGGAAAGGCGAGTTGCTTGTTCGAGGCCAGCCTCGGTGAAGAGCATCCGGTCGGCAAACGGGCCAAACTTGCTGGCCGCTTTCGCGCGAAGTTTGGATTGGCTCAGCACGGCGGCAACTAGGCCGGGGCTGTGGCCGGCCTTGCGAAGCTCGGCGACGGTGCGCACGATTTCGTCACTCGAGTGCCAGGTCGGCAGCGAGTCCAAGAGGCGAAGGCCCTCGGCTGAAAGTAGCTCGCGCAATTCGCTCTGATTCATTCTCTAACCGTATCCGCATCCGTATTGGCACTCACGTTGATCGAGTGCCAACCAAGCCGTATAGTTGATCTGGCACTCCCGTACGGAGTGTGCCAGCCCAAGCACTTTAGAAAGAGGTCAAACGTGTCGGTGTCCATTAAGCCGCTCGAAGATCGCATTGTTATCAAGCAGGTCGATGCAGAACAGACCACCGCGTCTGGGCTCGTCATTCCTGACACTGCGAAAGAGAAGCCCCAAGAGGGTGAAGTAGTCGCTGTAGGTCCCGGTCGTATCGACGACAACGGAAACCGCGTGCCGCTCGACATCGCAGTTGGTGACAAGGTCATCTACTCCAAGTACGGCGGAACCGAGGTGAAGTACGACGGAGAAGACCTTCTCGTACTTTCGGCTCGCGACGTTCTCGCTGTCATCGTTCGCTAAGTAGTCTCTCGCTCACGCGAAACTAACTTTCTCGTCTCCCGTTCGCGGTGAGGCGTTTCGAAAGCCCAGGGCCTCGGCTCTGGGCTTTCGTCGTTCCTGGTGGCTTTCATGGGCAGCATCCGACCCTAGGATTTAGTAGTGACCTCCACTTCTTCGGCGACTGATCGCGTCTCGCCTAGCGGCCTCGGCTTTGCTATTTCTGCCTACGTCCTGTGGGGCGCGATGCCGATCGTGTTTTTCTCGCTCAAAGAGTCGGGAGCGATCGAGATTGTCGCGTGGAGAATCGTGCTGTCGCTGGTGTTTTGCGCGGCACTTTTGGTGGTCACGCGGGGATACGCACGGGTCATGGCGATCGTCCGCGATCGTCGTACCTTCTGGATGTTGGGCCTGGGCGGCGCCTTTGTCGTCGTCAACTGGCTCATTTATGTGTACGCGAGCCTGAACGGCCACATTGTGGAGGCTGCTCTCGGCTATTTCACGAACCCGATTGTCACGGTGCTGCTCGGGGTGCTCGTGTTGCGCGAGCGACTTCGCCCGCTGCAGTGGGTTGCCCTGGCGATCAGCGCGCTCGCTGTTCTCGTCTTGGCCATTGGCTACGGCAGCTTTCCGTGGATCGCGTTGGGCCTCGCTTTCAGCTTCGGTCTCTATGGGCTCGTGAAGAAAAATGTGGGTCCGAAGGCGGATGCCGTGGGCGGCCTCGCCGTCGAGACCGCCTTTCTGACGCCGGTTGCGATCGTTGTTCTGCTCGTGCTTGCGGCCAACGGGCAGCTCGCGGCGGGCACTGCGGGCCCGGGACACCTCACTTTGACGCTCTTTTTGGGTGCCATCACCGCGATCCCATTGATTCTGTTTGCTGCTGCAGCGCGGCGGTTGCCGCTCACCTATATGGGCTTGGCCCAGTACTTGGCACCGATCCTCCAACTCATTGTTGGCGTCTTTGTTTTCCATGAGGCGATGCCGCCAGAGCGCTGGTTGGGCTTCGCGATCGTCTGGGTGGCGCTCGCCATTCTTACGTATGACCTGTTTCGGCACTCTTCTCGCACGCGGCTCGGTTCAGCCGCTGAAGCTCCGGGCGCACCGTAGTATTCCTCTGAAGGTGCGTGATCGGCCGAGAATGGGCACCGAGAGAGGTAAATAAATGACGAGGTTTCGCACGACTCGACGTGTGATTGTGGCGGCAACTATCGTTGTGGCTCTCGCAGCGTGCAGTTCACCGACGCCCACGGCAACGCCGGTTGCGGCATCAACGCCAACGGCAACTCCCGCTCCGGTCGTGACGCCGACGGGCGATGGCGTTCTTCGCATTGGAACGATCTTTCCCACCAGTGGCACGTTCTCCTTCTTGGCTGCAGCGCAAAAAGCGGGTGTTGCGGCAGCGGTGAAAGAAATAAATGCTGCCGGGGGAGTGAACGGTGAGCCTGTCGAGATTGTGGCGGTCGATTCGGGCGAGGCCAAGAACGCGAAGCTGGAATCAGGTTTCAAGACCCTGGTGTCAAAGGATGTCGACGTGGTGATCGGCCCGTCATCGTCGGTGCTGGCGCAGCGAGCGATCCCGTTGGCGATAGAGGCGAAGATCCCGCTCATTTCTCCTGCCGCGACGCTGTCGAGTCTCGATGACGTTTTTGATGACGGCTACTTTTTCCGCACCATTCCTGCCTACGACCAACAGGGGTACGCACTAGCGGAGGCATTGGCTGGTGGCGACACAACGCAGAGAATCGCTTTTGTCTATGTCGACGATGAGGAGGGCGTAGCGCTGCACGACACGTTTGTCGAAGCACTCGCCGAGTACGACACCGAACTCGTCGCGGATGAGGTCTTCACGAGTTCAACGACGAAGTTCGACACGATCACCGCCAGCGTGAAGAAGGCAGAACCCGACATCGTGGTGATCGGGTCGACCTATGAAGCTGAGAAGGCGACGAAAGCGGCAATCGAGAAGATCGTGGCTGCGGGGTATAAGGGTTCGGAGCTCTGGCTCACCTCGCTGAACACGGGCGACTATTCGCAAGCGTTCAAGAACGGCACGCTCAAGGGCGTTCGCGGGGTGATTGAGGGAGTTCAGCCGTCGAAGACCTTCACCGCCACGCTCAAGGCCACCAACTCAAAGTTGACAACCTACCGCTACGGGGCCGAAGCGTATGACGCCACGATGGTGGCGGCGCTCGCTGCAATCGTGGCGGGGGACGATGCGGGTGAGGCCATCGCCGGTTCGCTTTACGATGTCTCGAAAAGCGGTGTGAAATGTCTGAGTTTTGAGGAATGCCTCGAAGTGCTCAAGACCACGAACGACATCGACTACGACGGTGTTTCTGGCCCCGTGAACTTCACTCCTGGTGGCAACGTAGAGCCCGCATTCTGGGGTTACTACACTTATGACGGCGAAAATAAGTTCGTCTATAAGACTGGCTCAATCGTCGGCTAGGTCGAGTGCCGCCCGGATTGGGGGCGAGATTGTGCCCATAAATGGCCCGCTCTGAGTTCTTCTTTTCAGCATTGGCCAGTACCGTAACAATGCCGCTCTCTGTTGGGGGTGGTAGATAGGAGCGACTGTGATGACATCCATGCCCTATGGATCACGCGTGTCGTTGCGAACCCGTCGCGGGTTCACGGCAGTTGCAGGCGTTATCGCTGCGGCCCTTGTGTTGAGCGGATGCTCGGCCGAGGCGCCGGTTGAAGAGACCCCTGCGCCCAAAGATTTGACTCTCACCGTCGGAGCCTTGGTGCCCGAGTCGGGAGCGCTCGACAAATTCGGTCCGGCAGTGTCTGCTGCGATCGCATTGGCTGCTCAAGATGTGAATGACGCCAATGCCAAGCTCACGGTGAACGTGGAGTCGGCTGATTCCGGCGACTCCACGGGAACGACCGCTGAGGATGCCGTCACGGAGTTGCTCGCTGCTCGCGCAACAGTGATTATCGGCGGACTCTCCAACGGTATTTCCAAGAAAGTGATCGACACGATCACGGAAGCGGGCGTTGTCGAGATCTCGCCGGCGAACGATTCTCCTGACTTCTCCAACTACGGTGACAACAACCTGTACTGGCGCACCTCGCCGTCCTGCGCGCTCGAAGGCACCGCATTAGGCAATGAGATGGCAGAGCGTATTGGTGAGGGCTCGATTGCGATCCTCTCCGAGGACACCCTGTGTGAACCGCTTCTCCCGCGTGCCTTGAGTGAGGCATTCTTGCGTGGTGGTGGCGAATTGCTTTCGCAAGAGATGATCGATGAGAGCGCAATCGATCTCGATGAGCAGATCGATCGAGCGATCGCAGCCAAACCGGATGCCGTAGCAATCGTGGGTTCGAAGCAGGCAGAGAAGATTGCCAAGGCTTTCATCGCTGCCGGTTACTCGGGCGACCAGCTCTTCTTTACCGGGCTATCGCTCGGCGAGCGTGGCTCGGGATTCGCGGCGGGCAGCCTGACCGGTTCCATCGTGACGCATCCGGGGCTTGATGTTTCGACGATCTCGGACTTCACCGATCGACTGCTGGAAATCAACCCCAGCCTCAAGGACTTCAGCTACGCCGCTGAGAGCTATGACGCGGTCATCCTCGCGAGCTTGGCGGCCTTGGCCTCGCAGAAAATTTCGGGAGAAGCAATCTCGAGCAAGCTGCAAGAGGTCTCTGGTGGCAGTGGTGACGGCGAAGTGGCGACAACATTTGCGGATGCCGCGAAGATTGTGCTCGATGGGCGCACCGTTGATTACGACGGTGTTTCAGGCCCGATAACCCTCAATGACAATGGTGATCCACAGGGCGCCATCATTGGGATTTACCAGTACGGTAGCGACAACGTGTACACCCGGATTAACTGAGAAACGCCCTTGTTTCTCAAAGTCTACGAATGGTAACGATTCCCAAGAGCGTTACAAGGCTGTAGTACAGACGTATTGTGCGGATGTGCCGGGTGGGCATAGCTTGACAGTGTGGTGACACGGTAGTGCCACATTTGATTCCTGAACACATTCGAAACGCAAGGAGCAACATGAGCGTATTCGCGAAGGCTACGGCCTCCCCATCACGGTCCAAGCGGACCCTGTTGAGCGGTCTCGCAATCGTCGGTGCAAGCGCACTGGTATTGGCTGGCTGTGCTACTGACGGTGGAGAAACCTCCACTGGATCCGAGGGTGGCGAACTGTCCCTCAAGCTTGGAACGGCACTGCCCGTAACCGGTAACCTCGCATTCCTCGGCCCGCCCGAGATCGCAGGAACCGAGTACGCAGCGTCGCAGATCAACGAAGCCGACGCTGGCATCCAGATCGACCTCATTCAGGGCGACTCCGGTGACACCGACAACAAGGCATACGAGACTGAAATCCCTCGCCTGCTCGGTGAAGACGTTTCCGCAATTCTTGGTGCAGCATCCTCGGGTGTTTCGCTTCAGTTCATTGACCAGGTTGTTGGCGCTGGAGTAATCCAGTTCTCGCCGGCAAACACCTCGGCCGCATTCACGACGTACGACGACAAGGGCCTGTACTTCCGTACCGCTCCTTCCGACGTGCTTCAGGGTGAGGTTCTCGGTAACCTGATCGCTGGCGATGGTCACGAGACCCTCGGCATGATCGTTCTCAATGACTCCTACGGAACCGGTCTTGCCGGCTACACGCAGGAAGCATTCGAAGCCGCCGGTGGTGAAGTTGTTTCACAGCCCACCTACAACACCGGTGACACCACGTTCGATGCTCAGATCTCTGAAGTTCTTGCTTCGGACCCTGACGCCATCGCACTGATCACGTTCGAAGAAGTTTCGACCATGCTCCCGAGCATCGTCAGCAGCTTCCCGGCCGAGAACCTCTACTTCGTAGACGGTAACCTCGCCAACTTCGGTGATGAGTTTGCTACTGGAACCCTCGAGGGCGCCAAGGGAACTCTTCCCGGCCTGAGCGTCGACACGATTGCTGACTTCACGTCGGCCGTCAACGACTTCTGGGTCGAATCCGGACAGCCTGAGCTCGAAGAGTTCAGCTATGCAGCAGAGTCCTACGACTCGGTAATCCTTCTTGCTCTCGCATCGCTCGCAGCCGGTTCCACCGACTCCGCAGCAATCGCTGAGAAGCTTCAGGAAGTATCGGGTGGTTCGGGCAACGGCGAGAAGTGCACCACTTTCGCTGACTGTGCAGAAATCATCAACGGTGGCGGCGTAGCTGACTACGACGGCATCTCTGGTCCGATCACCTTCGATGAGCTCGGTGACCCCACCGAAGCTCAGGTTGGTATCTACCAGTACGGTGAAGACAACACCTACAGCGCTTACTAAATCTCTCCGAGAGTCACTCTCATAGAGAACGTAAGTTAGCTCAGAGAAAGGCCCCAACCCTCACCGGGTTGGGGCCTTTTTCGTGCGCCCAGCGTTCGGATGTTGTGCTGAATTTCTTTCACGGAAGTCACTAGCGGTGAACCAAACCTGAAACAGCGTCAGGAGCCGTCGTGTGGACGCGAAAGGGCTGTGCGTGAATATCAACCCGCCGAGGGGTGCAAACGCGGCTTAGCGGGCAGCGTGGCGCTCTCTAGCCCTATGGCGAGCCGTGAAGCTGAGCTGCGGAGCGGATGAGAGGGTCGCCCTTGACGCAGTGATGCCCCGTCCGGACGAATCCGGGCGGGGCATCAGGTGTTGCGAAGTGCTGGTGGCTAGGTGCCGAGGGTTCCGAGGTAGAGGCCAATAACCTTGGGGTCATTGAGCAACTCGCGCCCGGTGCCTTCGTAGGCATCGTGGCCCTGGTCGAGAACGTAGCCGCGGTCACAGATTTGCAGGCAACGACGTGCGTTCTGCTCAACCATGATCGTGGTCACGCCGGCCTTGTTGATCTCCGATACGCGGATGAATGCCTCATCCTGCTTCACTGGCGAGAGTCCAGCAGACGGCTCGTCGAGAAGGAGAACGTGCGGATCCATCATGAGTGCGCGAGACATGGCGACCATTTGGCGTTCTCCACCCGAGAGTGAACCCGCGCGCTGCTTGAGGCGCGACTTCAACTCGGCGAAAATGCCAGTCACAAATTCGAGACGCTCATCGTAGATCTTGGGGTTTTGGTACAGCCCCATCTGAAGGTTTTCTTCGATCGTCAGGCTCGGGAACACGTTGTTGTTTTGCGGAACAAAGCCAACACCGCGCGCTACAAGCTTGTTTGCTTTGAGCCCGGTGATGTTGTCACCGTTGAGGGTGATTGATCCGCCGCGCACCTGTACCTGGCCGAAGATTGCCTTCAACAGGGTCGACTTGCCGGCACCGTTCGGACCAATAATTCCGATCAGTTCACCCGGGTTAGCGACCAAATTGCAGTCGTTGAGGATGTCGACGCCGGGCAGATACCCTGCGGTCAGGTCCTTGACGTGGACAACCGCATTCTCGGTAGGGATTGCGTTCACTTGCCGGTCTCCTTGCGGTTAGCGATGTTTTCGTCGAGGTGTTTGACCTCCGCGGCGAGTTCGATCGCTTCAGTGTTGAGTTCGCCTTCGATGCGGCCCGTGACGATTCCCAGGTCGACATCCTGATGCGAACCGAGGTACGCATCGATGACGGCTTGGTTCTTCATGACCTCATCCGGGGGACCTTCAGCAACGACCTGACCTTCAGCCATCACGATTACCCAGTCGGCGATGTGACGCACCATGTGCATGTCGTGCTCGACGAACAGCACCGTCATGCCCTCTTCCTTCAGGTCGAGGATGTGGTCGAGCAGCGACTGAGTCAACGCGGGGTTAACACCGGCCATAGGCTCATCCAGCATCACCAGCGTCGGCTGGCTCATGAGGGCGCGAGCCATCTCGAGCAGCTTGCGCTGACCACCGGAAAGGCTGGCGGCGAAGTCAGACGATTTGGCGTCGAGCTTGAACTTCTTGAGTAGAACGATTGCGCGTTCTTCGATTTCGGCTTCTTGCTTGCGCCAGAGGCTGGGGATCATGGCGCGGAAAATGTTCTCCCCGATCTGATCCTTTGCGCCGAGTTTCATGTTCTCAAGAACCGTCAAGAGCCCGAGGGCCTTCGTCAGCTGGAACGTGCGCACCTGGCCGAGGCCGGCCACTTTGTGCGCGCCCATTCCGGCAAGCGAGTGGCCATCGAAAGTCCACTTGCCTTCGTCGGGCTTGTCGAAGCCGGTCAGAAGGTTGAACAGCGTCGTCTTACCGGCACCGTTCGGACCAATCAACGCGGTAATCGCATTGCGGGGGATCTCGACGTGGTCGACGTTCACCGCGGTGAGGCCACCGAAGGTTCGACGAATTCCGTCAGCGATGATGATCGGGTCGACCTTGGCGACACCAGGAACGATGTCACCCTTGTGGAGTCCGGTTGTCTTTGCTCGCTGCACCGGCGCAGCCGATGCGTCATTACTTGACAAAGGTCAGCTCCTTCTTGTTGCCGAGGATGCCCTGCGGTCGATAGATCACGAGCAACATCAGTGCCACACCCACAAGGATGAAACGCACCGTCTGCGACTGCGTCGTGGTCATGAACGGCAAGAGGCCGACGTTGACCATGGCGGGAAGCAGGTTGCTCAGGAGGGTTTGCACACCCCAGAAGATCACCGAACCGATAATCGGTCCGAAGATCGTTGCAGCTCCACCGAGCAGCAACGCGGTATAGACGAAGAACGTGAGCGACGTGACATACACGCCGGGGTTCACCGAGGCCGGGAGGGCGTAAATGATTCCACCCATAGCACCGAAGACACCACCGAGCATGAGTGACTGCAACTTGTACGAGAACACGTTCTTACCGAGGGCGCGCACGGCATCCTCGTCTTCACGGATTCCCTTGATCACTCGACCCCACGGGCTGCGCATGACAGCCCAGAGGATGAAGGCAGCAAGCGCCAGAATTGCGATTCCGAAGATGCGAACCCACCAGCCGTTGGCGTTGTACTCCCACGGGCCGAAGCCGTAGGTGCCGTCAGGAATCGGGTTGAACGCACGGAAGCTCTCGTGGTAGCCACTCAGTCCATCGGCAGAGCCGGTGTACTTGTCGAACGTCGTGGTCAGGAACAACAGACGCACAACCTCGGCGGCCGCAATGGTCACGATCGCCAGATAGTCACCGCGCAGTCGCAGAGTAGGAATACCGAGGATCAGGGCGAAGACAAGCGAGCCACCGACACCGACGAGCATGCCGCCCCACCACGGGAAACCGAAGGTGAGGATCGAGATCGCGTAGCCATAGGCGCCGATCGCCATGAAGGCGGCCATACCCATGTTGAGCAAACCGGTGAATCCGAAGTGCATGGCAAGCCCGAGCGCCGCAAGGGCGTACCCGATCGTTGCCGGTGCAATCAGTGATGACCCGGTGTTGGAGAGAATTTGCAGAATATCCATGAGCGGCCCCTAACCTATTCTCTCTTTGCGACCCAAGATGCCTTGTGGTCTGAACAACAAGACGATGATGAGCACACCGAGCGCGCCGACATACTTCAGGTCGGATGGGATGAAGAGGCTAGACGTCTCAACAAGAACGCCGACGATGATCGAGCCGACAAGCGCACCAAATGCTGTGCCCAGTCCACCGAGGGTTACCGCTGCGAAGACGAGCAGCAGAATCTGCGCCCCCATATCCCAGCGGATGCCTGGACGGAAGTAGGCCCACAGCACACCGGCGAGGCCGGCCATGGCTGCAGCGAGGATCCACACCACACGGACGACCTGGTCGACGTCGATTCCGGATGCCGCTGCCAGCGACGGGTTGTCGGAGACGGCGCGAGTTGCCTTACCGATCTTGGTCTTGACGAGCCACCACGCGAAGATACAGATCACGACGATGCTGATGACCATGCTGATCATGTTGGTTTGGCTGAGCGATACCGATCCGAAGAGCGGAATATCGGGGGAGTCGGAGCCGGGCAGTTGCTCGGTTCCTCCTCCACGGAAGTACTGGAAGGTATAGCGCAGTGCCAGCGACAGACCGATTGACACGATCATGAGCTGAACGATACCGACGCCCTTCTTGCGCAGCGGTTTCCAGAGCGCGGCATCGAGTGACCACCCGAAGCCGGCACTGAGGAGCACGGCAAGGGGTATCGCTATCCAGACGGGCCAACCGAGGTCGACCGACACAATGAGTGCCATCACCGCACCGAAGGTCACCATTTCTGCGTGCGCAAAGTTGGAGAGCCCGGTGGTTCCGTAAACGAGCGAGATGCCAATGGCCGCGAGGCCGAGCATCAGTCCGAAGTTCACGCCGTTGACGATACGTTCGACGAACTGATCGAAGAAGCTCGTGACGTTACGTTCACCGCGGCCGATAAAGAAGTTCATGACGGTCGAGCCACTGGGGCCGATCATCGCCTCTTTGACGTTGGGAGTGTCGTCGTCGCCCACCTCGTCGATTACCGCAATGCCCTCGGGCAGCGTGTCTTCGTTGAGAGTGACAGTGAATTCGTCACCGTCGGGAACGCCGACTTTCCAGCGACCATCAGCATCCGTGGCTACTTCAACCTCGTAGCCGCCGCCAGAGATGGTGAGAAGTACACCCTCTAGCGCCACGCTCTCGAGCTTGACGTTACCGATGATGCTGTTGTCGTATTCGTCGACGTTAACCTCGTCGGCCATTGCAGGCATGGCCATCAGAGAGAAGGCGGCAGAAAGAGCAACAATGAGTGCTACAAGCACTCCTCGTCTATTTTTCCGTCGCGTGCGGCGATATTCCGCTGTGTTCACAGGACCTCCAGGAAGGGACCCAGCCGGAATCAAGAATCCCAGCGGGTTCTGACGTGTCGACGGCAATGACGACACCGGCCGATTGCGGTCCGACATACAAATGCTTGTCGGGTACAAAGCGGTGAAGCCATTATGCGGGGGAATGTTCTGGCATGAAACCCGTTAATATTGATTGGCCGGAGATTTAACACAAGATCACCGGTTTCGCGCTCCCGCCGTAAGGAAGATTTAACATGGAACAGCCAGACCCCTTCGGCTTCGTCGGCCTCACCTATGACGACGTAATGCTTTTGCCCGGGCACACCGATGTAATTCCAAGCGATGCTGACACCAGTTCACGTCTCACCCGCAGAATCCGGGTGTCTTCGCCGCTTATTTCATCGGCAATGGACACGGTTACCGAGGCTCGAATGGCCATTGCGATGGCCCGCAACGGTGGTCTTGGGGTGCTTCACCGCAACCTCTCGATCGACGATCAGGCGGCCTACGTCGACAAGGTCAAACGCAGCGAATCGGGCATGATTACCAATCCGGTAACAACTACGCAACAAGCGACTGTTGCCGAAGTGGACGCCCTCTGTGGCCAGTTCCGTGTCTCTGGTCTTCCTGTCGTGGAAGAAGACGGAACACTCGTCGGAATCATCACGAACCGTGACATGCGGTTCATCGAGCCAGAAGATATGGATTCGGTGCTCGTGCGCGACGTCATGACGACGACGCCGCTCGTGACCGCTCCAGTCGGCATCGACCGCGAGGGCGCTATCGCCCTCCTGAACAAGCACAAGATCGAAAAGCTGCCTCTCGTCGACGACGCAGGCAAGCTCAGTGGTCTCATCACGGTCAAGGACTTTGAGAAGACCGACCAATACCCCAACGCCACTAAAGACGAAGAAGGACGACTGCGCGTCGGAGCGGCAATCGGTTTCTTCGGCGACGCGTGGGAGCGCGCCGAACGCTTGCGCGATGCTGGTGTTGACCTCATCGTGGTCGACACCGCCAATGGCGAGTCCGCTGGCGTGATCGATATCGTTCGTCGCCTCAAGGCTGACTCGTCGTTTGACGCGATCGACATCATCGGCGGCAACGTTGCTACTCGCGCGGGTGCTCAAGCGCTCATCGATGCAGGGGTGGATGCCGTCAAGGTCGGCGTTGGCCCCGGATCGATCTGCACGACCCGTGTCGTGGCCGGTGTCGGAGTACCGCAGGTGACCGCCGTGTACGAAGCGTCACTCGCAGCGCGGGAGGCCGGCATCCCGGTCATCGCTGATGGTGGCCTCCAGTATTCCGGTGACATCGCCAAGGCACTCGTTGCCGGTGCTGAGACCGTCATGCTCGGTTCGTTGCTCGCCGGAACCGATGAGAGCCCCGGCGACCTCATCTTCCTCAATGGCAAGCAGTTCAAGAGCTACCGCGGAATGGGTTCGCTCGGCGCCATGCAGACGCGAGGCAAAAAGACGTCCTACTCGCGCGACCGCTACTTCCAGGCTGATGTGCCGTCGGATGACCAGCTCATCCCTGAGGGCATCGAGGGCCAGGTTCCTTACCGTGGCCCCGTTTCCACCGTCATGTACCAGTTGCTCGGTGGTCTTCGTCAGTCGATGTTCTACACGGGAGCTCGCACCATTGAGGAGCTCCAGCAGAAGGGCAAGTTTGTGCGGATTACCGCCGCAGGCTTGAAAGAATCGCACCCCCACGACATCCAGATGGTTGTTGAGGCGCCGAACTACCGTCGCTAACACGCGCACTCGTCTTGGCCATTGCGCCCGGAAGTGAGTGAGCGAGAGACACTGAAGGCCTGCTGGAGCAATTGCTTCCAGCAGGCCTTCAGTCGTGAAGGGAGGTGTGTGCGTGCGCCCTTAAGCGGAGACGTCGCGGCGGTTGAAGACGACTCCGCCGAGCGCGAGCACAACGGCCGAGATGCCGAAGATGAGGCCGAGGGAACCCCCGTCGACTCCCTCGCTCAGCGGTGAATTGCCGAACGCCCAATGGTACGGGGAGAGGCTGTGAAGCCATTCGACATCGGCACTTTGGTTGCCGAGCGAGTTAAGAATGTAGCCCAGCAGGGAGATTCCGGCCGCAGCGGCGGAGGCGAAGGCGCGGCGACCAGTGATGGCGCCGACGGCGAGGCCGAAACTGGCTGCGAGCACTCCCAGACCGAGTAGCGCCGCGCATCCAGCGACCACGTGAGCAGGCTCGAGGTCGATTCCCGAGGAATCGTTGAGCGCGAGAATCAGCAGCGCCGAGACGATGCTGAGCCATAGCAGTCGGAGCATGACGCCGAGACTGCGCTCGACCATGATCTGCACTCGGGAGACGCCGTGGGCGAGAGTGAGTTCGAGCGAACCCGATTCTTCGTCGCCTGCGATTGCGGCCGAGCTCCACAGCGTGGCGGCAATGGTGAACAGAACGAAGCCGATCAGGCCGAGGAACGTGGCCTGGACATAGCCGGCGCCGCTCGTGAGGTCCTCGAAACCGAGAGTGCTCGAAAGCCCCTCGGGAATCGATTTGATGACCTCATCGAAGCCCGCGTTCTCGCCCGAGAACGACGAATACAACGGAACGTAGAGGAAGATCGCGCCGGCAACTCCGGCAGTCCAACCGAGCAGGCCACGCCAAGAATCGGCGAGATTGCGTCGAGTGAGCGGGAGAAAGCTGGCGCTCGTAGGCTGACTCATTTGGTTGCCTCATTCGAGTAGAGATCGATAACTGACGATTCGAGATCTTGCTCTTCAACCCGAAGGTCGACCACGTGGAACGGGGCGATCGCCTTGACGAGCGCATCGATGTGTCCCTCGACCGTGCCGGTGACTTGCACCACATCGCCAGCGGTGACGGCGAGATTGTCTAGTTGAGGCAGCGCAATCAATGCCGTGCGGATGTCGTCGGCTGCGGCATCCGTGAAGTCAATGACAACGCGGCGAATGGCGCTCGCTCGCAGGCTGGCAACGTCACCGACTTTTACTACCGTGCCGTTGCGCAGCACCGCGACCTGATCGGCAGCGTTCTGGATTTCGCTCAAGACATGAGAGCTGAGGAACACCGTTTGGCCATTGTGTTGGGCTTCGCGCACCATCGAGAGGAACTCTTGTTGCACCAGAGGGTCGAGGCCGCTCGTAGGTTCATCGAGCACGAGAAGTTTCGGCTCGTGCATGAAGGCCTGCACGAGCCCCAGCTTCTGCTTGTTGCCTTTGGAGAGAGTGCGTACGTGGCGGGTGAGGTCGAGCCCTAAGCGCTCAGAGAGCGCGTCGATGCGGCCGGGCGCGACGGGGCCGCTGATCGCGGCGTAGTGCTTGAGTAGTGAGCGGCCAGTGATGCGGCCCTCGAGGAGGAGTTCCCCCGGCAGGAATCCGATGTCGCGGCGCAGCGCAGCACCGCCAGCGATGGGGGACTTGCCGAGCACCGTGGCGCTGCCGGACGTGGGGCGAATGATGTCAAGCAGTAGCCTCATGGCGGTTGTCTTGCCGGCGCCGTTGGGACCAATCATGCCGAACACGCTGCCGGTTTCGACGGCGAGGTCGAGGCCGTCGAGGGCACTATTGCTGCCGTAGCGCTTGGTGAGCGCGTGGGTTTCTATGGCGTAAGTCATGGGTGGGGCCGGAGCCCGGTCCTTCCTAGGAGGGAGTGGTTGAGGGGGTGTAAATGCCGTGGGTGTAGAGCTCGAGGGCGGCATTGCCCATGCGGCTGAGGCTGTCGAGGCCGAAGTGACTGCTGCCGAGGCTGCGAGCGATGTGGCTTTGCAGGGTGAGTGTCGACAGGCTGTGGGTGACGAGGAGCACAGCGCGGGCGTGCTCGTCGGCTGTTGGCGTGATGGTGCCGCTGGCTACTCCCTCGCGCAGCATCGTGTGGGACATCTCGACAAAGCGGTCGAAGAGGTCGGCGCCCGCGACAGAGTCATCGGTGAAGAGGCGACCCAGGTAGATAAGCCAAGGCTCGAAGGTGGCGAGGTC
This sequence comes from Salinibacterium sp. NG22, assembly GCF_015864925.1. Taxonomy (NCBI): domain Bacteria; kingdom Bacillati; phylum Actinomycetota; class Actinomycetes; order Micrococcales; family Microbacteriaceae; genus Salinibacterium; species Salinibacterium sp. NG22. The sequence goes on along the minus strand of NZ_JADYWG010000001.1, from coordinate 1,173,680 downwards.
GGCGTACCACTCGCTTACTGCCGCGCTCACGTCTCCTTCGCCCAGTCCCGCTTTGCGGTGGGTGACCTCCGTGATGATGAAGTCATCGCACGCGGCTTTGAGTTCGCGCATGCTTCCAAAGTGGTGAATGACGAGGCCAGCGCTCACGCCGGCCTCCGTTGCTACGGCGCGGGCGCTCGTTGCGGCGAACCCGTTATGCCCGATGAGCCGAATTGCGGCGTCACGGATGCGGGCTTTGGTGGTGGAGTCATCCGATCTTGAACGCATGTTTAACAAACTAAACAGTTGTTTAATGGTTGTCAATGGTGGACAGGTTCCGCCCAATCCTCGGCGCGGTAGGCTGGAGTAGTGAATGATTTCGAGATTGGCCGCGCCAAGCGCGCTCGCCGCGTCTACTCCTTTGATGACATCGCTATCGTGCCGTCGCGCCGTACGCGTGACCCCCGTGATGTGTCGGTGAGCTGGACGATTGACGCCTACACGTTCGACATCCCCGTGATCGCTGCTCCGATGGACTCCGTGGTCTCGCCAGCAACAGCAATTGCGATGGGAAAGCTCGGCGGGCTGGGAGTGCTCGACCTCGAAGGGCTCTGGACCCGGTACGAGAACCCCGAACCCGTTCTCGAAGAAATCCGTTCGTTGCCCGCCGACCAGGCGACCGCACGGATGCAGCAGCTGTATGCCGAGCCGATCAAGCCCGAGCTTGTCACTCAGCGTCTCGCCGAGATCCGCGAAGCCGGAGTGCCCGTCGCTGGCGCACTAAGCCCGCAACGCACACAAGAGCTGTACCAAACAGTGGTGGATGCCGGAGTCGACCTGTTCGTCATCCGCGGCACGACTGTGAGTGCCGAACACGTCTCCAAGACGACTGAGCCGCTCAACCTCAAGGAATTCATCTACGAACTCGACGTGCCCGTGATCGTGGGCGGTGCCGCAACCTACACCGCAGCACTGCACCTCATGCGCACCGGAGCCGCCGGAGTGCTCGTCGGATTTGGTGGCGGAGCCTCCAGCACCACGCGCACTGCCCTCGGCATCCACGCTCCCATGGCAACAGCGGTTGCCGATGTTGCTGGCGCCCGCCGCGACTACATGGACGAGTCGGGTGGACGCTACGTTCACGTCATCGCCGATGGTGGCCTCGGTACCAGTGGCGACATCGTGAAAGCGATCTCCGTCGGCGCCGACGCCGTCATGCTCGGCAGCACCCTTGCCCGCGCGACCGAAGCTCCTGGTGGCGGTTACCACTGGGGCCAAGAGGCGCACCACTCCGAACTTCCCCGCGGAAACCGTGTCGAAGTTGGGCAGCTTGCTCCTCTCGCAGAAATCCTTAACGGGCCATCGTCACACCCGAACGGTCAGTCGAACCTCATCGGTGCGCTGCGTCGCTCGATGGCCACCACCGGCTACTCCGACCTCAAGGAATTCCAACGGGTCGATGTTGTTGTTGCTCCGTACAATCCGCTGTAGCTAAACCCACGTTTACGTCAACTGGCGCTGGAGGAAAACAATGGTCACACTTCGATCGATTGCCCCGACAGCGCCACTGAGCGCTGAGCAACGAACAGCAGCCATTGCGGCGCTGCGCGACACTGAACTCGACATCCTCGTGATCGGTGGCGGCATCGTTGGCACGGGTAGTGCCTTGGATGCCGTGACGCGCGGCCTCAACGTCGGCATGGTTGAGGCGCGTGACTGGGCCTCGGGCACGTCGAGCCGGTCATCGAAGCTCGTGCACGGCGGCATCCGCTATCTGGAACAGCTCGACTTTCGGCTGGTGCGCGAAGCGCTCAAGGAGCGTGGCTTGCTCTTGCAGCGTCTTGCTCCTCATCTCGTGCGGCCGGTGCGATTTCTTTATCCGGTGACGAAGCCGATCTTTGAGCGGCTATATATCGGTGCCGGAATGTTGCTCTACGATCTTCTGAGTTACACGGGTGGGCGACCTCCCGGAGTGCCTCATCACCGTCACCTGACGCGCGGCCAGATGCTGCGGGCGGCGCCGAGCTTGCGCGCTGATGCCTTCCGCGGCGGACTTACGTACTACGACGCTCAAGTCGATGACGCCCGCTATGTATCGACGCTCGCGCGCACCGCGAGCTTCTACGGCGCTCACGTTGCGAACCGTGTTCGGGTCGAAGATTTTGTCAAGGTCGGCGAGCGGGTTGTCGGTGTGCTGGCGCACGATCTTGAGACGGGCGAGAAGTTTGAGGTTCGCGCCAAGCAGGTTGTCAACGCCACCGGAGTGTGGACCGATGACACTCAGGCGATGGTCGGTACGCGTGGCCAGTTCAAGGTGCGAGCGTCCAAAGGGGTGCACCTTGTGGTGCCGCGCGATCGTTTCCAATCGAAGCTGGGGCTGCTGCTGCGCACCGAGAAGAGCGTGCTCTTTGTGATTCCGTGGGGCCGTCATTGGCTCATCGGCACCACCGACACCGACTGGGATCTCGACAAAGCGCATCCCGCTGCCACGGCGGCCGATATCGACTATTTGCTGGCGCATGTCAATAAAGTACTGGCCGTTCCGCTGACCCGTGATGATGTCGAAGGTGTCTATGCCGGCCTCCGCCCGCTGCTCGCGGGGGAGTCAGACCTCACGTCAAAGCTCAGCCGCGAACACATCGTTGCCCACAGTGTTCCCGGTCTCGTTGTTGTCGCCGGCGGCAAGTGGACGACCTACCGCATCATGGCCAAGGACGCTGTGGATGCCGCGGTCGACGCTCTCGACGGCAAGATTTCGCCGAGCATCACCGAAGAGGTCGCACTGCTCGGGGCGGAGGGCTACCGGGCTGCATGGAACAAGCGCGCCGCCCTCGCGCGCAGCTACGACGTGCACAAGTCGCGCGTCGAACATCTTCTCAACCGCTACGGCGTGCTCGCCACCGAGGTGCTTGAGCTTGTGCGCGCGACGCCAAGCCTGGCCGAAGCGCTCCCCGGTGCAGACGACTACATCGCTGCCGAAATCGTGTATGCCACGAGTGCCGAAGGTGCCCTTCACCTCGACGACGTGCTGGCTCGCCGCACACGTATATCGATTGAGGCATGGGATCGCGGAGTCTCCGCTGCGCCCGTCGCGGCAGAACTCATGGCTGATGTGCTGGGGTGGGATAAAGCCCGTACTCAGACGGAAGTTGAGCGCTACCTACAGCGGGTCGACGCAGAATTGGCGAGCCAAAAGCAGCCCGACGACGAGTCGGCTGACAGGGTTCGCCTCGCAGCACCAGATATTGTTAGCGAGTGAGTACGAGCAATTCCCCCCTGAGCACGCCAGCCCCCAGCACTGAGCCAGCGACGATGTGGGAAATCGCGCGTCGACCGCGCTGGATCGGCGCCCTCGTCTTGGCTCTCGCTATTGCCGCCAGTTTCGCAGCCCTCGGCCAGTGGCAGCTCAGCCGCAGCCTCGAGGGTGGCGAGATCACCGCGCAACAGAGCGAGAGCGTCGTCGAACTCGATTCGGTCGCTACAGCCCAAGAACCGTTGTCGTACCTCACGACAGGTCAAACGGTCACGCTCACGGCTGAGCTCATTGCGGGCGACTACGTCATCCTCTCCGACCGCAACAACGACAGCCAAGGAATGGGCTACTGGGTCGTCGCTCATGGAGTTGAACCGAGCGGTGCGAGTATCGCCATCGCGTTGGGCTGGGCCGAGTCGGCGGATGCCGCGGCATCCGCTATCGCTGATTTAGACACGATGGCGACCACGCTGACGATCACCGGAAGGCTGCTGCCAACCGAGTCGCCCCAACAGTCTGACTTTGAAGAGGGGGAGCGCAGCGCACTCGCTGTCTCTGAACTCGTGAACCTGTGGTCAGAGGTTCCGGCGGGAACCTACGGCGGATATGTTATCAGCTTCGATGCTCCCGCAGGTCTCGAGACGATTGATTCGCCCCCGCCATCGACCGAGGTTTCGCTCAACCTGCTCAACGTGTTCTACGCCGTTGAATGGGTAGTGTTCGCGGGATTCGCCGTCTTCCTTTGGTTCCGCCTTGTGCGGGATGTGTGGGAAGAGGAGCGCGAAGCTCGCAGCTCTGACGCGGCCGTAGACTAGAGCCATGGCTCTCGGTCCCCGGCTTTCAGATATTCCCAGCATTCGACGCACTCTTTCGTTCTACAAGGTGTCGTCGATCGTCACCGGTACCTTCCTGCTTGTGCTGTGCCTCATGATGATCTTCCGCTACGGACTGGGCGGCGACATCGAGCTCAACGGCCCTTCCGCTTTCTTGACGCTCACGCCAAAAGAGCTCGTGCAGGGCATCAACGTATCGACCATCATTCTGATCGTTCACGGCTGGCTTTACGTCTTCTACGTTGCCGCAGACTTCATCCTGTGGCGCCTCACGCGTTACTCGTTCCTGCGCTTCCTCTACATCGCCCTCGGCGGTGTCATCCCTTTTCTGTCGTTCTTCCTCGAACGTCAGGTACCGCGACTCGTTGAGACGAAGATCGCGACCCTCGAATCCGCTGCAGCCGCGAAAGCGGCCGGCGCTGACTCCGCAAAGGCAACTGCATGACCGACTCCACGGCCACATCCGCAGACACGAATGCACGCCCCGTTCTTGTCGTCGACTTCGGCGCCCAATACGCGCAACTGATCGCGCGTCGTGTGCGTGAGGCGAACGTCTATAGCGAGATTGTTCCCCACACGATCACCGCAGCAGAGATCGCCGCCAAGAACCCGGCTGGCATCGTGCTGAGTGGTGGCCCCTCGAGCGTCTACGAGCCTGGCTCGCCCGACCTCGACCCCGGCATCCTCAAGCTCGGTGTTCCTGTTTTTGGTATTTGCTACGGCTTCCAGGTGATGGCACGTCAGCTCGGCGGCACCGTTGCCAAGACGGGGCTGCGCGAATACGGCGCTACCGACATGACCGTTCAGGGCGGTGGCGGAAACCTCTTGGGCGACCAGCCGTCGGAACAGACGGTGTGGATGAGCCACGGTGATGCTGTGACCGAAGCGCCAGAAGGTTTTGCCGTTTTGGCGAGCAGCGAGGCGACTCCGGTCGCCGCATTCTCCAGCGTTGAGCGCGGTCTGTATGGAGTGCAGTGGCACCCCGAGGTCAAGCACTCGACGCACGGTCAAGACTTGCTCGAGAACTTCTTGCACGATGCTGCCGGCATCCCCGCCGACTGGAACAGTGGCAACGTTATTGCTGAGCAGGTTGCGCGCATTCGCGAGCAAGTTGGCTCGGCCAAGGTCATTTGTGGTCTCTCTGGTGGCGTCGATTCCGCTGTTGCTGCCGCGATCGTGCACGAAGCTGTGGGCGATCAACTCGTTTGCATCTTTGTTGACCACGGTCTGCTGCGTCAGGATGAGCGCCGCCAGGTTGAAGAAGATTACGTTGCCTCGACCGGTGTGCGTCTCGTCACCGTCGATGCCGTCGATCAGTTCATGGATGCTCTCGCCGGAGTCACTGACCCCGAAACGAAGCGCAAGATCATCGGCCGCGAGTTCATCCGCAGCTTTGAGAACGCCGCAGAAGCCCTCGTACTTGAGACGAAGGGCAGCGAAGACACTGTGAAGTTCCTCGTGCAGGGAACGCTCTACCCGGATGTCGTCGAAAGTGGCGGAGGAACCGGCACCGCCAACATCAAGAGCCACCACAACGTTGGCGGGCTCCCCGAAGACTTGCAGTTCGAGCTTGTCGAACCGCTGCGCACCCTGTTCAAAGATGAGGTGCGCGCGATCGGTCGCGAGCTGGGCTTGCCGGAGGTCATTGTTGGCCGCCAGCCGTTCCCTGGCCCTGGCCTCGGCATCCGCATCATTGGTGAGGTCACTCACGACCGTCTCGAGTTGCTGCGCAAGGCTGACGCGATTGCTCGCGCCGAGCTGACCGCCGCTGGTCTGGATGACACGATCTGGCAGTGCCCCGTCGTGCTTCTCGCTGACGTGCGCTCGGTCGGTGTGCAGGGCGACGGTCGCACTTACGGTCACCCGATCGTATTGCGCCCCGTCTCGTCGGAAGACGCGATGACCGCCGACTGGACGCGCCTGCCGTACGACGTGCTCGCCAAGATTTCTAACCGCATCACCAACGAGGTGGATGGGGTCAACCGCGTGGTTCTCGACGTCACGTCGAAGCCGCCAGGAACTATCGAGTGGGAATAGCGCTTTAACGACAAAGCCCCCGTTACCCGGCTAATGCCGAGGTGACGGGGGCTTTGTCGTTGCTGAGTGGTGCTGCTAGTCGCGGCTGATGGCGAACATGCGCAGCAGTTCGAGGTAGAGCCAGATGACGGTGACCATGATTCCGAAGGCACCCTTCCAGCCGAACGCGCGGGGTGCGCGATTGTTGGCACCTCGCTGGATGAAGTCGAAGTCGAGCACGAGTGAGTACGCGGCCATGATGACGACCAGCACGCCCAAGATGAGACCGAAGGGGATGCCGAAGATGGTCTCGCTGCGAAGCCCGAATGCGTTGTCGGTAGCGCCGGTGATCATCATGACGAAGTTCACGAGCGAGAAGACAACGTAACCGATCATCGCAATCATGAAGACCTTGGTGGCCTTCTTCGACGCGCGAATCTTGCCACTCGCGAAGAGCGCGAGCGTGACGCCCACAACAACGACGGTGGCGATGACGGCCTGCGAGACGACTCCGCTATATGCGTTTTCGAAGACGCGCGAGATGCCGCCGACGAAGAGACCTTCAAAGGCGGCGTAAGTCAGAACAAGAGCGCCGGAGGGCTGCTTCTTGAAGATGTTGACGAGGGCCAGCACGAAGCCGATGAGGCCTGCACCGATCCACAGAAGGGGAAATGCGGGAACGAGCATCCAGCTGAGGCCAGCGCCGACGACGAGCAGCGCGAAGGCCCCTACAGTCTTGGCGATGGTGTCTTCAACGGTCATGACATCACCGGAGGCGGGAGCCGACTCCTGGTTGTACATGTCGTTGAGCTGCTGGTTGGAGACCTGGTTCGCGACGGCGATTCCGCCGCGCGAGCTGAATGCAGCATCGCGGGAGAAAGCGGGGTTATTGAGTGCCATGATTCCTCTGGTTGGTGTGGTGTCACACGTTTGTGACGCACCCCCAAAACTACCGGAGTTCGCTGAGAAATGCCGCGTTTTAGCGTCGGGCGGCTGCGCTGACAGCGATCAGCCGAGCAAGCCAGGCTGCCGCCACGAGCACGACGAAAGAAATGGCGAGTGCTTGAGGCATCTGCGAGTACTCCTGATAGAACCGCGGAAGGATGATGCCGTTGGCAATCGGGAGGGCAAGCGCGAGATACGAGATGAGCGGTCGGTGTCGCACGATGAGCCAGCACAGCAGCGGGATCACGAGGGTCCACATCGACATCGGGCCCGTGAGCATGAGCCAGATTTGGGTGACCGCTGGCAGGGCCACGATCATCCGTCGCCACCCTTTCGCAGGCATGATCGAGTACCCGACGACCGTCGATGTGGTGCCGATGAGCAAGATGATGAGCGTGTAGTTGTTGGCTCCCTGCAGGTGCATGGCGCCCGCGATGATGAGCACTAACCCCGTGTAGTAGCGGTCGGCGTAGTTGCCCCACCGCAGGGGAAGGCGCCGGGTTGGCTCCCGGAACCGCGTGCGTGTTGGCGGCTTAGCGACCATTGGTGAGCAGCGAGTACAACAGAATTGCCCACACGACTAACCACACATAACCCAGCGCCGTGGCAATGATCGCCATGGCCTTGCCGCGTTCGCCCGTCTCTTTGATCTGCCGAAGCGCCAAGTGGCCAAAGATGAGGGCTGGAGGCCCGCCAATCGCGGCCAAAATGAGCGCGAGAATAGCCAAAGGACTCGTCCGTTTTGCTGCCAGCGGCGCCGGGCGGGCGGCATCAGCAGACGTGGGTTCTCCGCAATAAATGCAGAATTTCCACTCCGGTTGCACTGTTGCAGCGCATGACGAACATTCGGGCATAACTAAATATTAGTGGTTGGTCGCGTAACGCATATTCTTGACCCAATGAGCACCACCATTCGCCCGCTTGTGATCGGGCACCGCGGGGCAAGCGGATACCGCCCAGAGCACACTCGAGCCGCCTACGAACTCGCTTTCACCCTGGGGGCGGATGCTGTCGAACCCGACATTGTGGCCACCCGCGATGGCGTGCTGGTGTTGCGCCATGAGAACGAAATTTCGGGCACAACGGATGTGGCGGAGCATCCCGAGTTTGCTGACCGGCGCACGTCAAAGACGATCGACGGCACCGCGATGACGGGCTGGTTTACGGAAGACTTCACGTGGGAGGAACTCAGCACTCTGCACGCTCGTGAACGCTTGCCCGAGGTGCGGCAAGCGAGTACCGCCCACAACGATGTTTCGCCGATTCTGCGATTGAGCGACCTGCTTGAGGTTGTGGACCAGCATCCGGAGGCTGCGCGTCGCCCCCTGAAGATCGTCGCTGAGATCAAGCATGCGAGCTATTTTGCGTCGATCGGGCTGCCGCTTGACGAGCTTTTCGCCCGCGACGTGAGCGGGTGGGCGACGGCCGACAACCTCATTATTGAATCATTCGAGCAGAGCGTGCTGCACCGCATCCGGGAGCGTGGGATTCCGGGCCAGCTCGTGTTCTTGCTCGAGTCGAGCGGGGCGCCGTCTGATTTGATTGCGCGCTTCGGTGCGAAAGCGCGGAGCTACGCCGACCATCTCACCGCTGACGGCCTTGCCCAATTGACCCGCGAAGTCGACGGAATCAGCGTCGATAAGAAGATGCTGATGGTGAAAGATCTGGCGGGCAATCTCACCGGCACCAACGATCTCGTTGAGCGCGCTCATGCGGCCGGGCTTCTCGTTTTCTGCTGGACACTGAGGGCTGAGAACCGCTTCTTGCCGAAGAACTTGCGCTCGAGCAAGCAGCCCGAGCAACACGGAGATTGGCGTGCGGAGTTTCGGATGCTCATCGATTCCGGTCTCGATGGCGTTTTCGCGGACCAACCCGACCTCGCCGTCAGCGCGCGCGGGTAGAGTCGAGGGGCCATGACGACTGCTCTTGACCCTCACGACCCTGGCCGTTCTGACGACGGGGATTCCATTAGCGACCCTCTGCTCGACGGGCTGAATCCGCGTCAACGGGAGGCTGTTGAATACCGCGGGCCTTCGCTGCTGATTGTGGCGGGCGCTGGCTCGGGTAAGACGAGCGTTCTGACGCGTCGCATTGCCGGGCTGTTGCGTTCGGGAGAAGCCTGGCCGAGCCAGATTCTTGCCATCACCTTCACCAACAAGGCTGCCGCCGAAATGCGCGAGCGTGTGGGTGCCATCGTGGGCAATACCGCCGAGGGCATGTGGATCTCGACCTTCCACTCCGCCTGCGTACGCATTTTGCGCCGCGAAGCTGAAGCCTTTGGGTTCTCCAAGAACTTCACCATTTATGACTCGGCCGACAGCAAAGCTCTGCTCAAGCGGATTCTCAAAGAGCTCGACGCCGACATGTTCGGCCTCACGGTCAGCAAGGCCGCGAACCGCATTTCGCAGCTCAAGAATGAGCTAACCGACGTCGACGGTTTCGCGCGGGATGCCAACATGAGCGACCCGACAGAGAAGAAGTTCCTTGAGGTCTTCCGGCGCTACACTCGCGGCCTCAGCGACGCCAACGCCTTCGACTTCGACGACCTCATCGGGCAGACCGTGTACCTGTTCCGGGCGTTCCCGCAGATCGCGGCCACCTACCAGCGTCGCTTCAAGCACATCCTTGTTGACGAATATCAGGACACCAACCACGCGCAGTATTCGCTCATCCGCGAGCTGACGCGGCCGCCAGCTCCTGAGCAGTTCGAGACCTCGCCTGGAGTGCTCATTGCCGGCTCCAGCAGCGAGGCGGATGCCGCGTCGCTGACCGTGGTCGGCGACAGTGACCAGTCGATTTATGCGTTCCGCGGGGCCGACATCCGCAACATTGTGGAGTTCGAGCGCGACTTTCCGAACTCGACCGTGATTCTGCTTGAGCAGAACTACCGCTCAACCCAGACGATTCTGGATGCCGCCAACGCGGTGATCTCGCACAACTTCGATCGCAAAGACAAGAAGCTCTTCACGACCGTGGGTGCTGGCGACAAGATCATGGGCTTCACCGGTTACTCGGGCCACGACGAAGCGCAGTTTGTGGCCGACGAGATTCAGAAGCTGCACGATCAGGGCGTCGCCTACAAAGACGTCGCGGTTTTCTATCGCACCAACTCGCAGACTCGTGCGCTGGAAGAGATTTTCATTCGCGCAGCGTTGCCGTACCGCGTGCTCGGCGGCACGAAGTTCTATGAGCGCGCAGAAATCAAGGATGCCTTCGGCTACTTGATTGCGGTCGCGAACCCGGCGGATCCGCTGGCTCTGCGTCGCATCATGAACACGCCGAAGCGGGGCATTGGCCCGGCGACGGAAGCTGCGCTGCAGGCGTGGGCGGATGACCGGGGCATGACATTGCGCGATGCGATGCGCAACGCCTCCGAACTCGGCCTCGGCCCCAAGGTCACGAAAGCGATCGTTGGTCTGGCTGAGGTGCTCGACGAAGTGATGGCGAAGGTGGAGACATCCAAGCCCGCTGATATTTTGACCGAGCTTCTAGAGCGCTCGGGGTATCTGACGGCGCTGCGCGCCTCGCAAGACCCGCAAGACGAAGCTCGCGCCGAGAACGTTGACGAGCTCGTGGCGGTGACGAAGGAGTTTGGCAAGAACAACCCCGACGGCACCCTGCTCGACTTCCTCACCGAGGTGTCTCTCGTGGCGGCGGCCGATGATCTGGATGACTCCAGCGGAACCGTCTCGCTCATGACGCTGCACACCGCGAAGGGCCTCGAATACGATTCGGTGTTCCTCACCGGTGTCGAAGAAGACCTGCTGCCGCACCGCATGTCGGCGAACGAGCCTGGCGGCCCCGCCGAAGAACGTCGACTGTTCTATGTCGGCATCACGCGTGCCCGCAAACGACTCTTTCTCTCGCTGGCCATGACCCGCGCCCAGTTCGGCGAAGTCAACGTCGCGATGCCGAGCCGCTACCTGCAAGAGATTCCCACCGAACTCATCGAGTGGAAGCAATCACCCGGCATGGCGAACTCGCGCGGCGGAACCCAATCCCGTGCGCTCAACGCTCGCCGCGACGGCAACAGTGGCGGTGGCTCGTGGGCCGGCTCGCTGCGGCAAGCGGCATCCGGTGGTCTGCCTCCGGCACCGCCGCGGGCCAAGACCGAATGGGCCAGCCCCATCACCGCAACCGTGCGCGACAACGGTGACCTCACGCTGGCGGCGGGCGACCGCATCCGGCACACTGATTTTGGTGACGGAACCGTGAACCAAGTCACGGGCGCTGGCCCTAAGAGCATCGCTGACGTTCAGTTCGACACCTCCGGGCGCAAGCGCCTGCTGATCAAGATTGCTCCCATTGAGAAACTTTGATTCTGAAGGAACACCGCAGTCGGGTACGCCGCGTCACTGGGAACCCCGGCTCGTGGTGCCGCGCGTTCGGCCACTCGACACCGACGACGAGTTGGCTCAGGCGCTCGCAGCAGTGCGGGTCGAGCTGAAGCTTCCCACCGAGTTCAGCGCTGAAGTCGAGGAAGCAGCCAACGCCGCAGTGGCAGCATTCGAGCCGCCGGAACGCGACCTCACCGGCATCCCGTTTGTGACGATTGACCCCGAGGGCGCGACCGATCTCGACCAGGCGCTCTACCTCGAACGCACCGGCGAAACACTGCGCGTGATGTACGCCATCGCAGAAGTGCCCGCCTTCGTGCTTCCCGGCTCAGCCGTGGATGCTGAAGCCCGCAAGCGTGGCCAAACCTTGTACGGTCCTGACGACCGGGTGCCGCTGCATCCGACGATCATCAGTGAAGACGCCGCCTCGCTTCTCGCCGGTGCGACGCGACCCGCTTTTGTCTGGACTTTTGACTTGGATGCCGCGGGCGAGGTCATCACGACAACTCTCGTGCGTGCGCAAGTGCGTAACCGTCGCCAGTTCAACTATCTCGAAGTGCAAGAGTTGCTCGACAACGACCGCGCGGACGAATCCCTCTCGCTGCTGCCCGAGTTTGGGCGCCTGCGTATCGAACTTGAACGCCAGCGCGGGGGAGCGAGCCTCAACCGTCCCGACGAAGAAGTGGCTGTCGTTGATGGCCAGTATGTGATCGAGCGTCGAGCGTCGCTGCCCGTTGAGGATTACAACGCGCATGTCTCGCTCATGACCGGCATGGAAGCCGCTCGCATCATGCTCGAAGGCAAAGTCGGCATTCTGCGCACGATGCCCGCGCCCGATGATGAAACGCTCGAACAGTTCCGCCGTCAAGTGGCGAGCCTTGGATGCCCGTGGCCCGAGAACCAGAACTATGGCGAGTACTTGCGGGCTCTCGACCACTCCGATCCGCGTGCTCTCGCGGCGACCCACGCCGCCACCTCGCTGTTCCGTGGAGCGGGCTACACGCCCTTCGACGGTGAACTGCCCGAAGACACCATCCAAGCTGCCGTAGCAGCGCCTTACGCTCACGCAACAGCGCCGCTGCGTCGACTCGTCGACCGCTTCGTACTTGTCGCGTGTGAAGCGATTGTCGCGGGGCGCGAAGTGCCGAAATGGGTGCGCGAAGCGCTGCCCCAACTGCCCAAGATCATGGGCCGCACGAGTCAGCTCGCATCGCAGTTCGACCGCGCTTCGGTCGACGTGATCGAAGCGGCACTGTTGCGGCCGCGAGTGGGCGACGAGTTCGAAGCAACAGTGGTTTCGGAGCGCGCCGAGGGTGGAGTCATTCAGATTGCTGAACCGGTGATCACGGCTCGCATCTCCGGCACGGTTTCGGCTGGCGATACGGTGCGCGTTCGACTGGTATCTGCCGAGATTGCGACAGGAAAGATCGAGTTCGAACTCGCGTAAGTAGCGCTGCTGCTCCCGGCACCCGCGCAATCGAGCGCTAGGTGGCGTCGGCGAGCGATCGCCGGAACGACGCCAGATACCGGCGCTGCGCAGCGAAGCGCACCCAGCGGGGAAGGTGCGGGTACACAGCACGCGTGACCCGCATGATCCGGTCGAAGCGTTTCTGGTTGTGGGGGAGCGCATAGGCCTCGCGCAACTCAGGGCTCAGCAATCCCGCGGTCAGCACTCGAACGAGCGGCATTGACGCTCGCAACCACCACGGTCCGCCGGTTGGATGTAGCAGCTGCTGGGCTACTCCACGGCTCGCGTTCGTGACGCGCAACGAGGCCACGCTCTCGTTCCAGTAGGCGGCAAACGCCGCGCGATCGGCCGGCCACCGCGCGCGCGGAACGCCCAACGCGGTCGCAATCACCGCGTAGTCAGCAAGTAAGGTCTCGGCATCCACGTCGCGCAGCGGCCCGAAAACCAGCTCGCGCACCCGCATCGCGGTGTCGTAGAGCGTGGCGGCGACCCACAACTGCAGCTGCGGGTCACGGGCGTCATAGCTGTCGGCCCGCACCGGGCGGTGAGCCGCGCCCACGCGCCGCGCGACCTCGGCAGCCTCGGCCGGCGTGCCATAAACGGTGACATAGAGATACGTGAGGGTGCCGTTGAGACGATCCAAGGGGCGCCGCGCAAAGTCACTGTGCTCGGCCACCGCCTGACCCACAGCGGGGTGCGCGATTTGCAACAGGATGGCCGCCCCACCGCCGGCTAACAGAGCGACGTCGGCAGAGACATCCGCAATTCTGAGGGGGTCGGATGCGGGCACACGGCCAGTTTACGAGGCCCGAACCACAAGATTCGCTGATCTTTCGCCACATTCAGCCCGCTATCGGAAAACCCACAACGTTAGGCACGGTAAGGTTTTCTATTGGCGTGCGACTCATGGAGCCGACCAATTTGGCACCGATTCGCCGCCTTCCCCACTCACCATTACGCGCGGATTGGAATGAGCAGCGTGGATCTATATGAGTACCAAGCCAGGGACGTATTTGAGTCCTATGGCGTACCAGTACTTGCCGGCCTAATTGCCGACACCCCAGAAGAAGCCAAAGCAGCAGCCGAGAAAATCGGTGGAACTGTCGTTGTCAAGGCTCAGGTCAAGACCGGCGGTCGCGGCAAGGCGGGTGGTGTCAAGGTCGTTCACAACGCCGACGACGCTTTCACCGCAGCCGAGCAGATCCTTGGTCTCGACATCAACGGCCACACGGTCAAGCGAGTAATGATTGCTGCCGGTGCTCGCATCGCGCAGGAGTTCTACTTCTCCGTGCTGCTCGACCGAGCAAACCGCTCCTACCTTTCGCTGTGCAGCGTTGAGGGTGGAGTGGAAATCGAGGTGCTTGCTGTTGAGCGCCCCGAAGCTCTCGCCAAGATCGAGGTCAACCCGCTGACGGGTATCGACCTCGCGAAGGCCACCGAAATTGCGATCGCTGCTAAGTTCCCGGCAGAGCTCGTCGACAAGGTTGCTCCTGTCTTCGTGAAGCTCTACGACGTGTACAAGGGCGAAGACGCAACTCTCGTTGAGGTCAACCCTCTCGTGATCACCGAAGACGGCGACATTGTTGCCCTCGATGGCAAGGTATCGCTTGACGAGAACGCTGAGTTCCGTCACCCCAAGCATGCAGAACTCGAAGATGCTGCTGCCGCTGATCCCCTCGAGGCGAAGGCTAAGGCCAACAACCTCAACTACGTCAAGCTCGACGGTGAAGTCGGTGTCATCGGTAACGGTGCAGGCCTCGTCATGTCGACGCTGGATGTTGTTGCCTACGCTGGCGAAAACCACGGCAACGTGAAGCCAGCCAACTTCCTCGACATCGGTGGCGGAGCCTCCGCTGAGGTCATGGCCGCCGGACTCGACGTTATTCTCAATGACCCTCAGGTCAAGAGCGTATTCGTCAACGTCTTCGGTGGAATCACCGCGTGTGACGCTGTTGCCCACGGAATCGTGGGTGCGCTCGCCGCGCTCGGCGATGCCGCCAACAAGCCTCTCGTTGTCCGTCTCGACGGCAACAAGGTTGAGGAGGGTCGCGCGATTCTCGCAGAAGCGAACCACCCCCTCGTGACGCTAGCCGCCTCAATGGACGAGGGCGCCGACAAGGCCGCCGAACTCGCCAACGCTGCGAAGTAAGGAACCGAGCATGTCAATTTTCCTCAACAAGGATTCCAAGGTCATCGTTCAGGGCATCACCGGCGGTGAGGGCACCAAGCACACTGCTCTCATGCTCGCTGCTGGCACCCAGGTCGTTGGCGGCGTCAACGCACGCAAGGCTGGCACCACCGTGACGCACGGTGACGTTGAGCTGCCCGTGTTCGGCACTGTTGCTGAAGCAATGGAGAAGACGGGAGCGGATGTTTCGATCGCTTTTGTTCCTCCGGCCTTCACCAAGGATGCCGTTATCGAAGCTATCGACGCTGAGATGCCACTGCTCGTCATCATCACTGAGGGTGTTCCCGTCGGTGACTCGGCTGAGTTCTGGGCGTACGCGCAGGAGAAGGGCAACAAGACCCGCATCATTGGTCCGAACTGCCCCGGCATCATCACGCCCGGTGAAGCACTCGTCGGCATCACGCCGGCGAACATCACCGGCAAGGGCCCGATCGGTCTCGTCTCCAAGTCGGGAACGCTCACGTACCAGATGATGTACGAACTCCGTGACCTCGGATTCTCGACCGCAATCGGTATCGGTGGAGACCCCATCATCGGCACGACGCACATCGACGCTCTTGAAGCGTTTGAGGCCGACCCCGAGACCAAGGCAATCGTGATGATTGGTGAGATTGGTGGAGACGCTGAAGAGCGTGCCGCTGACTACATCAAGGCTCACGTGACGAAGCCTGTTGTGGGCTACGTTGCTGGCTTCACGGCACCCGAGGGTAAGACCATGGGTCACGCCGGTGCGATCGTTTCTGGCTCCGCCGGAACCGCTCAGGCCAAGAAGGAAGCTCTTGAAGCTGCCGGTGTAAAGGTCGGCAAGACGCCGTCTGAAGCAGCCAAGCTCATGCGCGAAATTCTCGAAACTCTGTAGCAAGCACTCTCGCTACACAGAAGCGCCGCCGTCCACTGGACGGCGGCGCTTCTGTCGTTTAACGGCGTCCCCCAAAGAGCGGACAATATGTCACGTTAACGTAACGATGAGTTAAAGGGGGGCCCCCATTAAGGGGTAGACCGCGCATATAGTGGCTCGTGGTGAGTGCCCGACCACCAGCTTTGCAAACACGCCATGATCAGCGTGTGTACGTCACATAAGCAAGTCCCATTCACAGAAGAATAGGAACATTCGTGAGCATTCGAAGAGTCATATCGGTGGTGGCAACGACAACTCTTGTCGCCACTTCCCTGGTTACGGGCGCCGCACTCGGCGCTACAGCTGCACCAGCATCCATTGGTGGCGGCGGCCAAACTGAATTCACCCCGGGGCGTTACATCGTCACGATGGTGGATCAGGCTGCTGCAACCTACGACGGTGGTGTGCGCGGTTTTGACGCAACAACCCCACCCGATGGCGAGCAACTCGACACTCGCCGCCAAGTAGTGCAGGACTACACCGAATATTTGGAAGAGAAGCAAGACGATGTCGCGGCATCCGTCGGTGCTGATATCGACTATTCGTACACGCTCGCGACCAATGGTTTCGCGGCAGATCTGACCGCGGCTCAAGCAGTCGAGCTCTCGGCAAATAAGCTTGTTGCCTCGATCGTTCCGGACGAGCTGAAGCACATCACGGCAGCGCAACGGTCGACAGAGTTCCTTGGCCTCGAAGGCGAAGACGGACTCTGGGCATCCATTGGCGGTGCTGAAGCTGCGGGTGAAGGAATCGTTGTCGGCGTGCTCGACACTGGCTTCGCTCCCGAGAACCCCGCCTTTGCGGGAGACGCCCTCGGCAGCACGCCGGGAGCAGCTCCGTATCTCGACGGTGGTTCCGTCGTCTACGAGAAAGCCGACGGCCAAACCTTCACCGGTGTCTGCACCGAAGGCGACCAGTTCACCGCTGACGACTGCACGACCAAGGTCATCAGCGCTCGCTACTTTGTTGATGGTTTCGGTGCCGGCAACCTCGGTGACACCAGCGTTGGCGAGTACGTCTCGCCGCGTGACGGTGACGGCCACGGATCGCACACTGCGAGCACCGCAGCGGGAAATTACGAAATCGACGCCAACGTTGGCGGAAACGCCCTCGGCTACTTCTCCGGTGTCGCCCCCGCGGCAAAGATCGCTGCCTACAAGGTGTGCTGGAGCGGACCAGACCCGGTCGCCACGACCGACGACGGTTGTGCATCCACCGACCTCTTGGCTGCAATCGACCAGGCTGTCGCTGACGGTGTTGACGTGATCAACTACTCGATCGGTGGAGGCGCTGCCACAAGCACCGTTTCGCCGACCGACCAGGCCTTCCTCGGTGCGGCTGCTGCCGGCGTTTTCGTCGCAGCCTCCGCCGGAAACGACGGCCCCGGAGCGACAACCCTCGACAACGCGGCACCGTGGATCACCACCGTTGCCGCCAGCACCATCCCGAACTACGAAGCCACCGTCACCCTCGGTGACGGCCAAGAGTTCGCCGGTGCCTCGATCACGGTTGACCTCGACCCTGCCGCAGAACCGCTGACGGGCGAGCTCGTCTACGCTGCGGATGTCGCGCTCGACGGTGCTGTTGACCCCGCGCTGTGCCTGGCCGACACTCTCGACCCGGCGCTTGTCACCGGCAAGATTGTGGTCTGTGACCGCGGTGTCATCGCTCGTGTCGACAAGTCGGCCGAGGTTGCTCGCGCTGGCGGTATCGGTGCGGTTCTTGTGAACGTGACGCCGAGCTCGACCGACCTCGACACTCACGTGATTCCGACCATCCACCTGGATGCTCAGTACCGCGATGCTGTCCTTGCGTATGCAGCGACCGAAGGTGCGACCGCGACCTTCACTCCGGGTAACGAAACCGCGTACCAACCGCCGACCCCTCAGGTCGCTGGCTTCTCGTCGCGTGGTCCCGTTGAAGCTGACGGCAGCGACATCATCAAGCCCGACATCTCGGCACCTGGTGTCGGAATCCTCGCCGCTAGCGCCAACGCTGAAGGAGCCGAGCCGACGTTCGCGCTTCTCTCGGGAACCTCGATGTCGTCACCGCACGTTGCCGGTCTTGCCGCGCTCTACCTCGGCGAACGCCCCAACGCGACTCCCGCCGAGATCAAGTCGGCATTCATGACAACTGCCTACGACACCGTGGATGCCGACGGAAACCCCGTCACTGACCCCTTCACGCAGGGTGCCGGCCACATCGATCCGACCAAGTTCTTTGAGCCTGGCTTGCTCTACCTGAACGGCATCGGCGACTGGCTGTCCTACATTGAGGGCGCTGGCTACGACGTGCTCGACCCCGCGGTCGAAGCAATCGATCCCAGCAATCTCAACCTGGCATCCATCGGTATCGGCTCGCTGACGGCAGCCGAGACGATCACTCGCACCGTGACCTCCACTCAGGCGGGCACGTTCGAGGCATCCATCTCGGTCCCCGGAATCGAAGCAACGGTCTCACCTTCAACGCTGACCTTTGGTGCTGCAGGCGAGACACAGAGCTACGAAGTGACGATCAGTCGAACGGATGCTCCGCTCGACCAATTCACCACCGGAGCCCTCACGTGGACCAGTGGCGACACCGTCGTGCACAGCCCCATCGCCGTGCGCCCCGTCACCATCCTCGCGCCGGACACAGCCAGCGGAACCGGAACCTACGGCGCCGTTGACGTAACGGTCACGCCCGGCGGCAACGGCGACATCCCGCTGACATCGACCGGTCTCACCGCTGGAGTCTTCTATGAAGACCCCACTGGCACCGAAACCGATCACTCGGGTTCTGGTGTGAGCGGAGACGAGTTTGAGTACGCAGCAACCGTGCCTGAGGGCACAACGTATGCGCGCTTCGATCTCGACTCGATCGATGACACCGCTGACCTCGATCTGATCGTGTACCTGCTCGATGGCAGTGGCACTCCGATCGCCGGGTGGCAGTCCGCCACGGGAGCCGCCGATGAGCGCGTCAACCTCGCTGATCCGACACCGGGTGACTACCTCGTGATCGCATCGGTGTATGCCGCGAACCCGTCTACCGCGTTCGACGTGCGCACCTTCGCCGTCGTTCCTGGTGCGGGAGAGCCCCTCGGGTTGGACCCCGAAGTTCTCCCGGGTGTGCAGGGTGAAGCAGTGAGCTACACCGCATCGTGGGAGGGCCTCGCCCCCTTCACGAACTACCTCGGTCTCGTCAGCTATGGCGACACGGGAGCAACAACCGCGATTGAGGTTGTGACGCAGGAAGATGTTCTGCCGGGAACGCCCGTGAACACCGTTCTGCCGACCATCTCGGGCAAGCCGCTCGTGGGCAGCAAGCTCACCGCCAACGCTGGCGAGTGGGATGTTGACGGGCTGAAGTTCAGCTACCAGTGGCAGGCGAACGGCGAGAACATCGCCGGCGCCGACAAGCGCAAGTACACGGTCACGAAGGCTGACGAGGGCAAGGCGATCACCGTCGTTGTCACCGCCAATAAGAAGGACCTGCCGAGCGCAAGCGCCACCTCTGAGGCCGTGATGATCAACTACAGCTCGAGCGTGAGCCTGTCAGTGAGCAAGCACGTTGCCTTCTCGTGGAACACCGTGAGTGCCACCATCCGAGTCGCTACCGGTGAGGATGCCGCAGCGACCGGAACCGTGAAGGTGACGGTCGACGGCAAGAAGGTCGACACCATCACGCTGGACGAAGCCGACAACGGAAAGGTGACGGTGAAGCTGCCGAAGCTCGACCGTGGCCTGCACCAGGTGAAGGCAGAGTTCACTCCGGCCGGTGAGAACGTGACCGGCTCAAGCAGCCGCAACGACTGGGTCTGGATCGTCTTCTAGACGACACCTGCTCAGGAGCAACACTCAACAACGGCTGGTCGCCTCCCCACGGGCGGCCAGCCGTTGTTGCGTGTTGGCGCGCTCGCAGGGTGAGGCGTGTTGGCGCGCTGGATGTTAGTCGTCGGTGGGGCGCCGCACGACGGGCGGCGGCCAGGCGGTGTAGCCGAGTTCGCGCGAGATATTGCGGGCGGTTTCGCGCAACACATTCAATACGTTGTCTTCGGGCGGCCACTCGCTGGAGTGCAACACGACGGCCACGGCGGCGATGACGTTGCCGTTGCGGTCGGCAATGGGCGCGGCAATCGAGGATTCGCCGAGCACCGCTTCATCTTGCTCCGTGGCGATGCCGCGCTCGGCAATCTGCGCAAACTGCAGAATGAGTTTCGAGGGGTCGGTGATGGTGTCACCGGTGAGGCTGCGGAGCGGTTTCTCAAAAAGTTGGTCGGCGGCATCCGCGTTGTAGGTCAGCAGGATTTTGCCCATGGCGGAGGCGTGCACGGGAATGGAGAGGCCTGTCTCTGGCATTTGTTCGGTGCCGTCTGGCCGGTTGTTGTGGTGGATGACGATGACTTCGTCGAAAAGTTCGGAGCCGAGGCGAACAGCGAGCCCGGTGCGTCGCGACAGTTCTTGGGTCCAGCGCATTGCGCGGGCACGCACGTCGAGGGTGTCGAGGTAGACGTTGGAGAGTTTCAGCAAGGCCGGGCCGAGCATGTAGCGGTTGCCGTTGGGTTCTTTGGCGACGAGTCCGTGTACCTGGAGGGACTTAACGATGCCGTGCACCGTGGACGGCGGCAGCGAGAGAAGGCCGGCGAGTTCCGTGATGCCGAGATGCCGGGCGCCCTGGAGCGACGACAGCACTTGTGCTGCTCGATCAATGGATTGGATCAACGCTGTTCCCCGTCATTTAGCCGGTATTCATTATCTCTGCACCACCGGTCTACTTTCGAACCGGTTGGGCTTGACAAGATGTAACTGAACGTAGCATATTCGACATTATCGAATAACGTTCCGATATTGACGAACGTTCGCGACACCCGGTCGCACGCGCAATACAAGTTCAAAGGAGAACTCATGGATGAGAACAAGCAGTGGCAGAAGCTGGCTGCGGAGTTTCTAGGAACCGCCTTCCTCGTTTTCGTCGGCGTTGGCTCAGTGCCCGCGACGTTCATCTTGAATGGCGATGAGCCGTTCACCATGGCGAGTCTCGGAATCATCTCCTTCGCGTTCGGTCTGATCGTTGTCGTGACGGTCTACGTCTTCGGCTACATCTCCGGCAACCACATCAACCCCGCCGTCACGATCGGCCTCGCTGTCGCTGGCAAGTTCGCGTGGCGTGAAGTTCCCGGCTACCTCATCGCTCAGCTCCTCGGTGCAACCGCCGGTGCCTTTGCGATCGTCGGCGTTCTTGGCCAGGCCGCGGTTGACGCCGGTCTTGGCGTCGCCGCCTACAACCCCGACACGATTCCCGTCAGCCAGGCATTCTTTGCCGAGTTCGTCGGAACATTCCTCCTCGTCTTCACCGTCTTTGGAGTCATCCACCGCAAGGCAGCCCCCGGCTTTGCCGGACTCGCCATTGGTTTCGTCGTCTTCGCCGCCATCATTCCCGTTGGCCCGATCACTGGCGCATCCATCAACCCCGCTCGTACCACTGGTCCGATGCTCGTTCAGCAGATCATGGGCGGCGAAGTGGCGTGGGAGCAGCTGTGGGTCTACCTCGTAGCTGAACTGCTCGCTGGTGTGCTTGCCGCACTCGCCTTTGGTTTTATTTCCAAGACCAACGCCGACAACGAGACCCTCACTGAAGCACTCACGGAAGAGAAGGCCAAGTAATGAAGAAACTGATCAATACCCCCGAATCGGTACTCGCCGACGCGCTCGCCGGAATCGACGCCGCGCATCCAGAGCTCAAGGTCGACCACGTCAACCGCGTGATCTACCGTGCAGAACCCACTCGCGCTGGCAAGGTTGCGCTGATCTCTGGTGGCGGCTCGGGCCACGAACCGCTTCACGGCGGCTTCGTTGGCTTGGGGATGCTCGACGCAGCGTGTGCCGGCGAAGTCTTCACCTCGCCAACCCCCGACCAGATGCAGGAAGCCACCAAGGTTGCTGACTCTGGTGCTGGCGTGCTGCACATCGTCAAGAACTACACCGGCGACGTCATGAACTTCGAGATGGCTGCCGAAATGGCCGAAGCGGAAACCGGAGTGAAGGTTGCCTCGGTCGTCGTCAACGACGACGTGGCTGTTCAGGACTCGCTCTTCACGGCCGGACGCCGCGGCGTTGGCCTCACTGTATTGCTCGAAAAGATCGTCGGCGCAGCAGCGGAAGAGGGACAAGACCTCGCCGCGGTCACCGCACTGGCACACCGCGTCAACGACTCCGGCCGCTCCATGGGCATGGCACTCACCAGCTGTACCGTTCCTGCCGCAGGCAAGCCGACCTTCGACCTGCCCGACGACATGATGGAAATCGGCGTCGGCATCCACGGAGAACCCGGTCGTCACCGCGAAAAGCTCGCGGATGCGGCATCCATTGCTAAGCAACTGGTCGACCCGATCTTGGCCGACATGGACTTCACAGGATCACCAGCCATTGTGATGATGAACGGTATGGGCGGAACCCCGCAGATCGAGCTGTACATCATGTACAACGAGGTCGCGAAGCTGCTCAAGGCTGCCGGAGTTGAGGTTGTGCGCAACCTCGTCGGTGACTACATCACGAGCCTTGATATGGCCGGATGCTCGGTCACGATCCTTAAGGCTGACGAAGAAATGTTGAAACTATGGGATGCCCCGGTGAACACCGCCGGGCTCCGCTGGGGAGTCTAAGAACTATGTCTACAAGCACCATCTCTCTCGACCAACTGATCGCCTGGCTTTCGCGGTTCCGCGATCTCGTGACCGAGAAACAGAGCTACCTGACCGAACTCGATTCGGCCATTGGCGACGCGGACCACGGCTCCAACATGGTCCGCGGCATGAACGCAGTGGTCGAGAAGATTGGTGCAGAACCCGCGACCGCCGCCGACGCACTGCTGAAGTCTGTAGGTATGACTTTGGTGACGTCCGTCGGCGGCGCGAGCGGCCCCCTCTATGGCACGCTCTTCCTGCGCATGGGCGTGAACGCTGGCCCCGTGGCTGAACTCGACGCTGCCGCCCTCGGCGCAGCTCTGCGAGCCGGCCTTGAGGGTGTTGTGGCACGCGGCAAGGCTGAAGCGGGCGACAAGACAATGTTCGACGCGATCGCACCCGCGCTTGACGCGTGGGATGCTGCTGTCGCTGACGGCGCCGATGTCGCTGCGGCGGCATCTGTGGCTCTCGCTGCTGCCGAGAAGGGGCGCGACGCGACCGAACCTCTCGTTGCCCGCAAGGGTCGCGCAAGCTACCTCGGCGAGCGTAGCGCCGGACACATCGACCCGGGTGCCACCTCGAGCACACTGCTGTTCCAGGCTCTCGTCGACACCGTTTCGAGCTGATCGTGATTGGCATTGTGGTCGTAAGCCACAGCCCTGCGCTCGCGCAGGCCGCTGTGGATCTCGCGCTTGAAATGGTGGGGGAGACCCCGCCGCCGATCGCGATTGCCGCGGGTGCCGGCGACGGCATCATCGGTACGGATGCCGTGAAAGTTGCTGCGGCAATCGACGAGGTAGCCAACGGCGAGGGCGTTCTTGTCTTCATGGATCTCGGCTCAGCGGTGCTCAGCAGCACCATGGCCACCGAGTTCATGACAACAACTGACGAGGTGCGGCTCACCGATGCGCCCTTCGTAGAAGGACTCATTGCCGCGATTGTTCTTGCGAATGCAGGGGCCTCGCTCGACGAGGTCGACCGCGAAGCGCGGGCAGCAATGGGCGCAAAGCAGAGTCAACTTGCTGACCAGGGCGGTGCTCCTGCCGTGGCTGCTGCTCCTGCCGCTGAGACACCCGCTGCGGCCGCTCCTGCTGCGGATGCTGCGCCAGCCGACCCCACAGAGGTCACCGCCGAAGCCCCCCTCGTGAACCCTGACGGACTGCACGCACGACCGGCGTCTCTCATCGTTCAGGCGCTCGCGGGAGTGGACGCCAAGCTCACGATCACCGACGTGACCGCGGGCAAGGGTCCGGTTTCGGGCAACAGTCTGATCGGAATCATGTCGCTCGGGGCTGCACACGACCACGTCTTGAAATTCACGGCAACCGGTGGTGCCGCCCAGCAGGCCGTCGACACTCTGGTCGCCATGACCGGCGAAGGCTTCGGGGAACTCGCCAGCTAGCGAATCCGCGGCGACACCCGCGCGAGTTGTGCCCGCCTGAGCGTCGCCGGTCCGCCCGGCGGCGGCATCCGTCACGCTGACAGATCGATCTATTTTCGGTCCGCCGTCGCGGCTGTTGGCGCGCGGGCGGGTACGCTCACCGAGACATGAATCGCCAGCTCACTCTTCTCTTCGCCGCCTTCGAGGCGCTCCTCGTTGTCGCTATCGGGATCGCGATTCCGCTGGTCCCGCTGACGCTGCTGTGGGGCATCCACTACGGCTTGGCCATCGACTGGACAGTGTTCTGGCGTGCCGCCGTTGATATTTGGCTTGTCGGCCACGGCGTCGACATCACCGTTGTGCTTGATCCGACCGTCGCGAGCGCCGTTGGGTTGCCCGCAGCGAGCACGCCGGTCACGATCACCATGGCGCTGCTCGGGTTCGCCCTTCTGACTCTTCTGCTCGGCGTTCGGGCTGGTCGTCGGGTCGCCGAGACTCCCCACATGCTGCTGGGCACTCTCGCCTCGCTCGCCACTTTCGGCGCAACGTCGCTCGTGCTCACCTTGTCGGCTTTGCACCCGGTGGCGCGCCCCTCGCTGTGGCAGGGCACCCTGTTACCGACGGTTGTCTTCGCGGTCGGCCTGCTGATCGGCAGCCAGATCGTTTCGGCGGCGAACCCCGTGTCGGGAGGCATCCGTCGCTGGATTGCCGGATGGCCAGCCCACGTACGCACGATCGTGGCCACCGCGCTGCGGGGCGGGGCGATCGCGGCTGCCGGTTTGCTCACGGTCGCGTCTCTCGTGACGACGCTCGCGATTGTCACGTCCTTCGCTGAGATCATCACGCTGTATGAAGGACTCCACACCGAGGTGCTGGGTGGCGTCGCCGTGACGATCGGCCAACTCGCGCTGTTGCCAAACATCGTGTTGTGGGCGGCAGCCTGGCTCGTGGGGCCTGGCTTTGCGATCGGAACAGGTTCCGCGGTCTCGCCGCTGGCCACCACCCTCGGGCCCATTCCTGCCATCCCCGTCTTTGGCGCCCTGCCGAGCGGAGATTTCGCATTCGGATTCGCCGGACTCCTTGCTCCCGTTGTTGTCGGCTTCCTGGTGGCAGCCGTGCTCGGGCCGCGTATCGCCGGAGAACTTCGTCGCCGCGAACTGGCCATCGTCGCGGTCGGGATCGGGTTCACGGCCGCCACCATCATGGGGTTGTTGACGTGGGCATCCGCGGGATCTGCCGGTCCGGGACGACTCATCGATGTTGGCCCCCAGCCGTGGATTGTTGCCCTGTGGGCGTTCGTGGAGTTTTCGGTCGCAGCGGGGCTCGGTCTTCTGGCGTCCGCACGCCCGGAGCGCACTGACGACGGCTTCACTGAGCGCTAGGCTGGGTGCGTGCTCACACTCGTTGTCTTGATTTCCGGGGGCGGGTCTAACCTCGCCGCCCTGCTCGAAGCGGCCGAGAGTGCCGACTTTCCCGCCCGTGTCGTCGCCGTTGGCGCCGACCGCGTTGCTGACGGGCTCGACCATGCCGAGCATTACGGCATCCCCACCTTCTCGGTCGCGATGTCGAACTTCAAGAACCGCGACGAGTGGGGCGATGAACTGCTCGAACAGATCCAGTTCTGGAACGCCGACCTCGTCGTGCTGAGTGGCTTCATGAAGCTGCTGCCGCCGCGCGTCGTCGAGGCTCTTTCACCCAACATCATCAACACTCATCCGGCCTACCTGCCGGAGTTCCCGGGTGCCCACGCGGTTCGCGATGCGCTTACTGCTGGGGCAACCCAGACGGGCGCCAGTGTTATCAAGGTCGACAACGGTGTCGATAGTGGTCCGATCATCGTGCAAGAGCGCGTTGCAATCGAGCCGGGAGACACCGAAGAACACCTGCACGCGCGCATTAAGCCGATTGAACGGCGCTTGCTCGTGCAGACGATCGAAGACATTGCCACCAATCGCATCAACCTAAAGGAACTCTGAATCCCATGAGCGGCCCCAGCCATAACCCAGCCGATTTCCGCGAACGCGATGTCGTTCCTATCCGCCGCGCCCTCATCTCGGTGAGCGACAAGTCGCGCCTCCTTGACCTCGCGGGTGCGCTTGCCGATGCGGGCGTAGAGCTCGTCTCGACCGGTTCCACGGCGAAGACGATCGCCGAAGCTGGTTATGACGTCACCGAGGTATCCACGGTCACGGGTTTCCCGGAGTCGCTCGATGGTCGCGTCAAGACGCTGCACCCCTCCGTGCACGCCGGCATCCTCGCTGACCTGCGCCTCGAGTCGCACGAAGCTCAGCTCGCCGAGCTCGGTATCAAAGCCTTCGACCTCGTTGTCGTGAACCTCTACCCCTTCGTGGAGACGGTTGCCTCTGGCGCTGCTCCCGCCGACATCGTCGAGCAGATCGACATCGGGGGCCCCGCCATGGTGCGCGCCTCCGCCAAGAACCACGCCAACGTTGCCATCGTCACGAGCCCAGACAGCTACGACGAGATCATCGCCGCGGCAGCGGGGGAGGGCACAACCTTCGCTCAGCGTTACGCGCTCGCCTCCAAGGCTTTCGCTCAGACCGCCGCCTATGACACCGCTGTGTCGCAGTGGTTCCTGACCGGTGCGCTCCTCGGTGAGACGGATGCCGCGGCATCCGCCCCCACACTGCCGGTGCACCTCGAGGTTGCCGCCGATCAGCTCGCCGTACTTCGCTATGGCGAGAACGCCCACCAGCAGGCAGCCCTCTACGGTGTGGCCGCGCAGCCCGGAATCGCGCAGGCCACGCAGCTCGGTGGCAAAGAGATGTCGTACAACAACTACGTGGATGCCGACGCCGCTCTGCGCGCCGCCTTCGACCACGACACTCCCGCTGTTGCGGTCATCAAGCACGCTAACCCGTGCGGAATCGCCACTGCGGCCAGCATCTCGGAGGCCCACGTTTTGGCGCACGCCTGCGACCCGATCTCGGCCTACGGCGGAGTTATCGCGGCCAACGGAATCATCACGAAGGCTGCTGCTGAGTCGATCGCCCCGATCTTCACCGAGGTTGTTGTTGCTCCCGCCTTTGAGCCAGAAGCACTCGAAATCTTGAAGGCCAAGAAGAACCTGCGCTTGCTGCAGCTGCCTGAGGGCTACGCGCGTGACAGCCGTGAGCTGCGCCAGATCTCGGGCGGCATGCTCGTGCAAGAACTGGATAAGCACTTCTCCCCGGCCTCCGCGTGGACGCTCGCTGCCGGTGACGCCGCCGATGCGGAGACTCTCGCCGACCTTGAGTTCGCGTGGCGAGCAGTGCGCGCCGTGAAGTCGAACGCTATTTTGCTGGCTAACGGCGGAGCATCCGTCGGTGTCGGCATGGGGCAGGTCAACCGAGTTGACTCGTGCCAGTTGGCGATCTCGCGGGCTGGTGACCGTGCCGCAGGTTCCGTTGCGGCCAGTGACGCGTTCTTCCCCTTCGCCGATGGCCTGCAGCTGCTGCTCGATGCGGGTGTGCGTGCGGTGGTTCAGCCTGGCGGTTCGATCCGTGATGAAGAAGTAATTGCGGCAGCGGTTGACGCCGGCGTGACCATGTACTTCACGGGTGAGCGCCACTTCTTCCACTAACAAATGTCGCCCGGTGTACGCCGGCTCTCTACGAGGAGCCGGCGTAGGGCAAACGCATAGAATCTTCCCGGTAGGTTGGGGCGCATGATCAGTGCACAACGGCGTATGGCCGCAGCTTTTATTTCCGGAATTGCCGTTGCCGGCACCGTCTATCTCGCAACCGGGCTGGCGTTCTTTACGTCGAACGGTGCCGCGGCAGAGAACCTGCCGACGATCGCCGAGTACTTCTTGCCGATGGCGCTTGTGCTCTTCTTGCTCTACTCGCTTGCGGCGGCGCTCGAGATTCACCGCTACTGGTACACGACCGCCGTGTCGGCTCTCGTGATCGGCATCGCTGCGGCCTTCTTCGGCACCGCCCTCGGCATCATTGCCTCGGGAGCCGAGTGGAATCCCGAAGCGATGGCCTTCATCTTGGCGAGCCTGCTCGGCACGAACCTCATCTTTGTCGTAGCCACGATCGTGACCGCACTCACGGTTGGTCGCCGCGTGTGGTTTGCCATGGTCGCCCGTGCCCCGCAGCCGACCCCCACGCTCACCGCTCTCGTTCGCGCCCCTTCCTCGCGCATGGCTGAGGGAGAACTCACTCACCTCGACCGTGTTCCGGTGGATGCCGACCTTGCCGATGCGCAGTGGGAGGCCTACGTTGCCGCCCTCAAAGACAACGGCTTCGAAGTAATCGAAGTGCCCGCCGACGACGATCTCGCCGATTCTGTTTTCATCGAAGACACCATCGTGATGTTCGGCGAGGTTGCGGTGCTCACGAGCCCCGGCGCTGAGAGCCGTCAGGCCGAGATCGTTGCCGTGCGCACGAGCATCGACGACCTTGGTCTCGAACTCCACGAACTCACCGAACCCGGCACTCTCGATGGCGGTGACGTGCTCAAGGTTGGTTCCACGGTGTACGTCGGTCGCGGTGGCCGCACCAACGCAGAGGGCATCCGCCAGCTGCGGGCGATCGTCACCCCGCTCGGCTACACCGTGATTGCGGTGCCCGTGGAGAAGGTGCTGCACCTCAAGAGCGGCGTCACAGCCCTGCCTGACGGCACGATCATTGGGTACCCCGACCTCGTCGACAACGTCGACCTGTACGACCGCTTCTTGGCCGTTCCTGAGGCCGAGGGTGCTGCCGTTGTTGTGCTGTCGGATGACGCGGTTCTCATGTCCTCGTCGGCGCCCCAGACTGCTGCCCTCATCGAGAACTTGGGCTACCGCGTGGTTACCGTCGACGTGTCTGAGTTTGAGAAGATGGAGGGCTGCGTCACGTGCCTCTCCGTCCGCATCCGCTGAATTGAGACTCTGTCAAAAAATTTGTGGATAGTGATTGTGAAAGCGCCGGGGCGGGCATATTCTAAAAGGCTGTCTGCCCCGCGCCATTCACGACGAGGAGCAGCGGTTCACGGTCGCACACGACGCGACCCGCAGTAATCGCGATCCCTGAACGCAGGGATCCCTCTCGTCAAGGATCCATGGTGTCACCACAGTCTGACCAGCCAGAACGCGTCAAAGCGGTCGGCACTTTTACGGCTATCCGCCGGCTTTACCCCTACGCACAATCGGCCATGCCGTTCATCTACCTCGGCATGGCAGCAGCTCTCGCCGCCGGTATCGTTGCGCTGCTCATCCCGCAAGTGTTGCGCTCGCTCGTGGATGGGCCGCTTCAGTCGGGCGATTCTAGCCAGATTTGGCCCGCCTTCTTCATCGTTCTCGGGCTCGGCATTGTCGAGGCGATCATGATCGCGCTTCGTCGCTACTTCGTGCTCACGCCGGGAACCCATGTTGAAGCGCGCATGCGCAACACCCTCTACATGACCTTGCAGCACCTACCCGTGAGCTTCCACGACCGCTGGCCGAGTGGCCAGCTGCTGTCGCGCGCCGTCAGCGACCTCAACCTCATCCGCCGATGGTTGTCGTTTGGTCTCGTCTTGCTCGTGGTCAACGTGCTCACGATCATCGTGGGGCTGCTGTTCCTCGTGAACATCTCGTGGGTGCTCGGTGTGATCTTTATCGTCACGTCGATCCCGTTGTGGATCTACGGGTACGTCTTCGAAAAGAAGTACTCGATCGTGGCCCGCCGCAGCCAAGACCAAACCGGTGACCTCGCGACTGCCGTCGAAGAGTCGGTGCACGGCATCCGTGTTCTGAAAGCATTCGGGCGAGGAAAGCACGCGCTCGTCGGCTTCTCGGCTCAGGCCGAAAGCTTGCGGGGCACCGAGATTGAGAAAGCCCGCGCAATTGCCGGCATCTGGCTCTGGCTGCTGCTCGTGCCCGACGTCATGTTCGCGCTCGGACTTCTCGGCGGTGTGTGGCTCGTTGTCGAGGGCAATATCTCAGCGGGTGACCTGGTCGCGTTCTTCGCCACGGCCACCGTCTTGCGCTTCCCCGTGGAATCGATCGGCTTCTTGCTGTCGATGACGTTCGACGCGCGCACCGCCGCCGACCGTTTCTTCGAAGTGATGGACTCAGCAAACCCCATCACCGATCCAGAACACCCCGAAACGATCACGGATAGCCAGGGTCGCCTTCAGTTCACGAACGTGCACTACCGCTACCCCGATTCACCCGCGAACGTTCCCGATCTCGTGAACGGTATCGACTTGAGCATTGAGCCGGGGGAGACCATGGCCCTCGTGGGGCTGACTGGCTCAGGCAAATCGACGATCACAGCCCTGACGACACGTCTCTACGACGTGACGGAAGGATCGATCAGCATCGACGGCGTCGACATCCGCAACCTCACTCTGATTGAGCTACGGCGTCATCTTGCGATGGCGTTCGAGGATGCCACGCTGTTCTCGTCGAGTGTGCGCGAGAACGTGCTCATGGGGCGCCCCGATTCCACCGAAGAAGAACTGCGCGAAGCGTTGAGCATCGCGCAAGCCGACTTCGTGTACGACCTGCCCAAGGGCCTCGACACCCTCGTCGGCGAAGAGGGCCTGAGCTTGTCAGGTGGGCAACGACAGCGCCTCGCGCTCGCCCGCGCCGTTGCCGCGAAACCCGCGGTGCTCGTGCTCGATGACCCGCTCTCGGCGCTCGACGTCGATACTGAAGCGCTCGTCGAGGCCGCGCTGCGCAAGGTGCTGAGCTCCACGACGGCGCTCATCGTTGCTCACCGCCCATCGACCGTGATGCTCGCTGACCGCGTTGCTCTTCTCGAAGATGGCAAGGTCACCGCGGTCGGAAAGCACTCCGACCTGCTGGCCACCAGCAGTCATTACCGTTACGTCATATCCAGTCTTGAAGAGGAAGAGCAGGAGGTCAGTTCATGAGCGTGATGGGAACCTCCGGCGAAGAACGCAACGACTACACCAAGGACGAGAGCCGTCAGATTCGGCAGCGCTCGCTGCGCCTGCTCGGATCGCTGATCGCGCCCGTGCGCCTTCGTGTGGTTCTCACGATGGCCGTGGTTGTCGTGAGCACTGCCGCGCAAGTGGCTGGCCCCGCGCTGATCGCCTACGGCATCGACAACGCGTTGCCCGCCCTCATCGACGGCGAAACGTTGCCGCTCGTGCTCGTCGTCAGCGCCTACCTGTTCACGGGCATCGTTGGTGCATCGATGATTGCCTGGTACACCGTGCTGAGCGCGCGCGTGAGCCAAGCAATCCTGTTCGACCTGCGCAAACGCGTCTTCTTGCACACGCAACGCTTGAGCCTTGAATTCCACGAGAGCTACACCTCGGGGCGCATCATCGCGCGCCAAACGAGTGACCTCGATGCGATTCGCGAACTACTCGACTCGGGCATCAACCAGCTCGTGCAGGGTGCGCTCTACATGGGATTTATTGCTATCGCGATGTTCTCGCTCGACTGGGTGAGCGGCGTCATTCTGTTCTGCGCGCTCGTTCCGTTGGGCTTCCTCACGCGCTGGTTCCAGGTGCGCTCGCAATTGCACTTCCGTGAGACTCGCACGACTTCGGCCAAGCTCATCGTGCACTTCGTGGAAACCATGACCGGCATCCGTGCGGTGAAGGCCTTCCGCAAAGAAGAGCGCAATCGCGAACAGTTCGGCGGGCTGGTCGAGAACTATCGGGATGCCAACGCTCGCGTCATCCAATTGTTCGGAATCTTTGACCCGGGTCTGGTTCTCATCGGAAACGTTGCTCTCGCGATGATCCTGCTCGTGGGCGGCTTGCGCGTCTCGACTGGCGACCTTGCGATCGGTGCCCTGCTTGGTGCGCTGCTGTATGCCCGCCAGTTCTTTGCGCCCGCACAAGAGATGGCGATGTTCTACAACTCGTACCAGTCCGCTGCCGCGGCTTTGGAGAAGATTTCGGGAGTGCTTGAAGAGCGCCCGACCGTTGCTGACCCCACGACTCCCATTGACCTGCGCAAGGCCAAGGGAACCGTGACGTTCGACGGTGTGGAATTTGCCTACAACGCCGACAAAGTGATCCTGCCGAAGTTCGATCTTGAGCTGCCCGCCGGTCAGACGGTAGCAATGGTGGGAACGACGGGCGCCGGAAAGTCGACGCTCGCCAAGCTCATTTCGCGCTTCTATGACCCCAGCCAGGGCACCGTCTCGCTCGACGGGGTGGACCTGCGCAAGTTGCATCCGAAGGATCTGCGCCGTGCGATCGTCATGGTCACACAAGAGGCGTATCTGTTCTCGGGCAACGTTGCCGACAACATTGCTCTCGGCAAACCTGATGCCACCCGCGAGGAGATCATCGGTGCAGCGAAAGCAGTGGGCGCGCACGAGTTCATCGAGGCGCTGCCCAATGGGTACGACACCGACGTGAACAAGCGTGGTGGTCGAGTGAGTGCCGGGCAGCGACAACTGTTGTCGTTCGCGCGCGCGTTCATCGCCGACCCTGTTGTGCTGATTCTGGATGAGGCAACCGCGTCGCTCGATATCCCGAGCGAACGCCTTGTTCAGGCTGGCCTTCAGACGCTGCTCTCCGACCGCACCGCCATCATCATTGCGCACCGTCTATCGACGGTCGCAATCGCTGACCGCGTGCTAGTGATGGAACACGGTCGCGTTATCGAAGACGGCACCCCGCAAGAACTCATTTCGGGCTCCGGCAAGTTCGCGCAACTGCACGCGGCCTGGCGAGACTCGCTCGTTTAGGGGCGGTGTCGCGCTGACCGCAGGTCGACGCGATAGCTGCCGTCGGGCATCCATTTCAGCGGCGTTGATTCGGCCTCGTAGTGCACGAGTGCCCGGTCTTCGTGAGCGAGAGGTGGATGCCCGCCAGAACGGATGACGCGCCACCACGCCACGTCTGAACCGTAGCGGGCCATCACGGTGCCGACTGCCCGCGCGGCTCGCGAGCCGATCGTGGCAGCCACCTCGCCGTAGGTCATCACGTGCCCCGGCGGGATCGACTCCACAACCTCGAGCACGCGGCTCACGAAGTCGTCGCTAGGAGCGGGCACGCTTAGAGCGTGTATTCGCCGAGCTTCTCGCCGTACTGAGTTTCGCCGACGACCTTAAAACCGACCTTGAGGAAGAACTGCTCCGGGCCGTCGTCGCCCTCTTCCCAAATGGCGGTGATGCGGTCGAAGCCACGGCTGCGTGCTTCTTCGCTGAGAGCCTTAACGGCGAAACGGCCGATGCCCTGGCCCTGCTCGTCTCCGGCGACGCTGACCCGCCAAATGCAGCTGCGGAACTCTTCTTGCGACGCATTGTTGTCGAAATTGCCCCGGACGAATCCGACAACTTTGTCGCCGTCGAGGACAACGCGCGGCCACGACGTCAGCGGGTCGATGAAGGCGTCCGCGATCGCGTAGGAGGGCGGCGTAACGAACTGCTCCTGCCCGCGACGCAGCGACAGGTTGTTGGCAGCCACGATGGTGCTTGCCGATAATTCTTCAAGTCTTAGCTCACCCATGAATACAGGCTAACCCGCGGTAGACAGATGCGCCAAGGTATCTCGATGTCGAGATACATAGGAAAAAGAGTAAGCTGGAGGTGGCCACTAACTAAGGAGCAAAGCTTGTCCAAGATCAAGGTAGAAGGCACCGTCGTCGAACTCGACGGCGACGAAATGACGCGCATTATTTGGCACCGGATCAAGGAAACCCTGATCCACCCCTACGTTGACGTCAACCTCGAGTACTACGACCTCGGCATTGAAAGCCGCGACGCAACCGACGACCAGATCACCATTGATGCGGCTCACGCCATCCAAAAGCACGGTGTTGGCGTCAAGTGCGCAACCATTACCCCCGACGAAGCCCGTGTTGAAGAATTCGGTCTCAAGAAGATGTGGCGCAGCCCTAACGGCACCATCCGCAACATCCTTGGTGGCGTTATCTTCCGCGAGCCCATCATCATCTCGAACATCCCGCGTCTCGTACCGGGCTGGAACAAGCCGATCATCATCGGCCGTCACGCCTTCGGCGACCAGTACCGTGCCACTGACTTCCGCTTCAAGGGCAAGGGAAAGCTGACCGTCGAGTTCGCTCCCGAAGATGGTTCAGAGCCCATGAAGTTTGAGGTCTACGACTCCCCGGGCGATGGAATCGCTCAGGTTCAGTACAACCTCGATGACTCGATCGTTGACTTCGCTCGTGCCAGCCTCAACTACGGCCTCACGCGCAACTACCCCGTGTACCTCTCGACGAAGAACACGATCCTCAAGGCCTACGACGGTCGCTTCAAGGACATCTTCGAGGAGATCTTCCAGACCGAGTTCAAGGACAAGTTCGAAGCTGCCGGCCTCACCTACGAGCACCGCCTCATCGACGACATGGTCGCTTCGGCCATGAAGTGGGAGGGCGGCTACGTCTGGGCCTGCAAGAACTACGACGGCGACGTACAGTCCGACACCGTAGCTCAGGGCTTCGGCTCGCTCGGCCTCATGACCTCCGTTCTGGCCACGCCAGACGGAAAGGTTGTTGAAGCAGAGGCAGCTCACGGCACCGTGACGCGTCACTACCGCCAGCACCAGCAGGGCAAGCCCACCTCCACGAACCCGATCGCTTCGATCTACGCGTGGACCCGTGGTCTAGCTCACCGCGGTGTGCTCGACAACAACCAGGAGCTCATCGAGTTCGCTTCGACCCTGGAAGACGTTGTCATCAAGTCGGTAGAGGGCGGTCACATGACCAAGGACCTCGCACTGCTCGTCGGACCGGACCAGAAGTGGGAAACCACCGAAGAGTTCCTCGACACGCTCGACAAGAACCTCGCCGCACGCCTCGCATAATCTGCGTCTCGCGCGGTAACTGACTGGTTCACGCCACGAGGTTTCAGGAAGGGCCCGAAAGCTTCGGCTTTCGGGCCCTTTCGCGTCTGCGCACCCGCCGGAAAACACCCAGCTGTCTCTCGTTATTCTTGAGCGGCGGGTGCTGTGAGGTGCCCACTCATGCAGAACGCGACAGCGTGCCAAGCGGTGCGCCGTGAGGAGGCAGCAGTGACCGTCGTCATAGCCGGATGTGGTGACCTAGGTATCGAGGCTGGGCTCCGCTTTGCGGCGCTGGGGCATCCTGTGCTGGGCCTGCGGCGTTCAGTCGAGAAGCTGCCGCCCGAGATCGCTGGGCAATCCGTGGACTTGTCTGCGCACGTGCCCACGCTTCCTGCCGATACCAGCGTCGTAGTGATTGCCGTCAGCCCCGATGAGCGCACGCGCGACGGCTATCTCGCTACCTATGTCGAAAGCGTGCGGAACATCGCCGCCGCTATTGAGCGAGACTGCGCTGCTGCGCCGAGGGTCATTTATGTCTCGTCCACCGCGGTCTATGGCGTCAACGATGGCTCATGGGTCGATGAATCTACGCCGGCCACACCCGCCTCGCCGACCGCAACTGTCTTGCGAGAAGCCGAAGTGCTGCTGCTCGAGAGCGTCGCTAATTCGACAATTCTGCGCTTGGCGGGAATCTATGGGCCAGGCCGCACCCGTCAGATCGACCGCATTCGTGAGGGGAACGAAACCTTAGCGCTCACCCCTTACTTCACCAATCTGATCCATCGTGATGACGCTGCAGCGGCTATCGTGCACCTCGCGACAATGGCCACATCGCCCGCCAGTATCTACCTCGGGGTAGACGACGAGCCGGCCGATCAACGCGAGGTCATCGGCTTTCTCGCCCGCAGTATCGACCGACCGGTGCCGCCGCCGAAGGCAGACGACGGCGCCAACGATGGCAGGGGCCGCGGCAAGCGTTGTCGCAATGACCGGCTGAAAGGCGCAGGCTTCTCGTTCGTGTACCCGAGCTACCGCGAGGGGTATGCGGCAGTGCTCAGGGGAGTGGGAACCCTTCATCGCTAACGTCTCCTGCTCATTCGATGAGGACCGGGAAAGCGACCTCAGTTCCTGCAGAACTCATCTAAACTCTCCTCACCAGATCTAAGGGGGTTCGCGTGGCAACAGCCAATCGCTCACGGTCATCCTCTCGCTCGGATGATGAGCTCATTGACACAGTAATCGGCGGCCGGTATCGCATCACAGATCTGATCGGCCGCGGCGGCATGGCTTCCGTCTACCGGGCCCGTGATGAGTCGCTTCCCCGGGAAGTCGCGCTCAAACTGATGCTGCCTGGCCTGGCAAATCCGGATGAGATCCGGAGACAGCGCAACGAGGTGGAGACTCTCGCGGCGCTCAACCATCACGCATTGGTCACTCTCTTCGATGCGGTCACCGAGACGGCTGAGACTGCGGATCGCGTCTTTCTCGTCATGGAGTTCGTGGACGGTCCCAATCTGCGTGAAGCGATGACGGCTCCGTTGCCGTCGCCATTGGTGGCCCACCTCGGAGCCGATATTGCCGAGGCGCTTCATTACATGCACGGTCGTGGCGTCGTGCATCGGGACATCAAGCCAGCCAATATCTTGCTAGCGCCTTCGGAACTTCCGGACCGACAATTTCATTCGAAGCTTGCAGATTTCGGGATTGCACGTCTTGTCGATGGCGCGAAGATGACCTCGACGGGAACAGTCATCGGCAGTGCAAGTTACCTCAGCCCCGAGCAAGCACGCGGCAGTGACGCATTGGGACCTTCCGATGTCTATTCGCTCGGTCTCGTTTTGCTTGAAGCGCTCACGGGGCAGCGCGCATTTCCCGGGAGCGCCGTCGAGACGATCGGTGCGCGCCTCAACACCCCACCCCGGGTGCCGGATGGTCTTAGCAGGCCGTGGCGAGAGATGCTGGTCACTATGACGGCACTCGATGCTGAACAGCGGCCGCTTCCGATGGATATCGCTGTCGCTTTGCGGGCGCTCGCCTATTCCTCTGAGGACGTGAACGACGCCGAAGGTGAACCCACCCGTTCGCTCGTTTCCTCGGAGAACGGGACAAATGATGCAACGGGTCTCGAACCCACGAAGGCGTACGCCCGCGTGGAGACACAAGCAACCGAAGCGTGGCGTGCGCCGGAGGCCTCAGAATCTGCAACGGTATCAGCGGCAGCGGCATCATCCGCAGTGCCAGCGCCAGCGCCGAAGCGAAACCCCAGACTAAGTCGGCACAGCGTCAAGCGCCTCGGGATTGTGCTGGCTACCGCTCTCGTGCTCACCCTGGGTGTGGTCGCGTGGACAACTACTCAGAACCAACAGGCGACTCCGTCTGAACCGACGTCGCCCAGCTACCCGGTGGTTCCTGGCGAGCTTGGCACGCACCTCGAGCAGCTCCAAGAGAGCGTGGAGCCATGAATCTCAGAAATCTAACCCTCCCGCGCCGCATCGTCGCCGTCGGCGCTGCCCTCATGCTCGCCCTATCGTTGAGCGCCTGTGCGCCAACCTCACCGGACTTCGATCCCGACGCGGCGGCGCTGCTGCAGTCATCGGTTGCTGATGTAACTGATGCTGCCGCGGCGGGTGACCCCGTGGCAGCCCTGGCAGCCCTCGATGTTCTCCAAGAACAGCTCAACGAGAACACCGCGACCGGTGCCATCGGAGCTGAGCAAAGTGCCCGAATCCAAGCGTCTCTCGACCTTGTACGCGCCGACCTTACGGCGGCGTTGCCTGACCCCTCGCCCGTTACCGATCCGGTGGACGAAGAATCAGACGAAACATCGAACGGCAACGGCAACAGCAACGGCAACGGCAACGGCAAGGACGACGATAAAGAGAAAGACGACAAGGGCAACAAGAAGGATTAGGCGCAGTCTGTCGTGCGCGATTTTTGGTGCGCCGGCATCGGCTCCTTGCTCTCATCCAACGCTCGGCTAGTACTCGGCCAGCATTGAGGATTGCTCCCTAGCGTCGAAGGGCCAGTACAACTGCGCAACCTTCGACGAATTGGAGACACCATGTCATCTCATGCCCACGCAACAGCAGATCAGCTCGGCACCATCCGCTCCATCATGAAGAGCACGCGCATCGCGATGCTCACGAGCGTGTCCGCGGATGGCGCGCTTCACAGCCACCCCATGACCGTGCAGGAGGCAGAGTTCGATGGCGACTGCTGGTTCTTGGCTTCCGCCGAGTCGGACACCGTTCAGCAGCTGCTCGCGAATCCTCACGTCAACCTCGCGTACGCGGGTTCGTCTGAGTGGCTGTCGCTGGCCGGCTCCGCCGAAATTGTCCGGGATGGCGTCAAGAAAGAAGCGCTCTGGGACACCTTCACCGACGTGTGGTTCGACGGCGGTGCGGAAGATCCTTCGGTGGTGCTGATTCACGTGAAGGCCGACTCGGCACAGTATTGGGAGAGCCCCGGCAAAGTGGCGACTCTCGTTAGCGTTGTCGCTGCGAAGGTAACCGGGGATGAGCCTCACACCGGGTCATCCGAATCGGTCACGATCTAGTTCTCCAACAACACACGCTGAGAGGGACGAGGCTCTGATGAAACGACTGCCAGTATTGCGAAACGTTGACCGTCTAGAGGAAGCGGCCGCGCTCGATCCCGCTGTAGAGAAGACGCGGGGCGTCGTGGATGCAGTTCTTCGCCCGCGGTGGTTGCGAGACCTGCTGCATGGCGTTCCGCTGGGTCACCCCGTGCATCCGCTCGGTGTGCACGTTCCTCTGGGCGCGTGGATCTCGGCGGGCGTGCTGGATGCCCTGCCCGGAACCGAGAAGGCGTCGCGAGCACTCGTCGGAGTTGGTGTGCTGGGAGCGAGCGGAACAGCCGTCGCCGGCTTCGCGGATTGGTCGAAGCTCGACGAGAAGCAGCAGCGCGTCGGCATCGTGCATGCCGCGGTCAACATTGTGGCGACAGGATTCTTCGCGGCATCCTTCGTGCAGCGCTCGCGAGGAAAGCACACGAGTGGCAAGGTGCTGAGCTACGCGGGGCTGGCCATCGCGTCGGGCGGCGGCTACCTCGGTGGCCACCTGACCTACCGCCAAGCAGCGGGCGTCAGTCATGCTCCCGACGTCGAGGCGACCTTCCCCAGCGGGTGGCAGCAGCTAGCGCCGCTCACTGAGCTTGCGGATGGCTCACTCGAGAAGCGCGTTGTCGCCGATACCGAGGTGGTGGTCTTCCGTCGCGGAGACCGCGTCTCCGTGCTCTCGAACACGTGCAGCCACCTCGGAGCCGAACTCCATGACGGGTACGTCGTCGGCGATGATTCCACCCCGGGCGGGGCGTGTGTGGAATGCCCCTGGCATCAGAGTGCGTTCTCGCTCGACACGGGTGAAGTCATCCACGGGCCAGCGACAAGTCCGCAGCCACGCTTTGAGAGCCGCATCGTGGATGGCACGGTAGAGATTCGGTTGCCGCTCTAGTCGAAGCGCAACCCGTCGGGGCGCGATCCGCGCAGAGCGAGCACGAGCACGATGAGGGCGCCGAGCGGGACGAGTGCGAGAAACGCCCACCCTCCCGAGAGGTTCGAGTCGTGGAGGCGCCGCACGGCAATGGCGATGCCGGGAATTGCTGTGAGCAACACCCAGCCTCCCGCGATGAAGGAGAGAAACACGAGCGCGGGAGAAGTAGCCGTGGTGGCACCGCTCCAGCTTGCGATGCTGAGAGTCGGATAAACCAGCGAGCCGAACGGGCCCACGGTGAGTTCAGTCACCATCGGGCGGCCGGCAATCAGAAGCGGCGCGACGACCTCCAACGCGGTCACCACGGCGATGTTCACGAGCATCCACCACCAGTATTCGCTGCGACTGGCGCGCCCGCGCATCCGGAACGAATGATCGAAGTACCGACGCATCGCGACTCGCATCGACGCCCCGAGGAGTGGTGCGCTCGCCGGCTCCATCGTGGGTGCTGCCGTGGCAGTGAAGGTCATGCCCACAGCTTAGGTGAGCGAATTTCGTTTCGTAAGTCTAGGACGACGGTTTTTTCTCGGAGGAGCCGGGCAAGGTGGGCGCTGGGTTTCCCGAGGTTGCTGCCATTTGCGTCGCATGCTCGAGGAGCACGTGCTTAAGCTCAGCCACCTGCTTCGTGAGATCCGTGACTTCGCGACGGGTAGCGACATGCGAGAGCTCGTCTTGAGCCGCCACTCGTTCCACGATCCAGGAGGCGAGGGTTGCGGTCACGACACCGAGCAGGGCGATTCCGGCCACCATCACGCCAGCGGCAATCACCCGACCGAGCGTCGTCGCGGGATAGATGTCGCCGTAGCCGACCGTCGTGATCGTGACGAAGGCCCACCAGATGCCGTCGCCCAGATTGCTGATCTGGGTGCCGGTCACGCTGCGCTCGGTATCCAAAATGGCGAGCCCGGCGACAAACACGAGCAGGAGAGATGATCCGACCGCATAGGTGAGCACACCGCCGCGCACGGCGGTTCCCGCCCGTCGTTGCAGCACGTTCAGCAGAGTGACCAAGCGTAGGAGGCGCAGCGGGCGCAACATCGGCAGCACGACAACAAACAGGTCGAAGAGGTGCTTTCTGAACCAGAACCAGCGTCGGTCAGCCAGTACCAGATTCACGAGGTAGTCGGCCACGAATACCACCCAGGTGACGGCGATGATGATTTCGGCGACGAGCATGGCGGTGCCGTCGAGGTTGGCGATCACTTCCCACGCATACGCGATGAGGAAAATTACGGCGGCAACGGTGAGCGGAATATCCATGATCTGTTGCCAGCGCCGTTGAGTCATGGTGTCGAGCCTAGCGAGGCACAAGCGTCGTGCGGTGCAGAAAGCCGCTAAGGGGAGCCTGTGCTGGCTGGCCGGATGCCGCGAACGAGAGTACAACGAAGGTATGGCTACACTCCTTTCCGTAACGCTGCGCTCGGCCGTGCGTCGCTATCCGCTCGTTGCTCTCACGGTCGTGGTCGGCGTCGTGGGGCTCGCGCTGAACTGGACTCCGGCATCCGCCGTCGTTCCGTGGTTGTTGTCGCTCTATGCGCTGGCGGTTGCCGTGCGCGAGGGCGTGTCGATGGTGCGCAAGCTGCTGCAGCATCAGTTCGGGCTTGATGTGCTGGCGGTCACCGCGATCGTCGCGACGGTGGTCGTCGGCGAGTACTGGGCGAGCATCGTGATTGTGCTGATGCTCACCGGTGGTGAAGCACTCGAAGATTTTGCGGCTGGTCGCGCCAAGCGTGAGCTGAACGCGTTGCTCAGCCGTGTGCCTCAAACGGCCCATCGGCTGACGGCCGCCGGTGACCTGGTCGACGTGCCGGCCACTGAAGTGGCAGTCGGGGATCGTCTTGTGGTGCGTCCGTCTGAGATTGTGCCGGTGGATGCAGTGCTTGTCTCCGCAGCGACCGCCATCGACGAGTCATCCCTCACCGGCGAAAGCATGCCGGTTGAGAAAGTCACCGGAGACCTGTTGTTGAGCGGTTCAGTGAACGGGCCAGAGGCAGTCACGGTGCAGGCGAGCGCTCGCGCCGCCGACAGCCAATACCAAAGGATTGTCGAGCTCGTCACGGAAGCGGCCGAGAGCAAAGCACCGATCGTGCGCCTCGCCGATCGGTACGCGGTGCCGTTTACGCTCATCTCTATCGGCTTGGCTGCAATCGCGTGGTGGATTTCGGGTGACCCCGTGCGGTTCGCCGAAGTGCTCGTGGTGGCGACGCCATGTCCGCTGCTGATTGCGGCCCCGGTGGCGTTTATGGCCGGGATGTCGAGTGCCTCCACCTATGGCGTCGTCGTGAAGAACGCCGGCACTCTTGAGGTGCTCGCTCGGGCGAAAACTGTCGTGTTCGACA
This sequence comes from Salinibacterium sp. NG22, assembly GCF_015864925.1. NCBI lineage: Bacteria > Bacillati > Actinomycetota > Actinomycetes > Micrococcales > Microbacteriaceae > Salinibacterium > Salinibacterium sp. NG22. Next base: position 1,132,155 of record NZ_JADYWG010000001.1, on the reverse strand, counting down.
AAACAGGCACGCTCACGAGCGGCCGTCCCGTTGTGGTCGACGTTCGTCCGCAGGGCGCGCTAAGCCGCGACGAGCTGCTGGCCCTGGTGGCTGCCGCAGAACAGTATTCGTCTCACGTGCTAGCGGCATCCCTCGTTGATGCAGCGAAGCACGAGTCTCTCGACCTTCCTGAGGTGTCGGATGCCCGCGAAGTGGCGACCCACGGAGTGCAGGCTCGAATCGACGGCAGGCTCGTGACCGTCGGCAAGCCCGCGTTCGTCGCCGAACAGGCTTCCGCACTCACTCGCATCGATCTTGCGAGCGGTGAAGCTGCCGTCTACGTCGGCATCGATGATCAGTACGCCGGCGCGATCGTGCTGCGCGATGCTGTGCGGCCCGAAGCGGCCCGCACCCTGACAGGACTGCGCGAGCTGGGCATCCAGAAAACGTTGATGCTCACGGGGGATGTGGAGCAGACGGCGCGCAAGGTCGCCGACGAACTTCACATCAGCGAAGTTCATGCGGAATGCCTGCCTGAAGATAAGGTGCGTCTCGTGCACGCGACTAGCCCGCACCCGGTCGTGATGGTGGGGGACGGCGTAAACGATGCCCCCGTACTGGGAGCCGCTGATGTTGGCATCGCGATGGGCGCCAAGGGTTCGACGGCGGCGAGCGAGTCGGCTGACGTGGTGATTCTCGTCGACGATCTCTACCGCGTGGTCTCGGCGGTGCAGGTCAGTCAGCGCACGGTGCAGATTGCGTTGCAAAGCATTTGGATCGGTATCGCCATCAGCATCGGGCTCATGCTTTTTGCGATGACGGGAGCGCTGCCCGCTGTGGTCGGTGCGGCGCTGCAAGAAGTCGTTGACCTCGTCACAATCCTCAATGCGCTGCGGGCGCTGAGCCTCAAGCGTCGCTTGCGCTAATACCCCGAGAAGTAGTCGGTGTGGATGCGGCGGGCTCCGTTAGCGCGCAGCGTCGCCTTGAGGTCGTTGACCAGGGCGGGCGGGCCCGAGAGGTAGGCGCGGCGGTCAGCCAAATCGGGCACGAGCGCGGAGAGGGCGTCGCCGTTCATCCGTCCCTCGCTGCCGAGCACCCAGCCCTCAGGAAGCGACTCGACCGGCTGCGGCCCGAACACAATGACGCGCACGCCGGCTTCGACAAAGAGTCCGCTGAAGGGCAGTGTCTCAGTGCTTGAGGTGGCGTAGATCAGCACGATGTCGCGTTCGTCATCGTGCAGGTGAGAGTGCGCGATATGGCTGGCGAAAGGCGTGACACCGATGCCGCCGGCGACGAGCAAGAGCGGCTCGGTGGTCTTTCGCGGAAGTACGAAGTCGCCCCAGATGCCGGTGGCGTTCACGTCAGCGCCGCGGGGCAGTGCCAGAAGCGCGGCTTTGAAGCTGCTCGATTTCTCAGGCGCCGTAAACGTAATCGACAGGGTTGCCCCCGCCGAGGGTGCTGACGAGATCGTGAAGTATCGACGCGCTCCCCGCAGGTCGGGCGAGGGATGCGGCAACGTGAGCTCAATGTATTGACCCGCCCGGAACGAGAGGGTGCGATGCGGGGCAAAGGTGAGTTCCCACGTGCCGGGAGCTATCTCTTCTGTTTCGGTGAGTGTCATCCGGATGGTGCGGCGCTGGGTGAAGGCGAAAGCGACCAGGTTGCCGATGAGGAGTGCCAGCAGCGGGTCGCTGTAGAGGCTGCCGATGGAGAACGGGATGGCGACGAGCAGCGCGACGAGGGCGGCGACGCTGAGGCGTTGCCACCGTCGTGGCGGCAACGTGAGGGGTTCGCTGAGCATGAAGCCGACGAAGAAGATCAACTGCGACGACGTGAAGGTCACGGCAATCGCTTCGGCAATGTCACCGCCATTGGCGAGCGTGAGAGCGATGCGGATGCTGGCCGCGAGCACCACAAAGGTGATCCCCAGATCGAGGCGTTGCGTGCGATACAGGATAAGGAAGGCGGCGATCACGATCAGCGGCTGTAACCACGGTGTGCCAATCCACCAGGTGGGGAAGCCGATCGGAATCCAGTAGAAGACGTAGGCGCCGAGCGCGGCAGGGTTGAAAATATGGCGCCCGCGGAATGCGATCAGAAACTTGGATGCCGCCGCCGCTGTTGAGGCAAGCGCGATCGCCAGCAGCCCGTCGAGTTGCAGGCTCGGTGCCATGATGAAGAACACGAGCAGCCCGGTGATGAGCGACGATTCGAGGTGAGCACGCTGCCGCACGATGCGGGCGCCGAGCCAGCTGGTGGCGACGCTGAACACGACTGCGATGGGCAGGCTGGCAAGCAGAGCGAAAGGGTCGGGGGAGATGAGGCCGACGAAGGCGAGCACGATCGAGGCCACACCGATCACGGCGAGGGAGCCGAGCACGAGGGTGTACATCGGCACGGCACCGAGGGTGCGATCTAGCCAGCGCTTCATAAAAACAATTCTCCGGTGAATCCCGGCGAGTGCTCTACTCGACCGGTGGACAGCATCCGCACCCACTGAAAATCGAACTCTTCGGCAAGTGACGCAGGATCGGCAAAAAAGAGCGCGGTGGCGAGGCCGTCGGCTTCGAGTGCGGTTGGGGCGATCGCCCAGGTGGCGATGATGCGGTCGGTGGGGAGGCCCGTGCGGGCATCCAGAATGTGGTGCAGCCCAGCCCACGCGCGTCGGTTCGGGGCTGAGGCGCACATCGCCTGATTGCTCACGGGCACGACTCCGATGGCTTTGCTGGTGTCGAGTGGATGCTCCAGCGCGACCCGCAGTTCACCCGCGCCCCGGTGCAGCATGTCTCCGCTCGCATCCACCGTTGCCGTGGTGACTCCGTGCTCGGTGAGAACCGCGGCGACGAGATCGACGAGGTAGCCCTTGCCTGCGGCGCCGACATCGAGCATGGCGGGCGTGAGGGTGGTGAGGGTACTGCCGTTCCAGCTGATGGCTTCGTGCCAGTCGGGCACGCGCGTGCGGGTCGCGGTGGGCTGCAACGAGTAGGTGCGGTCATAGCCGAGCTCTTCCAGAGCGCGGCCCACGAGCGGACTCATGGCGCCGGCGGTGGCATCGTAGAGACGACGGTAGAGCTCGAACAGGGCAGGAGCATCCGCCGGGAAAAGGTAACTGCCGGGGGTTCGTGCAATGCGACTGACGAGGGAGTCGTCACGAAATCGCGAGTAAGTGCTATCGAATTGCTCGATGCGCTGCGCTATGGCCGCGAGAATGGCGGCACCCAGTGGCTGTGCCGTATCAATCTGCCAGGGCGCACCAATGGCATCGAACTGTTTACTGGGCGAGGGCATCCGCCTTGATGGCGTCGACGGCGTTGTTGAAACCGCCGCTCGTGAGGGAGGAGCCCGCTACTTTGTCGACGGAAAGTTCGTCGATGTTCTTGCCCACAACTTCGGCGGCGATTCCGTCAATGAACTCGCCTTGAAACTGCTTCGAGTTGGGGTTGTCTCCGTTGCCGACAACGGTGACGTCGGTGATGACGTTACTTTCGAGAGTGAGCGTCACGTCGACGTTTTCTTGGCCGTCGGGGGAGGTGTATTCGCCCGACTCTGTGTAGGTGCCGTCGGTGTACTCGGCACCGGTCGCGGTGGCATCGGGAACAGTCGTTTCAGCCGAACCGACATCCGCAGTGGTTGCCGTGCTTGAGCAGGCGGAGAGTGCACCCACGAGGGTGACACCGGCAAAGAGGGCAACGGCGGTCTTGTTGTCGGTGAGGCTGCGCATGGGGCTCCCAGAGGTAGGCGAGTGTTCAGTATGCCCGAGCAACCCTGACGGGAAGCTGGAACTTCGGCATCGCTCACGACGGTTGGTTGCCGTCAGCCGTCGAGTTGTGTTCCCTCGTCGCTACCGAGCGGATTGTGAGCGTTCGGCACGCTTGTAGGCGGCGCACTGCTCTCTCCATCGTCGTCGCTCGGCGTTGCGTCATCCGAATCGTCGAATTCTGGAGCGGCGTCGATGGCCTGCTCAAGTTCATCGACGAGGAGCGATTGGGGCGCGATGATTCCTCCCCGGTACCCGGCGCGAGCAATCATGTGCGCCGACACCGGAGCGGTGATCATTTGGAAGATGAGCAAGAAGATCAGCAGGAGAATCGTGGAGAGTTGACGTTCTTGCAGGGCGATGGCCAGGAGCACGAACGCTAAGCCCAGAATTTGGGGCTTGGTCGTCGCGTGCAGGCGTGCAATGGCATCCGGAAAACGGAGAAGGCCAACGCCGGCAGCGACGGAAAGGAAGCCGCCGAGCAAGAGAAATAGGCCGGTAAGGATGTCGAGGATTGAGTCGAGAATCATGAGTTGGTTCTCCTCGACACATAGCGCGCCACCACGACGGAACCGAGGAATGCGGTGCTCGCGAGCACGAGCATTGCGGGCAGGCTTCGCGTATGGCCGTTGTAGACCATCTCCGCTCCTAGCGCGCAAATGATTGTCGTGAGCAGCATGTCTGAGGCGATCATGCGGTCAAGGATGGAGGGGCCGCGGATGATGCGGTAGAGCGCCAGTAGGCCGGCCACGAGCAGCATCACACCGACGGCAATAAATACCCATTCGCTCATCGGGTGGCCTCCGCTTCGTGAATCCGAGCAAGATCATCTTTCGATCCGATGGCGCGGACGATGCGCGCTTCCACAACGAGAACTTTGGTGCGCATCGCCTCGACGTCGGCGGCCGTTGTCGTATCGAAGGAGTGGAAATACAGGATGGCGCGTTCCCGATCGGCTTCAACGACGATGGATCCCGGAACTAGAGACATCGCAATCGCGTCGAGCGTCATGACGAAGTCGGAACGGGTGCACAGCTGAACTGCAATGACCGAGGACGTGGGAATCGGCCGCGGGTTCAGAGCCTGGAACGCCACCGTAAACGACGCTACGGTGACGTCGGCGATGAAGTGGGCGATAAAGACGAGCGAGTACCAGAGATTCAGCCGCCCCGAAATATCGGCGGGGGGCAAATACAGCACTCGGGTCACGGCGATCGCCACGAGGAATCCGGTCAGGATGTTGAGCCACGAGAATTGGCCCCAGAGCACGCCCCAGAGCACCACGAGCCCGAGCAGCAGCGGCAACTGCTGCCAGACCCGGCCGCGAACTTCGGTGCGCGAGACCTTGCGTGCACTCGCTGATTCGGAGGCGGTCGGAGCCGTTGACGCCGTTACAGAGGCGGGCTGGTTGTCATGAGGACTCATTCAAGGCCTCCCGGAAACACAGTGTTGACGTAGTAGGCCGGGCCATTGATGTTCTCACCGGCGTTAGCGCTCAGGTCGAAGAGCGGGGTCGCGAAGACGGTGAGCGCGATGCTCACCGCCACCATCGCGACGGTGGCGCCGACCATGATTCGAGGTGTTGTGCGCACTGATTCGACGGTGGGGGAGCTTCCGGTTTCTGCCCGCATCGCCAACGGATTTTCGTAGTCGGCAACCTCTTCAGCATCGCGCCAGAAAATCATGCTCCACGCGCGAGCGAGAGCATAGAGAGTGAGCAGCGACACGGCCGCGCCGCAGCCGATCAGTACCCACGCGAGCACGGAACCGTTGTTGGCCCCGGCCTCGAACAGCGCCAACTTGCCGAGGAATCCGGAGAAGGGAGGGATACCGCCCAGGTTCAACAGGGGGATGAAGAACAGCACCGCAATCATGGGACTGGTCTTGAGCATCCCGCCCAGTTTGTTGATGCCGGTCGTGCCACCTTGACGTTCCACCAACCCGGTGGCCAAGAAGAGGGTGGTCTGAACGGTGATGTGGTGAACGATGTAGAACGTGGCCGCGGCGAGGCCGGCCGCTGTGTCGATGCCGATACCGAACAGCATGTAGCCGATGTGGCTGATGAGCGTAAAGGACAACAGTCGCTTGATGTCGGACTGCGCAACGGCGCCCAGAATTCCGATCACCATCGTGAGCGCCGCCACAACGAGCAGCACCGTATTGAGTTGGCCATCCGGGAAGATGATCATTTCGGTGCGGATGATCGCGTAGACGCCGACTTTGGTGAGCAGGCCGGCGAAGACAGCCGTTACCGGCGCGGGCGCCATCGGGTAGGAGTCGGGCAGCCAGAACGACAGCGGGAAGACTGCGGCCTTGATGCCGAACCCAATCAGCAACATGACATGGAGGATCAACTGGATGTCGTCGGGCAACTCCGCGAGTCGCACGGTGAGCTGCGCGATGTTGACAGTGCCGGTCGCACCGTAAATCATGGCGATGGCCGCGAGGAAGATGGCGGAGGAGACCAGGCTCACGACGATGTACACGGTGCCGGCACGGATGCGCGGCTTGGTGCCCCCCACGGTGATCAGCACGTAGCTCGCGACGAGAAGGATCTCGAAACTGACATACAGGTTGAAGAGGTCACCCGCGACGAAGGCGTTGAAGACTCCGGTCGCCAAGATGAGGTAGGTCGGGTAGTAGATCGAGACGGGAGTTTCGCGGTCGCCATCGGCGAGGCCTTGGCCCACCGAGAACACGAGAACGGCCAGAAGCACAGCGGCGGAGACGACGATCATGAGGGCCGAGAGTCGGTCGACCACGAGCACGATGCCGTAGGGGGCAGGCCACCCTCCGACTTCAACGGCAATTGCGCCATTGGTGTTGACGGCCACCAGCAAGGCGGCACCGATCAGGAGAACGGCGCTGAGCACGCTCACGGCAATGAGCGTTTGAACGCGGGGACGGTTGGCTTGGGTGAGAGCTGCTGCCGCGCCGAGCAATGGCAGGAGAACGACAAGAGTGGTTAGTGCGCTCATGCGTCTTCCTCCTTCTCGTCAATTTCTCGCTGTCTGCGTTCGGCCGCCAGGCTCTCTTGCTCCTCGCGTTCCTCTTGCTTTTTGAGGTCGAGGGCGGTGGAGATGGCCGCTGCGGCGCGAGTACCGAACTCGGTGTCATCACCGTCAACGGCACGATCGGTGGTCACCGAGGTTTTCCTGCTGCCCATCGCGAGGTCTTCTGAATCGTCGTAGACCACATCAGCGTTGGCTAGTCGCCACGACCGGTAGATAAGGGCGAGCAGAAATGCTGAGACGCCGAAGGTGATCACGATGGCGGTCAGGATGAACGCCTGCGGCAGCGGATCGGCGGTGGCATCTTCTTCGCCAAAGAACGCTGCAGCTCCGGAGGGTCCCGAGACGATGAGGATCAGCAGGTTGGTGGCATTGCCCACGAGCAGGAACCCCAACAAGACGCGCGTCATGCTGCGCTCGAGAAGCAGGTATACCCCTACCGAGTAGAGCACGACCATGATGACGACGAGGGTGAGAGAGGCGTTCATATGGTGCTTCCGCTCTCGAGAGATTCAGAGGATTCTTCGCGCTGACGGTCGATCTCAGCTCCGAGGCTGCGGAGAACATCCAGCACCATTCCAATAACGACGAGGTAGACCCCGATATCGAAGAGGGTGGAGGTAGAGAACTCCACATGGCCGAGCACGGGAATCGTCGTTTCGAAGAAGGTGGAGGTGAGAGCATCCGCCCCCAAGAGCAGTGGCACGGTTGCGGTTCCCGCCGCGAGTACGAGCCCGACCCCAAGGATGCGCCCGGCGTCAAAGGGTGCCGCTGCGCCGAGTTCGTAGCGTCCACCGGCGAGGTAGCGGCCTGCCAGCGCGAGTCCCGCCACGAGACCGGCGGCGAACCCGCCTCCCGGCAAATTGTGGCCAGCAAACAAGAGGTAGATCGACAGCACGATCAGGGGGTGGAAGAGCAGGCGAATAACAACTTCGAGGAGAATCGACCGGTTCTCGGGAGCCAACTTGCGGCCCGCGAGTAGCCACGCGTTGCGCGTCGACGGGTCTTGAACGCCGGGCAGATACTCGGAGGATACGACCTCACGCGACGGCTTGAGACGAGCGCGGATCGTTCCACGGGCGCGGGTTTCGGAGACGCGGGGCAGGTTGTCGGTGCGGCTGCGCAAGAACACCAGACTGGCGACGCCGGTGGCCGCAGCCACGATCACCGAGAGTTCTCCGAGGGTGTCCCAACCGCGGATGTCGACGAGCACCACGTTGACGACGTTGCGGCCGTGACCGATCTCGTACGCGAGTTCTGGCAGCGACGCGGAGATGGGATCTGCACTTCGGGCGCCGAGCGCGACGATGGCGACGATGCCCATGAGGAGGCCGACGGAGAGGCCAACGGCAGCACGCAAAACGCGTCGCGAACTGCCGTGCGCTTTGCCCAAGCGAGCAGGAAGTCGCCGGAGCACTAATACGAAGGCAATCAGAGTGACGGTCTCGACCAGCACCTGAGTGAGAGCGATATCGGGAGCACCGTGGAATGCGAACAACGCGGCCATGCCGTATCCCACGACTCCCACGAGCACAGCAGCTTGGAACCGCTTCTGGGCGCCGAGCAGGGCGAGGGCGGCAACGATCATGACCGTACCGATAGCGAGTTGCCCTGGGCTGTCAAAGAGTCGGATGGAGTCGGGCCACGTGCGATTCAGCGCCAGCGTGCTGCCTACCGAACCGACCATCACGAGCAGGATGACGGTGAGGTAGAACGGCAGCGAACCTCGTTGAGTGGTTGCTGTCACTCGCAGGGCAATGCGGTCGAGCGTGCGCAGGCCGGAGCGGTACAGCTTGTTCGAGTCGACTAGCGAGGGCACTCGGGACTGAAGCCTGAAGACCTGGGCGCGTGCCCAGAAGAGTGCGAGACCGCCGATGAGGGTGGCGGCAGAGATAAAGAAGGCCGCATCGAAGCCGTGCCAGAGTTTGAGGGAATACTCGTAGCCCTCCGAGGGGAACAGCTGCGAATAGCCTTCGAGCACGGTTCCGATGGTGCCGAAGAGCGGTGCGAGCACGAGTCCAGTGAGCGCAAGAATGGCCGGCGACGACAGGAACCAGACATTCTCATGCAGCGGACGCACTGTCTCGACGCCCTCTTTGCGGGCGAAGGCGCCCCAGAGGAAACGTGCGCTGTAGGCCACAGTGAGGGTGGACCCTACGGCGACTCCGATGACTGCGATCCAGCCGAGTGCCGATCCCGTGCTCGCGCTTTCGAGGAAGCTGGCGAGAACTGCTTCTTTGGCGACGAACCCGGCGGTGAAGGGGATACCGGCCATCGATGCTGCGGCGATGATCGCGACCGTGGCGAGGAAGGGCGCTTCGCGGCCGAGCCCGCTCAACTTGGTGAGGTCGCGCGTTCCGACGCGGTGGTCAATGAGCCCGACGACCATGAACAGCGCCGCCTTGAAGAGAGCGTGGGCAAGCAGCAGCGCGACTCCAGCGAGAGCCGCGGTGCGAGTGCCAAAACTCACGATCGTCAGCAAGAACCCGAGCTGACTGACGGTGCCATAGGCAAGCAAAAGTTTGAGGTCGACCTGGGTGAGCGCGCGCCATCCGCCCACCAGCATCGTGAAGACGCCCAACCCGAGGAGCAGCGGCTGCCAGCCGGGGGTTTCAGCGAACCCGGGTGCCAGGCGAGCGATGAGGTAGATGCCGGCCTGCACCATCGCGGCAGCATGCAGATAGGCGCTGACCGGGGTCGGGGCGGCCATCGCCGAGGGCAGCCAAAACTGGAACGGAACGATTGCTGACTTGCTGAGCGCGCCCACGAGAATCAGCATGATCGCGATGGTGACAGTGGTGCCCTCGGGGGCGAGGTCGATGAGCCGCGCCAAGCTGGCAGTGCCTGTCCGCTCGGCGAGCATCACAAGACCGACCAGCATCACGAGCCCACCGGCGGTCGTGACGATGAGGGCCTGCATCGCAGCAATGCGGCTCGCGAGTCGACCGGTGTTGTGGCCGATAAGGAGGAAGGAGAACACCGTCGTGGCTTCCCACAGGATGAAGAGCAAGTAGACGTTGTCGGCGATCACGAGGCCGTACATCGTGCCCGTGAACGCGAGGAAGACCGCGGCGAACCGGCCGAGACCTTCTTCGGTGGCAGCGAAGTACTTGATGCAATAGAGCATCACGAGTGTGCCGACGCCGGTAACGACGAGGGCAAGCAGCCACGAGAGGGTGTCTACCCGAAAACTCAGATCGAGGTTCAGCTGGGAGATCCACGGAATGGTTTCCGTCGGTGGCGTATCCGCGAGAACGGCGGGAGTCTGCAGCAGGGTATAGATAAATGCCGCTGCGGGAATGATGGCCGTAACGAAGAAAACACGAACGCCAATTCGGCGGGTGAGCGCAGGGATCACGAGGGAAACGAGCGCGAACGCACCGAGCAGCGCTATCACAGGGCTCTCCGCTGTGAGTTGGGGCTGGAACCTTGCGGATTCAGTGCAGTTCTCCCTTAGGGTGCTCGATCTGGTAGTCGAGTGCTGCAGCGCAACCAGGGCGAGTGGTGTTGCGGCAGAGTGGCGAGATGGTCGGTGTCTTCGTCACGAACATTCTACCGGACGAATATCTGGACGGGTGGTGAAGGTGTCGATGGGGGTGCTGCAGGGATTCGCAGAGACCACTTCGGCAATCCTCCCTCGATCACACTGGGTAGCTCTAAGGTCGATGACATGGCAGAAATAGTGATTGTCGACTCGAAGGAGGCGGCGGGCGAAGTCGCTGCCGACCTCATCGAGGCACTCGTGCGTCAGGCTCCGGATGCCGTCCTAGGCCTAGCAACCGGGTCGACCCCATTAACAACGTGGGCTGCGCTCGCGGCTCGAGCCCTCGACCTCTCTGCTGTGCGGGGTTTCGCCCTCGATGAATATGTCGGATTGCCTGCGGGGCATCCCGAAAGCTACCGCTCGGTCATCACGCGCGAAGTTGTTGAACCGCTCGGGTTGACGCCCGAGCTCGTGCAGGTGCCGGCCGAGAGCGGGCCCATCGAAACGGCGGGTGATGACTATGAGCGCGCGATTGTGGCGGCCGGTGGTGTTGACCTGCAGATTCTGGGAATCGGTTCGACGGGGCACATTGGGTTCAACGAGCCTGGATCGTCGTTCGCCTCCCTCACGCGAGTGAAGACGCTGACCCAACAGACCCGACTCGACAACGCGCGCTTTTTCGATTCGCCCGATGATGTGCCCAAGCACTGCATCACGCAGGGGCTCGGCACTATTCAACGCGCGGGCCACCTTGTCTTGTTGGCGTTTGGTGAGGCGAAGGCGGCGGCGCTCGCGGGAGCGGTCGAGGGGCCGGTGACGGCGAGCCTTCCGGGATCGGCAATTCAGTTGCATTCAACCGTCACGGTAATTGTGGATGAGGCTGCGGCATCCGAGCTGAAGTATGCCGACTACTACCGGTATTCGTGGGATAACCGACTCGACTGGGAACGGTTGCGCTAAGTCATGACGAACTATGTGGCGCTGCTTCGCGGCATCAATGTGGGCGGCTCAAACGTGATCAGCATGGCGGCGTTGAAAGAGTGCTTCGCCGATGCTGGCTTCGGTGACGTGCGCACCTACATCCAGAGCGGCAACGTCGTGTTCGCCTCTGATGCAAACGGCAGTGCCGAGCTCGAAGTCACAATTGAGCGGATGCTGCGCGAGCGGTTGGGCGCAGACATCCTCACCGTCGTGCGTTCCCGCGACGAGTTCGCGGCGACGGTAGCGACCTCTCCGAGCGACCACGGTTCTGCGGAGCTGCTGAGTGACGTGCTCTTTCTCAAGCGGCCTCTGACGGCCGCCGAAGCACTGACGCAACTGCCCGAACTCCATCCGCGGGTCGACTCTGTTTCAGCCGGCCCAGACGCGCTCTACTTCTCGCGCACCGTTGTCGATTCAGCGAAATCGCGCGTCGACCGACTGCGCGCAAACCGGCTCTCTAAGCGGATGACGGTGCGCAACTGGCGCACGACCCTGAAACTGCGCGACCTGCTCGAGGTCGATTAGCGGAAGATAATCGTGCGTGCCCCATCGAGCAGCACGCGGTCTTCGGCGAACCACTTCACGGCCTGCGTGAGGGTGCGGCTCTCTTCGTCTTGACCGATCGACCTGAGTTCGCTTGAGGTGCTCGCGTGATCCACGCGCACGACGTTTTGCTCAATGATCGGGCCCTCGTCGAGGTCGCTCGTCACGAAGTGCGCGGTGGCACCAATGAGCTTCACGCCGCGAGCGTGGGCCTGCTTGTAGGGGTTCGCGCCCTTGAAGCCGGGCAGGAAGGAGTGGTGGATGTTGATGATCTTGCCACTCAACTGCGCGCACAGTTCAGGCGACAGAATCTGCATGTAACGGGCGAGCACCACGAGCTCAATGTCGTGCTCTTCGACAACTTCGATGATGCGCTCTTCGAACGCCAACTTCTGGCCGGGTGTGGTGACCGCGTGCGACTCGAACGGCACCTCATAGAACGCGGCGAGCGAGCCCAGGTCGGGGTGGTTGCTCATGATCAGCGGCATATCGATGGGCAACTGGCCAGCGCGCTGGCGGTAGAGAAGGTCGTTGACGCAGTGTCCAGCCTTGGATGCCAACACGAGAGTACGCAGCGGGCGCCCCACAACGTCGAGTTGCCATTCCATCGTGTACCGCTCGGTCACGGGGGCGAGGGCTTGCTCGAATACTTCGCGCGGAGCATCCGACTCCACTTGAAGGCGCATGAAAAAACGGCCGGTGTCGCCGCTGGAGAACTGCTGCGACTCGGTGATGTTGCCGCCGGCCTCAACGATGGCGCCACTGATGGCGTGAACGATGCCGGGCTTGTCATCACAAGTGAGAGTTACGATCCAGTGCATTGAGGTAGTCACTGATTTAGCGTACCGGTGCTCACGGTAGAGTTAGTCAAACATGAGCACGCCACACACTTCCTCGCCATCGTCTTCTCAAGCATTTCCGTGGGCGGGCCTCTTCACTCTCTCGGCACTGATCTTCACCTCGGTAACCAGCGAATGGTTGCCCACCGGTTTGTTGCCGGAGATCGCCGCCGAGTTGTCGGTGTCAGAGTCGCAGGTCGGGCTGCTCATCACGATCTTCGCCGCGACTGTCGTTGTCTCTACGGCTCCGCTCGCCGCGCTCACGCGTAACCAGCCCCGCAAGAAGCTCGTGATCATCGTGCTGATTGTCTTCGTGATCGGCAACCTGCTTGCTGCCGTGGCGCCTAACTATGCGGTGCTCGTGATCGCCCGCATCATCGGTGGGCTTTCGCACGGACTGTTCTGGGCGGTAGTCGGTGCCTACTCGGCTCACCTCGTTCCGCCGCACCAGGTTGGCCGCGCCGTTGCTGTCACGAGCGCGGGCGCGACTGCCGCCTTCGTGCTCGGAGTGCCCGTAGGAACCGCTCTCGGTCACGCCCTCGGCTGGCGCCTCGCCTTTGTCGTCATCGCGATCATCATCGCGGCCCTCACCATCATGGTCGTGCGCATCTTGCCGCCTGTCGATCACCAGCAGCCCCTCGCCACCGGCGAGATCTCGATCCCGCTGCGCAAAGACCGGTCAGTTCCCGGCGTGATCTACGTGTGTATCTTGGTCGCTCTCGTGATGCTCGGCCACAACCTCTTCTACACCTACATCGTTCCGTACCTGATCGGCCCGGCCGGAATCGACACCGGTGCCGTCGCCGGCGTGCTCCTCATCTTCGGCGCCGCTGGTGCGCTCGGTCTCGCGCTCGCCGGTCTCCTGATCGACCGCTTCCCGCGCAGCATCATCCCCGTCACCGTTGCGCTCGTCGCTATCTGCGCCGTGCTGCTCGCCATGTTCCCCGCCGAACCCGCCATCATGTTCACCGTCATCGTCGTCTGGGGAACCGCTTTCGGTGGCGTTCCCGCGATGATGCAAACGCGACTCTTGCAACTGGCCTCTCCGCGCATGCGCGACGTCGGCTCGGCATACCTCACGACCTCGTTCAACATCGGTATCGGTGGCGGCGCGCTCGTGGGCGGCATCCTGCTCGACAACTACGGGGTCATCTCGTTGCCCTACGTCGACGCCGCCATTCTGGGCGTTGCTGTGATCTTCGCGATCATCGGCGGCGAACTGCTTAGGCGACGAGGCGCGAAGGCCGCGGCAATTCGCGACCAGCAGCCCACACCGCCCGTACCTTAAGGTCGGCATCGAGCAGCACGGCGTCAGCGGCAAATCCGGGTGCAAGCGAACCTAGGTCGCCGGAGCGCCCAATGGCCCGGGCAGGAACAGCGGTAGCCGCGGCAACAGCCTGGGGAACGCTCAATCCCACTTCGGTGACAGCGCGGCGCACCGCGGCATCCATCGTCAGAGTTGATCCCGCGATGGCGCCGCTGTCGCTCAAGCGGGCAACGCCGTCGGTCACCGTGACATCGAGCGAGCCGAGAAGGTAGTGACCGTCACCAGCGCAGGTCGCCGCCATCGCGTCGGTAACGAGCGCGATGCGGCCCGGGGCCGAAGCGAACAACATTTTTACGACATCCGGATGCACATGCACGCCGTCATTGATGACCTCGAGCGTGACACCGGGGGAGTGGAAAGCGGCAGCCACCGGGCCGGGAGCGCGGTGATGGATTTCGCGCATGCCGTTGAACGCGTGCGTCAAAATGCTGGCGCCAGCCTCGAACGCGGCGCGAGTCTCGGCGTAGGTGGCGGCCGTGTGGCCAACCGCTACGCGCACATCGGCGGCGACGAACTGGGCAACAGCGTCGGCGCCGCCCGAAAGCTCAGGGGCCAGTGTGACCTGGCGCAGAGTGCCATTGGCCGCAGCCAATAGCTGCTCGATCTCGGTGGGCGTGGGGGCGCGAAGTGTGGCCGGGTTGTGTGCTCCGCGAAACTCGTTGTCGATAAACGGACCCTCGAGGTGGCTGCCCAACACGAGCGGATCGCGGTGCGCGAGTGCGGCGACCTCGGTCAGCCGTTCAACCAGGTATTCGTGGCAATCACTAATCAGTGAGAGAACAGACCGAGTGGTGCCATGACTGCGGTGGGCGGCAAGCGCCGTTGTGATGGCATCCAGCCCATCGTCGAAGGAGACTCCGTTGGCTCCATGAGAGTGGATGTCGATGAAGCCGGGAGTAAGAAAGTCGCCTTCGGCGTCGGTAACGATGGTTGCCGCATCCGCTCCCTCGCGCCAGGAGCCCCCAGCGCCGGTAGCCGCAATGCTGTCGTTCGTGAACGCTACCCACGCGTTGTCGCGCTGCACACCGTCGCTCACGAGCGTCGCGGAGTGGATGATGCGGGTAAACATGGGTTCCGTTCAGGGGAGGAAGGGTGCTCTCAGGCGTGGCGTTTAGCGCGACGATGTAGTCCAAAGTCTGACAGAAATAGGGTGTATCTCAAGGGTGCGTTAGACCACTTTGGGCTCAGACTTCTTTCCGGCCTTGCGGAAATGAGACAAACACTAACTGCTTGCGTTGAGCGTTCACCCGGTATCTTGGAAGTATCCACCCCGTCGCAAGGAGATCATCTGTGTCAACGTTCCTTTCGCCTCTCTCTGAGGTAGACCCTGAGATCGCTGCGGTGCTCGCTCAAGAGCTCGACCGTCAGCGCAATACTCTCGAGATGATCGCGAGTGAGAACTTCGTTCCGCGCGCTGTTCTTGAGGCGCAGGGGTCGGTTCTCACCAACAAGTACGCCGAGGGTTACCCCGGGCGCCGCTACTACGGTGGTTGCGAATTTGTGGATATTGCCGAGAAGCTTGCCATCGACCGCGCCAAGAGCCTCTTCGGTTCCGCGTTCGCTAACGTTCAGCCCCACTCGGGTGCGTCGGCCAACGCCGCCGTTCTGTCGGCTATCGCCAAGCCCGGCGACCGCATCCTCGGTCTCTCGCTCGACCACGGCGGGCACCTCACGCACGGCATGCGCCTCAACTTCTCGGGCAAGCTCTACGAAGCTCACGCTTATGGTGTGAACGAAGAGACCGGCGTTCTTGACATGGCGGATGTTCGTGCCAAGGCCATTGAGGTTCAGCCGCAGGTCATCATCGCTGGGTGGTCTGCCTACTCGCGTCAACTCGACTTCGCTGAGTTCCGTTCGATCGCCGATGAGGTCGGAGCTGTGCTCTGGGTCGACATGGCGCACTTCGCCGGACTCGTTGCCGCAGGCCTGCACCCGAACCCCGTTCCTTTCGCGGATGTCGTGTCGTCGACCGTTCACAAGACCATCGGTGGTCCCCGCTCGGGCTTCATCCTCACCAACAACGTTGATATCGCGAAGAAGATCAACTCCAACGTGTTCCCCGGTCAACAGGGCGGACCACTCATGCACGTGATCGCAGCCAAGGCCACCGCATTCATGCTCGCGGCATCCGATGACTTCAAGGACCGCCAGGAGCGCACGCTTCGCGGCGCCAAGCTTCTTGCTGAGCGTCTCGTTCAAGACGACATGACGTCGATCGGCATTGACGTGCTCACGGGAGGCACCGACGTGCACCTCGTGCTCGTCGACCTGCGCAAGTCAGAACTCAACGGTCAAGAAGCCGAAGACCTGCTGCACTCCGTCGACATCACGGTCAACCGCAACGCTGTTCCGGCTGACCCGCGCCCGCCGATGGTGACCTCTGGTCTCCGCATCGGAACGCCGGCGTTGGCCACCCGCGGATTCGGAGACGCCGAATTCACCGAGGTTGCCGACATCATCGCCGAAACCCTCAAGCCCGGTGCCGACATCACAGCGTTGCAGCGTCGTGCCCGCGCGCTCGCCGATGCCTTCCCGCTCTATGAAGGACTCGAGAGCCCCGGTAGCTGGGCCTAACCAACACCACCAGCAGAACCAGCAGAATCTCGGCCGTTCGCGGTCGCTACTCAAGAGCCCGTCGTCGTGTGAACACAGCGGCGGGCTCTTTAGCGTTTAATAGACAACGCAGTTGATAAACAACGCAGTTGATAAACAACGCAGTTGATAAACATGGCAGTTGTAGGTGGCCGATCAGCGCATGGGCCCGAGGGGAACGGAAAACGATGACCGCAGTAAAGCTTGATGGTGTTGCCACAGCAACCGCAGTGAAGAATGAACTGCGCATTCGCGTCGACGCGCTCAAGGCTCGCGGCATCACTCCGGGCCTCGGCACCCTTCTGGTCGGTGACGACCCCGGAAGTCGTTCCTACGTTGCCGGCAAGCACCGCGACTGTGCCGAAGTGGGCATCGAGTCGTTCCGGGTCGATCTGCCGGCCACGGCATCCGCTGACGAAGTTCGGGATGCCATTGTGGCGTTGAACGAAAACCCTGCCGTTACCGGTTACATCATTCAGCTGCCGCTGCCCGCCGGTCTCGACGAGAACGCAATGCTCGAACTCATGGACCCCGCCAAGGACGCGGACGGACTGCACCCCACCAACCTCGGTCGCCTCGTGCTGGGCGTCGGTACGAAGCTCGATTCGCCGCTGCCCTGCACCCCGGCCGGAATTGTCGAAATGCTCGAACGCTACGACGTTCCTATCGCGGGCAAGCACGTTGTCGTTGTCGGTCGCGGCCTGACAGTTGGTCGCCCCATTGGCCTGCTCCTCACCCGCAAGGGGCTGGATGCCACGGTCACCCTCACTCATTCCCGTACGACCCAGCTGGAGACTCACGTTCGCCAGGCGGACATCGTGGTTGCCGCCGTCGGCTCTGCTGGCCTTATTCGCCCCGAGTGGATCAAGCCCGGAGCAGCCGTTCTCGACGTCGGAATCACCCGCGTCATCGACGAAGCAACCGGCAAGGGCCGCCTCGTCGGAGACGTTGACCCCGGCGTTGCGGAAGTCGCCGGCTACCTCTCGCCCATGCCGGGCGGCGTTGGCCCGATGACCCGCGCGATGCTCGTGAAGAACGTCGTCGACGCAGCCGAACGGCTGTAACGGTGAGCTCGAAGCGTCCGGCGCCGCAGCAGGGTAGCGCCACTCAGCGCACCCCGCGCAAGCGTCGGTTTCCGTGGGCCCAAGTGTGGGTGTGGACAGGCACGATCGTGGCGATTGCCTTCGCTGTCGCCCTCGTGCTCAAGATCGTGAGCGAATAGCGAATATGCCTTAGCGGTCGCGCAACGCCCCGAGCGACGGCAGTACTTCGGTCACCGTCGGCTGGCCCATGGCATGCTCGGCGAAGGCGCCATCGAGAGCAACGCGCACTCGCGATGCGGTGTCGGTGTCGACGAGAGCGACGGCTACTCCGCTAAAGGGACGGCCGAGCATCCGCGCGCCAAGTGCTCCGGATGCCAGAGCAGTTTCCACGGCAAGGTCGACCTCGGTGGTGGAGATTCCGTAGTCGTCGCGCAGGCTCGCGTGTGAGGCATCGAGCAGGGCGCCCAGCAGGCGAGGCGTCTCGTCACGGATAGCGAGAGCCGCGTCGCGGACCCGCTGGTTTTCAGTGATGGTGTGGAGGGTGCGACGCACTTCGTCATCCGCGACCGCTGTTTCGAGTTCGTCGGCGGTGGGCGCATCGGTGTCGATAACCAGCAATTCAAGGCCTGCGGTTTTCCAGTCGAGGGGGAGCGGCTCGGGGCGGGATTCGCCCTCCAAGCGCACAAGAGCGTGGTCGTCGAGCGCAAAGACGCTCGCGGCAACGTCGGGGTGCTCGGAAAGCTGAGCGGTGCGCTCGTCCAAGTTCCACAGATTCGTGAGGGCGAGCGCCAGTGCCGCCTCCAACGCCGACGATGACCCCATGCCGGCCCCGACGGGAATGGTGGTGTCGATGAACACGTCAATGCCGCTCAATGCGTCGGAATCAGCGGATGACGCCATCACCTCCTGCACGATGGCCAGCGCACTGCGGCTCCAGCCTTCTACCGCGGTCGTCGCTAGCTCGTCGAGATCCACCGTGACCATCTCGTCGACGAGGGCACTCGCGATGCGCACGGTGCGGTCAGGGCTGGGGCCGGCGGCGAGCACGGTGCGACGGTTGATCGCGATGGCGAGTTCGGCATCCGTGTCAGGGCTATCGGGGGTGCCGAGCAGGGTGAGGCGACCCGGCGCCGACCAAACGCCAGCGGCGGGGCGACCGAACACGGCCTCGAAGTCGTTGAGAACGTCATCGCGAATATCTGACATGAGTGCTTCCTTCGTTGTTGCGTCTGCGCCGGTAGGCTGTTGCGGTGAGCACGCCTACAGGAACCCAGTACATCATCACTCGCGCCACTGAGCAGGGCGAAGCGCGAGCGACCATCACTGAACTTGCCGCATCGTTGCGTGAGTTCAGCATCGGTGGTGTCGATCTTGTGGAGTCCTACGCCGAAGCGGCGATGCCGCCCTTCGCTGATGGCATCGTTTTGGTGCCGTGGCCCAATCGCATCGAAGACGGCACGTGGATGCTCGACGGTGAGCCACAGCATCTCGACATCACCGAACGCGACCGTAACAACTCCATCCACGGCCTGCTGCGCAACACGGGGTATTCACTCATTGAGCGCACAGAAGGCTCGGTCACTCTCGGCGCCACGATCTTCCCGCAGCACGGTTATCCCTTCCACGTGCACACCACGGTGCGCTACGAACTCGTCGAGGGCGGACTGCGCGTGAGCCACACCGCCACCAACCTGTCGGATGCCGCAGCCCCCTACGCGCTCGGAACCCACCCGTTCTTCAAAATCGGTGACACTCCCATCGCGGAGTTGACGCTCACGATGACCGCCGCCACTCGCTTCGAATCGAACGATCGTCTCATCCCGACGGCAGAGGTAGCCGTGCCCGGAACGGACTTTGACCTGAGCGCTGGCCGCCCCATCGGTGAACTTGATCTCGACATGGCATTCGCTGGCGTCGAAGTTGTCGATGGAGTCGCGGCTCGCCTCACCGCTCCCGATGGCCGCGAAGTGCGCGTGACGGTCGACGAGAAGTTCGACTTCGTTCAGCTCTTCACGCCCCGCAACTTCCCGACCCTCGCCGGCATTAGCCAGGTCGTCGCAATCGAGCCCATGACAGCGGCGCCCAATGCCTTCAACACGGGCCGCGGCTTGCTGTGGCTCGAGCCCGGCGCCCCGTTCTCGGCGACGTGGGGAGTCGAGTTCTCCGCATGACCCAGCCCGACGTGAGTTCAGCACCCCGAGCCCGCGATGTGCGCCGGTGGCGACGGTATCTCGCCGCCGAACGAGCCGAAGCAGCCGTGTATCGGGATCTCGCATCCCGCCGCACGGGAGAAGAACGCGAAATCCTGTTGGCGCTCGCCGCCGCCGAAAAACGCCACGAGGACCACTGGCTGGTCTTGCTGGGGGAGCACGCCGGTCGACCGCTCCCCACCGATCCGCGCACCCGGATGCTCGGCTTCCTGGCCCGACGCTTTGGCTCGGTCTTCGTGCTCGCGCTCGCCCAGCGCGCCGAGTCACGGTCGCCGTATCTGGATGACGACGACGCGACCGACACGATGGCCGCCGACGAAGCCGTGCATGAGGAAGTGGTTCGCGCTCTCGCTACCCGTGGGCGCCAACGGCTCTCGGGAACGTTCCGCGCCGCCGTGTTCGGAGCAAACGATGGGCTCGTCTCCAACCTCGCCCTCGTGCTCGGCATGAGTGCTGCCGGGCTTCCCAACGCTGTCGTGCTGCTCTCCGGAGTCGCCGGCCTCCTCGCCGGCGCACTCTCGATGGCCGCCGGCGAATACGTCTCGGTGCGATCGCAACTCGAACTCGAACAAGCCGCAGCGCACGGCCCCGTCGCCACCGACTCCGTCACCCACCTCGACGTCGACGAAAACGAACTCGCCCTCGTCTACCGGGCGCGCGGAATGTCCGCTCAGGAGGCCGAGCTGCACGCCGCCGAAGTGCTCGCCGGCCGCCAAACGGATGCCGCGACAGCGACGGCAGAACACAACCCGATCGGCTCAGCGCTCGGGGCTGCGGCATCCAGCTTCGGCTTCTTTGCGTCGGGCGCCGTCATTCCCGTGCTGCCGTATCTCTTTGGCGCCGAAGGACTCACCGCTGTGGTGATTGCGTCGGTCTTGGTGGGAATCGCCCTGCTCGTTACCGGCTCGATTGTGGGACTGCTTTCTGGGGCCTCGCCGCTCAAGCGTGCCCTGCGTCAACTCGGTATCGGTTTCGGCGCTGCTGCGGCAACGTACCTCCTCGGACTACTATTCGGGGTAAGCGTCGGCTAAACCCCGGAGGTTGTCATGGCTTCAGCACTCATCGTTGTAGATGTGCAGCAAGGTTTCGATGATGCTGCCTACTGGGGGCCACGCAACAACCCCGACTGCGAATCGAATATCGGGGTGCTGATCGGGCACTGGCGCCGCGAAGGCTGGCCCATTGTGTATGTGCGGCACGATTCCAACGACGACACGTCGCCGCTGCATCCCAGCTCGCCAGGCAATGCCTTCAAGGAGTTACTCTCGGGCACCCCCGATCTGCTCGTCACCAAGAGCGTGAATTCGAGTTTTCATGGCAGCCCCAACCTCGACGAGTGGCTGAAAGCATCCGTTATTGATTCGATTGTGGTGTGCGGCATCACCACCAATCACTGCTGCGAAACGACCGCGCGGGTGGGCGGCAACCTCGGCTACGACGTCACATTTGTGGTGGATGCCACCCACACGTTCGACCGCGAAGGGCCGTTTGGCGAAGAAGTCACCGCCGATGAGCTCTCGCGCATCACGGGAGTGAACCTGCACGACGAGTTCGCTCAGGTGGTGTTGACCCGCGACCTCGTGGGAGGAAACGCGGGATTCAGCGGCGTCGTGATCTAGAGCAGGGCGCTATTGCGACCAATCGCAAACCAGATCAGTGGTCCGAGGAATGGTGCGACCAGGATCACGATGAGCCACAGGAGTTTGGTATTCGTGGGCATGGCGGAGCGGTAAATCTGCAGCAACGCCACGGCGATTAGGGCCACGTAGGCGACGATCGCGAGAATGCCGATCACGTTCCACAAGACAACTTCAGACATGAAAGCCTCCCGATAGGCTGTTCGACCGCGTGGAGCGGGTACGTCAACTGTAGCGAGCATCGCTCATTAATCAAGCGAGGGATGAGCGTAAGGTCGGCAGCATGTAGTTCGGCGTCGCCGGGCGCAATCCGACCGATTCTCAGCGGGTCAGGCTACTCTCAGAGAAGCTAAAGGCACGCCGATTTTCGGTCGCTTGGCAGCTCACTCACGCTATAACGACGGGGCCCCATGATTGACCATGTTTCTTCTCCTGCGGTAATGAACCGCGACGATGTTGTACTGCACGATGGACTCCTCGCGCTCAGCAATGACACTCTGACGCCGCGCGAAGCAGTGCGGGACGATCTGCTGTTTATTCGCGGCATTCTTGATGACGCTGAGATCCCGTTTCTGCTCGTGCGCGGCGACGGTGAGACCCCAGTTGTTGCCGTCGATTGGAAGGATCGCAAGGCGCTGAAGAACGCGTTGGTCACGGCCTGCCAGAACGAGCCCTTCTATGTGAAGCCGGCGCGCATCAAGGAGAACGGCAAGCCTGTTGCTTCGGATGAGCGCGATAGCCCCGTGTTGGTCGCCGATGGTGTGCTGGTCTCGTCGATCAAGGCAAAAGCGATGATGCTGTTTCGGCCTCGAGTTGAGCCCGCGGGTCGCCTGCGTTTCGATGCGCCATTCGGTGTGCGTCTCGAACTGTGGGAGCACGTGCGCAACGAGGTAGTCGCGCCGAACCCTAACGCCCTCATGCGCCGCTGGGTGCCGCGCAGTGAAGCCATCGACGACACCGTTGAGTTCTATGGGCAGTCGTGGCCGACGCTGAAGGGCATGTTCGAGCCACTGGCCAGCGACATCCAGTTCGACATCGACATTGTGTTCTCGTGGGTTGATGGTGCCGCGGTCGAGTGGCAAAAGGCGAGAGCTGCCCGCATGGCGAACTTCATTGTGGGCGAGGGCGACGACTCTGAGGCGCGCTACCGGCAGTTGGATGAGCTCAAGTACGCGCTTCGTTCCGTGCACTTGTTCGCGCCGTGGATTCGCAATATCTACATTGCTACTGATTCTCCGCGACCGGCTTGGTTGGCCGAGCATCCGCGGGTCACGTTGATGCGCAGCGAAGACTTCTTCGCGAACCACGACGACCTGCCAACGCACAACTCGCATGCGGTCGAGAGCCAGCTACACAACATCCCGGGCCTCAGCGAACATTTCTTGTATTCCAACGACGACATGTTCTTCGGTCGCTCGGTAAGCCCCTCGGCGTTCTTCACCCCTGGCGGCATCTCGAAGTTCATCGAGGCACGCACCCGTATCGGTTTGGGCGAGAGCAGCATTGAGCGCTCCGGCTTCGAGAACGCGGCGCGGGTGAACCGTCGACTACTTCAAGAGAAGTTCGGCGCGACGATCACTCGTCACCTGGAGCACGCGGCAACACCGCTGCGCGTTTCGGTGATGAAAGAGCTCGAGCAGACCTTTCCGGAAGACTTTAAGCGCACGAGTGCGAGCGCCTTCCGTCAGGCCACCGATGTGTCTGTCACGAACTCGCTGTACCACTACTACGCCCTGCTGAGCGGCAAGGCAATGATTCAGGCGGATGCCAAAGTCAAGTACGTCGACACGACGTCGCTTGAGGGGTTGCGCAAGATGCGCTCGCTGCTGCGCAAGCGCACGAGCGACTTCTTCTGCCTCAATGACGGCAGCTTCCCGGAGATCTCGGTCGAGGATCGGGCAGCCGCAGTCGGCTCATTCCTTGATGAGTACTACCCGGTTGCAGCGCCGTGGGAGTTGCCAGAGCCTGAGTAGCGGCTAGCCGCTAGCGGTCGCAGCGTAGTGCTCTACGCTGCGATGGTGATTGCTGAGACCGTGTGTGTGGCGGCGTCATCCTGAGCGTCATCGGTGACGTTGCTGGGCGCTGCGTCAGTGGTGCTGTCGGCGGGGCTGCTGGCCGTCACGTGCGGGTTCACTGCGGGGGCGATCGTGATGCCCTCCTTGACCAGAATCGCAGCGGTCTCTTCTGGCGTCACATAGGCGAGACTGCCGTAGTCGCCGAGCGGAACGACCGAGTGCAAGACGGTGTCGTCATACACGTGCACCAGGTTGAACGACTGCGCGCCATCGCGGCCACGGCTGCCGCCTACGGCCACGTTGAGGTCTTGCGTGTAACAGGTTGCCGAGGCAACAGACACGGGGATTCCGGCGAAGGTTGCCGCCGTGGAGTAGTGCAGGTGGCCTGCGATGATGCTGCGGATGTCGCTGCCGCGAATGACGGCCGCGAGTTCTTTCTGGCCACGTAATTCGACGGTCACCGCAAGGTCAAGCACGGCGGGTACCGGCGGGTGGTGCATGGCGAGAATGGTGCCGTGGGGCGCCGGGGTGGCAAGCACATTCTGCAACCACAGCAGCTGGGCATCCGTCACATGGCCGTAGTGGTGGTCGAGAACGGTGGAATCAAGCGAGATGATGCGAAGCCCATTGATGTCGATGACTCGGTCGATGGGGTCTTCGGAGGCAGCCTCGTCGAGCAGGTGGGAGTTGAACGCAGAACGGTTGTCGTGGTTGCCCATGACCCACACCACACGAGCGCCGAGGCGTTCTGCTGCAGGTTCGACGATTTCGCGAATAGCACGGTAAGCCACAGGGTCGCCCTTGTCGGCGATGTCGCCGGTGAAGACAATTGCTTCCGGACGGGAATTGGATGCCTCGAGTTCGGCAAACAATTGCCGGAGTTTGACCTCGCTGTCGAGGGAGTCGTAGAGCTTCCCCCCGTTTGCCAAGAAGTGAGTGTCACTCAGATGCAAAACGAAATGGTCGGGCCGTGGATACTGCGACGCGTAGCCGGTCATAGAGGTAGTCCAACACTTCAACATGGATGCGAGGTGAACATACTGCGGCAAGTTGCAGCGCGGTACAAGGGTTTAGGCGGGTCGCGCCGCGGTTTGTGGCCCGGTTTGGGGGCATACATCCGCTTGCGGCGGAATGGTCTTGATCTCGCTGGCGATCGTGCGGTGCCGCAGCACCCTGCCGAAGCAGGGTGCTGCGGCGGTGGCGCTTACGAGTTCTGTCGTGTTGCTGCCAGGGTCGTGGCGACGGCATCTAGCACGCGCTGCACCGTCATGCCGCGAGCCTGGAGAGCATCGGCAGCGGGTGCGGAAAGCCCAAATTCGTCGATGCCGACCATCTGGCCGAATGGCCCGGCGAGGTCGCTCCAACCGAACGTCGATGCTGCCTCTACGGTGACACGGGCGGTGACCGTCGAGGGGAGTAGCTCATTGCGATACGAGTCAGGTTGTTCAGCGAACCACTCGCGCGACGGCATTGAAACGACGCGTACTGCGAGATTGTCTGAGGCGAGGGCCGCGGCAGCTTCTAGCGCGAGGCTCACTTCGGATCCGGTTGCGATAAGGATGACGTCGGGGGCCTCAGCGTCGAGCACGGCGTAGGCACCTCGGCGTACTCCATTACGAACGTCAGCGGCGGGGGTCGCGGCGACGGGCAGCGGCTGGCGAGCGAGAACGAGGCCCGCGGGAGCGTTGCGCTCCAGGATTGCGAGCCAGGCGGCGGCAGTCTCTGTGGCATCCGCGGGGCGAACAACCGCGAAGCCTGGAATGGCGCGAAGGCTGGCGAGGTGTTCGATGGGTTGGTGGGTCGGGCCGTCGCTGCCGAGCGCTACTGAGTCGTGGCTCCACAGATAGGTCACGGGGAGTTGCATCAGCGAGGCAAGGCGAATCGAGGGGCGTTGATAATCGCTGAATACCAAGAAGGTTCCGGCAAAGAAACGGGAGCCGGTGACGAGGGTGATGCCGTTCATTGCGGCTGCCATGGCATGCTCGCGAACGCCCCAATGCACGTTGCGACCGGCCCGCCCTGACGTTTCCGTCTCTTCGGGCAGGAATGATTTGCCGCCGACGATCGACGTGCGGTTGGGCTCTGCGAGGTCGGCAGAACCGCCCCAGAGTTCGGGTAGCCGCTCTGCGAAGCGTTGAATGGTGTGGCCCGAAGCATCGCGAGTAGCGAGTGCTTGACCGGGTTCGTACGTGGGAAGTAGCGATTCAAGATCGTCTGGCAACGCCCCGGAGCGGATTCGTGTCAGCTCGGCGGCGAGTTCGGGATGCTCGACGCTCCACGCGTCGAACACGCTGCTCCAGATGCCCTGAGCCTCCGCGCCGCGTGCGAGTGCGCTGCGGGTGTGCGCCAACACCTCGTCGCTCACTTCGAATGGGTCGGTGGAGACACCCAGAATCTTGCGCAGTTCGGTTGCCTCTGTGGTTCCTAGCGGGGCGCCGTGTGATGCTGCGGTGTTGACGGCGTTGGGCGCAGGCCAGGCGATCTGAGATTTTAGAATCACGAGATGCGGGCCAGTGGATGTTGCGCGTCGCTGAGAGAGCACCGAGTCGAGTTGTTCAATGTCGACGTCGCCGTTCGTGGCAAGCCCGACTTCGTCGACGGTCCACTTCTGGGCGCGGAAGCGTTCCGCGACATCTTCGGATGTCGTGAGGGCGGTGTCGCCTTCGATTTGGATCTCGTTGTCGTCGTAAATGACCACGAGGTTGTCGAGTTCATGTCGTCCGGCAATAGCGCCTGCTTCGTAGCTCAGGCCCTCTTGAAGATCGCCGTCCGAGGCCACTACCCAGACGGTGCGATCGAACGGCGATGATCCCTGCGGGGCATCAGCGTCATACATGGCGCGTTCGTGCTTCATGGCCATGGCCATGCCGACAGCAGTTGCTAGGCCTTGACCGAGCGGCCCCGTCGTCGTTTCGACACCGGCGGTGTGGCCGTATTCGGGGTGACCGGGAGTGAGCGACCCTAGGGCGCGGAAGCTCCGAAGATCATCAACGGTCAGGCCATACCCGGTGAGAAAGAGCTGCGTGTACAGAAGGATGCTCGCATGGCCGCACGACAGCACGAAGCGATCACGGCCAGCCCACTGTGGGTCGCTGGGGTTGTGGCGGATGTGTTTCTGGAACAAGAGATGCGCGACGGGAGCGAGCGCAATGGCGGTTCCCGGATGTCCAGACCCCGCGCTTTCCACGGCGTCTAATGCAAGAAGGCGGGCGGTGGTGATCGCGTCGTTGTCGACAGATGACATTGTTTTCTCCTTGGGATGTGCTCGGGGCTGGCCGTGATTAGACCGTAGCGGATAAATTATGTCGTCATAACGAATTGAGACGAGTGCTGGCCCAGATTCGTCCTGTTGCGAAAACGGCAAACGTGGCCCTACACTCGCCATAGTCGTCATGATGACCTGATGACATTACCTGCCAACAAAGATGTGGAGCTGTCGATGTCGACTGCGAGAGGAACGAGCAAGTACGTCGCGGTGAGGGAACATTTACTCACCCGCGTGCAAGGCCTTGAACCGGGTGCACGCCTTCCCTCTGAACCTCAACTGTGTGACGAGTACGGCGTCAGCCGGATCACGCTGCGGCACGCAGTTGACGGACTGATCTCCGACGGCTACCTCGTTCGGGAACAGGGGCGCGGAACCTTTGTCGTTGAACCGCAGTACCGCACGCGGTACCGGGAACGTTTCGCCGACGCCGTCACCGGATTCCATTCTCAGCAAACGAGCGACGGCTTCGAAGTAACCACGTCAGTCGTCGAACTCGCAGAGTTCCCCGCTGGCGAACCCACTGCCAGTCAACTCGGTATCAGTAGCGCGGATCGAGTGGCACGGCTCACTCGTCTTCGTTCAGTGAATGGAACGCTTCACCACCTGGCCGTCACCGATCTTCCGGTATCCCGCTTCCCCGGCATCCTCGATGAGGACTTCACCGACGCGTCGCTCTTCAGCTACCTCGGCGAGACCTACGGGGTTTCGTTGAAACGCAATGACCTGCTGGTGTCCATCAAAGCGGCGGATGAATTTATCGCCGAACACCTGGACGTCGCACTAGGCGAATGCGTGCTCGCTGTTGCCTCCACGGTCTTCGATGCAGACGACCGAGCGGTCTCCTATGGCATGGCATATTTCACGCCCCAGAACAGCGAAATCGCGTTCGGCCTCCACAGCTGACCCCCCCCCTGAAACGGAAAAGAATGCTTACCGACTACCTCACCCCCAGCACCATCAACTTCGCTGAAAACGTCGAAGGATGGCGCGCGGCGATCGCGCTCGTCGCTCAGCCCCTGCTCGAATCTGGTTCCATCACGACCGAGTACGTCGACTCCATGACGGACTCGATCGCTGGAGGCGGCACATATATCGACCTCGGCTTCGGAATCGCTCTTGCTCATTCCCGTCCGGAGGATGGCGTGGTGCGAACCGGGCTATCGAGCCTGCGGGTGACGCCACCTGTGCTGCTGAACGACGAAGCGGCGCATCCCATCGATCAGTTCTTCTGCCTCGCCGCCATCGACGCGAAAGGTCACATCGAAACTATGCAAGAACTCGCTGGATTGCTCAGTGATGACGAGCTCCGAAGCGAGCTGCTTGCAGCACAAACCTCCGCCGAGGTCACGGCGGTCCTCCACAAGATTGGAACACCCTAATGAAATTCCTCGCCGTGTGCAGCACTGGCCTAGGCAGCAGCTTCATGGTCCACATGAATATCGAGAAAGTTCTTAAGGAACTGGGGATCGCTGGGGTCGATGTCGACCACGCTGACCTCGGGTCTGTCGCTAAGGGTGATGCCGACACCATTTTTGTCGGTAGTGACTTAGCGGAGGCCGCATCAGGGCTCGGAGACGTCGTTGTCCTCGACAGCATCATCGACCTGAAAGAACTGAAGCAAAAAGTCCGCGACACCGCCGTCCGCAAGGGCATCACTATTGGAGAATCAGAATGAATGCAGTACTCGACTTACTCCTCGACATTTTTAGGCAACCAGCAATCATCGTTGCGCTGATTTCGTTGATCGGGCTCGCCGTTCAACGAAAGCACTTCAGCGACGTTCTCAAGGGAACCGTTCGCACGCTTGTGGGCTTCCTCGTGCTCGCGGCGGGTGCCGGCGTGATCGTGGGCTCGCTGAGCTTCTTTGGCGACATGTTCCAGCACGCTTTCAATGTTCAGGGCGTTGTGCCTAACAACGAGGCAATTGTCGGTCAGGTACTCCTGGACTACGGTTCCGCAGCCGCACTGATCTTCTTCTTCGGAATGATCGTGAACATTGCGTTGGCGGCAACGACGCGGTTCAAGTTCATCTACCTTTCCGGTCACGTAGCGTTCTACATGGCAGCGATGATCGCGGTTATCTTCGGCGTCGCCGGCTTCGAACCGTGGGCAGTTGTGCTGTGGGGTTCGCTTGCTCAGGGTCTCTACATGACGTTGTCGCCCGCGATCGTGCAGCCGTACATGCGAAAAGTCACCGGAACGGATGATGTTGCGCTCGGCCACACCGGCGGTGCTGGCATTGCGCTGAGTGGTCTTGTGGCAACGCTGACCCGCGGCAAGGGAACGTCGAAGTCCACGGAGGAGATCGTGGTCCCCAAGGGTCTTGGATTCTTGCGCGACACCACCGTGATCGTCGCCGTGTCGATGGCGATCATCTACCTCATCGTTGGCGCGTTCGCCGGTGCTGCATACATCGAGACTGAACTCAGCGGTGGCCAGAACTTCATCGTGTTCCTGCTGATGCAAGCCGCTACGTTCTCGGCCGGTGTATTCATCATCCTCGCCGGAGTGCGCGTCGTTCTTGCTGAGATCATCCCCGCGTTCAAGGGCATCTCTGACCGTCTCGTCAAGGACGCGAAACCTGCTCTCGACGTGCCGGTGACCTTCACCTTCGCACCGAACGCTGTGCTCATCGGCTTCATCTCGAGCTTCGTGGGTGGAATCATCGGCATGGTGGCAATGATCTTCATGGGCACAGCCGTTATCGTTCCCGGTGTGATCGCTCACTTCATGACGGGTGCTGCTTCCGGAGTTATCGGTAACGCCGCCGGTGGTCGACGCGGTGCAGTTCTTGGGGCGTTCTCCAACGGAATCGCGATCACCTTCCTTCCATTGCTGCTCCTTCCCGTTCTCGGAGAAATTGGCTTCGCGAACTCAACGTTCTCAGATGCCGATTACGGCGTAGTGGGGCTTTTCTTCGGATGGCTCTCCGTCGGAGGTGGACAGATTGCGGTCATTGCCGGCATCATCCTCTCCATCGCCGCGACGTTCGTTGTGACCTTCGCGATGCGCGGACGTGACGCACGCAAGGCTGCAGCTCAAGCAGAGGAATCGGCATCAAGCGAGTCGGTTGACGCCTAAAGTACGACTGACACAGTAGTGAAGTGCCCTAGGCAATCGTGCCTAGGGCACTTCCTTATTTTCACGAAGGGGCTAGTGCTATGGAGATTGCCACTAAAGGAATCTTGTTCGACTGCGACGGGGTTCTCGTTGACTCCTTGGAATCTGCGGGGCGAGCCTGGGATTCGTGGGCGCGACAATGGGCGCCAGCTTTCAACTTCGCTGAGGACATTGTGCATGGTCAGCGCGCGAGCGACACCGTTGCGAATCTCGTTCGCGCCGATCAGTTCGACGACGCTGTGCGGGATCTCACCGCTCGGGAACGTGCGACGGCATCCGCCACGAACGAAATCCCCGGTGCAGCTGCTTTTGTGAGATCCATAAATGCGCATGTTCGATGGACTGTCGTGACCTCTGCGTTGCGGGACCTCGCAATTCTGCGCCTGGGTGCTGCCGGGATCGAACAGCCAGAGTCCTTCGTCACCGCTGACGATGTGACTCACGGCAAGCCAGCACCCGACCCCTACCTGCGCGGCGCTGAGCTCCTGGGCCTCCACCCGTCTGACTGCGTCGTATTCGAGGATGCCCCGGCAGGGATCGCGGCTGCGCGCGCAGCTGGAGTTGCCTTTGTCGTCGGGGTGGGTGCTGATTCTGCACCGGGAGCTCCCGATGTCATCATCCGCGATCTTCGCGATGTCTCGTGGAATGGGGCGAGGCTGGCGTTGGTAGGTTGACGTCGCCCGTCTTGGGGGCCGCGCCCCAAACTGCAAACGAGATAGCCTCGGTTTGATGGCGCTCGGGGGAGTGCTCGTGGGGGAAGAATGACTAACGAAGTTCACGTTGTGCAGCCCGTATCTCCGACGCGGGTGGCGGGCGATCTGATCGAGCGGCCCGCGGCTTACGCGGTCATTGAAGAGCTGTTCCGGGTTCAAGAAACGATGGAGCCGCAGAACGTTCTTCACCAGCTCTTTGGATTTCGTCCCGTGCACCCGCATGCTCAAAGCTGGTTCTCGGGGGCGATCGGCGAACGCAAAGTC
This sequence comes from Salinibacterium sp. NG22, assembly GCF_015864925.1. Classification (NCBI taxonomy): domain Bacteria; kingdom Bacillati; phylum Actinomycetota; class Actinomycetes; order Micrococcales; family Microbacteriaceae; genus Salinibacterium; species Salinibacterium sp. NG22. The sequence continues at coordinate 1,101,372 of NZ_JADYWG010000001.1, read as the reverse complement.
GGTGACCTCCTTCTGCAACTCGGCCCGGAGTGGGCTGTTCTCCACGCAGTTCCCGTCGGTAAGGGCGACAGCGATATCGACCACGTGGTCATTGGCCCAGCCGGTGTATTCACTATCAACACCAAGCGCCACCGAGGTAAGAAGATTTGGGTCGGTGAGCGCATGCTCATGGTTGCCGGCCAGAAAACGGACCACCTTCGTAACTCTCGTCACGAGGCCAAGCGTGCGGCCAAACTGCTGACGAAGGCCACAGGCATCCCTGTCGGCGTGCACCCGGTCTTGGCGATAGTCGAGCCGGCATCGTTCACCTTTCGGCAGCGACCACAGGACGTCAGCATTATGGATGCCCGCCGGCTGCCCCGCTGGCTGAAGCGCCGCCGGGCTGTCCTGGCCCCTGACGAACTCGCACGAATTATCGATGCCGCGGCAGAGGTGCGCACGTGGCACCCGACCGCAGACCTCTCGATAGATCCCTCCTACCGTGAACGTTTTTCCGAACTTGAGCGCAAGGATCATCAGGCCTACCTAGTTCGATTGGCGTGGTCGCTTGCTATAGCCATTGCGGCGGGTGCCGTCGCAGTCTCATTCCTCACTTCGTTAACGGCAGGTTTTTGATCGTTCCGCAGGCTCCATCGAAAGCGCTGAAGTGGTCTAAGTTCCCGCCCCGAAGAGTTTGACGTTGTTACGCTGCTGTGAACCCGAAGTCTGCTTTCAGTGCGGTGACGACAGCGAGTGGTTTCCCGCTTTCTGCTGTTGTTGGTGCTGTTTTACCCGAGATGTGCACCGTGATCCCCACCGCTTTATTCCGTTCGTCGTTCTCTGCTCTGCGAACCGGCTTTGCTGCTGTTGTCGCGTTGGCGCTGTTCGTGCCCGCTCTCGGGGTGGCGCTGCCCGCCAGTGCTGCTCCAGTAACGGTGACGACTGAAGCCGAATTGCAGTCGGCGATTGCAGCCGCGAATACTCAAGTGGGCGCAGACGTTATCAACATCGGCGCTGACATCCTCGACGTTGACGTTCTGCTCGATGTGGACGACGAACTCACGATCAACCTCAACGGGTACTCCGTGGGGAGCGTCCGTGTTCGGGCTGCGGCTGATCTCACCCTCGAGGGCCCAGGATCGTGGACAGCAGGCATTGACTATGGCGGCAACTCGGCCGACGAGCGCGACGGTGACCTTAATGCGGCACCCGGATTAGGTGTGCGCGAGGGCAGTACGCTCACGATTAGCGGCCTCACTGTTCATGCGTATGGAACCTTCTGCGACGCCGCCATTGGCGGCTGGAACACCTCAGCGGTGCTCGTGTGTGCATCGACCACCATTGTGGAACCGGGAAGCATTGTGATCGTTGGCAGCGACGTTTACGCCAGAGGAGGATCCTCTGCGTCGGGAATTGGAGGCGGGGCGTTCTCGCAAAGCTCCACCGTGTCGATCACCGGAAGTGTGGTTGAGGTTTCTGAAGGAATTGGAAGCCAGGATCGATTCGGCGAGACTGGCCCGAACGTGCTGACCGTACAGAACTCAACCCTCATCAATGCGGTCATCGAGCAGACAGCGGTATTTGACAGCGGCACCGTACGTTTTCAGGGGCGGTCAGAAATTCGACAGCCACTGCGCAATGAGGGGACTATCGAAGTTGATCCCGCGGGAACGCTGAGGGTCACCGCCGCCGTGACCAATAATGCGATCATTCGGCCATCGACTCTCGTCACGAACGTCGGCGACATGATCTCTGGCAATTCTTACCGGATCATTGCTGATGTGAACGCTCTGGCCCCCGCGGCGCCTGCAACCACAGTTCTCACCGCGTATGCGCCGACACTGGCCGCTGCCGGGGAAGAGTTTCCTGCTGTGAGCAACGGGCAACTCGTGGTCTCGGGATGGAACACTGCTCCTGATGGATCGGGGGTGACCGTCACGACCTCAACCGCCCTCTCAACGCTCGCTGACGCATCCGGAGATCTCGTTGTGTACGCACAGTGGGTTGACCCTGTTCTCACAATGGCCCCACTGCTCGCCGCGTTGACCGCAGGAGATTCGCGCAGTTTCACTCTGGATGCTTCGGGAACCGAGCAGACGGCAGCGGCGACTTTCGTTTCCTCCAACACGAGCGACGTGATCAGCGGGAACGTGATCACCGCTACCGAGGCGGGAACGCGCACGATCACGGCCCGATATGGCACCTTCGCTGTCTCGACTGAGCTGAGCGTTGAAGCGGCGGAGTTCGGCGCGCTCACCGTTACTCCTTCAGTAGCCGACGTTGATCAAGACGGTTCCGTCACCCTCACGATCGCTGGTTTCGACGCGTACGGAAACCCCGTTATGGTCGACGCTTCTGCAGCAGTGGTGACGAGCAGTGTTGCGACTGATGTTATCGACAGCCTCACTGTGACCTTCCCCCATGCCAGCCCCCACACGCTGACGGTGACGCTCGGGGCGATCTCCGGGTCGACGACGATTAATGTGATCCCTGCCGCGACCACTGCGGCTGCGGGGCTTGCTTACACGGGATCAGATGCGGGCGCAGCCGGACAGCTGATGTGGCTTGCGCTTGCGCTCGTGCTCGCCGGGCTCGCTCTGGTCGCAGCCCGAGTAGTGGCGGGTCGGGCCTAGCCCCGCCAGCTGTGCTGCGGCGCGAACGAAAAGCATGAGTTGGCCGCGAACAACGCTAGTTCTCGAGGCCTCGTCTCACTTACACGGCCCCGAAGAACTCGTAGTCGGCCACGAGTTCCGCGAGTAACGCGGGTGGCAGCTCCGAGAATTGTGCTGCGCCACCGCTGCCGCGCGGTGTGATCCGGCGAATGGTGAGCGCCCCGAGTTCGATAGGGATGTTCGTTTCCGGCAAGCTGCTTCCCGAAAACGACAGCACGCCTTCCAACCCGACGGTATCGAACCGCTTCACGTATTCGAAGAAGCTCACGTCGTCGCCCGTCTCCCCGCGGTTCCATTCCCTCGCTTTCGCTCGCGAGCGGAGTCGGAACGATTCACTCTCCGTCCCGTCGAGGTTGTCGCGCCGTGACTCCGTTCCTGTGATGGCAATCGGGGTTGCGCCAAATTGGTCAAAGCCAAGAGCCAAGGGGGCTGCATTCGCGCGCCAGGCTTCAATCACGGAGGTGTCGAGCGTTGTCGGGTGCGCAACGCTCACGCGGGCATCCGAGGTCACTTCGACAGGAGAGCCATCGACGGTTCGTAGGGTGCCGTCGAGATCAGGGCGAACTGTGATGCCATCGACGTGCCAGACCAACGCCGCAACGAGAACGCCCATGATCGGATGCTCGAGCATCCGCTCGCGCCACTCAGCGCCAGTCCACTCTCGTCGTACGCACATCGCGTCGTAAAGCCGCCGGCGTTGGGTAGTGACGACCGCGGTGAGTTCCTTCCTATTGGTGGCCCAGTGGGTTTTCGCTGCCGCAGCAGATTCGTCAGCCTTGCGCGGGGCGGGGAGTGCCTTGATCAGTTCGCCCTCAGCGGTTTCGAGACTGAGTTTGAGAGAGGTGCCGAAGCGCGCCATAAACGAGCGCGGCCCATAGTCGAGCGCGAACGAACGTGAGCTGTCGAGACCGGCAGTCGGGATCATCCGATCGGCAAGCTCGTCTGTCGACCACCCTCGCGCCTCGGCAATCGCATCGACAAGCTCGCCAGCCCGCTTTTGGATGCCGGCGGTGCGATACCGCCGTGCCGTCGCGACGAGGAGCTGGGTCGGTTCTGGATCGCCCGAGAGCGACAAGACCACGAGGAGTGCGTCGATCTGCGCCCGCTTCAAATGCTTTCGTCTCATGTACTGCCGCACGATTTCGGCAAGCTCGGCGCCTGGAACGTGGCTGCAGAGGGAGAGGATGCCGCGGTGTGCTGTCGCGGTTGGCACCTTGCCATATTCCCGCAAACGTTCCCGCTCGAAATAGTCCAACTCTCTTGAGTTCGCGAGAGAAAACTCCGGTGGCAAATCTGCATCCACGATGTCAAAGAACAGCAGAGTTTCGCGCGTAATTTCCGGATCATCTAGAGCGAGTGCCTTCACGATGCCTGAATAGCGGATAGCAGCTGTGAACGCTTTCTCCATGGAGACGGCGTCGTCTTTCGTCGCGTCGCGTGCGATCCACGTCGTCAGCACGAAGCGGCCGAGTGCACTGGCGCTCGCCGCAGTGAGCGTACGCAGGTATAGCGGCAGCAGGCCAGCACCTGCAGGGTCTTTCAGCGTGAAGCCGAGAACGATCCACCAGCGCAGAACGTCGGAGGGCACCTCAACGCCGTCCGCGTAGGCGGCCGTCGGCAGGTCGGCGAAGGGAAACCACTCCATCTCCTTGGGCAGGCCCTTAGCGAGTCCCTTGGCTGCCTCGGACGCAAGAGCAGATGGCTGCAGATAAACACCGATGTTTCGCCCTAGTCGCTCAAGCGCGGCGATGATCGTTGCGCGAACTGTCGGGACTTTTTCTTGTTCGAGTTGCTGAGCGAGTGCATCAACCGCCCAGTCGCCGCCGAGCGATCCCACCCAGACCACTGCTGCGGTGCGAATTTCGGTGTTGCCGACGCGGAGAGACTCCTCGGCGATGCGCTCCGCCAGGCCGTGCTTCTCCAGCACCCGCTGAGCCGCTGCGCGATTCGACTTTGCAGTGCCGATTGCGAGGTCAGTGACAAGGGGTAAGTAGCGCGCAGCGAGACGGGGAGATGCTTCCAGAATCGGAAGCACATCGGCGCGCAAATCATTGCCGGACCAGTGGCCTTCGATCTCACCGAACTCAAGACCCAGGACAACATCAAATAGGTGGGGATTCTCCGCCATGAAGCCCACAAGTTGGGACGGCAGCAGCGATGGTCCGCTGAAATAGTCGGTGAGCGCTGATCCGAAGATATGAATGTTGGCACTGTCGACCGTCGACCCCGATTGGATGAGCGCGTGTGCGATCGAACGAGCGTCGATCTCCCGATCGCTATCGCTAGCTCCACGTCCCCAGTAGGAGGTTCCCGATTGCCGTACCCAGTTGATGGGGGCGAAGCCCACGAGGCGATGGCTCACGTGATGCAGCGGGTACAAAAGAGTGCGCTCGGGTGCCTCGCCGCCGTAGGAAAGGTAGTCGATGATTTGGGGTAGCGCTTTCAGCGTCGCGTCTGCCTCAACGACGTGCTGCTCATAGGACTTAACCAAATCGCCCGCGTCATTGCCCGGGTGTTCTTTGAGAAAATCTTCTCGTTCTTTCTTCGCCGATTCGACCAGGCGGCTCTGTCGTGCGCGGTAGTCAGTGACAGCCGTGCGTATCGATTCGACAGCGGCGTCGTCGAGCACATTCTCGGCGAGTGGCACCATCGCGGGTACCTCAATGTGCTCCGGGGCTCCATACAGCTCGTAAATGGCGAGGCGTTGAATCGCCCGATCGATCTCTACGGTGCCCTTCGTGCCTCGTGCCAGCGCGCGCTCAAGTACACCGATGGCAGCCGGGATATCTGGCACGTTCTCCAGTGCGTAGATGACCCTTTCGCGATGGGCTGCAGACCCCGTTTCGAGAAGAGTTTCCAGAACGGCGAGTTGGCGGGCAGGGGCGATTCCGCGGAGAACGGCCAGTGCAGGCATCCGCAATTTCTTATCGCCGTGAATGGCGAGGGCCGCGATGAGCTCCCCATGCATCTCTGCGAGCGGGGGATGGCTCGCGGCGATTCTGACTAACTCGAAGAGCGCTCCGTACGTGAATTTGGGGAGCAAGTCTTCAAGCGCGTCGGCGTTCGTGACGAGAAATTCAGCCATGCCGGGAATCGCTCGAAGTCCGGTGGCTCGATAGCGAGCGTAATCGTCTGCAGTGCCGATTAGTTCGGCGATCAACGTTCGGGGGAGATCATTCTCGTTCACCTGCTCAAGTCGCATGAGCGCGGCGATTCTTCCAGCCGTTATCGACGTGAACGGAATGTCGGCAAACCTCCGCCGTCCGTTGCGGCTGAAAGCAGACAAGGCATCCATGAGGAGCGCCCACACAGAGTTGGGCATCGTGCCAGGAGTGCTGAGGGGCTCGACTCGTGCCGCCGAGAGAAAACGACCCCACCGCACGAGAGTCTCATCGTTGGCTCGCTCAATGGACTCCAGCTGAAGGTAGAAGTCCGTGCGGGTAAGGGTGTCGATGCTGGAAAACGCGGCACGGTCGTTCTTGCTGAGCCGCGACGGATAATCCTGATTGCTGCCGTCGAAGACGTAGTCGAGAATGTCGTGACGCAGCACAACATCCAATTCCGCCAAAGAATCTGCGAGCAGAGTGCGGGGGCCGCTGGATGTCATGTGGTTCCTCACCGGGACGCGAACACGGGGTGAGTGAACCTCACAATGAAATGCTACGGGTCTGGATGCTACCGCGCTGTCCCCACATAGGGGCGCGTTGAGCGCGACGTTAGCAGTGCCTCGGCAGCACTCGCGGTGAGCGTCCTAGCCGCGCAGGGGGAACTCGGCGAGTTCCGTCTCCCACGCCGCGACCGCCTGCTTGAGGTCACTCGGCGCGATCGTGAGGTCCATGAAGAATTCCATCTCGCTCGTCACGCTCGGCGGTTGTGACTCAAGCCAGAGGAACACGCGGAGCACGACGGCAGAGGGATCCCAACTCACGAGACCAAATCCGAGGTTCGGTTCGACGTGAGAAATGGTGGGCTGCAGCGCGCCCGCCCCGCTCAGCTCTATTGGCTCAACAAGTCCGCGGGCGGCGCGCGTCAGCCACGTGCCCAAGTTGAGCGCTTCCTCGACGAGCAAGCATGGCTCGAGAAAGTTCCACTCTTCGGTGCCGCAGCGCGCACGCCCGTCGATCAACAGCCAGTTGGCGTCGTAGGGATCGACCCGTACATCCTCAAACTGGTACGCCATGGGCTCGATGCTGAGATAGTTCGTTCCGCCAGCGTCCCATAACTCCATGGTGAGGAGCCTAATCGCGGCACGCTCCTGAATGCGGAAAACAACCGCAAGCCGGAGAAGAACCGCAATCAGCTACTTCGAAGGCGAAGAAAAATGTGGGCCCGCCGGGACTCGAACCCGGGACCCGCGGATTAAAAGTCCGATGCTCTACCAACTGAGCTACAAGCCCTACACGTTAAGCGTACCGTGAACTTATGGCAGATAACTTCCATAAGCCCACTCAATACTCTGGAGATAAGTTTGACACATTCGAAGGCGGTCAAGATCCAGCCCAAATAATGCGCGCGGCCCATGACACGGCCCATGCACTCATCGATGGTGCCCGCAATTCGGATGACCCTGCCGTAGTCGACCGCATCGTTGCGTACACCGACAAGCACGGCATTGATGCGCTCGCCGAACTCTGGTCGCGATCGAGCGCCAGCAGCCTTCCGGGCGCACTTTGGCGCATCTATCTGCTGCGTGCTGTCATCCAGCAGGATGCGGTGGGCACGAGCCTTCTCTTCCAGCGGGGCATCGACACTCTTCCCACTATCGATGCCGCCGTGACCGGTGCCGTGAATCCGACCGGGCCCCACGAGATCAAGGAGCTTGCTGACCAGATTTTGCGTGGGCTCTTCCACGGCGACTTTGGGGTCGCCCTCGATCGGGCGGCATCCTTCAGTCGAATTTTGGCTTCAGGGGCGACGAGCGTTGCGGATGATCAGGAACTCCTCAATCCCGAACGTGCGAGTGAGCTCACCACTCGAGCCGCTCGCTACTCGCTCACCGCCCAAGAGTTCACGGCCTGCGCGAAACTATTCCGCGCAGGTTCGCTCGACTAGTTCACTCCGGCCTGGTGCAGCTTCTCGAGCCGTTTCGCTCGGGCCGCGCCCGATACCTGCACGGTGACGACGATGATCAGCGCAAAGATGAACACTGCCGAAGCGAGAACGTTCGCTTCAGCAGGGATTCCTCGCGCCGCCGATACCCAGATGTACTTGGGGAAGGTCGACACAGCGCCCGAGTTGAAGTTGGTGATGATGAAGTCGTCGAATGACAGCGCGAACGACAGCAGGGCTGCGGCGAGAATACCGGGGAGCAACAGCGGGAACGTGATGCGCAGAAACACCTGAAGCGCTGAGCCGTAGAGGTCGCGGCCGGCTTCCTCGAGCGCCGGGTCCAAGCTGGCAACGCGGGCCTTTACCGCGACGACCACAAAGCTGATGCAGAACATCGTGTGGGCCAAAATGATGGTCAGCATGTCCTTCGGAACACCGATCGACAGAAACTGGGCAGCGAGTCCAGCCCCCAGCACAACTTCCGGGGTGGCCATGGGGAGGAACAGGAACAGGCTCAGCTGCGAGCGGAACTTGAACCGATAGCGCACCATCGCTATTGCGATCATGGTGCCCAGGGTGGTCGCCAGCACTGTTGCCACGACACCGATGAAGATGCTGTTACCGAAGGCCTCGCAGACTGCGCCGTTTTGCACGTTGCAGACGTTGAGCCACTTGTCGAAAGTGAATCCGCGCCATGTGATGTTCGACTTGAGAGAATCGTTGAAGCTGTAGACGAAGGTGTAGCCGATCGGAATCATGAGGATCAGCAGCGCGAGGGCGCTGTACGCGGGCAAAACCCATTTGCTGATGGAGTGTTTCACAGCAGGTCCTCCGTTCCCGACTTCTTCACATAGAAACTCACCATCACGAGAATTGCTGACATCAGAATGATGGAGAGAGCTGCTCCCGCCGGAAAGTTTTGCAGCACAAGAAAGTTCGCCTCGATCACATTGCCCATCATTTGGGTTCCGGTGCCACCGAGAAACTCTCGGCTCGCATTGATGTAGTCACCCGCCGCAGGAATGAACGTGAGCAGGGTTCCTGCCACGATGCCCGGCATGGAAAGCGGGATGGTTACCTTGCGGAAAACGTGGAAGGGGCTGGCATAAAGGTCGCTACCGGCTTCGAGGTAGCGCACGTCGAGCCGTTCCAGAGTCGTGTACAACGGCAGCGTCATGAACGGGATGAAGTTGTAGGTGAGGCCGAAGATCACCGAGAAGGCGGTTCCCGTGACGTGGGCATCCGGGGCAAGCAGCGACATTGCTTTGAGCGAGGTCACCAGGAATGACTCATCCGAGAAGATCTGCTTCCACGCCAGCGTGCGCAGCAGAAAGCTGATGAAGAACGGCGCGACGACCATTACCAGGGCGAGGCTCTGCAGCAGCGGCCAACGACGAGCTTTGACCCCGATGAAATACGCCAAGGGGTAACTAATGATCAGAGCAAAGAACGTGGCCGTGATCGCGTAGCCGAATGAGCGAAGAATGTGGGGCCAGTACGCGCTGATGACGTCTGTGTAGTTTTCCCAACGGAACGCGTAGCTGAACTCTCCAATGTCTCCGAACTCTGCCGGCACCTTGAACGACGTCAGCAGCAGCGACACCAGGGGAGCGAGAAAAAAGAGAACGAGGTACAGGATGCCGGGCAGGAGTAACAGGAGCGCCACCGGGCTCTTCTTCTTGATGCTGTCAGAAGAAGTCGGAGCAGCTGTCGTAGAGAAAGCCGCGAAAGCCATCGCTACGCACCCTCGAGGTGGCGCTGCGCGGCAATCGAGCGAGTGTCGAAGTCAGCCTCGAACCGCGGAGCATCCGCAGGATCGTCGTCAAGGCCAAAACCGTGGCCAACGCCCCAGCTGACCCACACTTCATCTCCGAACTTGACGTCAGAGCCGAAGGTCATGTTTTGCGCGAACACAATGAGCGTGCCTGCGCCGGGGACCTCGACCAAATACTGCGTGCTCACGCCGCTGAACGAGACATCCGTGACGCGGCCGGGGCCCATCACGTTGACGTCAGCGTCATGGGTGGGCTTTGCGGAGTGCAAGGTCAACTTCTCGGGGCGCACGCCGATCGTGATTTCACCGGTTGTGCGGTGGGCTCGGGCGGCGGGGACCACAATCTTGTGACCCGCGACATCCACTGCCACACCCGCGCTTGTCGTGCTCACAACGGGGCCGGTGAACAGATTGGACTGCCCCAGGAAGTTCGCCACAAACGATGTCCTGGGCAATTCGTAGAGCTCTTGGGGGGCGCCCATCTGCTCGATGCGGCCCTTGTTCATCACGGCGATCGTGTCGGCCATAGTCATGGCCTCTTCCTGATCGTGAGTCACGTGCAGGAAGGTGAGACCGACATCCTCTTGGATGGTTTTGAGCTCAAGCTGCATTTGGCGACGCAACTTGAGGTCGAGTGCTCCCAGCGGTTCATCGAGCAAAAGCAGTGCTGGCCGATTGACGATGGCGCGTGCCAGTGCAACGCGCTGCTGCTGCCCTCCGGAGAGTTGCTGAGGTCGCCGGCTAGCGAGGTGGTCAAGTTCCACCAGTCGCAGCACTTCGTGCGCTTTGCCCAGCGGGTCGGCCATCTTGCGGCGACGCAACCCAAAAGCGACATTCTCGAGTACGGTCATGTGCGGGAAAAGGGCGTAGCTCTGAAACACCGTGTTGACGGGGCGTTGGAACGACTTCTGGTTGGTCACATCGGTGCCGCCGACCAGGATCCGCCCGGCGGTGGGAGCCTCAAGGCCAGCGACGAGTCGCAGCGTCGTTGTCTTGCCGCAGCCAGACGGCCCGAGCAGTGCAAAGAATGACCCTGCGGGGATCGTGAGATTGAGCTCCTCAATCGCAGTGAAGCCGGGGAAGCGTTTGTGAATCCCCACCAACTCCAGGTCGGCGCCACTCTCCGCGAACGTGTCTGTTGTCATTAAGCTGCCCCGAGCACGACGCTCTGGAAAGCGGTGTTGTACTTCTGTTCCTCAGAGCTGTCGAGCTCACGGAACACGAACGCTTTCGACAGCATCTCGTCGTCGGGAAAAATCAGTTTGTTGTTGGCGAGCTCAGGATCGATGGCGGCGGCGGCCTCTTGGGCTCCGCTGACCGGAGTGATGTAGTTCACGTAGGCGGCTACCTCGGCAGCGACCTCGGGGTCGTAGTAGTAGTTGATCATTTCTTCCACGTTCGACTTCGCGCCACTGCCAATCGGCACCATGAAGTTGTCGTTCCACAGAGTTCCGCCATCGTCGGGAACGATGAACTCCCACTTGTTACCGTTTTCGGCGTTCAGCTGCACGATGTCACCCGACCACACAATCGCAGCAACGGTGTCGCCGTTCACAAGGTCCTCCTTGTAGGAGTTGCCCTTGATGTTGCGAATCTGGCCATCGGCGACTTGCTTCGAGAACTCGTCGATCGCTGCGTTGAACTCGTCGTCGCCCCAGTCCCCAGCGATATCGACGCCCTGAGCGAGCATGATCAGGCCCATAGTGTCGCGCATTTCAGAGAGCACACCGACGCGACCCTTAAGATCGGCCTTCCAGAGATCCTGAACGGATTCGATTCCACCGGGCAGCAGTTCCTTGTTCCAGCAAATGCCCGCGAAGCCGCCCTGCCACGGGATGCTCAACTCGCGACCCGGGTCAAAGTCGACGTTCTGCAGCGACGGCAACAGGTTGTCGACGTTCGGCATCTTGCTGCGATCAAGCTTCTGCGCGTAGCCAAAGCGGATGAGGCGAGTGGCCATCCAGTCCGTGAGGCAAACGACGTCGGCACCAATATCTTTGCCGAGCGAGAGCTGGTCTTTGACCTTGGCGTAGTAGGTGTTGTTGTCGTCAACAGCTTCGGTGTATTCGACCGTGATGCCGGTCTGAGCTTCGAAGGCGTCGATGGTGGGGTAGTTGCCCGCATCATCGACGTCGACATACAGCGCCCAGTTGTCCCAACGGACGAGCTTGTCGGTGGCGCTGGTGTCTGGGGCTGCGGTCAATTCAGCAGGGCCGGTCGAGCAGGCAGAGAGTGCAAGCCCGGTCGCGCCTGCAGCGGCACCAGTCAGCAACGCACGTCGATTCATGGTGGCGCTCTGGGCCTTGCGGACCAGCTCGCGGATGATCGGATCAGCAGGTAAAGGCTTGGACTTCATGACAAGTTCTCCTAGCATTCGTGACGTGCACCGGACGCCCCGCTGCGCTGTAGGGCTGACTGATATTTGCACATATGCGCAGGAAAATCATTAAAAAGTGTCGAAAACATCGGCATTGCAATATATTTGTCACGAAATCCGCACAAACCGGAAACAAAGGGCGTCTGCTCACAGGAGCGCATTCGGAGCGTGCGCACAGGAAGCCCTTTGCTACACTTTTCTTCGCCGGGCCACAGTAACCCCGGGCTCCAAAATTAGCCGCTTAGAGCGGCCCTGCGTCGTGAGGCGTTCTCTGTGGCTCGGCTTTTCTTCTGTCCGGGCACAATGCTGCACGACAGTACTGCGCCGCGAGACAACACCACGGTTTCTGAATGCCGACCAATCCCTTTGCGCAAGGGCACCGAATCACCCACCAGTGAAAGCAACCGACACAAGCCATTGTCGGCCCGCATCCACTGACTGAAGATTCGCTGCTGAACCCGAAAACTGCGATGAAGGAGCACAGGAACCTGTCATGCTTGTCCTTATGCCTCGTGAAGCTGATGTCGGCGTAAAGCCCGAAGAACCCGGCGTGCCCGCCACAAGCCCGCAAGACCTACTCGAGCGTGTCTCCACCGGTGATCAAGCCGCTTTTAGCGAGCTCTACGACCAGATGGCTCCCCGAGTCTTTGGACTCGTCAAGAGGCTCCTGCGTGACCATTCGCAGTCCGAAGAAGTGACGCAAGAAATCTTCTTAGAGATCTGGCAAACCGCAACCCGTTTCGATTCGAACCGGGGTGCCGCGGTCAGCTGGATTCTCACCATGGCTCACCGCCGAACTGTTGACCGTGTGCGTGCATCACAGTCGTCTCGCGACCGTGACGTACGCATCGGCATCCGTGATCACAACCCGGACTACGATCACGTTTCAGAAACCATAGAAGTCCGACTCGAACACGAAAGGGTAGAGAAGGCCATGTCCCGACTGACTGAACTCCAGCGCCAAGCTGTTTCCCTTGCGTATTACGGCGGCTACAGCCACAGTGAGGTGGCGACCATGCTCAAGGTTCCTGTCGGCACTGTCAAAACCCGACTACGTGATGGAATGATCCGCTTACGCGACGAAATGGGGGTGGCATCATGAACGACCGCAACGACGACTTCGCCGCCCAATCTGGCGCCTACGCCCTAAACGCGTTAAGCCCAGAAGAACGCGAAGCATTCGAGAAGCACCTGGCCTCGTCCAGCGAAACTCGCACCGAAACCACTGAACTCTCTGACACAGCAGTAGCGCTCGGCCTGGCCGTTGACCCGGTCACGCCGCCGCCCGCGCTCAAGAACAACCTCATGGCGCTGATTGCGCAGACTCCACAGTTGCCGCGCGAAGCCGACGTTGTTGCAGAAAGCGACGCCAACAGTGTGGATGCCGCATCCGCGCCACTCGCACACGTCACGCCGTTGGCGGCTTCGGCTGCGCTCGCGGCTGACGACTCGGCGGAGCAGTCAAGCACCGCGCCTGCTGCCCCGGCAACTCCCGCGGAGACCAAGGCTCAGGCCCGCTGGTTCACTCGTCCGGCTACGGCGCTCGCCGCAGTGGCTGCCGCAGTGGCGCTCATTGTTGCGGGTGGGGTGGTGGCTGATTCCATCGGTCGCTCAAGCATTGAGCAGTCCACTTTTGCGTCGCAGCAGGCTGACCAGCTTGCGGCAATTAATGCGGCGAGTGATTCGCAGCGGCTGGTTTCGACTGTTACGGGCGGCGCGACGGCTACCTTCGTGTGGTCGAGTGAACTCGCATCATCCGCAGTGATTGTGGATGGTCTTGAAGCGCTGCCCGCTGATCAGGTTTACGAACTCTGGTACATCGATGACTCTGGCGCTCGGCCGGCGGGTCTCATGGATGCCGCTGACGATGGTCCCACCTGGCGCGTGCTTGATGGCGAGATGGGTGCCGGCGATATTATCGGTGTCACGATCGAACCTCAGGGCGGCTCGGATGCACCAACCACCGATCCCATCGTTGTCTTCGAGAGCGCGTAAACTGTTGCTGAGTCGCTAACGCAGGCTGGCTCGCCCACGCAGCTGGCTCGCGTCACTCGCGAACTGTCGCACTCAGAGGAGCAATCATGATCGGCAGGGGAACCCAAGTTCTCCGGGCGCTGATCGTCGCTGCCTTCTCGGTCTTTGTTGCCGCAGCCGCTCACGTTTTTGGTGGCGGCAGCATGCCCAGCTGGGTTGCTCTCGTTCTCGCTCTTACGTTCGCGGCGCTCATCAGCATTCCGCTCATCGGAAAGCGGATGTCGCTCCCGCGCGTCGCCGTGGCGGTCACGATTGCTCAAACGCTCTTCCACACCGTCTTCGCGGTTATCGGCAATCCGGGCAACGTCGTGGCTCAGTCCAGCGGACACCACGACCTCGCGTTCACGGTCCTCGCTGGGTCGATTAACCATGGCTCGCACGGTGCGGGGGCAATGACCGCAGGGCACATTGTTGCCGGCATCATCACGATTGTGGCGCTGCGTCAGGGCGTGACCGCTCTCAGTTCGATTGCCGCGAGTGCTGGCCGCCACCTTCGTCACTTGTTCTCGACACAGGTTGTTCCGGTTGTTATCCGTCGCACGGTTGTTGCTAACGCCGTCTGCCGCGACGAGTTTGTGGCAACGCTTCAGTTATTACGTTCCGTTATGAGCCGCAGAGGGCCACCGACCGTCAGCGCGGTCTTCTCCTAACCTTCTCTGCAGTGTGGCGGCTTCGTGCCGCCCCTGTGCGGTTGCGCGCACGCCCCTGATGGGCTGTGTGTGCCTCCGCGATAACAACGGAAAGCTGACAACTCAGATGACGTTTGTGCGTACTTATGCGCGCGTAGTCGGGGGAGTGGCTCTTGCTGCTCTGCTCGTATTCGCGATGCCTCAGACGGCTTTTGCCCACGATCAAATCATTGGGCAAATACCGAATGAGAACGAAGTGCTTGAGGTTGCCCCGAGCGAGATCACTCTCGAATTTACGGGCGAGCTCATGGACATCACGCAACTTGCCATGGTGGTGGATGCCGACGGCACCGACTGGGTCAGTGGACCCATGCAGGTGACAGATCGCACCGCCATCCAGCCTCTGCTGCCTGACATGCCCGAGGGCAGTTATCAGGTGCGGTGGCGTGTGGTGTCGAGCGATGGCCACCCGATTTCGGGCAGTTTTGAATTCGCGGTTGGTCAGGAGACGCCGGGGGCAACTTTCGGCCTCGAAGAAGAAGCCTCGGAGCAAGAAGACACCGCAGCCTCAGCAACAGACAACTCGACAACGGGCATGAGTCCGCTCGTTGTTACCAGCCTCATCGGTGCCGGCAGCGGCATCGTCCTTTTTGCCGGAGTCATCGCAGCGCGATGGTTCTGGATTAGACGAAAGAAGTAATACAGAAATGATCCGCACCAAAAACACCTTTAGCCTCATCGCCGTTCTCGCGGCAGGGGCACTTGCTCTCGCCGGATGCTCGACCACAGCATCCACCGATGGCGACGACAGCATGGAGTCGAGCGCCACTACTCTCACGACGTCCGACACGTGGGTCAAGGCAATCGACAGCGGCATGACGGCCGCGTTCGGCATGGTTGAAAACCCCACCGATCACGACATCACGATCGTGTCGGCGACCACGAGTGCCTCAGATATGACGGAACTCCACGAGACGCTGGAGAACGAATCGGGCGACATGGTCATGCAGCCGATCGAGGGTGGCTTCACCATTCCGGCGGGCGGAATGCTCATGCTTGAGCCCGGCGGAAACCACATCATGATCATGGGCGTTACTGACCCGATTCTTGCGGGAGATGACGTCACTGTCACCCTCACGCTCGATGATGGCAGCACGCTTGAGTTCACGGCTCCGGCCAAGGACTACTCCGGCGCCAACGAGAACTACGAGGGCGACGACGAGATGGACATGGACAACGGCGACACGGACCACGATGACATGGAGATGGACGAATAATTGTCTGAACCAGTAGAGCCTGACACTTCGCGTCGGCTCTCGCGGCGGCACCTCCTCTGGGGCGGTGCCGCTGCGGCGGGCGTCGGCGCGGCAACAGCAGCCGGAGTGAGCATCGTTGGTGGCACTTCGGGTTCGGTCGCACCGACGAGCTCTGGCGATGCCACGACTGCGGGTTTCACCCCGCAGGAGGCCTTTGAAGGTGCTGTGCCGTTTTATGGGGTGCACCAGGCTGGCATCGAAACGCCAGCCCAGTCCAACGCCGTCTTTATCGCGCTCGATCTACGCGACGATATCGACGCTGCTGGGTTGCGTCGCCTCATGAGCGTCGTGACGGATGACGCGGCTCGCCTCACGGCAGGCCAGCCCGCGTTGGCGGACTCCGAGCCTGAGCTCGCCGTCATCCCGGCGCAGCTCACGGTCACCTTCGGATTTGGACCTCGCGTTGTCGAGCTGGCAGGCAAAGCTGCTCCCGAGTGGCTGCGCCCGCTTCCCGCCTTCGGTATTGACCAGCTCGATCCGGCGTACTGTGATGGCGATCTCCTCATCCAGATCGCTGCCAATGACCCTCTGACGGTCACTCACGCTGCGCGAATGCTGCTCAAGGATGCTCGGAGCTTTGCGCTGCCGCGGTGGTCGCAGAGCGGCTTCCGTCGCGCGGCGGGAGCCGAGAATCCCGCCGCCACGATGCGCAATCTGTTTGGTCAGCTCGATGGCACCGGAAATCCTTCGCCTGGCACCACCGAGTTCAGTGACGCTGTGTGGAGCACCGACGTTCCTTCGTGGCTGGAGGGTGGCACGAGTTTCGTGTTGCGCCGTATCGCCATGGATCTCGATGGCTGGGACAAGATCGACCGCCTCGGCCGCGAGGAGACGATCGGTCGCACCCTCGACACCGGTGCGCCCCTCACTGGCACCGTTGAGGGCGACGAACCCGACTTGGAGGCCAAAGACAGACTGGGCTTCCCTGTCATTCCCGCCTTCGCCCATGTTCGCCGGGCGAAAGAGAACGAGGCAGCAAACAAGATGTTCCGTCGTGGCTACAACTACGACGACACGGTGCTGACGGGCGCCGAGAGCGTCTCGAACTCGGGGCTGCTGTTCGCCGCATTCCAAGCGGATGTCGATAAGCAGTTCGTTCCCGTGCAGAAGGCTCTCGACACGCTTGACTTGCTCAACACGTGGACAACGCCCGTCGGGTCTGCGGTCTTTGCTATTCCGCCCGGCTGTCAGCAGGGTGGCTACATCGGAGACACCCTCTTTTAGAGCGTGCGAGCAGACAACGAGAACAGCCCCCGGCCAGCTGGCGCGGGGGCTGTTCTGTTGTGCTTAGGTGGCTCGTTAGCCGAACTTGCCCGAGACGTAGTCTTCGGTTGCTTGGATGCTGGGGTTCGAGAAGATGGTGGTGGTGTCGTCGTATTCGATGAGCTTGCCTGGCTGGCCGGTGCCCGCGATGTTGAAGAATGCGGTGCGGTCAGAGACTCGGGCGGCCTGCTGCATGTTGTGGGTCACGATCACGATCGTGTAGTCCTGCTTGAGTTCCTCGATGAGGTCTTCAATGGCCAGGGTCGAGATGGGGTCGAGGGCCGAACACGGCTCATCCATCAGTACTACGTCGGGCTTGACGGCGATGGCGCGCGCGATGCAGAGTCGTTGCTGCTGTCCACCAGAAAGTCCTGATCCTGGCTTGTCGAGGCGTTCTTTAACTTCTTGCCACAGGTTCGCCCCGATGAGGGACTGCTCGACGAGGTCGTCGGCGTCACTCTTGCTCATGCGGGAGTTGTTGAGCTTCACCCCAGCAATCACGTTGTCGCGAATCGACATCGTGGGGAACGGGTTGGGGCGCTGGAAGACCATGCCCACTTGGCGGCGAACGCTGACGGGGTCAACACCGGGCGCGTAGAGGTTGTTGCCGTCAATGAGCACTTCACCCTCAACGTACGCACCGGGGATCACCTCGTGCATACGGTTCAGGGTGCGCAGGAACGTTGATTTACCGCAACCAGACGGGCCGATGAAGGCGGTGACGGTGCGGGGCTCAATGGTGAGTGACACACCTTCTACAGCGCGAAACTTGCTGTAGTAGACGTTGAGGTCATTGACTTCGATGCGCTTAGACACGAGTGGGGGTTCCTTCGGTTATCGACCGGTCTTGGGGGCGAAGATCTTGGCGATGATGCGTGCCAGGAGGTTCAGTGCCATCACGATCAGGATGAGGGTGAGTGCTCCAGCCCACGCCCGATCGATGTAGGCCTGGGCGTCGGTGCCCTGAGAAATGTAGGAGCTGTACACGAATACGGGCAAGCTCTGCATCCGGTCGCTGAACAGCGAGTAGTTGAAGTTGTTGGTGAAGCCAGCGGCAACCAGCAGCGGGGCGGTTTCACCGATGACGCGGGCGATGGAGAGCATCACACCGGTCGTGATTCCGGCGATGGATGTCGGCAGCACAACCTTCAGAATGGTCAGCCACTTGGGCACGCCGAGTGCAAACGCAGCCTCACGCAGTTCGTTGGGCACGAGTCGCAGCATTTCTTCGCTCGAGCGCACGACCACGGGGATCATGAGCACCGACAGGGCGACTGCTCCGGCGATTCCGACGCGAACGCCGGGGCCGAAGAAGATCACGATGAGGGAGTAGGCGAAGAGACCGGCGACGATCGAGGGGATACCGGTCATGACATCCACGAAGAAGGTGATCGCTTGGGCAAGACGACCGCGCCCGTATTCGACGAGGTAGATCGAGGTCATGAGCCCGATGGGCACCGAGATGATGCTTGCAGCGAGCGTCATTTGCAGGGTGCCGATGATGGCGTGGGCCGCACCGCCACCTTCGCCGACGACGTTACGCAGCGAGAGGGTGAAGAAGTCGAGGTCGAAGCGGGCAGCGCCGTTGATCGCCACGGTGTACAGCAGCGAGATGAGCGGCAGGAGCGCGATAACGAACGCGAGCGTAACCAGAGTCGTCACAAGGCGGTCTGTGGCGCGACGGTGGCCTTCAACGAGCCGTGAGACGGTCACGAGAACGACGCCGTAGAGAACGACGCCCAAAAGCACGGCGCCGACGACGTTGAATTCGGCTGCATCCTGGCCTGCTTGAACGAACAGGAAGATGATGACGAAAGTGGCAAGGCTGCTGATCAGGATGAGCAGGGGAGCCCAGCGGGGCAGTTGCCCGGCGGCGTAGGCGTTCTCGATGGGGCGCGCGGGTGTGGTGGTAGTCATCAGTTCGCTCCCGAGAATTCCTTGCGGCGGTTGACGATGTAGCGCGCGATCGTGTTGACGATCAGCGTGATGGCGAACAGGATCAGGCCTGTTGCGATCAGTACGTTCACATTGAGTCCGTAGGCCTCGGGGAAGCTCAGTGCGATGTTGGCGGCGATTGTCGACGGGTTAGTCGAGCTGATCACGTTGAAGGTGATGACGTTGGAGGCCGACAGCACCATCGCAACAGCCATGGTTTCGCCGAGGGCCCGACCGAGGCCGAGCATTGCTCCGGAGACGATGCCGGCGCGACCGAAGGGGAGCACCGCGATTTTGATCATTTCCCAGCGCGTAGCGCCGAGGGCGAGTGCAGCTTCTTCGTGCAGCACGGGGGTCTGGAGAAAGACTTCGCGACAGATGGCGGTGATGATCGGCAGGATCATGACGGCGAGCACGATGGAAGCGGTGAGGATGGTGCGGCCGGTGCCAGAGGCGGGGCCGGCGAAGAAGGGGATCCAGCTGAGGTTATCGGCAAGCCACGCGTAGGCGGGCTGCACGCCGACGGCGAGAACGTTGCCGCCCCAGAGGCCGAAGACTACGGAGGGCACTGCGGCAAGCAAGTCGATGATGTAGCCGAGGGTTGCTGCCAGCGGGCGCGGCGCGTAGTGCGAGATGAAGAGCGCGATGCCGATGGCGATCGGTACGGCCATGATGAGGGCGAGGCCAGCTGACCAGAGCGTTCCGAAGACGAGCGGGCCGACATACGCCCAGAAGTTCGTTCCTTCAAGGAGCGTCGTCTTCTCGGGATCCGCGGTGATTCCGGGAACTCCCTGGATGACGAGGAAGGCAGCGACGGCGGCGAGAATCGCGAGGATGAGCGCGCCAGCGGTGAGGGCCGTACCTGAGAAGAGGCGGTCTCCGGGGCGCTGTTTCGCGCGAATACGGGCGGCCGCAGTCGAGGTCATGTGTCGAGTATCCCTTATCCCTGGCTTGGCTTAGTGCGTGATCTGTACTGCGTGGTGCTCACGGGGACTGCGCGGTGCGCCGGGCCCAGTGCAAAGTCTGCCCGACCCCGCTGCCAGTAGCAACGGGGTCGAAGCAGACTCGAGGTGTTACTTGATGGCGTCTACTGCAGCCTGAGCCTTCTCGAACAGCGTCGAGGAGATCGGAGCTGAACCAGCGGACTCTGCGGCAGTTGCCTGGCCTTCGTCGCTAATGATGTAGGACATGTAGGCCTTCACCAGGTCAACGTTGTCGCTTGATGCGTACTCGTTGCAACCGATGAGGTAGCTGATCAGGACGACCGGGTAGACACCCGATGCGTCGGAGGCGCGGTCGATCTCTACAGCGAAGTCGGTCTCGCCGCGGTCTGCTGCGAAGGGCGAGGCGTCAACGATTGCTGCTGCAGCTTCAGGCGAGTACGGCACGTACTCGTCGCCGACCTTGACAGCAACGATTCCGAGGTCACCGGCGCGCGATGCGTCGGCGTAGCCGATGGTTCCGGTTCCGTTGGTTACTGCGTCAACGAGACCAGAGGTCTGAGGAGCACCCTCGCCACCGAACTCGGTTGGCCAGGCTTCGATCGATCCGACGGTCCAGACCGACGAAGCTGCAGCCGACAGGTAGTCGGTGAAGTTCGCGGTCGTTCCCGAGTCATCAGCGCGGTGAACTGCGGTGATGCCGAGGTCGGGGAGGTCTACGCCATCGTTCTGGGAGACGATTGCATCGTCGCTCCAGTTGGTGATTTCACCCGTGAAGATGCCGGCGATCGTGTCAGCGTCGAGGTTGAGCGAGTCAATGCCGTCGATGTTGAAGATGATCGCGATGGGGGAGATGTAGGCCGGGATCTCGAGGATGCCGGTGCCGGGTACGCAAGATGCGAAGTTGTCTTCAGCGATTTCTTCGGCGCTGAATGCGCGGTCGGATCCAGCGAACTGGCTTCCGCCACCGATGAACGTGTCGCGTCCTCCACCAGAACCGATGGGGTCGTACTCAACAGTGACGTTTTCGTTGGCCGTCTGGAATCCAGCAACCCAGGCCTCCTGGGCTGACTGCTGCGACGAAGCTCCGGCGCCAACGAGGGTGCCAGTGAGGTCGGACATGTTCTCATCGCTGCTGCCGTCTTCGGCTGCTGTTGCGCAGGAGGAGAGGAGGATCGTGCCTGCGATAGCAATGGCACCGATGGTGCCAAGACGCTTGAAGTTCACAGTTTTCCCTTCGGAATGTTGATTACAGGTTTCAGGTCGGTGCGACCCAAATAGAAAACTTAGGCACGGCAGGTAGCCACCTTCGCCCGGTTAGGTAAACGGGAGGTAAACGCCGAATCAACATGAGAAGGGTGAGCCCCGGTTTCGCGGGGATGACGACGGGGAGGAGCTGTAAATTACTTCATCGCGGCTACGGCGGCCAACGCTTTCTCGTAGAGCGAGTCCGAGATGGGGGCCGAACCGGCAGACGCGGCAGCAGCCTGCTGACCTTCGGGACTGATCACGTAGTTCAAGTAGCCCTTAATGACATCCAGCCGGTCGGTGGAAGCATATTCGTTGCAGGCGATGAGGTAGCTGATGAGCACAACCGGGTACACGCCGCTGGCGGTGGATGCTCGGTCAATGTCGACCGCAAAGTCTGTGTCGCCACGGCCTTCCCCAAACGGCGAGACATCGACAATCGCTGCGGCGGCTTCTGCCGAGTAGGAGACGTACTCGTCACCGACCTTCACGGCGACGGTGCCGAGGTCACCGGCGCGCGAGGCATCGGCGTAGCCAATCGTTCCCGTTCCGTTGGTGACAGCATCCACGACACCGGATGTTTGCGGTGCCGCTTCACCGCCGTACTCGAGCGGCCATTTCTCGATTGAGCCAACCGTCCAGGCGTCGGGTGCTGCGCCAGAGAGGTAGTCGGTGAAGTTGGCGGTGGTGCCCGAGTCATCGGCGCGGTGTACGGCGGTGATGTTCAGGCTGGGCAGCTCAACGGTGGGATTTTGCTCGGCAATGGCCGCGTCATCCCACTGATCGATCTCGCCCGTAAAGATGCCAGCGATGGTCTCGGCGTCGAGGTTGAGCGAGGCGATCCCCTCGAGGTTGAAGATGATGGCGATCGGTGAAATATAGGCAGGGATTTCAAGGATGCCGGTGCCGGGCACGCACGAAACGAAGTCGGCTTCGGCGATTTCTTCGACCTTGAATGCGCGGTCGGATGCCGCAAACACTGCGCCACCACCAATGAAGGTGTCGCGTCCTCCTCCGGAGCCGATGGGGTCGTATTCGACCGTTGCCGCCACGTTGGCGAGCTGGAAACCCCGAACCCATGCCTCTTGCGCTGCCTGCTGTGACGAGGCGCCGGCGCCGATGATGGTGCCGGAGGGGCCAGACGCGTCGCTAAGGTCGGTGGGTACACACCCGGTGAGCGCGAGTGCGCTGGTCATCGCGATGATGCTGACGGTGCCGAGGCGGGTGAACTTCACTGGGGTCCCTTCGAGAAAATGACGTGCACGTCATTGTCTCGCGAATTCCCTAGTAATTCACCGCCCGGCAACCTTGATGGCCTGCAGGGTGGGCAGGCTTGACTTAGGACTCGTGGGTCTCCACCGCTACGAGGCGCGGTTTTTTGGCATCGCGGGCGAAGTGCAGCACCGAAAAATCACCGGTATTGAGCAGGGCCGCTGCGCGCAACTGGGAGTCGGGCTTTGCCTGGGCGGCTTCGGCGAGCGCCCCCACGATCTGTGGCAATACGGGCCCGTGACTACACATCACGGCCGTCTGCTGCTTCTTGAGTCGCTTGGCGACGAGGGCGGTCACCGCTTTGCCGTTGCTCGCGTAGGCGTCTTGGCTCAGATCATCGGTCGCTTTGATTTCGAGTTCGGTGCGTTGCGCGAGCGGGGTGATTGTGGCGAGGCAGCGCGCTGCGGTGCTGCTCAGGATGCGGTTGGGGGCGAAAGCAGCAATGCTCCCGGCGATGGCGGCAGCCTGGTCTGTTCCGCGGTGCATGAGCGGGCGGGTGGCATCCGGTCCGTCCCAGGTTTCCCCGGGAACGGCTTTGCCGTGGCGAACGGCGATCATCGCAAAGGTGCGCGCGTTACCGGCGTCGTAGACGGCCGCGAAGCGATCGAGAATGTCAATGTCGTGCGTGTAGCTGACCTTTTTGCGTGCTTTTGCCAGCGATAACCATTCGAGCGAGGAGATTTCGCCGTTGGGGGTGAACTTGGCGCGCTCAAGAATGTGGTCGTTCACTTCGGCAGCCCAGTAGTGCACATACTTGTCGCGGCCGTTAGCGAGTGTGTAGTGCACGTCGCCGAGTGGCACCCCGAGATCGACGGTTAACCCGGTCTCTTCGAAGATCTCGCGCACAGCGGTCTCCGGCAGCATCTCACCAGGGTCGAGCTTGCCCTTGGGCAGCGAGACGTCCTTGTGAACGGTGCGATGCACGAGCAGCACTCGCGGTTTGCCGTCGACAACGCGCCAGCAGACTATGCCTGCGGCGAGGACCGGAGTGTTCGCGGCGCTCACCGGCGAGACCCTCCTCGTTTGCGCTGCGTTATTCGCTTCATAAGAACATTCTGCATGTCATTGAGGGGTTCACCGGTCTCTGAACGGCCGTGGCGCACCCAATCGCCTGCCGCATCGAGCCACCACGAGGAGGTCTCTTCGTCGACGGCGAGGTCGAACATGTACTCGAGTTCAGCGATGTCGTCGGGTTCGACGATGCGCACAAGGGCTTCAACGCGACGGTCGAGGTTGCGGTGCATCATGTCAGAACTGCCGATGTACACCTGAGGGTCTCCGCTGTTGTGGAACGCAAATACTCGCGAGTGCTCCAAGTAGCGACCGAGGACCGAGCGCACCCGAATGTTTTCGCTGAGGCCGGGAACTCCCGCCCGCAGGGAACAAATCCCGCGCACCACGATGTCGATCGGAACGCCAGCATTGCTCGCCCGGTAGAGCGCGTCAATGATCGCCTCATCCACCATCGAGTTCAATTTGATACGGATGCCTGATGGCAGGCCTTCGCGAGCGTTGGCGGCTTCGTTCTCAATCTGCTTGATGAGGCCCTTGCGCAGATGGCGCGGAGCCACCAGAAGCCGCTTGAACTTCTTTTCGATCGCGTACCCCGAGAGCTCGTTGAAGAGTCTCGTGAGGTCTTTTCCGACTTGATCGTCGGCCGTGAGCAGCCCCAGGTCTTCATAGAGGCGGCTGGTCTTCGGGTTGTAGTTTCCCGTGCCGATGTGGGCGTAGTGACGAAGCTTGCCCTCTTCTTGGCGCACCACGAGCGCTAGCTTGCAGTGGGTTTTGAGGCCGACGAGTCCGTACACGACGTGCACTCCGGCTTTCTCGAGCTTGCGAGCCCACGAGATGTTCGCGGTCTCGTCGAAGCGGGCCTTGATCTCGACAAGTGCCAGAACTGCTTTCCCGGCCTCAGCGGCGTCAATGAGTGCCTCGACGATGGGGCTGTCACCACTCGTGCGATACAGCGTCTGCTTGATGGCCAGCACGTTGGGGTCAGCGGCGGCCTGCTCGAGGAACGCCTGAACACTCGTGGAGAACGACTCATAGGGGTGGTGCAGCAGGATGTCTTTGCGTGCGATCGCTCGGAAGATATCCGCCCGCTCATTGCCCTCGGTCGGCATGAGGCTGCGACTCGTGATCGGCACGTGGCGCGGATACTTCAGCTTGGGTCGGTCGATGCCGGCGAGCTGAAAGAGTCCGCTGAGATTCAGTGGTGCCGGAAGGCGATAGACCTCTTGCTCGGTGATCTTGAGCTCGCGAACGAGCAAGCCGAGCGTGACGTCATCCATGTCGTCGGTGATTTCGAGCCGGATGGGCGGCCCAAAGCGACGGTTGAGAATCTGCTTCTCGAGCGACTTGATGAGGTTCTCCGACTCATCTTCGTCAACGTTGACATCTTCGTTGCGGGTAACGCGAAACTCGTGGTGCGCCAGAATCTCCATACCGGGGAACAGGGCGCCCAGGTGATTGGAGATCAGATCTTCGAGCGGGATGTAGCGCAGCTGGTCGCTGCCATCATCCGGCAATTGGATGAAGCGCGGCAGAACGCTCGGCACTTTCAGGCGCGCGAACTCTTCTTTTTGGGTCTTCGGGTTACGCACTCGAATCGACAGGTTGAGCGAGAGCCCCGAAATGTAGGGGAACGGATGCGCGGGGTCGACGGCTAGCGGCATCAGCACGGGAAAAATCTGATTGGAGAAGATGTCGTGAACGCGCTCGCGGTCTTCCGGCCCGAGATCGGCCCACGTTTCGATATGGATGCCCTCGGAATCCAGTGCAGGCTTCACACTGTTGCGAAACTCGGCAGCGTGGCGCTCTTGCAGGGCGTGGGCGGCAGCACTCAGTTCTTCGAGAACCTCTGCCGGCGCCCGGCCGGTGTTGCTTGGCACGGCAAGCCCGGTGTCGATACGGCGCTTGAGGCCAGCAACGCGCACCATGAAAAACTCATCGAGGTTGCTCGCAAAGATGGCCAAGAAGTTGGCGCGTTCGAGCAGGGGCAGAGACTCGTCTTCGGCTAGTTCGAGCACGCGCTGGTTGAAGGCTAGCCAGCTCAATTCCCGATCAAGGTAGCGATCGTAAATCAGTGTTCCATCATCAACACTCGACGACTCGTCATTGTCGTACTCGTCAAGCGAGTCCGTTGCAGAGCTCGGGTCGACGATCGCGGTCTCGTTGTCCATCCCCTCATCCTGCCACTGAGTGATGAACAACTGATTAACTCCGCCCACACTGGGAGGCAGTTGATAGCGCTTTGCTAGACAGCGATACTTTGCTGATCGAGGTCGGCGGTGGAGCTAGTAACTACATCTACGGCGGGGGCTTTTTCTGTCTCTTCCGCGATATTGAAGCAGTAACCAACGTTGCGTACGGTGCCGATGAGCGATTCGAGATCCCCGAGCTTGGCGCGCAAGCGACGCACGTGCACGTCTACCGTGCGGGTTCCACCGAAGTAGTCGTAACCCCAGACTTCGCTCAAGAGCTGCTCACGCGTGAAAACATGCGAGGGGTGTGAGGCCAAGAAGCGCAGCAATTCGAACTCTTTGAAGGTGAGGTCGAGAGAGCGGTCGCGCGCCTTCGCCGAGTAGCTGGCTTCGTCGATGACGATTCCGGATGCTCGAATCTTCGAGGCGGAACTCTCACCTTCGCGGCGGGCCAGTGCCAACCGGATGCGAGCATCCACTTCGGCTGGTCCGGCACCTGCAACGAGGAAATCGTCGATGTGCCACTGGTGATTGACTGCCGCCAGGCCGCCGTCGGTGACAATGGCGAACAACGGAACCGCAATTCCGCTGGAATTGAGCACGTTGCACAGCCCTTTGGCTGCCGCAAGATTTGTGGTCGCGTCGACCATGATGAGGTCTGTCGTTGGGGCGGCAACAAGAGTTGCAGGCGCAGCAACGACTACCTCCACCGTATGGCTGAGCAATCCCAGGGCTGGGAGCGGTTCAACGTCGGGCGCAGAGCTAAGCATCAAGATGTGTGCCATATGGCCTCCCCACTGCGTGAAAGAAATTCTAGCGCGTGCTCGCGCTCTCCCTTGACGGGGCCCGGCTTCGCCCATTCGTCGATACGATGGGGAGCATGACTTGGCAAAAGTGGAGCGTCGTGCCCGTATGGGCATTAAGTCTTATCGGTGCCGTCATTATTGGTGTCTTCGAGGCACCGGAGCTGCGGGTGACGTGGCTGGCGATCGTGCTGGCGGCCTGCGTCATTCTTACTTTCGTTATCCAGTTGATAATTCACCGCAAAGAGGGATTCGTGGCGCGAGCCACCGCCAGCATGGTTGGCGCGCTTGTCATCGTCGCGGCCGCTACCGCGATTTTCGCTCTGATTTAGTGCGGTTCGGCTGCACAGGGATAGGATTAGTACATGCTTCTCGCACTTGAGCTCTTCTTCGTCGGCCTTCTCGGTCTCGCGACGCTGTCAATCGGCTACGTGTCGGTTGTCGTTGTCTACAACCTCTTTCGCGGCCAGCGCTAACCGCGCCGCATCGTGATTGAGCTAGACACCTCCGGCCCCGCTGAACTCGCGCCACTTTCGTGGCTCGTTGGACTGTGGGAAGGCACTGGCATCGTCGACTATAAGTTCGGCGAAGAGTCACGCAGCGTCGAATTTGGGCAGCGCATCAGCTTCACTCACGACGGTCTTCCGCACCTCAACTACAACTCGTACACGTGGTTGCTTGACGACAAGCAAACTCCGCACGTCACCGAAACCGGGTACTGGCGACTTCGCCGTCCCGCCACCGAGGGAGACCCCGGTCCCGGCCTGTTGCCCGCGATCGGCGAACGCCCCTACGGCACGGCTGACGACGTCGAAACGCTGCGCACAGCCGACGGCGGCTTCGAAATCGAAGTGTCGATCGTGCATCCAAGTGGCATCAACGAGTTTTATATCGGCGAAGTGAAAGGGCCACGCATCGATCTGGCTACCGACGCCGTGATGCGCACCGAAAGCGCCAAAGAGTACACGGCAGCTACTCGCATGTACGGCCTCGTGGAAGGCCACTTGCTCTGGGCGTGGGATATTGCCGCGCTCGGCCAAGATCTCCGCACGCACGCTTCAGGAAGACTCGCTCGTGTCGAATAATTCCTTTGCGGCTCGGCCCGGCGCGGTCGGAACCCCTCCCGAGCATTACGGAAACCCGTTTGGCGAGCAACGCGCTCTTGTCGAGGGGCGTTCCATTGTCGAGCTTGCCGACCGCGCAGTCATCACGATCACCGGTCCCGACCGGCTCACGTGGCTCGACTCTCTGACGACACAGTCGCTCAAGGGGCTTCAGCCCGGAGAGAGCGCCGAAACGCTGTTGTTGAACCCCAACGGTCGCGTTGAGCACGCCATGCGCCTTGTCGACGACGGCGAGACCGTCTGGTTGCTTGTCGACGGTTCGCAACGCGAGGCGCTCGCCGCCTGGTTCGATCGCATGCGCTTCATGCTGCGCGTCGAAATTGCCGACCGCAGCGACGACTTCATGACGATTGGCAGTTTCGGTACCTCGCTTGAGCTTCCCGTTGCCGTCTCGCGCGACACCGCACTTGACTGGCACGATCCGTGGGCAACTGTGACTCGTGGCGGGCACCAGTACTCCACAACTGATGCGCACCCGGCTGCCACCTGGAACTACCGTGAATCACTCGTCGCAGCCGACGCCGACCTCAGCGGTTTCGCCGCCGCAGGATCGCTCGCCGTCGACGCACTCCGCATTGCTGCCTGGCGCCCGGGCTACAGCTCCGAAGTCGACGACCGTACTATCCCGCACGAACTCGACTGGATGCGCTCCGCCGTGCACCTCAACAAGGGGTGCTACCGCGGGCAAGAGACAGTGGCCAAGGTGCACAACCTTGGGCACCCGCCTCGTCGCCTTGTGATGCTGCACCTCGACGGCTCTGAGGGCGCACTGCCCGAACCGGGTGCCGAAGTGAAACTGGGCGAAAAGACTGTCGGCAGCGTCACCGCTTCCGCACGACACTTTGAGCTGGGACCCATCGCTCTCGCCGTGATCAAACGGGGAGTGAATGCCGCGGAGACTCTGGCTGTTGCCTCCGACATCGGTGAGATCGCCGCAGCGCAAGAAGTGATCGTTCCGCCTGACGCGGGTGCCGAAGCCAACGTGCCGCGCCTGCCTCGGCTCGGAGCCGTCACTCGCGGCTAGCACCATCCATTCGCTGTCCACAGTCCAGGCGACTCTGAACGTTCATTGCGAGTGACCTGTCATGGATGCACGTAACGTCGCTGTTCTCGGTACTCTTGAGGTATGACTCACACCCTGATTTTGTTGCGCCACGGCAACTCCGAATGGAACCAAAAGAACCTCTTCACCGGATGGGTGGATGTCGGGCTCACCGATCAAGGCCGCACCGAAGCGAACCGCGCAGGCGAGCTCATCGCCGCGTTCGACAAGCAGCCTGACGTTCAGTACACCTCGCTGTTGAAGCGTGCGATCCACACCGCAAACATCGCGTTGCAGGTTGCTGACCTCGACTGGCTGCCCGTGAAGCGCTCATGGCGACTCAATGAACGCCACTACGGCGCTCTGCAGGGTAAAGACAAGGCGCAGACTCTCGAAGAGTTTGGCGAAGAGAAGTTCATGACCTGGCGTCGTAGCTTTGATGTACCGCCGCCCCCGCTCGACGACGATGCTGAGTACAGTCAGGTTCACGACCGCCGCTACGTCGGCATCGACGGTGAGATCCCTCGCACCGAGAGCCTCAAGCTCGTGATCGACCGCATGTTGCCCTACTGGGAGTCGGACATCACCAAGGACCTCGCCGCAGGCAAGACCGTGCTCGTCACCGCCCACGGCAACTCGCTGCGCGCGCTCGTAAAGCACCTCGATGGCATCTCGGATGACGACATCGCGAGCCTCAACATCCCGACCGGTATCCCGTTGGTGTACGAACTCGACGACAACTTCATGCCGATCAAGCCGGCCTACTACCTCGACCCCGAAGCAGCAGCAGCCGGTGCTGCCGCTGTTGCGTCGCAGGGCAAAAAGTAGCCTTCAGCCCCACGCACGCTTAACGCACAAAGCCCCGACGAGAACGAATCTCGTCGGGGCTTTGTCGCGGAGTGACGGGGTTAGTCGTCTGTCGGAACCCAGTCGCCGGTAGCAAGGTACTGAACCTTCTTGGCGATGGAGACCGCGTGGTCTGCGAAGCGCTCGTGGTAGCGAGACGCCAGAGTGGCATCGACGGTATCAACCGCTGCGCCCTTCCACGTCTCACCGAGCACCTTGTCGAATACGCTCAAGTGCAGCGCGTCGATCTTGTCGTCGTCGTTGCGAATCTCTTCAGCAACGCGCACGTCTTCATGCTTGAGCAGCTCGACCAGCTTGTTGGCGACCGCGACATCGAGTGCACCGAGTTCTGCGAAGGTTCCTCGCAGCGACTTCGGCACAACCTTGTCGGGGAAGCGGTAACGCGCAAGCTGAGCAATGTGCTCAGCCATGTCACCCATGCGCTCGAGTGAAGCGCTGATGCGCAGGGCGCTCACTACAATCCTCAAGTCGCGGGCGACTGGTTGTTGACGAGCGAGGATATTGATCGCAAGCTCATCGAGTTCGGCTGCCGCCGCATCAATCTGGTCGTCGTCTGCGATCACTGTTTCTGCCAGTGATACATCCGACTCATTAAATGCTTTTGTGGCGTTGTCGATCGACACCGCCACCAGGCTGGCAATTTCCACGAGGCGATCTTGCACCTCGCGTAGTTCTTGTTGAAATACTTCGCGCACGCTATCTACGTCCCTTCGATACGGGCATGACGAAGCCCGCACGGCTTAGGCCACCCTGCCCGCGTCAGGTTAACAGCAGGTGTTGGCGGCCTGAACTTTATCTGAAGTGAGCCCCCGTCGCGAACTTGCGGCAAGTGAACGCCTCAGATGTAACTAACCTAGTGGCTATGGACTCTGCGTGGCTCGTGCCGGCCGCCCTCGCTTTCGGGGTATTTCTTGGCAGCGGTATGTCCTTCATCATTTATGCGGCCGCTAAACGCGGTCAGCGGGCTGCCCACGTGGTGTCTTCTGCGGTGCCGGATGGCGTCGATCAGGTCATTGATGCGCTCGAATCCGCGGGTATCGTGCTCGATCCGTCGAACAACATCATGAAGGCGTCTAATGCGGCGCTGACCTACGGTCTCGTCTGGAATCACGCGCTCGTTCATCCCGAGCTTGTGGAGTTCGTCGACCAGGTTCGCCGCACTGGGGTGCCCATTGCGCAAGAAGTTCACGTTTCTCGTGGCCCCTTCGGCGACGCGAACATTTATCTTTTCGTTCGTGTTGCTCGCTTGGGCACGCGATACGTTTTACTGTTGGCCGAAGATCGCACCGAGTCGTACCGACTGGACGAGGTACGGCGCGACTTCGTCGCCAACATCAGCCACGAGCTGAAGACCCCGATCGGCGCTGTTGGATTGCTGGCGGAAGCGCTCGTGAGCGCTTCTGATGAACCGGATCAAGTGAAGCGATTCGCAAAACGGCTCACCAAGGAGTCGCATCGTCTCGCTCGCATCACGCAAGAGATCATCGAACTTTCACGACTGCAGTCTGCGGACGGGCTTGCCAAGGCGGCTCCTGTCGACATCGACACCGTCGTGTCAATCGCGATCGATCAGAACCGTGCGGTGGCGGAGTTCAACAAGGTCACGCTCGTGAGTGGCGGGCTGACCGGGTTCGAGACGTTCGGCGATGAAACCCTCCTTGTGCTCGCCCTCGACAACCTCATCTCTAACGCCGTGCAGTACTCGCCCGAGAACACTCGAGTCGGCATTGGGGTAAGGCACCGTGACGGTGCCGTCGAAATTTCCGTCACTGACCAGGGCGTCGGAATTCCGGAAGAGGAACTCGACCGTGTCTTCGAACGCTTCTATCGCAGTGACCCCGCCCGCAGCAGGCACACGGGCGGTAGTGGGCTTGGCCTCAGCATCGCTAAACACGTTGTGCAGAACCACGGTGGCGACATCCGTGTGTGGTCGCAGCTTGGCCACGGTTCAACTTTCACGATTCGACTACCCGAGATCGATCCCGACGTAATCAACGCAACAGGAGAAAAACAATGACTCGCATTTTGATCGTCGAGGACGAACCGTCGTTGAGCGAGCCCCTTGCGTTTCTTCTTGAGCGCGAAGGCTACGAAACAACCATCGCCGAAGATGGACTTGCCGGCCTCGCGGAATTCGACCGCAATGGTGCCGATCTGATCCTGCTCGACCTCATGTTGCCTGGACTTGCCGGCACTGAGGTTTGTCGCGAGATTCGCACGCGTTCCAGCGTTCCGATCATCATGCTCACGGCCAAAGACAGCGAAGTGGATATCGTGGTCGGTCTCGAGCTGGGAGCGGACGACTACGTAACGAAGCCGTATTCGAGCCGCGAGCTCTTGGCCCGCATCCGTGCCGTTTCTCGCCGTCGTGCGGAAGACATCGACGACACCGATTCGGTTCTTGAAGCCGGGGGAGTTCGCATGGATGTCGAGCGCCACACGGTGTCGGTGGATGGCAAGGATGTCACTATGCCCCTGAAGGAATTTGAACTGCTCGAGCTCTTGTTGCGCAACGGCGGTCGCGTACTGACGCGCGGCCAGTTGATCGATCGAGTGTGGGGTGCTGATTACTTCGGCGACACGAAGACGCTTGATGTGCACATTAAGCGCATCCGCTCGAAGATCGAGAAGACGCCGTCTCAGCCGACGATGCTCGTGACGGTTCGCGGTCTCGGGTACCGCTTCGAAGACTAGAGATCAGCGGGGGTGCATGCCGGACTCGCTGAGCCGGTGTGCACCGCTAGGCGCCCCTCTGTGTCGCTGGGGCGAACGAACGCTAGTGTGGGCTATTCGCCGAGCGCGCTTGCCGGAGCGAGGTCGCTGTAGATCGGGTTGTCGCCGGAGATGACCGGAACGAGAAGTTCTTGGCCGCCCTCGTCGCCGAACTGCATGTAGATCGGGAAAAGCGCGCCAGCCTTGACGCCGGCATCGGTGATGACGATCGTGTCGCCGTCTACCTCGGTGCCGTAGGTCTTGACTGCGTTGGAGGTGATCGGCTTCGAGATGTCGATGCGCTCACCGTCGGCCGATTCGTACTGAAGGCGCAGGCTGCCGCTCGTGGTGGTCGTGTTGACGACCGTGATCATGAGGCTTACAGCGCTGTTGTCGTCGTTGCTGATGGCAAGAACGTTGCGCACCTTGACGTCGCCAACCTCGGCTCCGATGCCGTCGCTGGGGTCATAGTGGTTCAATGTCGCCGTAGGCGTGATGAACGAACAACCGGCGGTGCCCACTAGGAGAGCGCCGGCAATAAGGGCGGAGGCTGCAGCGCGTGCTGCGCGAGTGCGTACTGTCACAGATCCATACTATAGATAGCCGAGCCGAGGGGTTTACTTAGGCAAGCCTTACCATGTGTTTACTGTGATAAACTGGGTTTTCTTCGAGAGGACCACTATTCATGTTGTTTGAGGTCGGCGAGACAGTCGTTTATCCCCACCACGGTGCTGCAACCATCACCGAGGTTAAGAAGCGCACCATCAAGGGTGAAGAGAAAGTTTATCTAAAGCTCAATGTAACCCAGGGTGATCTCACCATCGAAGTGCCTGCAGAGAATGTTGATCTCGTGGGTGTTCGCGACGTTATCGGTCGCGAGGGACTCGACGCAGTATTCGAAGTGCTCCGCGCGCCGTTTACTGAAGAGCCCACCAACTGGTCGCGCCGCTATAAGGCCAACCTGGAGAAGCTTGCTTCTGGCGATGTCATCAAGGTTTCCGAAGTTGTTCGCGACCTGTGGCGCCGTGACCAAGACCGCGGGCTTTCAGCCGGCGAGAAGCGCATGCTTGCCAAGGCACGTCAGATTCTTATCTCCGAGCTCGCTCTTGCTGAGAAGACTGACGAAGACAAGGCATCGCTGGTTCTCGACGAGGTTCTGGCTTCCTAAGCCTCGAATAGCTGGCCGTATTCACAGGTGAGCATGGGTAGGCTGATTCGCTACGTCTTTCTGGCGGAGGAGTATTTCCTCGCCCATCGATTTGGAGATACCCGCCCCCTATGACTCAACAGAATGCTCCGCGCATTGCAGTAATCCTGCTCGGCGCCGGAAACGGTACCCGCCTCGGCCGCAACGAGCCAAAAGCTTTCGTTCATCTCGCTGGCCGTCCGACCCTGAGCCGTGCTCTTGAATCCGTGTTCGCCATGGTCGATCCGATTCAAGTCATCATCACGGTGCCTAAGTCGTACGCTCCCATCGCCAAGCAGCTTGCGCGCTCGGTTCCGGGCGGTCGCGACCACGAGCCAACGATTATTGTCGGTGGCGCTACTCGCCAAGAGTCCGTGGCAGCCGCGCTCGACTTCCTCGAGCCCAGCGTCGATGTTGTTCTCGTGCACGATGCCGCGCGCCCGTTGACCCCGAGCGTTGTCTTCGACTCTGTTGCTGCTGAAGTTCGCAGCTCCGGCGCTGGCGTTGTTCCCGGCCTGCCGGTTGCTGACACCATCAAGCGCACGGATGACAGCGGCCTGATTGTTGAGACCGTTGATCGCTCGGTGCTCATGGCCGTCCAGACCCCACAGGGCTTTCCCCGCGACCAGCTCGTCGCGTCGCACGCCGCTGCTCAAGAAGAGCACACCGATGATTCAGCGCTGGTAGCCGCCGCCGGGTATCCCGTCTCGATCATTGCTGGCGACCCTCTCGCGTTCAAGATCACCACGGCGTGGGAGCTTCGTCGCGCCGAACAGCTGTTCACCGAATCCGCGGCCACCGGCATCCGGGTCGGCACGGGCACCGATGTGCACGCCTACGACGAGACCAAGCCGCTCTGGCTTGCGGGTCTTCACTGGCCAGACGAGGTCGGCCTTCGCGGTCACAGCGATGGTGACGTCGTTGCACACGCAATCTGCGACGCAATGTTGTCCGCAGCAAAGCTCGGTGACCTCGGCAGCGTCTTCGGCACGAGCGATCCCAAATTCGAAGACGCTCACGGTGATGTGTTCCTGCGTGAAACTCTCTTCCTCCTTCGGGATGCGGGTTTCGAGGTCGGCAACGTTTCCGTTCAGCTCATTGGCAATCACCCGATGGTGTCGCGCCGCCGCGTTGAGGCAGAGGAGTTCCTCAGTGGAATCCTTGGTGCTTCGGTGAGTATCGCTGGCACGACATCCGATGCTCTCGGCTTTACGGGCCGCGGCGAAGGAATGGCGGCGATCGCTACAGCGCTCGTGCACGTGCGCACCGTCGCCGAAGCGGCACACAGCAAGGGCTAGCTTCCCGCATCACCCCTGGCGCTGGACTCTTTCTGGGTCACGTCGCTTTGTCGTCGTTTTTCGAGCCTCGTTGCGCGAGTTCTAGCGGTATGGGGCGCACTGTCGCGCCCTCGGACAGAATCTGAGCGGTATTTTTTTTCGGTTCTGCCTTGGTTCATTGCTTGTCGGACTGCTATACCTGTTATTACACGACTGTGAGCCCAATGCTCACATATGTGCAAATGCAGTACCAGGGTCGATGGGGACACGCACCTCACGTCTACGCCGCCGGCCCTGACAGGCGCCGACAACGAAGTTGCGGCTGGAGAAAGGTGTGAGATGCAATCTGTTCTGGACACGATAATCTGGGCGGCTGATTCGCCGCCAGTGCCGGCCAGCGACAACCCGTTCATTCAGGCCCTTACGTGGGGTGCAACGCACTTCATCGGCCTCTTCAACGCTTCGGGCGAAGCCCTTGTCGGTTTGGCTACCGGCATCCTGCCGACACTGATCGTGCTCCTCACGTTCATGTACGCGATCACCACCTGGGTGGGCGAAGCGCGCATGACTCGTGCGGTGCAGTGGTCAGCTCGTTGGGCCATCACTCGCTACACGCTCATGCCCATCATCGCGGTCATTGTGTTGACCAACCCGATGGCGTACTCCTTCGGCATCTATCTACCCGAACGACAGAAGCCGGCGTTCTACGACTCAGCAGTATCGTTTGTGCACCCCGTAACGGCCTTCTTCCCGCACGCTAACGCTGGCGAGATCTTCGTCTGGGCTGGTGTCTCGGCTGGAGTGCTCTCCATCGCTCCTGAAAAGTACCCGCTGCTCGCGCTGCTGTACTTCGGAACCGGCATCGTCGTCATCTTCATTCGTGGCATCGTCACCGAATGGATCACGAACCTGCTCATCCGTCGTCAGGGTCTGACCGCCGTCTTCGACGAGTACGACCGCGAATTTGCTTTGGCCAGTGAACGCTTCATCGAGGCAAAGTCGACCAAGAAAACCGGATCCTCGGTTGCCACTGAAGGGACGGTGTGATCATGACTGAGAACACCTACAACAAAGTATTCGTCAAGCCCGGCAACGGCGGCTGGGGCAAGGGTCTCCTGCTCGAGCCCAGCGAGACCAAGAACGTCGTTCTCTCGGTTACCGGTGGCGGAATCCACCCGGTTGCCGCTCGCATCGCTGAACTGACTGGCGCAGAAGCTGTGGATGGCTTCACCAACAGCATTCCCGAAGAGCGCGTTGTCGCTGTCGTGATCAACTGTGGTGGAACCGCTCGCATCGGCGTTTACCCCAAGAAGCGCATGATGACAGTGGATGTCTTCCCGGGGGAGCCATCGGGCCCCCTCGCGAAGTACATCACCGACGATGTCTTCGTCTCCGCAGTAGGAACCGAAGATGTTGAACTGGCCGGAGGCTCAGCAGCGTTCGCAACTCACGCTGCTGAAGCGGCTGCAGCATCCGAAGCCGCAATTGGCAGCCCCGCACCGTCGGGAGCGTTCGGTACAAGCAACGTGACGCACTTCACGGCCGAGACCACAACCGGTGGCGGTTTCATCGGATTCTTCTCGAACATCGCTACACGCTTTGGTTCGGTCATCGGAAACATCATCAACACGCTCCTGTCGTCTGGTCGCCAGACAGTTCAGCTCGTGCTGCAGACGATCCTCCCGTTCATGGCGTACGTGAGCCTCTTGATCGGTTTCGTCACCTACTCGGGACTGTCGGACCTCATTGCGCAGGCAGTGACTCCGCTGGCCTCGAACCCGATCGGCCTCATCCTCCTTGGGGTGATCACGGGACTACCGTTCCTGTCGCCCATCCTGGGACCGGGTGCGGCTATCGCTCAGGTCGTCGGTGTACTCATGGGTACACAGATCGCCGCTGGCGCTCTGCCCGTGCAGTACGCACTGCCGACGCTGTTCGCCATCAACGGTCAGGTTGGTTGTGACTTCGTTCCCGTGGGTCTTGCCCTCGGAGAAGCCAAGCCGGAGACGGTCGCAGTGGGCGTTCCCGCTGTACTCTTCTCTCGCCTGATCACATCGCCGCTGGCAGTCTTGATCGCGTGGGGCGCAAGCTTCGCACTGATCTAACCAGCACAACCACCACACGTAACAGCAGAGAAAAGCGAGACAGCAATGACTACCTACTACCGCAGCGAGGTCACGTCCATCGGAACGGACGCCACCGAAATGTTCGAAGGAGGAGTGGTGATCTTCTTCGGAGAACCCTGCCCCACCGAACTGGCTGAGGTAAGCGTGGTCCACACTGTCGCGCACCACCACCCGCAGCGCGACCCCCAGCCGGGAGACGTGCTGCGGGTGGGGGACTCTGAAGTCACCATTACGGAGGTCGGCGAAATTGCCGGACACAACCTCCGCACGCTTGGCCACTTCGTGGTCTACAGCGACCCAGAAGACAGCCAGAAAGTTCTCCCCGGCGCCATTCACGCGAAGGGCACACTCTCGTTGCCCAACGCGGGCGTCACCATTGAGCTCATCGAAGGTAGTTGACATGGACACCGGCTTCGCATTGCTGCTGATGGCAGCGCTCGTTCTGAGCGTTGTATTCAGCCTTCTTCAACAGCGCACGTACTCACGTGCAACCAAGCGCCTGGGAACCAGCTTCCTCGGCGTCAAAGACCACTTCCTCGTCTCCGGACGAGGCAAGAACTTCCTCCGGGGAGCGATCGTGCTTCTCGTCGTCGACGCATCAACGTCGCGCATCGTGGCCGCTGAGGCCATGGTGGGCAGCACCGTGATGGCGCACTTCAAGCCGCGGCCCGAGCTGATCGGTGATCTTGATACCGCCGTGCTTCGCACGAAGGAAAAGATGATGACCGCAGCCGTGGACTATGCGACCAAGCAGTACTGGGTCACGTACAAGCGCAACGTCGCAGCGGCAGCCCGCAAGTAGCGACCGTGCATGTTCGGGTGCTTAGGCATCCGGCATTGCATCGTCGTTCCTATCGGGGCATACTAAATACACATACTTGATTAACTAACGCACATAAGTGCATATAACGTGGTTTCAAAGGGGTAGTCATGGGTTACACAAACAAACTGCTTGCGCGTCAGCGTGAGGTCGGTCGTCCCGTCCGCATCGGACTCGTGGGAGCAGGCCAGATGGGCTCCGGCTTCATCGCCCAGATCGCACGTCAAAAGGGCGTCGACATCACCGCCGTCGCCGACATCGCGATCGACCGTGCCGTAAGCGCTCTCGCCAACGCCGGCATCACCGACGTCGACCAGTCGGCCGATCTTGACACTCTCGCCGCCACGATCGAAGCGGGCGGCCACGTTGTCGTCAACGACGCTCTGACGCTCCCCAAGCTCCCCATCGACATGGTTATCGAGTGCTCGGGCGTTCCCGAGATCGCCGCCAAGGTCGCGCTGGCATCGCTGCTCGGCGGCAAGGACGTCGCCCTCATGACGGTGGAAGCAGACGTCACCGTCGGTCTCCTCCTGGCTCGCATCGCAGCGCAGACCGGCAACATCTACACGGTCTGCCGCGGCGACGAGCCGGTTGAGTGCCTCAAGCTCGTCGAGTACGTCGAAGACATCGGTCTCGACGTTGTTCTCGCCGGTAAGGGCAAGAACAACCCCCTCAACGAAACCGCTACCCCCAGCAGCCTCGAAGCAGAAGCAAAAGCCAAGGGCATGAACCCGCGGATGCTGTGCAGCTTCGTCGACGGAACCAAGACGATGATCGAGATGGCTGCCCTCGCTAACGCGGCAGACCTCGAGCTCACGAAGCGTTCGATGCACGGACCGGCCGCAACAGTGCCGACCCTGCAGGACATCTTCAAGCCCATCGAAGACGGCGGAATTCTCGACCGCAGCGGTGTTGTTGACTACGCCACTGGCCCGGTTGCTCCCGGAGTGTTCGTTGTGGCCAAGGCAACCGACCCCGTTGTTCATGAGGAGCTCAGCTACCTCAAGCTCGGCGAGGGCCCCTACTTCGCGTTCTACCGCCCGTACCACCTCGCGAGCGTCGAGGCAGTGCTCTCGATTGGTGAGGTCATGATCGACCGCCAGCCGTCGCTTGCTCCGATCGCCTGGAACGCCGATGTTTCGGCCATGGCCAAGCGTGACCTCAAGGTCGGCGAGAAGATCGACGGTATCGGTGGCGAGCACGTCTACGGCGATGCTGTTCCGGCAGCCGAGGCTAAGGCCGGGCGCGAACTGCCTATCGGTCTCGCATCGGCGGGCACGCTCATTCGTGACGTTGCCCAGGGCACCG
This sequence comes from Salinibacterium sp. NG22, assembly GCF_015864925.1. Lineage (NCBI taxonomy): Bacteria > Bacillati > Actinomycetota > Actinomycetes > Micrococcales > Microbacteriaceae > Salinibacterium > Salinibacterium sp. NG22. The sequence continues at coordinate 1,062,415 of NZ_JADYWG010000001.1, read as the reverse complement.
CGGTGACCTACGACGACGTACAGCTCGACGAAACAAAAACCATTGTCATCTTGCGCAAGCTGCAGGATGCCCTTCTCGCCGATGGCCAGTTGCAGGTTCCTGCACTCGCGTCGTTGCTCTCCGCCTAAGAAAGGTGACCTCTATGAACACGCAGATCGTTGCGGACCGCGAACTCGCGGCAGCCAGCCTCGCCACCATGTGGAAGATCCGCCGCTTTGAAGAAGCAGTGGAAGACCTCTACGGTCGTGGCCTCATGCACGGCACCATGCACCTCTCGATCGGTCAAGAGGCCGTGCCGACCGGTGCGTGCCTCGCCCTCAACAAGGACGACTACATCACCTCGACGCACCGTGGCCACGGTCACTGCATCGCCAAGGGCGCCGACATGGAGCGCATGATGGCCGAACTCCTCGCCAAGGAAACCGGCTACTGCCGCGGACGTGGCGGCTCGATGCACATTGCGGATACCGAAACCGGAAACCTCGGCGCTAACGGCATCGTTGCCGGTGGAATCCCGATCGCGACCGGCGCAGCGCTGTCGGCCAAGATGCGCGGCACCAAGCAGGTTGCTGTGAGCTTCCACGGTGACGGTGCGATGGGTGAAGGTGCCTGGCACGAGGGTGTTGTGCTCGCGGCCATGTGGCAGCTTCCCGTGGTGTTCCTGTGCGAAAACAACCTCTACGGAATGTCGATGTCGTCGGAGAAGGCCTTCAATCTCGACCAGCTTTCTGACCGCGCAAAGGGCTACGGCATCCCCGGAGTCACCGTCGACGGTAACGATGTTCAGGCTGTCTACGATGCCACGAAGGAAGCGGTTGACCGCGCGCGTGCCGGCGGCGGACCGACCTTCATCGAAGCGAAGACGTACCGCTGGCGCGGACACTCGAAGTCAGATAAGAACCTGTACCGCACGCGCGACGAGATCGATGAGTGGCGCGGCAAGGACCCGATCCCGCACTTCGAAGCTCTGGCTCTCGCCGCCGGTGGCCTCACGCAGGCTGACATCGACGCTGTGCGCGACAACGTGCGCACCGAGCTGCGCAGTGCCGTTCAGCGCGCCAACGCTGCGCCGGACGCCACTGCTGACGATCTTCTTTCCGCCGTCTACGCAAGGTAACAACGATGACTATTGAGACGACCGCGGCCCAGCCCGCAGCGGCCCCCGCAACGGCCGAGACAGTGACAATGACCTACTCTGAGGCCATTCGCGACGCTATGCGCATCGCCATGGCTAAGGACCCCGCCGTCTTCATCATGGGTGAAGACGTCGGAACCTACGGTGGCGCCTTCGGAGTGACCGGCGAGCTGATCAACGAGATCGGCCCCGACCGCATCCGCGACACCACCATCAGCGAGCTCGGCATCATGGGTGCCGGTGTCGGTGCAGCGATGACGGGCATGCGCCCGATCGTGGAGATCCAGTTCTCTGACTTCACAGCTCAGGCCATGGACCAGATCGCGAACCAGGCAGCGAAGATCCACTTCATGCTCGGCGGCGCGGTGAGCGTGCCGATGGTTATTCGCGCTCCCGGCGGTTCGGGAACGGGTGCTGCCGCGCAGCACTCGCAGAGCCTCGAAGCGTGGTTCGTGCACATTCCTGGACTCAAAGTTGTCATGCCAGCCACGGCGGATGACGCCAAGGGCCTGCTGCTGTCGGCCATCGACGACCCCAACCCGGTCATGGTTATCGAGCACAAGCTGCTCTACAAGACCTCGGGAGAGGTGCGCACGGGAGACATCCGCACTCCGCTCGGTGTCGCTGCTGTTCCTCGCGAGGGCAAGGATCTCACGATCATCGCCACCGGTGTCGAGGTGAGCCGCGCGCTCGAGGCTGCCGAGATTCTCGCCGCCGACGGTATCGAAGCAACCGTGGTCGACCCGCGCACACTCAAGCCGCTCGACAGCGACACCATCCTGCGCACCGTCAAGGCCACCGGTCGTGTCCTGCTCGTTCAAGAGGCTGTGCGTACACTCGGCTTCATGTCCGAAGTATCTGCGATCATCTCCGAGTCGGATGCCTTCGGCTACCTTCGTGCGCCGATCAAGCGTCTTGCTGGCCTCGACATTCCCATCCCGTACGCACCCAAGCTCGAACGTGCTTCGGTTCCTCAGGTTGAAGATATCGTCGCGGCAGCCACTGATCTCGTTCGGAAGTGGTGACATGTCTGAGCTGCCACTGACAATGCCCAAAATGTCCATGACCATGGAAGAGGGCACGATGGTCGCGTGGCTCAAGCAGGAAGGTGACTCGGTTCGATCCGGGGAACCGATCTGTGAGGTCGCGACCGACAAGGTCGACATGGAAGTGGAGTCGCCATTTGATGGTGTGCTCGCTCGCATCATTGCGCAGCCCGATGACGTCTACGCGGTAGGCGACACGATCGCGTTCATCACAACCGAAGCTGATGACCTGCTCGGCGGACTCTTCGATGAGCCCGTTGTTGAGGCTCCGGCTGCGGTCGCGGCTGACGCGGCGCTGCCCGTTGCTGCGCCTGCGCCGATCGCTACCGGCTGGATCCCTGCCGTTCCGGCCGCCCGCAGTGCAGCAGAGACCGCAGGCATCGACCTCGCTACCGTGACGCCGACTGGCCCAGATAACACCGTGCGAGTCGCGGATGTCGAAGCGGCTACCGCAGCACCCGCTGCGCCAGTTGCGGCGCCGGTCGCGCCAGCTGCTCCCGTTGCCCCTGCGGTCGTTCCGACCGCCGCAGCGCCCGTCGCTCCCGCTGCCGTCCCGACCCCAGCGGCTCCGACTGCGGCTCCGGCTGTGGCCGCCGCGCCCGCTGCTGCCGCAGCCCCCGCTCCCGCGGTGGACCCGGTAGAAGCTCGCCGTCTGCGCACCCGCAAGCAAGTTGCCAAGGTGATGTCGGCATCCGCTCTCGTTCCGCAGTTCACTGCCTACGTTGATCTCGATTTGTCAGCTTTGGCTGCCGTGCGCAAAACCACGCTCGGCGGCGCAAGCTGGACCGCACTCTTTGTGCGGGCTCAAGCAATCGCTCTGGCCGAGAACGCTGCGCTCAATGGCACCTGGACTGATGGGGGAGTTGCTGCCAACGAGCACATCGGAATCGCGCTCGCGATTGACTCACCATCGGGGCTCATCGCGCCGGTGCTGACGAACTCGCACGAGGGAACGCTCGCTGAACTGGTAGCCGAAATCGCCACCGTCGTAGACGAGACGCGTAACGGCACACTGCCGCCAGCGCGCCTCGGCGGCGGAACAAGCGTATTCTCGAACCTGGGTGGATTCGGCGTGGAATCGTTCAACGCACTACTGACACCACCGCAGTCGACGGCTCTGTCGTCGGGGGCCGTCAAGCCACGCATGCGCGTGTTCGCTGATGGAACCTTCGGTGTTCGTTTGAGCTGCACGATCGGCCTCACCGTCGATCACCGTGTAGCTGACGGTGCGGATGCCGCGCGCATGCTCGCGACCATCACTAACCTCGTCGCGACCCCGGAGCGTTTGCTCTAGAGCCGCAACCCGCTCGCGGGTTCCACCCCAGCGCTCCGTACGGGCGCTGTCCACCACGTTTCGAAATAGGTACACCATGTCAGAACGCACAGCCACAATCGTTTCGCCGTCCGGACTTCATGCCCGCCCCGCTGCACTGTTCACGCAGGCCGTCAGCAAGAGCGGTTTCAAGATCACCGTCGCTAAGGGTGAGAAGGCTGTCAACGCAGCCAGCATCCTCGCGGTGATCTCGCTCGGCGTTGCTCAGGGGGAAACCGTCACGATCGCTTCGGACGATGAGGGCGCTGACAGCGTTCTCGACCAGCTCGCAGAGCTGCTCGCCACCGTCGAATAACTCGCACTGCAGAAGGCCCGCACCAGCATGGTGCGGGCCTTCTGTGCGTTAAGCGCCGTTCGCCGGTGGGCGATTCTCCTTCAGTGCCGTCTAGTGCGCGCACAAAAGCCCCGCTCCTTCCTGGGGGAGCGGGGCTTTCGGCGGCGAAGCCAGGCCGGTTAGGCCTTGGCTGCTTCTTCGTCGGATGCTGCAACAGCATCCGCTTCGACCTGAGCACGAACGATGTCGCGCTTCTTTTCGAGGCGGCTCACCCAGTAGGCGAATCCGAGGGAGAGAACGGCGAGGACCGCGATGGTCCAGCCGCCGAGGTTTGCTACTCCGAAGAACAGACCGGTCAGAGGGTTAGCTCCGTCGACGAGCGACGAGATGAGCTGTGATCCCTGGTTGTCGCTGAAGCCGGACGCTTCGGCGATGGCCGTGAACTGTGGTGCCGTTGCGGTGGCGATGAACAGACCGATCGCAATAACGATGGCGCCACCGATGACGGAGCGCACGATGTTGCCGCGGAAGATCGGAACCATCATGGCCACGATGAACGGCAGGGTCGCAAGGTCGACGAGCGGCAGCACCTGGTTGCCCAGGGGAGCAAGCGCAATAGCGATCAACACGGTAACCGGCACGAGCACGAGCGACGTGGCGAGCACAGCGGGCTGTCCTACTGCGATCGCGGTGTCGAGACCGATGTAGAACTTGCGGCCGGGGAAACGCTTCTGCACGAACTCGCGAGCGGAGTCGGAGACGGGGATGAGGCCTTCCATCAGGATCGACACCATGCGCGGCAGTAGCAGCAGAACGGCAGCGAGGCTGATCGCGAGAACGAGAATAGCGATCGAGTCTTCACGCGGGTCGTCGAAGCCGAAGCCAGCGAGCCCGATGATGATTCCGAGCACGAGACCGAGGATCATCGATTCGCCGAAGACACCGAAACGCTTCTCGATGGACTGCGGGTCGGCCTTCAGGTTGCGGAAGCCGGGGATGCGGTCGAAGATCCAGTTGAAGGGGATCGCGAACAGAATGTACGGCGCGCTGGTGCCGTGCGGGAACGAGATGTCGGGGAAGTTGAAGTACTTCTGAATCAGCGGCGCAGAGAGGTCGGCGAGGGCCAGAACGATCACCATGTGCACGGCGGCGGCGGCGATACCGATCCAGAAGTTGTCGGTGACGGCACCGACGAGAGCGCCGACGAGGGCGAAGTGCCAGAAGTTCCAGAGGTCAATGTTGAACGTGCGGGTAAGGCCTGACCACAGCAGCAGCATGTTGACGAGGATGCCGACAGGGATAATCACCGCCCCGATGGTTGATCCGAAGGCGATGGCGGCGCTCGCGGGCCAGCCAACGTCGAGAACGGTGAGGTTCACGCCGAGGTTCACGGCGAGAGCCTGCGCGGCGGGACCAACGGTGCCGGCCATGAGACCGATGACGAGGTTGATTCCGATGAAGCCGATACCGATGAGGACACCGGCGCGGAGGGCTTGGCTAAACTTTTGGCCAAGAATCATGCCGAAGATGGTGATGAGGATCGGCAGGGTGACCGCGGCACCGAGTGCCGTGAGATAGCTGGTGATATTCGTCAGAATATCTTCAATGATGTTCAACGTTGAACGTCCATTTCTCTGTCTGAAGTGAGTGGTGTGGGTGCGCTAGAGCGCGCTGTAATGCACCGCAATGGTTAACTGCGGTGCACGACGTAGGGGTGAATTAGGCGAACTGCTTCTCGATTTCGGCATACACCTTGTCGAGGCCCATTCCGGTAAGGAACGGGAGTCCGGCGATAACGGGGATTCCGACCGAGTCGGGCACTTGGGTAGTGGCGACGATGAAGTCTGCAGCGAGGTCGCCGCGCAGAGTGTCGGTTACTTTGCCTTGCGAGATTGTGGCGTCGAGGCCCTTGGAGGCGCAGAAATCCTTAATCTTGGTTGCAACCACGGTGGATGTTGCTACTCCGGTGCCGCAGATCACGAGGATGCGTTTTGAGGCCAATTTCGATACTCCAATGTATTCGCGAAGGACTGTTGTGACACAATTATGCACGTTTGATGTACAAATGTGTACAAGTGGTTCTTGTTTTGACTATGACAGTCACCAAGAGCCCGACAGGCACGAGACTTAACCACCGCCAATGAAGGATGAGGGTTCATGAGCGACACGACCAACGCAGCTGCGGCAGACACCAACCACGACGGCGCGACCGCGACCGTAGTGCCCCGCGCCGACCTCAGTTTTGTGGGGCTGCGGGCGAATTCGAGTGCGGAAGTTCTCACGGCTTTCGCGACCCAGGCACTCGCCGTCGGAGCCGTGCATCCCACCTATGAGGTGGCACTTCTCGAACGCGAAAGCGCGTACCCCACCGGGCTGCCGACCGTCATCCCTGTCGCGATCCCGCACGCGGATGTCGAGCATGCCATCGAATCAGGCCTCGGGATTGCGATGCTGGCAGAGCCAGTTCACTTCGGCGAGATGGGCGGAGCCGACTCCACTGTCGCAGCCAGAGTGGCGGTGCTTATTTTGGTCACCGAGCCGCACGCGCAAACGGAGATGCTCACGCAACTCATCGCCGTGTTCCAACTCGATGGCTGGCACGAGGCTCTGAGCGCCGCCACGACTCCCGAGGAACTCGCCTCAGCGTTCGCGGGCCTGCTGGCCTCAACGGGCCAGTAACCGCCGGCCTTGCGCCGGCCTGGCCTAGATCTGGTTGAGGAGCGCGAGCGCGAGTTCCGAGTCGACAACTAGCACGTCAAAGAGCCCACCCTTCAGCGCAGCATGGGTGCCCTCTAGTTTCTGTGCTCCGGCGGCAACGCCTACGACGGTGGGAATGTTGCCGAGCTCGTCAAGGTCGATCGCGATAACGCGGTCATTGACGACAGACTCGACCAGTTTTCCGTCGCGGTCGAAGAAGCGCGTGCAGCAGTCACCGACGGCTCCGGATGCCGCGAACTCGCTGCGTTCTGTCTTGCTCAGGTTCATCGACTCGATGATGGCCCCGGAAGCTCCGACACCGACGTTACCGACACCGACAATGGCGATCTTGGCGCGCCGTGATGCGTTCAGAACGCCCGTGATGGAGGGCTCGCGCAGAAATGCTTCGCGGGATTCGCGGGATTCGACGACGGCGGGCGCGTAAAGGCGGCGGTGCTGCGCTCCCAGTTTGGTGGCGAGCAAGCGCACGAGAACGTTGCCGTCGCGAGCGGAATCGACGATGGAAAGCCCACCGACGAGAGGCAAGACTTCGATGTTCTCGTGGGAGGCGTCATCCGGAATCTCGTCGACGACGGCCTGAACGCTCGAACCCCAGGAGAGTGCCACGCCGCCATCGCGGGGCAGATTGTCGATGAGCCACTGGGCGCCGAGTGCGCCAACGCGGGAAAGTTGATTGTCGGCACCGGTGCTGGGGGCTACGCGGCACTCGCGCAGTCCGTAGCGGGCGACGAGCTGGGCTTCGAGGTCTTGAGCGCGACCGAAAGGATCGTTGATGCGGATCTCGACGATGCCGTTCTTGCGGGCGTCAGCGAGAACGCGCGAGACGTTCGATCGCGAGACGCCAATCTCTTGGGCGACTTCGGCTTGTGATTTGCCCTCGAGGTAATAGAGAGTGGCTGCCTTCACAAGCATGGCCTGATTGCGTGGACTGGGTATCGGTCCATTCCTCTCTCATGCTTCGTTGCTGATTTGCACTGATTCTACTTCGGTCTTCACACCCGTGCGCGTGATTTGCAGGGTTCTGCTAGCTAGGAGTGTGGAAGGCGTGCCGGCCAACGCGCTAGTTTCCACAGGAAACATCCGAATTTTGTGCGGGCCAAACCCGGCTGGCTCACTTCTGGGGCACAGCCAAGGTTCAGGCGATCGGGAGTAAATTGGGAGGATCGGATCAGGTTACAAACCGAAGAGAAGAGAACACAATGACAAACATTCAGCGTGTAACGGTTCTAGGCACTGGAGTGCTCGGATCGCAGATCGCCTACCAAACCGCGTTCAGTGGATTTGAGGTCGTGGCATACGACATCAACGACGAGGTGCTCGAGAAGGCTCGCACTCGTTTCGACGGACTCGCAAAAACGTACGTTGAAGACAGCGTCGCTGGCGCGGCAGACGGCAAGGCACAAGAAGCTCTCGGACGCGTACGATTCTCGTCCGACCTCGCCGACGCCGTTAAGGATGCTGACCTCGTCATCGAGGCCATCCCCGAGATTTTGGACCTCAAGAAGACCACGTACGCCGAGCTGGGAAAACTCGCTCCCGAACACACGATTTTCGCCACGAACTCGTCGACACTGTTGCCGAGCGACATGAAGGACTCCACTGGTCGTCCTGACAAGTTCTTGGCGCTGCACTTTGCCAACCAGATCTGGAAGTTCAACACTGCCGAGATCATGGGCACGAGCGACACCGATCCCGCAGTCTTCACTGCAGTGGTCGAATTCGCTTCGTCCATCGGAATGGTTCCCATTCCGATCCATAAGGAGAAGGCCGGCTACGTTCTCAACTCCTTGCTCGTTCCGTTCCTTAACGCTGCGGCAGAGCTCGCGGCCGATGGTTACGCAGAGCCCGCTGACGTTGACAACACGTGGCGGATTGCCACCGGCGCCCCCATGGGACCGTTCCAGATCCTTGACGTTATTGGGCTCACGACTCCGTACAACATCATGTCCCACGGCGACGAGAACACGAAGCGGTTCGCCGAGTGGATGAAGGCCGAATACATCGACAAGGGCTACCTCGGTATTTCCACCGGTCGAGGCTTCTACACCTACACGAAGTAGTGCTGAGAGGCACGGGGGTGCTCACCTTCCCCCCGTGCTCTCTACCCGACCGTGTAACGTCCAGCGTTGGTCGCTAAACTTGCTTAGTGACTATTCGCCTTTATGACACTCGCAGTGCCAGCCTTCTCGACCTCGATCCCCGTGAGCCGGGCAAGGTAGGCATCTACGTCTGCGGCCCCACCGTGCAGTCATCCCCGCATATCGGCCACCTGCGTTCAGCGCTCGTGTACGACATTTGGCGTCGTTGGCTCACCTATCGGGGGCTCGATGTCACGCTCGTGCGCAACGTCACCGACATCGACGACAAGATTTTGACCCGAGCAGCGGATGCCGCAGCCGAAGGCTCGACCGAACAGTGGTGGGCCTTGGCCTACCGTGTAGAACTCGAGTTCACCGCGGGCTACAACGAGCTCGGCATTCTGCCGCCGACCTACGAACCCCGCGCCACCGGCAACATCGGTGAGATGCGCGAGTTGATCGCCACCCTTATCGAGCGTGGCCATGCTTATGCCGCAAGCGACGACTCCGGTGACGTCTACTTCGACACCCAGTCGTGGCCCTCCTACGGTGAACTCACTCGCCAAAAGCTCGACGACATGGTCGCCGCAGCCGATGCCGACCCTCGTTCCAAGCGTGACCCGCGCGACTTTGCCCTCTGGAAGGGCAGCAAGCCGACCGAGCCTGAGTCGGCGTCATGGTCATCGCCTTGGGGCAACGGGCGTCCAGGATGGCACATTGAGTGCTCTGCCATGTCTCGCCGGTATCTGGGCGGGGCCTTCGATATCCACGGTGGCGGCCTCGATCTGCGGTTCCCTCACCACGAGAACGAACTCGCTCAATCGAATGCGGCTGGCGACGAGTTCGCTCGCCACTGGGTGCACAACGGTATGGTCAACGTCAACGGCCAAAAGATGTCGAAATCACTCGGCAACTCGGTGTTCGCTCGCGACCTTTTGGACGCCGCTCGGCCCATCGTGGTGCGCTATTTATTGGGAGCGGCCCATTACCGCTCCACAATCGACTACACTGACACGTCACTTGCTGAAGCGGAAGCAGCCTTTGAACGCCTTGAGGTGTTCATTGAGCGTGCCTCGCGTCGACTGCGAGACACTCGCTTCGACGTCGCGAACACCACAGAGGTGCCCGAGGCATTCGGCGAGGCTATGGATGACGACCTCGCAGTGCCTCAGGCGCTCGCGGTCGTGCACGAGACGATTCGTTCGGGCAACGCTGCCCTCGACGACGGAGATCTTGCGGCGGTTGCCACCGCGCGGTCACACGTGATCGCTATGGCACAGGTTTTGGGTATCAACCCACTTGATCCACGATGGGGTTCTGAGCGTTCAGAGCCAGCCGTTGCTGCTTTGTCAGTACTGGTTGAACAGCTCATTGAGGATCGCAATACGGCCCGCGCAGCAAAGGATTTTGCTGCCGCAGACCGAATCCGTGATGAACTATCAGCGGCGGGCATCGCACTAGAAGATGACTCGACCGGATCGCATTGGAGCTTGCCGTGACTGATCGGCGCTTCCGACAGGAGCAACACTCGTGAAAAACCCAGGTAACACACCCCGCGCAGGAGCGGTACGCAAGGGCCGCAAGGGCCCCCAGGTCGGCTCGGGAGGCCAGGGACGTCAGGCTCTCGAAGGTCGCAAGCCCACCCCTAAGGCAGAAGACCGCCCGTACCACCCCGCGGGCAAGCGCAAGGCTGCTGCCGAGCGCTACGAAGCAGCCGGTGGAACTCGCCGCAACGGTGGCAAGCCCTCCGAGGGCGGCCAGCGTCCGAGCCAGCCCAGCCGGTCGCGGGTAGCGAAGTCTGCCGACGAGTCCGAGATGGTCACGGGCCGCAACTCGGTGCTCGAGGCTCTTCGCGCCAAGATCCCCGCGCACACTCTCTACATGGCTGCACGCATCGAATACGATGACCGCGTCAAGGAGATCCTCAAGCTCGCGACCTCGCGCGGCATTGCCGTGCTCGAAGTGATGCGTCCAGAACTTGACCGCCTTGCTGGTTTCGACTCCGTGCACCAGGGCTTCGCCCTCAAGGTGCCGCCGTACGAGTACGCGCATCCCATGGAACTGCTCGACAAGGTAGAAGCACGCGGCCAGGTTCCGCTGCTCGTTGCCCTCGACGGCATCACCGACCCGCGCAACCTTGGCGCCATCGTGCGCTCGGTTGCCGCGTTTGGTGGCCAGGGTGTCATCGTTCCGCAGCGTCGCTCAGTCGGCATGACGGCATCCGCGTGGAAGACCTCCGCCGGTGCTGCCGCTCGCACGCCCGTTGCTATGGCTAACAACCTCACGCAGATGATCAAGGAATACAAGAAGCGCGGTGTCTTCGTGCTCGGACTTGATGGGGATGGCGACGTGTCGCTTCCCTCCTTGCCGCTGGCGAAAGAGCCCGTGCTGATCGTCGTTGGTAGCGAAGGCAAGGGTCTCTCTCGACTCGTCACCGAAAACTGTGACGCCATAGTCTCGATCCCGATCAGTGCATCGACCGAGTCGCTCAACGCCGGTATCGCCGCGAGTGTCACGCTCTACGAAATCTCGAAGCTGCGTTCAGCAGCTCGCAAAAAGAAGTAGCGTGCCGCAGGAGTGATCCTGCGCCGCAACGCAGAGAGCCGCTGCCCCCGAGGGGACAGCGGCTCTCTGCGTTTAAGGCTGCTGTTAGCTGGCGCTGACCGCGTCAAGCGCAGCCGTGATGTCGTTCATGAGGTCATCGACGTGCTCGAGCCCGACCGAGACGCGCACAATTCCCGCTCCGGGCTTCGCTTCCGACGCAACCGGGCGGTGCGTGAGTGATGCCGGATGCTGCACGAGGGTGTCGATTCCGCCGAGCGATACCGCGTGCGTGATGAGCTTTACCGACTCCGTGAACTTCGCTGCAGCGTCGTAGCCACCGGCGAGGTCAAGGGCGATGAGCGAGCCGGCACCGTCGGATTGCGTGCCGATGAGGCCTGACGGGTCCTGGCCGGGAAGGCCGGGGTAGAGCACGCGAGCGAGTGCGGGGTGGCCGTCGAGGCGACGAGCAAGCTCCCCAGCGGTCTCCTGCTGGGCGCGTACGCGCAGGGGAAGTGTGCGAAGTCCGCGGTGCAGCAGGTAGGCCGCAAACGGGTGCAGAACGCCACCGGTAAGGGCGCGAACGTTGCGCAGGGCCTTGGCGTGCTCCTCGCTTGTGGCGATAACGCCGCCCATGACATCCCCGTGGCCGCCGAGGTACTTGGTGGCGCTGTGCAGCACCATGGCTGCACCGAGTTCGATGGGGCGCTGCAGAACGGGGGTCGCGAAAGTATTGTCCACGAGAACGGGCACGGTGCCGGCGGCTTCGACGACCTTCTTGATGTCGACAAGTTCGAGAGTGGGGTTCGCGGGCGACTCAATGATGACGAGGCCCGTGTTGGGCTGAATAGCGTTGACGATCGAGTCGGCATCCGCCCAGGTCACAGTCGTGCCGAGCAGTCCGTTGTCGAGCACGTGGTCGGTTCCGCCGTAGAGCGGGCGAACGCCCACAACGTGCGGGCGGCCGGCGGAAGCGATAGCGATGAGCACCGCAGAGAGTGCTGCCATGCCGCTCGCGTAAGCGACGGCTGCTTCAGCGCCTTCGAGGGCCGCGAGGCTGTCTTCGAAGCGAGCAACTCCGGGCTGCCACAAACGCTGGTACACCGCAGAGTGGCCATCGATGAGGGGATTTCCCGTGGCGAGGTTCTCGTAGGAGTCGCCACCCACTTCGACGCTGGGCAGCGGATTGGTCGTGGAGAGGTCAATAGAGGGAACGTGTTGACCAGATTCCTGCACGCCCTCCATTCCCGCGTGAACAGCAAGGGTTTCGAGATGGATGTCGTGAGGCAGCATTACTTGATAACAGCAGAAACTTCGACGCTAATCAACTCTCCTGCAGAATCTTCACGAATTGTGTCGTTTTTCGCATAAGCTGCGACGCAGGAGGCGACCGTGAGAGAGAACACCAGTTTGCCGATCGACTCAATCGATCAAAAAATCTTAGCGAGCTTGGCCGGCAATGCTCGGATGTCCGGATCGGCGCTCTCTGCCGCAGCCGGAGTTTCCGAGTCAACAGTCTCCCAACGTCTTCGCCGGCTGCATGATGAAGGCTATTTGCGAGGCTTTCACGCTGATATCGATGTGGCCAAGCTCGGCGTGAGCGTGCAAGCTCTCATCTCGATCAAGCTCGTCAAGCACGTGCGCGAGGACGTGGATGCCTTCCGAACCGCCGCTCCCCACTGGCCTGGGGTGCTGGCCTTCTTCCACACCGGCGGCGGAGACGACTATCTCCTCCACGTTGCGGCTCACAATGCGGCAGAGCTCAGAGACTTCGTGCTCACCTATTTGGCCGGTCATCCGGCCGTGGCGCACTCCGAGACCAATCTGGTCTTTGAGCATGTGACCGGGCGCGGACTCGAGCAGCTCTTGTCGTAGCGCGTGAGGCGGCGCTAGACCTTGAGGCGCCAGTCCTCTTCGTCATCGCCACCGTCATCCGCCGCGGCTAGCTCACCCTGTATCGAGATGGGCATCGTGAACGAGCCCGTTGGCGGGTTGATCATCGTCGCCTCGTCGCGCCGGAACTGCAGAACGTTTTCTACATAGCTGCCAACCGCTTCAGCCAGCGGGATGTCGTGACCGGAATCCTGCGCGAGCTGACGACGGTGATCCAGCAGCTGGTGGAATGCCTCAGCAGGTTCAAGCTTGCCGCGCATCTCTTTCGGGATCGCGCGAATGACAGGTTCGAAGACGCGTGCTGCCCACTCATGGGCAAGCATCTCTTCGTCCATGTCTTGCTTGTCGAACGCGGCGCGGTAGGAGTCCATGTCATTGAGCAAGCGGCGAGCTTGGTTTTCTTGAGCATCGAGACCGGTCAACCGCAGCAGACGACGTGAGTGGTGTCCGGCATCCACAACCTTCGGCTGAATGCGCACGCGGGTGCCCGAGTCTTCCGTCTTGATGGCGAGTTCTTCGATGTCAAAGCCGAGAGCGTTGAGACGCTCAACGCGCTGGTTGATGCGCCAGCGTTCTGACTGGTCGAAGCGTTCGGAACCCGTGAGTTCCTGCCACAGCGTGCGGTACTGGGCGACGATGCCATTGCTGATCTCGACGGGGTCAATGTCTTGTTCGAGTCGTCCGCCGGCCTGCAGGTCGAGCAGTTCGCCCGCAATGTTGACGCGACCGATTTCAAGGTCGTTCTCGCGTTGACCATTCGACAGCCGGTCATACAGCTGCCCGGTCTCGGCATCCACGAGGTAGGCCGCGAACGCGCCAGCGTCACGGCGGAAAAGAGTGTTGGAGAGCGAAACATCGCCCCAGAAAAAACCGACAATGTGCAGACGAACCAGCAGCACCGCCAGAGCATCGACGAGCCGGCGAGCGGTCTCTGGACGAAGGCTCTGGGAGTACACGGCCCGGTAGGGGAGTGAGAAGCGCAAGTGTCGGGTAACAAGAACCGACTTCAGTTCTTCGCCATCGGCCGCCGTGCGGTTCGTGATGATCGCGAGCGGGTCAACACAGGGAACGTCGAGTTTCTGCAGCGTGCGCAGCATCTCGTACTCGCGCTTGGCGAGCTCGCTCGAGGTCTCTTTGATCGCCACGACGTAGCCGCTGAGATTGGCAAAGCGCACGAGGTGGCGCGAAATACCCTTCGGCAGGATCGCGATGGAATCATCGGGCCACAGCTCAAGCGGCAACTCCCACGGCAGATCCAGCAGGGCCGGATCGACGGTGGCGGCGGTGATGTTGACAGAACCAGTCATTCACGTGTCCTTGAAAATAGAACGAGCCCGCCAAACATCCGAACTGGGTTCGACGTCGACGGGCTCGATCGTAAAGCGGAAGTTAGCTTGCGACTACAGGCTTCTTGGTGAGGCGCAGGCCCGACTCGGTGTCGAACACGTGCACGTGGTGAGGCTCAGGGGTCAAGAAGACCTTGTCGCCAGCGTTCGGGTGCGAGCGGCCATCAACGCGAGCAACGATGTCAACACGCTCACCCTTGATTTCTGCGTGGCCGTAGAGGTAACCGTCAGCACCGAGTTCTTCAACCAGGTCAACATCAACGGGAAGACCGTTGCCCGTCGTCGAAACAATGACGTCTTCAGGACGGATGCCGATGGTGACGGTCTTAGCGTCGGTTTCGCCGAGGGTCTCAGCGTCAACCGCAACAACAGCGTCGCCGAACTGCAAGCCACCGTCGACAATGTCAACGCTGAAGAGGTTCATGGCTGGGCTGCCGATGAAGCCAGCAACGAAGATGTTCTGCGGTGCTTCGTACAGGTCGCGAGGAGTACCAACCTGCTGGAGGATGCCATCCTTGAGCACAGCGATGCGGTCACCCATGGTGAGCGCTTCGGTCTGGTCGTGAGTCACGTAAACCGTGGTGACTCCGAGGCGACGCTGCAGGCTAGCGATCTGCGTACGAGTCTGAACGCGAAGCTTGGCGTCCAAGTTCGACAGCGGCTCATCCATGAGGAAGACCTGAGGCTGGCGAACGATGGCGCGACCCATGGCAACGCGCTGACGCTGACCACCCGAGAGTGCCTTGGGCTTGCGGCTCAAGTAGGGCTCGAGGTCAAGAAGCTTCGCTGCTTCGAGTACGCGAGCGGCGCGCTCTTCCTTGTTGATGCCAGCGATCTTGAGCGCGAAGCCCATGTTCTCGGCAACCGTCATGTGCGGGTAAAGCGCGTAGTTCTGGAAGACCATGGCGATGTCGCGGTCTTTCGGCGGAACGTCGGTGACGTCGCGGTCGCCGATGAGGATGCTGCCATCGTTGACCTCTTCAAGGCCGGCGAGCATGCGAAGGCTGGTGGACTTGCCGCAACCCGATGGGCCGACAAGTACGAGGAATTCGCCGTCTTCTACGTGAAGATTCAGCTTGTCTACAGCGGGGACCGTTGATCCCGGGTAGAGACGGGTTGCGTTGTCAAAAGTTACAGACGCCATTGTTCTAGTTTTCTCCTTCACCGGCAGGTACGTGCCGGACGATCCGTTGTGATGGACAGCGATCGAAATCGCGTTTCGTCATTATTGCACTCTTTTGGGGGGTGGATGACAGAGTGGTCCACCCCAGAACAGTGCGCATCTTAGGATTCGGTTGGGCAATTCCCAGAGATTTCTCCTAGGATTCGAGAGGTGCGCCGTCATTTCTGGGCGCCCCACACAGCGATATACACGGCAGATGAGGTTCGATTGAGCAACGGCAACCCCGGCGACAGCCGACTCAGCAAGAATGAGCGGCGCGAGGCAGCGCGCGAAAAGGCTCGCATTCAGCGTGACGAACAGAAGAAGAAGGATCGCCGCACGAAGTGGATTCTTCAGGGCAGCGTTGGCCTCGCGCTCGTCGCCATCGTCGCAGTAATCGCGCTCGTACTCGTGAACTCGAACCAGCCAGCAGGCCCAGGCCCGCAGAACTTTGCTAGCGACGGAATCCAGCTCAATCAGGGCTTCATCGCGACGACATCCGACGCTCAAGCAGCAGACGCTGAGCCCATCGCGAACGATCGCGACGAGGAATCCGGTGTTCTCGACATCCAGATGTATGTCGACTACCTGTGCCCGATTTGTGGTTCTTTCGAGCAGACCAACGGTGCCTACATTGAGAGCCTCGTTGCCAACGGTGCGGCAACTCTCGAAGTGCACCCGATCACGATTCTTGACCGTCTTTCGCAGGGTCAGCGTTACTCGTCACGTGCGGTCAACGCCGTTGCGTGTGTTGCAGACACTTCGCCGAACGACTTCTACGCGTACCACTCGCTGCTTCTCACCGAAGAGGTGCAGCCTGAAGAGAACACGAGCGGTCTCAGCAACGAAGAGCTCATCGAACTCTTGGATGTCGCCGGCGTCGAAAGCACCGACGCGATCGCCGAGTGCATCACCGATGAGAGCTTCAAGTCGTGGGTGAGCAACTCAACTGCTCGCGCTCTTTCGGACCCCATCCCCAACTCTGACGTCGGAGCGGTCACCGGAACCCCGACCGTTCTCGTCAACGGAATCAAGTACGAGGGTGCAGTAAACGACCTCGTCAGCTTCCAGGCATTCGTTACTCAAGCTGCTGGTGATGACTTCATCGAAAGCTCAACGCCTACGCCTACGCCGACACCTACTCCGTAGCTCGCGCTAGCGCACGAAACGGGCCCCCGATCCGGTTGGATCGGGGGCCCGTTTCGTTGTGCAGAGGAGCGCTGATTATCCGAAGGTGTACGAATACGCTTCGACGGGAAGCTGTAGATGTTGGTGCCCGATGAACACTTCTCGTGGCCGCCATAGTTCACGAACGAGCTTCTCGGTGGTCTGGTAGCTATCTTCACCGAACGTGATGTGACGGCCAACGACCTCAGCGCCAGCCTTGACGCTGGCCGGAACCTTCTCAAGGCGTACTCGGGGGAGTGGGCGTCGATGACGTTTCGGCCGAGGTCCTTGTTCTGCTCGTTGACGAGACCGCCCAAGTTGAGCTGTTCTGCAATCTGTGCTGAATTGCTGAATTGGTCTTTCAGTGCGCTCGTGTATTCGGGAGGGAGGCCGAGAGCGAGAGCGTTCACACCGCAAACGCAACCGTTTACCTCATCGATGGTGTCCTCACCCCCGGTGCGTATTTTGTAGCAAAACTTACGGGGATCCGCGCCTGGCGCGGGTCCCCGTTTGTGCGTTAGGGCCCGTAGTTGCAGGGTTTCTGGTGCTTCGCCACGGGGTAGACGCGGGGCTCTAGGGTCGTGAGGGCGATGCGCTTTCGTTACCTCGAGGCTTGACTTTCTTCCCTTGGCAGAGTTATTTTCTCTAAGTGAGCAATGAAGCCGTAAGCCGATTCGATGAGGCAACCTCTGTACGTGCGCAGGTCTTGACCATGCTGCGCGACAGCGGACCGTTGCCCCGAATTGAACTCGCCCGCCGCGCTCACCTCAGCCCCACCACCATCACCCGTGCCGTCAGCCAGCTCGTTGACGAAGGCGTGATCGTCGAGGGCAACTCGATCTCACCGACCAAGCTCGGTCGGCCCGCCACCGAGATTTCGATCGTCCGCGACGCGTTCGTCGTCGTCGGCGTTCAAGTGGGCGTCGGCTTCGTTCAGCTCGGTCTTATCGACCTGCTGGGCGGCACTGTGGCATCCAGCTCGCTCAGCTACGACATCGAGACCCCCGCCACCGAGGTCATGGTGGAGGCCGCGACCGCGATCAACGAACTTATAGCGGCATCGGAATATGACCCGTCGATGGTCATCGGCGTTGGAGTGGCCGTTCCTGGTCCCGTGGATGTCGCGGGCCGAAGCATCCTGCTCCCCATCAACCTGGACTGGCGCGATGTTCCCGTCGCCGACATCCTCGAACCGCTCACCGGACTTCCTGTCACCGTCGAGCACAACGTTCGCTCAATGGCGCTCGCCGAAGCCCGCTTCGGTGTCGCCAAAGACCTCGGCAGCGTTGCGTTCATCTACCTGCGCACCGGCCTCGGCGCCGGCCTCGTCGTTGAGGGGCAGCCCTTCGCTGGCGGCGTGCGTGGGGCCATTGAACTCGGTCACCTGCACGTTATCGACAACGGCATCGACTGCGTCTGCGGCGGAAACGGATGCCTCGAAACCATCGTGAGCGAAGGTGCCCTGCAGCGCCAGCTCGCCGAAGCCGGGCTCTCGAGCAACGGCGGGGGAGCGCTCACCGCGCTGTACGCCGCATCGGACTCGAACGAGACCGCGCGAGCATCCATCGACTCGATCATCACCCAGTTGGCTACCGCAACATCGGCCATCGTCAACCTGCTCAACCCCGACGTGATTCTGCTGGGGGGCGCGCTCGCCGAGGTGCCCGAGGCTTTCTTCGAGCGCCTGACCGAACAGACCCGCCAGCAAGTGTTTCCGCTCATCCGCCCTCTCGTTCGCATCGAGCCATCGTCGCTCGGCATGTACGCGGGAGTGCTCGGAGGCGGAACCGCTGCGCTTGAACGCTATTTCTACATCTAAACCACAACTTCTCCATCGAACCAAGAGGACCGGACAATGACGTCGAACAGGAACGTGACATGACAGATCGAAAGGCCGAACCAGAGGCCCTGACCATGGCAACACCGACAGCTATCGCTGAGGACACCGAAAAGGGCGAGCGTTCTCTCAAAGGGCTGTACGTCATCACGTTCTTCCTGGGCATTGGAATCTGGACGCTGAGCGCCGTACTCTCGCGCAACGCGCTCATCCCGACGCCCATCGATGTCGTTGCCAGCTTTGCGGAGCTCATCGCCAATGGAACCCTCTGGGGCCACACCGTGACGAGCCTCAGCCGAGTCACGACCGGATTCCTCCTCGGTGTCGCGCTGGCCATTCCCGCCGGCTTCCTCATGGGCTGGTACTGGCTGGCGCGGGGGTTGCTTGAGCCGTGGATTCAGTTCTTCCGCACCATCCCGCCGCTCGCGCTCATCCCGCTGGTCATCGTGATCCTCGGAATCGGTGAGACCGCGAAGATCTTCGTGATCTTCCTCGCCGCGTTCCTCTCCTGCGTGCTCGCGACCTTCCAGGGAGTGCGCAACGTGGACATCACCCTCATCAATGCCGCGCGAGTGCTCGGCGCCAAGGACTTCACGATCTTCACCCGCGTTGTCATTCCGGCATCCACCCCGTTCATCTTCGTCGGAATGCGCGTCGCGCTCGGTGCCTCGTGGGCGACCCTCGTGGCCTCGGAGCTGATCGCCGCCCCGACGGGTCTTGGACGGATGATGCAGCAAGCCGCCCAGTTCTTGCAAACCGACCGCATCGTCGTCGGCATCATCATGATCGGTGCGCTCGGCTTCATCATGGACCGTTTGCTTCTTCTCGCCGAACGGCGACTTACTCGCTGGCAGGAGACTCGCTAATGCCTCTCATCTCGATCAAAGACGTCACCAAGATCTACAACACGGAGCGCGGCCGCACGGTCAGCCTCGACCACGTCAGCCTCGACGTGGAGCAGGGCGAGTTCATCACTCTCGTCGGGCCAAGTGGCTGCGGCAAGTCCACGATGCTCAACCTCGTCGGCGGCTTGCTCATGCCGACCTCTGGTCAAGTGCTCGTGAACGATGAACCCGTCAAGGGGCCCGGCCCCGACCGCGGTGTGATCTTTCAGCAGTACGCGCTGTTCCCGTGGCTTACCGCTCAAGAAAACGTTGAGTTCGGGCTTCGCCTGCAGAAGGTCCCCAAGAAGGAGCGGGCCGAACGTGCCATGCACTACTTGAGCCTCGTCGGTCTTCAAGACTTCGCCAACGCGCTGCCCAAGGAACTTTCGGGCGGTATGAAGCAGCGTGCGGCAATTGCGCGGGCCTACGCCGTGCATCCATCAGTACTGCTCATGGATGAGCCGTTCGGTGCCCTTGACGCCCTCACCCGGGTTCAGATGCAGGATGACCTGCTCGAGACCTGGGAAAAAGAAAAGCGCACCGTGGTGTTCATCACCCACGACGTTGACGAGGCCGTGTACCTCGCCAGCCGCGTGGTGGTCATGAGCCCACGCCCCGGTCGCATCAGCGAAATTATCGACGTTCCCCTCGCGTATCCACGCGGGGAGGAGATTCGGCTCTCTCCCGAGTTTGCCGAGATCCGCGCCAGAGTGTGGCGCGGAGTGCACCACCACGAATGACCCAACCACTCATTACCAACCAATCATCTCCAATCACAGGCAAGGACGCCCCATGAAGAAGAAAATGCTCGGCGCGGCAGCAGTCGCCGCAACATTTGCTCTCGCATTGACCGGTTGCACGACGGATGCCGGTAGCAACGAGAGCGGCGAAGAACTCGTCGCCATCAACGTCGGCTACATCGACACCAGCATCAACGGTGTCGGCATTATTGCCGTCGCTAATGAACAAGATCTCTGGACCAAGGCTGGCCTCGACGTCAACCTCGTTCCCTTCACCAACGGCCCGACGCAGATCCAGGCTATGGCCAGTGGCTCGCTCGACGTTGGTTACATCGGTGGTGGCGCCATGTGGATGCCCGCCTCAGGCCAGGGCACCGTCATCACCCCCAACGAGAGCACCTTTGGTGACTTCCTCATTGCTTCGCCCGAGTCAGGTGCAACCGAAATGGCCGACCTCAAGGGACTCAAGATTGGTGTTCCGGATGGCGGATCGGGCGAAATGATTCTCGCACTCGCCCTCGAAGAAGCCGGCCTCACCGAAGCTGACATCGAGCGCATCCCGCTGGACCCGCCGAGCGTCGTTTCGGCATTCGTTGCTGGCCAGATCGATGTCGCAGCAATCTTCTCGCCCTTGAGCGACCAGATCTTCGAGTCGGTTCCTGACGCTCAGGTCATTGCTAACAACGTCGACTTCCCCGAAACCGAGTTCCTCGGAGCCTGGGTTGCCTCGAACGACGCGATTGCCGACAAGAGCGAAGCGCTTACCCGCTTCCTCGAGGTCTTCATCGAAGCGAACGACTACCGCATCTCCGACACCGAAGACACTGTTGCTCTCTCAGCTGCGCTCTCGGGTGCTCCCGCAGAACAGCTTCAGAGCCAGGCCGATGGACTCGAATGGTGGACATCTGACCAGATCTTGGCTGACAACGCCGACGGATCAACCTACGAGCGTTTCGGTTCCTTCACGCAGCTGTTCCTTGACGTCGGTCGCCTGACGGCAGACGAAGCTGCAGCACCGGAGGACTTCATCAACGTGGACCTCTTCGCCGCAGCCAAAGACAACCTCAAGTGACCGGTCGGCTAGGGACCGGTGATCCGGTCCGAATAGGGATCGTGGGCGCCGGGTTCGTAGCCGACTTCTACCTTCGAGCACTCGGCAGCATCCGCGGGCATGACGTAACAGTTGTTGCGGCACGCTCGGCGGAGTCGGGGACAGCATTCGCGGAACGCTTTGGCATTCCGGTAGTTGTCTCCACTGTCGCTGAACTCGTGGAGCGCGACGATGTCGACATCGTCATCGTCGCGCTCCCGCAAGACCAACACGTGGCAGTTGTTGCCGCTGCGGCGGCCGCGGGCAAGGGCATCATTTGCACCAAGCCGCTCGGCCGTAACTCCGCCGAAGCTGCCGAGTGTCTGCGACTCGTTCGCGACGCAGGCGTCTGGCACGCCTACGCCGAAACCGAAGTGTTTGCTCCGGGCCTCGTGAAAGCGAAAGAACTCGTGGATGCCGGCGCCGTTGGCCGAGTGACCTCGGTTCGAGCGCGGGAATCTCACGGGCATCCGCACAAGCACGCTCGCGATGTGTCACGTTCTGGCGGCGGACCACTGCGCGCTCTCGGCTGCCACTGCGTAGCCATCGGGCGCTGGTTCATCGGCTACGACACCGCCCCCAAAGAGGTCTTCGCGTGGGGTGCACGACTCTCGCGCGACGATGTTGACACCGAAGACACCGCTGTGGCGCTCATCCGTTTCGAGGATGACCGCATGGCTCAGGTCGAAGTGAGCTGGGGCCACATTGCAGGGCTGGATGTGCGCAACGAGATTCACGGAACCGCAGGCTGGATCGGCACCGACGAAACCGGCGAGACGGGCATCCGTGCCTTCGCAGGAAACCCCGCTGACTATGTCGTCGAAAAAGCCGGAGCCGCAACCGGCTGGATCACCCCCGTGCCCGACGAGCCCTGGGTGTATGGCTACCACGGAGAACTCACCCACTTCGTGGAGTGCTACCGCGCGGGCGTCGAGCCCCGCCAAACCTTTGTTGATGGCTACATCGACAACGCAATCATTGATGCCGCGTATCGCTCCATGGAGGTCGGAACCTGGGTTCCGATCGACATGTCCGCGGTCTAACGCAGCACGCTGAACGACGAAAGAACACTAATGACTGAGAAAGCCACGCGCCGCCCCAACATCGTGATGATCCTCACCGATGATCACGCCTCGCACGCCATCGGTGCGTATGGGTCGGTAGTGAACCAGACTCCGCGCATCGACGAGATCGCGCAGCGGGGATGGAAGCTCGACAACTGCTTCGCGACCAACTCACTGTGTTCGCCGAGTCGGGCATCCATTCTCACCGGGACATATAGTCACATCAACGGTGTCAGCACGCTTGTGACGCCGATCGATGCGAGCCAGCCGACCTTCGTGTCTCAGCTGAAAGAGGCCGGCTACCGCACCGCCATCGTCGGCAAGTGGCACATGGGTGATGGCGGAGAAGCTGACCCCCAGAACTTTGACTACTGGGATGTGCTCATTGAGCAGGGCGAGTACCACGATCCAAAATTCTTGAACCCGGATGGGCTGCGCACCGTTCCCGGTTATGCGACTGACATCATCACCGACCTGTCGCTCAAGTGGGTCGATGAGCTCGAGGGTGACGACCCGTGGTGCGTTCTGATTTACCACAAGGCACCGCACCGCCCGTGGGAGCCCGACGAAAAGCACGCCGGAATGTACTCCGACCCCATCCCGGTGCCCGCGACGTTCACCGATGACTACGAAACGCGCACGTCGTCGGCTCGCCGGGCCGCGATGCGCATCGCCGAAAATCTCAACGAAGACGACCTCAAGCAGACGCCACCCGAGGGGCTCACGTATGACGAGCTCGCTCTGTGGAAGTACCAGCGCTTCATGGAGGACTACCTCGCGTGCGTCGCCTCCGTCGATGACAACGTTGGCCGCGTCACCGACTGGCTCACAGAGCGCGGCGACATCGACGACACCCTTCTCATGTACAGCTCAGACCAAGGCTTCTTCTTGGGCGACCACGGTTGGTTCGACAAGCGCTTCATGTACGAAGAATCGTTGCGGATGCCGTTCGTGCTCAGCTATCCAGCTCAGCTGGCGGCCGGCAAGTCGTACGAGGGCATCGTGACCAATGTTGACCTCGCGCAAACGATTCTCGACGCCGCCGGGGTCGAACACCACCCGCGGATGCAGGGCCGCAGCCTCTGGCCCGATCTCATTGAAACTCCGGATGTCGAACCCGCCGAGGGCATGTACTACCGCTACTGGGAGAACGACGATGTCTTCCATCGCGCGCCCGCCCACTACGGCTACCGCACCGACCGCTACAAGCTGATCTTCTTCTACAACGACGGATTGGGTGTGCCAGGAACTGGGCCGTTCTCGTACCCCTCCGAGTGGGAAATGTACGACCTCGAAACCGATCCCGACGAACTCAACAATGTCTACGGAACGGCCGAATACGCCGAAGTCGAAGCAGATATGAAAGTCAAAATGTGGAAGGCGCAGGCGTCATTCAAGGATGAGCCGCACCCCAGCCAGCCGAAACCGGTTGGCATCTAAAGAACTTTTCGAAAGTTTTTTCAGGGCACGTGTCGATTCGGCACGTGCCCTGCGTCATGTCAGTGAGGGCAGGGAAATCCCCGGCCCCGAAAGGACATGATGACGCTGAACTTTCTGGCAATCGCGGTAGCTACGGTGGCAGGGATGCTCGTCGGGTGGGCCTGGTTTTCACCAGCGCTTCTCGGCAAGCCGTGGGCGGCGCGAGCCGGGATAGATCTGGCTGCGAAGACTCCCGGGTGGGCGTATCTGCTGGCGCTTGTGGCCACGGCCATAACGGCAACGGTGCTGGCGCTTGCAGCAGCGATCGCCCACGACCAGTTTGGTGGCTCGTTTCTGACCGTGACGTTGGCTGTGGCATCCATTGGCTGGCTCGGTTTTACCGCGTCGCGGAACGCTGTCGAGTATCTTTTTGAGAAGAAGTCCCCGACGCTGTTTGCGATCGATATGGGTCATCAGCTCGCAGTTCTCATCGTCATGTCCGTTGTTATTGGCCTTTTTGGCCACACTTCACAAATCGGTTAGGGAGAAAAACATGCAGTACATGATCCTGATTCATTCTGAACCCATGGACGGCCCGAACCCGGGAGAGCCCGGATTCGACGAGATGATGGCGCCCTGGATGGCCTACAACCAGAAGCTCATTGATGGCGGCCACTATGTCGCCGCCGACCAGCTGCAGGGCGTCGAGACCGCGACCACGATTCGCCGGGCCTACGGTGCCGGCGACACGATCGTCGATGGTCCGTTCGCTGAAACCAAGGAGCACTTCGGTGGCTTCTACATTGTGGAAGCCACCGACTTGGATGAGGCGCTTGCGCTCGCTGCCGAGGTTCCGATTCCGGCCGGCTCGCTCGAGGTTCGCCCGGTGGTGCCCTCGTAGCGTGCCTGACAACTCAGAGGCGGTCACCCGCCTGGCGCGTGAGGAGAGTGGGCATGTGCTCGCTCTTCTCACGCACCGCTTTGGGCTCGACGTTGCCGATGACGCGGTGCAGGATGCGCTCGTTGAAGCGCTGAACTGGGCCGTAGTGCCTGACAACCCCGCAGCCTGGCTCTATACGGTCGCGCGTAATCGTGCGGTAGACCGTGTGCGACGAGAGGCTGCGGCTGCTCGACGACTAGCGCGAGCAGCGCCCGATCTTGTGCAGGCCGCAGAGCGCAACGGCGTCAGCGGCGGGCACGGCGGACTCGGCGGCAACCAGGAGGAGGTGCCCGAAATGATTGATGACGCTCACTATTCGGGCGACGAACACCTGCGGCTGCTGCTGCTCTGTTGTCACCCGGCGCTGAGTCGAGACACTCAAGTGGCGCTGACCCTCCGGCTCGTCGGCGGCCTCTCGACGGCGGAGATTGCCGCGGCATTCTTGCTGCCCGAGCAGACCCTTGCGCAACGAATCGTGCGGGCGAAGCGCAAGATCCGCGACGCGGGCATCCCGCTCAGCATCCCCGAAGACCTCACGTCGAGAGTCGATGCCCTGCTCACCGTGGTGTATCTCATTTTCAACGAGGGCTATCTCTCGCGGGGGAGTGCGGCTGGCGCCCGCATCGACCTCGTGGAAGAAGCGATTCGACTCACGATCACCGCGCGCGAGCTGCTCCCCGGCAATCCCGAAGTCGAAGGCCTATTAGCGCTGGAGCTGTACGCTCGCGCCCGCCACGACACTCGCTTTCGCGGCGACGAACTGATTCTCCTTGAGCATCAGGATCGCACCCGCTGGGATGGCGAACTCATCGAGCAAGCGAACGGGCTTCTGGGTGGCGCGTTGAGTCGCCTGCAGCCGGGGCCATTCCAGACCCAAGCGGTGATTGCGCGTCACCATGCCACCGCACGCACTGCTGCTGACACCGACTGGCCGGCTATCGCATCCGCCTATGCCGTGCTGCTGGCTATGACGGGTGGATCGCCCGTGGTGGCGCTCAATCGCGCCGTCGCGTTGTCAATGGCCGACGGCCCTGACGCAGGGCTGCGCTTGCTCGCCGAGATCACGGGCCTTGAGAACTATCACCTGTATTGGGCCACTCGCGCCGAACTGCTGCTGCGTGCCGGTGACGCGGATGCCGCGGCCATCGCCTTCGCTCGTGCGCGCGAACTGGCCACGAACACCGCCGAGCAGCAGCATCTCGATCGCCGTATCGCGCAACTGCCCGAGTAGCTCCAGCGGAGTCCCGCTCGCCCCGCAGTTAGGGCCGCTTCGGAGCGGGCGTCGGCTGCGCATAGTGGTGCTCGCCATTCGCGCCCTTTTCCACGACGTCCCGGATGCGGGCTGCGCGCACCGCTGGCGTCTTGATGCCGGTGAGGCGCGCATAGATCTGAAAGCGCTCGCTCCGGGTGAGGCTGGCGTGGAACTCCGCGGAGGCGGGGTTTGCGTCGAGGGCAGTCTGAAGGTCGGGGGGAGTCGTCATGTTCTTCTGGCTGTAGGCGGCATCCCAGCGGCCATCCGCTTGGGCGCGTTCGACTTCGGCGAGACCGCCGGGTCGCATCGTTCCCTCCTCGATGAGGCGAGCAACATGGTCTCGGTTCACTTGTGACCAGGGGCTGTTCTTGCGGCGTGGAGTGAACGCTTGCAGCGTGTAGTCGTCGTCGAGGCGTGCCATTTGGCCATCGATCCATCCGAAGCACAGGGCAACGTCGAGCGCTTCGCTCCAGGTGATCCCAGTGGCCTTCGATAGTTTCTTGCGCAGCTTGAGGCGCACGCCCTCGAGCGAGGGCTCGCTTTCAAGGTAAGCCGTCCACTCGGCGATGGTGACGTCGAGGATGGGCTTGTCGGCAAAACTGGCCACGGTCTGGTCCTCCTTGGGTGCTCCGCGTTCAAGCATCGCACCATCCACTGACGGCTACTCCTGCTCGCTGAACAAACACTGATTCGTTGCTGGGCGCGAATCGGGCGTTGAATAGACTCATGCGAGCTACTTACATTTACGGCGCCGGCGATGTCCGCGTCATCACTGCCCCTGACCCCACGCTCATCGAGAGCACCGACGCAGTCGTTCGCATTACGCGGGCGTGCGTGTGCGGCAGCGACCTGCACCCATTCCATTCGATGCCAGCGGATGCGGATGCTCGCCCCATAGGCCACGAATTCATCGGCGTTGTCGAAGAGCTTGGCAAAGACGTTTCTACGCTCAAGGTCGGCGACTTCGTCATCGCGCCGTTCGCGTACTCCGACGGAACCTGCGAGTTCTGCCTCGAAGGACTCCAGACCTCGTGCATCCACGGTGGCTACTGGGGCAACGGTGGCATCACGGGCGGCCAGGCCGAAGCCGTGCGCGTGCCCTTCGCTGACGGCACCCTCGTGAAGGTTCCCGGCACCGTTGACGAGTCACAGTACGCCGGCCTCTTGTCTCTCTCTGACGTCTATGCCACCGGCTGGCACGCCGCCTACAAGGCTCGCGTCGCTCCCGGCCAGACCGTTACCGTGATCGGTGACGGCGCTGTCGGCCTCCTCGCTGTGCTCTCTGCCAAGCAGATGGGTGCTGAGCGCATCATCCTCATGGGGCGCCACAAGGCACGCACCGACCTTGGCATCCACTTCGGAGCCACGGATGTCGTAGCCGAGCGGGGCGAAGAAGGCATCGCCATGGTGCGCGAACTCACCGGCGGCTCCGGAAGCCACGCGGTTCTCGAAGCTGTCGGCTTCATGCCCGCCTACGAGCAGGCCCTCGGGGTCGTTCGTGCCGGCGGAGTGATCAGCCGTGTCGGCGTTCCGCAGTACGAGAATGCGCCTGTCGGCCGCGGCAGTCTCTTCGGCAAGAACGTCGGCCTTGTCGGCGGTGTGGCCCCCGCTCGCGCCTACATCGAGCAACTGCTGCCTGGTGTGCTCGACGGAACCGTCAACCCCGGCCTTGTCTTCGACCAGACCGTGAAACTCGAGCAGACCCCCGACGGCTACACCGCGATGGATGAGCGCACCGCTCTCAAGGTGATGGTCGACCCGACGTAGCAGTCGCGCGGCATCCCGACGACTAGCGGGAGGGCTCAATGCCGCCTGCGGACGACGTGGATGCTCTGCCAGAAATCGAAAATCACGCCGTGTAGGGTTGTTTCGTCATCTGGTCGCGCGTTCACGGATCCACGTGGAGAACGACTTCAGCCGCAGGCTTATAGTGCGAGGAAACCCTATGAAGGCAACATTTCTTTACGGCGCGGGCGACGTCCGAGTGGAGACAGTAGCGGACCCGGTGATCCAGCTTCCGACAGACGCTATCGTCCGGGTGGTTCGTGCGTGTGTCTGTGGCTCAGACTTGCACCCGTATCACACGCGTAAGCCAGGCCTGGTTGGTGCTCCGATGGGCCACGAGATGGTCGGAGTAGTCGAAGAAATCGGCTCTGAGGTTTCTACCGTGAAGCGAGGGGACCTCGTCGTCGCCACGTTTACGTACCAAGACAACACCTGCGTTTTCTGCCAAGAAGGATTCCACACATCGTGCCTCCACGGCGGCTTCTACAACAAGCCCGAAGTCGGCGGCTTCCAAGCGGAATACGCACGGGTGCCGCAGGCAGACGGCAGCCTGGTGACGGTGCCGGGCGTCGACGAGAAAAGTGAACTGATTCCGTCGCTTCTCGCCCTGTCCGATGTTTACCTCACTGGCTATCACGCCGCGCACATGGGGCGGGTCGGTGCGGGCAAGACTGTGACAGTGATCGGCGACGGCGCGGTCGGGTTGTCGGCCGTACTGGCGTCAAAGAAGCTCGGGGCCGAGCGGGTCATCCTCATGGGGCGGCATCAGTCGCGCACTGATCTCGGTGTCGAGTTCGGGGCAGACGAGATCGTGGCCGAGCGCGGAGAAGAAGGAGTCGCCCGGGTGCGCGAACTCACCCGCGGCGAGGGTAGCCACGTCGTTATCGAGGCGGTTGGCCACTTCCCGGCATACCAGCAAGCTTTGGGATCCGTCCGTGTGGGCGGCACCATCTCGCGCGTAGGCGTTCCCCAGTATTCCGAGGCTCCGATCGGATGGGGTTCACTCTTCAGCCGCAACATTACGCTCACGGGTGGCCCCGCCCCCGTGCGCGCCTACATCGAATCCGCGCTCCAGGACGTGCTCGACGGCTCGATCGCCCCGGGTCGCGTCTTTGACCGCGTCGTGGGTATCGACGAGGTTGCACTGGGATACGCCGCCATGGACTCGCGCGAGAGCCTCAAGGTGATGGTCGCCTTCTAGGCCCCGAGCTGGTTTCTCGTCAGCGGGACCACGAGCTGTGGTCCCGTCAGCGGGACCATGACTGGAGCGCGGTGATAGCCCGGTCGAGGTATTCATCGCGAACCGTCACGGCAAAGCGCACGAATTGCGTGCCGCTCGGACCGTAGAACTCGCCGGGCGAGACAAGCACGCCGATGTCGGCGAGCGCCATCGCGGTATCAATTCCGCTTTCGCCCCGCGTGGCCCAGAGGTACAGGCCGCTTTCCGAGCCGTGAATCTGGAGTCCGGCTGCCTCGACGGCAACTCGGAGACGCTCGAGGCGGGAGGAGTAGAGGGCGCGCTGCTCGGCCACGTGCTCATCATCGGACAGGACTGCGCTGAGCACCTGCTGCACGGGCGCGGGGACCATGAGACCTAGGCTGCGGCGCTTCGACGCGATCTTTCCGATCAGTTGCTCGTCTCCGGCGATCATGCCGCCTCGGTACCCAGCCATGTTGGACTGCTTGCTGACCGAATAGCAGGCGAGAACCTGGCTCATGTCGTCGCCAACCACTCTCGGGTCGAGGATGGAGGGGATCCGCTGCCCGTCGACCTCATTCAACACGGCGTAGCACTCGTCGCCGACGATCACCGCACCGAGCTCACGAGCTCGGGCGACAGCACGACGCAACTCCTCAACGGTCAAGGTCTGACCGTCGGGGTTGCGGGGGGAGTTCAGCCAAATGAGTTTGGTCGCTTCAGGCCACTTGGCCGGATCGTCCTCCGCGACGACGCTGGCGCCCACGGCGAGCGCCCCCGCTTCATAGGCGGGATAAGCCAGTGCGGGGCGTACCACGACGTCATCCGCGCCCAGCCCGAGCAAAAATGGCAGTAGACCCAACAGCTCTTTGGACCCGATCGTGGGTAGAACACCCTCTCGATTGAGAGGGACGCCACGTACGCGGTCGAACCAGTTCACCATCGCGTCACGCAACTCGACGACCCCAATGGTCAGGGGATAGCCAGGTGCGCCGCCCGCTGAAGCCAGCGCATCAATAAAGACTTGCGGCGTCGGGTCGACAGGGGACGCGGTCGCGAGGTCGGCAAACCCGCCCGGGTGGGCGACTGCGCGACGGCGGAGCTCGGCCGACACCTCCATCGCTGAAGGGCTCACAGGAGCCGAAGACCCCACGGGGGCGCTCACGCGGCTACTCCGGAGCAGCGAATCGAACGAATCGATACCGCCAGGGGAAGGGGCGATCGGGCTCCGGTGTGGTTAAAGAAAGCATCCATGTCATCCATAAAATCAGCGCTTCCTATGAATCTCATGGACGTGAACAGCCCATTGGTGTTGCGGGCACCGCTTTTAGGGTGATGAATGACCCGACGTATTAGACGTGTGGCACTCCGCCGACGGCCACTGGTTAAACAGCGATGTCGAGGACAGCTAGGGTTAAAACAACCCCGACTGCCCTCGACATCTTTGCTGGGCCTCCTGTCGGATTCGAACCGACGACCCCCGCTTTACAAGAGCGGTGCTCTAGCCAGCTGAGCTAAGGAGGCTTGGGCCAACGCCCTATTTTAGACATGACTTCACCTATGCTCCCAACCAACCCGCGCAGTCGCCGTCGCGCGCTCGCCGGAATCATCGCTGCAATCGTCGCTGGAGCCCTTGTTGCAGGCCAAAGTCGCATCAATGGAGAGCTCGCAGTAGAACTTCACGATTCGACTCTCGCGGCCCTCATTTCGTTCGGATCAGGGCTCGTCATCCTCACTCTGATCGTTCCGTTTGTGCCGAGTGCACGCGCCGGCTTCCGCACCCTGGGCGTCGAAGTGAGAAGCAAACGTCTTCCCTGGTGGTATCTCACCGGTGGAACCTTTGGCGCATTTTTCGTGCTCACTCAAGGTCTCGCTGCAACAGCCCTCGGAGTAGCGCTGTTCACCGTTGCGGTAGTGGCGAGTCAAACCATTAGCTCTGCGGTCATCGACCGAGTCGGAATCGGCAGCCTGCAGAAGCGGCCCGTTACTCCGCTCCGAGTGGCGGCATCCGCCCTCGCCGTGGGCGCAGTCATTTTTTCGGGGCTGTCAGACCTGCGCCTCGACGGACCCTTCCTGCTGGTGTTCTTGCCGCTTGCCGCTGGCTTCGGGATCGGATGGCAGCAAGCCATCAATGGTCACGTGCGGCATGTGACGCGTTCGCCGCTCACCGCGACCTACGTCAACTTCATTGCGGGCACCTCGGTGCTGGCCATCGCAGCGATCGTTTTTGGTTTTGTTGGCGGCTGGCAGCACGAGTTCCCCACCGACCTGACGCTGTATCTCGGGGGAGCGATCGGCGTGATCTTCATCATCGTTGCCGCAGTGCTCGTGCCCATCACCGGAGTGCTGTTCTTTGCCCTTGGCTCGATCGCCGGGCAATTACTCGGAGCGCTCGCTCTCGAACTTCTTTTGCCCACAGACAGCGATGGGGTGGCACCAACCACCATAATCGGCGTGGTACTCACCCTCATCGCAGTGGCGATCGCTTCGCTCTCCGGCAAGCGACCGCCCAAAACGCTGCTGTCGAACTAGTCCTGCTCGTCGAACTCCAGCGAGCTCGAGTTCAAGCAGAAACGGTCACCGGTCGGTGTCTGGCTGGCGTCGTCAAAAAGATGTCCGAGGTGTGAGCCGCAGGTTGCACAGACAACCTCGGTGCGCACCATCCCGAGTGAGCGGTCTTCACGCAGCTCAACAGCATCCGGGTTGATTGCTTCGTAGAAGCTTGGCCATCCCGAACCGGAGTCGAACTTGGTGTCGCTCTTGAACAGCTCTGCGCTGCACGCACCGCAACGGTAGGTTCCCGCACGCTTTTCGTCGAGAAGGGCGCCAGACCACGGACGGTCGGTGCCGGCTTCACGCAGCACTGAAAACTTGATTCCGAGCTCTTCGCGCCATTGCTCGTCTGTCTTAGTCACCTTGTACGTCATGTGGTCTCCTCTATTCGTGAGCTTTCTCTGCTCAGTACATTAAACTCGGGGATGTGCCTATTGATTCCGTGATCGCCAAGTCTTGGGGCGAAATAACAACATCCGAGCTCTACTCGATCATGAAACTGCGCACTGACGTATTTTTTGTTGAGCAAAAAGTCGACGAGACCGAACTTGATGACCGTGATCAAGAGGATGCCACCCGCCACTATTGGCTCGCCGACGGTGCTGACGTCGTCGCCTACATCCGCGTCCTGTTCAACGAGACAGCCGAACACCTCGACGGTCACCGTGTCATCGGTCGCGTTGTCGTGCGCGACGACCACCGCGGTGAAGGCCTCGCCCAGATCATCATGAAGCGCATCGTTGACGACTTCGGTGGCGAAGGGATGCTGCTGCACGCCCAGGAATACATCGTGCCGCTCTACACAAAGTTCGGTTTCGAAGCCTTTGGTGAGCTCTACGACGAAGCCACCATCATGCACCAGTCGATGTACCGCGCAGGTCGCTAATGCGCGGCCTCAACGTCTGCGTGCTCGGCCCCGCCGCGCTCATCGTCACCGCTGTTCTTATTGCGCTGACGCCGATGACCAGCAATGCTGCAGTTCTGGATGCCGCGGGCACCCCTTCTGCGCCGGCAGACGTCACCCTCGCGGCCGACTCTGACAGCTGTGACGTGACGGATGCCGCCATCACCTGGGGCCTCAAAGAGTCACTGCGGTCATACATCAGCGGCACCATCGCCAACGGCGAATGGGCGGTGAGCGACGGTGCCACCTACGAAACTCCCAACTTCGGTTGGACGGCAGGCTCCGGCCAACTCGACGCGGGCAGCGGCACTCTGGCTTTTGACGGCAGCCTTCGCCTCACGGGCCACGACGGCATCCTCGACACCACCCTCACGGGCCTTG
The DNA here is from genome assembly GCF_015864925.1 of Salinibacterium sp. NG22. Lineage (NCBI taxonomy): Bacteria > Bacillati > Actinomycetota > Actinomycetes > Micrococcales > Microbacteriaceae > Salinibacterium > Salinibacterium sp. NG22. The sequence goes on along the minus strand of NZ_JADYWG010000001.1, from coordinate 1,029,675 downwards.
AGATCGTCTTCGACGGCAGCACGACCGCCAACCTCGTTTTCGATGTCTTTGGAACGACCCAAGAAGGGCTCCCCGTAAACGAGAGTGCTGTCGAGTTCGCCACGATTGATGTCTCAGGCATCACCGTCGCCGATGGCGTAGCAACGCTCGCGGGCGCACCCGTCGTGCTCACTGAAGCAGGATCCGAAGCCTTCGGCACCTATCCGGCTGGGGAAGAATTCGACCCCATCACCGTCACTTTCAGCGCCAACCCCGAGTGCATGCCGCAACCTCAGGATGGCAACCAAGCCCTGCTAAGCGCTCTCATCATCGTCGGCGCCATCATCGCAATCCTCGTAGCGATCGCCATCGTTCTGATTCTGGGACGCCGGCGCCGCCGCAAGCGCGCTGCGGCAATGTAGCTGACGCTCTACGAACCTGATGTTGGCGCGTAAATCGCCCGAGCGAGAGCATCAAGCACCGTGACCGTGCGCGGGCCGAAGCTCAAAATTTCGCCGTCATCCATCTCGACGAAGCGCTGGTTCTTGCCCGCTTCGGTGAGCGCGACCGCGGGGCGGGCTTCGAGCAATCCACTCACGCCGCCAACACTGTCGAGACCGCCCGTCATCACCAGAATGAGATCAGGGTTGGCCGCGACCATCGCCTCGTCGGTCATAGGGCGCATGCCTTCGAGACCGATCTCGGCTGCGACATCCACACCGCCGAGCGCATCGATCAGCACATCTGAGCCCGACTCTTGACCGAACAAGTAGTAGATCCCTGACGTGCCCCGCAAGTAGACGAACATCATCCGCAGCCGGTCACCCGAGGGAACGATCTGAGCGATCTCCGCAACCTTCGCCTCGATCGTGGCGCTGAGCTCCGCAGCCAAGGCGTCGCCGGCGGCGGAAACCCCCAGCGCGGCTGCCGTTTGACGTGCCAACTCGGCGATGCCCTCAAGAGAAGGGTCCGTGTCGACGAACACCACCGGAATGCCCGCATCGCGCAGTTGCAGCACCACATCGATCGGGCCAATCGAGCCATCCGTCAATACAAGATCAGGGCGCAGCGCCAAAATGGCCTCGCTATTGACGGTGTGAGCGTTCGACGTAATCACCGGAAGAGTGGATGCCTCATCAAACGTCGTTGAAATATCCCGCGCCACCAGCGAATCCAGCATTCCCAGACCGGCAATCGTCGCCGCGATGGAGCCCGAAATGTCCATAGAAATCACGCGGTCAGTCGATGACACCGTGACGGGCACATCGCCAGCCAAATCGTGCGAAACCACCGTCACCGGCAACGACTGGGCGGGAGCGCTCGGGGGAGCGAGGATTCCGGATGACGGAAGCGCCGCCTGCACCAGCCCGCTGTAATCCTTCGCATCATCCAGCACCGTCAACGCGGTGAGGGGAGAAGCGAGATCAGCCGTGACCGTCACCGTCGGAGTCTCCGCAATAGTGGCAGCCGAACATCCACTGGCGGCAAGCACAACACCAGACAACACCGCCGCAGCAGTGAACAGTCGAGTGCGCATGACAACCAATCAGAAATATCGGGTACTAAGGCAATCCTAACCTCGACTCGCTCCAATTGGTCCACGAAGCCGAGTCGTTCGGCGGGCGCGCAGCCCCAACGCCCTAGGCTTGCCAACACAGTGGAGGTATTGCCGTGTCCGAAAACGAAGCCGCGTCGCATCCCACTACACGCCTGTCCGAACGCGACAGCCTCATCCTCGACTTTGAGCGCGAATGGACCCGACACGTCGGCGCCAAAGAAGAGGCCATTAGCTCCCAGTTTCAGGTGTCAAGCGCGCGCTATTATCAAATGCTCAATGCGGTAATCGACTCACCGGCAGCCGTGCGCTACGACCCCATGTTGGTCTCGCGACTGCGCCGCAATCGAGACAACCGGATGCGCAACCGATCAGTGCGCACCCCCGACCACAACGAAGAATTGACAGACTAAGCAATGGCGAGTTACCCGAAAGACCGATTCGACGAACTACCCGACGACGTCGACCGCATAGGAGCCCACCGTGGCCCTCGACGACGCGGACGCGGCTGGATCGGCTTCGCCTGGGCCCTGCTCGCCACCGGCGTGCTTGTCTTCGGCGGTCTCTTCGCCCTCAGCCAGTACCTCGATGACGACCTCGGCATCCCCTTCTTCGCCACACCAGAAGAGGCTGTCGTCACCCCCGAACCCACCGAAACCGTGCCGCCCGTCACCGACCCCGCCGCAATAGACCCCGAACGCGCGCTCACCATCGACGTGCTCAACGGAACACCGGAAAGCGGACTCCAAACCACCGTCTTTGACGAGCTCACCGCAGCAGGATGGCCGACAGGCAGCGCAGCCCCCGCCTCCGCGCGAGACATCGAAGACACCTACGTTTATTACAGCAATCCCGACGATGAAGATGTCGCTGCCGGCCTTGTTGCCGCCATCGGCCGCGGCGAAATTCGCCTCGTGGAAGAAGACATCTTCCCCGGCGCAGAACTCACCGTCGTTCTTGGCACCGACTACCTCACCCCCTCAGCAGAAGCCACAGAAGAGCCCACAGAATAAAGGGAAGCCCGCACTGCGGGCTGACGCACGCTCGCCCTGATGGGGTGCGCTGCGTCGACTTCTGATTGCCCCCTCCGAGTGCGCTGGGCTGTCTTGCACTCGCCCCTGTCGAGTGCGCTGCGCCGTCTTGCACTCACCCCTGTCGAGTGCTAATTTTGACCTTGGCACTCGCACAGTTCGAGTGCCAACTTATTCGCTTGTACGACGTCCGGGAGGGACGAGAAACACACATGGCAAAGATCATTGCTTTCAACGAAGAGGCCCGTCGCGGCCTTGAGCGCGGCCTGAACATTCTCGCTGACGCCGTAAAGGTCACGCTCGGCCCACGTGGCCGCAACGTAGTTCTTGAGAAGAAGTGGGGCGCTCCCACCATCACGAACGACGGTGTATCCATCGCCAAAGAAATCGAGCTCGACGATCCTTTCGAAAAGATCGGTGCTGAACTCGTCAAAGAGGTAGCAAAGAAGACGGATGACGTTGCCGGAGACGGTACGACCACTTCTGTTGTTCTTGCTCAGGCTCTCGTTCGCGAAGGCCTCCGTAACGTTGCTGCGGGTGCAGACCCCATCAGCCTCAAGCGCGGTATCGAAAAGGCAACCAACTCGGTCATCGAGGCACTCATTGCGAGCGCCAAGGAGATCGAGACCAAGGAAGAGATCGCGGCTACCGCATCCATTTCTGCTGGTGACCCCGAGATCGGTGCACTTATCGCTGAGGCGATCGACAAGGTCGGCAAGGAAGGTGTTGTCACCGTTGAGGAGTCGAACACGTTCGGCACCGAGCTTGAGCTCACCGAAGGTATGCGCTTCGACAAGGGATTCCTGTCGGCATACTTCGTCACCGACCAGGAGCGCCAGGAAGCGGTCTTCGAAGACCCCTACGTTCTTATCGTCAACGGCAAGATCTCGAACATCAAGGATCTGCTCCCCATCGTCGACAAGGTAATCCAGAGTGGCAAGCAGCTGCTCATCATTGCTGAAGACGTTGACGGAGAAGCACTCGCAACTCTCGTTGTGAACAAGATCCGTGGCATCTTCAAGTCGGTTGCTGTCAAGGCTCCTGGCTTCGGAGACCGTCGCAAGGCTCAGCTCGCTGACATCGCCATCCTCACCGGTGGCCAGGTCATCTCTGAAGAAGTTGGACTCAAGCTCGAGAACGCAACTCTCGAACTCCTCGGTCGCGCCCGCAAGGTCGTTATCACCAAGGACGAGACCACGATCATCGAAGGTGCTGGTGAAGAAGAGGCGATCGCAGGTCGCGTCAAGCAGATCCGTGCCGAGATCGACAACACTGACAGCGACTACGACCGTGAGAAGCTCCAAGAGCGTCTCGCCAAGCTCGCCGGTGGTGTTGCAGTTATCAAGGCTGGTGCCGCAACTGAGGTTGAACTCAAGGAGCGCAAGCACCGCATTGAGGACGCAGTCCGCAACGCCAAGGCTGCTGTTGAAGAGGGAATCGTCGCCGGTGGTGGCGTGGCCCTGATTCAGGCTGGCAAGATCGCATTCGACAGCCAGGCAATGGCTGACTTGGTCGGCGACGAAGCAACCGGAGCGAACATCGTCCGCGTTGCTATCGACGCACCGCTCAAGCAGATCGCACTCAACGCAGGCATGGAGCCCGGTGTTGTTGCTGACAAGGTCCGCAACCTCCCCATCGGTCACGGCCTCAACGCAGCAACCGGCGAATACGTCGACATGCTCGCTGCAGGCATCAATGACCCGGTAAAGGTAACGCGTTCGGCTCTGCTCAACGCATCGTCGATCGCCGGTCTGTTCTTGACGACCGAAGCCGTCGTTGCTGACAAGCCTGAGAAGAACCCGGCACCCATGGGTGACCCGTCGGGCGGAATGGACTTCTAAGTCCCACCGCTCTACACAGCTTCACTGCACTACACAGAATGGGCGTCTCCTTCGGGAGGCGCCCATTCTGTCGTTAACGAGAGTTTCTGTGGGTGGGGGAGTCTCTAGCGCCCGCAGCATCCGCAGCGCGCTGGGCGTGCTGGGCGTGCTGGGGGTGCTGGGGGTGAGCTGGGGCGCGTTGTGAGCGTGCCTGGGCGTACCGCTAGCGGGAGAAGAGGCGCGCGTTTGCGGCTTCGATCTCCGCGTACTGCTGCCCGGCCTGGCTGAGGGCGGTATTAATCGCGGCGAGGTTCTCTTCTACGCGCTGTTGAGTGGTTTTCCAGTCGGTGACGACCGTGGAGAAGGCTGTCGCTGCCTGCCCGGTCCACGAGCCCTGCAGGTTCGTGAGTTGACCGTGAAGGCCAGCAACTTCCGCTTGGATGCGGCCAATGGAATTCTGAACCGCTCCGGTGGCGCTGAGAACGGCTTCGCTATCTACTTGGTATCGAGTCATAACTCGACGGTAGATTCCCGGTCCGCGTTGCGGCGGTCGCTATTCCGCTTCGGTGTCGTCTGACGGGCTCGGAGTGCTGGGGAGGAGAGGAAGCTCCACACGGAAGGTTGCGCCGCCTCCGGGTGTCTCAAGCGCCTGAACGGTGCCGTGGTGGGCTGTGACGATGGCCGCAACGATGGCGAGCCCTAGGCCGCTTCCGCCGGTGTCGCGGTTGCGCGAGCTGTCGGCACGCCAGAAGCGTTCGAAGACCTTGGCGCGAATCTGTTCCGGGATGCCCTCGCCGTGGTCAATAACCGACAACACAGCCAGCTGGCGCTCATGGTCAACTCCAACGCCGATCTCAACAGGAGTGTCTGTCGTGAAGCGCAGAGCGTTGGTGACCAGGTTGGTGAGTACCTGGCGAATCTTGTTCTCTTCGGCCATCACAACGGCGTTGAGGTCCTTCGGCACCGGCGCAATGGCCTGAGTGAGACGAGCAGTCGCCTTAGCGACGGCGGCAGACTTCTTGCGGGATGCCAAGCGTGAGAGGCGAGCGCCTGCGGCAGCAATGGGGCCGGTGGCGAGCGCGGCAACTCCGCGAGAGGGGGTGCTGGGATCGGGGTGTGAGCTCTCGGGGAGAGTGATCACCTTCGTGTCGGTGTCAGCATCCGCGGTGAGGTCTGCCTTGACGATCGCGTCGGAGTCAATGCGGGGGTTGGTGTTGATGACGGTGACGACGCGGCCGGTCGAGGCACGAGCATCCATCGCGGCATCATTGGCCAGCGGCAAGAGGTCGACTTCGGTGAACTGCACCGGTTTGCTGCCATCGATGCGCGCCAGCTCGAGGAGGTCTTCGACGAGCCCGCCCATGCGGATCGCTTCTTTCTCGATGCGCTCCATGGCCTGAGCGATGTCGTCCGACTTAGTGATAGCGCCCATGCGGTACAGCTCGGCGTACCCACGCACGGTGACGAGGGGGGTGCGAAGTTCGTGGCTGGCGTCACCGACGAAGCGGCGCATCTGATCAATCGTGCGCGCGCGGTCGGCGAATGCGCGGTCGATTCGGCCAAGCATGGAGTTGAGGGAGCGGTTGAGCCGCCCCACTTCTGTGTTGGGGGTGGCGACAGAGAGTCGCTGATCGAAGTCCCCGTCGGCAAAACGCGCAGCGGTCGCTTCCACTTCGCGCAGTGGCGCGAACGTCGAGGTGACCAAGAGGCGCGTGAGCGCTCCACCGACGATGACAACGGTGAGGCCGAAGAACAAGAAGATGGCGGCGTAGCGAGCCACAATGGCGTTGGAGTCGCTCAAGTCGCGGGCGATGACGATCGTCACAAAGTCAGGGCCGATGGTGCTGATCGCGGGGTAGGCAATCACTCTCCATTGCCCTCCGATGGCTGTGCTGGGAAGAGTGAACGGGGCGGTCTGTGAGTTTGCAACGGCGATCGTGAGGCCGTCGAGAACGGGGCGCGAGGCATCCTCTTCCCGGCTGTTGCAACGCATGCTGCCGTCGTGGTTGAGCACCGCGAAATAGAGGTCATTGGGCAGGCGAGACACACTGCACTGAGGATCGCGGGTCGTGCCGGTGTATTGGATGCGGCCATCGAGCCCATCGGCGGCGGCGGTGATCTTGTCGTCCGTTTGCTCGATCAGATAGTCGCGCAACACTGCGGCGGTTCCGACACCGGCAACGAGGAGCCCCATGGTGAGCAGAAGCACCGTGACTCCGGTGACCTTGGTGCGCAAAGAGATGCGGCTCCAGGCGTCGGGGATGTTCTCCTGCATGATAGTGAACGGTACCTTGCGTGTCTGGGAATCGGGAACGAATATGGCCAGCCGAACATGAACAATTACATGTCAGCTGGCCATCGTTGGTGGTTACGGCTTTGCTGCCTTCAGCATGTAGCCGAATCCGCGCTTGGTTTGGATGATCGGCTCTTCGGTGTGCTGATCGAGCTTGCGGCGCAGGTAGGAGATGTAGCTCTCTACGATGCCGGCATCGCCGTTGAAGTCGTACTCCCACACGTGATCGAGGATCTGAGCCTTCGAGAGCACGCGGTTGGGGTTCAGCATGAGGTAGCGAAGCAGCTTGAACTCGGTGGGGCTGAGTTCAATTTGTTCGTTGCCGATCGATACCTCGTGGGTGTCTTGGTCCATCGTGAGGTCACCGGCGCGGATGATCGTCTCTTCGTCATCTTGCATCGTGCGGCGAAGAATCGCCTTGATGCGGGCAACGATTTCATCGAGGCTAAACGGCTTCGTGACGTAGTCGTCACCACCGACGGTGAGGCCGGTGATCTTGTCTTCGGTGTCGTCTTTTGCCGTGAGGAACAGGATGGGGGACGTGTAGCCGGAGGCACGGAGGCGTTTGGTCACGCCAAAGCCGTTCATGTCCGGCAGCATCACGTCGAGGATGATCAAGTCGGGTTCTTCTTCGAGAACAGCCGAGATGGTCTGGGCGCCGCTTCCTACCGCGCGCACCGCAAATCCCGCGAAGCGCAAGCTCGTCGTGAGCAGATCGCGAATGTTCGGTTCGTCGTCAACAATGAGAATTTTCGGTCCGTCAGCCATGTGCCCAGTATCTGCGTGTTTCCTGAATGTGACCTGATAGCTCAGGGCGTGTCGGCAAGTTGTTCACCAGATCGTTCATTGAGTATTTGTTAATTTTAAGCATAGGGTGGCTGCATCGAGATCAGGCGAAGGGGAATCAACTGATGAAGAGATTGATCATAGGAACGCTTATCGCATTCGGCGTGGGAGCCATCGCACTCGCCGCCATCACGCTTCTGTCGAACCTCGCTCGGTCGCAAGACATTACCTGGTGGAGCGTCAATGGGGTCACCCCAATGTGGCCACTCAGCGTCGGATTCGGCGCTCTCTGGCTGATGGCCCTGAGCTTCGCTTTTCTCGTTGTGCTTTCGGTGGTCGGCCTGGCGAAAGACTTCATGATCAAGCGTCGTGCTCGCCTCGAGGGCGAACCAGTCTGAACGAAGTCGGTTATCCGGTGAGTTGAAACAGGTACGCGAACGCAGTTTTTGTGTACGCGATACCTCGACCGCTGGCGCGAATGAGGTCGGCGGTGGCCTGTTCTGGTTTCTTGGGAATCAGATAGCGATCGAGATCGCTGCTGTCGATTCTGTAGCGTCCATCGCGGTGGTGGACGCCGCCCACCAGGGTCAGACGTGGATCAAGGGCGGCGAGGCTTGCATCCCCGTGGCTGCTATTGGCCAGGAAGAGCCCGCGCGGCGCCAGATACCGCGCGCAGGAATCCCATGCGGGGCCGGTGAACAGGGCAATGATCAGGTCGAAGGATGCGTCGGCCAGCGCAAGCGGCTTCAGGAAATCGGCCTTGAGGAAAGTGATCTCGGCCGCGGCTCCCGGCAACGTGGCGCCTTCCAGCTCACTCCGGACCCGCTCGGCGTCGGCGAAGAACGCGGCGGCCCGGCGGTCGGTATCGACATAGGTGACGGCGGGGATGCTGGTCGAGGGAGACAGATCGAGGTAGCTGCCCACATTGAGGGCAGCGACCGGTGCCCAGTGCTCGAGCAGTGCGCGGTACATGCCTGACCGATCACCGATCGACTCTCGATAGCTCAGCCACGATGGGCTTGACTGCGATGACGTGGACGATGGCGACTGTGGCATAGAAAGGGGCCCCTGGGCTCTGTGGTGGGGTTCCACCGTAGCCGGTGCGGTAGCTCTCAACGGTTTGCACGATGCGGCATCCGGGCACCTCGACTTCAGGGTTACCCGGGAGCACACTGGAACGATGGATGACTCAGCCGACACCGTCGTGGGCGGCGTGTCGCCTCCTGCGCCATTTGACGGGCGCGATGCCTCCGCGTAAGTTCGCGGTAATTATTTAGTGGCACGCATCAAACATTTCTATTCATGCAACTCCTTGACTGCCGAGGATACGCACGCCCCGCAGAGGAACCGTCATGAGCGCAACAGATTCCACGAGCATGATCGAAGATGCAATGAGAGCCGCACTCGCGTTGTCACGGCAGGCAATCCAAGCGGGAGAATTTCCGTATGGAGCCGTCGTCATCGATTCGAGCGGTGCGATCGTGGGGCGTGCCCACGATCGTGTCGAGACGGATGACGATCTCACCAGTCATGCAGAAATAATGGCGGTGAAAGATGCCGTTCGCAACCACGGGCGATCCCTTGCCGGATGCACCCTCGTGAGCGGAGTCGAGCCCTGCGCCATGTGCTTCTCTGCCGCCTGGACGGCGGGCGTCGAGCATCTGGTTTTCGGCCTCAGCATGAGTGAAATGCTCGAACTGCGGCCCGACGCCCTCGACGAGATCTCCATCGATTCCACTGCGCTGAGCGCGCTCACTACCCGACGCCTCAGCGTTGCATCGGGTGTGCTCGCCGAGGAGTGCCGAGCCCTCTGGGCGCGCTAGTCCAGAGGCAGCGCTCGGTTGAGGCCAGCAGCGCGACTGGATGCTGGGCGGAGAATTCGCAAGCGACCTAAGCCGTCAGGTCTGCGGCATCCAGAATCGTGTAGCTGTAGCCCTGTTCGGCCAAGAACCGTTGGCGGTTTTGTGCGAAGTCTTGGTCGACCGTGTCGCGTGCCACGAGCGTGTAGAAGTTGGCGGGCAGGCCGCTCTCCTTGGGGCGAAGCAGGCGGCCAAGACGCTGAGCTTCTTCTTGGCGAGAGCCAAATGAACCACTAACTTGCACGGCGACGGTCGCCTCGGGCAGGTCGACCGAGAAGTTGGCAACCTTTGACACGATGAGCACCTTCGTGACGCCGTCGCGGAACTCTTGATACAGACGCTCGCGCTCCGGAACGGAGGTGGCACCGGTCAGCTTGGGAGCATTCAGCTGCTCAGACAGATCATCGATCTGGTCGAGGTATTGCCCGATAACGAGAATGCGCTCGCCGGCGTGCTTTTTCACGAGCGCGCGCACCACTTCAGTTTTAGCGGGTGCTGTTGCGGCCAGTCTGTAACGTTCGTCATCAGCGGATGCCGCGTACTCAAGCCGCTCGCTCTCGGGGAGGTCAACGCGCACCTCGAAGCAGCTAGCGGGGGAGATGAAGCCCTGGGCCTCAATCTCTTTCCACGGGGCATCGAAACGTTTGGGGCCGATGAGGGAGAACACGTCGCCCTCGCGCCCATCTTCGCGAACAAGCGTCGCGGTGAGGCCGAGGCGACGGCGTGCTTGCAGATCAGCGGTGAGCTTGAACACGGGCGCAGGCAACAAGTGCACTTCGTCATAAATGACGAGGCCCCAGTCGAGAGCATCCAGCAACGCAAGGTGGGCGTACTCGCCTTTTCGCTTCGCCGTCAGGATTTGGTAGGTCGCGATCGTGACAGGCAAAATCTCTTTCACCTGCCCCGAATACTCACCCACTTCTTCTTCAGTGAGGGTGGTTCGCTTCAAGATTTCGGCTCGCCACTGGCGCGCAGAAACCGTATTGGTGACCAAAATCAGGGTCGTGGTGTTGCTTTGCGCCATCGCGCCGAGGCCCACCAAGGTTTTGCCGGCGCCACAGGGCAGCACGACGACGCCTGAACCGTGGTCGAAGAAATTGTCGATGGCGTGCTGCTGGTACTCGCGCAAACCCCAGCCCGAGGCATCCAGATCAATCTCGTGAGGGGTGCCTGGCGTGTAGCCGGCGTTGTCTTCAGCCGGCCAACCGAGTTTCAACAACTCTTGCTTGAGCTGCCCGCGGGCCCATGGCTGGACCACAAAAGTGTGGTCGCCGCGACGTTCGAACAGCAGGCTTGCGACCTTCTTGGCGCGCGTGATCTCGCGCAGCACCGCCGGGTCAGTGGCAGTCAGGGTCAACGCGCCGTCGTCATCACGATCAATGACGAGGCGGCCATAGCGGCCAACCGTCTCAGCAATATCTACGCTGACACTCTGCGGGATAGGAAACTTCGAATACTTCTCGAGCGTCTCCAGCATCGCGGGAGCGTCGTGACCTGCGGCCCGAGCGTTCCACAGTCCCAAACGCGTGATGCGGTAGGTGTGGATGTGCTCGGGGGCGCGCTCCAGCTCCGCGAAAACGGCCAAATCATGGCGCGCGTCTTCGGCCAAAGGGTGCGCTACCTCAAGCAGAACCGTGCGGTCAGACTGCACGATCAGAGGTCCGTCGGGTGCTGTGTTCATCCGACCTAGACTACGCCCGGATGCTTAGCGTTCGTTGGTGGCTTCCACCCCGACGATGCTCTTCAGCGGTAGCGTTCGCTCAATATCGGCTGCGCGGTCGAGGCCGCGCATGCGACCAGCTGCCACGCTGGAAGGTTCGAGTGTGTACTGCACGAGATGGCCATCTGGCATTTTTACCGTGACAAACAGCAGCAGTTTGTTGCGAATCGCGACCTCGATTTGTCGCGACAACCACGCCTGATCTTCATCGCCGGTGGCGCCACCCTGGCCACTGCGCAGCTTCGCCAGCAACTTGTCTGGGCCGTCATCTTGAGGCTCTTCTGTGCTTGCAGCACTGACTTGGTCGCGTCGCAGTGACAAGATTGCGCCCTCCGAGTTCTCGGCGGCAACCGGGTAACGGGCATCGCTCAGCGCCCAAAAGAGCTGCTCGACTCCGAATCGCGAGACCAAACGGTCGCCCTCGAGGCGCAATCCGAAGGCACCAAAGTTGGGATCAACCGCGATCGACTGCAGAAGCACTGAGTCAGGAGAAATGACGTAGCTGCCGGCCGCCCCTTGCTGGCCAACCCGCACTAGGCCGTGGCGGCCCGCAGCCTCCGTTAGCAAATACTCGACGGGCTGGGGAACCCCCGTCAATGAGATGTCAGTCAAGAAGCTTCGAATGCTGTCAAGCGTCTCGCCGAGCGTCATGGCATGGTGCAGGCTCGATCGCGAGATGCGATAGGTGGATGCCAGGGCGCGGGTCTCGACGTCGGCAATGACGCGCAGCCGAGCATCCAATTGCGGCGCCAACGGTCCTGGCGAAATCACGCTGAGGTCGGGCTGCACATAAACCTGATGCACTTCGTTGGGAAAGACCGCGGCCATGGCGGCGGTTGCTTCTGTCGTTGTGCGGGTGAGCAGGGCAACGCCTGCGCTGCTGGGGAGGCGATTGGCCGTGACGCCCAGGAGGCCAGCATCGCGGGCGTAGCGACGCACCTTCTCGAGCATCGACTCAACCCCGGCGGGGAATAACCAGCGCGTGTAGTCCTCGACGCCGTCGCCCCAGAAGCTGTGAGTGCGGTCGGCCAAGATGGTGCGGATGTCGTCAGGAATTCCCTGATGCCACGCCTCAGCCAAGTGCACCCAGCGTTCAGCCGCGCCGCGCGACATCCACTCGGTGGCATCGGCGGTTGGCATCCACTGGGCATTCGTGGTGGCGATGAGACCGGCACGTTCTGCGATGTCGACGAGGCCGGCGATCTTGTCGAGAGGAACCGACATCGCTGCCGCCAGCCGCTTTGAGTCGGGGAGGGAGACTCCGCCGCGCGCCAAATCGCGCACGGGACTCGAACGCAGCTGATTGATGAGTTCGGTGACTTCGTTGGTGGTCGCGAACGCGTTCTCGGCGGCGATGCTGTCGATACTGTCGCGCTCGGAGGGTTCAACCGACGTGAGAGTGGACGGTGCGGGAGTGTCGAGCAGTTCGCCCGTGGAGGGCAAGCCATCGAATGGCCAACCTGCCAACTGATCGGTTACGCCGTCAGGGGCGCTGTAGCGACCGCCACGATGAATGAGCAGGGCCAAGCTCACGAGCCGATCGAGTCGACGCTGAACGGCCACCTCGTCGTCACCAAAGTGCCCGACGGCAGAGGCGACTTCCTGCGCGGTAAGGGACGCAGTGTCGGCGACCACCGCGAGAGTGGCAAGCGTGGGGCGGTCGAGATCGCGCAGCACGCGTTCAACCGAGGTGGACTGCTGCAGAGCATCCGCTAGGTCAAAGAAGTCGCTTACAGAGTTGCCGCGCACCGTGCGTGAGCGCAACAACTCAAGAAGTTGATCGTCGTCTAGTGCCCGCAGTTGAGCGGCGAGCAGAAGAGCCGCATCGCTAATTGTGGCCATTCCTATATTCACGTTGGCGACGGCGGCCATTCAACACGAGAAGGGTGATGATGAAAACGACGCCCAAAGGCAAAGCAAAGTAGGGCATAGTGATCACTACGGGCCACACACCGTAATCGAATACGGTTTGGCCCACTGCGGTAGCAACGACTACGGCGACAAAGCTAAGCACAGCGAGTGCGATCGAGATGGCGACCAGGTATGCGAGCACACGCTCGATGCGAAGGTCGCGTTCAGTTGAGTGATTTGTCACGTTGACAAGGATACGCGCCCGTTTACGTTCTAAGCTTGAGTCACGACTACAAAGGAGCATGCCCATGCCTACCGGCAAGGTTAAGTTTTACGACGACGAGAAGGGTTTTGGCTTCATCATGAGTGATGAAGGCCAAGAGGTCTTCTTGCACGCCTCAGCGCTGCCTGCGGGCACGACTGGGATCAAGGCGGGTACACGCCTCGAATTCGGCATTGCTGACGGCAAGAAGGGCGCTCAGGCGCTCTCCGTGCGCGTCATGGATGCTCCTGCAAGCATGGCCAAGATCAACCGCAAGCCCGCCGATGACATGGCCGTGATCATTGAAGATCTCGTCAAGCTCATGGACGGCATCGGTTCTGGCCTCAAGCGCGGTCGTTACCCTGATAAAACCCACGGCGCCAAGATCGCCTCCATGCTACGTAAAGTTGCGGACGAACTAGATGCCTAATAGCCAGTACGAAAAGCTTGCTCGGGGAGCACTCCTCGAGATCACCACTGATGCGTCGATTGGTGCGCTCGTCGGTGAGCAGATCGAAAGCGAAGGCACCGTTTCGGTACTCTTCGCTTCGGCTCTGCCGGGCTATCCGGGCTGGAATTGGACCGTCAGCGTTGCTCACGTTGAGGGTCAGGACCCCACGGTTCTTGAAGCAGAACTCATGCCGGCCGAGGGCGCACTGCTCTCGCCCGACTGGGTGCCGTGGTCTGAGCGTCTTGCGGAGTACAAGGCCGCGCAGGCCGCTACTGAAGCGGCGGATGCTGAAAAGGCTGCTGCAGAAGAAGCCGACGACGATCTTGACGACGACGATGACGATGACGAGTTCGGCTCGTCCGTCTTACACGGCGGTGACCTCGACGGCGTTGACATTGATGCATCGGATGATGATGAGTCAGACGACGACGATGACGACGAAGAGTCAGACGACGACTACGACACTGGCGCATTTCGCGGCGGTGACCACGAGGGCGTGAGCGTTGATGACCTCGACGAGTCGGATGACGACGACGACGATGATGACGATTCAGACGATGCTGAACTCGACGACGATGATGACGAGTCAGATGATGACGACGACGACGATTCGGACGAAGAAGACTAGCGAGTTCGCTTTCCGCGCTGTGCGTGCGTGTAGATCAGGCCGATAAGGCCGAGCACGAGGCCCGCAACGGCAGTCCAGAGCCACCACAGGTTTCCGGATGCATTGAGCGGTTCGATAAAAAGCAGCAGCAGTGCAAGACCGATGATCCACAACACCATGCCCACGAGCATGGCTTTGCGGTCGTCGGTCTGCACCGGCTCAGGATCTGGCCGGCGTTCTGAGTCTTTCAACCAGATACGCACGGTTTCAGATTAGTGGCTGTTGGCGATCACATACTCAATCGATGACACCAATTTGCGGATGTCATCCGGTTCGATGGCAACGAAGGTGGCGACCCGCAGTTGGTTGCGGCCCAGTTTGCGGTACGGATCGGTGTCGACAATTCCGTTGGCGCGGAGCGTCTTAGAGATTGCGGCGGCATCGATTGCATCGTCGAAGTCGATCGTTGCGATGACCTGCGAGCGGTGCTCAGGGTTGGTGACGAATGGCGTGGCGACATCGCTGGCGGCAGCCCAGTCGTAGAGCACCGACGAGGATTCGCGCGTGCGAGCATCCGCCCAGGCCAGTCCACCGTTGCCATTGATCCAGTCGATCTGGTTCTCGAGCAGCAGCAGGGTGCTGAGTGCGGGAGTGTTGAGGGTCTGGTTGAGGCGCGAGTTGTCGATCGCGTTCTTGAGCGACAAGAACTCGGGGATGTAGCGACCCGACGCGGCGATGCGCTCGACGCGCTCGATTGCCGCGGGGGAGAAGAGAGCGATCCACAGGCCGCCGTCTGATGCAAAGTTCTTCTGCGGTGCAAAGTAGTAGACATCTGCTTGGTCGGCGTCGAAGTTCACGCCGCCGGCTGCGCTCGTGGCGTCGACAACAGTGAGTACGTTTGCGTC
Source organism: Salinibacterium sp. NG22 (assembly GCF_015864925.1). Classification (NCBI taxonomy): domain Bacteria; kingdom Bacillati; phylum Actinomycetota; class Actinomycetes; order Micrococcales; family Microbacteriaceae; genus Salinibacterium; species Salinibacterium sp. NG22. Next base: position 1,014,556 of record NZ_JADYWG010000001.1, on the reverse strand, counting down.
GTCGAAGCGGCGCACGGGGGCCATCACGCCGGTAGAGGTCTCGTTTTGGGGGAACGCAAAGACGTCAGCGCCTTCGATGTTGTCGAGTTCGGCGAGCGACCCGCCCGGGGCGGTGACGACATGAGGCGATTCAAGGTGGGGTGCTGCGGCCGCTTTCGCGAACTTGGAACCGAATTCTCCGAAGGAGAGGTGCGCGCTGCGACGCTCGATAAGGGCGAAGGCGGCGGCATCCCAGAATGCGGTGGAGCCTCCATTGCCGAGTACTACTTCGTAGCCCTCCGGGATCTGGAAAAGCTCTCCGAGGCCCGAACGTACGCGGCCAACGAGGTCACGAACCGGTGCTTGGCGGTGGGACGTGCCGAGAATGTTTCGCGCGCTAGAAACGAGATGCTCGATCTGTTCGGGGCGCACTTTGGAAGGGCCAGCTCCGAATCGTCCATCGGAGGGAAGGAGGTCAGTAGGAATCGTCAGGCTCGGCATGCGTCCAATTCTATTGGCCAGTTCGGGCTAGTCTGGTTTCATGACCGATCTCGTTGACACCACCGAGATGTACCTGCGCACGATTCTTGATCTCGAAGAAGAGAACATTGTCCCGTTGCGGGCCCGCATCTCTGAGCGGCTCGGCCACTCTGGCCCGACCGTCTCGCAAACCATCGGCCGCATGGAACGTGACGGCCTCGTCGTCGTAGAAGGCGACCGCCACCTCGAATTCACGGTTGAGGGCCGGCGTCGTGCCACGCATGTCATGCGCAAGCACCGTCTTGCTGAGCGGCTCCTCGCCGATGTTATTGGTCTCGACTGGGCGCTCGTTCACGACGAAGCCTGCCGGTGGGAGCACGTGATGAGTGAGCAGGTAGAGCGCAAGCTCATCGAAATTCTTGATCACCCCACTGAGTCGCCCTATGGCAACCCCATTCCTGGCTTGGAAGAGCTGGGTGGTGTTGCTGCGGCATCTTTCAGCGACGGCATGGTTAACATCGTTGAGCTTGTCGCTGAAAGAACCACCCCGGTGACCGGACTCATCCGTCGATTGGGTGAACCCGTGCAGTTCGAACCTGAACTGTTGCAGCAGCTGTTTGGTGCTGGCGTTATGCCAGGCAAGACAGCCACATTCGCTGCTGCAGACTCCTACGTTGCGGTCACCGTTGAAGGGTTTGGCGAAGGTCTCGAGCTGCCCAACGAGGTTGCCGTTCATATCTTTGTGGAGAAGCCGAGCGCGTAGCTTTCGGATTCCGGCGTTCACCGAGGCGTAACCGTCTCGTCATCCGATTCGGCGCGCCCGCGTGCAATGTGCCCCAAAAACTGGGTTAGCCTGTAGCCCTTGGAGTTCACGAATGAACCGGAGAATCGCATGTTAAGTAGGTGCAGCATCCAAACCGTGGATGCGCGTGCCCACTTCCACATACGACACAGCAGTACTGTGCGCAGCAGTTTTTGCGCGCTGAATCACTAGGCATCGTCTTTCGACGGTGCCTTTTTGTGTTTCTGCCTCCTTTTCGCTGAATTTCGGGGAAGTCGATTGCCTGCAAGCCGTGCAGGCTCTTTCGAGAGGATGACAATGCGCACTTTGGTCCTGAACGCCGGCTATGAGCCGCTCGCGGTCGTGTCCTTTAAACGAGCCGTTGTGCTCGTGATGAATCAGAAAGCGACAGTTATCGCTGCCGACCCGGATCATCCGGTGTGGAGCGCGAGTGAATCGTGGGAGCGACCGTCGGTCATCATCCTTCGAAATTATGTGCGTATTCCTTCTACGCGCAGGTTGCCGGTTTCTCGTCGTGGAGTGCTGCGACGTGACGGTCACCGGTGTGGCTATTGCGGGGCTTCCGCAAACACCATCGACCACGTGATGCCTCGCTCTCGCGGTGGCGAAGATTCGTGGGAAAACCTGGTGGCGTGCTGCTTGCGTTGCAACAACGTGAAGAGCAATCGCACTCCCGCGGAGATGAACTGGCGCCTGCTCATCAAGCCGCGTCCGCCGCACACCAGCGCGTGGTTGGTGCGGGGTATTGAAAGAGGACTCCCAGATTGGGAAGAATATTTGGCTCCAGCGGCGTAACTGTTATGCTGTTGTGATTATTCCTGTGTTCAAGGATTTCCCTAGTTTTCTTTGAGCGCGCTCCACCTGAAGGTTCCCGATTGTCCCGTATCTCATCTGATGGCCCGGACGTTTCCGGCGTGCCCTCGGCGGAACCTTCGAGTGAAGCTCCTATCTTTCTTTCGCGTCGCGAAGCACGTGCCGCACGAGATGCTGCGACTATCGGCAAGCCTGTAGCTGCGCCGAAGATTCCTCGTGCTCCCGCTGCGGCCGCTCACGATGAGGCACCGGTTGTGTACACCCCGGCAGCCCCCGCGCTGAATAACCGTGTTGCGCCGATCGTTGCTCAGGCACCTCGTGCCCACTCGGCTCCGAAAGCCACAGCCAAGCGTGTTCGCAAGAGCCCGCTTCGTGCTGTGGCTTCGATGGCTGTTATTGGCGGGCTGTTTGCTGTGGCAGGATTGCCGGCCTACGGCCAAGGCGGTTTGATCTCAGACGAGGGAACACTCGTGTCAGTTTCTGCTGTCGCGGATGCCGCTCAAGCGAGAGTCCAGTCGGTGACGGTTAGCGCTGAGCTGGAATTGCCGGAGCTCACGCGTGATCAGTTCGAGGCGACATCGCCCGAAGATCTTGCAGCGATTCAGCAGCAGGATGCGATTGCCTCGGCAAACGCGCTCTACGCTTCATCGGGCGCTCAAGCATTGGGCGACGACTACCCATGGCCGACTGCAGGCAGCAGCCTTTCACCTTTGAATTACTACTACCGCCAGTGCACCGACTTTGTAGCGTGGCGGCTGAACCGCGACGTTGGTTCCTTCGCGGCACCGTTCCGCTGGGCCTGGGCAGATCTCACGCCGAATGGTGGAGACGCATACCAGTGGAAGTCGGCTTGGGAGACCCACGGCTGGACCGTGAGCGCGACTCCCGTTGTCGGTTCTGTGGCGTGGTTTGGCTGGGACAACCACGTTTCATACGTGAAGCAAGTCAATTCCGACGGTTCAGTTCTGCTTGAGGAATACAACTACGTCTACCTCTCCTATGGTCAGCGCACCATCCCGGCCAGCGAGGTCGAGTCGTTCCTCTACCCGCCAGGCCAGTAACTGTTTGGTGTGACCGCGCGCTGGCGAGCATGAAGCCTGCGAGAGTAACTGTGTGGAGTGATTGATCATGACTGACGACGAACTCATGACAACGTTCGAAAACAACACCATCGCGCCTGCCGCGTTTTCACACGAACGTCATGTTCGCGTGGCGTGGTTGCTTGCTCGTGCGTATGGCGCTATTGACGGCTTCGAACGTCTCGCGGTCGGCATTAAGAGCATGGCCGTGCGGGCGGGCAAACCGGATGCTTTTCACATCACGCTCACTCGCGCCTGGTTCGATCTCATTGCGCTGATAGATGACCTGGATGACGCACCGGAGCTGCTCGACAAGTCCATCATCAAACGTTTCTACTCACCCGAGCGCATCGCTGAGGGTCGCACGCAGTGGTTGGAGCCCGACCTGCAGCCGCTGCAGTATCCGCTGCCAACCGCGATCGATGGTGCAGCACCGCCGACCTCGTAACGCTGGCCCTCTGGCTGAGGGTTCTTCGTGCCGTACTCGGCTACACTCGAAAAGCCAGCCTCTGTAGCTCAACGGAAGAGCAACTCCGTCCTAAGGAGCAGGTTGGGGGTTCGAATCCCTCCAGGGGCACACTCACTTTCTTGCGAACCGGGCTCTTTGGGCCAGGTCATTCGGAGCGTTTCGTTTACGTAACAAAGAATGCTCACCTCTCACGTCGCGCCGCGCTATTCATATGCTCTAGATATGACCAAGACACGGAGAGCGCTGGCAACGGCAGCTCTCGGCGCCGTGGCGATGATGTCGCTCTCAGGGTGTCTCGCTTGCAGCGCCGTCGGCTACGTCAACAACGGTCCTGCCGTGATTGAGCTAGAAGATGCGCTGCACGAGGCTGAGATGCTCTCGGCCTGTTTTGGCGAGGAGTGCGTTGTGCAACCGGTGACTCGAAGCGACGGCAAACAGTGGGAAGTGCCGCAAGAGCCGCCGTACGTGGACGACTCTGTCTTCGTCTTGGGAGGAGAACGCTCGCTCCACGTGGTGGTATCTGACCGCGACGGGTTTGTGATCAGTGACGCAACATATGAGATTCCGGTAAGCGTTGAGCGACGCGGGCTGTTCGGCCAGTGTTCTGGGCCAGTCTCGTTTGAGCCAGTCCTGATCGAAGCACGCCAGTAACATTTCACGAAACGTCGGCTGACAAACTCTCAGCGTTTGTCGTTTACCTGAGCGTTACCGCGCCGCTAACTCCGGTGTTTAGCGTGGGCACCAACATGAGCGAGTTGAGATGGCGTGGCACAGCGGCGGGGGAGTTTCCCCTCATCGCTTCTGTGCAAGAACACGGCATGCTCAAGGATGCACTTGAGAGCGACGTAGCGCGCATCAACCTGCTGGTGGGAGACATCAATTCTCTCGCAGGCATGGTTGCCCGCATCCATGACGCCGGTAAAACAGCCCATGTTCATCTTGAACTCGTGGGCGGAATCAGCCGTGACGGTGCTGCCGTGCAGTTTCTTGCGGAACACGTCGGAGTTGACGGAGTCATCACTACCAAGAGCGCTGCGGTTGCTGCCGCACGAAAGCTCGGCATTGCGTCGGTGCAGCGGTTCTTCGCTGTCGATACTCACGCGGTCGACAACGCGATGCGCCAAGTGCACGCGAGCCGTCCCACCGAGGTCGAGGTGATGCCAGGGCTCATGCCGCGCGTCATCCGCGATCTCAGAGCCAGCATCCAGCAGCCCCTCATCGTCGGTGGGCTCATCCGTAATCCTGACGAAATCGACGCCGTGCTCGACTGCGGCGCCGACTACGTATCTACCGGAAACCCCGCACTGTGGCGGCGTCGACGGTCACGAATTCATACCCGCGTCGCCTAACCTCGACGCTTCCCGAGGCAGATCACCGCCTCACCAGAGTTGCCAGCACCACCCACAACTGAAAACACACCCCAGGGCAGAGTCACTAGAGAGCACCCGGAGGGTCAGCATCATCAACGCGCACGGCACAGCCGTGTGGTGCGTTGGCGCTGCTGACTCCCCGGGTTTTTTTATGCCCAGAACCGAACGAAAGAAGTCCCAATGACTGCGTCACCCCTCATCCTTGGCCACCGAGGTGCCATGGCCTACGCCCCAGAGAACACCCTCGAGGCCTTCGAACTCGGCGCAAACCTAGGCGCGGATGGCATGGAAATCGACATCCATGCCACCAGCGACGGCGTGATTGTCGCCATTCACGACGACACGATCGACCGAACGTCGAACGGTACGGGCCGCGTCTCGGAACTCACTTTCAGTGAGTTGCGCCGTTTGGATTTCGGAACAGGAAACCCGGGCGATTACGCCGGCGCTCTCATCCCGACGCTCGACGAAATCTTTGACCTTGTTGAACGTCGCAGTCTCGTACTGAATATCGAAGTCAAAGACATCTACCGTCACGACAAGGCCTACGGCGAGTTGGCTCGTCGTGCTGCCGATGAAGTACTGCGCCGAGGTCTCGTCGAGCAAGTCTTCTTCTCATCGTTCAACCACACGTCAATGGCTGAGCTCAAGCTCAGCCACCCCGACGTGCGCACCGGTCTGCTCCACATGATGTCACTGCACGAAATCGGCAACTACGCTGCCACGACCGGTGCGGATGCCATCCATCCCGCTCATCTGGCCCTCACGCCCGAGACCATGCGGCAGGCGCGCGCGGCGAACCTTGCCGTGAATGCCTGGACTATGCCAGCGCCATTCTCCAGCCGGAGTGAGGCGGAACAGATCGACGACCTCATCGCCGCCGGTGTTGATTCGATCATCACGAACACCCCGGATATCGCTGTCGCGCGGCGAGCAGCGCTCGCGAAAGTAGAGGCGCTCGTATGACTCTCGTTTTTGCGCGTCGAGGTGCCGCCGACGTCGCACCGGAGAATTCTCTCGCCGCGATTGAGCAGTCGCTTCGCCGTGGGGCTGACGGGGTCGAAATCGACGTTCGACTCTCACGAGATGCTGAACTTGTAGCGCTTCGCGGCGCAAGCGTTCTCTACGATGGCCAGCCAAAGGCGCTTGTCGAAGAGCTCACCTTGGCTGAGCTGAAGACGGTCGACATTGGCGTTGGGCGCGAGGGATTCGCTGGCACCCGAATTCCGACGCTTGCTGAAGTGGTCGAGTTGCTGGCCGGTTCCGATGCCCATCTCATCCTTGATGTGAAGGAAGACCCGCAGCACAGTGAGGGAGCCAGCCCCGCCGCTGTTGCGGTCGCAGAGCTCGTGCACAAGCGTCGTATGCACGAGCGCGTGACAATCACCTCCACTAATCATGTGTCGATGGCGGCGCTTGCTGTCGCGCATCCGTCTCTCAAGATTGGTCTTCGCCACCTTGTCGTGATGGAAGAGGCCGCATCGTATGCCGCCGCGGTCGGAGCGATCGCCCTTCACCCGATCGCTGTCGGCGCCGCCACCGGCGACGTGCATGGTGCGCAAGCTCTCGGCATGATGGTGTGCGCCTCCACCCTGGTTGCCGAGTTCTGGCCCGTCACCGAAGAGGAGCAGCTCGATCAACTCTTCGCTCTCGGGGTCGACGCTGTGGTCACCGATTCGTACCAATCCGCTCTCAACCGTCGAGGAGTATCCGCATGAACCGGTCTGCATTGAGCAGCGGCGATCGACCGACCATCGATAGCCGCATCATCGCCCACCGCGGTGCCAGCAGCTACGCGCCGGAGAACACTCTTGCCGCGTTCGAGCTTGCCGCCGAAATGGGAGCGACCAAGATCGAATTGGATGTTGACGTTACGAGCGACGGACACCTGGTCGTCTTGCATGACCCCCGTGTCGATCGCACGTCAGACGGCATGGGCTGGGCGCGGGATTTCACTCTCGCCGAGTTGCGCGTGCTCAACTTCGATCGCGGGTTTGAGGGCCAGTTCGCTCGCGCGGTTACTCGCATCCCGACGCTCAGCGAAGTGTTGTCGTTCGCGGCCGAGCGAGGCGTCTGGGTCAACATCGAGACGAAAGATTTCACCAACTCGTGGGGTGCTGTCAACGATCTCGTTGCCGCCGAAGTTCGCGCGCATGATGGGGTTGACTCGACCCTGATTTCGTCGATCAACCATCGCGCTATCGCTGGTTTCGCTCGCTCCTACCCAGAGTTCACGACGGCGATCGCATTCGTCGAAACCTTCGCCGATCTGCCCGGCTATGCGCGCCGCTGCGGCGCGAACGTGTTGCACCCCCATTTCTCCCTCATCAACGAGCGATTTGTGGCGGAAGCCCGAGAGCACGGGCTGGGCATCAACGCCTGGACTGTCGACGACGACGCAGCCGCTGACCGCATCCTCGAGTTCGATATCGATGGTCTGATGTCGAATCGACCCGACGTCGGCAACGTCCAGAACCGCGGCGTCGATAACCGCGGTGACCAGCACCCACCACACAGCACATCCCACGACACGGAGGCACGCGCATGAGTCAGATTGAACTGCGAAACATTGGTAAGTCGTATGGCGACAAGGAGATCATCCCGAGCCTTGATCTCACGATCGAAGCCGGCAGCTTCTCGGTTCTCGTTGGCCCGTCGGGGTGCGGAAAATCGACAACGCTGCGCATGATTGCCGGTCTCGAGAAGCCAACCACTGGCACGATCTCGATTGGCGGAAAGACGGTCGACAATGTGACTCCCGGTCAGCGTGGTGTCGCCATGGTCTTTCAGAACTACGCCATCTACCCGACGATGACGGTGGAAGAGAACATCGAGTTTGGCCTGCGCAACAACAAGGTCCCCAAGCTGGAGCGCCGCGAACTTGTGCACGAGATTGCAGAGACCGTTGGCCTCACGCCGCACCTGCGCAAAAATCCTGATGCGCTGTCGGGCGGCGAACGCCAGCGGGTTGCGTTGGCGCGCGCCATGGTCAAAAAGCCTGCCGTCTTTCTCATGGACGAACCGCTCTCCAACCTCGATGCGAAGCTGCGCCAGCACATGCGCATTGAGCTCATCGAACTTCACGAACGCCTCGGGGCAACCTTCGTCTACGTCACTCACGACCAGGTCGAAGCGATGAGTATGGGCACCTCGATTGTGCTCATGGACGCGGGCCGCATCCAACAGCAATCGGCACCGACCGAGCTGTACGCGAAACCGCAGAACGTGTTCACGAGTCGCTTCATCGGAACCCCGCCCATGAACGTCGTGCCCATTGCTGCATTCGGTGCGGATGTCGCCGCCGATGCTCCCGAGGGTGCCGAGTGGCTCGGAGTGCGCCCTGAGCGACTCACGTTTGCCGACACCAGCCGCCCCGTGGTGCCAGGCGAAACTGAGCTCACGGTCACCATCATCGCCCTCGAGAACCTTGGAGCGGAGCTCGTGTACCGCGCCGTGCTGCCCGACGGCTCGCGCATTGCGATTAAGCGATTCGACGAGATCGCGCGCCCCCTCGGTGACGCTCTCGTGCGGGTCGAGACCAACGACATCCACTGGTTTGATGCCAACGAAGAGCGCATCGCCGAACCGGCTATCTCCGGCCAGGTTCGCGAGGTCGTCTCCGCATGAAAACCTCGCTACTGAGAGATCGACGGCTGTTGCCGTACGCGCTCATCGCGCCAGCGCTCGTGATTCTCGCTGTCTTCTATCTGTATCCGATCGGCTACAACGCCGTACTGAGCGTCTTCTCCTGGGACCTTCGTGGCCCGATGAAGTTCGTGGGTTTCGGAAACTTCGCCGAGCTCTTCACTGACCCTGACTTCGGCAAGGTCATCCAGAACACACTCGTGTATATGGGCATGGAAGTGTCACTCGTCATGATCTTCGGTCTGATCTTGGCACTGTTCCTTAATCGCCAAGGCTGGCTCAGCGAGTTCTTGCAGGGCGTCAGCTTTGCTCCCAACGTGATCGCGCTGGTCTCGGTCTCGCTCATCTTTGTGTGGCTGATGGATGACGACATCGGGCTGTTCAACCAAATCTTGAGCGCAGTCGGGCTTGAGCCTGTTGGCTGGCTTTCCGATACCGAAGTCGCCCTGTTCTCGCTGGTGCTTGTGTCGGTCTGGAAGTCGGTCGGGCTGAACGCCTTGATTATCCTCTCGGCGTTGCAGTCGATTCCGCGGTACCTGTTCGAAGCCGCGGACCTCGACAATGCTTCGGCGTGGACCCGCTTTCGAAAGATCACCATCCCAATGATCTCACCCACGCTGTTCTTTCTCGTTCTCGTCAACGTCATCGGGTCGTTTCAGGCCTTCGACACAATCAACGTCATGACGCAGGGCGGACCGCAAAGCTCAACCAACACACTCATCTTCGCCGTCTACCGCGAAGGCTTCGAGTACTACCGAGTTGGTTATGCCGCTGCGATCGCCGTCGTGCTGATGGTGCTCGTGGGCCTCATCACCGTGCTTTACTTCCGCGCGTTCCAGAAAAGAGTGCACTACCGATGACTACGACGATTGCCCCTCCTACGCCACCCACGGCTGCCGGTTCTTCGCGCGGCCCCGTGTCGCCACCGCCACCGCCCGTTACACCGAGCGCTCGCACGGCCCGAAGCGGCACGATTCTGTGGAAAGCGGTGCGCGTCATCGCACGCATCGTGGTGTCGCTCCTGCTCGTGTTGGTGTTCGCCGGTCCGTTCTACTGGATGGTGCTCACCGCCTTTCAGACAGCATCCGAAGCGCTCTCCATTCCTCCGCAGTTCTGGGTGGATGCCGTGCGCTGGGATAACTTCATTGCAGCGTTCGACCGGGTGAACTTCGGCCACTTCGCGTTGAACTCGGTAATCGTCACGGGCGGCACCCTGCTCGGTCAGTTTCTGATCATCGTGCCCGCCGCTTATGCCTTCGCACGTTTCCATTTCAAAGGCCGCGACGTGCTCTTCGGCGTCGTGTTGGCGACGATGATGATCCCTGGCCAACTGATCTTCCTTCCGGTGTTCGCGATGTACGCCAAGATGGGGCTGCTCAACACACACCTCTCGCTGATCTTGCCCTTCATCGCGAGTGGGTTCGGCATCTTCTTGCTGCGTCAAACCTTCATGCGAGTGCCCGACAGCTTGATCGAAGCAGCGCGACTTGATCACGCGAGTGAGTTCACGATCATCCGTCGCATCATGTTGCCGCTGGCCAAACCGACCATCGTGACCATCGGGCTGATCACGTTCATTGGCACCTGGAATAACTACTTCTTCCCGCTGGTCTGGACCACCACGGATGCGGCCCGCACGCTTCCGGTGGCCGTGCCGCGACTCGAAGCGCTCGATGAGATCGCGCCGACCATTGTGATGGCCGGAAACATGCTCCTCGTCGTGCCGATCCTCATCGTGTTCCTGTTTGCGCGCCGTCACATCATCTCGGCGTTCACCTATACCGGCGTCAAATGATGCCCTTCGATTTCCTCGTCCGCATCAACCAACAACGCACCACCTCAACACGCACCACCTCAACCACATCAAAGAAAGGCACCACCATGTCCTCTACCCGTTTCTCGCGAGGTCGGGCACGCGCCGGCGTTCTCGCTTCGATTGCCCTCGGCTCGGTTCTGCTCTCTGGCTGCACCGCAGCCAATGCGGATGCCGCTAGCTACACCTACGAGCCCGGTGAAGAGACCGTCGAGCTTGAGTTCTGGACGGCAGCCGTTGAAGACGTGAACCAGGAGCTCGTTGACATGTTCAACGAGACCCGTGGTGACGAGCTCAACATCCACGTCACCGCCAACTACCAGGGCGACTACGTTGAGACCGAGCAGAAGGTCAACGCGGCAGCGCTCGCTGACACTCTTCCCAACATGTTTGTGGATGAGGTCGGAATGACCGACCGGTTCGCTCGCGCCACCACCACGCTCAACCTCGAGCCGTACATGGCCGCTGTCGAGATGGACGACGCGGACTTCCAGATGGGCGAAACCGACAACCTCTACGTTGATGGCGACATGTACGCCTTCCCGCACATGCGCAGTGTTCCCGTGATGTACGTAAACCAAGACATGATGCGCGAACTCGGCCTCAAAGAGACCGGCCCCGAAACATTCGACGAGTTTGAGGAGTACCTCGAGGCGGCTCACGACTATGTCGGCGGCCCCGCGATGATCTTCTGCGACTACGACTTCTGGGTCATGGAAGCACTCTTCTACTCGTACGGCGGAACCGCTGTGCTCAACGACGACGAGACCGCGTCGATGTATGACACCGAGGGTGCCATCAAGACGATCGAGTGGATCGCCGACCTCGAAGACCGCGACCTCATCAAGGTCACCGGTGCTGCAGACGTGAGCGCGTTCTTCGCGGCAGCCGGCAGCGCAGATACAGCATTCACCTTCTTGAGCTCGGGCGGCATCCAGTCGATCCTTGGGCTTGCTGCCGGTAACGGAGTGGATGTTGGTGTCTCGCTGATTCCCGCCGGTGACAACGGCCAGCGTGGTGTCTCAGTCGGTGGATCGAACATCTACCTCGCCAACACTGGTACGGACCAGGAGAAGGCCGCAGCATTCGAGTTCATGAAGTGGACAAGCGACACCGAGCAGGCTGCCTACTCCTCGTCGCGCACCGGGTACCTGCCCGTGCGTCTTTCGGCTCTCGAAACCGACCTGATCAAGGACCTCATGGAGACCACTCCTGGCTATGCGGTTGCTGCTGAGCAGATCACCTACGGCAAGCCTCGCCCGATGACGAAGGCCTACAGCGAGCTCGAAGACCTCATGACCGAGCGCATCCACGCCATCTACTTCGACGACCTCGACGCGTCAGAAGCGATGCCGGCACTCGCTGAAGAAGTCAACGAAGTGCTGAACCGCTAGCGTTCTCCACACGCACGAAAGCAATGGCCGTGAACGGGGAAACCCGCTCGCGGCCGTTGTCGTTGTGCCGTGAGGGGCACGCGCGAACAGCACGTCGCGGACGGAAGGGTCTTTGGGGCGTTGCCCATCAGCGCACTGTCGCGTTCGCACGCACACCTCTAGTCGTACCAACGCCACCGTTGTAGCGTGGGGCTATGACAACAGGCGTGTCGGAGGAACCGTGGCACGCGCTCGATTCTGCTGAGGCGTTTGTTCGACTGAAGACGAGCGCGCAGGGGCTGAGCGCCGCCGAGGCCGCCGAACGGCAAGCCGAGTATGGGCCGAATCGGTTGGAAGTGCGCAAGCCAACGCCCGCCATAGTGGTGGCATTGCGACAGTTTCGTTCGCCGCTGATCGCGATCCTGTTGGTGGCCGCGACGATTACGCTGCTGCAGCAAGATTGGGTCGACTCGACCGCCATTCTCATTGTGCTCGTGCTGAATGCCTCGATTGGTTTTTGGGAAGAGTCCCGGGCCGAGCGAGAAATGCGAGCCCTCGCCTCGCTCGCTGTTCCACGGGCACGCGCTCTGCGAGACGGCCACGTCATCCGTCTTCGAGCGGTGGATCTCGTTCCCGGTGATGTTGTCACGCTGGAGAGCGGTGAGCAGGTAACCGCAGATGTCAGAATTGTCGATGCTCACGCGCTTCAGGTTGATGAATCGATGCTCACGGGCGAGTCGGAGCAGGTTCACAAAACTCCTGACGCGGTTCCCGTGCATGCGGCGACGGCCGACCGCCGCGGGATGCTCTACAGCGGTACGTTCGTCACGTCTGGCCGTGCTCGTGGTGTGGTCGTCGCGACGGGACGAGACACGGAGCTGGGGCGGATAAACGAACTGATCCAAACCAGCCCGGAGAAGACGCCACTCCAGCGGAGCATTAACAGTCTCGAACACCGCATTGGAGTCTTCGTGGCAGTCGTTGCCGTCGCGGTGATCGCGACTGGTCTGCTGCTCGGCGAAGAACTCGAATCGGTCTTGCTATCGGCGATCGCCATGGCGGTAGCAACCATCCCTGAGGCGTTGCCCGTCGTGATGACGGTCGCGCTGGCACTCGGAGTGCGCCGGATGGCAACCCAGGGCGCGATCGTGCGCACGCTGCCGGCCGCCGAAACGCTCGGCTCGACGACGGTGATTGCGAGCGACAAGACGGGTACGCTCACCCAAAACCGCCTCGCCGTCGAGCGGGTGTGGGTGCCAGACCGCGGCGTCATTGAGGTTGAGGGCATGCGTTACGAGCCGAGTGGGGTGCTGCACGATCTCATCATGGCGGGTGCACTCGTGAACGAGGCACACTCTCGCGATGACGACGAAGGCGGTTTCATCGGTGATGCCGTCGATGTTGCGCTTGCAGTGCTCGCACGCTCGCTTGGTGTTACGAGTGACGATGACGAGCCCGATCAAGTGGCACGGCTGCCGTACGAACCACAGAACCGTTATTCACAATCGCTGCGCCGTAACGACAAGCGGGAGACGGATGCGGCACTCATGCTTTACGTTAAGGGCGCGCCGGAGCTCGTGCTCTCGATGTGTAGCGAGGAGGCCGGGGGAGGCTCCCTCGATGCGACCGCACGCCAGCGGGTGTACGACGCCCAGGCTCAGCTGGCCAGCGATGGTTACCGCGTGTTGGCAATCGCCTGTCGAAGTGTGGAGCACAACGAGCTCACGGGTCCGGAACTTCCGCACCCCAGCAAGCTGCAACTGCTCGGCCTTGTTGCTCTCACCGACCCTCCGCGAGCGGAGGCCCTCGAGTCGATTGCCCTCTGTGTTGGAGCGGGGATCCGCGTCATCATGGTGACGGGTGATCACCCGTTGACGGCTACTACGATCGCACGACGACTCGGAATCGCCGACTGTGACGATGTAATCACGGGGGCTCAACTCGACGAGCTTGACGATGCTGCGCTAGCTGACCGGGTAGCCCACGCCGGCGTGGTCGCGCGTGTTTCACCGTCAGACAAGCTCCGCGTTGTTCAGGCATTGCAAGCCACGGGGGAAACGGTCGCAGTCACGGGGGACGGCGTGAACGACGCCCCCGCGCTGAAAGCGGCCGCTATCGGTGTTGCGATGGGCAAGGCGGGCACTGACGTTGCGCGAGAAGCTGCGGATGTCGTGCTCACCGATGACCGTTTTGCCACCGTTGTCGAGGCAGTTCGGCAGGGTCGCATCGTGTTCTCGGCCATCCGCAAATCAACGTTCTTTCTGCTGTCGACTGGCTTCGGAATCATGTTGGCCGTCGCGATCAGCTTCTTTTTCGATCAGCCGCTGCTGCTTATCCCGGTGCAGGTGTTGTGGATCAACGTTGTCACGAGCGGCCTGCAAGATGTTGCGCTCGCGTTCGAGCCCGCCGAGGGGGACGAGCTTCGGCGGAGGCCGCGGGCAGCGCACGAGGGGATCCTGTCGCGCGAGTTGTGGGTGCGCACCGTGATGTCGTCGAGCTGGATGGCGACCGTGCTGATCATCACGTTCCAGCTGGCGCTCGCGGCTGGCTATGAACTGGATCGCGTGCGCACGATCACGATGACGGTCTTTGTGCTGATGAGCTTCTTCCAAGCAGGTAGTGCGCGCACCGAGCGACGCTCGCTCTTCACGATCAGTCCGTTCAGCAACCCGTTCCTTGTTGCGACCGCCCTCGGCTCGCTTGGGCTGCAGTGGCTTGTGATGTCGTGGCCGGTCAGCGCCAGCGTGCTGCAACTCGTGCCGCTCACGCTCGGGGAGTGGATGGGGTGCGCAGCCGCCGCGTCGACCGTGCTGATCTTCATCGAGGTCGAAAAGCTTGTGCGCCGGGTTTTGGCGGGGCGAACACGATTGTGAGCGCTACGCCTGGGGCCAGTATCGATTTCCCCTCTCCAGATAGAGCAAGAGACGGAAGGCCGAGCAGCCCTCGGGATTCTGCGTAAATACCCGACAGCAAGCACAGCGGCTTCGCTGACCTCCTTCCGGGAGCCGCTCGCCTGGGGCTGTTCAGAATTCCTATTCCGCTTCCCTGCCAAGCTTTTTCTGCGCCCGAGAAATTGATACCAAACCATTTAGCGTTGGGCGCCGAATCATCTACATGTCACTCACCAGAACACTTCGGGCACCGAAAGCCACCCTCGCAGGTGCGCTCCTCTTGCCAGCACTTCTCATTGCGCTTTCGGGATGTGCAGGTTCTCAACCGTCCGCAACGACGCCGTCCGAGACGAGCGGGAGCGAACAGCCCGCCGAAACCGACGAAAACGTTGTCACGACTATCGGCCTGAAGTTCATGCCGAAGGATCTCACCGTCAAGGTCGGCACAACGGTTACGTGGCAGAACGGCGAGACGATCGGTCACACCGTCACCTCCGGAGCTTGGGGTGACGTCAACGAGTCAACTGGTCTCCGCGGGACGCAAACACCAGACGGCCTCTTCGACCACGACCTAGCTCCGAAGGGCCAGGAGGGCGACACGTTCTCCTACACCTTCGACGAACCCGGCGAGTACTCGTACTACTGCCAACCGCACTTGACCATGAACGCAACCGTCACGGTCGAACCGTAAGAACCCGCACGACACAACGCACCACCAACAAAAAACATCAACAAGGAGAAGAAGCAATGCGTAAATTCACAGCAATCACCGGTCTCGGACTCGCAGCGGCACTCACCCTCTCGGGCTGCTCGGCAGCTACAGAGGCTCCGGCCACCACTGATGAGAGCAACTCTTCGATGGTCGTCGACACAGTAAACAGCGACGGTTCCGCGCTGCGTGCATCGCTAACGGCACTGCTCGCTGACCACGTCTACCTTGCCGGTGCAGCCATCGACCAGGCGCTCGCCGATGGTGGCGACCTTACGACGGCTGATGTTGCCGGAGCAGTCGAAACGCTCGACACCAACTCGGTCGAGATTGCAGCCCTCGTGGGCTCGGCCTACCCCGATGCCGAGCAGCCGTTCCTCGATTCCTGGCGCTCGCACATCCCGTTCTTCGTGAACTATGCAGTCGCGAAGGCCACGGATGACCAGGCTGGCATCGACCAGGCAATGTCAGATCTCGGCGGCTACGCAGTGTCGTTCGGCCAGCTGATGAATTCGGTTGTTCCTGAGCTCTCGGCTGAAGATGTACAGGCCGGCCTTGAGACGCACGCTTCATCGCTCATTGCAGCGATCGACGCCAACATCGCCGGTGACCCTGCCTACTTCGCGCTGCTGAAGGAAGCTGCTGGACACATGCCGATGACGGCAACAGCTCTCGCTGGCGGAATTGCAGCCAACAAGGGTATTCAGTAAAACCAATTCACGAGTGAGCCGGCGGGGAGCGATCGAATCGCTCCCCGCCGGTTTCATTGTTTCCGGGAAGTTGTTGAGAGAAAGGGCAAGTACATGAAGATTTTCAGTATTGCGGCACGGATTTGGATTGCACTCGCGTTGCTGGTTAACGCCTACGTGCACTTTGTTCTCGCGACTCCGTTCGATGCCATTGTCGGCTCGCTCGTCAGTCAGGGCGCGTTGTTCCGCATCCAGAGCGTGATGAATATCCTCGCGGCCGTTCTGGTCCTGGCGGTGTACCGCTGGTGGACCGGGCTGGTCGTGGCAGTGATCGCGGCGGGCGGCCTTGCACTCTTGGTGGCATCCGTTTATGTTCCATTGGACCTGAGTGCAATTGGGCTTCCCGTCATCTACGAGCCTGTCTGGTATTCCGACAAGGTGATAGCAGTCATCGCTCAGGGCTTCGCGCTAATCGGCGGCGTCGCGGTGGCGCTGCTTACTCGTAGCGCAAAGACTCAACCGGGTCGGCCTTAGCAGCGCGGGCGGCGGGCAGGGTGCCCGCGAGGAACGCGATGGCCATGACGACCAGGATGATCACGGTGACCGATAGTGGGTCGAAGGCAATCAAGGTGAGCCCCGGGAGGTCAGCGAGGAGTGCCCCGGCGAGCACCGAACTGATGCCTGTTCCGACGAGCATCCCGATGCCGACACCGATCGCGCTCCCGAGGAAGCCGATGATGACAGCTTCGAGGCTGAAAAGTCCGAAGATCTTGCCGCCGCCCATTCCCATGGCTTTCATGAGGCCGATTTCGCGGGTGCGTTCCTGCACCGACATGAAGAGGGTATTCACGATGCCGAAGCTTGCTGCCAGCAGGGCGATGATGGCGAAGGCGTTCAGCACGAGCACGATGGCGTCGATGATGGTTTTGAACGTTCCGAGCTGGTCGGCCACGGTCGTGCCGGTGTAACCGGCATCGGTGAGGCGTTCCTTGAGGGCTGTGACATCGGCATCCGTCGCGGCAGCATCGAAGCGGATGCTCGCCTGGGCGTAGCGCTCTTGCTCATCGAGAGCGATTCCGATGTTCTGCGTCGAGTACAGCTCGTCAGTCAGCGCATCGTTCACGACCAGTCCACCGGCACCAGTGGCGGCGATGCTTTCTTCGGCGACGCCCACGATGGTCGCGTCGACGAGATGCTGGGTGCGTTCCGCGTCAGTGATCGCGATCGTCAGGGTCTGGCCCACCGCGGCATCCGCGTCAGCGAAGCCGAGCGATTCCACATAAGAGATTGGCACATTCAGTTCGAAGGCATCCGAATCGGCGGAGGGAGCTGTGCCGGCTGCAAGCTGCACGGTCTGGCCATCAACGAGTCCGCCCACGGAGGTCAGGTACTGGGGGCCGTCGCCTGACTGGATCCAGTCAGGAGAAATTGACTTGGTTGCCTCAACATCGAGCACGCCGTCAATGCTAGCGAGCGTCTCTAGATCGTCGGGGGTGAGGGCCACCACGGTGGAGCCGGGGCGGTTGAAGCCATCGCTGGCAATCGCATCGGGGTCGTATTCGGCGGGCCCAGAGCTGTCGGCGAAGCCGGCGTTGGCGTCTTGGCTCACTGACACGGTCATAACATCTTCCGCGCCGATCGAGGTCACCGTGTCATCGATGTAGCGATTGATGCCAGTGCCGAGGCCATTGGTGATCGTGAGCGTGAAAGCACCAACGAAGATCGCGAGGATCGTCAGAACGGTGCGGGTCTTCGAGCGGAACGTATTGGATGCGGCGGTGCCGATCAGGTCGAGGGCGTTCATGCGGCCACCTCCGTGGTGTCGTTCACGAGGAGTCCGTCGCGAATATAAATGCGGCGATCACAGCGGGCAGCCAACTCATCGTCATGGGTGACGACAATCAGGGTGATGCCCTTATCGCGGTTGAGTGCGAAGAGAATGTCCTCGACATTGCCTCCCGTCGCGGTGTCCAAGTTTCCGGTGGGTTCATCCGCGAAAATGATGCGCGGGTTGTTGACGAGCGCGCGGGCGATCACCGAACGCTGCTTCTGACCGCCCGACAGGTTGACGGCCTTGTTCGACGCTTTGTCATCCATTTCCAATTGCTCAAGAGCGGCGTGCGCGCGTGCCTTCCGCTCGCTGCGACGCACCCCGGCAATCTTCATCGGGAGCATAACGTTCTCCAGAACGGAGATGTTGGCAGTGAGAAAGAACTGTTGGAACACAAACCCGAACGTCTTGTTGCGCGCACGATTGAGCTTTTTGCCCTTCAACGTGCTGGTGTCGATCCCTTCGAGCTCAACCGTTCCGGCGGTCGGGGCATCAAGAAGCGCAAGCACGTGCATGAGGGTCGACTTTCCCGAGCCGCTCTTGCCGATGATCGCGACGCTCTCGCCCTCGTTGATGTCGAAGGTGACACCTTTGAGCGCGTCAAAGCGGTTAGGGCCTTTGCCGTAGGACTTGTGGACATCCTTGACTCGGATGATGGGGGTAGTCATACGCCCCAGTCTCGCTGACTTCAGCGCTGAGCGAGTCAGCCGAGGGGAGTCACTGGCCTACGGCGAGAGAAGTATCTTCTGCGGTCTACTTCTTGAGCGCTGCTTGGCGTTTCTGCTCAGCAGCACGCTCGAGGCGTTCGATGCGCAACACGTCGACAAGCAGCAGGGCAATGGGCACCACGGATGCGACGCCCCACCATTCTTGATCTCCGCCAGTGTTTACATAGATGACGTTGAACACCACGGCCCAGATGAGCCCGCCGATGAGCCACACCAGTCGCCACCACGGAGTGGTGAGTTGGCGGATGCGTGCCTTCACAAGGGAGGGCTTCGCTGGGGGAATGGCGTTGTCGGGCATGCCTGCTGGCGCGTCGTCGTGCATCCGCCAACTCTACGTTCTCTCTGTGCTCGCTGGGAAAAGCATCATGGTTCGATGGAATTGAGGGGATGCTGAGTAATTCTTTTCTACAGTGAGAGTGGCGCCACCGCGCTAGCCACTTGTGAGAAAAGGGAGACCATGGCACACGACCAATACACCTTCGTTGATCCAACCACTCGCTTCGAGAAGGTTTCGCCTCCGAAGCAGCATCAGCCGGAACCCGGTCTTGACTCAGAGTTGAAGCCGCTCGCTGACCTTGGCGAAGACAGTTATCGTGGCAGCGGCCGCCTTTCGGGCCGCCGGGCACTTATTACGGGTGCCGACTCGGGTATTGGGGGCGCTGTCGCAATTGCGTTCGCGCGCGAAGGCGCCGATATTGCCCTCTCCTATCTCCCGAGCGAACAGAGCGATGCCGAGCGCATTGCAGCGCTCATTCGGGATGCCGGTCAGCAGGCACACCTCTTCCCTGGCGATATTTCGAACGCAGAAGCTTGCCGCACCCTCGTCGCAGACGCCGCTGAAAAACTGGGCGGCCTCGATACTCTCGTGAACAATGCGGGAAAACAGGTCTTTTGCACCAAGCTCGAAGATCTCACCGACGAGGCATTCGATCAGACGTTCAAGACAAATGTCTATGCAATGTTCTGGATCACCAAGGCCGCACTCGAACATTTGCCGGCGGGCTCCACAATTATCAACACCACTTCCGTTCAGGCCTACAAGCCATCACCGGTGCTTGTCGATTACGCCTCGACGAAGGCCGCGATCAATTCGTTCACGAAGGCAACAGCGGCTCAGCTGGCTGAACGCGGTATTCGAGTCAACGCCGTTGCTCCGGGGCCAGTCTGGACACCGTTGCAGGTGTCAGATGGACAGCCTCAGGAGAAAATCGCCAGCTTCGGGCACGACACCCCTCTGGGGAGAGTCGGTCAGCCCGCTGAAATGGCGCCGGCGTACGTGTTCCTAGCATCGGCTGAATCGAGCTATGTCATCGGCGAAACCCTCAACGCGAATGGTGGAATTCCGACGCCTTAGCCACGTGCGCGGCTGGATTCACCGAATACGTTTGGCTTCTTGAAACCTTTACGTAACACCCAACGGTCACGTTTAACGTTCCCGAAACATAACTGAGGGTCTAACGAAACGCTAAGACGGGATGCTTTGTCGTGCGGGTCAGTGGGAGTGGAATAACCCGACACTCACTGACAATCCGCAAAAGCATCCGTGTGCACAGGGCGCACAAAGCGAAAGAGGTTGAGATGGATACAGTCGTATGGGTACTCATTAGCACTGCATTAGTGCTGCTCATGACCCCCGGTTTGGCATTCTTTTACGGTGGACTCGTAAAAGAGAAGTCAGTAGTCAGCATGATGATGATGAGCTTCGGATCGCTCGGCCTTGTTGCCGTTCTCTGGATCCTCATCGGTGCAAACATGAGCTCGATCGACGGATCGGTCTGGTCGTTCGCCGGCAACCCGTTCAGCAACTTCGGTCAAGAAGGCGTCGCCGGCTCTGACCTCCTCGTTGTTGCATTCGGTGGCACCTTCGCCATCATCACCACCGCACTTATCTCCGGTGCCATCGCAGACCGTGCTCGCTTCGGACCCTGGATGATCTACACCGGTGTGTGGGCAACGCTCGTTTACTTCCCCGTTGCTGCATGGGTATGGGGCGGTGGCTGGATCCAGAACCTCGGAGATAGCCTCGGTGGCCTTCCTGCAGTTATCGACTACGCCGGTGGTACCGCCGTTCACATCAACGCTGGTGCAGCTGCTCTCGGACTCGCCCTGGTACTCGGCAAGCGTGTTGGTTTCAACAAGAACATCACCCAGCCTCACAACGTTCCTCTCGTCCTTATCGGTGCAGCACTGCTCTGGTTCGGTTGGTTCGGATTCAACGCTGGTGCGTCTAGCGATCCAGACGAGGCCGGCCTGATCGTGTTCAACACGCTCGCCGCTCCTGCCGCAGCAATCCTCGGTTGGATCGTTGTTGAGAAGCTCCGCACCGGTAAGGCCACCGCAGTTGGCGCCGTATCGGGTGTTGTTGCTGGTCTCGTTGCCATCACCCCCGCTTGTGCAAACCTGACGCCGGGTTGGGCCTTGGTTCTCGGTCTTGTCGCCGGTGCCGTGTGTGCTCTCGCTATCGAGCTCAAGTACAACCTCGGCTTCGATGACTCGCTCGACGTAGTGGGACTCCACCTCGTCGCCGGCGTCATCGGAACCATCTACCTTGGCTTCTTCGCCACCGACACCGGACTCTTCACTGGTGGAGATGCAGGACAGCTCGCCGTTCAGACGATCAGCGTGCTCGCCGTAGCAATCTTCTCCTTCGTAATGTCCTGGTTGATCGGAACCGCGATTCAGAAGACCATCGGATTCCGCGTTACTTCGGAAGAAGAAATTGCTGGTATCGACCTCGCCGTCCACGGCGAGTCGGGTTATGCACTGTCGACGCAGGAAACTGTATCGGCTAAGTAGAACCCACAACCTCGGGAGGGGCACAGTTGTTATCGCAACTGTGTCCCTCTTTTGGTGGTTAACGAACAAACCCCGCGCCCTCTGGTCCATGCCAGGGGAAGCGGGGTTTCGTCGTGCGCGTGCGCGTGCGCGTGCACGGAGGTAGGCGTGCGCGTCGTCGAGGCAGGTTACGGCTGCAACCGCATCCGCTCCCACTCGCCAGAGGCGGCACGCGTGAAGCGCACGCGGTCGTGAAGGCGGGAGCTGCGGCCCTGCCAGAACTCGATCGTCGAGGGCTCAACGACAAAGCCACCCCAATCATCCGGTCGGGGCACGTCGCGGCCTTCGAACTCAGCCTCGAGCTCGATCACACGGGCTTCAAGCACGGCCCGGGATGCGAGGGGTTGCGATTGTTCGCTGGCGTGCGCCGCGATCTGACTACCTCGCGGTCGCGTGGCGAAGTACGCGTCAGAAAGGGCAGCAGCGACAGGCCGAGCGGTTCCTTGCACGAGCACTTGCCGGTGGATCGAATACCAGGGGAAGACGAGCGCCGTGGCGGGATTCGCCAGCAGCGCGCGGCCCTTGATGGAACTGTAGTTCGTAAAGAACTCGAATCCGGTGTTGTCGATGGCGCGCAGCAGCACGGTGCGGCTACTGGGGGAGCCGTCGGCGTCAACGGTCGACAGCACCATCGCATTGGGTTCGTAGACATTCGCTTCGCTGGCATTGGCTAGCCAGAGGCGGAACTGCTCTATGGGGTCAGCGAGCACATCCGAATCATTGAGCGGCAGCTGGCCGTAGTCGGTGTGGGTGCTCAAAGGGTCGGACACGGTGCATCCTTTCGACAGCGCGCGCGGTGCGCGCTGGTTAGTCCTCGTCTTCGATGAGGGCCTTGTTGCGGTCGGGGATGCCGTCCTCGTTCATGTCGCGCTTGCGAGCGAGTCGAGAATCCCAGCGGAGGCTGATCGCGGCGAGGATCGCCGCGAGTCCCGTGCCGATGAGAATGGCAAGTTTTGCACCAGTGGTGTGTTCGCTGTCGGGGAAGGAGAGCTCTGCGATGAGCAGGGAGACAGTGAAGCCGATTCCCGTGAGGAATCCGATGGGCAACAGGTCTCGCAACCCGATCGAGTCGGCGAGACGGAACTTTGTCACCTTGGTGATGAGAGCGGTCGTGCCGAGCACTCCGATGATCTTTCCGACCACCAGCCCGACGATGATGGCAGCGACAACGGGCTGCACAATTACGTCGCTGACGCTTTCACCGTCACCACCGAGGG
The DNA here is from genome assembly GCF_015864925.1 of Salinibacterium sp. NG22. Lineage (NCBI taxonomy): Bacteria > Bacillati > Actinomycetota > Actinomycetes > Micrococcales > Microbacteriaceae > Salinibacterium > Salinibacterium sp. NG22. Next base: position 991,833 of record NZ_JADYWG010000001.1, on the reverse strand, counting down.
AAACTCCGGCGGCGAAGAAGGCGAAGACGGGCAGCGCGATTCCGGATGACGTGGGGCGGACCGCATCGTCGAACGCGTGCGTGCGAGTGTCTTTCTCTCCGTGGATGAGTTTCGCTGGAACGGTGAAGCCGAGAACGACGCCTGCGATAGTCGCGTGAACTCCGGAATCGTGCATGAATGCCCAGGCAACGAGCGCAAGGGGAACCAGCAGCCACCAGCGAGGCTTGCGTGAGCGAACCACGAAGCCGAAGAGCACGATCGCGATAAGTGAGAACAGCAGCGAGAGGAGGTCGATGCTCTCTGTGTAGAAGAGGGCAATGATGATGATCGCGAGCAGGTCGTCGACGACAGCCATTGTGAGCAGGAAGGTGCGCAGGGCGCGGGGGAGTCCGCGACCGAAGATCGCGAGCACTGCGAGGGCGAACGCAATGTCGGTGGCGGTGGGAATCGCCCAGCCTCCGAGCGCAGTCGAGTCACCCGAAACGAGGATGATCAGCGTGAAGAGTAGCGCGGGAAAGAGCATCCCGCCGATTGCAGCAAAGACAGGAACGGCGGCTTCGCGCGGTTTGCGCAGGCTGCCAGCAACAAGCTCCTGCTTAAGCTCGACGCCAACCACGAAGAAGAAGATCGCGAGTAGGCCGTCTGCCGCCCAAGTGGCCAGCGAGAGATTCAGGTGAAGAGCCTCAGGGCCGATGGTGGTCTCGGCAAGAGCTGCATAGCCGTCGCGCCACGGCGAATTGGCCCAGATGAGGGCGATCGCTGCGGCTACCATCAGCAGCACACCGCTGGTGGTCTCCATGGTGACCCACCGGCGTACTCGCTTGCGGGGGCTCAGTTTCTTGACGGATGTGGTCACAAAATTCCAGACGTTGAGGTTCGTCAGCGGGGTCGCCGACACAATCGCCGACCAGACTTCCCGGCACTCCGCTCGCAATTCTACCGGTTGTGCGCCTGAGGGAGTGCACGGAAAGGCCGCGGGCCTGTCCATGCGCTCCACTGACCATGGGAGTTGTCTCAGAATCACGCCTCAGGCTTGCTGACAGCCACTCACTAAGGAAGCGTGGGGGTTTCATCTCGCTGAACCTGGAAGGACGAACATATGCTCACCCTCACCGAAACAGCCACCACGGTCGTCAAGACGATCGTCGAGCAGGACCCCAATACGGAAGCCTCGGGCCTCCGCATCAACGGGGAACCTGGTGCCCCTAACCTCACCGTTGCCGTCGTTGCGGCACCCGAGGCTGGCGACTCTGTCGTCGAAGCTGACGGCGCCCGCGTTTTTCTTGAAGAGAACGCCTCGGTCGCATTGAGCGACAAGACGCTCGATGCCAGCGTGGGCGAGAACGGCGCAGTGAACTTCGCCATCGTCGACAACGCTTAACTAGTTACTACTTTTGTAGCTAGACCAGATTGTAGCTAGACCAGAATTCGTCGGCGCGCGGTCGATTGAATTCTGTACCTAGTAGCGGGCGAGAGCGTCAGCATCTCGAGCATGAGTAACTGACCGGCGAATAGCATCCAATGCTTCAACCGGATCAGTCTCAGCTTCAGCGATCATTAGCTGGCGCTCCGCCTCTGCTAGTCGAGTGCGGGCGCGCGCACTTGCGCCGCTGCGTCCCACAAGCTCGTGCACGACGGAGATCTGACTCCGTGCCGCCACCAGAGTCCCTTGGTAGGCAGCGCGTGCGTGTTCAAACCGCTGTTGCTGGTTACGCGCCGTCGCAAGAGCCGTATCCAGCTCAGCAGCAGCATCCCCGAGCAGGGCCAACTGCTCAAACGGATCATGAAGAACTCCGGATGCCGGCGCCGTCTGCTCGAGCGCTCTTTTGTTGGCAGCGATTGCAGTCACAATGCGCGCTCCACTCGTCGGATCGGGAGCAGTTTCTCGTGCCACCCGCGCTTCGAGCAGGTCGCTCGCGCTGTCCGCGCGCATCCGAGTCACCGCAGCGTCGGCTTGGGCTAGTTCGTTGACGGCGCTCTCGGCAGCAGACACGGCGCGATCGGCGCGATGAAGAGCAGTGGCGGCGGCGCGAAGGGTGTCGGTGACCGCATTAACGCCGGTGGGGCTGATGCCGGGCGCTGCGGCATCCAGTGCTGTCTCGCTCTCATCGAGGGTGGTGCTCGCTGTATCGAGGTGGTGACGTGCAGCTTTCACCGCTGACTCAACGTAGGTGGTTGCGAGCTCCGCGACTGTGTCCTGCGCCGTGGTCTGCCGCAACCGCACAGCCGTCAATCGGGCTCGCAATTGCTGTGCTGTTTCCGCTGCGCCTACCTCGCTCCGACGCCGCTCAGTGAAGGCGGTATCGAAGCGATCGAGCTTCGCGAGTGCCTGTTCGCACAGGGCTGTCATCTGCAAGGTGATGCGGCGGCGCACATGGTCGGCCGTCGCGGAGACGTCGTCACGCTGCTGGCCGAGTCGAAAGGCTTCTGTGAGCTGGCCGCGCGCTTCGGCAAGAGCACTCGCAAAGTCGCGGGAGGCTGCGGCGCCGAACTGGGCCACCGCAAAACCGAGTTCGTAGTCGGCCTCGCGCACCCGATCATCCAGCGTCACTAACAGACTGGCCGCGCGAGATTCCAAGGCCGACTGCGACGACGTTCCCCGGATGCCGCGGTCGCCTCCGCGACGAAACAAGACGACGAAAGCGATAACTCCGATCGCCAGCACGAGCACGACGACCGTGGCGACGGCGATCGTGGTGCCGCGCAGGAGTTCGGCGGTGTCGGTGGCGACGAGGAGGGGCAGGGCATGAGGCACCATGCACCGTATTCTAGGGCGGTTTGTCGCGAGAACTGGGGGTGGGGCTACCGGGTGAGTCTGGCGAAACTCGTGGTTGTTGCACGCTTTCTGGAGGTAACTCGCTTAAGGTGGCGGTGTGTGGCGTGCAGATAGAGTTTCCGATGATTTCACGGTCGACCCAGATTCGGGCGACCATGACGTTGCCGACGGCGAAAACGAGCACGCTCACGCCCACGTTCAAGTAACAGCGCCTCACACGCTGAGTTTTGGTGAGCCGAACATTATGGCCGGAAACGTTGCAGAGCCCACGTGGACGCTGTGGCGTTCGCAATTGTCAGAACTGGGTGGGCGTTCGCCGCTCGTCCACTTCGTTGATTCGCCTCGCACGCGAGTCGATCTTTCGACGACGCATCCCGGTGGTCTTGCCCAGTTCATCACCGGTAAGCGCACTCTGTTGTCGAGTCTGATTCGCGATGATGTCGCCCTGCGCTCGGCGAAGACAGCCGCTGGGGCTGTCGCCGCGAAGGGCCTTGAGCTGGCAACTGCCCGCGGCATTGACTCGGTGCACCTGGGAATCGGTATCGCTCGCTGGACCCACGATGATGTCGAATTCTGCGGCCCCGTCTTGCTGCGCCCGCTCGCTATTCGCCGTCACGGTCGTGACTTTGAACTCAAACTTCGTGGTGCCGCCTTCTTGAACCCTGCGCTTGCCCGCGCTCTTGACGAACAGTTCCATTTGCGGCTCGATGCTGAATCGTTTGTCGCGCTCGCCGATGCCGACGGCACCTTCAAGCCGAACCCGGTTATTGACCGGTTGCGTGGTCTTACCTCGCACCTCGACGCTTTCTCGGTCAGCCCACGCCTCGTGGTGTCGTCCTTTGCGGACGTCGCGCACGGTTTGGCCGATGACGCTGTAGATCTCAAGCACCCCATCCTTGACGCGCTCGCCGGCAACACCGCTGCCGCGTGGACCATCAAGGAAGGTTATGCGCCGGTTCCCGCTCTCTCCGCTGATGAGCGCTCGCCGCAGACCGACAATCTTCTGCTGGATGCGGATGCCGAACAAGAGAATGTGATTGCCCAAATCGAGGCAGGCAACTCGCTCGTCGTTCGCACCCTGCCCGGCACCGGTGGCACGCAAACCATCGTGAACGCGGTGGGTGCCCTTGTTGCTCAGAACAAGCGTGTTCTCGTTGTCAGCCCCCGTCGTGCATCGCTGCAATCGATCGCTGACCGCTTCGCTGACATCGGGCTGCCGGGTCTCTCGGTCGCACCGCGCACGCTTCGCCGCGACATCATCCGTTCCATTTCTCGCAGCGAGAAGGCCAGCCGTCCACAGATCGAAGACGTGGATGACGCCCTGCTGCGTTTGCGCAAGATCATGCTCGACTACCGCGAGTCCATGTCGGTTGCCGACGGTGTGCTCGGTGTCTCGGTGCTCGATTGCGTCTCAGAACTCAGCCGTTTGGCGCTGTTGCCGACACCGCCGTCTACGACCGCTCGTTTGTCGCGGGAGGCAGTGGAGAAGCTCGCGAAGGATCGCAGCGCAGCCACCGGCGTGATTATTGCTGCCGCCAAGCTCGGCGAATTCAAATACGGTCCCGGAGATTCACCCTGGTATGGCGCCCAGTTCGCCAATGGGGGAGAAGCTCTCAAGGCCCACGGTATTGCTCAGCGTGCGAACGAGCAGTTGTCGTCGCTGCTGGATGTCGCTAACCGTCTTGTCTCGAACACCCGCATGCGTCCGTTCCAGAGCATCGATGAGCTTGGCGTCTACTTGCGGCTGCTCGTTGATCTTCGCGAAACGCTTGACCGCTTCGTGCCGACCGTGTTCGACCGCGCCATCACTGAACTGATTGCCGCTACTGCTCCGCGTCGCGATTTTCCGGACATGACGAGCGCTAACCGTCGCCGTCTCAAGAAGCTTGCCCTCGAATACGTTCGCCCCGGCGTTCGCGTGCCCGACATGCACGGCGCTCTCAAGCGCATCCAGAAGCAGCGGGTGCTGTGGCACCGTTTCGTGGCCGAAGGCGCGAGCCCAGCCGTTCCCGTGGGAATCGGTGAAGTGCAGCGGTCGTACCAGCAGGTTTCTGACGATCTCGCAGCCCTCGACATCCCGCTGGGCATCGCTGACTCGCACATGAACCTCTCGAGCCTTCCGATCCCGTTCTTGATCGAGAAGGTCGAGTCGCTCGCGGCCGAATCTGATGTGCTCAACAACCTGCAGGAGCGCACCGCCCTCATGGGCAGTTTGCGTGACCTCAAGCTGAACCCGCTGATCGAAGATTTGGCTCAGCGCCATGTTCCCGAAGATCAAGTGGCGGCAGAACTCGAACTGTCGTGGTGGAAGTCGGCTCTCGATTCCATGCTCGAAGTTGACCGTGCGCTGCTCAACGCCAACACGAGTGTTGTCGACCGTCTCGAAGCCGATTTCCGTCTCGTCGATGAAGCTCACGCTTCTGCCAATGCCAAGCAGCTCTCGTGGCAGATCGCCGAAAACTGGAAGATCGGTCTCGTCGACTGGCCCGATGAGGCTAGTGCTCTCAAGCGCGCTCTCGCCAAGGAACGACTCACCTCCTTCGACGTGCAAACCTCGGCACCCCACTTGTCGCGCACCATTGCGCCCGTGTGGCTTGCTTCGCCCTACGAAATCGATTCGGTTGTCGACACCATGCCGTTCGATACCGTCGTGCTGGTTGACGCCGGTGCTGTGACGGTCGCCGAAGCGGCCGGAGCAATCCGCCGCTCGAAGCAAGTCGTCGTTATTGGCGACCCTGTCATCCAATCGCCGACACCGTTCGAGACGGCGGTACGCGATGCGACCGGCGATGCTGCACCGCTCGTTGACGACGACACGCGCGAAGCCCTCGTTGACGATTCTGCTTTCGCGAAACTCAGCGGCTTGTTGCCGACCCTCACTCTCACGCGCAGCTACCGCCCCGGCGGTGAAGAGCTCGCCGAACTGGTCAACCGTCGTTTCTATGACGGCCAGATCGAGTCGCTGCCCTGGGCGGGAAGTTTCCTCGGTCACGGCAGCCTCGCTGTCAGCTACGTCGCTGACGGAATTGGAATGCCCGACCCTGACTCTGGCGCTGTTGAAAGCCCTGACGCCGAAGTCTCTCGCGTTGTCGAACTCGTTCTCGATCACGCCACCAAGCGTCCGCAAGAGTCGCTCATGGTCATCACGGCAAGCCCCGTGCATTCTGTTCGTGTCATGCAGGCGGTCTTGGATGCCGTCAGCCGTCGTCGCCCGGAACTGCTCGATGTCATCATCGGCGATCGTGCCGAACCGTTTACGGTCACCACGATTGATCAGGCTGTGGCGCAAAGCCGCGACCGCGTTATTTTCTCCATCGGATATGGCCGCACACCACACGGTCGCGTGCTCTCCGACTTCGGTTCGCTTGGTGAGCCCGGGGGAGAGCGCCTGCTTGCTGTCGCGATGACGCGGGCACGTCGTTCGCTCGAAATCGTCACATCGTTCCGCTCAGAAGACCTCGACGACGGGCGCATGAAGCACGGCGCTGTTGCTCTGGCTGAAGTGCTCGACGAAGTGGATGCCCGCTTTGCTGAAGTTCCTGTGCCCGACGACAGCGACCCCATGCTCGTTGACCTCGCTCGCCGCCTCGAAGCTCGCGGACTGCGGGTTTCGCTCGGGCACCGTGGCAAGCTCGGCCTCGTCGCCTCGCGCGGTGGTCGCTGTGGCACCATCGAGACCGACGCTATGGTTCACGAATCAAGCCTGCGCGAATCGCTGCGATTGCGTCCTGAGTTGCTACGTCGTCTCGGCTGGCACTACTTGCGGGTGCACGCGTTCGAACTCTTCAGCGACCCCGATCAGGTTGCCGACAAGGTAGCCCGGATGCTCGGAGCAGAACCTGCTCCCACGACCGAGCCCATCACGATCATCCCCGCCACCCGCCCGCAGCAGTAATGGCAAACAGCACCCATCCCGAGCAGTCGGGCGCACCAGCGAGCGATCGAGCGTCTGAGGGCGAGCAGTGCAGTGCGGCGGAAGCCGAGCAGTCGGGCGAGCCGCGCGCGAAGCCCACGAAGCGTCGCCGCGTGACGACGGCTCCGCCGGCGGGGTCAGATCCGCATCCGCCTGCTGAACCGGAACGGCATCAGGTTAACGAAAACGACGAGCGGCTCAAGGGCGACAAACCTCCGCATTGGGGGTAAGTGCCTTGGCCGCTCGCCGATAGTGTGTGAGCTACTGCGTTAGCTGCGAGCTGCGGTGCGCTAGCTGTTTTGCTTAGCGAGCAGGTCGCGAATCTGCAGAAGCAATTCTGCTTCGGTGGGGCCGGCTTCAGGTTCAATAACGACCGGCTTGCGCGCGTTCGCGAGCTTGTTGGCGTAGTTCATCGGGGCAACGATGGCGAAGTACACGACGGCTGCGACGAGCACGAACTGGATGATCGCCGCGATGACCGCGCCGAAATAGATCACTGCCCCGCTGGTGCCAACCGCGACCGGGAGTGCTGTCGCCAGTGACTCTGCACTAAACAGGGCGCCGATGAGCGGGTTGAAAACCGCTTCGACAATGGTGTTGACGACTGCCGTGAACGCAGCACCAATGACGACTGCTACGGCTAAGTCAATGACATTGCCACGCAGAATAAATTCTTTGAATCCGCTTAACATGGGGGCTCCTTTTAGTAGGGGATACGTCAACTATGACGCTTTAGCGGCCGATGATGAAGAAGATGACGAAGAAGTAGTGGAAGAAGTCGACGAGCTCGACGACCCTGAATCACTCGAACTTGAGCCGGATGTCTCCGACGATGACGGCTTTGAGCTCGAGGAGCTGGAGCCCGAGGAGCTTGAGCTTGAGTCGCTCGAACTCGTGGTGGAACGGGAATCGTTGCGGTAGAAGCCTGAGCCGTTGAAGGTGACTCCGACGGCGGAGAAGATCTTGCGCAGTTTGCCTTGGCAGGCGGGGCACACCGTGAGCGAGTCGTCGGTGAACGATTGCTGAATATCGAACGCGTTGTCGCACTCGGTGCAGCGGTAGGAATAGGTAGGCACGAGATCCTTAGTTGTGCTCGGTGATGGTCACAATTCCCGTGGGGGTAACTATGCCGTTTACTGGTTGGTCATGAATTTCGGTGGGAACTTCATCCACAAATTCGCTGTCGAAGATCACGGCGTAGACGGGCGGCTTGGTCTCCATTGAACCGAGGGTTTTGTCGAAATAGCCGCGCCCCCAGCCCATGCGCATGCCGGAACGATCCACGGATGCCGCAGGCACGATGATGAGGTCGACATCATTGATGGCGATCGGGCCGAGCACATCGCTCGTAGGCGCTGGCATCCCGATGAGGTCCTGGTCTTCATCTTCGCCGTCGTAGGGAGCCCAGTCGAGCAGACCGTCGGCGCGCGAGATGGGAAGCAGCACGGTGATGTCGTGTTCGCAGGCCCAGTGCAAGAATCCGCGGGTTTCTGGTTCGTCGGTGGTGGACAGGTAGGCGGCGATCGAGGTAGATCCGAGTCTCTGAGTGAGCTCGATGAGGTGCTCTGTTACACCAGTGTTAAATTCTTCCCGCTCTTTGGCGGTGCAGATGCGTCGGCGTTCGCGTAATTCGGCCCGGAGTGCACGTTTATCGTGACTGACGTCGTCGGTCATATAAGCATTCTACGAGACTGGCCGACTACGCTGTACCTATGGCTACGAAGATTACTAAAGCGGTTATTCCTGCTGCAGGTCTGGGCACACGATTTCTCCCGGCAACGAAAGCTATGCCGAAGGAGATGTTGCCGGTTGTAGATAAACCGGCCATCCAATATGTCGTAGAGGAGGCGGTTGCCGCTGGCCTCACTGACGTGTTGATGATCACTGGGCGTAACAAAAACGCTCTTGAAAACCATTTCGATCGAATGACCGAGTTGGAGTCGACGCTCCAGCAAAAGGGCGACACTGACCGGCTATCCAAGGTCGAGTTCTCTAACGACCTCGCCGACATGCACTACGTACGTCAAGGTGACCCGCGCGGTCTCGGCCACGCCGTTCTCCGCGCCAAAATGCATGTGGGTCACGAACCGTTCGCCGTATTGCTCGGTGACGACCTCATCGACGACCGCGACGTTCTGCTCTCCCGCATGCTCGAGGAGCAAGAGGGCCGCAACGCGACCATCATTGCTCTCATGGAGGTCGACCCCGCGCAAAGCCACATGTATGGCATCGCGACGGTGGAACCCACCGATGACCCCGATGTTGTGCACATCACCGGACTCGTCGAGAAGCCGGCTCAGGGCACAGCGCTCTCCAACCTCGCCATCATCGGCCGCTACGTGTTGAGGCCAGAAATCTTCGAGGTTCTTGAGCGCACCGATCCCGGCAAGGGCGGCGAAATCCAATTGACGGATGCCCTGCAGGAGATGGCCGAGAACGATATAGCCGGTGGTGTTTACGGCGTCGTGTTCCGCGGTCGTCGTTATGACACTGGTGACCGTCTCGACTACATCAAGGCCATCGTGCAGCTTGCTGTTGAGCGCGACGACCTGGGCCCTGACCTGCGCCCGTGGCTTAAGCAGTTCAGCTCAACACTGGACTAGCGGATGGCGTTTGGCATTCCGACGCTTGGCGACGGAAACATCAGTATTCGGCCCATTCGGGTGCGAGACGCTCGTGCGTTAGAAACAGAACTCCGTGACAACCGGGGGTGGCTTCGCAAGTGGGAGGCCACCAGCCCGGTTGGTCCGTCGTCGTTCGACGTGAAGTCGAGCATCCGCGGTCTACTGCAACAGTCTCGCGTGGGCACCGGTTTGCCGTTCGTCATTGAATACGACGGCGTAGTCGCTGGCCAACTCAACGTGTCGTCCATCACGTACGGGTCGCTCGCTTCGGCATCCCTCGGGTACTGGGTGTCAGAACGCTTCGCTGGCAAAGGTCTCACCCCAACCGCGGTAGCGCTCGCCACCGATTACTGTTTTTTTCAGCTCGGTCTTCACCGCATGGAGATCTGTATCCGGCCGGAGAACGAGCCGAGCCTTCGTGTGGTTGAGAAGCTGGGGTTCCGTTACGAGCAACTGCGTCGCCGCTTCATCCACATCGATGGCGACTGGCGTGATCACTTCTGTTTCGCGCTCACGGTCGAAGAGCTTCCTCAGGGAGTCTTTCAACGGTGGAAATCAGGAAACGCCCCCGAGCAGGATGCTCATATTCCCGCCGAGGACCGTGTGCGGGCCGCGCACCCCTTGGCGCTTCCCCAGCGCTAAGTCGCTCTCGCGCATCTCGTCGGCGAGCGCACATCGACACGCTGTAGCCGCTGTTACCGGGGGACTCTCAGCAACTTGTCACGTCACTACCGCGTGCCGACAGCCCGACACCCACGGATACTCGTAGCGTATAGCCATGGAACTCACCAGCATCGGCGGCGGCGTCATGATCGCGCTCGCTGCGGCGCTGTGGCTCGTGTACTTGGTGCCGAACTGGTTCAAGAATCGCGAGTACTTGGCTACCGAACGAAATGCCGTTCGACTTCAGCAAACAATCCGCATTCTGGCGCAGACCTCAGAGATCCCGGACGAGGTGCGCGCCGAAGCTGTTGCACGGCAAGCGGCGGAACTCGCCAAGGCAAGCGTGAACCAAGGACCGGTCGCGGTCGGTCGCGCCGTTACCCCACCCACTCGAGAGCAAGCTCTCGCCCTCTCCGCGCGACGCTTGCGCCGCACGCGCGCCTTCACGGGCGCAGTCCTCCTCGCGAGCGTTGCCGTTATTGCTGTGCAGATCGTCATGATCATCACAGCCGGAGCCGCCATCATTTCTGGCACCTGGCTCGTTCTCGCCGCCGCCACGATGGCGGGTATTAGTGCGAGTGCGATGCTGTCGCGGCTAGCAGAACGCTCACGCAGCCGTCGCGAGAGCAGTGCACCACGAGTTCGTACCGCCGCACCCCGCCGTCGCGTTGTTCTTTCGTCAGAAGCTCCCATCGAAGACGTCACGTCAAAGGTCAGCTGGACCCCGGTTCCCGTGCCGAAGCCCATGTACTTGACCCGCAGCAACGCACCGGAATCAGCCGTTGCGGCAGCCCGCCACGCCGGGCAGATCGACAGCGAGCTTCGGGCCGCGGCGGAATCCGCCGAGCAGGCTCTGCGCGCAAACACTGTCGCGATGGCCTCGGCTACTCGCGAAAGGGAACTTGCGCGTGATGCTGAGCGTGCAGCGACCGCCGCGGCGGAGACTCCGGTTGTGGCATCCGTCCCTAGTCGTTTCGCTGGGATGGGCATCGTCGAAGAATCGGGCAACTCGCTCGACCTCGACGCCGCGCTCGCTCGTCGTCGCGCGAGCTAGCACCTCGCGCTCCTGATTCGTTGCTCGGCACCGGGCAGAACAATAGGGCGTGCCGTGCGGTGATTCTCCGCACAACACGCCCCGTCGCAGTTCTAGTGTGCTGTCGCTGTTTCAGCCCCGTGACCGCTGAGTGAACGCACATCCATCTCGGCGGCAAGCGCCGGATCTTCCTTCTCACGCGACGTGATCGTCCCCAACCAACCGAGCGCGAACCCGAGTGGAATCGAGACGATGCCGGGGTTCTGAAGGGGGAAGATAGCGAAATTCACGCCTTCACCCAGCATTGATGTCGGTGTTCCGCTCATGACGGGCGAGAACACGATCAACAGAACCGCTGCCGAGAGGCCACCAACCATGCTCCACACTGCGCCGCGAGTGTTGAACCGCTTCCAGTACAGGGAGTACAGGATCGTGGGCAGGTTCGCGCTTGCCGCAACAGCGAACGCGAGAGCTACGAGGAAGGCAATGTTCTGACCTTGAACACCGATACCTCCCGCGACGGCGAGGACACCGATCACGACGACGGTGCGACGAGCGATCTTGACTTCCGCATCCGGGTCTCCCTTGCCCTTCTTGATCACGTTGGAGTAGATGTCGTGAGCGAAGGACGCCGCTGCCGTGATCGTGAGCCCGGCCACCACCGCGAGGATGGTGGCGAACGCAATCGCCGAGACGAAGCCAAGCAGCAGTGGCCCGCCGAGTTGCAGCGCCAGTAGTGGAGCCGCAGAGTTCACTCCGCCCGGAGCATCCAGGATCGTTGCGGAACCTACGAGGGCTGCCGCACCGTAACCCAACACGAGGGTGAGGATGTAGAAGCCGCCGATGAGCCAAATCGCCCACACGACTGAGCGCCGTGCTTCTTTGGCGGTTGGCACCGTGTAGAAGCGCATGAGCACGTGAGGCAGGCCTGCCGTGCCCAGCACGAGGGCGAGCGACAGTGAGATGAAGTCCAGCGGATTCGCGCCGTACTTGAGCCCCGGCGCCAAAATAGCGTCAGCGGGTGTCGCCACGGAGTTGTCGACCGCGCTCTGCAACACGCGCGACAGGTCGAACCCATTGAGCACGAGCACCCAGATCGCCATCGCGATTGCGGCGCCCACGAGGAGGAACGCTTTCACGATCTGCACCCACGTGGTGCCCTTCATGCCGCCAATCAGCACGTACAGGATCATGAGTCCACCGACGATGGCGACCACGATGGACTGACCGATCTTGTCGTCAATACCAAGGAGCAGCGAGACGAGACCGCCAGCTCCGGCCATTTGAGCGAGCAAGTAGAAGAAGCAGACGGCGAGCGTCGTTAGCGCTGCTGCCATTCTCACCGGACGCTGCTTCAGCCGGAAGGAAAGTACATCCGCCATCGTGAACTTGCCGGTGTTGCGCATGAGTTCAGCTACGAGGAGCAGGGCGACCAGCCACGCCACCAAGAAGCCGATGGAGTACAAGAAACCGTCATAGCCATTGATCGCAATGGCGCCAACAATGCCGAGAAAGGATGCCGCCGAGAGGTAGTCCCCGGTAATGGCGAACCCGTTTTGCGGTCCGGTGAACGAACGACCGCCCGCGTAATAATCTGCCGCCGACGCGTTGTTGCGGCTGGCGCGAATAACGATGAACAGCGTAATTCCGACGAACCCGATGAAGATCGAGATGTTGAGAACCGGATTGCTCTGGGACTCAGCATCAACGGCCGCGGCGGCGAGCATTCCGAGGGTGGTGGCGATCATGCTGCAGACTCCTTTGCTGCGAGATCTTCTCTGATCTGGGCGGCGAGCGGATCCAACCGCCGATTAGCGAACGATACGTACGTCATGGTGATGGCGAACGTGGTGATGAACTGGCCGAAGCCGAGCAGCAATCCAACGTTGATGACGCCGAAGACGGGCGTTGCCATGAAGTCATGCGCGTATGCGGCCAAGATCACATAGGTGAAATACCAGACGAGGAAGAAGACCGTGAGCGGGAACACAAACGAGCGGTGTCGCCGTTTGAGTTCGATGAACATGGGGTTCTTCTCCTCCTCTTGATAATCGAGCCCCGGCTTCACGCTCGGCGCGTTGCCGGTCTCGCCGGGCGGGGAGAGCACATCTTTCGTGGGGGAACTTTCATCAGACATTTGGGGCCTCCTTGCCACAAACAATTGATAGGGGAATGGGTGAAGCGGGAACTAGGGGGAGCGAGTGCGGCCGGCAGCGGTGTACAGCGCATCAAGCACGGTGACGTCTTCAATCGTCGGAGGAATGCGCACCTCGTCGCCGTCGAAGATCTGGCGAATAGTTTTGCGAAGAATCTTGCCCGAGCGCGTCTTGGGCAGCCGCTCGACAACCATCACGTCCCGGAAGGCGGCGACCGGGCCGATGACCTCGCGCACCAGCGCCACGAGTTCGATGGCGAGATCGTGCTCCAGGCGATTGCGGCCGTGCTTCATAGTGATGAACCCAGCAGCTCGCTGGCCTTTCAGCTCGTCGTGCAATCCGAGAACCGCGCACTCAGCGACATCCGGATGCTGCGAAAGCACTTCCTCCAGCGACCCTGTCGAGAGGCGATGTCCGGCCACGTTGATGACGTCGTCTGTGCGACCCATGACAAAGAGGTAGCCGTCGTCATCAAAGTAACCCGCGTCGCCCGTGGCGTAGTACCCGGGAAACTCGTCGAGGTAGGAGCTCGCGAACCGTTCCGGACTGCCCCAGAGCCCCATGAGGGCGCCGGGAGGAAGGGGCAACTGGATAGCAATGTTTCCCTCGGTGCCCGGCGTCGTCACATCGTTGCCGTCACCGTCGAGGATGCGGGGTTGGAAGCCCGGCATCGGCACGCCAGTCGATCCCGCCTTAGCCGGTAGCTGCTGAACTCCGCGCGGATTTGCGCAGATTGGCCATCCCGTTTCGGTCTGCCACCAGTGGTCGATGATGGGAACACGGATGCCGTCGTTGGCCCAGTGCCAGGTCTCAGTATCGAGGCGCTCACCCGCGAGATACACCGCTTGCAGGCTGGAGATGTCATATTTTCCCAGCTCATCGAGCGCGGGGTCTTCACGGCGGATAGCGCGGAGCGCCGTCGGGGCCGTGTAGAGCACGTCAACTTTGTAGTCCTGGATGATGCGCCAGAAGGTTCCCGCGTCGGGGGTGCCGATAGGTTTGCCCTCGTACAAGACGGTGGCCGCGCCGGCCAGTAATGGGCCGTAGACGATGAAGGAGTGGCCAACGACCCAGCCGACATCCGAAGCGGTAAAGATCGTGCTGTCGTTGCCGACATCGTAGATATGACTCATTGCCCACTGCAGTGCCACGGCGTAACCGCCGGTATCGCGAACGACTCCTTTGGGGCTCCCGGTGGTGCCCGAGGTGTAGAGGATGTAGAGCGGGTCTTGAGCGCGCATTTCGACGGCGTCAGCCGGCACAGCGGCGGCCTCAAGCTCATCCCAGTCCAGCCAGGCCACGTCGAGAGAGCCTCCGCTGGTGGTGCCGGTGGAGCCGGTTGCGTATTCGGCGATGTCGCCGTTGATGTGCGGGCGTTCTTTGACCACGACGTAGCGCACGCTTCCGGTGCTCAGCGCAATGGCTTGGTGCACGATCGGCAGGTACTCCACGGTGCGGGATGGCTCGAGGCCTCCCGTCGCGGTCACGATCACGGATGGCGTGGCGTCGTTGATTCGAACGGCCAATTCGTTGGCGGCGAACCCTCCAAACACGACGGAGTGGATGGCGCCGATGCGTGCACACGCGAGCATCGCCACAACAGCCTCAGAAATCATTGGTAAGTAGATCAAGACACGATCGCCAACGCCGACTCCGAGCTCCTGCAGTGCGCCGGCGAACGAGCGAACGCGTTCGAGCAGTTCCGCGTAGGTGAGGACTTGTTGCTCGCCCGTCATGGCGGAGTCGGTGATGAGAGCAGGATTGCCTCCTCGACCGGCGGCAACATGGCGGTCGAGGGCATTGACGCTCATATTGAGCGTGCCGTCGGCGAACCAGCAGCCCTGGTCGGTTCCGGGTTCGTGGGCGTGCGTTGGAATGGAAAGCGTTGGCGGGGTTATCCACTCAACGCGGGAGGCTTGCTGGAGCCAAAACCCGTGCGGGTCGTGAGTGGCGTGTTCCTGAATCTCAGCGAAAGAACCGCTCTGCTGGCGCGAGCGCACAATCGTGCTCTGCGCCGAGACTCGCTCGAGCGAAGGGGCATCTGACATCGATTTCTCCTTTGAAATGCTTGATGTGGATTCTCAGTTGAGGCGGGAGAATCCCGTGCTAGCCTCAGATTACGGAGGGGCGTACAGCACGTAATACCCCCGAAAGTTGGGAATCCGCAATGACGCAGATGTCTGAACCAAGTGACTTCGATTTGATCCAACAGGCCACTCGGGAGATCGCCGCGAGCACTGGTTTCAGCCTGTCGTTTGGCGGCCTCACCTCGGGAATTGAGCTCACCGTCAACGCGTTTAGCGGTGCTCGAACGGGCAAGCTCGATGGTCTAAAAGTGCGAAAAGAGCGCGGCCTTGGTGGGCTAGCTATGGCTCAACGCAGCCCACGTTTTACTCGCGACTACGAGCACTCGCCCGACATTACCCATGACTATGACGGTGCTGTCTTGGGCGAAGGCGTCGTGTCACTCTTGGCGATCCCGATCATTGCCGGGGGAACGCTTCGCGGCCTCATCTACGCCGGCTCGCACTTCCTCGTGGAGCCCGATACTGCGGCGGCACGACCTGCAGTGGCCATTGCTACCGCTCTGGGTAATGAGCTTGCCATTCGCGACGAAGTCACGCGTCGAATGCTGGCGCTGCGCTCGAATCAGGGTGGCGGATTGTCACCGGTCGCGGAGGAACACCTTCGGGAACAGTTCGCTCAGCTTCGCCAACTTGCGGCCACGGTTTCGGATCGGGAGGTGCGGCAAAAGCTTCGCGACATCGGGCGCGGAATGTCTGAAGCGTTGTGCAGCGGAGCTGACGCTGCGCAGGCTCGCCCGACCGTGCAGCTATCGCCGCGAGAGACGGATGTGCTTTCATGTGTCGCGCTTGGCTACAGCAACGCGCGCACTGCTGCACTCCTCTCGCTCACGGAACAAACGGTTAAGGGATACCTGGGGAGCGCCATGAAGAAGCTCGATGCGTCGTCACGCTTCACTGCCGTCTCCACCGCACGCAAGCTCGGGTTGATGCCCTAGGGCTGGCCGAGTGCCACGGCAGTCGATCTCAGGTGTCGAACGCTCGTTCCTGAGTGATATCGTTGGTGCTGTAGTACGGGCCCTTGGCGCAGTTGGTAGCGCGCCTCGTTCGCATCGAGGAGGTCAGGAGTTCAAATCTCCTAGGGTCCACCACTCGCTTAGCCAGAGCCATCGGCCAGTTCGCGAAACACGAAAGAGCTGCGGTCGCTAGATAAAGCCGTTCTCGGTTGCCACCCGCACGGCATCTGGGCCAGAGCTGACATCGAGCTTGCGGTAAGCGTTGCGCAGCTGAGATTTCACCGTGTTCACGGAAATGAAGAGAATCTGTGCCACATCTTCCAGGCGTGACACCTGTGCAAGAGTGGCGAGCACCTCACGCTCTCGAGGGCTCAACGGGTTGATGAGCGCGATCCGAGCGAACGGCTGGGCCACGGCATCAAAGAGTGTGACGAGTTCTGGTGCACGACGCGAGGCAAGCTCTCGCAATTCCGTGTGGGGGACCATCACGCTAGGGCTCGTGAGACCATGGCGCGACATGAGGTCGGCCGCTCGTCGGAGCGACTTCTCGGCATCCGTCTCATGGCCGCGGAGAGCGTCGCGTGCGGCGTCCAACAGCAGCGCTTCGGCAAATTCTCGTGGTGTTCCGTGTGCGTGAAGGAACTCAGGATGCTGGGTGCTGGACGGCGTAGGGGTTGAGCCAGAGGAAAGCGCGAGTCGCTCCCGAGCGAGCATCGCCGCGCACGTGTCCGAGCCAGTTGCGCGGTCAAGTTGCTGTTCAGCAGTCGTGCGGTGGCCGAGCGCTAGCTGAAGGTCGGCTTTCATCGATTGCAGGAGTGAGCGCGCATAGTCGCTGATTGGGCGGAACTCATTTTGCTTTACCGCAGCAGTCAGCTCATCGAACGCGACCTGGGGGCGGCCAGCGGCAAGCTGCAGTCGGGCCCGAGTCCACACGATGGTTGGCCAGTGTTCAAGGTGGTCGAGGCGTGCGCCGACGAGGGCGATAGTGCTAAGTCCGCGTTCCGGCTGACCGTCTTCGAGATCCCGCAAGGCCGACGCAATGTGCCAGCCGGTCGACGGCACGCTCGTTCGCCAACCAGGACGGTTGACGTGGGTCACGGCATCCAATTGGGCAGAAGCGTCACGCATGTTCCCGGTGAACGCATAAACATAGGCCAGCAAACTCGAGCGGTGTTGCGTGCGTCCTTCATGGTGATCGGCAGCGAGAAGGTGGGCAATGCTGATTGCCCGTTCCCAGCGTCCGAGCAGAATATTCGTGATCACGATCTGGATGATTCCTGCGCTGATGGCGTGCATCGTCGCGCTACGGGTTGCAGCGCTGAGAAGTTCGACTTGGGCGACAAATCGGTCCCCCTCGGCGGCGGCGTCCTCGTAGCGACGCGCGGCTCTGAGCCCAGCAAAGCGTGCCAACGAAAGCAGCAGTCTTTCGCGCGGCAGGGAACGCGGCCACTCCGAATCGACACTGTCAATTCCGTGCGCGACGAGCTGGCGCAGACGGGCGGAGGGAGTGCGTTCTCGCTCGCTCATGACAACGGCTAATGAAATGGCCGCGGTGCCGTGCAACGCCACGATGTCGGTCGGCAACTCGCTCAGAAGGGTATGAAGTTCATCCTGCTGGTAGACGATAAGTTCGGAGAAATGGTGGGCGACAGTCGGCCACAACTGTTCGTACGCTCCTGCACTGATGAACAGTTTTATGGCCTCAAGGCCGTTGCCGCTCTGGCTCAACTGCGTGGCGCTCGTGAGGCGGGCAATGCGCAATTCTTCGGCGCTGAGGCTGTGTGCTGCGTGAATCTGGAGCGCCTCTGAGATCAGCGGATGAAACCGGAACACAAACGTGGAACCAACTTCGCGGAACTCGCCAAGACCCTCATTCGCAAATTCTTCAAGAGTCGATTCAGCGTCGACAATGCTCCGGCCGCTCAGCGTGCTGGCTAACGCGATCGACAACTCAGGGGGGAGCGACGCAACTGCCGCAAAATGCAGTTGGTGTGCATGCGCAAACGCCGGCAGAAGGCTCTGGGCGATGTGGGCGGCCAACTGGCGCGTGAGTGCAGCGGGGTCAGCGACGGGTGCGTCCACTGACTCGGGGCGCTGCATCAGAAGGGTGACAGCGATGCGCGTCGCGAGGGGGTGGCCTCGGGTCGCCGCGTGAGCAATGAGGGCGTGCTCCGCCGAGAATCGTGTTGCATTCGCGAAGAGGTCGCGGGTTTCTTCCGGCGTGAAAGCGAGAGCGTTCTCGGTGATGACAGTCGAGTGGATGCGCGCCGCGACGTCGAGGGCTTCAAAGTGACCGCGGCGTCGAGTCGTAACGACAACCGTGAGCCAGTGGCTCTGTTTGAGTAGCCAAACGATGTCGAGCGCATTGTCGTCGTCGACGAGGTGAAAGTCGTCGAGTACCAGACGAGTGGCAATGCGGTCGTGCTCGAGCTGGGCCAATACCAACCCCGGAACGTCATCGAGCTCCGCGTAGCCCAGAATGAAATTGGAGAGGGGGCTCTCGTCAGTCACAGAACCGATTGCTTGGAAAGCACGGACGATCCTGCGCCAAAAACTCGAGCGTGAGCGAGCTCCATCGTCGAGCGAGACCCACAGATCTCGCTGGGGCGCTGCCGCCGAAGGAGATTGGTCGCGTAACCAGGATGCCACGAGACCGGATTTTCCCGAGCCGCCGGAACCACGCACCACGATAAGGGCGCTATCTCGCGCCGAATCGAGCAGAGAACTCAGACGAGTGCGCTCAATGAATCCGTGTGGGATAAGCGGGATGCCGCTGCCGTCGGTGCGACGCGCGGAGGCATCTCGACTCTGGGTTGGCACTGTCATCCGATTCTGGGCACGCACAAAGCACCCCTCATCACCATTCTCGCGGTGGGTAGCACCCGATTTCAACGGGACACAGCACTGCGGGGTGAAAAATGGGGTGAAATGTGGATCGGCGTGCAGAATTCCTAGTCGGCGATGTTCAGGAGCAAATGACCCGAGGACACCGTGAGGCCGACACTGGCGTTCATTGTCGCGATAACGCCATCTTTGTGAGCGACGAGTGGCTGCTCCATCTTCATGGCTTCAAGCACGAGGATGAGGTCGCCCTTGACGACCTTGTCGCCCTCGGCAACCGCGACCTTCACGATCGTTGCCTGCATCGGTGCCTTGACCGAGTCGCCCGTGATGGTGTTGACGCTGGATGCTGCACGACGCTTCGGAGCAGCTGAGAGCGTTGCGCCGGTCG
The DNA here is from genome assembly GCF_015864925.1 of Salinibacterium sp. NG22. NCBI lineage: Bacteria > Bacillati > Actinomycetota > Actinomycetes > Micrococcales > Microbacteriaceae > Salinibacterium > Salinibacterium sp. NG22. Next base: position 972,396 of record NZ_JADYWG010000001.1, on the reverse strand, counting down.
AGGTGCTCGGTACCAGTTTCGAGGGGAGGTTCACTTCGACACGCTTGCCGTTGACCTCAACGACCACGTTGTGGCGAGCTACAGCAGGCGTCTCGTCAGCGAGTGATCCAGTCCACGGCTCAATGTCGTTGTCGAACTCGGTCTCGATCCAGCGTGTGTAGATGGTGAACGGTTCGCTCGTGAACGCAGGATCGCGAACGATCTTGCGGTGGAACGGAAGCACCGTCGGGAGACCAGCAACCTCGAACTCGTCGAGGGCGCGGCGTGAACGCTCGAGAGCATCCTCGCGGCTAGAGCCGGTAACGATGAGCTTGGCGAGCAGGGAATCGAAGGCTCCACTGATCTCGTCGCCGGTCGTGACACCGCTGTCGACGCGGATGCCAGGGCCGCCAGGCATGCGCAGAACGTGCACGGGGCCGGGGGAGGGCATGAAGTTGAGTCCGGCATCCTCACCATTGATGCGGAACTCGAAAGAGTGACCGCGCGGGATGGGATCGTCGTAGTCCAGAACTCCGCCTTCAGCGATGCGGAACTGCTCCCGCACGAGGTCGATGCCCGTCACTTCTTCGGAGACGGGGTGTTCGACCTGGAGGCGCGTGTTCACTTCGAGGAACGAGATTGTGCCGTCCTTGGCGACCAAGAACTCACATGTGCCGGCGCCGAGGTAGCCCACCTCGCGCAGGATCGCTTTGGACGATTCGTAGAGGGCTTTGTTCTGCTCATCGCTCAGGAACGGGGCCGGCGCTTCTTCCACAAGCTTCTGGTGGCGGCGCTGCAGCGAGCAGTCGCGAGTAGAGATCACGACGACGTTGCCGTGAGCATCCGCAAGACACTGAGTTTCAACGTGGCGCGGCTGGTCGAGGTACTTCTCGACGAAGCACTCGCCGCGACCGAACGCGGCGACAGCCTCGCGGGTAGCGGAATCGAACAGTTCGGGGATCTCTTCGCGAGTGCGGGCAACCTTGAGGCCACGACCGCCGCCGCCGAATGCTGCCTTGATGGCAACGGGAAGACCGTGAAGGTCAACAAAGTCGAGAACCTCAGCTGCGCCCGAGACCGGGTTCAGCGTTCCGGGAGCGAGCGGTGCGCCGACCTTCTCCGCAATGTGGCGGGCGGAAACCTTGTCGCCCAGCTTCTCGATGGCATCGGGTGAGGGGCCGATCCAAATGATGCCAGCGTCGATGACGGCGCGAGCAAACTCGGCGTTCTCGGCCAAGAAGCCATAGCCGGGGTGAATGGCGTCCGCCCCAGAGCGGCGAGCGATCGACAAAATCTTGTCGATCACGAGATACGTCTCAGCGCTCGTGGAGCCCTCGAGGGCATACGCCTCGTCGGCGAGCTTGACGTGCCGAGCATCCCGGTCCTGATCGGCGTAGACCGCCACTGAACCGATGCCACTGTCTTTAGCCGCGCGGATAACGCGAACGGCGATCTCTCCGCGGTTGGCGATGAGAACCTTCGTAATACGAGCCATAGTGACCTAGCTTATGGGGATGAGGGCCGAAGCCTTGGGGTGAAGCGCACAAAAATATGGGACAAGCACTGTGAATGCCTACAGAGCGGGCCGATCGATGTTCCAGAGATCCGTCCACTCGGCGTCAAACTCACGCATGAGCTGGCGCACCAACGACACCGAGAGTCCCACGACAGCGTGCGGATCACCCTCGATGCTCTCGATGAAAGCGGCGCCGAGACTGTCGATGGTGAACGAGCCGGCAACTTTCAGCGGCTCTCCGGTAGCGACGTAGGCGTCGATTTCGGCATCCGAAATATTGGCGGCGAAGCTCACGCTTGCGCTGGAGACGGCACCGGTGGCGCCACGAACCTGGCCTCCGCGGTGATCGATGAGCCAGTGTCCGGAGTGCAAGACGCCGGTTCGGCCGCGCTGGGCAAGCCACCGCTGTCGCGCGATCTCTGGCTCATGTGGTTTTCCGAATAATTCGCCATCCAATTCGAAAGCGGAATCGCCGCCCAGAATAAAGCCATCAATCGGGGCACCATTCACCAGCGCGCCCACAACCGCTTCGGCCTTGGCGCGAGCCAACAAGTCAACAAGCGCGGGGCCGTCGAGAGGGCCAGGGGCCGCAGCAGCGACTGCGTCTTCGTCAACGCCAGAGGCCAAAAGCACGGGGTCGACGCCCGCCGCGCGCAGGGTTGCGAGTCGCGCAGGAGAGGTGGACGCAAGATAAAGGCGCACAAAGGCTCCTATGCTCAAGGGATGGGTGAATTGCTTGGCGAAATGATCGAAGTAGACGTTACCAACATTGCGCACGGGGGTGTCAGTGTGGCGCGGCACGACGGCCGTGTCGTGTTCGTCTCCGACGCGATCCCGGGAGAACGGGTGCTCGCGCGCATTACCGACGACACAAAGAAGTCGTTCTGGCGCGCGGAGACAGTAAAAGTTGTAACGCCGAGTGAATACCGTCAAGAGCATGTGTGGTCGGCGGCGAGTGTTGACCGCGACCCCGACAACCGTGCGGGCGGAGCCGAATTCGGTCACATCGAGCTCAGCCATCAGCGCGAGCTCAAAGCTCAGATCCTCAGCGAGTCTCTCGAGCGCATGGCCAAAGTCACGCTCGCGCCCGTCGTCGAAGCCGTTCCCGGTGACGATGAACGCAAGGGACTCGGATGGCGCACCCGCGTCAGCCTGCACGTTGACGAACACGGAAATGTTGGCCCGTTCGCGGCCCGTTCGCACCGCGTTATCTCTGTCGCCGACCTGCCGCTCGCCACTCCAGAGCTCTCTGCCGGTGCACCGCTCGGTGAAAACTTTGATGGCTTCGAGCGCGTAGACATCCTGAATCCCAGCTCGGGCGGAGTTCGCCTGATCATGGGTAAGCAGAAGCCGCAGGTCATCACCGAAACTGTGGGGGAGCGCGAATTCACGCTGCTCGATTCCGGATTCTGGCAAGTGCACCACGGCGCTGCCGCGATGCTGACGTCTGCCGTGCAAGACGCGATCGATCCCGCTCTGTTTGACCCTGCGGCATCCAACCTCGATTTGTATGGGGGAGTCGGGCTGTTCGCCGCCGCGGTGGGCGACAAGTTTGGTCCAACGACCAAGATCACTACCGTCGAAGCCGAGTCGTCGGCAACCGATCACGCCGCCAATAATCTCTCGGACTGGTTGGGCGCCCATGCCGAAACTGGCCGCGTTGACCGGTGGCTGCGTCAGCACCTCAAAGAAGCTACGGCTGTTGAGCGTGACCGTCTGGAACGCTCCACGATCATTCTCGACCCGCCGCGGTCGGGTGCTGGTCGGGAAGTTGTCGACCTCGTTGCCAAGGCGCGCCCTGCGCAAATTGTGTACGTTGCGTGTGACCCTGTCGCCTTCGCGCGGGATGTTGCCTTCTTCTCCGAGCGCGGCTACGGACTCTCGGGAGTTCGAGCGTTCGATCTCTTCCCGCACACTCACCATGTCGAGGCTGTGGGAACGTTCACACGTAACTAGCTCAGTGTGTTGGGCTGACAAAGCCGCATGTTCGCGCTCTCTCGCACTACTATGGGGGACAGAAACTCAGGAGGACGCCACATGGCCCAGACAGAACCATCCGGGACAGAAACGCCCAGTGAGAGTGCCCAGCGCAAAATCACCGTCGCTGTTGTCGATGACCACGAATCAGTGCGATTGGGCCTCAAGGCTGCCTTTATTGATGAGGGATACGACTTCGTTCTCGCCGCAGCAACCGTGAAAGAACTTGTAGAAGGCCTCAACGGCCGTGAAGTCGATGTCGTTGTGCTCGACCTGTCGCTCGGTGATGGCTCGACCGTCACCGACAACGTCAAGAATGTTCAGGCCACTGGCTCCGCCGTGCTCGTGCACAGCATCGCCGACCGAGTCGCCAGCGTGCGAGAAGCTCTTGCTGCCGGTGCCGCCGGAGTGATCCCTAAGTCGTCGGCTACCAAGACCGTGCTCGCTGCCGCTGCAACCGTCGCCCGCGGAGAGGTGCTCAACAATCTTGAATGGGCCACCGCTATTGACGCCGACCGCGACTTCTCCAAAGCACAACTCGGTCGCCGCGAGCGTGAAATCCTGCACCTCTACGCCTCGGGACTGCCGCTCAAGCTCGCAGCCCAGCAGCTCGGCATCGGTTACTCAACCGCTCGCGAATACCTTGACCGCATTCGTGTCAAGTACGTCGAGGTCGGACGCCCAGCGCCCACCAAGGTAGACCTATTGCGCCGCGCAGTCGAAGACGGCATCCTGCCGGGACTCGATTCTGAAGGCGGCGATGGCCACTAGCCTGGCGGTGGCGCGACCCGCGCCGACGGCAAAGCAGCCGCGAAACCCGATCAGCCGCAAACAGGTTGAGCGGGTTATTTCGCGTTCCGTGGCCGTTATTGGTCTGGTCTTTGGCGCCCAAACGCTGCCGTGGCTACTGGCCCAAGCGAGCGAAGCCCAGCCGTGGTGGTTGCTGATTTTTGTTCCGGCGTTGTTCGGAATGCTCATCGTGGTTGTCATTGCCTCGTTTGCCAACAAAGCAGTGCGTGCGGCGCACGGTACGTTCGCCGTGATCTACTTTCTTGCTCTGCTGAGTTGGCCGTTCACGGTGATCCCTGGCGTGGAAGTCTTCAGCGGAATCCATTGGCTCAACTACCTCATCACGGTAGCGACGGCCATGGCAGCAATTTCGTTCAGCCGAGTGCTCGCTACGATCTACCTCTTTGCTGCGCCGTTGGTGTACCTCATCGTGCGCATTCTCCCAGTGGGCGGTGGGGCGCCGTGGCAACTTGCAGTGCTCGAAACGTTCTACGCCCTCATTCTCGGCAGCGCGATCATGATCATCGTCACGATGCTTCGGCAGGCAGCATCCAACGTCGATAGTGCGCAAGCGACGGCGCTATCGCGGTACGGCAATGCTGTGCGCCAGCACGCTACTGAAGTGGAACGCGTGCAGGTGGACTCAATCGTTCACGACAGTGTGCTCACGACGCTCATCTCAGCGGCTCGCGCCTACACGCCCGAAGCTGAGCGGCTCGCGGCAGTCATGGCCGGCAATGCAATTGGCCATTTGCGTGAAGCCGCGGCAACGTCGCCCGACGACATCTCAACCGTGCAGGCCACTGATCTTGCACAACGGGTCGTCACCTCGGCAGAGTTGCTCGCCTCTAATTTCACGTGCGCCGTTCGCAGCGTTGGCGCTCGCTCGCTCCCTGTGGTCGCGGCAGAAGCGGTTCACTCCGCTGCCGTGCAGGCAATGATGAACAGCATCCAGCACGCGGGCGGCTCTGACATTCAGCGCAGTGTCGAGGTGCGCGGTCTTGAAGGTAACGGCATCGAAGTTCTTGTCACCGATACCGGGGCGGGCTTCGATCTGGACTACGTGCCCCAAGAACGTCTCGGGGTGCGGGTATCGATTGTGGAACGAGTGGCGAACGCCGGTGGTCGAACGGCTATTGCCTCGGTTCCCGGCGCGGGAACACAAATCTGCATCCAGTGGCCGCACGGCAATCGCAGTGACGAAGTGAACACTGAAAGCGTGCGCACGATCGAGAACGACGCCCAGGGGGATGAGCTGTGAACATCGGAGTTCCTCGCTACCTGATCGTCGGCATGGCGGCGCTCTTCTCGGCGTACCACATCGTTTTGGCGAACTACACGATCGATATCCCTGACACACCCGGTCCGATCTACGTTGCCATGGTTCTTTACGGTGTGGCTACGATCGTCAGCCTGTTGCCGTGGGGCCCCGTGCGGATGCCGATCTGGATGGCGACCTTCAACTTCGCCACCGTCGTCGCGATCTCGCTGCTCGTCGCTAATGAGCTCGACTTCACTCGCGAGGGTGGCACCGGTTACGCAACGTGGTACGTCGCCGCGAGCGGAACCCTGTTGACGATCACGTCGACCCGTGGGCGCCACACCTTTGCCTGGTTAGGCATCGGGTTCCTCGTGGCACACACGTTTAGCCTTGGCCCCGTTGGGCCAGCTGGTCTCTTCAGCTTGGGCATCATTGGAAGCGCGTCCTGGGTTGCTGTCTCGCACGTGCTCTCGAGTGGACTGGCGAAGGCATCCAAGGATGCTCAGCGGTTCGTTCTCGCTGAGCAGGAAGCGACCGACTGGCAAGCGGCGCAAGATGCCCACGTGCACGAACGGCAATTCCGGCTCGAGCAGACCGGAATGATGGCGCTCGACATGCTCGAACGAATTCGGGAAACCGACGGTGATTTGTCGGAAGCCGAACGCCGCGAGTGCCTCAACCTTGAGGGAGCCATCCGCGATGAGATTCGCGGTCGCAAACTCCTGAACGATGCCGTTCGTGACCAAGTCATGATCGCTCGTCGCCGTGGAGCCACGGTGACCCTGCTCGATGAGGGCGGTATCGACGACCTGTCAGATGAGGACCTCGATCGGGTGCTCAACCGCCTCGCGCAAGCGATCCAATCGACGAGCGCAGACAAGGTGATTGCGCGCACCGTTCCTGAGGGATCGGATGTCGCGATTACGGTGGTGGGGCTGCACAGCGCCGGCGATGGCGAATCAAGCGCTCTCGGTCTGGATTCACTCGAAGAGGATGTCGTCGACATCTGGCTCGAGATCCCGCGCGTCGACAGCATCAGCGTCTAGCGGCACTGGTCGCGCCCTCTGCGGGTGGCGGGCTGAGCGCGTTGTCGTGTGTTCAAACGCGGTTCTAACGCCGGAGAGCCCCGCTGAAGGCTGTGCGTGGTGCGTGGTGCTGGCGGTGGGCCGACTGGTTAAAGGCGGAAGGACCGGAGTGGCTATAAGAAGCACTTCTCCGGTCCTTCGCTAGAACCCGGATCAGGACGATAACCCGAATACCGTCCTGATCCGCCCCCAAAGAATTGGCCCGCTTACCCTAGTCGGCCAATCTTTGGCGGTGTAACTCCTATGGAGATCCACCTAGCAGTTAATATTCTGCATCATGCAAACAACTAACAAAGTCGGTTTTTAGGGGGACTCTCGGGGGACAATTCGTCAATTCAGGTGACAAAGTGGCCCTAATTTACAGTTTTCGACGAAATCCGCACCCCGCGAACGGGGTACGACTACGAAACCACATGTTTTCGTCAAAAGGCGGTGCAAAAGCGCCGTCGCTAGCGGCGAGCGCTCGCCTTCCATGCCCCAGGACCGGGAGTGAGCGGTTGCCGAATCGGCCGTTGGCTGCGGGCCCATGCCGTGATCGGGGCCGTCTCATCGGCTCCTGCAAGCTCCGCGGATTCGAGCAGGGCGGCACGAACGACCGCCGTAACCGCTGCGGCCTCCTCTGGCGTGACGTTGCGCGAGACGATGCGGATGTCGGCCGGCTCGTCCTGCGTGTGCTTGCCGGTCACAGCGGAATGTTTCCGTGCTTCTTGGGCGGCATGCTCGCGCGTTTGGTGCGCAGTGCGCGTAGTGCCTTGACGACCTGCACGCGAGTGGCAGCGGGTTCGATGACTCCATCGAGCTCTCCGCGCTCGGCCGCGAGGAACGGGCTAGCAACGTTGTAGGTGTATTCGTTGGCCAAGCGAGTGCGCACGGCTGCGACATCCTCACCAGCAGCCTCCGCAGCCTTGATCTCACCGCGGTACAGGATGTTGACGGCGCCCTGGCCGCCCATGACGGCGATCTCAGCGGTCGGCCATGCGTAGTTGAGGTCGGCGCCCAATTGCTTGGAGCCCATGACGATGTAGGCCCCGCCGTACGCCTTGCGAGTGATGACGGTGACGAGAGGCACTGTTGCTTCGGCGTAGGCGTAGAGGAGCTTGGCGCCACGGCGAATAACGCCGGTCCACTCCTGGTCGGTGCCCGGCAGGTAGCCGGGAACGTCGACGAGCGTGAGGATCGGGATGCTGAACGCGTCGCAGAAACGCACGAAGCGCGAAGCCTTCTCGCCAGCCTCGATATTGAGGGTTCCGGCCATCGCCTGCGGCTGGTTGGCAACGATGCCCACCGAGCGACCTTCAACGCGACCGAAACCGACCACGATGTTGGGGGCGAACAGCGGCTGGGTTTCCAGGAAGTCCCCGTTATCGACAATGTGCTCAATGATCGTCTTCACGTCATAGGGCTGGTTGGGGCTGTCGGGAATGATCGAGTTGAGTTTGCGGTCCTCATCTGTGATCTCGAGCTCAACTTCACTCTCGTAGATGGGAGCATCCGACATGTTGTTGTCGGGCAGGAAGCCGACGAGGGTGCGGGCGTAGTCGAGGGCATCCTCTTCATCGCTCGCCAGGTAGTGGGCAACGCCCGACACCTTGTTGTGGGTGAGCGCGCCGCCGAGCTCTTCCATGCCGACGTCTTCACCCGTAACGGTCTTGATGACGTCGGGGCCGGTCACAAACATTTGGCTGGTCTTGTCGACCATGATCACAAAGTCGGTGAGCGCGGGGGAATACACGGCGCCACCGGCGGCCGGGCCCATGATGATCGAGATCTGGGGGATGACACCCGAAGCCTGAGTGTTGCGGCGGAAAATCTCGCCGTACTTGCCGAGAGCAACAACACCCTCCTGGATGCGAGCTCCACCGGAGTCGAGCATGCCGATGATCGGAACGCCGGTCTTCATGGCGTGATCCATGACCTTGATGATCTTTTCGCCGGCAACCTCACCGAGCGAACCACCGAAGATCGTGAAGTCTTGGGCATACACGGCAACTTGGCGGCCGTGAATGGTGCCGACACCCGTGACGACAGCGTCACCGTATGGACGCTTCTTTTCCATGCCGAACGCGTGGGTGCGGTGGCGAACGAACTCGTCGAGTTCCACGAACGAGCCGTGATCGAGCAACTGCTCGATGCGCTCGCGGGCGGTCATCTTGCCCTTAGCGTGCTGCTTTTCGATGGCCGCATCACCGCTGGCGGTCACGGCCTCGTGATAGCGGTTCTTAAGATCGGCGATCCGGCCGGCGGTCGTGAACATGTCTGGAGTCGAGTTGTCTTCGGTCACTGTGTCACTTTACCCACCCATCCACCGCTTGTGTGGTTGGCGGAACCCACAAGTTTCAGGCCGGTTTCATTGAGGAAACACTAGAGACGGCATCCGCAGGGGCTTCGGCGCTCTACGCTGAAGCGATGCACTTGCCATTGAGTACCGCCGTTCTGCCGCTGCTTGAGCATGTTGATGAAATCGGCTCGACCAACCAAGAACTCTTGGCGCGCGCCACCCGGGGCGAGACTGAACACCTTTCGGCTCTCGTGACCACCAATCAGACGGCCGGTCGCGGACGCCTGGGGCGAGAATGGGTGGCCCCTCCGGGGAAAACATTCGCCGTTTCAGTGCTGGTGGCGCCCGAGAATGCGCCCATTGAAGCACTGTCCTGGATGCCCCTCATCGGCGGGCTGGCGATGGCCCGCGCCGTGCGCAGCTTCGTCACCGACCGCGAGGTGACCCTCAAATGGCCCAATGACGTGCAGATCGAGGGTCTGAAAGTGTCGGGGTTGCTCTCGGAACTCGTGGCGGGCGGCACCGGAGTGATCGTGGGAGCGGGACTGAATCTCACCATCGAGCGCGACGAGCTGCCGACATCCGTCTCCACTTCTCTTGTGTTGGAAGGCGCCGAGCCCAGCCTCGATGAGGCGCTGAGTCGCTACTTGGCCGAACTCGCCCAACTTGTCGAACAATTTATTACTGCTGGACTCGATCCGGTACGAAGCGGTGTCGCGGATGCCGTGCGGGCCGAGTGCGGAACTATCGGTCGTAGAGTGCGTGTGGAGTTGCCCGGCGGCGCCCGAATCTTTGGAACGGCCGAAACCGTCGACGATCAGGGCCGACTCGTGGTTAAGGATGATGCGAACGGGCTGCTGCAGCACGTCGCGGCAGGTGACGTCACTCACCTGCGGTATGAATGATCTATGCCGAATGAGATGAGCGTTCAGCGCGAGGCTATTGTTGCCCGCGTTCGCTCTCACGCGCGTGCACTGACGTTCCCCGGCATCATTTTTGTGGCGACGGCGGGTACTCTCGGCTATTTCTTCGGCAGTTTCCCGGAGGATTGGCAGAATCTGGCCCTGCTCACCGCTGGGCTGCTCCTCATTGTCGTGGCGTGGTTCTTGCCCTTCTTCGGCTGGCTTGCCCGCAACTACACGATCACGACGCGGCGCGTGGTGCTCTCGAGCGGAGTCTTTGTGCGCATCCGGCAAGAGCTCTTGCACAGTCGTGGCTACGACGTCACCGTGCGTCAGTCCTGGATTCAGCGGATGTTCGGCAGCGGTGATCTGCTCATCAACGCCGGTCACGATCACCCCGTCGTGCTGCGCGACATTCCCTCTGTCGCGCTCACGCAAGCAGCCCTGCACGACCTTATGGAGAACAACCAAAACGTGGTTTCGCTGCGTCGGCAACGGGAAGAATCGCAGCCGTCTGACGAGACCGCCGTGTGGGGAACCCGCTAAAACGCAGCCTTTGCGGCGACGTTAGCGCGGCATCCTCGTGAGCAAGTTACTCGGCGTCAACTCTCATCAGATAGGCTGCCCGGCGTGAAGATTTCTGTAATCGGTTGTGGGTATTTGGGCGCCGTTCACGCGGCATCGATGGCAAAGCTTGGTCATGAGGTTGTCGGTATCGACATTGATGCGGCAAAAGTCGCGTCGCTGTCGCAAGGACTAGCTCCTTTCTATGAACCCGGATTGCCGGAGTTGCTGAGCGAGACCGTTGCTGCTGGCTCGCTCGAGTTCTCAACGGAGATGTCTCGCGCTGGTGATGCGCTCGTACATTTTATTGCGGTGGGAACGCCACAGAAGGCTGACTCCAACGCGGCCGATCTACGTTTCGTCGATGCAGCCTTTGAAGCATTGCTGCCGTTCATCGGTCCGGGTCACGTTGTTGTGGGCAAATCGACTGTTCCCGTGGGCACCGCCCAGCGACTGGCCGATCTGGTTGAAGCCACCGGCGCACGCCTCGCCTGGAATCCAGAGTTCTTGCGTGAAGGCTTCGCCGTCCAAGACACGATTGCACCCGATCGACTCGTTTACGGCGTTCGTGACGGCGACGAAGCGACGGCGAATGTTCTTGATGAGGCATATTCCTCCATTCTGGAACGCGACACTCCCCGAATCGTGACCGACTTTGCAACAGCGGAACTCGTCAAAGTGGCCGCCAATGCATTCCTCGCCACCAAGATTTCGTTCATCAACGCGATGGCTGAAGTGGCCGAAGTCGTGGGCGCCGATGTCACTCAGCTCGCTGACGCCATCGGGCACGACCAGCGCATCGGCCGTCGTTTCTTGAACGCCGGCCTCGGTTTCGGCGGTGGCTGCCTGCCTAAGGACATCCGTGCTTTCATGGCGCGTGCGTCAGAGCTCGGTGCTGGCGAGGCCCTCAGCTTTTTGGGCGAGGTCGACGCGATCAATCTTCGCCGCCGCGAACGCATGGTCGATCTGTGCCGCGAAGTGCTCGGCGGAACCATCAAGGGCGCACGAGTCGCCGTCTTGGGGCTCGCCTTCAAACCGGATTCCGATGACGTGCGTGATTCGCCCGCGCTCGATGTTGCAGCCAAGCTCGCGGAGCTGGGTGCTCACGTGCGGGCCACTGACCCTCAAGCAATCGAAACCTCGCGTCGAGTACGTCCCGGTCTTGACTACGTCGAGACCGTGGAAGAAGCGGCGAAGGATGCCGATGTCGTTCTCGTACTCACCGAATGGCCCGAGTACCGTGCCATTGATCCGAGCACGCTTGACTCAATCGTTTCGGTGCGCGCGATCCTCGATGGGCGAAACTGCCTGGACCCGGTGCAGTGGCGAGCGGCCGGCTGGACCTACCGCGCGCTCGGTCGTCCCTAGCGCGGCGTCTGCCGCGGCATCCACTGCGATGTGAGCGGCATGGGTTGCGGCTCGTGCTGACTGCGCGGCGGCGTGCTCGGCAGCAAGAACACCGCGGCTGGGGCTGAATACCCACCAGCGGTAGAGCGCAAAACGGAATACCGCACCGAGAGCGAGACCGACGACGTTGGTCGCGATGTTGTCGGCGAGCAACGATGTGAAGCCGAGCACGTAGTGCGACACCCACAGGCACAGCAGGCCGATTCCCATTCCGGCGACGCTCACTACCGCGAACTCAGCACCTTCGCGCGTGGCGCCGGTGCGGCCGGTCGTGGCGAATGTCCAGCGACGGTTACCGATCCAGTTCGCGCCGATGGCGAGAGTGGTGGAAATCACTTTGGCGACCACAGGGCCTTCGTGCAGCACATCAGGTGAGAGAATTGTGAGCCGCAACAGATTGAATACTGCGACATCGATCACAAGCCCACCGAGGCCCACTACGCCGAAACGTAGAAACTGGCCGAGCAGCTTTCGCATGTGATCTCTCCAGTAGACAAGAATGGGGCAGGGCGGTTGGAAGTCTAACGCGCCAACCTAAGCCCGAAACTGGGCATCATCTTAGATAGTGCAGGAGTCTTGAATGCGACCTATCGTCGGCGTCATTGGCGGAGGCCAGTTGGCCAGAATGATGATCCCGCGTGCCATCGAGCTCGGTTTCGAGCTGCGCGTACTGGCAGAGACCGAAGGAATGTCGGCCTCCCTCGCCGCCACAGCGGTCGGCGATTACACGGATGCCGCCACGGTTCTTGAGTTTGCCCGCGACGTTGATGTGATCACCTTCGACCACGAGCACGTGCCTCAGGATGTGCTTGCTGCTCTCGTGGAGGCTGGCGTTGCCGTGCACCCGGGGCCCGCTCCGCTCGCTGTCGCTCAAGACAAGATTCTGATGCGCCAGGAGCTGACGCGCTTGGGGTTGCCGGTTCCGGTCTGGGCCAGTGTCTCGAACGCTGCCGAGCTCGACACTTTTATTGCCGATAACGGTGGTCGCGTCATCGTGAAGACACCGCGTGGCGGATACGACGGCAAGGGCGTCCGCATCGTGGCCGCAGCCTCCGAGGTGGCTGACTGGTTCGAGGCGGGCAACCCGCTGCTGGCCGAAGAACTTGTCTCGTTCACTCGCGAGCTTGCCCAACTGGCTGCTCGAAGCCCCAGCGGAGAAGTAGCGCTCTGGCCTCTCGTGGAGTCGATCCAACTCGATGGCGTCTGTGCCGAAGTGATTGCACCGGCTCCCCGAGCACAAGCGTCCCTCTCCGAAGCCGCCGCCGCCATTGCTCGCGCGGTCGCTGAGAAACTTGGCGTCACGGGTGTGCTTGCCGTGGAGCTCTTCGAAACGACCGACGGTGAATTGCTCATCAACGAACTCGCAATGCGCCCGCATAACAGTGGACACTGGACGATGGATGGCGCGATCACGAGCCAATTCGAACAGCACGTGCGTGCCGTGCTCGATCTTCCTCTCGGCGCGACAGCCGCGCGCTCACCGTGGACGGTCATGATCAACGTTCTCGGCGGCCCCACTTCGGGCACTATCGCCGAGCGTTACCCGCTCGCTCTCGCCAACCAACCGACAGCAAAGTTCCACGAATACGGCAAAGCGCCGCGCCCCGGCCGCAAGGTGGGGCACGTAAATGTGAGCGGCGACGACCTCGACGACGTCATGTACCGAGCGCGTGCCGCAGCAGCATTTCTGAAGGATTGAGACCTAGCATGGGTTCCGTGACTCAACCGCAAGTAGCTGTCGTAATGGGATCAGACTCCGACTGGAAGGTCATGGTCGACGCTTCGGCGGCGCTCAAAGACTTCGGGATCGAGCACGAGGTCAGTGTCGTTTCGGCGCACCGCAGTGCTGAGAAGATGATTGCGTTCGGCAAAGAGGCTGCTAGTCGCGGCATCCGGGTGATTATTGCCGGTGCTGGTGGGGCAGCTCATCTTCCGGGCATGCTCGCTTCGGTCACGACGTTGCCGGTGATTGGTGTTCCTGTTCCGCTGTCGCGTCTCGATGGCATGGATTCGCTGTTGTCGATTGTGCAAATGCCTGCCGGTATTCCGGTGGCCACGGTGTCCATTGGTGGAGCGCGCAATGCGGGCATCCTCGCCGCTCGCATTCTTGGTTCAGGCGATGCCGAACTCACGACGAAGCTTGCGGACTACGCTGCCGGGCTTGAAGCCATGGTGGCTGAGAAAAACGCTGCATTGAACGCGAGCCTGTGAGCGCAACAAGTTCCCTTCGTCAGCCCGCCGATCGCTCAGCGGCCACGATGACGAAGCGCGCGTGGTGGTTGCTCGGGCTCAACATTCTCATTCCCGGTTCGGCCCAATTGTTGGCCGGAAACCGCAAACTTGGGCGCTTTGGTGTCGTCGCCAGCTTGATCTTTGTGTTGCTGGTAGTGGTGGGGCTTGTGCTCTCGGTAGCGTCACCGGGCACGCTTTTCACGATCGGCAGCAGCACGATCGGTCTCTGGGCGATTGCTCTGGTCCTCGTCTTTTATGCCGTGTTGTGGATCGTGCTGACTCTCAACGCGTGGAGTATTTCTGGACTTGGTCGCGCGACGCCGAGTGGTCGCGCGATCGTTGCCGCCTTCAGCGCGCTCGTGCTCGTCGCCATCGCCGGGACCGCAGGCTACGGCGCCTATGTTGCGACCACGGCGAGCACTTTCTTGAGTGATGTCTTCGTCGCAGCGCCGACCAAAGAACCCATCGATGGGCGCTACAACATTCTCTTGCTCGGCGGAGACGCCGGAGCAGACCGCGACGGGCTTCGACCTGACAGCATCACCCTCGCGAGCATCGACGCCGAAACCGGCGAAGCGGTACTGATCGGTTTGCCCCGCAACATGGAACGCACCCCGTTCGTTGAGGGGTCGCCGCTGGCGGCTAAGTATCCAGACGGCTACGGAGTCTACGGCTGCGACGTCGACGTGTGTCTGTTGAATTCGGTCTACACCGAGGTTGAACTCAACACCCCTGAGTTATATCCGGATGCCGTAGCGAACGGCAGCACGCCCGGAATCGAAGCAATGCGAGACGCTGTCGAAGGCATCACCGGTCTCAGCATCCAGTACTACGCCCTCATCGATATGCAGGGCTTCTCAGACCTCATCGATTCACTTGGCGGAGTCACGATCAATGTCGAAGAGGCCGTGCCGATTCATGCGGATGCGGAATTCACGATCGTTGCCGAATGGATCCCCGCTGGCGTGCAAGTCATGGACGGCTATCACGCCCTCTGGTACGCCCGCTCGCGCCACGACACCACCGATTACGACCGGATGGAACGCCAGCGTCAGTTGCAGCAGGCAGTCGTCGAGCAGTTCACGCCGTCGAATGTGCTCACCAAGTTCCAGGCCATCGCGTCGGCGAGTTCGCAGGTCGTCACGACCGATATCCCGCAGGGAAGTCTGGGCTACTTTGTGAACCTGGCCTCTAAGACGCGCTCGCTGCCGATCGGTTCGCTCGAGTTGGTTCCTGCCAACGACATCGACCCCGAATACCCCGACTTCGAGTACGTGCGCGAACTCGTTGCCGGTGTCACCACCTCGAGCGTGCCTGAGGAAGGCACCGAGTAGCGAGCGCTACTCAGCGGCGTCGTGTTGTGCGGCCCTTAGAGGTCAGCGTGGAGCTGCCAGACCTTCTCGGCTGACATGCGCCAGCTGAAGGCCCGCGCGCGGTCCTGGCCGGCGTAGAACAAGCGCTCAGCGAAGGGGGCATCGTTGAGCACTCGGTTGATTCCCTCGGCGAGAGCTTCGGGGTATCCCTCGGCTGGTTCGCGCTCGATAACCACTCCCGCATCGGCGGCGAGTTCGAGCAGAGCGGGCGCATCGGAATGTACGACAGGGATGCCGAACGAGAGTGCTTCAAGCACGGGCATGCCGAAGCCGACATCGAGATTGGGGTAAACGAAGGCCGCGGCGTGGTCGAAAATCACCGAAAGATCGTCGTTGCTCACGGTTCCCATGCCACGAACACGTTCGGGGCTGATCTTTTCGGCGGCGAGAAACTCGGCGATGCTTTCGTCATCGGGCTCAGGGCCCACCAGGAGCAGCACAACGTCTTCATCGATTTCTCGGAGGCCCCGGATGAGGTGGTCGATTCCGCGGTGCGGGTCGAGGCCACCGATCGCCAGCAAGAATCGCTGCGGGAGGTCGAGTTCGTTGGCGCGTTCGTCGATGTTCTCGGGAATGCGCAGGCTTGCGCTTGCTGCACCGCTGATGACGCGCACGCGGTCACCAAAGTTGGCAATTCCTTCGAGTTGCTGCGCGACGGTGTGGCTGGGCACCACGATCGCGTCGGCATACTTTTCTGCGCGCTTGAGCATCGCGCGGGCCCACCCGGCTTGCCTGCTGCCGAGAGATTCGGGACGCGTCCAGGCGACAACGTCATGCACGGTGACGGCGATTTGTTCGCCACGGTTAAGGCGGTCGTGGCGGCGTAACGGAGCCATCAGGCTGGGGGCATGCAGCATCCCGTGGCCGGGAATCTTCGTGAAACCGTGATGCCACGACGCGCGCAGCTCTCGGCGACTGAGGGCACTCTTGTGCAGTTTCGCCAGATTGGGGAGGCGGTCAGCGATGAGGTCATACTCGGTCTCGGTCGACGCTGAGACGAACGCTTCAACCGTGCAGTTGGCGGGGGCGACGTTGATGAGTTCTCGAGTCAACTCTTCGGTGTACCGGGCAACACTGCCGGGGGTCGGCGAGAGCATCTCATCGATGATGACGCGGAGAGTGGTCATTCGGCAGTCAACGCTCCTGATTCAAAGGCGGCTTTAAGGGCCTGCTTCCAATCACGCATCGGCTCGATCCCCGCATCGAGCCATGCATGGTGACTCAAAACAGAGAAGCCCGGTCGCGGAGCAGGCCGCGTGAAAGCTGAACTGTCGGTCGGCTTGACCCTATCAGGATCGAGCCCAGCACAGACGAATACGGCTTGAGCAAGATCGAACCAGCTAGCGCGGCCCGAGTTGGTGCCGTGGAAGATGCCAGCGGGCGTGCCAGCGTCGACGAGAGTAACAAGTTGAGCGGCGAGATCGCCCGTCCACGTGGGTTGGCCGTGCTGATCGTTGACTACCTCAAGAGTGTCGCGGTCAGCGGCCAGCTTCAGCATGGTGCGCGGAAAGCTGGAGCCGTTCTTGCCATACAGCCATGCCGTGCGCACGATTGCCGTGCGACCAGGGTTGTGCTCGAGTGCGAGCAACTCGCCGGCCGCCTTCGTGCGACCGTACGCCGATACCGGATGCCTAACCGCGTCTTCGGCGTAGGGCTCAGTAGCCGTGCCGTCGAACACGTAATCCGTGGAGAGCTGCACGAGGCGTGCTCCGTGCGTTGCCGCGGCGAGGGCAAGATTGTGGGGGCCGACAGCGTTGACGAGGTGAGCGTTCTCTTCGTCAGTTTCAGCGTCATCCACCCGGGTGTATGCGGACGCGTTGATGATGACATCGAAACCGCCCAGTACATCGAGGGCTGCGGCAGCATCGGTGATGTCGAGTTCGGCTCGCGTGAATCCGGTTGCATCGTGCTGCGCGAGAGCGAGCATGAGGTCGGTGCCGAGCATTCCGCCCGCACCGACAACAGCAACTCGGGTCACAACGCAGCCTTTTCCTTGAGGGGTTCCCACCACTGGCGGTTATCCCGGTACCACTGCACAACGTCAGCGAGGCCCTGTTCGAACGGCACTTGGGGTGCGTAGCCGAGCTCTGACTGGATCTTGGAAATATCGACGCTGTAGCGCAGATCGTGGCCGAGGCGGTCCTCAACGCGATCAACCGACGACCAGTCAGTGCCGGTGTGGTCGAGCATCATCTGAGTGAGCTCCTTATTGGTGAGCTCAGTGCCGCCGCCAATGTTGTAAATTTCACCTGCGCGGCCGCCAGTGACGACGAGCGCGATGCCGCGGCAGTGGTCGTCGACGTGCAGCCAGTCACGGATGTTGTTGCCCTCACCGTAGAGAGGCACGTGCTTGCCGTCGATCAAGTTTGTGACGAACAGCGGGATCAACTTTTCAGGGAAGTGATACGGGCCGTAGTTGTTCGAGCACCGTGTGATCGACACGTTGAGACCGTGCGTGCGGTAGTAGCTGCGCGCCAACAAATCGCTGCCCGCTTTCGACGCGGAATACGGGGAGTTGGGCTCGAGCGGCTGGAGTTCATCCCAGGAACCTTCGGCAATCGAGCCGTAGACCTCATCCGTCGACACATGAACGAATCGAGGCGTCTTCGCGCGGAGTGCAGCGTCGAGCAGGCGTTGGGTGCCGAGAACGTTGGTCTCGACGAATGCGCTCGCATCGCGCACCGAGCGGTCAACGTGAGACTCGGCAGCGAAGTGAACGATCGCGTCGATGTCGCCGAGAAGAGTGTCAAGAAGGTCGGCATCACGGATGTCGCCCTCGACGAAGCTGAAGCGAGGGGAATCGGCGACAGGAGCAAGATTTTCTAGGTTGCCGGAATAGGTGAGGGCATCGAGCACCACAACATCGGCGCCAGCGAGCCCGGGGTACTCATCCTGAAGGGTGCGGCGAACAAAGTTCGAGCCAATGAATCCGGCGCCGCCGGTCACGAGAAGCTTCATGAAGGGTTCCTGTCGTTTGAGGGCGTGGAGCCAGTGGTGGATGCCGAAGCGCCCCTGTGGGGAAACTCCGACGCGAGCGTGCGCTTGAGCGCATCTTGCAAGGAGTACGTCGCCGTATAGCCAGAGCTGCGCAACCGATCGGTGTTCACCGTGGTGTCGGCCGCAAACTTACGAATACGCACCGCACTGATCGGAAATGTGCGTCGGGTGATCTTAGCCGCAGCATCGAAGACATAGCCTGCAGCTATCCCCAAGGGCAGTGGCAAGCGCAGACCGCTCGCGGCGTGAACGTCCATTTCGTCGCGCAGGATCGAGATGAGTTCCTTGGTCGAGAGGTCGGGCTTGTCAGCAAAGTTGCGGATCTCGATGCCGGTCGGCGCCTCAAGGCGGCTCGCGATGTACCCAACGATGTTGCCGACATACGACATCGACTTCTTGTTGTCGCCCTTGCCGACCATGATGAAACGGCCAGACGAAACCTGCTTAGCGAGGTTGTACACGTTGCCACGGTTGCCTTCGCCGAAAACAACGGAGGGGCGCACGATCGCCAAGGAGCGTGCGGCATCCGCGTTCGCCCAAGTGCTGAACACACCTTCGGCGGCCAACTTGGAACGGCCGTATTCGTTGAACGGTTCCGGCACAGAATCTTCGGCTGCATCATTCTTATCGAGGCCATATAGCGCAACGGTGCTCGTGAAAACGATGCGCTGGATGCCATTAGCTTCCGCGGCAGCGACGAGGGCGTGCGCGCCTCCGACGTTCACCTCGGTGTAGAGGCTCAGCGGGGAGACATCGTCACGGTGTTCGGCGGCGAGGTTGATGATTGCATCGTGACCGACACTGGCTGCCGTGAGTTCATCCGCCGAGCGAACGTCGCCCGTGACGGACTGTTCAGGAAAACGCGCAGATACCAGGCGGTCGAAGTTCGTGAATTGGTGCCCTTGCTCGTGCAAGGTTTCGAGCAGGCGAGTGCCGATAAAGCCACTACCGCCGACGACGAGAATCTTCATATTGTTGCTTTCTCTCTTTGCGACAGATTGTTTGTTCACCAGACACCCGAGCTGATCAACAGCGCAATTATCCACTGATCTCTTGGGCGTCGCCTGAGTTGGGACGCGCGGCGTGCCAGAGCATAGCGGGCTCGCAGGTTTGTTTTTTCGACCAGCTCACTCATCCGTTCGAGTTCTGGGCGATGAGCGTCGTCAGCTACGCGGAGGGCGATGCTCGCCAAAAGCCGCGCTTGACCGCGGTGCCACTGCTCGCGCACGAGTGCTAGACGAGAGAATGCGGAACGCGCACCGACGTTGGCGCCCATGACGTTGGCGTCGTGCTGGCGATACTCCACGGTTGGCACCGCATCGATGTGCCAGATCCAGCCCTTGGCTCGGGCCACAACGTAGAGCAACCAGTCGTGATACTGCGGCAGCGGGCCCGCGCCAGCAATGTCGGCAGCATCGAGCAGCTCACGCGTCACGGTAATGAGGCGGTTCGACATCAGAAATGTGGAGCCGGGGCCGGGGCTTTCGAGGAGGTAGTCGAAACGGCGCTGCGGAAAGTCCTTCTTAACAAGGCTACGTTCGCCCTCGGCCGTAAACGACGTGACGTTCGACGAGACTCCATCGGCACCCAACTCTTGGCTCAGGCGCACGTGGGTCGCAAGCTTCGTAGGAACCCAAATGTCATCTTGATCGCAGAATGCGTAGAACTCGCGGTCGGCGGGGGCCAGCTGTACGAGGCGGTAGAAGTTCGCGGCGGCACTGCCCGACGCGCCGTCACTCGGGATGACGGTCAGGCGCGGATCGGACGCGGCGCGTTCAGCGAGCCACTCGGCGGTGCCATCCGTTGAGGCGTCATCGCGGGCGAATACTTCGACCTCGACACCCTGTTGTGCGAGCACACTATCGAGCTGCTCGGGAAGCCAGCGACGACCATTGTGGGTCGCCAGCAGTACTGCGACGCGGGGGAGCACCCCTGGGGTGAGATCGGCAGGCATAACTCACCAATGATAGTTGGCTTGGCGCTGCGCGCTACTGCAGGCGGCGCACCTTAAGCTGGAGCAATGAGCGCGCCTGAGCCAACCCCCAGCATCTCGGTGGCCCTGTGCACCCACAACGGCGCCGCTTATATCGAAGAACAACTCGTCAGCATCCTGGAACAACAGCCAGCGCCGAAGCAACTTGTTGTGTCGGATGACGCCTCAAGCGACGACACAATTGCTCGTGTTCGACACACTGCAGCCCGCTATCCCGCTGTGCAGCTCGTGGTCTTCGAGAACACTCCGCCGCTGGGAGTGACTAAGAACTTTGAGCAGGCGATTCGGGCGTGCACCGGGGATCTCATTGCGTTGAGTGATCAGGATGATGCTTGGCACACTGGTCGGCTTGCGCTCTTTGCCGCTGAGTTTGCGGCGCATCCGGCCGTGTCTCTGATCCACAGTGATGCACGTCTCGTCGATGGGGGGCGAGCCCCGCTCGGGCACACACTGTCGGGAGCGCTCGGAGTGAGCGGTGGCGAAGTGGCGAGCATCCATTCTGGTGACGCATTTTCGGTCTTGCTGCGGCGAAATCTCGTGACGGGCGCCTGCACCGTTTTTCGTCGAAGTCTCGTGGAATTTGCAGCACCCTTCCCGCCGTCGTGGGTGCACGACGAATGGCTCGGCATTATTGCGGCAGCCGTCGCCTCGACAGACTTCATTGAGCAGCCCACTATCGACTACCGGCAACACGGCGCTAACCAAATTGGCGCGACCAAGTTGACGCTGTCGGGAAAGTTCGGGCGCATGATGGAGCCCCGTCGCGACCGCAATGCTCGTCTCGAGACCAACATGACTGTTCTCGTCGATCGCTTACAACGCCTTGGAACGCGGGTGAGCGACGACAAAGTCAATCAGGCGATAGCCAAGCTCAAGCACGAGCGGATGCGCAATTCGCTGCCCGAGGGCCGCCTGCGCCGCATTCCTTCCGTGGCCCGAGCCTTCGCTGCTGGTCAGTATGGCCGCTATTCGCGTGGCCCGCTCGACGCCGTGCGTGACATTCTTCAACCCGTCGACTAACTCTCTGAGCATCCTGAACCGCTCGCCAAGCCTCGCCGGGTAGGATTCTTGGTGTGCAAATACGTGAACTCTCGGTGCCTGATTCCTACGAAATCACCCCTAAGCAATTCGCTGACGATCGCGGCGTTTTCTTGGAGTGGTACCGCTTCGACAAGCTTGAAGAGGTAGTGGGGCACCCGCTCGACCTTCGACAGGCCAATACTTCAGTCTCTCAGCGCGGCGTTGTGCGGGGCATCCACTATGCGGATGTACCTCCCGGGCAAGGCAAGTACGTCACGGTCACGCACGGCCGCGGCATCGATTTCGTCGTCGATATCCGCGAAGGATCGCCCACCTTTGGTCAGTGGGACTCGGTCATTCTTGACACCGTCGACCGTCGTGCCGTTTATGTCGCTGAGGGTCTTGGCCACGCGTTTATTGCGCTCACTGACGATGCCACTCTCACCTACCTCGTGAGCGACGTGTACAAGCCAGGAGCCGAACACGACATCAACGTGCTCGATCCGGAGATCGGCTTGGTCTTCCCTCCCGAGCTCGGTGACCTCGTTCTCTCACCCAAAGACAAAACTGCGCCCACCCTTGCCGAACGCCTCGCCGATGGCTCGCTGCCGTCGTACGCTGCCGTCAAGGAGTACTACGAGGCGAACCGAAAGGAACGCAACTAATGCGCGGAATCATTCTGGCCGGTGGCAGCGGAACGCGCCTCTGGCCCATTACCAAGGGCATCTCCAAGCAGCTCATGCCCATTTACGACAAGCCAATGGTTTACTACCCCTTGTCGACCTTGATGAGTGCGGGCATCCGCGAAATCTTGATCATTACGACTCCGGATGACCAAGCCCAGTTCCAGCGCCTCTTGGGCGATGGCAGTGAGCTCGGCATCGAATTATCCTACGCCGTGCAGCCGTCGCCAGACGGGCTCGCGCAGGCATTCATCATTGGTGAAGAGTTCATCGGCGACGAAAAAGTTGCCCTCGTTCTTGGCGACAACATCTTCCACGGCATGGGGCTCGGTTCGAACCTTCGCCAGCACAACGACATCGACGGTTCGCTGATCTTCGCGTACCACGTGCGTAATCCGCGGGCCTATGGCGTTGTCGAGTTCGACGAGAACTTCATCGCGCAGTCAATTGAAGAGAAGCCGCTTGAGCCCAAGAGCAACTACGCGGTTCCTGGCCTGTATTTCTACGACAATTCGGTTATTGAGATCGCCAAGTCGATCACGCCGAGCGCGCGTGGAGAACTCGAAATCTCGACCATCAACGAGCACTACCTCAACCGCGGTCAGCTGCAGGTCAACGTTCTCGACCGTGGTACCGCGTGGCTCGATACGGGAACGTTCGAGTCGATGGTTCAGGCCACCGAGTTCGTGCGCGTGATTGAAGACCGTCAGGGTTACAAGATCGGCTGCATCGAAGAGATCGCGTGGCGCGCCGGCTGGATTTCGGATGACCAGCTCGCCGCCCTCGCTGCGCCCCTCGTTAAGAGCGGCTACGGCGTCTACCTCGAAGGACTGTTGGCGGCGGCGAAGTGACTCGTGTTCTGATCATCACGGGCGACCCGATTGGTCCCCGGATGGCCGGCCCCGCAATTCGCTCGTGGAATATGGCGCTCGCGCTCGCCGACGCCGGCAACCAGGTCACGCTCATGACCACGACCAAGCTGCAGCCGGTGGATGCTCCCTTCGAGCTCACGCTCGTCACGCCGGGGGAGAACGACGCCTTTGCGAAGCTCGAGCAGTGGTGCGACGTAGTGGTCTTCCAAGGCCACGCCATGCGCCAGTTCGAAGTGCTGCGCACGACAGACAAGATCACGGTCGTCGATATCTACGACCCGATGCACCTTGAGATGCTGGAGCAAGGCCGCGAACTTGCGCGGGCCACGTGGGAGCTTCGCGTCACGACCGCTACCGAGGTGCTCAACGAGCAGCTCGCCCTCGGCGACTTCTTCATGTGTGCCTCGGAACGGCAGCGACTGTTCTACTTTGGCCAGATGGCAGCGCTCGGTCGTCTCAGTCCCACCACGTACGAAAACGACCCGCACCTCGAGGGGCTCCTCAGCGTTGTGCCATTCGGGCTCGAAGGCACGCCTCCCGCCCACGAGCGCGACACCCTCAAGGGTGTTCTGCCGGGCATCAACCCCGACGACAAGCTCATGATCTGGGGCGGCGGCGTCTACAGCTGGTTCGACCCCAAGACTCTGATCCGCGCCGTGGCGAAGCTGGCCGAAACGCGCAACACAGCCAAGCTCTACTTTCTCGGCACCCGGCATCCGGGAGTCGACCAGATGGGCATCGTGCGCGAATCACACAATCTGGCGAGCGAACTCGGCGCACTCGACACCTCGGTGTTCTTCAACGAGGAGTGGGTCGACTATGCCGACCGCCAGAATTATCTGACCGAAGCGGATGCCGGCGTCAGTACCCACATGTCGCATATTGAGACCACGTTCTCGTTCCGCACCCGCATCCTGGACTATCTCTGGGCTGGCCTGCCTATGGTGGTTACCGAGGGCGACAGCTTTGCTGACCTCATCGAGACCGAGGGCCTTGGCCTTACCGTTCCCGCCCGGGACGTGGATGCTCTCGCCGCAGCCCTCGACCGGGTGCTGTACGACGACGCCTTCATCGCCGAGTGCAAGCGCAACGTCGCGCGCGTTCGTGAAGACTTCTACTGGAAGCGCACCCTTGAGCCTTTGGTGAATTTTGTGGCGAACCCGCAGCACGCCGCAGACCACGCCGAAACGCGTCGTCGTGGGGTTGCACTCGGGGGCAAGGTTCGCAAGCCCTACGGCCTGCGGCACGACCTCCGGATGGCGTGGCATCACTTGCGCCATACCGGCGTGAAAGCGACGGTAGACAAAGCTGTCGCACGATTGCGACGCTAATTGCCGTTCACAGCAGACTCCGGGTTTTCACGCGTTAGCTTTGTGCCATGTTGACTGGTCTGCGTTCCGTGTTCTCGCGCCCAGAACGTCGTCTCGGGATGATCATTGCGCCGCTATTGGTGTTCGCCGCACTCGCGGCATGGGCGTTGTCATCGCCGGTCGGCGCAAGCCCCGACGACGATTTTCATCTGACGAGCATTTGGTGCGCAACAGGAGATTCGCAGTATTGCGCGGAGACTGATGACGCTGGCGCGCGACTAGTCCCGCCCGCTGTCGCGAGGCCCGCGTGCTTCGCGTATGACCCCGAAAAGAGTGCTGGCTGCCAGAACAGCATCGACTTCACGGAGGGGCCGACCACCGAAACTGTCCGCGGAAATTTTGCCGGTGGCTACCCAGTTGTCTACTACGGCGCCATGAGCTTGTTTGTCGGGCCCGATGTGCACGCCTCTGTATTCGTGATGCGAGTCGTCAACATCGCGCTGTTCGTCGGTATTGGGGTCATCCTTTATTTAGCGTTGCCTACCAACCGTCGGCAGATTCTTGTCTGGCAGTGGGCGCTCACCACCGTGCCTCTTGGACTCTTTGTACTTTCCTCTAACAACCCGAGTTCATGGGCGCTCATGGGTGTGGGCTATGGGTGGTTAGCGCTGCTCGGTTTCTACGAGTCGTGGGGGGTCAAGCGGATCGTGCTTGGTGCGCTGTTCCTGCTTGGTGCGGTGATGGCGTCCGGCTCACGCAGCGATGCCACTGTTCTTTTCTGCCTCGCGGTCTTTGCAGCAGTACTTCTCGCGATGAACAAAACGCGACGATTCTTGTGGTCCTCGTTCCTTCCCGTCGCGGGTTTCATCATTTGTGCGCTGTTGTTCCGGGCATCTCGATCGTCCGAAGCGGTGACCAGCGGTGTGCAAGATCAGCTCAGTTTTGGCGTTATCGTTCGCCGCGTCGCTCTAAATCTCACGGAAGTCCCCTCGATCTGGACTGGCATTTATGGGCAGTCGTGGGGGCTCGGATGGCTAGATACCTCAATGCCCGCCGTGGTGTGGGTCAGTTCGCTCTCTGCCGTCATCGGTGTCGGTTTCGTCGCGGCGCGCGCTAATTCAGTGCGAAAGAGCTTCGTGCTCGTGATTGGCGCTACAGCCCTCGCGATGATCCCGGTCACTTTGCTCGTTCTTGCGGGTAAAGATGTGGGCGACGACTACCAGCCGCGCTATTTGCTCCCCCTTGTCATTGTCTTTGTCGGCGCGCTCTTCTTCACCTCGGGCACCCAGCTCCTGCGCCTGTCACGAGCGCAGACGTGGATGGTCGTTGTCGCTCTTTCTGGAGCGCAATTCGTTTCGTTGTACCTCAACACCCGCCGCTACGTGACCGGTATTGATGCGCTCAGCCCTGACCTCGATGCAGGCAGGGAATGGTGGTGGAACCTCATCATCACCCCCAATGTCGTGTGGATCGTGGGATCGCTGTGCTTTGCAGCAGCGCTGGCGATTCTCCTCCCGGCGCATCGCGCCACCGCAGAGGTGGGGGAGCGAGACCTCTCGCCTGATACCACCACTGCTCGCGCACTCTGAGATAGCCTGTACGGATGGCACCCGGACGCTTCGAACCTATTGTCGCGTCCGCGCGTACCAATCCGCTGCGGCGGTTCCGGCTTATTGCCTTAGCACCCGTGTTGGCTCTCCTCGCGCTTTCGGCGTGGGCTTTTGCATCGCCGATGGGCGCAGCTCCCGATGACGATTACCATCTGGTGAGCATTTGGTGTTCAACGGATAACCCGGCGTACTGCCAGCCGGGGGCGACTGAGTCAGCCCGACTCGTGCCACAAGCGCTCCTGAGCTCGCCGTGCTACGCCTTTTTTAGTGAGGAAAGCGCCGCCTGTCAGGACCGGATCGACTTCGGCTCAACCTCGTTAGTGGAGACGGACCGCGGAAACTTTGAGGGTGAATATCCGCCGCTTTACTATTCCGTCATGAGCGTATTCGTGGGCGATGACACCATGTTCTCGGTTATGGCGATGCGTCTTTTCAATGTTTTCTTGTTCGTTGCCTTGACCGCGGCGCTTTATATGCTGCTCCCCGTCAGGCGTCGGCCTGTGCTGGTGTGGGGCTGGCTCGTGACAACGATGCCGCTTGGCGTCTTTCTGCTCGCATCGAATAACCCAAGCGGTTGGGCTGTCGCCGGCGTCGGATCAGCGTGGTTGGCACTGCTCAGTTATTACGAGGCAGAGAGCCGCGTGGCTCGTGCCGCTTCTGCGGTACTCGTGGTCATCTCGGTTCTTATGGCGGCAGGTTCCCGCGGTGATTCTGCTTTGTACGTGGTTGGTGCGCTCGGCGTTGCAATCATCCTTGTATTTGAGAACACTCGTCGTTTTTGGCTGCTCTCGCTACTTCCCGTTGCAATGGGCGTTGTTGCTGGAGTGTTTTTCTTGTCTGCCAGGCAGACTTCAGCCGGAATCAACGGTTTTGCCGGAGCAGAAGCTGGGCCAGCGGCGGCACAAGCGGCAACGGCGGCAGACAGCTTGGCGGGTTTCGGATTGCTAGCGTACAACCTTCTCAACGTGCCTTCTTTATGGATCGGCGCTTTCGGCGGGTGGGATCTCGGCTGGCTAGATACTCCGATTCCCGCTTCGGTGGTGTTTTTCGGGATTGCTGCCTTCGTGGCGGTGGGCTTTGCCGGCCTCGGGGTGCTGAACTGGCGTAAAGCATTCGTGGTTGCGAGCGTCGGCTTCGTGCTCTGGATTCTTCCGACTTACGTGCTCACTCAGGGCGGGGACAAAGTGGGGGAACAGGTGCAGCCTCGCTACATCCTGCCGCTCATCGTGTTGATGGGTGGTCTGCTTGTGGTGCAAGCTGGCCGAAAGAGCGTCGCGCTCGGACGGGTGCAGACCGTCGCAGTCGTCGTTGCGCTAAGTGCCGCCAACCTCGTCGCGCTTCACATGAACATGCGGCGCTACGTCACGGGCAACGATGTTCCCGGATGGAACCTTGACGCTGGCGCCGAGTGGTTCTGGCCAGGAGCTCCAGCGCCCATGGTGGTGTGGGTGGTGGGATCATTAGCATTTGCGGGCATGGTTGTCATTCTGGCAAGGGAAATCTATATCGCACCGTTGGTGGCAAATAAGAATGCCACCGGCGCAACTGCAGCTACAGACGCGGGTGCGGGTGCGGGTGCGGATTCCGGTGCACCTAGAGATGCAGAAGCAAGCGCAGCCCTGCTTGCTGCTTCCGGCGTTACTCACGTACCCGCGTGAGTCCTCAGACAATGGACTCTCTTGCCGGCAAACGCGTCGCGGTCGTCAGCCGGATTTACGTTCCTGAACCCGCCGCGGCCTCGTACCGTTTACGCGCGCTGGTTGCTGAATTGGTGGCCAATGGCGCTGCCGTAGATGTGCTGACCACGAACCCTCCCGCAGGGTTCGATGATGCTGACACGCCAGCACGGGGCGCGCGAGTGCGACGTATGTGGGTGCTAAGAGACCGGGCAGGGTACGTGCGTGGCTACCTGCAGTACTTGAGCTTTGACCTGCCCGTGTTCTTTCGTTTGCTGTTTATCGAGAAGCCACACCTTGTCATCGTTGAACCGCCGCCAACTACAGGATGGTTCACCCGAATTGTGTGTGGGATCCGAGGCATTCCATATCTGTACTACGCGGCGGATATTTGGTCAGATGCTGTGGGGAGCGCGGGCTATCCGCGTCATATTGCAGCGATTCTTCGCAACGTGGAACGTTGGGCGATGAGCGGCGCTGCCGCAGTCGTGTCTGTTTCGGTCGAGTTCACAGCGCGCATCCGAGAACAATTTCCTCGGGCGACAGTAACCACGGTTGGCAATGGCGTAGACACAACGATGTTCAGCCCGGTGGGGGAGAAGATCACCCTCGACGTTCCCTATCTGCTGTACGCGGGTACGGCCTCTGAAGTCCATGGTGCGCAGATCTTCTTTGACGCCTTCGAAGAGGTTCTCAAGACCCGGCCGGATTCAAAGCTCGTCTTTATCGGCCAAGGGTCAGATTTCGCATCGCTTGCTGAGCGCAGCAAGTCCTTGCCCGTCGGGGCTGTGGAGCTCCGACCCCGGATGAGCCCCGAAGAAGTCGCAGCTTGGATTCGGGGCGCTGTCGCGACGCTCGCGAGCGTTCATCCAGAGGGCTACGCTCGCGCTTTCGCCACCAAAATGTACGCCTCAGTAGCGTGCGGTGCGCCCGTAATCTACGCGGGAACAGGCCCTGGGGCCGACTTCGCGGCTCAAGAGGGGATTGGGCATGCTGTCGCGTATGACAAAGATGCGATCGCAGCAGTAATGCTCTCGGTCCTCAACGTCGAGGAGCCACAGACGAATCGTGCTGCCCGCTCGGAGTGGGCTGCTAACAACATCTCTCTGCGTGCGGTCGCTTCGCGGATCGTCAGTGAAGCCTGGCGAATCTTGACCCGATAAGTGCGGCTCCGGGTGAACTCGAAACCGGCACAAGGGGAGGTAGTGTTGTAGGGATTCAGATGAGTCACCTGATTGAAAAGAGAGTTGCGCGCGGATGCCAGACATCGTCAAAACAGTCGCAGTAGTCGGTCAAGGCTATGTCGGTCTACCAGTCGCGATGCGGGCTGTTGAGCAGGGCTATCGCGTTATCGGAATCGACCTTGACGAACGTCGGGTCGAAGGTTTGCGATCCGGTATATCTTTCGTCGAAGACGTCTCTGACGCTGACCTCGCCCGCGCGATCGCTTCCGGCAGCTACACACCGACGACGGACTACGCTGACGTCGTCGGATTCGATTTCGCTGTTATTGCGGTGCCGACTCCTCTGCGTGAAAGCGTGCCGGACCTGAGCTTCATTGAGAGCTCCGGCGTTGCGTTGGCAGAGCGCATGAAGCCCGGAGCGACAGTCATTCTCGAGTCGACAACCTACCCAGGAACCACTGAAGAGCTTCTCGTGCCGATCTTGGAGTCCGGGTCGGGCCTCACTGCCGGTAGCGATTTCTACGTAGGGTACAGCCCGGAACGTATTGACCCGGGTAACCAGCAGTGGGGCTTCGTTACCACTCCCAAAATCGTGTCGGGAATCAACCCCGAGTCACTTGAGAAGGTTCAAGCGTTCTACGATTCGCTCGTCGACACGACTGTTCCTGTCCCCACTCCTAAAGAGGCAGAACTTGCGAAGCTTTTGGAGAACACCTTCCGCCACGTGAATATCGCATTGGTCAACGAACTCGCGATTTTCGCTCATCAGCTCGGCGTCAACGTGTGGGAGTCGATTGATGCAGCGAACACTAAGCCTTTCGGCTTTATGAAGTTCACGCCGGGCCCCGGCGTCGGCGGACATTGCTTGCCCGTAGACCCCAGCTACCTCTCGTGGCAGGTCAGAAGGAAGCTTGGTCAGAATTTCCGATTCGTTGAGCTGGCTAACGACGTTAACGACAACATGCCGCAGTACGTGACGCAGCGTGTCATGCACCTCCTCAACGCGTCTAGCCGCGCGTTGCGAGGCTCCAAGATCTTGCTTGTCGGAATGGCGTACAAGAAGAACTCCGGCGACATTCGTGAGTCCCCGTCGCTGCGACTTCTTGAGCTCCTCCACGACGAGGGCGCAGAAGTCTTTGCCGTCGACGATCACGTCGAAGCCCACCGCTGGCCTGCAAACGTAACGAAGGTATCTCTCACCGCAGAGACGATAGCCGGGATGGACATCGCGGTCTTGCTGACTGACCACGACACTCTAGAGCTCGAGCTATTGAACACTGCAGATGTTCCGGTGTTGGACACCCGTAATCGACTCAACGGACCGAAGGTCGAGATCCTCTAGTCTTTCCCTCGGAGAACGGCGAGCAGACTGCTAAGCGAGACCAGCCAAGCCTGCTTGCCGTGCGAACTCGGGCACTTTAGCCACGAGTTCGGAGAAGGTTCCCTGGGCGACAACTTTGCCATTCGACATGAAGAGGATCTGGTCTGCATGTTGGATCGTGGACAGTCTGTGCGCGACGGTGATGACGGTTTTCTCGCCGTGGAGGGCTTTGATCGCGTCGGTCACTGCGGCTTCTGTCGCAGTATCGAGGGCGCTTGTCGCTTCGTCGAGAACCAAAACGCGGGGATCCGCGTAGAGTGCGCGAGCAATTCCTAGGCGCTGCCGCTGTCCGCCCGAGAGCGCAAGGCCCCGTTCACCGATAACACCATTAATGCCGTCTTCGCGCTTATCCACGATGTCCAAGAGTTGCGCTTGTGCGAGTGCGGATCGCACGCGTTCCTCGTCGAAGTCATCGCCCCACGTGAGTGCAACGTTCTGCGCAATGCTGGAATCGAATAGGGCGACCTCCTGCGGCACGTAGCTGACTTGCTGTCGCCACGATTCCGTCAGCTTGTTCAGGTCCACCTGATCGATGGCCAGCCGTCCGCCAGTAGGTTCGATGAGGCCCAAAATCAGGTCGACGACGGTTGATTTCCCGGCTCCCGACGAACCGACCAACGCAACCGTGCTACCAAACGGAATGGTGAATGACACATCACTTATCGCATCGCCCTGATCGGCGGCATACCTAAAGCTCACGTTCTCAAAGCTCAGCGCACTCGATGGCTCGGGAAGCGTTAAGGTTTCGCGCCCGACGCGGTATTTGACCGAACTTTCAGCGCTCCGAATTTCGGCGAGCACGGCGCTTGCGTGGGGCATGTTCGCCGTGACTTGAGACACGACCGCTTGGAACCTGACGACCGAAGGCGCCATGCGGAAGCCAGCGAGTCCGAAAAGCGCTACCGCGGTTATTGCTTCTGTGACTCCGCCTGTGGCATATCCCGCAATCCCCACGAGCACGAAACCGCCCACGATCCCGGATTCGAGTACATAGCGAGGCACCTGGCCGAGGAACTGAATGTTGGAACGCGCGCGCGTCGAATGCACTCGATTGGAGCGGACGACGTCTGCGACTTCGTGTGACTTCCCGCGAAGCGTGACTTCCTTGAGCGCGCCGATCATCTCGGTAATGAGCCGAGAGCTTCGGAGCGTGTACTTAAGGTTGACGCGGCCAGCCTCACGCGCACGTTTCGCGACCCAGAAGTACAGGATCGCTCCTAGGAGACCGAGGTACCCCAGTGCGATGGCAGCAACCAGCGGCTGAACTACGGCGAGCACTACGACAATAGTGAGGAAGCTAAGAGCTTCTCCGAAAAGTGTGGAAAAGGGGAGCAGGAAGCCCGACACCGTCACGCCAACGCTGCCGTCAGTCAGCCGGACCACGTCTGCGGAGTTTCGCTTGAGTCGCTCGACCCACGGGGCGTCGATGTAGCTCGCGAAGAGTCGCGAACCAATGTCAAGTTCGTATTTTGCGAACCGCCGAGTGGCCCCCCACAAAAGGGCGACAGCAAGAATGCCCTTCGCAACGATCATGAGACACACGAGCCCCAGCATGAGCAGAAGGCCCAGCTCTCCGACCTCGCCAAGCACAGGAAGCGAAAGTGTGGTTCCAGACAGGATGGGGGAGATGACGAGAGCAAGCAATCCGAGTGCCAACGCATCGAGGATCGAGAGCAAGCCCAGAGTTACCGAATACACGATGAGGTAGCGCCGCGCTCCGGCGGGCAAAATGGAGAGCACCTCGTTGACGAGGGCAATTGCAGACTTCATCTATTTCTCCAGGTCGAGGCCGAATCCTACCGAAGTCTACGTGGTCTTTGATGGGGCCCGATTGAGCGGGAACCACGACAGAGACTTCTCGGTGCCGGGGTGATTCAACGCCCGGCGGGATCCACCCACCGGCGTCAGAGCCGTATTGTGAAAGCTCTATATCAGCGCGACTGATCATCGGAAAGTTCATGCGTATGGGAGACTGAGCATATGGGAAGAACTTGGGTCATTATCCCTATGTATAACGAGGGTGCGGTCATCGGCGAGGTGGTCGCCGAAGTGCGGAGAACGTTTCCGTACGTGGTGTGCGTAGACGACGGGTCGAGCGACGACTCTGCGGAGTTCGCGCGCGCTGCCGGAGCTATTGTGGTCGAGCATCCGATCAACCTCGGCCAGGGCGCCTCGTTGCAAACAGGCTTTGACTACGCCCTCTCCGACCCGGCCATGACCGAAGTCGTTACGTTCGACGCAGACGGTCAACATCAAGTGGCGGATGCCGCGGGCATGGTGGAGAAGCTCCATGCGAATAACTTGGATGCCGTCATCGGCTCACGATTCCTTGATGACCGTACAAAGGTCAGCCGCTCTAAACGCATCGTGTTACGCACTGCGGCGTGGTACACGCGAGTGACAACGAATATGGCTCTTACTGATGCGCATAATGGCCTCCGGGTGCTTAGCCGCACTGTGCTGGAGAATATTCACATCACTCAGAACCGGATGGCCCATGCCTCCGAGCTTGTAGATCTCATCGGCGGTCTCAAAATTCAGTGGTCTGAGTATCCCACTCATATTGTCTACACCGACTACTCAAAAGCCAAAGGCCAGTCCCTTCTCAACTCTGTCAACATTCTCGTTGAACTGATCTTTAGGTGAGCTCATGACCGTTATTTTTCAGACCATCGTCGTTTCGATTGTCATCGTCATCGCGGTAGTGATGATGCGCAATGGGGGAGCGCGGCATCAAGCGGTTCGTCGCATCCTCATGATGCTCTTCGTCGTCGCTGCCGCTTCGTCAGTATTCTTCCCTCAGATTTGGACGACGATGGCGAAATTGGTGGGGATCGGCCGGGGTGCTGACCTGCTGCTTTACCTCACGGTTCTTTTCTTCTTGGGGCTCGTGATGAGCACCTACCGGCGTTTTCGCCAGATGGATACTCAGATCACTGAGCTGGCTCGACAGCTGGCATTGAGTCAACAGCCGAAACCCGAGGAACTAGATTCGGGAGCCAATCACTCCGCTTAGGACCTTGCGGAATCGAGAATTGCACTCTTTCTGGGGGTGCGCCGTCGCGCATTTAAATGTTGTTCTGCTGCGGTTTTTGGGGGGAGTGAATTACCCTTGGTGCAGTACGTGCAAATTTAGGGGGCTCGAATGCGCTACAGGAGCATAAGAACGTCGGTTTCAGTCTTTCGTGGATTGGCCGTCACGGTCTTGGCGTCGCTGCTGTTCACTGTTGGCGCTACGAATGCAGTACCGGCCTCAGCACAAGCCCCTGTCGAGTCAGCACAATCTGCCGTGTCGCAACTGGCTGATTCTTCAGTGGTGCAATCGAGCCTATTTCAAGCTAATTCTGGAAGTAACTTTGACCCGGGTTACATCATTAGCGATGCCTATTTCTATAAATCGGGTGACATGTCTCAGTCTCAAATCCAGGCCTTCCTCGATTCGATGCTGGACTCCTGTGACAACTCAAACTGCCTGACGATTAAGCGCACCACCACTTTTTCGCGCGATGCGGATCGCACGGTGTGCGGGCCTTACGCGGGGGCGAGCAACGAGCGGACCTCGGCCATTATCTATAAGGTGCAACAAGCCTGTGGCATTAGTGCCAAAGTTCTGCTCGTGATGCTGCAGAAAGAACAAGGGTTGCTCACGAACGATGAACCGAGTGATTCGCGCCTGGCTCGTGCGATGGGCTACGGCTGCCCCGACAACGTTGGCGGAGTATGCGACGCCGAGTACTACGGCTTGTACAACCAGCTGTACAACGCGGCGTGGCAGCTCAAGCGCTACAGCACTCCGACTGCGTGGGGCTACTACCAGCCCGGAGTGAAGTCGATTCTCTATCACCCCAATACCGCGTGCGGTTCAAAGTCAGTAAACATTCAGAACAACGCGACTGCGGCGTTGTACAACTACACCCCGTACGTCCCCAACGCGGCCGCTCTGGCTAATCTTGGCGGCTATGGTGACTCGTGCTCGTCCTATGGGAATCGCAACTTCTGGGACTACTTCACGGCATGGTTCGGTTCTACCACTGGGGCTCCCGTCTACACGGTCGACGACCCAGACATCGCTGCGTATTACGAGACTCGAACCACCGCGTTGGGTTCGCCCACTTCGACAACCAGCACGTACGAGACTGTAAATGGCGATGGCGCTGTCCAGCACTTCGCTAAGGCCCACGTCTATTCCAGTGACGCCGGTGTATTTACGGTTAACCTCGCGTTCCGAGATGAATCCGTCGCGCAAGGTGGCATCAGGGGAATTCTCGGCTGGCCTATCGGGGAACAATTGTGTGTTTCCGGTAGCTGTTCGCAGCAATTCCAAAACGGCGCCTTGTATCAGGCCTCGTCGAGCACAGCGGTCTACTCGATTCTGGACTCAGCGATCGTCGATTACTACGATGCGCAGCCCACTGCGCTCGGGTGGCCGGCCGCGGACACTGTGTTCTATGACACCGTCAATGGCAGTGGTCTTGTGCAGCGGTTCAACTACGCCCAGGTTTACTCAAGTGATGCGGGCGTGTTCGCGCTGAGTAAGGCCTTCCGTGACGCTTCGGTTGCTCAGGGTGGCATTAACGGAGTCATGGGCTGGCCCGCGGCTGAAATGGTCTGCGTTTCGGGTAGCTGTTCTCAACAGTTCCAACACGGTGCCTTGTACCAAGCCTCATCGAGTTCGGCTGTCTACGCGATCACGGATTCCGCGATCTCGGCGTACTACAGCACACGTATCGCCACTCTGGGCAAACCCACTCTCGATACCCGCTCCTACGAGACGGTGAACGGTAGCGGAACTGTCCAGCGGTTCGAGAATGCTCAGGTGTATTCGACTGATGCAGGGGTGTTCTCGCTGAGCAAGGCCTTCCGCGATGGATCGGTTGCTCAGGGTGGCATCAATGGTGCTCTTGGGTGGCCTGTTGCTGAGATGGTCTGTGAATCGGGTAGCTGCTCGCAGGAGTTCCAACACGGCGCCCTGTATCAGGGCTCGTCGAATTCGGCTGTCTATGCGATTTCAGATTCGACTATCGCTGACTACTACGGTGCTCGCATTTCAGAACTGGGGCTGCCGACGCTTGATACTCGTTTCTATGAGACGGTGAATGGCAGTGGAGCTGTTCAGCGCTTTGAGGATGCTCAGGTGTACTCGAGCTCCGCTGGCACGTTTGCTCTTAATTGGGATTTCCGCGGGGGATCGGTTGCTCAAGGTGGCATCAATGGTGCTCTTGGGTGGCCTGTTGCTGAGATGGTCTGTGAATCGGGTAGCTGCTCGCAGGAGTTCCAACACGGCGCCCTGTATCAGGGCTCGTCGAATTCGGCTGTCTATGCGATTTCAGATTCGACTATCGCTGACTACTACGGTGCTCGCATTTCAGAACTGGGGCTGCCGACGCTTGATACTCGTTTCTATGAGACGGTGAATGGCAGTGGAGCTGTTCAGCGCTTTGAGGATGCTCAGGTGTACTCGAGCTCCGCTGGAGTATTTACGCTCAACTGGGATTTCCGGGCGGAGTCAGTTGCTCAGGGTGGCATCAATGGTGCTCTTGGGTGGCCTGTTGCTGAGATGGTCTGTGAATCGGGTACCTGCTCGCAGGTATTCCAACACGGCACAATCTCACTGCCCGCGGCACCGTAGTGGAGTTCTGCTGAGTCCTCAGTCGGAGAACCCCGCCGCGAAAGCTGTCGCGAAGACTGTGCGATTTCTGTGACGAAGTACTAAATGACTGATGGGTTTGCCTGCGCGGAAATGTCGGGGGCGACGCGGCGCTCATCGAGTGAATCGCTCGCCACCAAGCGTCGACGCCCCATTCCGATCGCGATGATCAGGTAGAAAACTGCAAGGGGAAGCAACTGGATCCACATTCGGTTGAGCGAATCTCCCGCGCCGACGCGATACGCAGCCTCGCGCAGGTAAGCGAGCAGGAACGCCACGGGAATGAAAGTGACGATCGGGAATCGCATCATCTCGCCCCTGGGCAGTTTTGCGAAGAGTGCAACCGCGACGACGATCCCCAGCAGGAGTAGAGAGTATCCCCACGAGCCTGCTCCGAGCACCGCGTTGTCCACGGTCGCACGCAGGCTGTCGATCAGCACATCGGGCTGCCTCATTGCGAGGATGGCGAGTGCAACCCAGAGCAGAGCCTGTGCGGAGACGAGGAAGATGCTGCGCTTGCGGGTGAGGAGCTTCAACCGCAAAAGTGGGACTCCGCCAAGCGCTGCGATGCCTAAGGCGAGCAGCCCGAGAACAGACACCGGCACTCGCGAATCTCCGGCCACGTACATTATCGCTACGAATGACTGCCAAGCAATCGTCGAGATCCCGAACAAGCCCAAGAGTAGCGAGCGTTCACGCACCGAGAACTCTTGATTCAGAAGCACGGGGAGAAGAGCGAGCGCAACTGCTATCGGCGCTTCAGCACGAATCACCGATAGCGCGACTATGGACAGCGCCATGAGCGTAATGAGAGCAGCGCGGTTTACCTCAGTCTTCGTCGCAATGAGCCATCCGCAGCCGACTAGGACCACTATTAGCATCCCGAACAAGAGATGTCCGTTGACATAGAACGCGTTGAACACGTAGCGATTTACCGTCACGAGCGCCAACAAACACGACACGATGACGACTGCGGCAATCCGGTGATCGATCCGCGGTGCGAGTGCCACCCAGGCCAGCCACACGATAACGGCAATAGTGAGGCCAGCGATCAACGGCGTGATGGCGGGAAGGTAGTGTTCGCCGCCGAGGTTCGCAGCGGCATGCAACAGGGGAACCCCAATAAGTCTTTTGGGGAGTAGGTCAAGGGAGGCGGCATCCAGATGATGGTTTGCAATGAGCGATGCATTCACCAGATACTCAAAGCTATCTTTTGACCACGCGACGAGTCTGGCCTGACGAAAGAGAGCGACTGCCGCAACGACGCCGAGAACTGTTGCCACGCTTGGGATGATCCGCACGCCAACATCCGCGCCGCGAAGCGCTTGCCACGCCACCGCTGCGAGGGGGAGCCCGGCGGTAAGCGAGATCGTCACTACGGGGCTTGTCGTAATGGGAGTAAACACTTGCAGCATTCCGACAACGAGATACAGCGAGATTCCGGCCACTGACCCCACAATGGGCAGTGCCCAACCGCGGATTCCAGTGATGCGCATGAGGGCGCTGCCCCCCACCACCATGGAGAGTACTGTCACAACCTCGATAATCATCCGACCTCCTCCATAGACGGCAGTATGCAGGTTTCAGTCGCCGAGAGGAGCGGCGTGAACGCTTCCTGGTCGAAGGCCACCACAAATACTCGAGGCGCGTCGGGATCTGTAGTCTCATCGCACTCCCGAGTAATGATCTGCCACGGGATGTTGTAGGTGTCTCCAAAGCTTCCGTTGCCGCTTGCCGCGACGAGAGTGCTTTCGAGCGTTTCGTCGGCGAACGGGTTCGCGTTGCTCAGTTCTGCGGCTTCCACGCGGGAGGCCTCTCCAAGGCTCAAGGCGTAGTTGCGCATCTCTGGAAGTGTGAAACCGTTCGACTCCTCCAGCAGGAGATGAGCCCCCGGTGCGATTCCTGACAGTTCCAGATAGAACTGGTACTCCCGCGCAATTTCTCCGGTGCCCACTCCGAGCTGCATGATGTCGGAGGTGGCCTTCCGGTCGAGCGCACGGTAGCGTCCCGACGTTTCACTGTCGATCGCGGAAAACTGCACAATGTTCACCACTGCGATGATCAGAACGATGCTGATGAGCGCCAAGCGCGACTTGTGAACCACTCGAACAGTGTAGACGCAACGGTGTCATTGAGACGGGCGCGCGACGG
The DNA here is from genome assembly GCF_015864925.1 of Salinibacterium sp. NG22. Classification (NCBI taxonomy): domain Bacteria; kingdom Bacillati; phylum Actinomycetota; class Actinomycetes; order Micrococcales; family Microbacteriaceae; genus Salinibacterium; species Salinibacterium sp. NG22. Next base: position 934,509 of record NZ_JADYWG010000001.1, on the reverse strand, counting down.
GCGGATGCGCTTGCCTCTCGAGGGCGGCGCTGAGACGTGATGACAACCCCGCCCGTATACTTGCCTCGGAAACCACTCGGCTGTCGTACACACAGCCACGGCCCGTAACGAAGAGAGCACATGAGTTCGCGTCCCAGCCTTTTGATCATCTCGTTTTCCACGCTAATTTCAGATCCGCGGGTGACGAAGCAGATCGAGATCTTCAAGGACCGCTACGATCTGTACACCTGCGGCATGGGTCCGGCGCCAGAAGGTGTCGTCGAACACTTCGAAATTCCGTTCGGAATCCGTGCCTGGGTTAACGATCGATTCGCCATGATCGCCCGAAGCTACAAGCGGGCCTACTGGAATCTGCCTGCAGTGCGGCTCGTTAGCGAAATCCTGCCCGTCGGTAAGTTCGACGCTGTCTTTGCCAACGATATTGAGGCAGTCCCAGTCGCCCTTTCGCTCGGAGCGAAGAAGGGCGTGCACGCCGATCTTCACGAGTACTTCCCTGAACTCAAAACTAACAACTGGCAGTGGCGAATCTTTGTGGCTCCGTACATGATGTGGCTGTGCAAGACCTACGTGCCCCAGACCACCTCTCGAACGGCGGCGTCGTCAGGTTTTGCGCGCCGCTACCAAGAGGACCTCGGAATTGACTTCGGCACGGTGACCAATGCCGCTCCCTTTGCCGATCTGCAGCCCACCCCAGTTGGCGACGTCATCCGCATCATCTGCACGACTGCCGGTGCTCGTGCACGCCGCATCGAGCTCATCGTCGAAGCGATGCGTGACGCGCCGCCGCATATTGAGTTGGACCTGATCGTCATGCCCAATGAGCCTGATTATGTTGCGAGCTTGAAAAAACTTGGCGCAGACATTCCGCAGCTAAAATTCCGTGAACCGGTTGCGTACACCGAGCTCGTCAACACCGTGGCCGAGTACGACGTTGCGCTGTCCTTCATTCCTCCCACGAACGCTAGCAAGGCCCTCGCGCTTCCCAATAAGTTCTTTGAGGCGATTCAAGCTCGCGTGGGTGTCATCATCGGCCCAGGCCCCGAAATGACACCTCTTATCGAGCGCTACGGCGTAGGCGAAAGCACTGATGACTATTCAGTGGAGTCGCTGCGGAAGACGCTTCATGGGCTCGACAAGCAGCGAGTTGAAGCATGGAAACAAGCGGCGCACCGCGCGGCTCCTGAACTGTCCTCAGAAGAACAAGTGAAAATCTGGTTCGACGCCGTTCACGACATTCTGGGCTGAACGCGCGTCAGTGGAGCACTGTTGCGATCATGTAGCGCAACGGTGCGTCGGGCGCGAAGAAGCTCCGCAAGTCATGGGTCAGCACCGTCGCGGGGCGTCCAAATGCTCGTCTTTTTGCCATGAGCGTTGATAGTTCTGGAGCATCGGACGACGTGCTAACGATGGACCGACATAGTTGAACATCGGCAATGGATAGCGACTTCAGGTATCCGGGGGCGACGTTGTGGAGTAGGCGGATAAATTCTGCTGCAGCTTCCTTCGACTCGGCAGACCACAAGCGAGTATGGAGCCGTCGGTCGACGCCGCCGAAGAGCTGCAGGCGAACGAACTTAACTGCGATTGCGCGACGCGAAGTCACAGGAAGCGCTGCAAACCACGGCGAGGCTAGCAGATCACGGGTAGCTTTAAGTTCGCCGGCGAGTGGTTGCATTTGTGTGGTGACGCGTGTTTCGGCGTCGCCTCCCACGATGTAGCCGGGGCCTCCACGGGCGAACCGTACCGCGTTGCTTCCAAACCACAGCATGAGCGCAAAGATTTGATCTGACCCGTTTCGCACGCCGCTCCCAAACTCAATGCCTAGCCGTTCGATCGCCGCTCGGCGAATGAGGCCAAGCGGTGCCGTGCGATAGCTCACGCGATCACGAACAGCATCGAGATTGCCCCTCCGGAATCGTCGAACGGGCGGGGTGCGAATGGTCTTTCCCGTGTCGTGGCGTTCTGGAGGGATGACGGCATCAAGAGCATGTTTGTCTGCGAGGGCTACCCACGCCGCTAGGGCGTGAGGGTCCAGCGTGTCATCCGAGTCGACGAACGAGATGTATCGGGCTGTGGATTGCGATAGTGCAAGCGCTCGAGGGCCGGCGGGGCTGGGGAGGTTGTCGTGGCACTCAATCAGGCGCACAATCTCGCGCAATTCTGGAGTCAGATTGGCGGCAATATCAGCTGCGGAGATGTTGTGACACGCAACCGTGATCTGAAGTTCTGTCCCGGGTGTAAGTCCCGATGCCAGCAGTGATTCGAGAGTGCGTTCAAGCGGCCGTTTCGAATCGTGGATGGGAATAATGACATCGACGATCGGGGCAGAATTCACTTCGTCACTTTAGCAGCAGGCTCGCGTGACTCGAAGAAGCACGTGCTGCGGGACTGGTTCGAATGACCCGGCTACTATGTGGAAGGTTGAGTACTGGCAAGGGATGGGAGGACGGACGAATGAGAGTTGCACTGACTACAAACGTCCTAGCTGTCCCGCCGACGTATTTCGTCGTCAGCCATGCTCAGTTGCTTGCTGATCGACACCACTTCGAAGCCTTCTCATTGCTGGCGGATGTGCGCGACCCGTCCGTCACTCTGCCCGTTCACGATTTTGCCCCGTTTGCGCAACTGGATCCCACGCGACGCCTATACCTCGCACCGTTCGCTGGATCTGCGATGGCGAAAGGGCTCATTCAGTACCGGCCTGACCTCATCCATCAGCACTTTGCGACGTGGTCTGGGCCCGCAATCCGTGCAGCTGGCACTCTCGATGTGCCATTGCTCACGACGCTCCACGGGTACGACGTGAGGGCCCTAGCTCGTCCGACACGCAGTGCAATGAATGTGTGGCATCGCCGAAATGTGCGCGCGATTCAGAAGGTGAGCGATCGCGTTCTGAGCGTGAGCAAGTATCTCGCGGATGAAGCCATCGCGGTCGGCTTCGCTCCTGAACGCCTAGAAGTTCACTACCAGGGCATCGATACCGCGTTTTTTACGCCCGCTAGCGACGACGCTCCCGCGATCGAGGCGCCGCTGATTAGCTTTGTAGGGGCGCTGAGCTCGCACAAAGGCCCGCTCGATCTCGTCAGGGCGTCAATTTCCCTCATCGCTACCCATGATCACCGACTGCGCCTGATCGGGGCAGGACCGCAGGAAGGCATCCTCCGGGAGCTAGCCGACCAGCACCCGCACATAGAACTTCTAGGGCGCGTGCCTAAGGCTGTGGTTCGTGACACTCTGCGGGCTTCTCGGGCAATGGTGCTGCCGTCGCAAGAATCTCAGGGGGGACGCGAAGCTGCCGGCCTTGTTCTTTTGGAATCTCAAGCGTGCGGCACGCCGGTCATCGCCTACAACAGCGGTGGAATCTCCGAGATGATGGATGCTGGAACGACGGGAACGCTAGTGCCGGAGCGTGACGTTGAGGGGCTCACCATCGCGGTACGCGAAATGCTGCAGATGAGCAACGGCGAGCGCGCTCGGCTAGGGGCTGCTGCGCGGGATTTCGTCGTAAAAAAACGCAGCCTGACCCATAGTGCTGCCGAGCTCGAGCAGCACTATTCAGAGGCGCTGCGAACCCGATTGTGACGTGACGACGCTGTCGTGCAGTCTCCGTGAGGCAAAGCACACGACAGCGATCGCGAATCGCTCTCCTAGACTGTCATTATGAGAGTTTTGGTCACCGGCGGTGCAGGCTACATCGGGGCACACACGTCCCGACTATTGGCTCAACGGGGTGACTTTGTTCTCGTGATCGACGATCTTGTTACCGGAAATCGAGAGCGAATCCCTGGGCTTCCCGTGGTGCAATTCGATATTGCCAGCGGTTCTGCCTCACAGCTCGCGGATCTCATGCGTGAGCACCGTATCGAAGCCGTTATTCACTTCGCTGGGCAAAAGCAGGTTGCCGAATCTGTGGCGAAACCGGCGTGGTATTACGAACAGAACGTGGGGAGCGTTGCGCAACTGCTGTTGGCGATGGAGTCTGCCGGCGTCGCGAAACTTGTGTTTTCTTCGTCTGCTGCCGTCTATGGAGACGCTTCGGGGGCAATCGGCGAAAGCGCGCCCACGACGCCCATCAATCCGTATGGCGCCACGAAACTTGTCGGTGAGCAATTGATTACCGCCTCGGCGCAGGCGTGGCCTCTGCGGGCTGCAAGCCTGAGGTATTTCAACGTCGGCGGGGCAGGGGCGCCGGAGTTGGGCGACACCCAAGCTCTCAACCTGATTCCGATCTGTTTTGAGCAGATAGCTGCGGGCAAGCCGCCACCTATATTCGGTAATGATTACGACACTGCGGACGGCACGTGCATTCGAGATTACGTTCATGTGAGTGATGTGGCAGATGCACACCTCGCGGTGCTTGACGCGTTGCCGCAGGCCCCAGGGAACACTGTGCTCAATATCGGTACCGGTGTTGGCACGTCCGTGCGTGCAATAGTTGACGCGATTCTGGCTGTGAGCGGTAGCGATTTGCCCGTCGAGGTTCTTGATCGTCGTGCCGGCGACCCCGCCGCAGTTGTAGGAGTCGTCGATGGCATTCACCAGCTGACTGGCTGGCGCGCACGCTACGGGGTAACTGACATTGTGGAATCAGCGTGGCAGTCACGGCAGTACTTTTCCGCGCAGTCCCATGAGGAAAGCTAAGCCGCTACGGACCCCATGCTGTGAATCTGTCTTCACCGACAGTGGCATGCAGAAACCAAAGTTCGCAAATGACTACACTTTAGGTGCGGGCTCGGTCCCTATCGGCGGCGAAGTTAACGTGGCGTGTGGGCTGTCGCTTCGCGCGACCTGAGGCGCGGCCTCATTCCCACGCGGGCCGCTGTCTTGAGTCCCCACGTGTTAACCGGAGGCGAAAGTGGCACGAACGGATTCAGTCAAACGGGCGACGCCTCCGTTTGTGCGCGCAGGGTTCCGAGCGGATATTCACGGATTGCGCGCGCTCGCCGTTCTTGTTGTTCTGGTCTATCACGCAGGTTTGCCGCTCTCGGGAGGGTTCGTCGGAGTCGACGTCTTCTTCGTCATTTCCGGATTTTTGATTACGAATCATTTATTGAGCGAGCTCGCCAGGTCGTCGAGGGTGCGCTTCGCTGACTTTTACGTGCGTCGTGCCCGGAGAATCCTTCCCGCCTCGCTAACGGTCGCAGCGGCGACTGTTGTACTAGCTTTCATCGTTCTCCCTTCGGAACTCGTCAAGTCCGCAGCAAAAGACGCAGTCGCAACGGTCTTCTATGTGCCGAACTTTCTGTTTGCGGTGCGGGGGACCGACTACTTGGCCGAGACTGCAGCGTCGCCTTTTCAGCATTACTGGTCGCTCGGCGTCGAGGAACAGTTTTACTTGCTGTGGCCGCTTGTCTTGCTTGGCTTATGGAAGCTCGCCAAGTCAGCCTCGGCGCGAGTCGCGCTTGTGGCAAGCATCGTCGTCGCATCATTGCTGACGAGTGCCTTCTTAGTCGAAACGAGTGGCCCCTGGGCGTATTTTTCCCCGGCATCGCGCGCCTGGGAACTGGGGGTCGGTGCGCTAGTCGCGCTCGCGTTCAGTCGCATCACGCTTCTTCCCCGCGCCATCTCCGCGGTCATCGCGTGGCTCGGCATTGTAGCGATCGTGCTTGCCGCGATTCTCTACGGGGATACGACGCCGTTTCCGGGCTTCGCCGCGTTATTGCCTGTGCTCGGCGCCGCTGGAGTGATCGCTTTCGGTGGTAAGGCAGGCGATGCCGGACCGCTTCGGCTTTTGCGGTTGAAACCGTTCCAGTTCCTCGGAACTATCTCATATTCGTTGTATCTGGTGCACTGGCCACTCATCGTTTTTGTCGATTACTTAGGCTGGGTGCCTTCCGAGGCGAACGCCATGGCTAAGGTGTTGGTTGCTCTCGTGTCCGTCCCGATCGCGTGGCTGATTTATCGCTTTGTAGAGCGACCGTTTATTCGTTCGGACTCGCGACGAGCACGGACACCGCGGCGCACGGTTACGTGGGGTATCGCGGCGTCAACCACCGTTGCAGTCATGGCGCTGTCTGCTTTTGTGCTCGTCGATTCAAGGCCAACGGATGCCGGACGTGAAGCAGCTGCGATAGTGGAACCTAGCCTGTATCCAAGTTTCACTAGCTACGTACCATCTAACCTCGAACCCTCGTTGGCTAATGCGAGTGAGAGCATTCCGGTGCTCTATGTGGACGGCTGTCACCTCAGGTCAGCCGAGCAAACTGAGAATCCTGAATGCAAGTTCGGAGATTTATCAGCGACCCGCACGATTGCGCTCTTCGGCGACTCGCATGCTGCCCAGTGGTTTCCAGCTCTGGAGCAAGAGGCGAGCGAGCAGTCGTTCGCTTTGTATTCTTTCACCAAGTCCTCGTGCCCTTCCGTTGCGGTGAAAGTGACACGCTACAACGTGCGAGATGACGCATGCGAACAGTGGCGCACGAACATGACCGACAGGCTCAATGAAATCAAGCCTGAACTCGTTGTGATCTCAAACCTCTCTAACTACACCGCGCTGGACGGCGACCCGGTAACTACCGCCGCGTGGAAAAGGGGCTATTCAGAGCTACGTGCCGCGCTGGATCCGTCGATCGAGCTCGCGGTTATTGCGGACACACCCCATTTTGACGAAACGCCGACGCTGTGTCTCGAGGTCCATCTCGAAAGTGCAGAGGAATGTGCTTCTCCCCGGACTCAGGCAATTTACGGACCCTTTGCCGCGGCAGACGCGGAGGCGAGCGCCGCATTGGGCGCAACATTCGTCGACCTGACGGACTACTTCTGCGACGCCGATTCGTGCGGAGTCATTATTGGCTCAACTCTCGTCTACCGCGATTCACACCACGTCACTGTCGAATATTCGACCACGCTGTCAGCAGCGTTGTGGGAGTCGCTCCCGTTGTCGTGAGTGCGCTGCGATAGTTGGCAGCGCACAAGCGCTCGCGCAGCGCTCCTAGACCCCCGACTGAGGCTTGGTGTCGAGGGCGTTTCGCCAGCTGAGCTCACGGGCTGCTTTGACACAGCACACGACGAAGGTGAGCCAACCGAACTCGATCAGCAGCGAGCTCTCTGCGAAGGCGCTCACGATCAGCGCAAGCAGTACAAGAGCCGGCCAAGCAAAGACAATGCTGCGCCGGCGCGAGGCAAGCAACCACGAGCGCATAAAAGCCAGACCGAGGAGTCCTAAGAAGATCAGGAATCCCACGAGGCCGAGCTGGAACCACACGTCGAGATACGCGTTGTGGGCAGAGTCGGGAACACGCCCACCGAAGTTGCCGAACGCGGTGAACGGCGCAAGCTCGTCATTCCACGGACCGATCCAACCCCAGCCTTCGAGGCGGTGGACTTCTCCGAGATCCCAGAGCTGTCGCCAGACCCGCAGTCGGTAGGTCAGGTCGCCACTGGCATCGAAGGACGCGACGATGGCAACTCGCGAGACCCAGCTGATAATCGCAACGGTCGCCACGAATCCGATGAGCACAATTTGCCAGTAGCGGCGACGCCCGGATGGAACGCGACGGAGGGCGTAGAGCGCTGCGCTCGCCGCGAGGATGACGAGGGCGACCCCGAAAGCGAGGGGCGATTGTGAGAGCAACAAAACGACGCTCGCGAGAACGAGGGAGCCGATCGCGAAGCCGCGTTGCAAGGATTTGGTTCGCAATTCTGTCGCGAACGTAATGAGAGCAATCACGGCAATGATGCCGAGTTGGTTACGCGCTCCAAAGATTCCTTGGATGGGGTCGGTAGTCCCCAGATTTCCGGCAATCGAGAGAGCGTTGAGGGAGGTGTCAAATACGAGCCCGGTCAGGATCTCAAGCCCGATGGAGACCACGAGGACAAACCTCAGGACATCGCCAAACGCCCGAACGATCTGGATCGTGTCCCGTACCAAGGCGATGTAGATGCCGAGCACAGTGAAGATGAGCATGTAACTCACCGCACCGACCGACTCAAGTGTGTACTGACTCCAGAAGACAGACAGCCAGGCCCAGACGGTGAACGCCATGAGCGAGATAGGAACGAGCGCGCGCCAACCGATATTGCGCCATTGGGCGGCAAGAGACGTGGCAACAAGGACAACGAGGCTCAGCACGATAGCGAGGAGCCCCGCATTTCCAGCGGTCTGGCGAAGAGCGAAGGCACACAGGGCGGTTCCCACGCTCGCGGTGGCGAGTACTGAGGAGACGCGGGGGGATCCGAGGATGGCGGCACCGGTGTCGATGGCCACTCGATAGCGCGGGGGAGGCTGAATCATGATGAGCGCACCATCCAATCGGGCCGTTTGGTCTTGACCGCAATAATCACCAGCAGTGCGAGAGCATACTCGCCGATGAGCCTGCTTTCGGGGATGCTCTGCACGACAAGCGCCACCATCACGAGAATGGGCAAAAGCGATAGCGGCGAGTAAGGCTCAACGCCAGCGGCCACCTTCTGGGGCGGGTCGATCGCGGTGAACCACGCCCGCACCAGGGTTGAGGCCACAAATACGGCGAACACAACGACTCCGACGATCCCGAGTTGTAGCCACACATCAAGCCAGGTGTCGTGCGCTTGAAGCTGCACGACTCCGTTGCGGATGACGCGGTCCTTGAACGGTTCGACCCACGGCATCCAGAAACTGATCCAGCCCCACCCGAAGGCCGGACGCTGCTGGGCGAGCCCAATGACGGTCTGCCAAATTTCGGCACGCCCAGTGAGGTCGCTGCTCTTGCCGAGCAACCCGAAAATAGTGTCACGGAGGGCGAATGCGGTTGCCGCTGCGGCAACGGCGAGCGCAACGAAGCCAACCGCGGTGCGGTGTCGGGCGCGTTCGGTGCGGCGACGGCGGATGATGAGAAGTCCGAGAGCGGTGAGGGTGACGGCTGCCAGCGCCACGGTTACGGTCGCCGAGCGGGTGAAGAACAGGGTGAGCGCCGCGAGGGCGATCCACGTTATCGACCAGCGTTTGCTGACACTGCCGGTTGCCCATTGGATCGAGAAGGCAATAACGCCGAGCAGTGCCAAGAATCCCAGATGGTTGGCGTTGCCGACGATGCCTTGGATGCGCCCAGAGTCGAAGGTCTCAAACAGTTCGTTGCGCGACCAGTAGAGCATCTTGGGGATGGTGTCGTAGCCGGGCACTGCCACCGCTGGCTGGGCTGTCCACGGCAGGATAGGGCCTCGGACGATCGTCGCAATGATGAGCTCGAACAGCAGCGAGAGTGCAATCAGGATGCGCAGCACGCGGGCGAGCCCGTCGAGCAGTTCTTGCCAGCTGAAACTGATGGCGAGCGTGAGTGCCCCCAGCACGGTCATCCAGGTCGTTGCGAGGCCGAGTGCTGTCGCTGCCGGGTATTGCGACCACGCCAGTGACACTGTGGCGAGCGCCATGAAGACGACGAAGGGGTAGGGCAGTCCGCCGATGCTCCAGCGGTGCCGAGACTGAACCAGAATCACGACAGACGTGACAACGATTCCGGCCGCGGCAGCGCCCCAGACAACCCAACCCACCGAGTATCGCCAGGCGTCTCCACCAAAGAGAATCAGTAGCGACAGCGTGAGAAACCAGGTGCGCGCCCGTGGGTGCTCAATCAGTCGCATGACGCAAGATTAGACGAATGCTGCCTTACCTGTGATGGCGCGACCCACGATGAGCGTGTTCATCTCGCGAGTTCCCTCGTACGAGTAGATCGCTTCTGCGTCCGCAAAGTGGCGCATAACTCCGTAGTCGAGAACGATTCCGTTGCCGCCGAGCACTTCGCGGCACCACGCGACGGTCTCGCGCATGCGGCTTGCTGTGTATTCCTTGGCAAGGGCGGCGTGCTCATCCTTCTGGGTGCCCTCATCGAGCATTTCGGAGACGCGAGTAACCATGCCAATGGATGCGGTGATGTTGCCGAGGCTCTTGGCGAGGTGTTCTTGAACGAGTTGGTGGCTGCTGATGGTCTTGCCGAATTGGATGCGCTCGCCCGTGTATTTGACGGCGGCTTCGTAGGCGCCGATGGAGTTTCCGACCGCAGCCCACGCCACTTCGGCGCGAGTGAGGCGCAGCACGGCTGCGGTGTCGCGGAACGAGGTGGAATTCTGCAGACGGTTGCTCTCCGGCACGATGACGTCTTCGAGCACGATGTCGGCATTCTGTACGATGCGCAGTGCTTGCTTGTTTTCGATGCGGGTGGCCGAATAGCCAGGGGTGCTCGTGGGAACGATGAAGCCCTTGACCTGATTGTCGGCTTCGTCGCGTGCCCAGATGATGGTGACGTCGCTGATGGAGCCGTTGCCGATCCAGCGCTTGGCGCCGTTGATGATCCAATTGTCGCCTTCGCGCTTGGCGACGGTCTGGAGGCCCTGGGCGGTGTCAGAACCCGAGAGGGGCTCGGTCAGGCCGAAAGCACCAAGCAGTTCGCCTGAAGCAAACTTGGGCAGCCACTCATCGCGCTGTTCTTGCGAACCAGCAACACCAATGGATCCCATGACGAGACCGTTTTGCATGCCAACGAGGGTGGCGGCGCTGGCGTCGACACGAGCGAGCTCTAGCGCCACCCAGCCACGGAAGACGGCTGAGTTGGGGAACTGCTGGGTTTCGGCCCAGGGGAGTCCGAAGAGTCCGAGGTCAGCGAGTCCCTTGACGACAACGTCGCGGTCGAAGAACTCCGCTTTAGCCCACAGGTCGTTGGCAATCGGGCGCACCTCTTTGTCGAGAAATGCGCGCAACTTCAGGATGGTGTCTTTCTCCTGATCGGTCAGCGCATTCTCGTAGCCGTAGAAGTCGCTGCTGAGGGTCTCAAATGACATAGTCGTCGCTCCATTGCTTATCGAAATCACTGCGATCCTAAAGCGTGAGTACACGTCGCTTCTAGACGGTTGGTACTTTGGGCTAAGGCTTCGAGAAGAGTGGACTGAATGTTTGTAGGCATCACTAATACGCCCCGTGATTACGCGTGGGGCTCCGCTGGCGAAATCTCTGCGCTTCTGGGCACGGAACCGACGGGAAAGCCTGAAGCTGAGCTCTGGCTTGGTGCGCATCCGGGGAGTCCCAGCGTCATCCTCGACCCGACTCTTGCCGGCGGCGCCCGTGATCTGAACGAGTGGATCCAGTGCGATGGTGCGCGAGTTGTGGGCGCGGGAGTCGAACGGCTTCCCTTCCTGTTGAAGGTGCTTGCCGCCGGTGCGCCCCTCTCCCTTCAAGCTCACCCCACTCCCGAGCAGGCTGCGGAGGGCTTCGCGCGTGAAAACGCAGCGGGCATTCCGTTGACCGCGCCGTACCGCAACTACAAAGACGCGTCCGCTAAGCCTGAACTCATCGTTGCGGTGAGCGACACGTTTGAGGCGCTGTGCGGTTTTCGATCCATGGGCGACACCCGAGCATCCATCGAGCGCCTTGCTGAATTGGATGCCGCCAGCAGCGCCCCGCGCCCGGCCCTGTTCGCCGAGTGGTTGGCTTTCGCTCGCACCGACGCCGACCTGCGTGCGATGTTCGAGTGGCTCATTTCGGCCGCAGCCCCAGTGCCGGAGCTCGTGCAGTGCGTCACGGCGCTCGCCGAAGCCGACCATGCCAGTGATGAGTTCGCCCTCGTGCGCACGCTTGCCGGCTACTACGCTGGCGACCCCGGCGTGCTCATTTCGCTGATGCTCAACCATGTGACGCTCGCCAAGGGTGAGGCGCTGTTTTTGCCTGCGGGCAACATCCATGCCTATTTGCGCGGCCTGGGCATTGAGCTCATGGCATCGTCAGACAACGTGATGCGTGGAGGGCTCACTCCGAAGCACGTAGACGTTCCTGAGCTGTTGCGCGTTCTGGATTTCTCGGCGAGCCCTGTGCCGTATCTCGCGCCCGAACCCGTCGGGGCAACAGCTCGAGTGTTCCGGCCACCCGTGCGAGACTTCCAACTGCTCGAAGTGACTGAAGATGCGTCGCTCGAGCTGCACAGCGCGGCGATCGTGTTGTGCACGGCGGGGCAATTCGTTGTCGGCGGCAGCGATCACTCGACGTCGCTCTCACGCGGCGAATCAATTTTTGTGTCCGGCGACGAGAGCACGCTCACAGTGCGGGGCGCCGGTCAGTTGTTTGTGGCGGCAACGCAATAGTGTTGCTCTCATGACCGCACGAGGAGGCTTCGCTAAACGCATCCTCGGTTTTGCTGGCCTGCCGTTTCTGTCGCTGATCACGCCCTTCCTGTTTCTGCCGATCTTGGCGAGGGTTGCGGGTGCTGATGCGTGGCTCGCCATCGCGGTGGGGCAATCGAGCGGTGGATTCTTTGCGCTCATTGTTGCGCTGGGCTTCAACACGGTTGGCCCGCCGCTGATTGCGTTGGCTGCTCCGAGCATCCGTCCCCGCATTTTGGTGACGAGTTTGCATGCCCGCGTGCTGGTGTGGCTGCCGAGTGCGGTGCTGGCTGCGGTAATCGCCGCGCTGGTGTCGCCGAGTGACTACCGGGTGGATGCCGCGGTGATGGCGATCGCGATGACCCTCACGGGGCTCTCGAGCGCGTGGTTCATGATCGGTCTTGGCCGCGCGAGCCTGATTGCGATTTACGAGATCTCTCCGCGCATTGTCGCGACAATCATTGCCGCCGTCGTGGTGCTGAATGCGGGGGATGTGCTCTGGTATCCGGTGCTGCTCGTGGCAGCCTCTCTGGTGAGCGTCGTCTTGTTTGCCCTGCGCACAGCCGGGGTGGCCGAACTCGTTCGCCGCGATGGACACGAGGTGCGCGAAGTGTTTCGCGCGAACCGTTCGGCGGTGACCACCGAGGTTGCCGGTGGCGCCTACAACTCGCTGGCCGTGACCTTTGTCGGAGCGACAGCGGCGAGTGCTCAAGCAGCCGCGTACGTCTCGGGAGACAAGCTTTATCGCATCGGCCAATACTCGGTATCTGCGCTGGGTAATGCACTTCAAGGCTGGGTCGTCGAGGAAGGCAATGCCGAATTCGGGCAGCGCATCCGCCGCTCCTTCGTCGTGCACGCCAGCCTCGGCCTGACCGGACTTGTCATGTTCTCCCTGCTCGGTCCGTGGCTGTCTGAGCTGCTCTTTGGCGCCGAAGTGGCGATCAACGAAGCGACGGCGTTCGGGCTCGGTGTTGCCACCCTCGGAATTGCGCTCGGCACAACGCTTGGTCGCATCACCCTCGTGGGAATGGGCGCGCGGCGCCAGTTCATGCTCAGCGTGCTGCTGGCTGCCACCGTGGGTGTCCCGTCCATTCTGTTGCTCAGTGCCGCCTACGGGGCTGCTGGAGGCGCGTGGGGGCTCGCAATTGGCGAGACTGTCTCGGTGTGCACGCAAGCGCTGTTCGTCTGGCGGTTGCGCGTCAAGGCCGGCGCGTTCATTGTGGCGACGACGAAGCCGGATGCTGCGCCCACCGAGCTCTAGGCCACACGGTCATCCCCGACCTCTGCACGACCGTTCAAGTTCCAGTAGCGTTACTTCGGCCGACGTGTTGGTTCGGAACCTAGGCAGAACCGACCGCAAGCAAGAGAGATCACTATGAAGCGCGCATTCATTACCGGAATCACCGGCCAAGACGGGCTGTACCTTGCCGAGCTATTGCTCTCGAAGGGCTACACAGTTTTCGGCCTCATGAGAGGCCAGAACAACCCGAAACGCGAAATGCTCGAGCGAGTGATTCCGGATGTCGAAATTCTTACGGGAGACCTCACCGACCTGTCGAGCCTCATGCGCGCCATGAGCGTTGCACAGCCCGACGAGTTCTACAATCTCGGCGCGATTTCCTTCGTCGCCTACTCGTGGGAAAACGCGCACCTCACCAGCGAAGTCACCGGCATGGGCGTGCTGAACGCCCTCGAAGCGGTGCGACTGCACACTGCCGCTACCGGCCAAGAGGTTCGGTTCTACCAGGCATCCAGCTCTGAAATGTTCGGCAAGGTGCAAACCGTTCCGCAAGACGAAGACACGCTGCTCTGGCCGCGCTCGCCGTATGGCGTTGCCAAGGTCTACGGCCACTACATGACCATCAACTATCGCGAGTCGTACGGCATGCACGCCTCGTCTGGCGTGCTGTTCAACCACGAATCCCCGCGCCGCGGCCCGGAGTTTGTGACCCGCAAAGTTACCCGCGCCGTAGCGCGAATCTCGCTCGGGCTCCAAGACACTCTCACTCTCGGCAATATCGATGCTCAGCGCGACTGGGGTTTTGCCGGTGACTACGTCGAAGCAATGTGGCTGATGCTGCAGCAGGATGAAGCAGACGACTACGTCATCTCGACGGGGGAGACCCAGAGCATCCGCGTGCTCCTCGATTTCGCGTTCGCCGCGGTGGGAATCGACGACTGGACAAACTACGTCACCTTCGACGAGCGCTTCATGCGCCCCGCAGAAGTTGACTTGCTGGTGGGAGACTCCTCGAAGGCGAAGGAGAAGCTCGGGTGGGAACCGCGAGTCAAATTCCCCGAGCTCGTCGCGATGATGGTCGAAGCCGACCTCGCTGAACAGAAAGCGCTCGCCGGTCTCGCATGACTCGTGCACTGATCACCGGAGTCACAGGCCAAGACGGTTCGTATCTGGCTGAGCTTCTGCTCGCGCAGGGCTATGAGGTGCACGGTGTCACCCGCGATGCCGGTGAACTGGTGACACCGGGAGTCGTCGCCCACGAGCTCGACCTCGCCGCGGATAGTGCAATCGGTGAACTCATCGAAGAACTGCAGCCGAACGAGATTTACAATCTGGCGGCGCTGAGCTCCGTGTACCAGTCGTGGCAAAATCCGACCCTCACCGCGCGGCTGAACGGCGCGGTCGTGGCAGAAATGCTCGCAGCGGTCAAGAAGATTCACGACCGCGGCGACGCCGACATCCGCTTCGTTCAAGCCTCGAGCGCAGAGATCTTTGGCGCGCCAACCGTCTCTCCCCAGAACGAGAGCACCCCAGTGCGCCCCACAAGCCCCTACGGCGCCGCTAAGGCCTATGCTCACGGACTCGTCGGCGCGTACCGCACAGCGGGCGTTGCAGCCTCTTCTGTGATTCTCTACAACCACGAGTCGCCGCGTCGCCCCGAAACGTTCGTGACCCGCAAGATCACCGCGGCCGCTGCGCGGATTTCTCGGGGGCTGCAAGACACTCTCGAACTCGGAAATCTGGATGCCCGCCGCGATTGGGGCTGGGCACCCGACTACGCGGATGCGCTCGTTCGAGCAGCGCAGCATCCACAAGCCGACGATTTTGTGATTGCGACGGGAGTTTCTCACTCCGTGCGGGATTTCGTGGCCGCTGCATTTGGACGGGCGGGCGTCGACGACTGGTCTGAGCGCCTCACGGTCTCCGATTCTTTGCTGCGCACGGGGGATGCCGCCCTACAACTGGGGGATGCGAGCAAGGCTCAGCAGATTCTAGGTTGGTCTCCGCAGGTTAAGTTTGATGAAATTGTAGGAGCGATGGTCGATCACGATCTCGCTTTGCTGAGTTAATTTAAGTCACGGCGCGCCATAACCCTTAACTCGTAGTCGAGGCAATTATGATCTGCGACTTGACTCTCGCGAACTACACCGGTGTAATTATGTAACGCGATTTGATGCGAAGCATTAAAGGCGGAGGGGAGAAAGACCAGATGGGCAACAGCGGATACCGCGCGGGAGTTCCGGACGACTGGTTTGTTGACCCCGTACGACTTGGGGTTCCCGGAGTTCGTCAACCTCTCGCCGATGAAGACGGCAATGCGCTGTCCTGGCAAACAGACTCCCTCTGCGCACAAACAGACCCCGAAGCGTTCTTCCCCGAAAAGGGCGGGTCAACTCGTGACGCAAAGAAGATTTGTTCCTCGTGTGAAGTTCGCAGCCAGTGCCTCGAATACGCTCTCGAAAACGATGAGCGTTTCGGAATCTGGGGCGGTCTCTCTGAGCGCGAGCGTCGCAAGCTCCGCAAGCGCGCGAGCTAGTTGTCCGAGCGGAGCCATAACCCCGAATTGGGGCGGCTCTCAGACTCGCGGCTCTGCAGCGCGTCGAGTGCAAAACTGCGCTAGCGGCACATAGTCTCAAACAAATGCAGCCGAGAGTCACCGCAGTACTAGTCGCCCGAAACGGTGCGAAGTATTTGCCACGAACACTTGCCGCGATCGCGGCCCAATCTCGACGACCCGATTCGGTCATCGTGGTTGATGCTGAGTCCAGTGATGAGTCGCTGGCTCTCATGGCAGACTCCGCCCCGGCGCAGATCGCGGACGCTCACGCGCACAAGACTTTTGGTGGCGCGATCGGCGCTGCGCTCTACACTGCTGCTCCTCAGGCCACAGAAAACGAGTGGTTGTGGTTGCTCGCGCACGACAGTGCGCCAGATCCGAATGCGTTGCGTGCACTGTTGGGAGCGGTCGAAATTGCGCCATCGGTTGCAGTCGCTGGCCCCAAATTGGTGCGCTGGGATGATCCCGCCGTTATCTCGAACTTCGGCGAAACGCTGACGCCTCTTGGGCGATCTGTCGGTCTTGTCAATGACGAACTCGACCAGGCCCAACATGATGTGCAAACGGACGCGATGGGCGTGGCCGGCGCTGGCATGCTTGTGCGTCGCCAAGTGTGGACGGCGCTCGGCGGCTTTGACCCGAAACTTACCTCGGTGGATGCGGCACTCGACTTCTGTATTCGTGCCCGTTTGGCTGGCCACCGTGTCGTTGCTGTCGCGGATGCTCGCGTCGCAAGCTCTGGTGGCCCGGAACTATTCGGCAAGCGCACGATCTCGGCGGCGGCTCATAACCGCGTGCAACGTTTTGCGCAGCTTCACCGTCGACTCGTATACGCGCCCGCTGTCGCGGTGCCGTTGCACTGGCTGACGCTCTTGCCCCTCGCGATCTTGCGGTCGCTCGGTCATCTCATCGCAAAACGTCCCACGGCAATCGCGGGTGAATATGCCGCAGCCTTCGCCGCGATCTTCGACGGCGGCGTTGTTGCAGCCCGCCGCAACCTCCGACGCAACAAAAAGGTGGGGTTTGCGGCCGTTGACCCGCTACGGATGTCGTGGGCAGAGTTGCGCGAAATGCGGGCCCATGAACGTCACGGAGCGGCGCCCGATGCCGCGTTCGAAGTTGAGCGACCCAAGTTCTTTGGAAATGGCGGCGCCTGGGTCGTGTTGCTGGCTGGCATCCTCGGCATGATCAGCTTTTCCCGCTTTGTGGATGCTCACGCCCTCATCGGTGGCGGACTCCTGCCACTCTCGACAACCGTTTCTGAACTCTGGGCTCATGTCGGCTACGGCTGGAACGATCTTGCCCAGCAGGTAGTAGCGGCGGATCCGTTCGCCGCCGTTCTCGCAGCCGTGGGGTCGCTCACGTTCTGGAATCCCTCGTTCAGCATCGTGATGCTGTATCTCTTGGCCTTGCCGCTGGCGGCGCTGGCGGCGTGGTTGTGTGCGGCAGCCATTTCGGAACGCACCTGGGCGCCAACCCTCGCTGCCGTTGCGTGGACGGTCGCTCCGAGCTTCTTGGTCGCTCTCGGCGAGGGGCAACTAGGCGCTGTTCTTGCTCACATTCTGCTGCCGTGGCTGATTCTCACCGCGTTGCGCGCTGCCCATAACTGGGCGATGGCCGCACTGGCCGCTCTGCTCTTTGCCGTAATCACGGCCTCGGCGCCGAGCCTGATTCCCGCTCTCGTGATCGGGCTCGTAGCGTGGATTGTGCTTCGCCCCAAGTCGACTCATCGTCTGATCTGGATTGTTCTTCCCGCCGCTGCGCTGTTTGCGCCGCTCGTGATTCAACAGTGGGGTCGCGGCGCCCTTCTCGCCATTTTTGCCGACCCCGGACTGCCGGTAGCCCGCGTTGCCTCAAGCGGCTGGCAGTTGGCGATCGGCAGCGTCGTTCCCGGAACCAACGGGTGGAGCGAACTCCTTGCGACCCTCGGTCTCAACGATCGCTATGGCCCGCTCCTCGTAGCGCTACTGCTGGCACCATTCGCGGCCCTCGCCCTCATGAGCCTCTTTGTTCCCGGCACACGCCGCGCTGTTCCCGCTCTCGCACTCGCTCTGTTGGGCTTCGCAACCGCCGTCGCCGCGACGCACCTGACGGTGAGTGCTTCCGGCGAATCCGAAGTCACCGTGTGGGCCGGTGCCGGTCTTAGCCTGTACTGGCTCGGTCTCAGCGGCGCCGTGATCGTCGCGATCGATAGTCTTGGCCGTCATGCCGCCCTGCCAGCAGTGGTCGCCCTCGTCGGCATCCTCGGAATTTCTGCCGCACCGCTGTGGTCGCTCGCCTCGGGCAACGTGCCCGTCACGACGAGCAATGGGCGACTGCTTCCCGCATTTGTCGCAGCAGAGTCAACACAGCGCGACGGACTCGGCACCCTGCAACTCACGGTGACCTCAGACTCCACTATCGCGGTCGATCTGCACCGCGGCCGCGGCTCAGGACTCGACGAGCAATCGACGCTCGCCGCAACAAGCACCGATCTTTCGGACGCCGAACTCGTCAACGCAACGCTCGCCGGCAACATTGCCTCACGCAGCGGCTACGCGATTGCGAACGAACTGAACGACCTTCAGGTCGCGTTTATCGTACTTACACCGGCAACTGATCCGGAGACCTCCGAAACACGTCAGCGCATCATCGAAGCCCTCGATGGCAACAGCCTCTTGAACCCCATTGGCGATACTGCCCAGGGCTACCTCTGGCACTACCCCGAACTGCGCGAAGCCGAAATTCCCGTCGGCGCAAGCAACACGGAAACTCGCTGGGGACAGATTGTGCTCGCCGGGCAGGCCACTGTCTTCGGTCTGACGCTTCTGCTCGCCATTCCGACAACTCGTCGCCGCCGTCTCAAAGCGGCCAAAGCGGAGAGCGCCGTCACCGTGATTGAGGCGAACCAATGATCGACAACGAACTCACCCCCGACGAAGCCGCCGCGCTGCCCGACCAGCCCACTGGCGAAGAATTTGATGATGACCACGAACTCACGGGAGCTCCTGAGCCAGAATCGAGCGCAAAACGGCCGGTCTCGGCGAAAGCCGCTGCTGCCGTCGGCGCGCGAGTCGTCGTCGGAGTACTCGGTATCGGAATTGCCGCCGCTGCGGTGCTCGGTTCGAGCTTTCTCGATCTTCCCTCGTACACAGCGACACCGCCAAGCGAGCTCGTTGTTCCGGTGCCCACAGCGCAGCAGCTGACGTGCCCCGGGCCACTCTTGCGGCTCTCGGACGAATCAGGAGCAGCGGCATCCGCCGTATTCACTCTCGGGCAAGCCCTCACACGTTTCTCGTCGAGCACGGGAACTGTTGAACAGTCCAGCATTTCCGCCTCGGATGCCCAAGCCGGTGAAGCCGTCGCGGAACCGTTGGTGTTGAGTGCTGCCCCTGACTCGCAATCTCCCGACTCGCTCGTGCGACTGAGCGGCGCGCAATCGCAATACGTGAACATCGGTGACTACGTTGGCTTCGCGGCTGCTGGCTGCCGTGCTGTCGGCGGCGATAGTTGGCTCGTTGGCGGTTCGACAACCACGGGGCGCACGACACTGATTTCGCTGACGAACCCCACCGAAGTTGCCTCGACAGTCACCCTCGATATCTTCGACGAGCGGGGGATCGTGTCAGCGGCCGGAACCACCGGAATCGTGGTCCCGCCCAATGGACAACGCGTCTTGTCGCTTGCCGGGTTTGCGCCGGGCATTTCTTCTCCCGTCGTGCACGTGACGAGCACTGGTGGCCAGATCACGGCAGAACTGCAGCAGTCAATCGTGCGCGGGCTCGATGCTGGCGGTGTCGAGATCGTGGGCGCAAGCCAACCGTCATCTCGCTCGGTCGTAATTCCCGCGATGGTAGTGACCAGCCTCGAAGCCATTCAGGCTTTGCGCGGCACCGCAACCGAAACGGATGACGTGATTGCGGCGATCCGGGTGTTCGTGCCCGGTGAGGCACCGGCGACCATCACCACAACGCTGACACCGACGGATGCCGAGCGTGACCCTATTGAGTTCACTCTCGACCTGAGCGCTGGTGTTGTCACCGACATCCCGATCGAAGAACTCGCCACCGGAACCTACGCAGTTCAGATCGAATCGGACGAGCCCATCGTTGCCGCCGCCCGCACGACCTCCGCCGTAATCAGCGCGAGCGAAAAGATTTCGGCGACAGACTTTGCCTGGTTTACCTCGAGCCCGGCGCTCAGCGGTGACACCCAGTTCACGGTTGCTCCGGGGCTGGATGCCACCGTCAACGTGACTAATGCCGGCGAGACTGCAGTTGATGTTGCTCTCACCGCCGACGCGGGTTTCAACGAGGAGTACACGATCGAGGCGGGCACCAGCGTAAGCGTGCCGGTGTCGAGCGGACGAACGTTCACGCTCACCCAGAGTGGGCCGGTCTATGTGAGTGTTACGCAGGCGGAGAACGGCTTCATCGCGGCGTATTCGATTGACCCGCAGACGCCAGGTTCTTCACCGCTGACGGTCTTTCCCTAGCGGTTAGAAATTGCGGAACCGCTCCGGAGCGAGTTCCCACGGTTCTTTGCCAATGTATTCGGCGACGGCCTGAAAAACACAACTTTCGATGAGCATCCGCTTATGGAGTTCGTCATCGCGGTGCAGCCTGGCCATGCGTTCGATGGGCAAGCGGTAGAGGATGATGCGCTTCTCATCGGGCAGGGCAGTCCAGCGCACGATCTTGCTGCCTTCGGGGCTGCTGCCGGGCATGAGCCCGAGCTCGAAGCGGGCATTAGCTAGCTCGTCTGGCCACATTTCTTTCAAGTACTGTGCGGCAGAAGCAACCGTGAGTTCAAAGTTGCCGTTGCGGCTGCTCAGCAGCGGAAGGTGCGGACCAGTAACGGCGGAGCGGATGCCGCGACCATGACGGTCGCGCCAGTTGCCCCGCACAGAGCGCGTCGACGCTCGCTTCGATGATCTAGCCACGTGCTCATTGTACGACCGCCAGTTGCCCATCTGTGGGCGCAGAGTCGTAGGCTAGGGCTCACAATGATCCAGCGCCCGTGCAGCAAGGTCGCCTGCAACTCCGAAGCAGTCGCCACTCTCACCTATGTCTATGCCGACTCGATGGCCGTTTTAGGGCCGCTGAGCTACAGCGCAGAACCGCACACCTACGATTTGTGCGACCGCCATGCTGAACGACTGTCCGTGCCTCAGGGTTGGCAGGTCGTTCGCCATGTAGTTTTGGGGCATGAGCAAAGCTAACCCCATCGATCTTGCACCGTTTATCAAGGCGTACGACGTTCGTGGCTTGGTAGGTTCGCAGCTCACCGACGACGTTGTTGAAGCGCTCGGCGCTGCTTTCGCTGACGAAGTGGATGCCGCCGGCCACGAGATCATCGTCGGCCACGATATGCGCGACTCCTCTCCGGGATTCGCTGCAGCCTTTTCGGCGGGCGCGCGCGCTCGCGGCGCCAACGTTGTTCTCATCGGGCTTTGCTCGACAGATGAAACCTATTTCGCTTCCGGTTCGCTCAATGCTCCGGCCGCCATGTTTACGGCCAGCCACAATCCGGCGACGTACAACGGCATTAAGTTCAGCAGAGCCGGTGCACAAGGAATCAGTTTCGCGACCGGTCTGAAGTCGATTCGTGACCGTGCCCAGCAGTACCTCGCAACGGGGATCGACGCGGTTTCCGCGGTCGGCGCCCAGCGAGAGCTCGATGTGCTTGGCGACTACGCCAGCTACTTGCGTGAACTCGTTGATCTCAACGGCATCCGCCCCATTCGCGTCGTAGTAGATGCCGGTAACGGCATGGGAGGCATGACAGTTCCGGCTGTGCTCTCGACCGCTGCCGGTTTGCCGGCGCTGCCCATCGAGATCATCCCGATGTATTTCGAACTCGACGGCACCTTCCCGAACCATGAAGCCAACCCGCTTGAGCCCGCCAACATCGTTGACCTGCAAAAAGCGGTGCTCGAACACGGTGCGGATCTCGGGCTCGCGTTCGATGGCGACGCCGACCGTTGCTTCGTGGTCGACGAGCGCGGAAATCCCATGAGCCCCAGTGCTGTTGCCGCGGTCGTGGCCCTGCGGGAAATTCAACGGGTGCGCGCACTGCAGCCGGAGGGCGACATCCGGGTTATCCACAATCTGATCACTTCGCGCATCGTCGCAGAAACGATCGAAGCCGCTGGGGCGATCCCGGTGCGCACCCATGTTGGCCATTCGCTCATCAAGGACCAGATGGCGGCGACCGGCGCGATCTTTGGCGGCGAACACTCGGCGCACTACTACTTCCGCGATTTTTGGGGCGCCGATAACGGGATGCTCGCCGCGATGCACTTGCTTGCCGAGTTCGGTTCGCAGCAGGAGCCCCTCTCGGTGCTCTCCGATCGCTATTCGCCCTATGCGGCGAGCGGCGAAATCAATTCGGTGGTGGACGACGTTCCGGCAGCCACTGCTCGCATCCGTGAGGCCTTCGAGGGCGAGGCAGAGTTCGACGATCTTGATGGCCTCACCGTCACCGGCACCACGGTGGCGGGCGAACCCTTCTGGTGGTTCAACGTGCGTCCTTCGAACACTGAGCCATTGCTGCGACTCAACGCCGAAGCCGGCGATCAGGCAACGCTAGAGATCGTTCGCGATCGCGCGCTTGCGTTGATTCGCGCTTAGCCGCGGTCGCTTGGAAAGCCGCGCGGAACACCCGTCAGCGCGGGGGAGAGGGCGGCAAGCCGTGCCTTCTCGCTGGCAAGCGCGACAGTCTCGCGCTCTCGCCGCACAGCGCTAACGGCGCTGAGCAGCACTTCTGGCTCCACGGCGGGTAGCGGCGACACGTAGGCGGAGGCCTCGTGCGCAAGGTTCAGGGCGTGCTGGTGGCGCGTCATCGGCGTATAGCCGGGCGCGGCGACCAGAAAGTGCGAGATGCGCCGGGCCAGAGCATCCGGCATCTTGGCAACATCGGCGGTGCGAGCCCAATCAGCCAACTGGCCGGGCAGCTGCACCACGGGGTTCGAGAACTTCGATACGCGTTCGTACTGGGCGTAGGTGCCCGCGACAAGGTCGCCGAGGCGCTGTGCGCGAGTGTTGAGCAGCGCCACGATGGCGGCCAAGCCACCCGCGGTCATGAAGATTTCGAGCACACCGATCAGGGCGCGGATGAAGGCATGGCGAAAGCCGATCGCGCCGCCATCGTTGCGAACGATGCGGGCTCCGATCGCAAGCTTGCCGAGGGACTTGCCGCGGCTGAGTGTTTCGACGGCGGTGGGGATGACCACGAGGCAGATCACGGTCGCGCTGACGGTAAGCGCCGTGGCGATTGCTTGGTCGAGACCGGCAGCGGTCGCGAAGGCGAATGCGCCGATCAGGAGGCCAATGAGAGCGGCCGCGTAGACCAGAAAATCGATCATGGTGCCGGCCGCACGCAAGACAAAACTGGTCGAATGCAGCTCCAACGCAACAGCTTCACCGGTGATGAGCTCATCGGGTTCGTCACCATACGCAAATGTGTTGGTCGTTTGTGGGCTCGGCATGACATCATTTAAGCAGATGGATCTCGACTCTTACTCAGCCGCGCACCGCGAAGAATGGGATCGCCTTGCCGATTTGGGCAAGCAACGACGACTTTCCGGCACTGATGTCGACGAATTGATCGATCTTTACCAGTCCGGCGCCACTCAGCTGTCAGCGATGAAGACGAGTTCGGGCCAGTCTGCGCAGGCTGATCGACTCTCGCTCACCCTCAGTCGGGCGCGTCTGCGATTCACCGGGGCCTCGGCAAACCTGCTCAGTCAGCTCCCACAATTCTTTGTTGTTCAACTTCCGGCGGCGCTCTACCGGGTGCGCTGGATGTCGCTCATCCTCGCCGCCGCAACCTTCCTTGTTGGTTTCCTTTTCGCGTGGTGGGCAATTTCAAACCCGCAGGTTCTTGCGAACTTCGGAACGTCGGCAGAGCGTGAAGCTCTCGCTCAAGATGACTTCGTCGGGTACTACTCCGAATACTCCGGCGGATCGTTCACCGGGTTCGTCTGGACCAACAACGCGTGGATTGCCGCACAATCTGTCGCGTTTGGAATCATCGGCCTCTACGTTCCCTACCTGCTGTTCAACACGGCCCAGCAGCTGGGATTCACCGCGGCAATCATGAACGAGTTCGATCGCCTCGACGTGTTCTTTCTCTACATCGCTCCGCACGGCCAGCTTGAGCTCTACGCCATCTTCGTGGCAGGCGCGACCGGAATGATGATCTTCTGGTCGTGGGTCGCCCCAGGGGCACGCACGCGGGCTCAGTCGCTTGCTCACGCTGGTCGCTCGCTCTTCACGATCGTCGTCGGGCTCATCCTTGCGCTGCTCGTGTCCGGAGTGATCGAGGGCTATGTCACGCGCCAGGACTGGCCGTGGCCCATCAAGATCGGCATCGGCACTGTCGCGCTCGCCGGATTCTTGGCATACCAGTGGATCCTCGGTGGGCGCAGCGCTCGCGCCGGCAACACGGGAGACCTCAGCGAGTTCGACGCGGGGGCTACCCACATCGTCGCCAACTAACGCCCAGCCGCACTGACGCCCAGCAGCACTAACGCCTAGCCGCGCTGACGCCCAGCCGCGCTGTGGCAGCACTGGCGCAGCACAGAGGAGCTCGTAGAGAGGCTCTGCCGTGGTCTCGTGCCGCTACAGCTTTCCGGCGGCCTTGAGCGCGATGTAGTGGTCGGCAAGAGCCAGTGGCAGTTCACTGGGGCGTCTCGAGACGACGGATGCTCCGAGCTGGTTGATCGCGGCGGCAACTCGCGACTGATCGAGGAGAGCGCGCTCGGCAGCCCCGGCGAGATAGACGGCGTCGCGCGTGGACCGGTCGAGCGTGGCATCCGCAATGGATGGATCGGTGACGGAAGCCACCACAACAGTGTGTTTCGCGGTGAGCTGGGGGAGCATGGCGAGCAGCCCGAGGCTTCCGCCCGGCGATTCGGCTGTTGTGGCGAGAACGACGAGCGCGCGTTGGGTGGTGGCCTGACGCACGAGGCCCGGCACCGAGTTCCAATCCATCTCAATGAGTTCCGGCTGCACCGGCGCCATGCTGTTGACCATTTTCGAGAGCAGGTCGGGGCCGCTTGCGCCCTGCACTCGTGCGCGAACGCGGCGGTCGTAGATCATGAAGTCGACGTGATCGCCGGCACTCGAAGCGAGAGCGGCGAGCAGCAACGCTGATTCGAACGCGGTGTCGATGCGGGGCTCGTCTTCGATTCGTGCGGCTGAGGTGCGACCGCTGTCGACGACGATGACAACGCGGCGATCACGTTCGGGGCGCCACGTGCGCACCACAAGTTCAGAACGGCGGGCGGTGGCACGCCAATCGATGGAGCGAACGTCGTCGCCGCGCACGTAGTCGCGCAGGCTGTCGAATTCGGTGCCTTGACCACGGATCATGACGCTCGTTGCGCCATCGAGTTCTCGCAAGCGAGCGAGCCGTGATGGCAAGTGCTTGCGAGAGTTAAACGGGGGAAGCACGGTGAAAGAACTCGGCACGCTCACCGTAGTTTGACGCGCAATCAGTCGCAGCGGGCCGTACGACCGCACCGTGACGTGCACGGCTTCGCGGGTTCCTCGCCGCACGGGCGTGAGCACGGTGCTGAGTTCCCGACGTTCGCGCGACGGCACCGTCAGAGGTACCCGGTTGGTGTGAGCACCGGCGGACGGTTGCCAGCCGTCGCGCACGACGGCGCGCAGTCGGCGGCGGGTCGGGTTGGTGATGCGCAGGGTTGAGCTCGTGGTTTCGCCGAGGCGCACCCGGTCGGGCGCGATGCGTTCGAAACGCAGCGACCGCACCGACACCGCCAGCAGCAAATCGATGGCACCGACGACGATGACGAAAAGCAGCCACAGCGTGAGTACAAAGGGCTCGCCAGTCAGGACGATCGGCACAATGCCGAGCGCCAGTAGAGCGACGAACCATCCAGAAAGCGCCATCGTTAGATCGGAACCTGCACTTGCTGCACGATCGATCGCAAAATCACGTCAGACGAAACGCCTTCAAGCTCGGCCTCTGGACGGAGCTGGATGCGGTGGCGAAGCACCGGCAACACCATGCTCTGGATGTGGTCGGGCGTGATCGCGTCGGCGCCGGTGAGCCACGCCCAGGCCTTGGCTGCCGAGATGAGCGCGATTGCACCACGAGGGCTGACCCCGAGCTTCACGGAGGGGCTCTGGCGAGTGGCGCGAGCGAGGTCGACGGCGTAGGCAATCACGTCGGGGCTTGCGCCGACTTTTGCTACGGCATCCTGAGCGGCGGCGAGCATGGTCGCATCGAGCACGGGGGTTACTCCGGCGGCGGCGAGATCGCGCGGGTTGAAGCCGGCAGCGTGGCGCGTGAGCACTTCGATTTCAGTGTCACGTTCCGGCAGATCGAGCACGAGCTTCAGCAGAAAGCGGTCGAGCTGAGCTTCGGGCAGCGTGTAGGTGCCTTCGTATTCGATGGGGTTCATCGTGGCCGCGACCATGAAAGGTACGGGCAACTTGAGTGTCTTTCCATCGACCGAGACTTGGCGTTCTTCCATCGCTTCAAGCAACGATGACTGAGTCTTCGGGGGTGTGCGGTTGATCTCATCCGCGAGCAAAATGTTGGTGAAGACGGGGCCTTCGCGAAACTCGAACTCGCCAGCCTTGGCGTCGTAGACGAGCGAACCGGTGACGTCACCTGGCATGAGGTCTGGGGTGAACTGCACGCGCTTGGTGTCGAGCTGCAGTGCGCGGCTGAGGGTGCGCACGAGAAGGGTCTTGGCAACGCCGGGAACACCTTCGAGCAGCACGTGGCCGCCCGTGAGCAGCGCAATGGTGAGGCCGGTGACGGCCGCATCCTGACCAACGACGGCCTTGCCTACTTCAGTGCGGAGTTGAGTGAATGCGTGCCGCAGTTGCTCGTCAGTCATATCTCGATTCTTCTCTATCTCTGGCTCGGTGGGGCTGAGGTTGTTAGGCGGGGCGGATGACGGCGTGCACTCGATCTTCGAGAGCAAGCAATTCATCGGAAAGCGTGATCAGTTCGTGGTCGGAGGTCGGCTCGCGATCGATGAGCAACTGTCGCAACGGCTCAATCGGCTGACCGACCAGTGGCGAAATCCGGTTGATGACATCGTCGATGGATGCTGTGGTCGGCATACCGCACAGTACGGCGATGCGGCGAATGGTTCCAATGCGCAGCGAATCGAGGGTGTGGAGTCTCGCTGTGGAGCGCTCATAGAGCCGCGCCCGCCCCTGCATCGTTTCGCTTGAGCGCACGGTCACGGGCAGTTTTTCGATCACGAGCGGGCCGAATCTGCGACCACGCCAGAGTGCGCCAGCCAGAAGTGTCAGCATCGTAAGCCAGACACCGGGCAAGACCCACCCGGGGGCGAGTTCAGCGGGCGTCTTGGCGTCACCGGAGTTGGCGAGGTCGAGGAAGCTTGGCGTGTACCAGACGAGCGTTTCGTGCTCGCCGAGGAGCCGCAGAGCGAAGGCCGCGTTGTCGGCTGCCGTGATATCGCCATTGCTGAGCGCATCAGTGGCGCCAAGAATCCGAAGTTCAGTATCGCCACGGTCGAGCACGATCAGCCCGTAGCCATCGTCGTCGTTTCCGTAGCAGGCCGTGATATCGGCGCTCGGCTCGATCACGCGGTAATTGCTGGGGCCGGCGGTGATATCGGGGGCCTTCGCGACGAGAGGTGCTGAACAGGATGCCGAAACAGCATCCGAATTTTGGCCGGCGTGGGCGACTTCTGGTGCCACTCGCAGAAGTTCGGTGAGGGTCGGATCGGCGAACACGACGGTCGCCGCGAGTCCGGTTGCCGCGGCAACCTGGTCTTCGCTGAGGTACGCCTCAAAGTTAGTGAAGAACAGCGAGCTGTCGTCGGAGGTGTCGAGCGCCGCGCGAGTGTCATCGAGCGTCGTCGTAACCACGACGTCGACGCCCTGATCGCGCAATACTTCGGCGAGCGCCTGCGTTCCTGCTTCATAGGCACTGGTGGGGTCGAGCGGTGGGCCTTCGACTGCTGTCCCGGCGAGATTGAGACTCGCGATCGCGACGAGAACCACGAGAATCGAGCCGGCAACCCAGTAGAGGGCGCGCTTGGCTGTGGTGCCGACGCGGGGGGTGAGCACCGTTGTTTCTATCGCGGTTGCTTGTGTGGCGCTCACAGGGTTGCCTCGGCAAGATCAGGTTTGGCCGCACGCACGCGTGCTTCCAGCGTGCGCAGTTCGTCGTACTGTTCTCGCGTTGCTGGTTTGCGCATGTAGCGCACGAGGTCGAAGACGTCGGCACTGTGGCCTAGCTCGCGGGCGAGCTCGGGCAGCGCGCGACTAGCGCGGCTGGCGAAGCCGTGACCGGTGGTGCCTGGCGTCATGCTCACGAGAGTGCGTTCCGAGAGCCCGCGGGCGATCGAACGGAACATGTCAGCGATCGCTTCAGCAAAGTCTTCGCGCGCAGCAGCTTGCTCTGCGGATGCCCGCAATTGGGCCGCCGTGCGGTAGTCGGCCTCACCGAAGATGCCCTCTTCGTGGCGGCTCTTGCGGTTGAGTCGGGGGAGTCCGTAGACCACGATCGCAGCAATAATGGCGATCGCGACAAGAGCCAGCAGCACGATCAACACGATGGTCGGGATGCCCGTTCCTTCACCGATGGTGAGGCTCGCTAGCCAATCGCTAAACGCCTTCGAAACTCGGTCGAAGAGTGTGGGGCGGGCTGCCTGATACGGAGCTTTCGAAAGCTCGTCGATCAACCAATTCGTGGCCTGCTCCGAGTCGGGATCGACCGGAACCTCGCCAGAAACCGCGCGCGCCGAGCTGGATGACAGCAAGGCGGGCACGGTGACCGAGAGCGTCGCTAGCGTCATGAAGCCGTGTAAGGAGACGCGTCAGGTGCGCGTCGAGGCGAGCTGTCGAGGGTGAGGTACGGGTCGGGCACCGAGAAGTCACCAGCGTTCCGAGCCTCGACGAAACGAGTGAGTTCCAGGTCGAACCCTTCTTTTCGCATCCGCATGTCGATGTACAACAGGGCGGGGGCTGCTGATTGGATGACGATCGTGACGGCGCTGATCACGATTGAAACGACGATCGTCACGATGTAGAGCGCGATGAAAGCGACAACGCCGGCATCTTCGTCGCCGGTTGGATTGAGGAGGCCAACGCCGAGACCGCCGATGAAGCTCAGCGGGGCGGTAACCACACTCGACACCGTGTTCACGATGACCATGATGAGCAGCAAGATGCCGAAGGTGCGCCAGAAGCTTCCCTTGACAAGCGACCATGAGCGACGAATCGCTTGGCCGAGCGGCAAGCGCTCGATCATGAGCGCACTCGGAACGAACGCGAAGAAGGTACCGAGCCAGGCTGCGAGGAAGACACTCGCGGCGATGCCGAACAGCGTCACGAGCACTCCAATGACGATGCCAGCCGTGTCACCCCACGTGAACAGCAGCACGGCAATGCCAGCGATGAGAGCGATTCCGATAATGGCGGCGGCAGCAACAAGGGCTGACCAGCCAACGAGAGCCCAAATTCGGCCCTTCGCGGCTGCCCACAGCCCGCGCAGGCGCAGTCGTTCACCGACAGCGCCGCGTGCCACCTCGAGCGAGACGATTCCCTGAAGGAGTGCGCCGCCGATCAGGGAGAGTACGACGGCAAAGAGTGCCGACAAAATTGTTCCGGCGGTGGCGCCAGCTTCGATGGCAGCGGCATCCGCATCGCTCGCGCTGAGCGTGCGTTCGACGCCGGCAAAGGTCACGACGCCCACGAGTACGAGCGAAGCGATCATGACGATGCTCATGATCAGCAGGGCGAACCCAAATGTGGGGCGGGGGTTGCGGCGCAGCACCATGAGCGATGCCGAAAGAATGGCGCCGAGTCCCAGGGGGGCCAAGGGGATAAGCCCGGGCTTGGGTGGTGGGGTCCACGAGGGAGCTGGAGCACCATACTGGGGCGCTCCCGGCGCGCCGTGAGGGGCCCCGGATGTCGTTCCCGGTGCGTACGCCGCAGACGGGGCAGGGGGTGCAAGCGGCTGGGAACCGTCGACAGGGTTACTGCTATCTGGCGATTGCCACGGACTGTTATCGCTCACGTCTCATCCTCGAATGTTGAACTGCATCTATTCAATCTCACTCATGTTTTCACACTCGACTACTCTTATGCGAAAGCTTCTCACTCTGTTAGCCCGAGAGCTAGAAAGTATCGAGGACACGTGAACCCGCGAATTCTTGTAGTCGATGACGACACTGCCCTGGCAGAAATGATCGGAATCGTTCTACGCACTGAAGGTTATGAACCATTTTTCTGCCAAGACGGCGCCCTAGCGTACGACGCCTTCAAGTCAGCAGCGCCCGATTTAGTGCTGCTTGACCTGATGCTGCCCGGAATGGACGGCATCGAAATTTGTGCCCGCATCCGTGAAGAATCTGGCGTGCCGATCATCATGCTCACGGCCAAGAGCGACACGGCGGATGTCGTGAAGGGGCTCGAGAGCGGTGCCGACGACTATGTCGTCAAACCTTTCAACCCCAAAGAGCTCGTTGCGCGGGTGCGCACCCGGTTGCGCCCAGCCAGCGACGCTGCCACCGGCACGCTGACCGTCGGCGACCTTGAGCTGGATGTCACGGGCCACGAGGTTCGCCGCGGCGACACCAAGATCAACCTGACGCCGCTCGAATTTGAGCTCCTGTTGGCGCTTGCGATGAAGCCTGAGCAGGTCTTCACTCGCGAGATGCTGTTGGAGCAAGTGTGGGGCTACCACTACAAGGCAGACACCCGGCTCGTGAATGTTCACGTGCAGCGGTTGCGCGCCAAGGTTGAAGAAGATCCTGACAACCCGAAGATCGTGATGACGGTTCGCGGGGTTGGCTACCGCGCCGGCGCCAGCGCCTAACTTTCATGCTCGAATTCGACTGGCGCGGCTGGATGCAGCGTATTGCTGCTCTGTGGCGCTCGTCGCTTCAAGTGCGCACTGTGGCGATCACAGTGTTGCTGTCGTCGGTCGTTGTCGCGGTGATCGCGGGCTATATGTCGCTCAGCGTTGGCGCGAATCTTTTTGATGCGAGTCGGGATCAGCTGACGCGCACGTCTTCGAATGCGACGCTTGCGGGTCAGCAGGTGTTCGATGCCGCTGATGAAGACCTGGGCCTTGAAGATCTCGATGACATGATGCGGGATGTTGCTGGCGTGATTGAGAGCGTCGCCTCGAGCACGGGTGGCACGAGTTACGCGATCTTGCGCACGCCTGGTCAAGACGGCCCGCGGGTTCCCGCTGACGTGCAGACTCAGGGGTTGTCGTCGGAGTCACTTATTTCTCAAGAGCTCCGCGACGTGGTGGCGGAATCCACCGAGCAGCGCACCTACTGGCAGTCGGTGGCACTCGAGCAGTCCGAAGATGGGGCCGTGCATCCTGGCCTCATCGTGGGGTCGACCCTCGACATTCGGGGCACGCAGTACGAGCTCTATCTGGTGTACGACATCCAAGACACTCAAGACACTCTCGTTGTGGTGCAGCAAACGCTTGGGCTTGGTGGCTTTGCCCTCTTGGCGCTCATCGGCATTGTCACGTTCGTCGTGGTGCGCCTTGTAGTCGGGCCAGTGAAGCTGGCGGCTGAGACCAGCCAACGCCTTGCCGCCGGTGAACTTGAAGTGCGCATTCCGGTTCAGGGCAACGATGTCATCGCAACGTTGGCGCGTTCGTTCAACGGAATGGCCACGAGCATGCAGCAGCAGATCACCCGGCTGGCTGCTCTCTCGCAGGTGCAGCAACGCTTTGTGTCGGATGTCTCGCACGAGCTTCGTACGCCGCTCACGACTATCCGGCTCGCCGGCGACGTTCTTTACGACCAGCGTGAGTCGTTCCCACCCGCAACGGCCCGCACGGCTGAACTGCTTCACACTCAAGTGGAACGATTCGAGTTGCTGCTCGCCGACCTGCTCGAAATGAGTCGTTACGACGCAGGTGCCGTCGATATGGAAACCGAGCCGACCAACCTCGTGCGTCTCGTCGAAGACGCCATCGAGAGCCTCACGTCGCTGGCGGCAAGCAAGGGTTCCGAACTGCGACTTGTGGCACCCGGTGGCTACTTTGAAGCGGATGTCGACCCGCGTCGCATCCGTCGTATCCTTCAGAATCTGCTCAGTAACGCCATCGACCACGGCGATGGATTGCCGATTGTGGTGTGGATTGACAGCGACCAAGACGCGGTCGCTATTGCGGTGCGTGATTATGGCGTCGGCATGAGTCAGGGAGCGCTTGAGCGAGTGTTCGACCGCTTTTGGCGCGCCGACCCTTCGCGCCAGCGCACCACAGGCGGCACCGGTCTCGGCCTTGCCATTGCCCTTGAAGATGCTGCACTTCACGGTGGCTGGTTGGAAGTGTGGTCGGATGGGGACAACGGCTCGTGCTTCCGCTTGACCATTCCGAGAGCTCGCGGTTCTGAGTTGCGCTCGTCGCCTCTTGAACTGCCGCCGAATGATGACGTACCGAGTTTGGAGGGACCACATGCCTAAGGTCTCTCTCGCCTACCTCGCCCTTCTGGCTGCCGTTTCGGTGGCGCTCACGGGCTGTGTGGGCGTTCCGCTCTCGAGCGACGTCCAGTCGGGGCCGCTCATCGATGAACAAGACGATACTCAGTACGAAATTGTGGCATCGGGCCCCGTTGCGGGCTCCACCCAAGAACAAATTCTTACCGACTTCATGAGCGCCGTGCGGTCGCCATCGCGTGACTATTCGGTGGCTCGCGAGTTCCTCACGAGTTCGATGAACGAGACGTGGGCTCCCGCGGCAAGCGCAACTGTCCGCGAGCGTGACAAGCTGCCGACAATCGCTCCGGCGCTCGAGGGTGATTCGCTCACCTACTCG
The DNA here is from genome assembly GCF_015864925.1 of Salinibacterium sp. NG22. Lineage (NCBI taxonomy): Bacteria > Bacillati > Actinomycetota > Actinomycetes > Micrococcales > Microbacteriaceae > Salinibacterium > Salinibacterium sp. NG22. The sequence goes on along the minus strand of NZ_JADYWG010000001.1, from coordinate 901,861 downwards.
TTCTCCGCGCAAGCAGTGATCGATGAGCGGGGGGTGTATTCCGAGCTGCGGTCTCCCGTCTCGCAAACCCTCGCGTTCGAGTTCGAGCAGGTGGCTGGCGAGTGGCGGATTTCTAGCGCTCCACCGGGCATCGTGCTCTCCGACCGTGGTTTCGAAGTGAGTTTCGAAGAACAGGTTTTGTACTATTTCGATCCCAGTTTCGCCTACTTGATTCCGGATGTTCGTTGGTTCGCTGTGCGGCAGTCCTCCCAATCGCGTGCCATCCAGGCGCTGTTGGCTGCAGATTCTGCCTGGGTGCAGCAGGGCGTGCTGCTGACGGCGTTCCCGCCATCCACAACGCTCGGCGCTACCAGCAGCCTGACCTCGGGGCGGGCCGTCGTCGACCTGAGTTCCGAAGCGCTCGCCGCGAACACTGTTGCTCGCGAGCGTATGCAGCAGCAATTGTCGGCCACGCTGCACACGCCCATTGTGGTGTTGACGGTCGACGGTCGCGATCTCCAGAGCACCAGCTCAGGGCAGAGTGCTGCTGTGATTGAGCCGGGTTCTGCAGGGCCGCTCGTGGTGGGAACCGGCAGCGAGTTCGGGTTCAGCACGAGCGATGGACTCAGCGAAATCAACGAACTGAGCGCATTTGTGGTCGAGGCAGGCGCGACAACCGCGGCGCTGTCGGCCGACCGGCTTTCTGTGACCTATCGGGCTGCCGACGGAGGTGCCTACTTTGCAACGGTGGGAGTCGCTCCGCGACTGATTGACGAACGGCCCGGCTTGGTTGCGCCGTCGCTTGATCCGTTCCGATTCGTGTGGTCAGCGCAAGAGGCCAGTGCGACGTCGCTCTCCACGTTCGAGGTCGACGGCACCGAGCATCCGCTGCAAACGACGCTGCCTGCGGATTCCACAATCGTGTCGCTGGATGTCTCGCGTGACGGTGCGCGACTGCTCGTGTATCTCTCCACGCCGTCTGGGCCGCAGTTGCTGGTGTACGGAATCGTGCGCCAGCAGGGCAATGTGCCCGTGCAACTCGTGGAGCCGGTATCGCTGCCGGTTCGCGCCGGGGAAGCCGTTGACGCCGCCTGGGTCGGTTCCAGCACGGTCGCGACGCTCTCGGGAACCGCTGACTCGACCGAGGTGACTGCCTACGAAATTGGTGGTCCTTCTCGTGAACTCGGCGATGTTGACGGGGCGACGCAGCTGGTCAGCACGGGAGCGAACACTGATGGGCTGCGAGTGCTGGCCGACGGCGAAGTATGGCGGCCGCAAGGCAGCCAGGCGTGGGTGCTCGCGGGGCTCGACGCCTCCTTCATGGCGTCGCAGCAGTAACAGCTATCCACTGATCACCCGCGATCGTCGTCGTGGGGTGACGCCTCCGGGCACGCTCGACTCATGACGCCTTCCGAGCAGCCTCCCGACCAACCTTCCGGCGGTCGTGAGCCCATCGGGTGGAGTGTGCTGGTGCGCGAGGCACTGCGCGACGCTCTCGCACTCATCCTTCCCGTGGAGTGTGCCGGATGCCAACGCCCCGACCGAGCGCTGTGCGACGAATGCGCGCGCAGTCTCGTCTCGCACACGAGCATCCACTCGACACCGCAGCACCTGCGCGTGTACGCCGCGCTGAGGTACGAGGATCGTGTTCGGCGGGTTCTCCTCGCCTTCAAGAACCATCACCGCACCGACCTTGCGCGACCGCTCTCCGTTGCCCTTCTCTCGGCCCTCAGGCGCGCGCTCAGCGAGTCAACGGCGCCCGGGGGAGCATCGGGCCCTATCGAGATCATTGCGGTCCCCAGCAGCAAGACGGCGATGCGCACGCGGGGCTACCATCCCGTCGGGCTCGTGCTGAAAACCGCCGGCGTCCGCCACGCCCGGGCGCTTCGCGTCGCTCAAAAAACTCGAAGCCAGAAAATGCTGAGCGCCGAGGAGCGCGCCGTCAACGTGAAAGGGGCGTTCATTTCGGTGCGTTCGCTCGCCGGCAGCCGCGTAATCATTGTGGATGACGTGCTCACCACAGGAGCGACCCTCGACGAAGCCGCGAGAGCGATTTCAGCCGCGGGCGGAACAGTTATCGCGGCCGCAACCATGGGGTTCACTCCAAGAACTCTGGCGGTTCGTGACATTGCCAGCGGCGAGGGCTACGGTATGGAAAAGGGCGCGAAATAGAAGCTGCCTCACGGGGCAGCCGCGCATTATGGCTAGGAGGTCGCCGTGGAAATCACCGTCAACGGACGAAATGTAGGAGTCACGGATCGTTTCCGTGAGTACGCGATCGAAAAGTCTGAGAAGGTTTCTCACTTGGCCGAGAAGGCAATCGCCTTCGAAGTCAAGGTAACCCGACACCACGAAACCAAAGGTTCCAGTGGAGACGACCGCGTTGAGTTGACGTTGATTGGACCAGGTCCGCTTGTTCGAGCGGAAGCTGCTGGTTCAGATAAGTATGTTGCTTTCGATTTGGCTATGGCCAAGCTCGTCGAGCGAATCCGCCAGTCGAAGGATCGCAAAAAGATTCACCGCGGAAACCACCGCCCCACTTCACTTCGTGAAGCGAGTGCTGGCGGTTTTGCGGTTGTTGATATCACCCCCGCAAGTCCCGACGTGATCGAGAAGGTCGCTACCGGAGCGATTCCTATTCAGGGGGAAGAGGCGGAACCAGGGGACGAGGACTACTCGCCCGTAGTTATTCGCCGCAAGGTGTTCCCGTCCAGCCACATGACGGTGGAGGAAGCTCTCGATCACATGGAATTGGTCGGCCACGACTTCTTCCTGTTCGTCGATAGCCAGACCGATCGTCCGAGTGTGGTCTACCGCCGCAAGGGCTGGGATTACGGCGTTATTGCTCTCGAAGAAGAGGCAGAAGACGCAGTTCCCAGCGGCCGCTCGCGCAAGCGCAAGGTCGCTAACGGCTAAGTACACCAAGTTTTTGGCTTGGAGTTGATACGATTACGAACCGGTAACGCGGCTGTGCGCTGATCGCACACACCGCGTTACCGTGACGTAAGCGTCTAAAAGACTGCGCTTCGTCGAGCAGTGCCAGCGTCGGACCCGTCCGACAAGAATGGGAGTATTCGGTGGCGAATGTTTTAGAACGCGCTCTTCGCGTAGGTGAGGGTCGACTTCTTCGACGCTTGAAAGGCTACGCGGCGGCCGTTAACCATCTCGAGGATGACTTCAACACCCTCACTGATGATGAGTTGAAGAACGAGACTGTAGAACTGCGCGAACGCTATGCCGGTGGAGAGTCGCTCGACGACTTGCTCCCCGAGGCTTTCGCTGCGGTCCGCGAAGCGGCAAAGCGCACTCTGGGCATGCGTCACTTCGACGTTCAGCTCATGGGTGGTGCAGCACTGCACTTGGGCAACATTGCTGAGATGAAGACCGGTGAGGGCAAGACCCTCGTGGCAACGCTCGCTGCCTACCTCAACGCCATCGCGGCGCAGGGTGTGCACGTCATCACGGTCAACGACTACTTGGCCAGCTACCAATCTGAACTTATGGGCCGCGTTTTCCGCGCCCTCGGCATGACAACTGGATGTATCGTCTCCGGTCAAGCGCCTCCTGAGCGTCGCGAACAGTACGCGGCTGACATCACGTATGGAACCAACAATGAGTTTGGCTTCGACTACCTGCGCGACAACATGGCGTGGCAGGCGAGCGACATGGTTCAGCGCGGGCACTATTTCGCTGTCGTTGACGAGGTCGACTCGATCCTCATCGACGAGGCACGTACCCCGCTCATCATCTCGGGTCCGTCGTCGGGGGAGGCGAACCGGTGGTTCACCGAGTTTGCGAACCTCTCCAAGAAGCTCATCCCTGAAGTTGACTTTGAGGTCGACGAGAAGAAGCGCACCGTTGGTGTGCTCGAGCCCGGTATCGAAAAGGTCGAGGACTACCTCGGCATCGACAACCTGTACGAATCGGCGAACACTCCGCTGATTTCGTTCTTGAACAACTCGATCAAGGCTCGTGCGCTGTTCAAGAAAGACAAGGACTACGTCGTCATGAACGGCGAAGTGCTGATCGTTGATGAGCACACCGGCCGTATTCTTCAGGGCCGTCGGTACAACGAAGGTATTCACCAGGCGATTGAGGCCAAAGAGGGCGTTGCGGTTAAGGCCGAGAACCAGACTCTTGCGACCGTCACTCTGCAGAACTACTTCCGTTTGTATAACAAGCTGTCGGGCATGACCGGTACCGCCGAGACTGAGGCGGCAGAGTTCATGTCGACCTACAAGCTTGGCGTGGTCGCTATCCCCACTAACCGTCCGATGCAGCGCATCGACCAGTCCGACCTGATTTACAAGAACGAGCAGTCCAAGTTCGAGCAGGTTGTCGCTGATATCGCTAAGCGCCACGAGCAGGGTCAGCCGGTTCTGGTGGGTACGACAAGTGTTGAGAAGAGCGAACTGCTCTCGCGCATGCTCGCCAAGAAGGGCGTCAAGCACGAGGTGCTGAACGCTAAGAACCACGCTCGCGAAGCAGCAATCGTTGCTCAAGCGGGTCGTCTCGGCTCTGTCACCGTCGCCACAAACATGGCTGGTCGAGGCACCGACGTCATGCTCGGCGGAAACGCCGAGTTCTTGGCCGTCGCTGAGATGAATGCTCGTGGCCTTAACCCCTCGGAAACTCCTGACGAGTACGAAGCCGCCTGGGATGACGTCTTCGCTGAGGTCAAGTCGGGTGTCGAAAAGGAAGCTAAGAAGGTCATCGATGTTGGTGGGCTTTACGTGCTTGGCACCGAGCGCCACGAATCTCGTCGTATCGACAACCAGCTGCGCGGTCGTTCCGGTCGTCAGGGCGACCCGGGCGAGAGCCGTTTCTACCTGTCGTTGCAAGACGACCTCATGCGCTTGTTCAACAGTGGTGCCGCTGAGGCGCTCATGGGGCGTTCGTCGGTTCCCGACGATCTCGCTATTGAGTCCAAGGTCGTCAGCCGCGCCATCCGCAGCGCGCAGTCGCAGGTTGAATCTCGTAACGCGGAGATCCGCAAGAACGTTCTCAAGTACGACGATGTTCTCAACCGTCAGCGTGAAGCAATTTACAGCGACCGCCGTCACATCCTCGAGGGCGATGATCTGAAGGACCGCGTTCAGCGCTTCCTGAAAGACGTCGTGACTGAGGTTGTTGACGTTCACACTGCCGAGGGCCACTCCGAGGAGTGGGACTTCGATGCGCTGTGGGTCGAGCTCAAGACGATGTACCCGGTCGGTATCACTGTCGACGAGGTGCTCACCGAGGGCGGTGCGCGCGGCAAACTGACGAGCGCGTTCGTCGCCAAGGAAGTTCACTCGGATGCCGTTATCGCTTACGAGCGTCGCGAACAGCAACTGGGCGAGACCGCCATGCGCGAGCTTGAGCGTCGTGTTGTCCTCAGCGTGATTGACCGCCGCTGGCGCGATCACCTCTACGAGATGGACTACCTGAAAGACGGTATTGGTCTGCGGGCTATGGCTCAGCGTGACCCGCTCGTCGAGTACCAGCGTGAAGGTTTCGCTCTCTTCCAGAGCATGATGGGTCAGATTCGCGAAGAAACCGTTGGCTTCCTCTTCAACCTTGATGTCGAAGTCAATGGCGGCGGCGAAGCGACTACGGTTCAGGCGCGTGGTTTGGATGCCCCGGCTGCACCGGCAACTCAACTCAGCTATTCGGCGCCAAGCGCTGATGCGTCGGGTGAGGTTGAGGTTCGCAACGATCGCGGCCAGGTTGAGCGCGCGGCAACGGCTCAGGCGCAGCAGTCGAAGGTTGCTCCTCAGCAGCAGGCGCAGCCCCAAGGCAACGATCGTGGCGCGTTCGGTCAGCGTCCCGAGGGCGCTGCCCCGGAGGCTCCGTTGAACCGTTCCCAGCGCCGAGCGCAGGAGAAGCGTAAGAAGTAGTGAGATCTCACGCCGGCGATTGAACGCCGGCTGCACACAACGAATGCCCCACTCGAGTTTCGAGTGGGGCATTCGTTGTGTGCGCTGTAGGGGTGTGAAACTACAGCACGTTGATGGCGGTCGCTCGCCAGCGCTTGTCGAGGCCTTCGAGGCGCACGGCGACAGCGCGGGTGCGGGCGCGACCGCGCACGATAACGACGGCTTCGATAGCGCCATCGCGGGGCTCACACAGCCTGATTGAGCCCATGCTGAAGCTGGGGCGAGTGACGGGCTGGCCTTTGGCTCGACGGGCGCGTGCGGAGAGCACGGTGCGCTTGAGCAGATGGCGGTAGACGTCGTCGGTGACCCACCGAGCAATCTGTTCTAGGTCGCGTGCGCCGGCGAGTACTTCGATCACGCAGCGAGTGAGGTTCTCGACGAGGGGAGCGGGGTCAGGCAGCTCGGCGCTCAGAGTGGGCTGGTGGCCAAAGAACTCGTCGGGAACGAAGCGAGGCCGGATGACCTTCGACGGAAGGGTTCCAGTGCGCTGGCGCGCCTGTCGGGGTATTTCCACACTCGGTAAGGAGGCGGGAAGGGGCTCGGTACTCATGATCTCCCGGGTAAAAGGTCAAGACGGCGATGTTTACCCCCATAAGGGGGTAGACCACACTTAAGCAGGAAGTAGACCAGTTGTCTATGACCAATCTTCAATTGTGGATAACAATTTGGAGCCGAGAGCCACCGTCAGTACCGTCAACGCATGCGCTGGGACAACCTCTTTGACGACCTCGAGAGCCAGCTCGAGCGCGAAATCACCGCCGATGACCTTGAGATCGATGCAGAAGAGGAACGGTTGCGGTTGGGCCGGCTCAGCATCCGCGACCGCATTGTGGCGCTGCACACCCGCAGCACTTCCGAGTCCCCGCTGACTCTTTCGGTGCTTTTGATCACCGGCACGCGCGTGATCCTTCGCCCCGTCATCATTGGTCGAGATTGGATGTCGGCTGACCTCGTCGACGACAGCGGCCGTCCTGGTCAGTGCATCGTTCCTTTCGCGGCGTTAGCCGGCATTTCGATGGGGGCGGCTCACATCACGCCGAGCCTCGCGACCACGCCTTCCAACGGACATCCGAGTCTCTCGCAGCGGTTGAGCCTCAGCTATGTATTGCGGGATCTGTGTCGGAGACGCCGGGCTGTTTCGCTTGTACTGGTTGCGGGGGAAGTGCACGGCACGATTGACCGCGTTGGCCGTGACCATCTGGATGTTGCGGTGCACGAGCGTGGGGCGGTGCGCCGCGAGACTGCGGTATCGGAGTACCGCTTGGTGCCGTTCACGAGCGTCGTACTCGTTCGGCCGTAACTTTCGTTAGCGCGTGCGTTGCTCGCCGAAGTTGACTTCGGTGACCGTGGCGATGTCGGACTGGTTCCACAGACTCATGCGACGAGTCTCTTCGTAGAGGGCTTCAATGTATGACTCAAGAACGGAGTTCTCGATGCGCCATTGCCCCTTGCTGCCCACTTTGATCGCGGGTAGTTCGCCGGAACGCACGAGTTCAAGAACCTCATGCGGAGAGACGCTGAGCACTTCGGCAGTGTCGGCCAGGGTGAGAAATCGCCCGAGGCCCTCTGCTGGGTTGATCGCGTTCATGCATCGATTATGCGGCCATGAAGCTGGGAATGGGGTTGATGTGGATAACTATCGCGCCACTTCCGGGCGGTAACGAACCATGGTGCCATGATCAAGACCCGACGTGGAGAGTGCGCGCTATGAGCCGTCGCTCCGGCAGAACTCAGTCCCAAGCGCGTGCGCGAGCGTTCGCTCTCGACCCGCGGTTAGCGATCGGTGTCGTGCTCGTCGTGGCCTCCGTGGCTGGTGTCGTTGCGATCGTTGCGGCGGCTGACGATTCCACTGAGGTCTACGCCGCAGCGTCGTCGTTGACGCCGGGTGATCGAGTCATGAGCTCCGATCTGGTGATCCGCAGCGTCAAGCTCAACGAAGCGACCAGCCACTACATCGCTCGGGGAGAGCTGCCGGCTGAAGGCTTTATTGCGACCAGGCCAATTGAGGCAGGGGAGCTGGTGCCCACATCCTCGCTTGGCAGTCATGATGGGCTCTCGCTGACCTCGGTTGTGGTGTCCCCTCAGGGAGGCTTAGCCACCTCGGTGACCACGGGAGCGGCGGTCGACGTCTGGGCCAGCGCTGAGGCGGAAGAGGGCGGCTATGGTGCCCCAGGCGTCATTATCGCGGGAGCCGTCGTCGTGCGCTTGGTCGAGGATGATTCGCTCGTGTCGTCGGCTCAGGGGAGTGCCATTGAGTTGCTGGTGCCGCGCTCGCGTGTAGCCCGCTTGCTTGAGGCGATGGCCAACGGCGATGTTCTGTCGGTCATCCCGGCGAACTTGCCCGCGGAGGGCTGAGATGACCGCGTTCGCTCTCGCAATGCCCGTGAATCTTGAGGATCAGTTCGCGTTCGAGGTCGGGCATCATGGTCACGAGATTGTGCTGCGCGCGGTGAGTGCGCCCGAGCTCGCCTCACGAGTGGCCGGCGCCCACGCTGATATCGCGCTTGTCGCGGCAGAAGCGCGGTACCTCACCGATCGACTTATTGCGTCCTGCGATCAGAGCGGGGTGCGCCTCGTCGCGATCGCCAGTAGCGAGCGTGAACAGCGCTACGCGAGCGACCTCGGGCTCTACGACATCGTGGATGCTGCCGAGGGGTGGGCGGGGCTCGATGCTCTGCTCTCTCAGTCCCCATGGGGTTCAGAGTCTCCGCCTCGCGAGCGCAGCGCGCTCGGGCAAGTGATCGCGGTGTGGGGCCCCGGCGGGGCTCCCGGCCGAACATCCATTGCTATTTCCGTTGCAGCCGAGCTGGCAGCGCTCGGGTACAGCGTGGCGCTCGCCGATGTGGACACTCACGGGGCATCGGTGGCTCCGGCGCTCGGCATGCTCGATGAAGCCCCGGGCTTTGCGGCAGCTTGTCGGTTGGCAGGCACCGAGACTCTCACCACCGAAGAGCTGGGGCGTATCGGGCAGCGGTATGAGTCGCCGCTCGGGGCTTTTTGGGTACTCACGGGCATCGGGCGACCGAGCCGTTGGCCCGAGCTCTCCTCGGAGCGGGTGGGAACCACGATCGCCCAGTGCCGCCAATGGGTCGATTACACCGTGCTCGATACGAGTTCCAGTTTGGAGAATGACGAAGAAATTACCAGCGACCTTTTCGCCCCGCGTCGCAATGCTGCGGCGGTCACGGCGGTGCGTGCGGCAGATCACGTCATTGCGGTCGGCTCAGCAGATCCCGTGGGCCTGTCGCGGTTTTTGCGCGCCCATGTCGATCTTCTTGAGACCGTGACTACCCGCAGCGTGAGCGTCGTCATGAACAAGGTTCGCGTGAGCGCCAGTGGCATGAATCCGCACGGCCAGGTCACCCAAACCCTCTCGCGATTCGGAGGTATCGAGCATCCAATACTGGTTCCTCACGACCTCTCGGGCTTCGATGGGGCCGTGCTCAGCGGCAAGACTCTGGTGGATGCGGCACCGCGATCGCCAGCGCGTGCCGCGATCCGTGACCTCGTGACATCGAGACTCGTGCCCGAGGAGACGGAGTCAGTTCCCCCACGGTCATTGTTCAGCAGGATGGTGGCGCGCAGGTAACCTGTAGGAGTGTCGACTCTCAGTGATCTAGTCCAAGAGCAGGGCCATTCGAGCGAAGCAGATATCGAATGGCTGCACATGCTTGTCGGCGACTGGCAGCTTCTTGCCGATCTTGCGTTCGCGGATATCGTGCTCTGGGTGCCCAGCGACGATGACCAGTTCGTCGCTGTTGCCCACGCTCGCCCCAGCAGTTCAGCCACGCTTTTCTACCGTGACTTCGTTGGTCAGAAGATCAAACCGGAGTGGCATGCGCAGGTCACCGAGGCCTTCGAGACCGCTCGCATCGTCGATACCGCAGCCCCCGCGTGGTACGAAGAGACCCCAACCCGCGTGCGCGCGGTGCCCGTCATGCGTCGGCTCACGGCCACGGGCAACGAGACAACGGCAACGCCGATTGCTGTCATCACGCGGCACACAAATTTGGGCGACGCTCGCACGCCCTCACGTCAAGAGCTCACCTTCAACGGATGTGCGAACGACCTTTTTGCGATGATTGCGGCAGGTGACTTTCCCGATATGGGCGCTCCGGCGGCACCGCGTCGAGGCGCTCCCCGCGCATCCGATGGTCTGATCCGTTTGGATGTCGACGGTCTCGTGACATTTGCAAGCCCCAATGCGCTCTCAGCGTTCAACCGCATCGGTTTCTCTGGGGAGCTTGAGGCGGAATCGCTCGCCGAAGTAACGACCACTTTGATCGCAGGCCAGCCCGAAGTGGATGAGTCGCTTCCGCTGGTCGTGACCGGTCGAGCTCCGTGGCGTACCGACATCGAAGCGCGAGGAGTCACGGTGTCGTTGCGGACGATCCCGATTCGCGACCGCGGTGAACGCGTTGGCGCCATCGTGTTGTGCCGCGATGTGACAGAGGTTCGTCACCAAGAGCGTGAACTCATCACGAAGGATGCGACGATCCGGGAGATTCACCACCGGGTGAAGAACAACCTGCAGACGGTCGCATCCCTGCTGCGCATTCAGGCGCGTCGAACCCACAGCGAAGTTGCGCGCGAAGCGCTTGGCCAAGCTATGCGCCGGGTAGCGGCAATCGCCGTGGTACACGACACCCTGTCGGAGGGGCTCAACCAGAACGTTGACTTCGACGTCGTGTTCCACCGGGTATTGAAGCTCATCGCCGAAGTCGCATCGAGTCACAACACGACAGTGCACCCAACATCCGTGGGAAGTTTCGGAGCTCTCCCGAGCGAGTACGCGACACCGTTGGCGCTCGCGCTTACCGAGCTCGTCACCAATGCCGTCGAACATGGTCTAGCCGGTCGGGCTGATGGAACGGTCGAAATTGATGCTCGACGCACGGCAGACAAGCTCACCGTGCAGGTGCGCGACAACGGTGTGGGGCTGGCCGAAGGGCGCGTCGGTGAAGGCCTCGGCACCCAGATTGTGCGCACGCTCATTCAGGGAGAGCTCAGCGGAACCATCGACTGGCACACGATCGTGGGCAGTGGCACGGAAGTGACGATCGACATCCCGCTGACCTGGCTGACGCGCGCCAAGTAGGGCAGAAAATCGCCGACTAAAGCGGTGCCCAGCCGAGCGAGGCGGCGGCCTACTCAGGCGCGACGAATAGCGCAGATCATAATCTGCAGAGTTGGTCGCGTCGGTAGGCCTCACGGCCTGCGGCGAAGAGTGTTGCTTAGGAAGCGCGGCGTGCGCGTGCGGCGCGACGCTTGAGAGCGCGACGCTCGTCTTCGCTGAGTCCGCCCCAGACGCCTGAGTCTTGGTTGGTTTCGAGTGCGTACTGGAGGCACATTTCAGTTACTGAGCAGCGACCGCAGACGGCTTTTGCTTTTTCAATCTGATCAACGGCCGGACCAGTGTTTCCGACCGGGAAGAATAGCTCCGGGTCAGCAGTGAGGCATGCAGCGTTATCGCGCCAGTCCATGTGTAGCTCCTTACAGTGTGTTGCGATGCTCGAGCGCACAAAAAAATTACGCCCTGATCGGCGTCGAGCTTGAGAAATTATGTGGGTCTCGCTCGCAACACTGGGAGCCAGAAATCAACCTCAACTAGAATCGCATATCGTCAAAGGCAAAGCAATGGTCTTTCAGCGATTTAACGGGGAGCGAATGGTAGACGAACTTGTCCCAGAAGAGAAAACGTCACGTCATCATCCGTATTTGATAGCGCTGGCCGTAGTCATCTTCCTTGAGAGCGCCGTACTGTTTGCCGCTCTGGCGTACTTGCTCTTCGAGCTGGGAGCAGAAACTCCGCAGTCGTATCCGAGTGCAATTGCGCTGACTGTTCTGACCGCAATCGCGGCAGTGTGGGTAGCGATAATTGGTATCAATGCCCTGCGGCAACAGCCCTGGATCCGCGGCGCCGCCGTCGTCTGGCAGGTACTACAGATCTCGGTGGCGATCGGCAGTTTCCAAGGGGTGTTTGCGCGGCAAGATATCGGATGGTTGCTGCTGACTCCGGCAATCGTGGTGTTGGTGCTGCTCTTCACGAAACCGGTGCTTGCGGCAACCACCCGCCACGAGGGTTAGTCGAGCCCGAGCTTCTTGCGCAACGACGCAACGTGACCGGTCGCCTTCACGGCGTAGAGGGGGAGTGTGATGGCTCCCTGCTCATCGAGCACAAAAGTGGATCGGATGACGCCAACAACCTGCTTGCCGTACAGGTTCTTTTCGCCCCAGGCTCCATACGCCTCGTGCACCGCGTGGTCGGGGTCGCTGAGGAGGGGAAAAGTGAGTGCTTCCTGCTCGCGAAACTTCGTGAGCTTCTCGGGAGTATCGCGAGAAACGCCCAGCACGACATAGCCCTCCGACTGCAGCGAGCCGAGCTGATCACGGAAGTCACAGGCTTGCTTCGTGCATCCGGGAGTCATGGCCGCAGGATAAAAATAAAGAATCACTTTCTTGCCAGAAAAGTCGCTCAAAGACACCGAATTTCCGTCCTGATCAGGCAGTGTGAAGCTCGGTGCGGGGGTGCCGGCGGCAAGTCGTGAGGATTCAGTGGTCATTGTGCTCCTTAGTCGCTTTAACTCATGGTAACGTTGTTCCTCGGTTGCCCTGAGAGGGAAAACCAAGCCACGCACCTCTAGCTCAATTGGCAGAGCAACTGACTCTTAATCAGTGGGTTCCCGGTTCAAGTCCGGGGGGGTGCACAGCAAGAGAAGCCCCGTGATCCTTACGATCACGGGGTTTTTCGTTTAATACTCGCGTGAGCTCCCGCACACTTATTGCTCGCCGATTTCTGTCTGTAGTGCGCCGCTCCCAAGCCCACTCGACATCGCCCGCGGCATGCTCGCTCAGAGCCCGCAGGCGAGCGTGTGCAGCGCTATCGTGGGCCGTTCGCGGGAGAGTAACGGCGCGGTCATTTTCGTCGACATAGACGGCATCCAGCGGTTCGGATCTCGTGGCGGCACGCACGTGGGCGGCGGCGAGCGATTCGGGGGTCGGAGATTCTCGAGGCTAAGGAGGGATTGGCTCACCCTGCGAAGTGGTATCGCACAATTTTGGCCAACAAACACGTCTACTGTCCACCGAATGGGGGGCGTGCTAACTTGTTGGGCACACCAGACCGGCCCGCTCCGGTCACCCCCGATGGTGACGAAGAAGGTGATACCCGAATCACTCCCCAGCGGCGCAGCTCACCCCCGTGAATGCGCTCGCACTCCCTGTCGTGAGCCAATGGCGGCTCCGATTCTGCAGTTGCGTGCGGATGCGCCGAAACGCATTCCCCCTGCAGAAAGCTGCCACACATGTTCATCAAGAAACTGCTGGCGACAGTTGCCAGCATTACCCTCATGACTGGTGCACTTCTCGGTGTATCCTCACCCGCATTTGCTGACGATGCAGTACCCGCCCACGACCCAACGGTGACCGAAACCATCACCGACACCCCTGCGGCCGCCCAAGAATCTCCGGCCCCCGCATCCTCTCCCGAACCCGCCGTGGCCGCCCAACCTCAGCCTGTGGTGGCGGTTGTGCCAGAAACGCCTGCTCCCGAGCCCTCGGCCGCCGCACCCGTCGAGAACCCTGCTGCCGCGGAACCAGCGGCAGCAGCGGCTCGTTCCTCTCAGCCCGAACAGCAGTCCCGACCGCAGAACAACGCAAAGGTCTGGGTGTGCAAGTTTGTGTCGAGCGACAACTCGCCGTCGGGCTACCAACTCAAATCAGGCAAACAGCCCATTCAAATGAGCATCAATGCGCTCGGCGATGACGTCAACGACACGGGCAGTTTCAATGATCGCCACCCCTCATTCGTTGTTGCAAGCGACGATGTGAGTCTGTGCTCGCGCACAGAGGTAATCGTTGATGAGGAGGTCACGTGCCCGACGTACCAGTACGGCGGAATCGTGAACGTCACGACCTCAACGAAGTTCTTCTATGGCAGCGCTCAGGTGGACTTCACTCAGACGCAGTCCACACGCCCTCTCACCGCGGGCGAATTGCGCGCCTGCGACCCTCCGTCCACTGAGGTGTACGTGTGCCAGTTCGTGCCGAGCGAGAGTCATCCAAGCGGTTGGGTCGTGCAGGAAGGGGCACAACCTGTACTCCTAGCGGAGGGCGATCTCGGGCCGGACGTCAACGATACGGGCGACTTTGACCCGCAGGCTCCCTCGTTTATCGTGGCCAGCGACGATAGTTCGTTGTGCGCATCGAAGACGGTTGAGCGCTCCACGGAGATCATGTGTCCCACGGTGAGTTCTGACGGCTATGCGACGATCACGACCGTGCGCTCGTTCTTCTATGGCTCGATCAAGGTCAAAGAACGCACTACCGAGAACATTCGTGCGCTGACGGCACAAGAGAGCTCTCAGTGCCCACCAGTGGTTGAACCGCTCGTGGCGACCGCGCAAGCGGACTTCGCTGCGGCAACGTGCAATGCTCCGGAACGGTTGGTTCTTGGGCCAATCGTGAATGCCACCTGGGGTGAGATCACCGACCCCGAGGGCCCGAACGATTACAGCGTGACAGCAACGGCACATGCGGGGGCGCTCTTTGCTCCACCAGCAGGTCCAGGGCTGCGTGCGGTTGGAGGACTGACGACGCTCACCTTCAGCGGAATACTCAACCCACAACTCGATCCGTTCGACCCTGAGTGTGACCTCGTGACGCTGGGCCTCGTAATGCCGGCAGTGACGTTCTCGCAAGCAAGTTGTGACGTCGGGGGCAGCTACACGCTTGGTGTGGCCGCAGGGTATGACCCCGCATTGGTGACGTTCACGGTGAACGGTGTCTCTGGCATCGTGGCCGGAACGTACCCGGTAGCAGCATCCGGTTCGGTCCTCGTGACTGTCCAAGTTGTCGAGCCGAACGGTCTTGAATTCGACTGGAGTGACCCCCCTGCTTTCGAGTTCCAGACCCCGAGCAGTGACGACTGCGTGGCTCCCGAAGTTGTTACCGCACAGCTACCCACTCTTGCCTACACCGGCGGAAGCGGTAGTGCTGGCGCCTGGTGGCTGTTGCCTCTGAGCATGATTGTGCTCGGTGGCGCCGCCATCGTCGTCAGACGCCGAATGGATGCTGAGCTCCACTAATCAGCGCAGTCCTGCCCCGGCGCGAATTCGCGTCGGGGTTAGGGCAACCACGGTGTCGGATCGACGCGGGTGTCGAACACGTAGACCTCGAAGTGGAGGTGGGGGAACGTCGAGTAGCCGGTGTTTCCGACTGACCCCAGAACGGTGCCCGCTGCTACCCACTGGCCGGCAGTGACAGCCTGCGAACCTTCGATCATGTGAGCGTAGAGAGTCTTGATTCCGTTGCCGTGATCGATGATGACATGTCGACCCCAGCCGCCACCGTCGGTGACGCTTTCCACGGTGCCAGGGGATGCGGCGATGATGTCGGATCCTTCGGGCGCCATGATGTCGATACCGCCATGGAATTCGTTGCCATCCCGGTAGCCGAAGCCGTCGTTGACATCACCGTTGGCGGGGAAAAGTTCGAGGGTGCCGGTAAGGCCGGCGGCCGTGACGACGACTTGCTGCTGCACTTGTTCGACGTCGTAGCTGTCGCGCACGACAGGGGCAGGAAGCCCGGTTGCGGGCGAGGCGAAGGTTTGCACGTCGTCAACGGTTGTTGTGCTCGTCGCGGAGGCGGGCGGGGCGGCGAGAGTTGCGGCGTCCGCAAGGAACACGTCGTTGTCGTGCGTCGGGAAGACTGCCGCGGGAACTGTGCCGCCGACGAGGATCGCCCCTACGGCGAGCATGGTAATTGTTCGTTTCAACAGCGTTCCTTAGTTGGGTTCAGAAAGGTGTGGCTGCGTCGGGGAAGGCACAATCTGATTGAGCCTGCCGCTCTCGTTGGTGAGACGTGAGTTAGAGCGAGACAGAGGCTCGATTGGTGCGAACTGCAGCACACTCGCCGAAAGCGCTTCGATGCGGTTAGACAGGCGAGTAAGTCAGCAAAAATACGGGACGAACCTGAGAACGACACTCAGGGAGCAACAATTCATTGCGATCGCCCTATATCCTTTGGGTGCAAACGTTCTATTTCTTCGATGGGGAGGAGCCGCATGGGCATCAGTTCGCGACCGATTATTGGTCTCACGTCGTACCTTGAACAGGCCCAGACCGGTGTCTGGGATCTCCCCGCATCCTTCCTTCCGAAGATCTACTTTGAAGCGGTGACGGATGCCGGTGGCATCGCAGTCCTGCTCCCTCCTCAGCCTGTCGACGACGACATCGCCGCATCCATCGTGCAGGGGCTCGATGGTTTGATCCTCACCGGCGGCAAAGACGTCGACCCGGCGCGCTATGGCCAGGAACCGCATCCGACAACGGACGTTCCCCGCAAGGACCGCGACGCCTTTGAAGACGCGCTCGTACGCGCCGCTATTGACCAGAACGTGCCATTTCTCGGAATCTGCCGCGGGGCGCAAATTCTGAATGTTGCGCTGGGCGGCACGATCATCCAGCATCTGCCCGACGTTATTGGCTCGACGCGCTACAGCGCAGGCGGGGGAGTGTTCTTGGTCAACGATGTGGCTGTTGAACCTGACACAACTCTCGCGGCTCTACTGGGTGGCGATGAGTCGGTAGCGGTGAAGTCGTACCATCACCAAGCGATCGACACCCTCGCTGACGGCCTCGTCGTCACCGGGCGAGGTGACGACGGCGTGATTCAGGCAGTCGAATTGCCGAGTGTTGACTTTTGTGTCGCTGTGCAGTGGCATCCCGAAGAGGATGCCAAAGAAGACGCCCGCTTGTTCCGTGGCATTGTCGAAGCGGCAGCCCGGCATCGCGATAAGCGTTCACGGGCTTAGCACTAGCCTGACGGGCTGATGCGCGAGGCCGACGAGCTGATGCCCGACGCCTTTGCCGACGCTCAGGCGCCGCTGCGACGTCGTTAGTTTTCGAGCTCGTAGGAGTCGCTGGCTTCTTTGGCGATCGTTCCGACGGCGATGGCGACGGTGATTCCCCAGCTGATCCACATAAGGATGAGGCGCCAGTCGCGCGGGCCCTGCTTGGTGGTCTGGTAGATGCTCCAGCCGCCGGCGACTGCACTGAGGAGACTGCCGTTGAACAGGTACTTGCGCATGTTTTCCTCCGCGGGTTGGTGTTCTCCCACGCTAGCGCGTGAATCTGGTGGAGGCTACTCGGCAGCCTGTGCAGCACAGAAGATCGCCCTGGCGCTGAATTTTCACTGAGAAAGCACCCCAGATGTGACTCCTGACCGATCGGTCAGTTAGGCTCTTCGGGTGTCCAGTCAAGAACAGCTTCAACGCATCGCGCTCGCCGAGTTCTCTATTGCCGGCTATACCGGCACGTCGATCAATCGTATCGCCGAGCTCGCCGGCCTCTCCAAGTCGAGCGTTCTCTACCACTTCACCTCCAAAGAGGCGCTCCTCGAAGCGGCCGTCTCGCCCGCCATCGACCGACTCGAATCTCTCGTCTCTGACCTTGAAAAGAGCGGGATGGAGCCAGAAAAAAGGCAAGCTTTTCTTGCTCAATTCGTCGATTTTCTCTTTGACTGTCGCCAAGAAGTGCACATGTTCATCAACCAAGGGCCATCGCTCGTGGGAGTTCCGGTGCTCGATCGTGCGAACGACATTGTGCGTCGGCTCGCCCAAGTCTTCGCCGCGACCGCGTCGAACCCGCACGACGCCATGCGCTTTGGGATCGCGCTCGGTGGCTCTGCGTACATGCTCTGCACGTCAGCGAACCTCTCCCTGCCCATCGAATCTGACGACGACACCCGCCAAGCCCTCATCGCGATCATGAGCGATTTACTCGCTCCCGTTCGCAACAACTAACTCAGTCGCGCCGAGCCTCACCACTCAGCGCCCCTAGACCTCACTCGCGCAGTCCACAAGAACCGGAGCACCCGTGGCCACTCTTCTCTACCGACTCGGTCGATTCTCGTATCGGCATCCGTGGCGTGTGCTCGTGGTGTGGTTTCTTCTCGTAGTGGGCACTCTGGGCGGCGGAATCGCTCTCGGCGGGCAAACCGAGGAGTCGTTCGAGATTCCGGGAACTGAGTCGCAAGTTGCGCTCGACCGGCTGGAAGCCGTCTTCCCCTCGGTGGCCGGGGCATCCGCCACCGCCGTGGTTGTCGCCGAAGAGGGATCGCGCATCGAGAGTTCCGAAGCCGTCATCGAACGCATTACAGCCGCCATCGATCGCATCGACGGCATAGATTCGGCCGTGAGCCCTTTCGATGAGTACGCCGGAAAAGCCATCTCGGACGACCACAGCATGGCGATCATCCGGGTGCAATTTGATGGGCCAGTTACCGACGTCACCGAAGCAACAGTTGAGGCGCTCGTGGATACCGCCGACATCGGTGAAGATTCCGGGCTGCGCGTCGAATATGGCGGGCTCGTGTTTCAAGACACCACCTTTGGCATCACCGTTACTGAAGTGGTCGGTGTCGTGTTCGCGGCTCTCGTGCTCGTGATTACCTTTGGGTCGTTGCTGGCGGCGGGGATGCCGCTGCTGAG
Organism: Salinibacterium sp. NG22; assembly: GCF_015864925.1. Lineage (NCBI taxonomy): Bacteria > Bacillati > Actinomycetota > Actinomycetes > Micrococcales > Microbacteriaceae > Salinibacterium > Salinibacterium sp. NG22. Next base: position 883,474 of record NZ_JADYWG010000001.1, on the reverse strand, counting down.
CGCCCTGATCGGCGTTGGCATCGTGATGGGCCTCATCACGACTCTCTCCGCGTTCACGACGGTGTCGAGTTCTGCACCCCTGCTTGCCCTCATGATTGGGCTCGCCGTCGGCATCGACTACGCCCTCTTCATCGTGTCGCGCCATCGAGCCCAACTGGCGCACGGAGAAGAACCAGAGGAATCGGCCGCGATGGCCGTTGGCACCGCCGGAAGTGCGGTCGTATTTGCCGGCGTCACCGTGATTATTGCCCTGCTTGGCCTGCTCGTGGTCGGCATCCCCTTCTTGAGCGTGATGGGTATCGGTGCGGCGGTCGCGGTGTTCATCGCTATGGGAGTGGCCACAACGTTGCTGCCCGCGCTGCTGGGCTTTGCGGGCCCGCGGATGATCCCCAAGAGCGGATCGCGAGCGCAGCGTCGATTCACAGCATCCGCCGACGAGAGCAAGAGCATGGGCGCCCGCTGGGTGCGCGGCGTCACGAAATACCCATGGTTGGCGGCGATTGCCGTCGTGGCCATTTTGGGTACCCTTGCGATTCCCGCCGCCAGCCTGCAGCTGAGCCTGCCAGACGGCGGTTCGGAGCCGACCGGCTCGACTCAGCGCGAAGCCTTCGACCTTGTCACCGAAGGCTTCGGCCCCGGCTATAACGGGCCGCTCGTTGTTGCCCTCGACATCACTCAGACCATCGATATTCAGGATGACCTCGAATCGATCGCAGCAGACCTCGAGAAGCTCGACGATGTCGACTTCGTATCGCAAGGTTTTCCCGATGAGGGGCTCGACACCGCGATCATCCAAGTGACGCCATCAAGCGCGCCGGACTCCGCGGAGACCAAAGCGTTGGTGCAGACCATTCGGGATCTAGCTCCGGAGCTTGAACGTCAGTACGACATTCAGAGCTTCGTGACGGGAACCACCGCAATCGGTATCGACATCTCGAACCGACTGAGTAATGCGCTGGTCCCGTTTGGGCTCATTGTGGTCGGACTCTCGGTTGTGCTTCTCATGATGGTCTTCCGCTCCGTGTTGGTGCCGCTCAAGGCCGCCGCCGGATTCTTGCTCTCTGTCGTGGCCTCGTTCGGTGTCGTCGTCGCGGTGTTCCAGTGGGGCTGGTTCGCCGACGTGATCGGTGTTGAGAATCCCGGCCCCATCCTGAGCTTCATGCCCATCCTGCTCATGGCGGTCCTGTTCGGGCTCGCGATGGACTACGAAGTGTTCCTCGTGTCGGGAATGCGCGAGGAGTACGTGAAAACTCGCGACGCGATGGGCTCAGTTCGTCACGGTTTTGCGAGCAGCGCCCGCGTGGTCACCGCCGCCGCGCTCATCATGTTCTTCGTCTTCTTCGCCTTCGTGCCGGAAGGCAGCGGAACCATCAAGCCCATCGCCCTCGGGCTCGCTGTGGGAATCGCCTTCGATGCCTTCCTCGTGCGCATGACCCTTGTGCCCGCCCTGATGGCGCTGTTCGGCAACGCCGCGTGGTGGCTGCCCGCCTGGCTCAACAAGCTCCTTCCCGACGTGGATATCGAAGGGGAGCAGCTGCGTGAGCACCGCCACGAGCTCGAATGGGCATCCACTCAAACTGAACTCGGTATGAGCGCCGAGTACCTCGTCGCCGGTGACGACCGCCAGCGGCTCGGCCCTATCTCGCTTGCTGTGCCACGCGGTTCTCTCGTCATCGCGTCAGGAGACCGCCACGACCGGCGCATCATGGGTGCAACCCTTTCTGGCATCCTGCCGCCCCTCTCCGGAATGGTGCAGGTTGCCGGTTATCCGCTTCCCTCTCATGCCGACCAGGTGAATAAGAGGGTTGCGCTCGCCGAGGTGGCAGGGACGCCCTATAGCGAAGACGCCGCCTCTCTGGGGGCAACTCTGCGCGAGCGTCTCGAAATGACACAACGCTGGCAGGATACCCCTCGCACTGCGGCGAAAGTGCGCGACTGGATCGCGCGTGTAAACGACGTTCTTGGTGACGTCACCGCTCGTCGCACCGTTCGGGTAACTGCTGAGACCAACGTCAACGCCTTACCGCAACTCGAGCGATCAGTAGCGCTCGCGGCAGTGGGGCTCTCCGAGGGCACCGAGATTGTGTTCTTCGACCGCTTCGATCAATTTGCGGAAGCAGAAGATGAAGCGGCGTTCTTGACCGCGGTAACGCGCCTTGCTGACGCGAGCACCACCCTCCTCTTCGGAACCGGCAGACCCGTTACCCTCGCCAGCTCGATTGACCGCGGAGAACGCAACGTGATCGTTGTCGACCTTTATCTGCTTGCACCGGAAGGACTCCTTCGATGAGCACCTCACAGACTCCAACAATGCCCCGCCAGCGGTGGTTGACCGTCATCGGTTTCGCCGCCGTCGCCCTGCTACCACTCGCCTTCACTGGGCTGTTCGTGGCCGCGGCGGGAGACGGAGACAACGCGATCGACAACATCCCTGTCGCTCTCGTGAACAATGACGAACTGCAAACAACGACGACCACCGATGGCGACGAACAGATTGTCTTTGCCGGTCGCCAACTGGTCACCGAGCTCACCGGTGCCGACGGTTTCGAGTGGACAATTACGAACTCTGACGACGCAAAGGATGCTCTTGCCCGTGGAGACGTCTACGCGATCCTCACCGTGCCCGCCGAGTTCTCTGAATCGATCCTGTCGCTGTCGACAGAGGACCCCACTCAGGCACAGATATCGATCCACACCGACGACTCCCACAGTTATCTCACCGGATCTGTGGCCCAGGTCGTTGGCCAATCCATGACAGATACCTTCGGTCGCGCGATTACATCGCAATACATCGATGGCATTTATGCCAGCGTCGGCGAGCTGGGGGGAGCACTTGCCGAGGCTGCTGACGGAGCAACCGAACTTTCGGATGGTGCCAGCGACTTCTCACGCGGCCTCGGCAGCTATACGGCAGGGGTCGACTCGCTCTCGTCGGGTCTCGCAGACCTCAACTATGGGGCGGGCAATCTCTCGGGTCTGACCACCGGCGTTAGCGACTACACCTCGGGGGTCTCGCAGCTCGCCTCCACCCTCGCGGCGATCAACCCCGCTATTCAGGCGCAACTCACCGACCCACAACTCAAGGGCACGCTTCAAGCCGTTGTCGACGGGCTCAACGAGGCGGCCGCAGGCGGGGGAACCCTGAGAACCCAGACCGCGGATGCCGTTGGCGGCATCCAATACGGAATCTCTCAGAGCGCTGCGGGGGCTTCCGATCTCTCCGACGGATCTGGCACACTCACCGAGGGAGCCGAAGGCCTAGCTTCGGGTGCCGGCGACCTCGCAACCGGGTTGAGCGAGGGTGCAGCTCTCGTTCCGAGCGCCGATGAGACTACTGACACGACGACCAATGCTGATATCGCTGCCGAGCCGATCACGCTCTCTGTCACCACCGACAACGAGGTAACCGAACCGGCCCAGGCAATCGCGACCTTCTTCATCCCCTTGGGTCTGTGGTTGGGAGCGCTTGCGGTGTTCCTGGTGTTGAGCCTGCCCTCGTATCGCTCGCTGTCGTCGACGGCCCGCGACGGCCGAATCGTTGCTTCAACGCTGATTCGGGCATCCATCGTGACGGTTATTCAGGCGGTACTGCTCGTGTTGCTTCTGCATGTGGTGGTGGGAGTCGATTGGGCTTTGGCGCCGGCAACGGCTGGCTTCGCACTTCTGATGGCGCTCTCGTTCGCTGCTTTCCACTACTTCTTGATCGCGGCGCTCGGCAAGGGAGGGCTCGTGATCTCTCTGTTCCTGCTGGCGATTCAATTGGTATCGACGGGTGGGGTGTATCCGATTGAGGCCCTGGCCGCGCCGTTCCAGGCGGTGAGCCCGTTCCTGCCGCTGACTTATGCGGTTGAGGGAATGTACTCGATTCTTTCGGGGGGAAGCGCGCAATCTGCGGTAGCGGCGGCGTTCGCGTTACTCGCTTTGGGGGTGGTCAGCGTTGCGCTGTCAGTGCTCTCGGTGAAGCGGATACGAAAATCGACCGCGACAGGAGCGATCCTGTCGGCGGCCGATTCTCGAGCGCTCTAGCGAGAGAGCAAAGGCTGCATTCGCGTGGTGACTAGCTGAAGAGACCCTCACGAATGGTGTCGCGTAGCTCAACGAGCTCGGGGTAGTCCTCGAAGAAGCGAAGCTTCTGCTCGACGATGCTGTCGCCGGCAGGAAGGTCGTCAGCGAGTACCCACTCGGCGAATACCTCGGCAGCTTCCTGGTGTGGGCGCACGCACCCGCGGAGCCGTGGGCAAGAAGGAGCCTAGCGGGGGCCGACATCCGGTCCGCGGCGGAACATGTCTCGGTTTTGTCACAAGAAAGAATTGGTTCGGAAACGTCATCTCCAGCCACTCTCCAAGCCTCGCTGGTAACGTAACTACATGATGGAAGCCAAGAATGATACTTCCCCGTCCGAGTACGACTTCGTTGTCGTTTCGAACCGACTTCCAGTGGATTGCACTGTTGAAGAGGATGGGTCACTGAGCTGGAAGCGTTCTCCAGGTGGTCTCGTTACGGCTCTCGAGCCGATGATGCAGAAGGCCGACGGCGCCTGGGTGGGGTGGGCTGGTCGCCCCGATCTTGAGATCGAACCGTTCCATCAAGACGGCATCCAGATCATTCCCGTGCCTCTGAGCTCCCAAGATATTGAGGAGTATTACGAGGGCTTTAGCAACGACACTCTGTGGCCGCTTTACCACGACGTGATTGCGCCACCGGCCTACCACCGCGAGTGGTGGGATGACTACGTAACGGTCAATAAGCGATTTGCGGATGCCGCAGCAGCCATCAGCGCCGAGGGTGCTGTCGTGTGGGTGCAGGACTACCAACTCCAACTCGTGCCGCGCATGCTGCGCGAGATGCGCCCCGATCTGACCATTGGTTTCTTCAATCACATCCCGTTCCCGCCCTACGGGATCTTTGCGCAGCTTCCGTGGCGTACTCAGATCATTGAGGGCATGCTCGGAGCCGACGTCGTCGGTTTTCAGCGCTCCGCTGACGCTTCGAATTTCTCGTCAGCCGTTCGCCGTCTCACGAATCATCCGACCAAGAATCCGGCGATTGAGGTCACGATTGAGGGGCAGCCGACTCGTCGGGTCGTAGCGAAAGCCTTCCCGATTTCGATCGACTCTCGCAGTTTTGAACAACTGGCGCGCGACCCCGCGATTCAGCAACGTGCTCGCGACATTCGCAAGGGGCTCGGTAACCCGAAGACGGTGATGTTCGGTGTTGACCGTCTCGACTACACCAAGGGCATCCGTCACCGTCTGAAGGCCTATGGCGAACTGTTGCGCGATGGCTCGATCGAGGTGGGCGATGTTGCGCTCATTCAAGTCGCGAGCCCGAGTCGTGAACGCGTTGAGGCCTACATGCACCTGCGCGACGAGATTGAGCTGACCGTTGGCCGCATCAACGGTGAATTCAGCACGCTGAGCCATGCACCCATCAACTATTTGCATCAGGGTTTCCCTCGCGAAGAGATGGTTGCGCTGTATCTCGCCGCAGACGTGCTGCTCGTGACGGCGCTTCGTGATGGCATGAACCTGGTGGCCAAGGAGTACGTGGCAGCCAGGTTTGATAACGATGGTGTGCTCATTCTGAGCGAATTTGCGGGAGCGTCAGAGGAGCTTCGCAAGGCACTCCTTGTTAATCCGCACGACATCGACGGTTTGAAAGACGCGATGATGAAGGCCATCACTATGCCCAAGGCTGATCGAGCACTGCGGATGCGTTCCATGCGCAAGCGTGTGCTTGAACACGATGTGGAGCGCTGGTCGAATGCGTTCTTGAAGAACTTGGCGGCGACGCGCTCTGATCGTCACCGCCGCATTGCCCCACTCGAAATGGCCGAAGAGGTCGAGTGGACCATCGAACGAAAGCGAGTGAAACGCCCGTGAACTACTCGACTGCCTCCGAAATAGAGGCGGCCATTGACCAACTCGTTTCGGCGCAAACGCTCCTGATTGCTCTCGACTTTGACGGCACTTTGGCACCAGAAGTCGATGACCCGCTGGATTCACGCGCCATCCCGGCTGCCCAAGAGCAGCTGGTGCGGATGCTCGACCTCGCCGACACCCGCTTGGCTCTCGTGTCTGGTCGCGCGCTCGACAGCCTCGAGCACGTCGCGCATCTGGGCGATCGCGTGCTGTTCGGTGGCTCGCACGGGTTGGAGTACCGCCTCGACGAGGGCGACTCGCACTTGCCGATGAGCGCAGAGAACACGGCCGCTCTTGAGCGCCTTGATGCGCTTACGCACGAGTTGGCCGATAGCGCTGAGGGTGCGTGGGTGGAAATCAAACCAGCCGGGCGGGCTCTACACGTTCGGATGACGTCGGCAGAAGACGCGGAACGGCTCACGGCCGAGTCGGTGGCGCGGGTCGAAGCAGAGATCCCGGGCCTCACCACGCGCTTCGGCAAGAACATCATCGAGTTTGCTATCCACGATGCCAACAAGGGCGATGCCATTACGCGCCTGCGGGACTACGTGGGGGCGGATGCCGTCTTCTTTGCCGGTGATGACACGACTGACGAGGATGCGCTGGTGGTTCTCGGGCCAGATGACCTCGGAGTGCGCGTCGGCGATGCGCCATCCGTTGCCAGGCTGCGGGTGGCCGGAACAGCCGAAATCGCACAACTTTTGGCTGTATTGGCCGACAAGCGTCACGCCGTGGTATCGGCGCGCGCAAACTGATGTAGCGGTACGCCCTAAACTCGAAGCATGTCTGAGAGTGATTCGATCGATATCAAACCACGTTCCCGCACAGTCACCGACGGGATTGAAGCCACTACATCGCGCGGAATGCTTCGCGCTGTCGGCATGGGTGATGCCGACTGGGATAAGCCCCAAATTGGTATTGCAAGCTCGTGGAACGAGATCACGCCGTGCAACCTCTCGCTCGACCGTCTTGCTCAGGGTGCCAAGGAAGGCGTTCATGCTGCAGGGGGATACCCACTGCAGTTCGGCACGATCAGTGTCTCTGACGGCATCTCGATGGGCCACGAGGGAATGCACTTCTCGCTCGTGAGCCGCGAGGTCATTGCTGACTCCGTTGAGGTAGTCATGGAGGCCGAGCGCCTGGATGGCTCTGTCACGCTCGCGGGTTGCGATAAGTCGCTGCCCGGAATGCTGATGGCTGCGGCACGCCTCAACCTCGCGTCCGTCTTCCTGTACGCCGGCTCGATCGCTCCGGGCTGGGTCAAGCTCAGCGACGGCACCGAAAAAGACATCACGATCATTGACTCCTTTGAGGCCGTCGGCGCCGTGAAAGCGGGCCGGATGAGCGAGGCTGACGCCAAGCGCATCGAGTGTGCCTTCGCTCCTGGCGAGGGTGCTTGTGGCGGTATGTACACCGCCAACACGATGGCGAGCGTCGCGGAAGCGCTGGGAATGAGCCTTCCCGGCTCGGCAAGCCCCGCATCCGCCGACCGTCGTCGCGACTACTTTGCGCACCGTTCGGGCGAAGCCGTCGTCAACCTGCTGCGCAAGGGCATCACCTCGCGCGACATCATGACGAAGAAGGCTTTCGAGAACGCGATCACCGTGGCGATGGCTCTCGGTGGCTCGACCAACGTTGTGCTGCACATTCTGGCGATCGCCAGCGAAGCTGAAGTTGAGCTCACGCTCGACGACTTCAACCGCATCGGCGACAAGGTTCCGCACCTTGCTGACCTCAAGCCATTCGGCCAGTACGTCATGAACGATGTCGACCGTCACGGCGGACTCCCCGTTCTCATGAAGGCGCTGCTCGAAGCAGGCCTCATCCACGGTGATGCGCTCACCGTGACGGGCAAGACCGTTGCCGAGAACCTCGCCGAGATGGATATTGACCCTCTAGATGGCAAGGTTTTGCGCACTCTGGACAACCCCATCCACCCCACCGGTGGCCTCACGATCCTCAAGGGTTCGTTGGCTCCCGAGGGCGCTGTTGTGAAGACCGCCGGCTTCGACCTCTCTGAGTTTGAGGGCCCTGCACGGGTCTTCGAACGCGAGCGTGAAGCTCTGGATGCTCTCACCGCCGGCACGATCGAGGCTGGCTCGGTAGTCGTCATCCGCTATGAAGGTCCCAAGGGTGGACCGGGTATGCGCGAGATGCTCGCGATCACTGCGGCCATTAAGGGCGCTGGACTCGGCAAAGATGTACTACTCTTGACGGACGGGCGATTCTCAGGCGGCACAACCGGGCTGTGCATCGGCCACATAGCTCCCGAAGCAGTAGACGCAGGTCCTATTGCCTTCGTGCGCGATGGTGATCTGATACGGGTCAATATCGCAGCTCGCTCGCTCGACTTACTTGTTGACTCAGCTGAGCTCGAAGCCCGCCGAAAAGGCTGGGCCCCACTCCCTCCGCGTTACACGCGAGGCGTTCTCGCCAAGTATTCGAAACTTGTGCAGTCCGCCGCTCGCGGTGCGGTCACCAGTTAGCGCCAGCTCACCATTCACATAAAAGGATTCACACATGTCCTCTGAACCCGCACCGCGGCCGAAGAGCACGACACCGGACATCTTGACCGGTTCAGGTGCCATTCTGCGCAGTCTGGAAAAGCTGGGCGTGAAAGACGTTTTCGGCTTGCCCGGCGGCGCCATCATGCCCTTCTACGACGAACTCATGGCATCAACCGCCATTCGTCACATCTTGGTTCGCCACGAGCAGGGTGCTGGTCACGCTGCTGAGGGCTACGCCTCGTCATCCGGAAAGCTCGGCGTCTGCATTGCGACGTCGGGTCCGGGAGCGACGAACCTCGTGACGGCGATTGCGGATGCCCACATGGACTCCGTGCCAATGCTCGCGATCACCGGTCAGGTGTTTTCGACCTCGATGGGAACCGACGCTTTTCAAGAGGTCGACATCTCGGGAATCACGATGCCGATCACGAAGCACTCGTTCCTCGTCACGAAGCCGGAAGACATTCCGGCAACCATCGCGGCGGCGTACCACATTGCGACAACGGGCCGCCCTGGTCCGGTGCTCGTTGATGTTACGAAAGACTGCCAGCAGGCATCCGCCCCCTTCATTTGGCCGCCGAAGGTTGACCTGCCCGGCTACCGCCCGGTTATGAAGGCGCACGGCAAGCAGGTTCAGGCCGCAGCGCAGATGCTGGCCGAGGCCGAGCGCCCCGTGTTCTATGTCGGTGGCGGCGTTGTTCGCTCCGGCGCTTCTGCAGAGCTGCTCGAGCTGGCAACCCTCGTGGGGGCGCCCATCGTGACCACTTTGATGGCTCGCGGTGCGTTCCCCGACTCCAACGAATTGAACCTCGGGATGCCGGGAATGCACGGCTCTGTGCCCGCTGTTCTCGCCATCCAAGAGTCCGATCTCCTTATCTCGCTCGGCGCTCGTTTCGACGACCGCGTCACGGGCAAGCCGAGTGAGTTCGCGCCTCTCGCGAAGGTTATTCACGTTGATATCGACCCGGCGGAGATCGGCAAGATTCGCGCGGCCGAGGTTCCTATCGTTGGCGATGCAAAAGACGTCATCATCGACCTCACGGCAGCGTTTACTGACGCGAGCGTGTCGACGAAGCCTGACTACACCGCGTGGTGGGAGCGACTCAACTCGCTTCGCAACCAGTTCCCGCTTGGGTTCACCGAACCTGATGACGGTCTGCTGTCGCCGCAATATGTGATCCAGCGCATCGGTGAAATCACCGGGCCGGAAGGCATTTTTGCGGCTGGCGTTGGCCAGCACCAGATGTGGTCTGCACAGTTCATCAAGCATGAACGCCCCAACTCGTGGCTCAACTCTGGTGGTGCCGGAACGATGGGTTACGGCGTGCCCGCTGCCATGGGCGCGAAGGTAGCGAACCCCGGTCGTCCCGTGTGGGCCATTGATGGCGATGGATGCTTCCAGATGACCAACCAGGAGCTTGCTACCTGCACGATCAATAAGATTCCGATCAAGGTCGCGATCATCAACAACTCGAGCCTCGGCATGGTTCGTCAGTGGCAGACGCTGTTCTATGACGGACGCCACTCGTTCACCGACCTCAATACCGGGCACGACACGGTGATGATTCCGGACTTCGTGAAGCTGGCGGATGCCTACGGGTGCCTCGCTATCCGTGTCACGAAGAAGGAAGAAATCGACGCAGCCATCCAACTCGCGCTCGACACGAACGATCGCCCCGTGGTGATCGACTTCGTCGTCAGTCGTGACGCGATGGTGTGGCCGATGGTGCCGCAGGGCGTTGGAAACTCAAGCGTGCAATATGCCCGCGATCATGCCCCCGAGTGGGAAGAGGAGTAGAGCGATGGGTCACGTACTTTCCCTGCTGGTAGAAGACAAACCAGGTCTGCTCACTCGCGTCGCTGGGCTTTTTGCCCGTCGCGGGTTCAACATCCAGTCGCTGGCTGTTGGCTCGAGCGAAATCGAAGGACTCTCGCGCATCACCGTTGTGGTGGATGTCGACGAGCTTCCCCTCGAGCAAGTCACGAAGCAGCTCAACAAGCTCATCAACGTGATCAAGATCGTGGAACTCGACCCTGACCAGTCGGTTACCCGCGAGCACTTGCTCATCAAGGTGCGTGTAGACAACACGACGCGCTCACAAATTCTCGAAGCGGTAAACCTGTTCCGTGCCCGTGTGGTCGATGTCGCATCCGATGCGCTCATCATCGAAACCACGGGGGACTCGGGCAAAATTCAAGCATTCCTCCGAGTGCTCGAGCCCTACGGGATCAAAGAAATTGCTCAGAGTGGACTGCTGGCCATGGGCCGCGGTTCGAAGAGCATCACCGACCGAGTTTTCAAGAACTAACAGAACAACAACAAAGGAGAATCACTACTGTGACCGAGATCTTTTACGACAAAGACGCTGACCTCGCCCTCATCCAGAGCAAGAAGGTCGCCGTTATTGGTTATGGCTCGCAGGGCCACGCCCACGCGCTGAACCTGCGCGACTCAGGCGTTCAGGTCAAGATTGGCCTCAAGGAGGGCTCGAAGAGCATCCAGAAGGCAACCGACGCCGGCTTTGACGTGCTCACCAGCGCCGAAGCAGCCAAGTGGGCTGACGTTGTTGTCATCCTCGCTCCCGACCAGCACCAGCGTGGCCTCTACGCCGCCGACATCAAGGACAACCTTGTTGCGGGCGACACCCTCGTCTTCGGACACGGCTTCAACATCCGTTTCGGTTACATCGACGCTCCTGCTGACGTCGACGTCATCCTCGTAGCTCCCAAGGGACCGGGTCACACCGTTCGCCGCGAGTACGAAGCAGGCCGTGGCGTTCCCGTCATCGTTGCTGTGGAGAACGACGCCACCGGTACCGCGTGGGACATGGCCTGGTCGTACTCCAAGGCAATCGGTGGACTTCGCGCCGGTGGCATCAAGACCACATTCACCGAAGAGACTGAGACCGACCTGTTCGGTGAGCAGGCTGTTCTTTGTGGTGGAACCTCGCAGCTCGTTCAGTACGGCTTCGAAACCCTCATCGAGGCTGGCTACCAGCCGCAAATCGCCTACTTCGAGGTACTTCACGAGCTCAAGCTCATCGTTGACCTCATGTGGGAGGGCGGCATCGCTAAGCAGCGTTGGAGCGTTTCTGACACCGCTGAATACGGCGACTACGTTTCGGGCCCCCGCGTCATCGACGAGTCGGTCAAGGAAAACATGAAGGCTGTTCTCGCAGATATTCAGTCGGGTGCCTTCGCAGACCGCTTCATCAAGGACCAGGATGCTGGCGGAGCCGAGTTCCTCGCCCTGCGTGAAAAGGGCCAGAACCACCCCATCGAAGCAACCGGCAAGGAGCTTCGTGCTCTCTTCGCTTGGAAGCAGCAAGACTCCGACTACACCGACGGTTCAGCTGCACGCTAACTTTCGCTAGTCACACCACCGGCCGTTCCGCATTCGCGGGGCGGCCGTTGGCCGTTAACGCTGCGAACTGCCGATGGCGGAGTTTGTCGCCGGGACCAGCAGCGTAACTAAGCGGGTGGCAGCGTCGTGCCGTGGTCGGGCCAGCGCAGGGTCGGCTCGGCCTTGGGGGCGGGGCCGGGAGTGCCTGTTCCGACCCAGATGACGGTCGCGAGCAGTTGTTCCAAGCGGGAACCAATGAACGCGGCCGCAACGAGGGGCGCGTACAGCGCACCCAAATAGGTCGACGCAAGAACGAGATCCGCGTTCTTGCCCCACACCAACGCCAGTGCAGCGGGGGCAGCTGCGAGCAGCAACCAGAGCGGCTGAAAGAGAACGCCAAGAGCTACCGCCGCGATGAGCGCCAGAATGCCCAGCGCGAGTTGCGCGACGATGAGCCAGCCGAGCACACCGCCATGGTGAACGTAGCGTTCGATGCCGACTGCAGCCCACATGACGCGGGCACGCAATTGGTGAACCCCGCTATCAGCGAGGGCTACCCTGAACGTTTCATCAGCTACCCGACGGAGCGCGAGACGGTCGTCGGTGGGAGCGAGCCGGGTTTGGTGCGTGAGGTGGTCGTGCAGAATCGCGGCGAGGGTTTGCTTGCCGTAGCTAGCAATAAGCCCCCAGAGAAACGGCGGCACGGAGGCGAAGTCTGTGCTGTTGCCTTCCGTGGGTGGCAGAGCGGGGTCGTGTGCAGGCACTTCGATAACGCCGCCGCCGGGGCGAGGGTCTTGCCAACAAAACGGCTCCGCGACCTGAAAATCGCGATCCAGTCGGTAGATCAGAGGCAGGCTGCGCAGTTCATTCCCGTGGCAATCGGTGAACGGCATGCTGAACTCCTCTGTCGGACTGGCGTCTGCAGACTAGTCTGTCGGAGTGACGACGAATGTGCAGCGCAAGTTCCCCCGATCCCGCGACTTCGCCTTCGTTGGCGGCCCGCCGAAAGTGCTGCGGCTTGTCGGCGCGCTGCGGCTCATTGCGGCGGCGCTGGTTCTCGCAAGTATCGCCACCCAGGTGATCGACGAGTCGATTCACAATGACTTCGTGGCGGTGGAGTACTTCAGCTACTTCACGATCCAGTCGAGCCTGATCAACGTCGTGATTCTTGCGCTGAGCGGGCTGGTGGCTGTGCGCCGCCAAAGCGAGTCGAACCTGTTGGGCGTGCTTCGGGCATCCGTCGTCTCGTATGCGGTCGTCACCGCCGTTGTCTACAACGTGCTGCTGCGCGGGCTACCCGACGAAGGCTATGTGGGCATTCAGTGGCCCAACGAAGTCATTCACGTGTGGGTGCCGCTGTTCTTACTGCTCGACTGGTTGTTCTCGCCGTCACGACCAGTGTTGCGGATGCGCGACGTGCGCATTGTGGTCATCTACCCGATTGCGTGGTTGGCCTTCACGATCGTGCGCGGGTTGCTCGATGGCTGGTTTCCGTACCCCTTCTTGGAGCCCAATGGCCCCGACGGCTGGGGTGGAGTGCTCGTCTACGTGCTCGGAATCGCCGCGTTTATCATCGCGATCGCGGTGGGGCTGATTGCGATCAGTCGGGCTCGGTGGGCGCACTGGGCGATCAGTGATCGCGTCACTGCGTCAAACCGGTAGCCCAGAGCGTTAGCTAGTGGGCCACTCGTCAACCGGGGAGTAGGCGAAGAGGTGGCGGTAGTCCGCGAGTTCAGTAATAGGTGCCGCGTCGGGGGCGCGCTCGAACGGCACTTCGCAAAATTCGCCAGAGAGAGCATCGTAGTTCGTGGCCCGGTTGAGTAGCGTCGTGCCAACCTGAGCCGCAATCTTGATCGCTTCGCTCGTGACGATTGATGCGACGACGCTCACGGCGCCAGGGAAGATGCCATGCATCACGTTGGTGTCCACCGTCGCGGTCTCGGGCGGCAGCGGGTAGAGGTCGCGGAAGCCCGCGCCTCGAGCCGGCCACGAGACTCCGGCCTGGGCCCAGAATTCGCAGGCGACACCCCACACCAGCGGAATTCCGGTGATCTCGGCGGCATCCGCTGCAAGGTAGTGGGTCGCGTAGTTGTCGCTGCCGTCGACCACGAGGTCGTACTCGGCAAAAAGCTCGAGAGCGTTGTGCGGAGTCAACTTGGCATCGATCGCAATAACGGTTGTCGCAGGGCTGAGATCAGCCACCCGCTCAACAGCAGACACAACTTTTTTGTAGCCGACATCCAAGAGCCGGTGGATGTGTTGGCGGTGCAAATTGCTGAGCTCAACACGGTCATCATCAATGACGCCAACGGTGCCGACGCCGGCCGCAGCGAGCGACGGAATGACCGTGCTGCCGACGCCACCCGCGCCAATCACGAGCACGCGAGAGCGCGCCAAATTCTTTTGCGCCGTCTCGCCAAAGTGGGTTAGCGCGAGCTGGCGGCTAAACCGCTGATCCATAGTGTGATTGTTCCACCGGGAGGGTGAGATTCGGATGAGAAACCGTCGTGGGCGACTTGTTTAGCCGCGAACTGGGGGTTCTGGGAGCGTGCACTCTGCCCTGTTCGGGGTGGTTATGGGCCCGGTGCTAACCCGGATTCCGCTCGGTGCAGGTGCAGGTGCAGGTGCGAGGGCAGCGCTAGCCGAGTGGCAGCGACGACGACGGCAAGAAGTTGAGATTCACGCCGTTGCCCTGCAACACGAGGCTGCCACCGGTGGGGATGGCTGTTGTCGTAGCGGCGAGCGCAGCGAAGTAGCGCGACTCGAAGTCCATGAGCGCAGTGTCGGTGCAGGCACGTTTAGTCGAAGCGATGGGGCCAACGGTGAGGTCACTCGGTTCGCCGGTGAACGTGGCGTTGTAGTTGTTGCAGGCCGATTCGCCGGCGATTTCGATGCCGGCGATGGTGAGGGTCACTGTCACCGCCTCGTCGAGGGTCAGGGCGCCCGAGGGGTCGCTGCCGTCTGCATAGATCCAGGTGCCGTCGATGCCTTCGATGGGAATCGCGTCTCCCGGAGTTTCTTCGACTCCGAGCCCGGGACTGCTGTCGATCGGCGGTTCGTCAGAGCCGACCGGCGTCGCGGGGCCGGCGCACGCGGTGAGAGCGAGCAGGCCAGCAGCGAGCAGCGGGGTGAGCTTTGCGAGAGCTGATTGTGTGGGCATTATTTCCTCCTACCTAGGTAGACGAAGGGCTGTGCGGTTTCGTTGGGGCAGACCCAAAACTTTTACAGCGCAGCCAGCACGACTAACACGATCAGCACCAGTTGACCGGCGAATCGTGGCCAGAACGGTAGGGCTGCTTTTCCAAAGCGATCAGGGTCTTTGGCCGCGTACGCATTGGCCGGGAACACGGCAACCAGAAACAGTACAAGCGCGATCCCGGCGATGAATCGCACCGGTTCCCACAAAAGCCCCAGACCGCCAGCGATCTCACAGAGTCCGGTGATGGTCACGAGCGCGCTGGGGGAGGGCATCCATTTCTGGCGCAGAGCTGGTGGGATCATGGCCCGCATCGTGCGCGCCGGGGCGGCCACAAAGTGGCTAACGCCCATCGCGATAAAAGCCAGCGCGAGGACAATTCGCAACGCCCACTGGGCGATCTCAACGGCATCCATGATGGCTCTATCGTCGCACTGAGTTGTCACATGGCAACGGGGGCTTCCCGTCGCCGCTAAAGTTGCAGTAGTTGTCTACTCAAGCAGCCTTCGTTGTGTTAGCGCGAAGTCCCCGCGAATTGAAGGATCAGATCTGTGGCTAAGCCGATCGTTGTGATCGCCGAAGAACTTTCCCCCGCAACAGTTGACGCCCTCGGGCCCGACTTTGAGATTCGAAACGTTGACGGCACTGACCGTGACGCGTTGAAGTCTGCGCTCTCTGACGCGCAGGCCGTTCTCATCCGTTCAGCAACCCAAATGGATGCCGATGCTCTCGCTGCCGCGCCTGGCCTGAAGGTCATCGCGCGCGCCGGTGTTGGCCTCGACAACGTGGACATCAAGGCGGCTACCGCTGCTGGTGTCATGGTTGTGAACGCCCCTACTTCCAACATCATCTCGGCTGCCGAGCTGACCGTCGGGCACATTCTGAGCCTCGCGCGTCACATTCCGGCTGCCTCCAGCGCTCTCGCGCAGGGGCAGTGGAAGCGCTCGCAGTACTCGGGTACCGAACTCTTTGAGAAGACGATCGGCATCATCGGCCTCGGCCGTATCGGTGGTCTCATCACCGAGCGAATGCAGGCCTTCGGCACCAGCATCATCGCGTATGACCCCTACGTCACGGCCGCTCGCGCGCAGCAGATGGGCGTCACGCTCGTCTCGCTCGACGAGCTGCTTGAGCGTTCGGACTTCATCACCATCCACATGCCCAAGACTCCTGAGACCACGGGCATGATCTCGACTGAGCAGTTTGCTCGCATGAAGTCGAGCGCGTACATCGTGAACGTGGCCCGTGGTGGCCTCATCGACGAAGACGCTCTCTACACGGCACTCAAGTCGCGTCGCATTGCCGGCGCCGGTCTTGACGTGTTCGTCAGCGAGCCGCCCACAGGGTCGCCGCTGTTGTCGCTCGAGAACGTCATTGTCACCCCTCACCTGGGTGCTTCGACTTCTGAAGCGCAAGAGAAAGCTGGCGTTTCGGTAGCCAAGTCGGTTCGACTCGCCCTCGGTGGCGAGCTGGTGCCTGACGCAGTGAACGTTGCTGGTGGCGTTATCGACCAGAGCGTGCGCCCCGGCATCCCGCTCATGGAAAAGCTTGGCCAGGTCTTCTCTGGTCTTTCCGACAGCCCGCTCACCAGTGTCGATATTGAGGTTCGCGGCGAGATCGTCGAGTTCGATGTCAACGTACTCAAGCTTGCTGCTCTCAAGGGCATCTTCACGAACGTTGTCTCCGAGACGGTCAGCTACGTCAACGCTCCGGTTCTTGCCGAGCAGCGTGGCCTCACGGTTCGTTTGATTACGGATGTCGTGAGCTCCGAATACCGCAACCTGCTGACCATTCGTGGTTCGCTTGCTGACGGCTCGCAGGTTTCTGTTTCGGGAACCCTGGTCGGAAACAAGCAGCTCGAGAAGATCGTCGAGATCAATGGCTACGACATCGAAGTTCCGCTCGCGGATCACCTCATCGTCATGATGTACGAAGACCGCACCGGAATCGTTGCTGTCTTCGGTAAGGAATTCGGCGAGGCCAACATCAACATCGCGGGCATGCAGATTGCGCGCGAAAGCGAAGGCGGCAACGCCCTCTCCGTGCTCACCGTTGACTCGCAGGCATCCGCTGATGTTCTCGCTACCGTGGCCGAGCGCATTGACGCTCGCTACGTGCACGCGATCGACATCGTCGACGCTTAGTCACTTCGTTCGCGCCCTCGTGGCGTGAGCACAACAAAAGGCGCGCCCCGACTTTAGGGACGCGCCTTTTGTGTGTGTTGAACGTGGTGGTCGTTAGATGGTTTCGTCGGGGGTTGTGGTGGTGCGGCGCTCGCTGACCGAGCCATTCGCGCCGTCTGTTCCGTTGTGCACGGTGGTAACAGAGGTGCGCTTACGCATCATTAGTACAAGCCCGATGATGAAAGTTACAGCTCCCGCTGCCATCAGGATGTAGCCGATGAGGTCAATGTTGACGCCTTCGACTTGGAAATCGAGCGCGAAAGTAAGAATCGCGCCGATCACGACAAGGACAATTCCGGTTCCAATACTCATGAGCCCAATTTTAGCGCGCCTGATCCAGCGCGCAATCAGGCTACGTTCAGGAAAGGCATAGCGAGCCCGCATCCGGCCCTCCAAAGCTGCTGCCTCGACGCCGCGAGTAGCCCCGCAGCGGTACTGTATTTACATGCCTTCTCAGATCAAGCTTGCAGTCATTCCCGGTGATGGTATTGGGCCAGAAGTTGTGGCCGAGGCCCTCAAGGTTCTGAAGGCAACCGGTGTGGATGTCGCACCCACCGAGTTTCCCTTTGGCGCCGCTCATTACCTTGAGTCGGGCACCATTCTTGAAGACTCCGACATTGCTGAGCTTGCGAAGCACGACGCGATTCTCCTGGGCGCTGTTGGGGGAGACCCGCGCGATCCTCGCCTCACGGGCGGCATCATCGAGCGCGGCCTGTTGCTGAAGCTGCGTTTTGCGCTTGATCACCACGTGAACCTCCGCCCAACCAAGATTTTCCCTGGCGTGACGTCACCGCTGGCTAACCCCGGCGAGGTTGACTTTGTTGTCGTGCGGGAGGGCACCGAGGGCCCCTACGTGGGCAATGGTGGGCGCATCCGCACCGGCACACCGCACGAGATTGCCACTGAGGTGTCGATCAATACGACGTTCGGTGTTGAGCGCGTTGTTCGGTTCGCTTTCGCGCAGGCGATGGGTCGCGACCGCAAGAAGGTCACGCTCGTGCACAAGACCAATGTGCTCGTGCACGCGGGTGGTTTGTGGCAGACAACGGTTGACCGGGTGGCGGCCGAGTTCCCCGAGGTTGAGGTCGATTACATGCATGTCGACGCGGCGACGATTTACCTGGTCACAAATCCGAGTAGATTTGACGTTATCGTCACCGACAACCTTTTCGGCGACATCCTCACAGACCTCGCAGCAGCCATCAGCGGCGGCATTGGTTTGGCCGCCTCCGGCAATCTAAACCCGAGCGGGGAATTCCCCTCCATGTTCGAGCCGGTTCATGGCTCAGCGCCCGACATTGCGGGCAAACAACTCGCTGATCCGACGGCGGCAATCCTGTCGATTGCATTGCTGCTGTCACAGTTCGGCGAATCGGATGCCGCGGCCCGCGTCACTGCGGCCGTTGAAGCCGATCTCAGCACCCGTGGCGACACCGCACGGTCCACTTCTGAGATTGGCAGTGCAATTGCCGACGCTGTAGCGCAGAATTAACCCACCGCCATTATGGCTGTACGTCATTAAGGACATTTGATGAAGAATCTGCTGGCTGATCGCCCCCTCACTTTCATGGTGAAGAAGAACCAAGAACCTCGCTCGGTCGAAGAGCGCGACGCGATTCTGGCTAACCCCGGCTTCGGCGTGAACTTCACCGACCACATGGTCGACGTGTGTTGGTCAGAGATGGGCGGGTGGCACCGTCCGCGCGTGCAGCCGTATGGCCCCATCCAGCTCGACCCTTCTGCAGCGGTGTTGCACTACGGTCAAGAGATTTTCGAAGGCCTTAAGGCATTCCGGCACGAAGACGGTTCCATTTGGTCGTTCCGCCCCGAGGCGAACGGTGCTCGCTTGCAGCGTTCCGCGCGCCGCATGGCGCTGCCCGAACTGCCTATTCCCGCCTTCATCGACTCGCTCAAGCAGCTCATCGCGGTTGATGCTGACTGGGTGCCGAGCGCTCCAGAGACGAGCCTTTACTTGCGCCCCTTCATGTTCGCGAAAGAGGCATTCCTCGGAGTGCGCGCGGCCAAGAAGGTCAACTACTACGTGATCGCGAGCCCAGCTGGCGCCTACTTCACCGGTGGCGTCGCTCCGGTGTCGATCTGGATTTCCACGAACTTCACGCGCGCAGGCAAAGGCGGTACGGGGGCGGCCAAGACGGGCGGCAACTACGCCTCGTCGCTCATCGCGCAGCAAGAAGCTGCAGATCAGGGCTGCGCCCAGGTTTTGTTCTTGGATGCCGAAGAGGGCAAGTACATCGAAGAGCTCGGTGGCATGAACGTTGTTCTCGTCAAGAAAGACGGAACCCTCGTTACGCCGCACTCCGAGTCAATTCTTGAGGGCATCACGCGTGACTCGGTGCTTCAGCTTGCCGAAGACCGCGGTCACAAGGTTGAGCGTCGCCGCGTCACTCTCGAAGAGTGGCGTGAGGGTGTGGCCTCGGGTGACATCACCGAGGTGTTCGCGTGTGGCACCGCCGCAGTGATCACCCCTATTGCTCTGCTCAAGGGTGACGGTATTGAGATTGGGTCGGCGGATGCTCCTGCCGGCGAACTGACGATGTCGCTGCGCGAAGAGCTCACCGATATCCAATATGGCCGTCGCGAAGACAAGCACGGCTGGATGATGAGGCTTGACGCATGAAGGTAGCTCGGTTCAGTGCTGGCACGGGAGCCCGCTACGGGATCATCGATGGCGACGACATTGTGGTGCTGACGGGTGACCCGATGTTCAACGGTTTCGAGACCACCGATGAGCGTTTGCCGCTCGCGGACATCAAGCTGCTGGCACCGGTCATCCCGCGCTCGAAGGTGGTGGCGTTCGGTCGCAACTATGCCGAGCACGCGAAGGAACTCGGCAACGAGGTTCCGGATGCTCCCATGATGTTCATCAAGCCGAACACGTCTGTTGTCGGCCCCGGCGATGCGATCATGTTGCCGCCGCAGTCGGACGAGGTCGCGTTCGAGGGAGAGCTTGCCGTCATCATCGGCAGCATTGCCAAGAACGTTGCTGAAGCCGATGTCGACAGTGTGATCTTCGGCTACACGATTGCCAACGACGTCACGGCTCGCGACCTGCAGAAGTCTGATGGCCAGTGGTCACGCGCCAAGGGCTTCGACACGTTTTGCCCGCTTGGGCCGGTAGTTGAGACTGAGTTCGAGGTGGGCTCGCAGAGCATCCGCACCACGGTGAATGGTGACCTCAAGCAAGACGGCACCGTCGACCAGATGATTCATTCTGTTGCTGCGCAGATCGTCTACGCTTCGGCCGCATTCACGCTGTTGCCCGGTGACATTATTCTCACGGGCACGCCTGCCGGTGTTGGCCCGCTCGTGCACGGCGACACTGTCGACATCACGATCGAGGGCATCGGCACGCTAAGCAACCCGGTTCGTTCTATCGCCAAGTAGGCGCAGCCGCAGAACCGCCTGCAGAGGGCGGTTCTGCGGCTTAGAATGGTGGCAATGTCTGCGCCATTTTCTACTGCAACCGCTTCCGACGTTCGCGTTCGGTTTTGTCCGTCACCTACCGGTACGCCCCACGTTGGGCTGATCCGCACTGCCCTGTTCAACTGGGCTTATGCGCGTCACACCGGCGGCAAGATGGTGTTCCGTATTGAAGATACGGATGCCGCTCGCGACAGCGAAGAGAGCTATCTGCAGCTTCTCGACGCCATGCGCTGGTTGGGTCTTGACTGGGATGAAGGCGTCGAGACGGGTGGGCCGAATGAGCCGTACCGTCAGTCGCAGCGCACCGACATTTACCTTGAGGTCATCGAGAAGTTGAAGGCTTCTGGTCACCTCTACGAGTCTTTCGCGACGGGTGAAGAGATCGAGGCCCGCAACGTGGCCAACGGTCGCGACCCCAAGCAGGGCTACGACAACTTCGAGCGCGACCTCACTGCTGAGCAGATCGCGGCATTCAAAGAAGAGGGTCGCAAGCCGGCTTTGCGTTTGCGCGTGCCCGACTCTGACCTCAGCTTTGATGACCTGGTTCGTGGCGACATCACGTTCCCCGCTGGTTCGTTCTCTGACTTCGTTGTGGTGCGCCCGAACGGTGCTCCGCTGTACACGTTCGTGAACCCGGTGGATGACGCGCTCATGGGCATCACGCACGTGCTGCGCGGTGAAGACCTGCTCTCGAGCACACCTCGCCAGATCGCCCTCTACACGGCACTCATCGAGATCGGGCTCACCGACGCCATCCCGCGCTTCGGTCACCTTCCTTACGTGATGGGTGAGGGCAACAAGAAGCTCTCCAAGCGCGACCCCGAGTCGAACCTGTTCTTGCACCGCGACCGCGGTTTCATCCCCGAGGGGCTCATCAACTACCTCTCGCTGCTGGGCTGGTCGCTTGCTCCTGACCGCGACGTGTTCTCGATCGACGAGCTCATCGCCGCCTTCGACGTGGAGAACGTGAACCCGAACCCGGCCCGTTTCGACGTGAAGAAGGCAGAGTCGCTGAATGGCGACCACATCCGTCTGCTTTCGGCGGAAGAGTTCGCCGGCCGTCTCGTGCCGTACCTCGTTGCCGCTGACGTCATTTCGGCTGAGCCGACCGAGGCTGAGCTCGCGACACTAGCTGCTGCCGCACCTCTCGTGCAGGAGCGCATGCAGCTGCTGGGCGATGCTCCCGCACTGTTGCAGTTCTTGTTCACGGCGGATGCCGATCTCACCGTCGACGCCGATGCGATGCCGAAGGCCGAAGGCCCCGAAGTTCTGGATGCCGCGATCGCCGTGCTGACTGATCTTGAGACGTGGACGCACGATGCCATCGAGGCCGCCCTGCGCGCCGAACTCATCGAGGTGAAAGAGATGAAGCCGCGCCTGGCTTTCGGACCCTTGCGTAGTGCGATCGCTGGTCGCCGCATCAGCCCGCCGCTCTTCGAGTCGATGGAACTGTTGGGCAAGGAATCGTCACTGGTTCGCCTGAAGGCGTTGCGCGCCCAGCTATGAGTGAGCAGTTCGACTGGGATGTTGTCATTGTCGGCGGCGGACCGGCCGGACTGAGTGCTGCCCTGAATCTGGCGCGGGCACGTCGTCGCACTCTCGTGCTCGACAGCAATCGCCCCCGCAATTCGGCGACGTTCCACTCTCACGGCTTTTTGAGCCGCGATGGTATTTCTCCTCTCGAGCTTCGCAAGATGGGCCGTGAGGAGCTTGAGCAGTATCCGAACGTGTCGTTCGAGCGCACGATTGTGGAGGGCATCGAGCCTCTGGTCGCTGCTGACCGTGCGGATGCCGCTAGCGCTCCTGAGGGCGCATCGGCGACCGTCGGCGCGGGCTTCACCGTGACGCATCGCGGGGGAGCGGTTACTACCCGCACCGTGCTGATCGCGACCGGGTTGCGCGAGGTGCTGCCGAAGTTGCCGACGCTGCGCGCGTTCTATGGCACAAGCATCCACTCGTGCATGGAGTGTGACGGCTACGAGTATGCGGATAAGCCGATAGCGCTAATCGGGCACACGGATGACCTGGCGGAGCGGGCGCTGCTGCTTTCGCAGTGGAGCCGCGACCTGATTGTCTTCACGCAGGGCGTTGGCCACGTCAGCGATGCTGATGAGGTGATGCTCGCCGAGCGTGGTGTTCGCGTGGATCGTCGTGAGGTGGCGGATGTCGCGGGCGACCGTGATGGCCTGAACGGCGTTGTGCTTGCCGACGGCGAGACGGTCGCGCGCGAGGCCGCGTTTGTGCGACCCGACTATGAGACGGCGCTCGACTTTGCGGCGGGCCTGCAGCTCGCACTCGACGCGGAGGGTCTGATTGTCGTGGACGCTGCCGGCCGCACCAGCACGGCGGGAGCCTATGCGATTGGTGACGCCACCCCGCCCGGCCCCCAGCAACTCATCGTTGCCGCGGGTGACGGCGCTGAGGTTGCCGCGGTTATCAACCGCGACTTGCTCTAAGGGTCACTTCGCCGCGCGGCCGCGCGTCAGCAACATGGTGACGAGGCACGCCGCGAACATCACGGCGGTGACGGGGGCCCAGACGGCTCGTTCGACGGCGCTTGGCGTGATGAGGTTCAGGATGACGCCCACACCCGCGTAGGCGGTGGTGATCCAGGCGAGCACGGCAATGAGCCGGCGTGGAGCGAATCTCAGGGGACCGCGTTCGGTGCGAGCCAGCATTGCTGCCGCCATGACGAGAACGAGGGCGGCAGAGACGCCCGCAAAGATGCGGCTCTGAACGGGGAGCGTGCCTTTGTTCGCCCCGCCTTGGGTGTATTCGCCGAGGGGTGCTCCGAGCACGACGGCGAGTTGGAAGAGCGCGACGAGGGTGAAGAGCACGGCAGCGATGGCGGCGCCGATGCGCGCAGCGCGGTGGATGGGGTTGGTGATCTTATTCATCGGGCGGGCTCCTTGTGGTCGGCGAGTTGGGCGCGAAGTTCATCGAGCCACGTGATCTCGGCGCGCGCGTGGGCTCGTCCTGATTCGAGCGTGGCGTATTGCAGCTGGATGGCGAGAGTGGTTTTCGAGGGTTTGTGGGGTGCGCTCGAGGCGAGAGCGTCGAGGGTGGTGAGGAGTTCTGCGGCAGCAGAGCGACGTTGGTCGAGCAGTTCGATAACGCCAGCGGTGCCGAGCGACGCGGCGAAGAACAGCCGCAGAAGAAAGGGTTCGCGGGAGTTGTCTGGTTCGAG
Source organism: Salinibacterium sp. NG22 (assembly GCF_015864925.1). Taxonomy (NCBI): domain Bacteria; kingdom Bacillati; phylum Actinomycetota; class Actinomycetes; order Micrococcales; family Microbacteriaceae; genus Salinibacterium; species Salinibacterium sp. NG22. Next base: position 859,693 of record NZ_JADYWG010000001.1, on the reverse strand, counting down.
GGGTGAGGCCAGCCACGTCTCCAGTGCTTCGCGGCCAGGTTCGAGCAGTGTGTACAAGCGGCGGTCGGGTCGGGTTGCCTGCTCGACGGTGGTGCTTTCAACGAGGCCGTCGGCTTCGGCGCGATGGAGGGTGCGGTAGAGCTGCGACTGATCGGCCGGCCAGAAGTGTGCGGCGGTTGTCGAGAATGCTTTGCCGAGTTCATAGCCCGTCATGGGCTGAATCGCGACGAAACCGAGCACAGCGTGGAGGAGGGACATGCTCCGAATATAGGACAAGTCCTATATGGCGTCAAGGAGTGAACCACAACCCGCTCAGGATGCGCTAAAGTAGTAAATCGGTTCGGCTGCGGCTGAATCCTGTGGGGTATGGTGTAATTGGCAACACGGAAGATTCTGATTCTTTTGTTCTTGGTTCGAGTCCAGGTACCCCAGCAAAACAACTAGGGAGCAACTCCCGCCCAGCCCGGCTCACGCCGGGCTTTTTCTTTGCCCAAATGACCTGCTGCGGCGAGTACGAGCTTGTAAAGGCGAATTCGAACACGAGATCGCTGGCGATCCTGTCGCGCTCTGAAATCTCAGAGCCGGCTTAGGAAGCAGCGTTTCGTCCGCCAAGTCTGCATGCGAAATGGCGTCGTGTTCGTCGAATTGTGTTTCACAGCGAGTCAAATGCCCGATGGCCGTTCGACAGCGCTAAGAATGAGTGCTGATCGTAAAAATCGAATATTTATCGGAGGCTGGAAGATGATTGAACGACTTCTTATTCAGAATTTTCTACGCTTCGAGCATCTTGAGATCGAATTCGATTCTGAAATGAACATTCTGGTGGGCGATAACGACACTGGAAAGTCTACGATCATGTCCGCGCTAGAGATGGCGTTGACGGGGAGACTTGGCGGCCGCACTCTTGATGGTGAGCGCTCTCCTCATTGGTTCACGAAGTCGGTCTCCGAAGCTTGGATCATGGCCATTCAGAAGCGTTCTGACACGCCTCCACCTGTGATCCTGATCGAAGCGTACTTTCGGGACTCTGGGATGTTGGTCGCACTGAAAGGGAAGAATAATTCACTTCACCTAGATGTCCCCGGCATTCGCTTGGAGGTGCAGCTGGATCCAGCTTTCGCCGTGGAGTACGCCGCCTACGTCACGGAACCCGAAAAGGTTACGTCGATTCCAATCGAATTCTTCAGAGTCGACCGTCATGATTTCGCTGGCGAAGATGTGTCGAGAGCGCGACCGGTAGTCACGGCGGCGCTTATCGACGCATCAACGCTGCGGCTGCAAAGTGGCACCGACTACTATTTGCGCAAATCGATTAGTGATCATCTTGATTTAGAGGCACGCGCCAAGCTCTCGCTCGCTTTCCGAAACCATAAGGAGGCGCTTGTTCAAGACCCTGCCTTCGTGGCCGCGAACGATTCGATAAAGGTCGAACGGACGACCTTGAGTAAGAAGAGTTTGACACTATCAAGTGATGCTTCGGCAAAATCTTCATGGGAATCCGGACTTGTCCCGCACTTGGACAGCATCCCTTTTGACCTCGTCGGGCAGGGCGAACAATCTGCCTTCAAAATTCTGCTTGCATTAGAAAAGGACGGCACCGATCGTCACGTTGTAATGGTGGAAGAGCCGGAGAACCACCTGTCCCATTCCAACCTGAGCAAGCTGATCTCTAGAATCCGTGAGCGTAGTTCTGGCCAACAGGTTTTCCTCACCACTCATAGTTCGTTCGTGCTGAATAAACTCGGTATTGACAAGCTCCGGCTGCTGTCCGAGAGCGGTCAACTTACGTTAGGTTCACTCCCAAACGATACGAAGAAGTATTTTGCGAAATTGGCAGGGTATGACACGCTGCGCATGGTGCTCGCCAAGTCTGTAGTTTTGGTGGAAGGCCCTTCCGACGAGTTGATTGTTCAGAAGGCATACCACCAAAAGCACGGTCGGCTGCCGATCGAAGATGGCATAGACGTTCTCAGCGTCCAGGCCTTAGCATTCAAAAGGTTCCTTGAATTGGGGAAAGCGCTCTCGTTGAAGATAGCGGTTGTTACGGACTTGGACGATGATGTCAGCGACGCTAAAGCGCGGAAGAGATTCGAGCAATTCGAAGTCAGTCAGCGCGTTAAAGGATTCGTCGGAAATGTCGCTGACGGGCGGACGCTAGAGCCACAGCTGGTCTCATCTGCGGGCCGTGCAGCTCTAAATACAGTGTTCGGATGGAACACCATTACAGATGACGAGCTGGTCGACAAAATGACTGCCTCGAAGACTGAAGCCGCTTTGCGCATTTTTGAGCACGCCAGCGACATAACGATGCCTGAATATATAAACGATGCCATCAAGTTCGTTGAATAACGCAATTGTCGCAGCCGCGGGCTCGGGGAAAACCGAGGAAATCGTGACGCGCGCGCTAGCTCTCCCTCCCGAGGAGGGAATTCTAATTACCACTTACACGAGCAATGGCGCGGCTGAAATACGCAACCGAATAATCAGCAAAACAGGGGTTGTGCCTCCAAACATTCGAGTCATCCCTTGGCTTACCTTTTTGATAAGACACGGGATAAAGCCCTATCAATCTGAGGCAGTTGACATCAACCAAGTGAGCGGACTTCATTTCGATAGGAGGCTCGGATATCCCCGCAAAACCGATGTTCGACGTTACTACCTGGATTCCGCGTCCAAGGTCTATAGGGACTATCTAGCGGAATTTGCCTGCCTGCTTAACGACAAATCCAATGGGGCAGTTGTCAAACGGATAGCCGCGATTTTCCCTCATATATTTTACGATGAGATTCAAGATATTTCAGGACGTGATTTCGAATTTATTGAGCTGTTGATGGACTCGACCTCGTCGGTAACTGTCGTCGGCGATCCAAGACAGGGAACGTTTTCGACCACACAGTCGCGCACGAATAAGGGAATGACGAAGTCTGACGTCGTGAATTGGGTGGAAAAACTTGAGGCGAGCAACAAGATCAAGGTTTACCTGATGACGCATTCATATCGCTGCCGTCCAGAGATTTGTGATCTCGCCGATGCGCTTTACCCGGACTTAGCGAAAACTGAATCTAGGAATCCGAGCTCGACGATTCACGATGGAGTTTTCTTGGTCCGGACCGAGGACGTATCTACGTATCTGAGGAAACATGATCCGCAGGTATTGGTTTGGGACAAAAGAAGCGAGACCTTCGGGGCCAATGCGAGAAACATGGGAGAGGTGAAAGGGCTCACTTTCGAACGGGTTTTGATCAATCCGACTGCACCTATTTCTAAGTATCTTCAGAAAGGTTCCGACCTTGCCGCGGGTAGCCGAGCTAAGTTTTACGTTGGGGTTACTAGGGCGCGCCAAAGTGTGGGAATAATTCTTGATCTTCCCGGGCGCTCTGATCTCCCGGTGTGGAATTCGGAGAATTGACGCGTTGCGTTCGCGGGCCAATAGTCGTTATCCCGCTCGTGCAATTAGTTCACTTGGAGCGAGCCGAAAAGCGCAGCATTGCGCTCCTCGAGCAGCGTCTGCATGTAGCGCCGCAAGAACAGCTTCTCTACGAGGCGCCCGAGTGGCCCGAAGGGGGCCGCGAAGGTGAGACGATCCTGCATGTGGGTGCGGCCGTCGATCTCTTCGAAGAGATGCTCGTGGTGGTAGGCGGCGAAAGGGCCGCGGACTTGTTCATCCGCAAACCGGTGCGGAGCATCCACGTCAAAAATTCGGATCGTCAACCGCAGCGGCAGGCCGAAGTGGCGTGCCGACCAGGTGACGACATCGCCCTCGACGAACTGGCCAGTCGTGCGACCCGCGATGACCTTTTCGCGGTGGTGCGTCATCGAATCGAGGTGCAGATTCACGCTCAGCGATAGTGCGCACACCTCAGCGATCGGGGCATCGAATACGGTATCGAGCACGATCAACTGGGTCATAAGTTGAGCATACGTTCACCAACGCGAGTCTGGAGGGTGCGGTTCGTATCGCTGACACCGATTCAGCAGATCTCGCAGGTCGCCGCGTTCTGGGGAAGAAAACTATCGCGCAGCGACGTGGGGCCGAGTACGATCAGCGCAGTGATTCAGCACCACCAAGGGAGTTGAAGTGAGCAGTACGTCCCGCCTTCGTTCACCGGTCTCAACGCCAATCGGCGTCCCTGTTGTTGTCTAGAAGAGAGGCTCGCCGCAGGGGAGTGCGGAAAGTAGGCTTCGGGGTCGCCAGTATTTCTCTAGTGATTGGCCTGAGCGCCTGTGCTGGGGTGCCCCCGCGGTACGACAGCGTTATCGGGATGACGCTCCTCGATGCCACGCCATTGCTCCCGGGTGACCTCTCCATCTACGACCTATCGACACCGCTTCTCGATGTCGAGCCCAGCTACGACGGTGGTGAGCCTGCGGGGCGCTGGGTGATCGTGGCACAGTGCCCTGACATCAACGCCGGGGCAATCGGCATAGTCCCGATCGACGACTACGCGGGTGTTATCAAAGCCACCGCCGAGGATCAGGGGTGGAACTACACGCTGCTGGAGTGTGCTGAATAGGCAGTGCGGGGGAGGCGTCGACTCACGGCCTAATCGCGGCGGTTAATTTATATAGCCGGGCTATGTATAGTGGAGGCATGCCAACTTCGCTTCCCTCCCTGCTGGGCGACCTCGTCTCGGTCAACCAGCGCCTCACGCGGTTAGCCGCGCGCGCCACCGGCAGCTCCGAATCGCCCGCAGTGTGGCGCACCCTCAGCGTGCTCAACTCCGGCGGGCCCATGCGCCTCGGCGAACTTGCCGAACTCAGCCGCGTCGCCCAGCCGACCGCCACGAAGCTCGTCAGCAACCTCACCGAACGCGGTTGGGTCAATCGCCTCGCCGATCCGGATGACGCCCGCGCCTCCCAAATCGCCGTCACCACCGCCGGTGCAGATGCCCTCATCGCCTGGCGCGATGAACTCGCCGGAGCCATGCTCCCGCTCTTCGCCGACCTCGACACCGACGACGTGGCCGTGCTGCGCCGCGCCGTCGAAATCATTGGGCAACGAGCGGATGCCGCAGCCGACCTCGCGCCGGGCGCCCCCGTCACCGCACCCCCAGAAGGACAATCATGACCCGCACCACCGCATCCGACACCGGCGCTCCAACGTCCGAAACCGTGAACCCCAACGCGAGCACCACCAGCAGCATCCTGCACCAACCGCGTGCCGTCTGGGCCGTCGCCTTCGCCTCCGTGATCGCCTTCATGGGCATCGGGCTCGTTGACCCGATCCTGCCCGCCATCGCCCAAGACCTGCAGGCAACAGCCACCGAAACCGAGATGCTCTTCACGAGCTACCTGCTCATCACGGGTCTCGCCATGTTCTTCACGAGCTGGATCTCGAGCCGCATTGGCGCCAAACGCACCCTCCTCATCGGACTCGCCCTCGTCGTGCTATTCGCCTTCGCCGCAGGGCTGTCGGGCAACGTCGAATGGGTCATCGGCTTCCGCGCCGGCTGGGGGCTCGGTAATGCCCTCTTCATTTCGACGGCTCTCGCGACCATCGTGGGTGCGGCATCCGGAGGCACGAGCTCGGCGATCATCCTCTACGAAGCAGCCCTCGGCCTGGGCATCGCGATCGGGCCACTCCTCGGCGGGCTCCTCGGCGGCATCAGCTGGCGCGGCCCGTTCTTCGGCACCGCCACCCTCATGGCCATCGGCTTCATCGGCATCGTGACCGTCATGAAAACGGATGCGGTGCGCCCCACCCCGACGCCGCTCTCAGCGCCCTTCCGCGCTCTGGCCAACCCGGCCCTCGGAGTTCTCGCCGCCGCAGCGCTGTTCTACAACATCGCATTCTTCGTGCTGCTCGCCTACACGCCGTTCGCCCTGGTTCCGCTCGGCTTTGGCAGCGCCATGACCCTCGGCTTTATCTTCTTCGGCTGGGGGCTCTCGCTCGCCGTCACCTCCGTGTGGGTCGCGCCGCTGCTCACGCACCGCCTGCCGCGCACCCTCGTACTGCGACTCGTGCTGCCCCTGCTCGCGCTCGACCTCGTGGCGGCCGCGCTCTTCATCGGCTCCGGCCCCGGCCTCATCGTGTGTGTCGTCGTCGGCGGAATGCTGCTCGGCGTGCTCAACACCGTGCTCACCGAATGCGTCATGGAAGCCACCGACCTGCCACGCTCGGTGGCGTCATCCGCCTACTCGGGCGTGCGCTTCCTTGGGGGAGCCATCGCCCCACCCGCCGCCAGCATTCTCGCCGCCGCGATCTCACCGGCAACCCCGTTCTACGCCGCAGCGGGCTCCGTGCTCGTTGCGACCCTCATCGTGATCTTGGGTCGCAAACGCCTACGGAAAGCGGATGGCGCAGAAATCAGCATCACCGAAGAAGCCGAAGTCATCGCGGCTGGCGACCGCTAGCGGTGCCAGCCATTTAGCGCGTGACCTAAAGAGCGCAACGAAAAGCCGCCCACTCCCAGTAACCAGCTGGAGGGTGGGCGGCTTCTTTTCGCTCGCGAGTGTGTCGGCGACTGTTCGGGTCTAGCGTCGCCGGCTGCTCAGGTCTAAAGGGGCTTGCGGTAACGCAGCAGCTTGCCGATGAGCTTCTGCAGCACGGGGTAGAGCAACACGATGATCGTGAGAATCATCAGCGCGGCGCTCATCGGGCGGGTCAAGAACTGCGTAAGGTCCCACTCTGTCTTGATGACGCTCTGCATGAAGTTCTTTTCCACAATCGGCCCAAGAACCAACCCGAGCACTACCGGGGCGAGCGGGAACTTCGCCTGTTCCAGCAGATAGCCGAGGATGCCGAAGATCAGCATGATTCCCACTTCGAGCAGGCCGTTGTTGATTGAGAACGAACCCACAACACAGAACGCCACGATGATGGGCATGAGCACCGAGTTAGGCACCCGCAGTAGCATTCCGCTGCCACGGATGGCGAGGTAGCCGAGCGGGATCATCAAGATATTCGCCGCGATGAATACGATGAAAATCGAGTACAACAAGGGCGCTTGACTATCGAATAGTGACGGCCCCGGCTGTACGCCCTTGACGAGCAGCACACCGAGCAGAATGGCGGTGATCGTGTCTCCCGGGATGCCGAATACGAGTGTCGGAATATAGGCAGAGCCGACTCCGGCATTGTTGGCAGAACTCGCACCAACAATCGGTTGGATGTGCCCCTTGCCTCTACCGAAGTTCTTGCCCTCTTTCGAGCCGTTCTTGGTAACCGCGTAGGCCACCCACGCCGCGATGTCTCCGCCAGCGCCCGGCAACGTGCCAATCGCGCTGCCGATGACATTGCCGCCGACTGCTGTCTTCTTGTAGCTCCACAGAGTGCTTGCGGCATTGCGCAGCAGACCCTTCGACTCGATACGAATCGGGAGCGCTGCTGGGGGAGGGCTGATGACATTGCGCAGCACCTGCGACAAGCCGAACAGACCGATCATTGCCGGGATGAAGTTGATGCCACCCAGCAAGTCGCTGCTGCCGAACGTGAAGCGGGGGAAGCCCACCGAGATGTCCAGACCAATGGTCGACACGAAGAGCCCGATGAGCAGCGCGATGGTGCCCTTGACTTGAGAACCGCGAGAAATAATAACCGCGGCGGTCAGGCCAAGAATTGCGACCCAGAAGTACTCGTACGACGTAAAGAGCAGCGCCACCTTGGCAAGCTGTGGTGCAGCGAAAATCAGCACCAACCCACCGAAAATTCCGCCGGTCGCCGACGCCAGTAGGCCGACTCCGAGCGCGAGAGCGCCCCGGCCGTTCTGGGTCAAGCGGTAGGAATCTTCGACGTAGGCCGCACTCGCCGGTGTGCCTGGCATCCGCACCAAGGCCGACGGGATGTCACCCGCGAAGATCGCCATCACCGACATCGTGATGATCGACGCAATGGCGGGAAGCGGGTCGAGGAAGAATGCGAAGGGCACGAGAAGCGCGGCGGCCAGCGTGGCGGTGAGGCCAGGAATGGATCCAATGAAGATGCCGTAAACGCCTGCGGCGAGCACGACGAGGAGCAGTTCCCAACTCGCCACCATGCTGAGCGCTTGGGAGAGATTGTCGACCATGTTCTAACCCCAGAATCCAAGAGGAAGCGGCACAAGGAGCACCTTATTGAAGATCAGCCAGACCACGAGCGTGGTGAGCACGCCGGCCGTGATGGCGACCCACCACTTCGTGCCGAGTCGGAAGATCAGACCGACCGTCATCACACTGACGGTCGTGAGAAAGCCGAGGAAGTCGACGGCGAGAAGATAGAAGATGACCGCACCGATGATGAGCCCGGCATTGATCCACCTGCTCCAGACGACAGCTTCGCCCTTTTCCTTCGCCGGTCGAACAGTCTTGCGATCTTTGAACCATCGCCCCAGAAGCAGGACACCCATGAGAATCATGAGCCCGCCAATAATGCCGGGGAAGAGCGAGGGGCCGAGCTCTCCGCTCGGCAGGGTGGGGTAATCGCGGACGGCGAGAAGGATGGCCGAGCCGAAAACAACTACGACCACGCCACTGGCGAGGTCGTAGCTGTTTTCGGGCTTGCCCACCGACTCCTCTACCTCCGGAGCGGTGTCGAAAGTCATCCGGTCAGTCCTGCTGCTTCCATGATGGTTCCCTTTGCCTTGTCTTCGTTGACGATGAACTCAGTAAACGCGGCTGTGTCCTTGCCGTCAACGCCGAAGCCGGCGGTCGTCATGAATTCGACGTACTCGTCGCTCGCCACAATGTCAGCAACCTGGCATTCGAGTTCAGCAACGATGTCTTCGTCCATTCCAGCGGGGCCAGAAACGCCGCGCCAGGAACCCATCGAGAAGTCGATTCCGACCTCCTTGAGGGTCGGAACGTCGGGGTAGTTCGGGTCGCGCTCTTCGCCCATAATGGCGAGCGGGCGAGCTTCGCCGGCACCGATCATCGTGGCGTTCTCAGCGAGGCTGGCGAACGTGACATCAATACCGCCAGCAGCGAGCTCTTGAAGGGCGGGGGCGGAACCAGCGCTCGGTACCCAACGGATGTCGTTGACATCCATGCCGGCCTCGAGCAACATTCCGGCGCGAGCCAGGTCCCAAATTCCACCAATTGCTGTGCCAGAGCCGACGATGTCGCCGGGGTTAGCGCGGGCATCATCCAGAAGGTCTTCGATCGTGTCCCACGGGGCGTCAGCGGCAACCGTGATGCCCGAGGGGTCAGAGTTGACCTGAGCGATCGGAGTGATGTCTTCATAGCTGAGGTCGGTGAGACCCTGCCAGTGCATCATGGTGATTTCCACCGTGGTCATACCGATAACGGAGCCGTCGGCGTTGCCGTTAGCGATGGCCGTGTGACCGATAACGCCACCACCGCCGTCACGGTTGACGACGTTGACCGGAACTCCCAAACGGTCAGACAACTGAATTCCGACGAAGCGAGAGACGCTGTCGGTGCCTCCGCCGGCAGCCCACGGCACGATGAATTCGATCGCACCACTCGGGTACGTCGACGAAATGTCACACGCATCACCCGAACTGCCCGCAGCAGAATCAGTAGAAGTTTCGCCGGACTGCGCACAGCCACTGACGAGAAGTCCCGCGGAGACGGCTATGGCGAGTCCCGAAACCCTGACGCGACGCGAAGGCTTGTGCAAGAGCCCGCTAGAGGCGATTTTTGACATCGACATTGATATCCAACCAATCATTGTTGTTAATTCACGTTCATGCTTGTGAACGCCGAAGATACCACAGTTGGCAGGGTGCTGTCTTTAGTGCTGCAAAAACTCATCGTCAGAGAAGTGCCACAACGAGTTCACATCTGTAAACTCCGGACTATGCAACACCAGACAGCGGCGTCACCAGCCCATTCCGTCAAGTCGGCCGATCGCGCATTGGCGATCGTCGACTTGGTCGCAGCCAAGGGCTACGTGAGCTTCACCGAGATCGTTACCGCGCTCGCGCTGCCGCGATCTAGCGCCCACGGCCTGCTCAACACGCTGCACTCTGCGGGCTGGCTTGAGCACGACACCTCAACCCGGCAGTATTCGTTGGGGCTGCGTGCCTGGCATGTCGGCCAGATGTACACCGGTCACAACCAGATCGCTAACGCGGCACGGCCGGTGCTCGATGACCTAGCATCCGATCTCGGCGAAACCGTTCAGCTGCTTCGACTCGATGGTGCAGAAAGCGCATATTTCGCTATCAGCCAGCATTCCAGTGAGGGAATGCGGTTCGGTTCGTCGGTCGGGATGAAGCTCCCAGCCCATGCAACAGCGCCAGGCACGGCGCTGTTGAGCAGCCTCGATCCCACAGAAGTGAAGCGCCGGCTTGTTGCCGCTCCTGCGCCGTTGTTAGTCAACAAAGTGGCCGTCGAGGTGCCCGTTCTTCTTGCCCGCATTGCCGAAGTGAAAGCGCGGGGCTACGCCCTAGACGATGAGACTTACCTCGCAGGCTCCCGCAGTGTTGCTGTGCCGCTCACGAGCGCGACCGGCGGAATCACTACGGCGATCTCCATCACGATGTCGGCGACGCGCACGAGCGATCTCTGGCCGACGGATGTGCTGCGGGCTCTGGTGGCAGCAGCGCACGAAGTGCGGGTGCAGCTCGGCGCTCGCGAGCCCGAGATTGTGGTTCCAGCGCTGGGGTAGTCACGGCGCTCTCGCCCCACGACCGCACTTGAGATCTTGGTATACCAGTATACTAACTCCGGATGTCGGCCTAATGGAGGGTTTTGAGAATGCACACCAATTCAGCGAATCGCAGTGAGATCGATGAGCAAGCGGCGGCGCACCTCGCCCCGTTAAGCCCCGAAGCGACCCTCGCACTCAGTCGAGTGAGCACCGCAACGATCACCACTCAGTTGATGTCTCGTGGGCTGCGCAACACCTACCTCGAGGGGCTCGAATTCTCGAACCCCGAGCGCCAGCGTCTGCTCGGAGAAGCATTCACGATGCGGTGCATCCCCGCCAGAGAAGACATCGATGTGCCGTCGATCTTTCAGGACTACGACCATCCGCAACGGATCGGTGTCGAGTCGGTCGAACCGGGGCAAGTGCTCGTCATTGACGCTCGCGGCAAGAAGCGGGCGGCATCCATTGGGCACATTCTCGCGACACGCTTGAAGATGCGGGGAGCAAGCGGAATCGTCAGCGACGGCTCGTTCCGCGACATGGTCGGTTTCGAAGAACTAGACCTGCCGACGTTTTCTGCCGGCGCATCGCCGACAACCAACCTGGCGCAGCACCACGTTGTGGACTTTCAGATCCCGATCGCGTGCGCCGAAGTCGCAATCTATCCGGGTGACATCATGGTCGGCGATCGCGATGGAGTGGTCTGCATCCCACGTCACCTCGCCGAGTCTGTGGCGCACGACGCTCTCGAACAGGAAGAGCTCGAAGAATTCATCCTGTCGAAAGTCGAAGCGGGAAGCCCCCTGCGCGGAACGTATCCGCCCAACGAAGAACTGCTGAAGAGCTACAGCGAACTGCTGCCCAACTAATCGTGAGTCCGCTACAGCCCGAGCTCACGCTTGGTTACACGCTCGATGGAGGCACCAATGTGTTCTTTCATCAGACGCGCTGCCGTCGTGGCATCCCCGCTGCTCGCTGCAGCGTAGATCGCCTCGTGCTCGCTCGCTTCAATCTCGCGTCGCGGCCAGTTCTCCCAGAGCACTCCAGCAACGGCCAACGCCGTGAGATCCTGCAAACGGTCGAGCGAATTGACGATGAACTCGTTCTCGCTATTGGCATACATTCCGCGATGAAAGCGACGGTTGGCGAGCGCGGTCGCCGCGTTGTCGTTGGCGGCGGCGAAAATACGAGCGTCAGCCAGCGCCTGGCCAGCGACAGTGAACTCACGACCGCTTCGCGCAGCATCCATAATGGCCCACGGTTCGAGCAAGACACGCTCTTCATAGATGTGGCGGATGTCGGTGAACCCCAGTCGTCGAACCGAAATGCGGCGGGCCTGAACATCCAGCAGTCCCGATCGCTCGAGCACAATCAGCGCTTCACGCACGGGAGTTTTCGAGACCCCCAACTGCTCGGCAATCTTTCGCTCGACAAGAACCTGACCCGGTTCCAAGGCTCCAGAAACGATCGCCGACCGCAGTGCATCGATGATCTGATCCGTGCGCGTGGGAGTGTCCGCCTGCGGCGGCAGCGGGGACGGAAAAGTGGCGTCGAGCGACTGGGTCATGGAGGTCAGCCTAAACGACCACACGCTCTGCCTCGCAAATGCGACACCAGAACGGCCGCGCACTTCACACCCCACCGCCCCTCATCCTTGGGAGAATCATGCTGACAACGACCAACCCCGCAACCGGGATTACGAACGAAACCGACATTGAACAGACGTCACCGGCAGAGACTGCCGCGCGGGCCGCATCCGCGCAGCTAGCGTTTGACACAGTGCGGGGGAGCACTCGTGACTGGCGGGCCGGGCTGTTGGAGGCCCTCGCCGACGGTTTAGAACATCACCGCCCAGCGCTCGTCGCCACGGCCAATGACGAAACCGGTCTCGGCGAGGCGCGATTGAATGGCGAACTCAGTCGCTCGCAATTTCAGTTTCGACTGTTTGCTGAAGCGCTTCGTGAAGGTAGCTACCTTGAGGCCACGATTGACCACGCCGGGGAAACCCCGCTAGGGGCTGCGCCAGAGCTGCGCCGGATGCTGCTGCCCATTGGGCCAGTAGCGGTCTTCGGATCGAGCAACTTTCCGTTCGCGTTCTCTGTTGTGGGCGGTGACACTGCATCGGCGCTCGCGGCGGGCAACAGCGTCGTCATCAAGGCGCACAGTTCGCATCCGCTCACCTCGCGGTTGTCGTTCAGCACGCTCGCTGACGCGGCTTCGGCCTACGGTGCTCCGGAGGGCATCCTTGGCATTGTGTATGGCACCGAGTCGGGGCGTGTTCTCGTGGCCGACCCGCACATCGCTGCCGTCGGATTCACCGGATCGCTCGGAGCAGGAGAAGCGCTGCTGGCAATCATCAGCAAGCGCCCCAACCCGATTCCGTTCTACGGAGAACTCAGCAGCCTGAACCCGCTAATTGTGACGCCGGCGGCAGCAGCCGAACGCACGACGCAGATCGCCGAAGGGCTGTTCGGATCCTTCACCCTAGGGGCCGGTCAGTTCTGCACCAAGCCGGGCGTCGCCTTCGTGCCGCGGGGGGAGAGCGGAGACGCGCTCCTCGAAGATCTGCGAGCGCGCACCGCCGCGGCTGGTGGAATGGTGCTGCTCAACGAACGCATTTCGCATTCGCTGACCGACATCCTCGGAAGAATCACGAATGATGGTGGCGCGAACGTACTCGCGGTCGGCTCGTTGGCTGGCGCGGGCATCCTCGCGGCGCCCACGCTGCTGGAGATCGATGCTGCAGACTTCACTGAAGCAACCGCCGAGGAAGCCTTCGGGCCCGTGCTCGTTGTCGCTCGCTTCGACTCGCTTGAGCAGATCTTCCACGCCGTCGATGCCATTCCCGGTTCGCTCACCGCCACTATTCACCACGGCGATGATGAACCGGATGTCGTACGCCAACTTTCTGAGCGGATTGCGCCGACAGTCGGTCGACTCGTTTTCAACGGCTTTCCTACCGGAGTGCGAGTGTCGTGGGCGCAACACCACGGCGGAAACTGGCCGTCCACAAACTCCCAACACAGCTCGGTCGGTGTCAGCGCCATCCGTCGTTTTCTCCGCCCGATCGCTTTTCAGGATGCGCCGGCAGCGGTGCTCCCCGAGGAATTGCGGGAGGAGTTCTCCTCAATCCCGCGTCGTATTGACGGTGTGCTCGTTCTTCCGGCCCGTGCCGCGACCAGCAAAAAGGTGATCGTGTAGCCTCGACTCGTTGGTATACCAAGCCTGACCATCCCCGATTTTTAGTACCTGTTTTTCATCGCTCAACCAGAAAGAGGCACCATGCAGCTCAACCTCACCGGCCGCAAAGCCCTAGTCACCGGCGCAGGACAAGGAATTGGCGCGGCGATCGCGCTTGGTCTCGCCCAAGCCGGCGCAGATGTCGTCGTCCACTACGCCAAGAGCAAGGATGCCGCTGCCGACGTCGTGGCCCAGATCGTGGCCCTCGGCCGCACTTCGGTCGCGGTGCAGGGTGACCTCACCGACTCTGCCCAAGCAACATCCGTCGTGGATGCCGCTGCGCAAGCGCTTGGTGGTCTCGACATCATCGTGAACAACGCAGGAAACCTCGTCGGGCGTCACACGATCGCCGAGATGAGCGACGAGCACTGGCACCAGGTGATGGATGTCAACGCCACGAGCGGGTTCTTCGTCTCTCGCGCGGCGATCCCGTACCTGACGCAGTCGAGCGCCGGCCGCGTCATCATGATGTCGTCGCTCGCCTCCGAAAATGGTGGTGGCGCCGGTGCTGTTGCCTACGCGACGGCAAAGTCCGCCATCGTCGGCTTCACGCGAGGTCTCGCCAAGGAGCTTGCCGCGTCGAACATCACCGTCAATGCTCTCGCGCCCGGGTTCATCGGTGACACTCCGTTCCACAACAACTTCACGCCAAGCAGCGCGCAGCCCGGAATCATCGCCGGTGTGCCGTTGGGGCGCGCTGGAACTGTGGAAGACGTCGCTGGCGTCACTGCCTTCTTGGCCTCTGACCTGTCGTCGTACGTGACGGGGCAGGTTCTCGACATTAACGGCGGGTTGAACTTCCGCTAGCCAGCAATTCCGCGTCCGCTCACGAGAGCGCTACCCCTTGAGGGGGATGACCGCGATCTTGCCCTTAGCGCCCGCCACCACGAGAACGTTGCTGGCCTCGATACCGTCGAGGGCGGCAACGATTTCGGCGATGCCCGGTTCAAGCGGCGAAGCAGTCGCGCGCTGAAGAACCGTCACGCGGGCTCCGGTTGCAGCGCGCACGGCATCCACGAGTTCGGCGTTGTCGTGGGAGGCTACGAGTGTGACGCGACCGATGCGACGAACGACTTCTTCAGTGACGTTGGAGGCGCGGTCTCGTTGCCAAATCGCGAAATGGTAGGCGGCAACGAGGAGGGTGGCCGTGAGCAGCCCGAGGGCTTGACGCGAACGCTCCACGAAGCTTTCACCACTGCCACCATCGAGCAAGAACGAGAACAGCTGAAAGCCGATCACGAGCAACGTGATGAGTGCCACGAGTGCGCTGAGGCCGAAAATGATCACGAGATAGATGCGCCGACCGGGAGTCGCCACGCGCTCAGGAGCTGACGCGTGCAGCGGGCGCCAGGCTCTCCACCAGAAGACTCCACCCACGAGCAGGCCACTGAGACCACCCAATAGCAGGCTGCGGATGTTGCCCTCAATAATCGAATTGCTGGATGTTGCGAGCAACGCATTTACCGTCACGCCGACGCCAGTCGCGGCCACCGCAAGGGACACACCAGAGCTAGCGAACCCGACCGCGGAGCGGACTCCCCGAGAGCGTGCTCCGAAAATGCGAGCGTGATAAGTGAAGACAACGATGCCAACCGCGGCAGCCGAAAACGCGCTGCCGAGAGGACTCAGAGTGACCGAGAGTGGTTCTGGCACGCGCGCGAGCAGCGAGAGAATCACCCACAGCACAACGGCGGTGCCCACAACGTAGGCCGCAATCGAGGCGATGCCCGAAATGAACACCAGCAAGACGTTGGCGAAGCCGTGCGATTGCGAACGCACTCCGGCGCGGAACCAATGCCACCACCACAACAGCGCGCCGCCGGCTGCCCAGACGAGCGCTTGCAACACCAGCTGCCACAGCGGGTCTGTCACGAAAACGCTTCCCACGAACGCATCAATCGCGGCATCAATGATGCGGGCGACAGCCACCGCTAGTCCGCCAGCAAGATAAATGAGGCCCAACAGCGATGCGATTGCCGGTGCAGCACCGGCTAGGCGGGTGGGCGCTTTGAGCGGATGCCGCCACATCCAGTAGTGCCAGGCCCACACCAAACCCCACACGATCCCCACGGCAAGGCCGGAGGGTCGCCAGCCGTTGACGATCGCATCGGACGCCCAGGAGAACAACGAGATGGTTGCGACCAGGAGCGCGACCGTTGACATCACGACGAGATATACCGGCCAGAGAATGGATGCTCGATCTCGCGCCATTGCCGAATCGCGCCACGTCAACCACCACAGCCCCGCCGCGAGAGGTCCAGCGACGAGGGCGGAGGCGAGTGATGTCGCCAAGCCGTAGTTATCGAAACTCACCTCGACACGGCCAGCACTGAACAGTCGGTCGAGCAGGCCGCTGAGGCCGCTCGCCGCAATAATGACGGTCGCCGCTAGCAACCCGTAGGTGATGACTCGGCGCACAGTTTGCACGCCACCGACCGCTGGCGTCGCTGCCACTGAGGGTGGGGGAGTTGTTGTGCGTGAGGTGGTCATTCGCCGAGTCCTTGGTTGTAGCAGAGGGTGAGGTCCCACGGGGCTGACTCAATCCGCCATGAGCGGTCTTCGAGAACGAGGGTGAACACTTCTTCTGACACGTAGCCGGAGCCACCGAAATCGCCACTGCCGCGTTCCATCGACACCCGCACCACGGCGGTGTCGTCGTTGATGGTTGACGAGATGACGGTCATCCTCAGGCCTTGAAAGGTGCTCGGATCGGCCGGGTCGCAATTCTCACGCAGCTCGGCGGACAACAGGTCGCGCGCCGTCGCGAAGTCGCTATCCACAATCGCGAGCGAATAAGACTGCACAACGCCTTCGGGCGTTGCCGGATCGAGTACCGCTGGGCCGCCGCGGGTGAACACCACAACGAGCGCAATCACCACGATGGCGGCGATGACGGAAAGGATCGCGATGAGCGTGCGATCGGGGCGTGCGGCGGTTGGTTCCATGACGCCATCTTCGTCCATCTCGGCCTGCAAGGCTAGCCATCACTTCACCAGCGCTCGCTGGGGACGCTCGGCATCCCTCAACCGCTGCGTGTGGATGCCATTGCCCCTGTCAGGCGGGCTTGCCGCGCATCTCGAGCGCGATCTGTGAGGCGTCGAGATTCGCCAAGGCATTCTCCAGCAGGTCGGCATCGAAGATGCCGTTATCGCGCGCGTCAAGCAGAGCCGTGCGCTGAGCATCAATGACCGCCAGTCGGTGGCGTTTCTCGTCATCGAAATCAGCGTCCAGCGGAGCGTAGGCGTTATCGCTATCAACGACAGCACCATTGACATCCAGCCGCGGAGGGATGGTGCTCGCGCTTGCTTTCAAGAGGGCAAAGAGGCGGGTTCGTTCTTCCCGTTCTCGCTCAGCGACCGCGACCTTATCGGCCTTCGGTGAGATCCGTCGTACGACGGTGCCGATCGTTCCACCCTGGACGAGCAGTGACATCGCCGCCACCGCAAACGCAATCAAAATGAGGGTCGAACGCTGAGGAGTGTCAGCGGGCAACGTCTGGGCTGCAGCCACCGTGATCGCGCCTCGCATGCCAGCCCACACCACAGTGGTGCCCTCGCGCCAACCCAAAGGCTCACGCCGAAAATACTCGATATCGGCCAACGACCGAGTGACCAGACCGGTCACGCGTTGAAGATAGCGCTCCGATCGGGCCGGATTGTGTTTACTGCCGCGCTCCGCCGCATCCTGAATGTCCTTCGGTGCATTCAGCCGCTCTTGCACCACCTGCATTCGCGACTTCATAGACTCATGCCGCTTCGAACGGCGGGCCAAGAACGCGAGAAGGGGAGCGACATACGCTGCACGCACCACGACTGTGATCACGAGAGCCCCGGCCGCGATCAGCACCGCATTCCTTATTCCTGCATCATCGTTTTCGACATCCGTCAGAATGGCCGAAATCTGAAGGCCCATCATCAAGAAAATCGCGCCCTCAAGAACGAGCTCGATCATGCGCCAGTTCTGGGTGTCCGAAAGCCGATTCTGGGGCGAGAACAATCGTGGTGCCCGGATGCCGGTCACAATTCCTGCAACAACAGCGGCGACCAGCCCCGAGGCACCCAATAACTCGGCAGGAACCGACGCAATAAAGGGGACCGTGAACGAGATCGCCGTGTTGACGGTGGGATCGGTGATGCGTTTGCGAACAACAAGGTTCAGCCAACCAACCGCACCACCAATGACGAGGGCGATCAGGACCGAATAGGAGAAGGAGCCAACCGCACCCCAAAACGAGAACGTTGCTGCTGTCGCCACAATCGCGGCCCGCAGCAGCGCGAGGGCAGTCGCATCGTTCAGCAAGCTTTCGCCATCGAGCATGGCAACAACCCGCTTTGAGACTGGTGTCTTCTTGATGATGGATGCTGCAACGGCATCCGTGGGGCTCACGATGGCGCCCAACGCAACACCCCACGCGAACCCGAGCCCCGGAATTACGAGCATGAAGAACACGCCAAGGATGAGCGCAGTGCCCACAACTAGCACCACCGACAGTCCGCCGATGGCCCCAAACTCCCGCCGGAAGTTCATGGTCGGCAAGGACACCGCCGCCGAATACAGCAGCGGCGGAAGGATGCCTTGAAGAATCAACTCAGGATCGATCTGCACCGAGTCGAATGCCGGCACGAGACTTGCTGCAACGCCAATGGCAACGAGAACGAGGGGTGAAGCAACTCCGAAGCGGGGGCCGAGCAGCGTCGCAGAGGCAATCACAATGAGCGCGACCACGATCACGATAAGCAGTTCGGTCATGTGCTGAGCCTTTCAGGGAAATTTATCGAAAAGCTGATAGCCGGAGAGGACTGATGCTGTCTCAGCGCGAGGGCGAGAATGGATAGACTCGCACCGACGAGTTTGCCTAGGCGTTAGGTGGCTCTTGCACCTTGGCCAAGGAGGTCCACTATGAGAAGAAAACTACTCTCCGCCGCTGTTTGCGGTTCCACCCTATTGCTTGCACTCACCGCCTGCAGCGCTCCTGCAGATTCGGGATCGACCGCCGGTGGCGAGTTGACCGGAACCGGTACTGGCGCAGAATGCGTCATCGATTCTGAGATCCCCATTGGTGCTTCCTTTAGCCTCACCGGTGCTGCTGCACAGTACGGTGCTGGGCAGAAGAATGCACTCGAACTTGCGGTCAAGACTCTCAACGAGGTTGGCGGCGTCACGTACGACCTCACTGTCGAGGACGACGCGACCGACCCGAAGGAAGCCATCCAGGTCTTCGATAGCTTCATTAGCGCTGGCGCTAGTGTCATCATCGGCCCGACGCTGTCGAACACGGCAAAGCAAACAGACCCGATCGCGCAGGACGCTGGCGTTCCCGTGCTCGGTGTGTCTAACACTGCAGCGGGCATCACCGAAATCGGTGACTACATTTTCCGCGACTCCCTCACTGAAGATGCCGTCATCCCGCAGACCGTCAAGGCTGCTGTTGACAGTCTCGGTGTGCAGAAGGTCGTTGTCATGTACGCCAACGACGATGCGTTCACCGAATCTGGCTACCAAGCGTTCGCTGCCGCTCTCGAGGACCAAAACGTTGAGGTCGCTGAAACGCTCACCTTCTCCAAGGCTGACACTGACTTCCGCGCCCTGCTCAACAAGGCAAAGCAATCTGACGCCGACGCGATCATCGTTTCTGGTCTCATCGACGCCGCAGTGCCGCTCGTGACCCAGGCCCGTGAAATCGGCATCGACACCCCGATCATTGGTGGAAACGGCTTCAACTCGCCCGCACTCATCGAAGGTGCTGGCGATGCTGCAGAAGGCGTCATCGTGGGAGCCGCGTGGAACTCCGCGTCAGACAATGAGCAGAACGTGAAGTTCATTGATGACTACACCGCCGCCTACAGCTCAGCTCCCGACCAGTTCGCCGCTCAGGCGTACGCCGGAATGCAGATCATCGACCAGGCAGTCCGTTCAGAATGCTCGGGCGAGCGTGACGGAATCAAGGCTGGCCTTGGCACAATCACGGATGTTCCTACCGTTCTCGGTAATGTGACTCTGAACGCGAACCGCGATGCTGAACATGACGCTCTCGTGCAGATCGTTCAGGACGGCCAGTTCGTCATCCTGAACTAGCGTCACCGCACCGCACCGCCAAATACATGCAGACTGCGTGCCGCCTTCGGGCGGCACGCAGTCACAGAGCAGGGACACCACCAATGCAACTCTTTCTGGACGGGATATTTCTCGGCTCGATCTACGCGTTATTCGCGATCGGGTTCACCCTGGTATTCGGCATTCTTGACCGGCTGAACCTGGCCCATGCGGCGGTGTTCACCGCCGGCGCCTTGGTCGGTATCGAGATCGTCACGGTCTTCGGGGTCCCGATCTGGCTGCTCATCCCCATCGTGCTGGTGGTTGGCGCGATCCTGGGCATTGCTATCGAGCGCATCGCTTTCAGGCCGCTCGCCGGTCGCCACGATGCGCACTTCGCGGGGCTCATCTCTTCGATTGCGTTCGGCGCGATTATCCTCTCTCTCTTGCAGGCGCTGTACGGGGCCGATACCCGTCGTTTTCCCGCGGATGCCTTTCCCACTACGCGCGTGGAAATCTTCGGCGCGACAGTGTCCCTGCTTCAAGTCGTCATCCTCATCATCAGCGTCTCGCTCATGGTCGTTCTCACTTGGCTCGTGGCCAAATCCAAGCTGGGTCGAGGAATGCGCACGATCGCCGAGAACCCGCACGCCGCCGCCGTCCTCGGCCTTAACGTGGGTCGCATCAGCAGCACAACCTTCGCGCTCTCGTCTGCACTCGGTGCGGTTGCCGGTGTGTTGTTCACCCTGAACGTGAATGCTGCATCCCTCGGCATCGGCCATGCCGTTGAACTCAAGGCCCTCGCGGTGATCATTGTCGGCGGAATGGGATCCCTGCCGGGAGCACTCGTTGGTGGTCTGATCCTCGGTCTGGCCGAAGTGCTCGCCGTCAACTACATCGGCAGCTCGTGGCGAGACATGGTGGCGTTCGGTCTTCTGTTCCTCATCCTCATACTTCGACCGCAGGGCCTCTTCGGCGCTCGCAAGACGCGGGAGGTCTAATCGTGATCGCGGAATACTCGTCACTCATCACCCTGATCGCCCTCACGGCGATTCTCGCCTATAGCTTCTACGCCGTGCTCATCGCCGGCCAGTTGAGCTTGGCGCAGGTAGGGCTCGCCTCGTTGGCGGCCTTTACCTCGGCGCTTGTCGTACCCTCCGAGCCACTATTCGGCTTTATCCCGCCGCTCGTCATTGGCATCATCTTCGGCATGATTGTCGGCGCCTTCGCCGCGTTTATCTTGGGACTGCCCGTCATTCGCCTTCGTGGCGTGTTTCTTGCCATCGCCACTCTCGCCTTCGGTGAAATGGTGCGGATCTTTCTGATCAACCAGACATGGACGAATGGTGCGCAAGGGCTTAGCTTCGCCAAGCTCGTTGGCCCCGGCGTCGCCTGGATCGCGTTGATCGTCGTGGCGTACTGGTTCTGGCGCCTGTCTGGTTCCCGCCTCGGGCGAGCGTTCGC
This sequence comes from Salinibacterium sp. NG22, assembly GCF_015864925.1. Classification (NCBI taxonomy): domain Bacteria; kingdom Bacillati; phylum Actinomycetota; class Actinomycetes; order Micrococcales; family Microbacteriaceae; genus Salinibacterium; species Salinibacterium sp. NG22. The sequence continues at coordinate 838,425 of NZ_JADYWG010000001.1, read as the reverse complement.
CGCAATTCGCGAAGATGAACTGGCCGCGACCACCATGGGCATCGACGTTCCTCGGTACCGGATGGCGTCGTTCGTGATCGCCGGAGCAGTTGCGGGCCTCTATGGCGTGCTTCTCGCGCACTTCTCCCGGTTCGCGGATCCGAACGAGTTCTCCTTCACTGCTGCAGTCGATGGACTTGTCACCGCAGTCGTCGGCGGTGTCACGCTCTTCATCGGCCCCGTTCTTGGCTCCGCTTTCCTCAGTTTGCTTCCTGAAGTGCAGCGCGCGATCGGAATCGATGCCGGGTGGATTCGCCCCACGATTTCGGGTGTGCTTCTTCTTGTCGTGATTCTCTTTCTTCCCGGTGGCCTCTCGGGGCTCATCCCGGTGCGAAAATCGGCCAAGCGACTGAACGTCGATCCGTCATTCCAGCCCACGCTGCCTGCTCTGCCAGCTGTTGGTTCCGAGCTTGTCAACCTCAGTGGCCTTGGCAAGTCGTACGGCGGAGTTCACGCCGTGCAATCTGTTGACCTCACGGTGAATGCTGGAGAGGTGCTCGGACTGATCGGGCCCAACGGCGCGGGAAAGACCACCCTCGTCAACATGGTGACCGGCCTGACGCCGCCAACGACGGGAACCGGCAGTGTTCTCGGCGTTCCTCTCACCGCCAGCACAAAAGCTCACCGCCTGGCGCAAGCCGGAGTGGCGCGCACCTTCCAGCAGATCAAGCTCTTCAACCGCCTCTCGGCGCTCGAAAACGTGCTCGTCGGCGGCTACCGCATCACGCAGGACACCCTGTTGCGTCGGCTGTTCTTCTTGCCCTCAGCTCGACGTCTCGAGCGTGAAGCCGTCGCGATGGCCTCGGCCCAGCTGGTCCGCGTGGGCCTCGGTGAGAAAGCCGCGAACGCCGCCGGTGACCTCTCCTATGGCGACCAACGTCGACTGGAGATCGCCCGCGCGCTCGCCTCGCATCCGTCTCTCCTCGTGCTCGATGAGCCCGCAGCGGGAATGAACCATGTCGAAGCAGCAAGCCTGTCGGAGCTCATTCGTTCGCTGGCCGCCGACGGCATCGCCGTGCTCGTCATTGAGCACAATGTGCGGATGATGCTGGCCACGTGTGACCGCATCATGGTGCTGAACTTTGGTGAGATCATCGCCTTCGGAGAGCCGAGCGAGATCGCTCGGGACCCGCGCGTGCTCGAGGCCTACCTCGGATCAGCAGGCTCCGATGAGGATGTCGAGGCGGCATCCGTGCTCGCCTCCGAAACCCTCGCCCACGTCGTTGATGACCGTGTAGCCGAGCACCCCGAGCATGACGGTGCTGCTGCGGCTGACGACGCGACTACCCCGGAGGAGAACCGATGAGCGACCCGATTCTGAGTGTCACGGGCCTGCAGGTCAACTACGGGCGCGTGGAGGCCGTGCGCGACGTGTCCTTCGAGGTGCCGGTCGGCTCGCTTGTCACGCTCGTCGGCGCCAACGGTGCAGGCAAGACTTCGGTGCTCAACGCCGTATCGGGGCTCTTGCGCCCGCGCCAAGGTGTCATCACTTTCGAGGGCACAGACGTCACCAAGTGGCCGGCACACCGCCTAGTGAAGGCGGGGCTCGTGCAGGTGCCGGAAGGTCGCGAGATCTTGGGCACCCTCACTGTTGCCGAGAACCTCACTCTGGGTGGCTGGCACCGCAGCAACAGTGCGATGCACGCAAAGGTTGCCGAAGTCTACGAGCGATTCCCCGTGTTGTTTGAGCGTCGCAAACTGCATGCTGGCGCGCTATCCGGTGGAGAGCAGCAGATGCTGGCGATTGCCCGCGCTCTGATTGCCGAACCGAAGATTCTGCTGCTCGATGAACCGTCGATGGGGCTGGCTCCGAAGATCGTCGACGAAGTGTTTACCGTGATCGAGGAGATCCGGCAGACCGGCACCACTGTCGTCCTTGTCGAACAGAACGCCCGCCGTGCCCTCGCCGCCGCCGACTACGGTTACGTCTTGGAGACCGGCGAAGTGTCGCACTCTGGCCCCGCCCATGAACTGCTCGCTGACGAGAAGGTCATCGAGGCCTACCTCGGCCTCGACTAGGGCAGACAGCGAAAGACCCGCAACACTCTCGTCGTTGAGTGACGAGGATGCTGCGGGTCTAGCCACGCAGTGCGGCGACCTGTGTGGTCGCCGTCACCGCAACTACGGCTGACTGCGGATGATCGAAACAGGCCCCGACTGATCGCTCGCTGTCGTCAGTTGGGGCGAAGCGGCACCCGTTGCCTTCGCTTCGGCATCGTCGCTGTCATCGTCGTCCCCGAGCACGTTGAGCGATTCCGTGGCTTCTCCGCGGTCGATGCTGGTGGCCAACGGAACCTCTTTGAGGAACATCAGCAGCACGGCCGAGAGCAGAACCAGCGGCACCATGTAGAGGAACACCGGTGCCAGCGAATCGTTGTAGGAGCTGACGATGATCTCGCGGAGCGCATCCGGAAGATCGCGCACAGCAGCTGGTGTCAATGAGTTGGTGTCGCCGGTGGTGCCAGCGGCAGTAGCCGGAAGGCGGGTGCTCAGCAGATCGGTGAGACGAGCAACGAACAGGCTGCCGACCACTGCGGTGCCGATTGAGGCACCAATCTGGCGGAAGTAGTTGTTGGATGCCGTAGCGGTGCCGACCTGCGAGTTGGGGAACGTGTTCTGCACGATAAGCACCAGAATTTGCATGCTCATGCCGATACCGAGGCCCATCACGGCGAGGTACGAGCAGAGAATCCAGAGGGGGAGGTCGGGCGTCATAGTGGAGAGCAACGCCAAACCGGTAGCGAGAACAAAGGCGCCCGTGATCGGTAGCCACTTGTAACGGCCGGTGCGACTAACCAGTTGGCCCGCCGTTACCGAACTCAGAAGAAGCGCACCCATCATCGGAATCATCAAGAATCCGGCCTGGGTCGCATTCACACCCGTCACCATCTGCAAGTACGTCGGCATGTAGGCGAGGGCACCGAACATGGCGATACCGGTAATCAGGCCGGATGCCGTCGTGAGAACAAAGTTGCGTTCCTTGAACATGCCCATGGGCATGATCGGCTCGGCGGCGGAGCGTTCCACCATCACGAAGGAGAAGGCGGCGACAACGGCGATGATGATTAGCGAGATGATGAGCAGCGAATCCCAGTCGTACTGTGTGCCACCCCACGTTGTCGTGAGAACAACCGCTGCCGAAGCAATGGCGAGCAACACCATGCCGGCGACATCGATACTCGGCTTGCGCTTGTTGTGTGGGGGGAGTTTGAGCAGGGTGACAGCAGCGAGGATCGCTAGGGCACCGAGCGGGAGGTTCATCCAGAACGCCCAACGCCATCCGATCGACTCAGTGAACCAGCCACCGAGTAGTGGCCCGGCGACGCTCGCGAGAGCAAATACGCCGCCGATCGCTCCCATGTAGCGGCCACGCTCGCGTGCGGGAATCACATCGGCAATGATCGCCTGCGACAAAATCATGAGGCCACCGCCACCGAGTCCCTGAACGGCACGGCCGACGATCAGCCAGGTCATGTCGGGGGCGAGCCCGCCGACAACAGAGCCAATCATGAAGATGGAAATTGCTCCGATGAACAGACCCTTGCGACCAATGAGGTCACCGAGTTTTCCGTAGACGGGCATCATGATGGTCGCAGCCAGAATGTAGGCCGTCGTGACCCACAGCATGTGGTTCACGCCATCGAGCTCTCCCACAATGGTGGGGAGCGCAGTGCTGAAGATGGTTTGGTCGAGAGCTGACAGCAGCATCGTCACCATGAGACCCACGAACAGCAACAGGATGCTGCGCTTCGTAGCGGGATCGTTGAAGGTTTCGGGAGTGACGTCGGCGACGGGTGGTTCGTTGGTGGTTGTCATTGAAGTGTGTTCAGTGTTTCTCGTGTAAGTCCGATCGCGCGAAGGTACATGGAGTCGATGTCGGCGGTAGCGCCGGCAGCAATCCATTCCTTGACCGCGATTCGAACGGATGCGACGCAAGTGGCTACGGCAATTTCGGCGACGTGTTCGGGGTCGCGGGGGAGCGTAGTTTCTCGCTTATTAAGGAATTCGACAACGGCAGCAGCCATCGTGCTGTTCAGTTGCGTGAATTGGTGAATCTGTCGGCTCAACAAACGCGGGTGTTCTTGAACAAGAGCCATCCGCTGTGTTTTGAGCTGAGTTCGTGCGGCCATCGGGCCAAAGATGTGGAACATGGTGGAGACGATCGCAACGACCAAGTCATCGGTTTCTGCGCCGGCGACTCCAGCATCAATCGCGCGCTGAACTTCTCCCATGTCTTGAGTGCCGAGGATGGCATCCTCTTTGCTCTCGAAATAGTTGAAGAAGGTGCGCGGCGAGATGTCGGCGCGGTCGCTGATCATGTCGACCGTGGCGCCATCAAGCCCTTCAGCCGTGACGATTTCAACCGCGGCAGTTTCGATGCGCAGTCGCGTTTCGATTCGTTTGCGGTCGCGGAGACCGAGGGCAGGAGTATCAGGCACTCAGCAATAATTGCAGAGACTGCAAAAATGCACAACTGCAAAAAGCTGGGAGAGTGCTTAGAGCTCCGCGCCGGCTAGAGCGTGATGGATTCGCCCGGCTGCAGAACCGTCAGTTCGCCACCGTAGCCAGCCATGGCATCCGTAATTCTGGCGGCCGAGAGGGCAAGTCCCTTGTCGGAGAGCACGGCATCGTGGGTTTGAATCGCGCGTTTCGGGGCCAGCTCGGTCACGTAATCCATGACCTCGCTGATCTTGAGCCACGGAGCGCCGGCGGGGATCGCGGCGGCCGCCACGGGCTTCGGCGGCACCGTGAAGGAGTCGCCGCCGTACCAAAACTCGCCATTCACGAGCACGCCGAGGTTGTCGATCATCGGGATCGAGGGATGGATGATGGCATGCTCGCCGCCAAAGAATTCAAGTGTCCAGGCCCCCACGGTTTCGCTCGCGCCGTCAACGACTGTGGTGATGTTCCAGTTCGTGGCAGCGGCCGTGACACCGGCAGGGCCGAAGATGGGCGCGTCGGGATTGTTGTCGCGAATGCGCTGCAGTTGCTCGTCGGTCCAGTGGTCGGGGTGTTGGTGGGTGATCACGATGGCAGTCACGTTGTCGAGCGCGGGAAGCGGCGCGGTGAACCCGCCGGGGTCAATGACGAGGCGCTCATTCTGGTGTTCGAGAACGAGGCAGGCATGCTCATACTTGGTGACCTTCATAGTTCGAGCCTAAGCCTGTGGTGCGCTGGATGCGAGACAGTGCGACATACTGAAGTGTGGAGTCGATCAAACCCCTGCGTCTCGTTGTCGCGATCAATCCCACAGCATCGTTTGGCCGCGGCAAGAACGTGGGCCCTCGTGCTGTTGAGGCCTTGCGCGCACTCGGGCATGACGTGACCGCGCTTGAGCAACCCAATTTCGCTTTGCTGTTGAAGCGCGGGCGAAAAGCGGTCGCGAAGAAGCCGGATGCCCTACTTGTTGTTGGCGGCGACGGCATGGTCAATTTGGGCACCAATCTGGTGGCGAAAACCAAGGTTCCTTTGGGCATCATTCCGTCGGGCACCGGCAATGACATGGCTCGGGGTCTTGGCATCCCCCTGTCTGATGTGGATGCCGCTGTTGCGAGTGTTGTTCGCGGCCTTGCGAGGCCGCCGCGGGCTATTGACGCCGGCAGCGTTACCTATGTCGACGACGCCACTGGTTCGGCCGCGACCCGCTGGTTTGCGTGTGTGCTCTCCGCCGGTTTTGATGCGATCGTCAACGAGCGTGCGAACCTCATGTCGTGGCCGCGCGGTGCCAGCCGCTACACGGTCGCGCTTCTCATCGAACTGTTGCGCTTGCGCCCGATCCACTACAAGCTCACCCTCGACGACGTGGTGATTGAAACTACGGCTGCGCTTGTCAGCGTGGGCAATAATGTGTCGCTCGGTGGCGGCATGAAGGTAACGCCCGATGCGATTCTGGATGACGGCCTCGCCGATGTTCTCGTCGTTGAAGCTCTGTCGCGGTTGGCTTTCTTGCGCGTCTTCCCGCGCGTCTTCAGTGGCAGGCATCTCAGCGACCCTCGCGTGACGGTCTATCGGGCTAAGCGAATCCGTATCGAGTCCGAGGACATCATGGCGTACGCCGACGGGGAGCGCTTTGCGGCGCTGCCGATCGATATCAAGATGGTCGCCGGCGTGCTGAACGTTCTGGACCAGCGGCCGTAGCCAGTGCTTGCTGGTGTCCCGCTAGGCGGCGGGGGAGGCGGCATCGGTAGCGATGCACGCGTAATCAGTCATGAGCGTGCCATCGTCGGTGGAGTGCTCGGAGATGATGAATTCCTGATCGGGGCGTGCTGCGCCATCTGCCACTGTCTCTTTGAACGCGCTGAAGGTGTCAGAGCACGCTGAGGAGACCGCGTTCTGCAAGCCGCCGGCGTCAGTGATGGCACTCTTCTCGAGTTCGCCCTTGCCAATCACAATGTGGCTGTGATCTGTGGTGCACGGGGTCACTTCTGCTTCGCTGAGGTTGCTGCCGTCAACGAAGGTAAAGCAGTCATCGACGAGTAGTTCGGTGGAGCCGATGATGGTCGGCTCGAGCACTTGGCCGCTGTCATCGCGGGGAATTTCAGGGGAGAGGAGTGAGCACCCCGTGAGTGCGGCGACAGCCGCAACGGCAATAAAAGTGGCAGTGGTGGCGCGCGTGAAGGCAGTCAAAAATGATCCTGTGATTATAAATTGGCAGAAGTGGGAAAAGTAGTGCAAAAGGTGTGGCATACTTTTCTAGTTGTTGTGAGGCCCCATCGTATAGAGGCCTAGTACGCCGCCCTCTCACGGCGGTAACGCGGGTTCGAATCCCGCTGGGGTCACAGTAGCAAAATCCCGGTCTCGTTCGTGTGAACAAGACCGGGATTTTATCGTTAACGGGACACCCAGTTCAGGGGGTCAATTCCGCCTTCATGGCGCGGTGCCCGCGGCAGTGCGGACGTCAGCGTTGAGCTGGCTTCGGAGAACCGTCCTGCCGCCGCGGCCCTTGCTTCGTGATGAATTCTCGTTACGGTGGAGGGGCGCCTAACTCCAGCGCAGTCGGGATGTGATGCAGATGTTTATGGGTGGGAACGGCCAGTGGGTTCGCGCCCGCAATGAAGCCGGAGCCAAACTTTTTCTTCAAGAGAAACAGTTGGAGGCCGAACGTCATGCAGCCTCTCGGGCTCGCTCCCGAGCATTCTGGAAGCGAACCCGTCGACGGGTGCGTGAATCGTGGCAACGCTGGCGAGCTAAGCGCCAATCACACTGAGCGTGCTTACTCCGCGATGAACTCGAGAATGTCGCGGCCGAGTTGCTCCTGGTAGTCGCCGTAGATGCCGTGGGGCGCTCCCGCATACACCTTGAGCGTTCCGTGCTTCACGAGCGCTGCGGCCTTGTGGGCGGCATCGTCGATGGGCACAATCTGATCGTCATCGCCGTGCGCGAGCAGGATGGGAACATCCAGAGCCTTCAGGTCTTCGGTGAAGTCGGTTTCGGAGAATGCCTTCACGCAGTCGTAGGCAGCGGCCAGATTGACGTTCATGCCCTGGCGCCAAAACTCGCGTTTAGCACCCTCTGACACGGCGGAGCCGTCGCGGTTGGCACCGAAGAATGCTTCGGTCAGGTCAATGTAGAACTGCGACGCATCCTTCAATACACCCGCACGGATGCCATCAAAGGTTTCCATGGGCAAGCCATCGGGGTTGGTGTCGCTGGCCACCATCTGCGGCGGAACAGCGCCGGCAGTGATGACCTTCGCGACGCGGCCGTTGGCGTGCTGAGCGGCATAACGCACCACTTCACCGCCACCCGTTGAGTGGCCAATGACGACGAGGTTGCTGAGGTCGAGGTGCTCGACGAGCTCAGCGAGGTCGCGGGCATAGGTATCCATGTCATTGCCGGTGTAAGTCTTGGAGGAGCGACCGTGTCCGCGGCGATCGTGCGCGATAGCGCGGTAGCCGTTGTCGGCGAGCAGTTTGATTTCGACTTGCCAGGCATCCGAGGAGAGAGGCCAGCCGTGGCTCAGTAGTACCGGCTGACCGGCACCCTGATCGGTGTAGTAAATCTCGGTTCCGTCGGAGGTGGTGAAGTAGGGCATTACGGGTTCCTTTCAAGTGGTGGGGAGAACTCTGTCTCAGGCTAGAAAGGCAATCGCTGGTGCGCGTGCCCCCACGAGTCCTAGGCAGGTACCCTCAGAGGCCCGCACCGGACTAGATTTACTAGTGCGGGAATTGGGAAAGGACCCCTCGTGGCCGATCAACAGGGTGCGCTCGGTGAGTACTTGTGCGCTCGCCGCGGGGTGCTCACGCCTGAGCAAGTAGGCTTGCCGGCCGATCCTCAGCGCCGTGTCGCCGGGCTGCGTCGTGACGAAGTCGCCGCGCTCGCGGGCATCAGCCGCGAATACTACGTTCGGCTCGAACAGGGCCGAGATAATCGCCCGTCGATGCAAGTGATCAGTGCGCTCGCGCGAGCGCTTCAACTCGACGAATTTGCTGTCCGCTACCTCGTTCGGTTGGCAACGCCTCAAGCGCCTCGACCGCAAGCAGCAGGGCCGTTGCCGGATGCCATCACGGGCCGTCTACTCGAGCAGTGGCCAGATAGCCCCGCCCTCGTTCTCGACCCTAACCGCGACATTGTCGCCAGCAATTCGCTGGCCCGGGCTCTTGTTCCCGAAAGTTTTCAGGTCGGCATGAACCTCATGCTCAATACCTTCTTGCCTGGCGCTCGCACGCGGCATCCTGACTGGCGAGGTCTCGTCTCTGATCACGTTGCAGCGCTTCGCTTCTACAGCGATCCGACAGATCCACGTCGGCAGGAGATCGTCGCTCAGCTGCTGCGTGAACAGCCCGAGTTTGCTCGTTGTTGGGCGCGCCATGATGCTCGCCCGTTTAGCGAGCGGATGTTTCGTGTGCCGATTGCGGGGGTCGGGGAAGTGGAGCTCAACATCCAACTCTTCTCACTGCCGGTGCATTTTGGCTATGAGCTGATGGTGATATTTCCGACTCCCGGATCGCCCGCCGCCGCCGCTCTCGCGTACCTCGCCGCTCGCGGTACTGGGTCCGGCATGACCCCCACACGCTTCAGCGAGCCAGACGCACCAACGCGCTAGATCGCGGTGGTGGGTGGCCCCACCGGGGCTAGGCTGCCGCGACGGTCGCGCCCTACGGTGAGCACATGAACGAAGATGTCGATCCCGTCGTTGCGCGCCAACGTGCTCTGGCGAGCGCGCACCTCAGGAACTGGCGTGAAGTGCCCGCTGTGCTGCTGGACCGGCATCTTGAGGTGCTCGCCTCGAATCCGCTCGCTCGAGCGCTCTCCGCCAGTTTCGAGAGGGGCGTGAACCTCGCTCGTTTCACCTTTCTCGAGCCCACTGTCGAGCGCAGTGGGGCATCCTTCACCGCGGCGGCAACCCAGGTCGCCGGGATGCTCAACGACTCGCTCGCGCTTCATGAGGGCGATAGCGAATTTCGGGAGATAGTGGGTGAGCTCTCGGCCAAGAGCCACACATTTTCCGAAGTGTGGGCGAAGGAGTCGCTCGGAGCGCAGGTGACCGGCAATGTTGGCTTTACTGATACCCGCGTTGGCACGCTCAATCTGGGCTATAGCCTCGTGAGAATCCCCGAAGACCCCGACGACTATCTACTCGTGTTCTGCACCACCGATGATGGCGCGCAGTCGCAACTCGATGCACTGATAGCGCTCATTGCAGACGATCCTCCGTCTCTCATTGAGAGCTGATGGGGCTCCACGCGAGGAGAGGTTAGGCGTCGGGTGATGGCTGGTCGGAACGGAAGTCGGATGCCCCGGGCCGGCGTATCGACACTAGGTACGCGATGGCGGCTGCAGCGTGAGTGTCGGGCTCGACAAGGTACGTCACAAGATATTGGCCGGGAGCGTTCGATACTTCGAGGGCTTGCCAGCGAAATTCGACCCAGCCGATGGGGTCAACGTGCACGTGGAGTGTGCCGCCCGTATGGGGTCTGGCTTCGTGCCGTGCCCAGAGTGGTCGAAAGCTTCGGTAGGTCGTCGACAAATAGCCGACCACCTCGTGCAGCCGCGGATCATGGGGGTCGCTTGAGAAACGAAGGGCGGCGAGCATCTGGTTGAGAATGGACTCCCAGCCCTCCAGCACCGCGGCGGGCTGCTCCTCGTCGATCGCGCGGGCGTACCCGCCGAAAGCGTCAATGAGCTGATTGTGCCCCGGTTGCACTTCGGGACTGAGGGCGCGCATTAACTGATTGGCGGCGAGCACATCATGGTTGCGATCAAAGAGGTAGGCGGGGGTGTGCGACCAGTAGTCGAGCAATCGCAGCACCGACTCCGACAACGGATGCGAACGCATCGTTTGTGACCCCGGTCGCGCTAGTCGAAAGAAATAGTCGCGCGCATCGTCATCCAAGCGCAGCGCTCGCGCCAGCGCACTGAGCACCTGGTCGGAGGGGTGCTGATCGCGGCCCTGCTCGATACGCACGTAGTAATCGGCGCTGATGCCCGCGAGTTCGGCGACCTCTTCGCGACGAAGTCCAGACACTCGTCGGCCCGCGGTGGCGGGCAGCCCAACGTCGGCGGGCTGCAGCGAATCCCGACGCGTCCGTAGATACGTGGCGAGCGGATTCGGCTCGTGGGCCATCGGGTCTCCTCGTGCTCTCGGCAGCGTGCTCAGTGCTGAATCTAGTACACGATTCGTAACAGAAAGTAGCGAGAAGACACATGCTCGACGCGTGCCCTGATGAGGCTCAAGATAGGGCTCACACCCCATCCGGAACCCTGACTCACCAAGGAAAGCGACCATGCCACACCTCACTGCCACGCCCACTGCGATCGAGAATCGATGGGCGGATAGCGCCCGCCCCACCACACCAGAGGGCTGGCTTCAGCGCGCTCAAGAAGTGTCTGACATCCTGGCGGCAGATGCGGTTGAGCGGGATGTCGCCAACCAGCCGCCGCACGCCGAAGTGGCGCTTCTCAAGAACTCCGGGCTCGTCACGCTGCTCGGGCCGACCGAGCATGGCGGCGGTGGGCAGGCGTGGGAGACCACCTACACGGTCATCCGCACGATTGCGCGGGGTGACGGCTCGATCGGGCAACTGCTCGGCTACCACTACCTCTGGGCGTGGGCGGCGCGCCTCGTCGCCACCGACGAGCAGATCGTCGCCGTGGAGAAGCACTACACCGAGAACAACTACCTCTTCGGCGGTGCGGTGAATCCACGCGATTCCGATTTGCTCGTCACGGATGAGGGCGACGAGATCGTCTTCACCGGTAACAAGTCGTTCTCCACGGGCGGTGTCGTTTCGGATCTCACCGTGCTCGAGGGCATCCTCGAAGGAACCGACACTCATGTTTTCGCCATCGTGCCGACAGACCAGCCAGCAATCGTGTTCAACGGCGACTGGGACAATCTGGGCCAACGACTGACCGAATCCGGCTCCGTACAGATCAATGGCGTGCGCACCGGCTGGTCGTCAGCGCTGGGATTCGTAAACAAAGAGTTCCAGCCGCTCACCTACGGCACTCTCAATGTGCCCGCGATCCAATTAGTCTTTGCGAACTTCTATCTCGGCATCGCGCAGGGAGCGATCGAAGCCGCGTCGTCGTACACGCGCACCAAGAGCCGCGCCTGGCCCTATGGCGGTGACAACAAAGCGCACGCGAGCGAGGAGTGGTACATCCTCGAAGGCTATGGAGAACTGCAATCGAAGCTATGGGCGGATGAGGCCCTGCTCGACGCTGTCGGCGCCGAAATCAGTGCGGTGCTTCACGCGCCCCGCACCGAGCTCACCGAACGCCGTCGCGGCGAAATAGCGGTTCGGATTGCGGCAGGGAAACTGCGCATTAGCGACGACGGCTTGCAAGTCGCAACGAAGGTGTTCGAGCTGACGGGAGCTCGGGCATCCGCCAACTCAGTCGGCCTCGATATTTTCTGGCGCAACCTTCGCACCCACAGCCTGCACGACCCGGCGCCCTACAAGAAGCGCGAAGTCGGTCAGTACGTGCTGCTCAACGAAGTGCCAGAACCGAGTTGGTACACCTAAGCAGCGTTGGGCGCTGAGAGCAGTTAGCCCTTGACTGCGGCGTCAACAGCCTCCGGCAGATTCTCGAGACGACTCGTCTCGATGTATTCGTCATTCACGAAGAAGGTGGGAGTGCTGTTGACGCCCAGCTCAACGCCGGCATCGAAGTCAGCCTCGACGCGAGCCTGAGTTGCGGGGTCGGCGACGGCGGCATCGTAGGCATCGATATCCAGCCCGATTTCGACGGCGAGCGCGCGGAAGGCATCTGTTTGCGGGGGAGTTCCGCCGGCCCAGTCACCCTGAGTCTCGAAGAGGCGCTGATACATGGCCTCGAATTCTCCCTGCTGGGCAGCAGCCTCGGCCGCGAGGGCGGCATCCATCGAGTTGAGGTGGCTGGGCAGCGGGAAGTAGCGAACGACGTAGTTGATATCTCCGTCGTACACTTCGCGCAGGGCCTCAACATAGGGATAGAACTGGCCGCAGGCACCACATTCGAAGTCGAGGAATTCGACGACGGTGACCGCAGCGGCCCCGACGTTGTCGACATAATTCGAGTCGCTGGCTACAGCAGAGGCGAGTTCGGAGGACCCCGAGCTGGTGCTTGCTGTCTCGGTATCGGCGTTCTTCGCCGTCACGTACACAAAGACGAAGGCTGCGACGAGAGCGAGGATGCCCAGTGCAGCAAAGGTGGGCAGGAGGGCTTTCTTCACACGAGACTCCGAACAGGCTGGGATTGACGGCCAGCGCCCATTGCTGAGCGCGAATCAAGGCTATGCGAAAGTCGAGCCGCGCGGAGGCCGTTCACGATGACCACCAGTTCGGCGAGCTCATGCACGAGCACCACTCCGGCCAGGCCGAGAACGCCCGTGAGCGCCAGCGGGAAAAGACCCACGATGATCGCGAGCGACAACACGATGTTTCCGGTCATGATGCGACGCCCGCGCCGCGCATGAAGCAGCGCCACCGGAATGAGTCTCAGGTCGCTGCCGGTGAAGGCGACATCCGCAGACTCGACCGCCGCTGCCGAGCCTGTCGCACCCATTGCAATGCCCACGTCGGCGGTGGCGAGTGCTGGCGCATCATTGATGCCGTCGCCAATCATTGCCGTGGGGGACTCCTGGGAGAGTGCGGCGATCGCATCGGCCTTGTCGGCGGGAAGTAGTTCGGCGCGCACATCGCTGATCCCAGCTTCGGCCGCAATCGTTGCCGCCGTTCTGGAGTTGTCGCCGGTGAGCATGAGGGTGCGGATGCCCGCGCTCGCCAACTGCGAGACAGCCTCCGCAGCGTCGGGCCGCAGTTCGTCGCGGATGCCGAGTAGTCCGATCACGATGCCGGAGCGTTCGATGGCCATCACGGTCATGCCCTCGTCGGCGAGGCGCAGCGCTGCGGGAGAGAGCGCTGCTGGGTCCATCCACCGGGTGCTGCCGGCGCGCACGGGAACGCCGTTCAGGATGCCGGATATTCCGCGGCCGGCATCTTCCCGCACCTCGAGTGCCTCGGGGTGGTCGGGACATGCGGCCAGGACCGCGTGAGCGAGGGGGTGCGTGCTGTGCGTTTCGAGCGCAGCGGCGATGCTGAGCACCTCGTCGCGCGTCACCCCATCGACGGTTTCGACGGCAACAACGGTTGGCTGGTTTCGCGTGAGCGTGCCGGTTTTGTCGAAAGCAACGGTGCGGATGCTGCCCATGCGTTCGAAGGCGGCGCCCGATTTCACGATGATTCCGAGCTTGCTCGCGGAGCCGATCGCCGAGATGACCGTCACAGGAACGGCGATTGCGAGAGCGCAGGGAGACGCGGCAACGAGCACGACGAGCGCGCGCTCTGTCCACAGTTCGGGGTCGCCGACGAGGAAGCCGAAACCGACGATCGCGGCGGCCACTCCCAAGACGATCGGCACCAGGGGGCGCGCGATTCGATCGGCCAGTCGGGCGCGGTCGCCCTTGCGAGCATTCGCTTGCTCCACCAAGTGCACGATCGTGGTCAGGGAGTTGTCGGTGCCGTTCGCCGTGGTGCGGATGCGCAGCACACCTTCGCCATTGATGGATCCAGCCAGCACGGCGTCGCCAGTGTCGACCGCGGCGGGAAGCGACTCGCCGGTCACCGCTGACGTATCGACGCTGCCTCGACCACTCGCGACAACGCCATCCGTTGCCACGCGTTCGCCCGCGCGCACGACGAGAAGATCGCCAACGACGAGGTCGCGAGCCGCAAGAGTGAGAATGCTTCCCTCCCGTTCGACGAGAGCCATGTCGGGAATGAGCGCGAGCAGGGCGCGCAGACCATGGCGGGCACGGTCCATCGCGCGATCCTCGAGTGCCTCGGCAATGGAAAAGAGAAAGGCGAGCGCGGCCGCTTCGCCGACGTGATCAAGCAATACCGCCCCGATTGCCGCAATCGTCATGAGCAAGCCAACGCCGAGGGAACCACGCAAAAGGCGACGCACCGCACCCGGAACGAAAGTCGCGGCCCCCGCGAGCAGGCTGAGGCCGAACATCGTGCTAATCGGCCATCCGGTGACGCCTGCCCAGCCGGCAATGACAGCTGCAACGAGCAGAATGCCAGAGGTAGCGGGCAACGCGAGCCCCCGGTCCTTCCACCACGGCGCGAGCGCGTCGTCGGCTCCGTGCGGCGCGGGGGTGCCCGCCGAAGAGTCGGCGGAGGCGGAGGCGGGGCCAGCGGCGGCTAATGAGTCAGCAGCGCGCGACTTCTCTGGAGCATCCGCTCCACAGCATTCTTCGCTCACGACGCGGCCACAGTCGGGGTCGCGCTCGCCGCTGCACCGTCGCAGCACAGCGGCACATCGCAGTTCTCATCGGCGCAGGGCACCCCGTCGTCGACGGCCAGCACGACGTTCACGATGGCAGTGAGCGCACGCGTGAGGTGGGCATCCGCAATCTCGTAGCGGGTCGATCGCCCCTCGGGGGTTGCGGCCACTAGTCCGCATCCGCGCAAGCACGTGAGGTGGTTGGAGACGTTGCTGCGAGTGAGTTCGAGATCGTGTGCCAATTGCACGGGGTAGCCGGGTTTCTCGAGCAGCGAGAGCAGGATGCGGGCGCGAGTGGGGTCGGCCATCGCGCGACCTAAGCGGTTCATGACATCGACACGAGAAGCAATGGTCAGCATCCACTGACCATACAGTGATCGCTGACGTTAATTCCACACGCGAAACTGTGAGTTACCGGGCCTCGCTCGGGCCAGCG
This sequence comes from Salinibacterium sp. NG22, assembly GCF_015864925.1. Taxonomy (NCBI): domain Bacteria; kingdom Bacillati; phylum Actinomycetota; class Actinomycetes; order Micrococcales; family Microbacteriaceae; genus Salinibacterium; species Salinibacterium sp. NG22. Next base: position 823,235 of record NZ_JADYWG010000001.1, on the reverse strand, counting down.
TCGGCTATCATGGGGCACGCGAAGGGGAGTATCCCACCTCGTTGTACTCGTCAGTACGAACCGCTCAGTAGCGGTTCCGGGGCAACGGCATCCACGTCTCTTCTGGATGCGGGAGAGACTTTCGAGTCTTGCTACGCCTCGAAACCCTGAACGGATTCTTTTGACTACTCTGCCTATTTGGTTTGAAGTGACGTCGATGTCAGTGCTGCTGATCATTTTGACGGCCGACCTGATCATGGCTTACAAGCGCCCCCACATTCCGAGCACTAGGGAATCGGCACTGTGGGTTGGCTTCTACGTGGCGCTCGCCCTCATCTTCGCCCTCCTGATGTTCCTCCTGGGCGATGTCGAACAGGCCGGCCAGTTCATCGCCGGTTGGGTTACGGAATACAGCCTTTCGATTGACAACCTCTTTGTCTTCGTGATCATCATGGGCCGCTTCTCGGTGCCGCGAAAGTATCAACAAGAGGTGTTGATGGTCGGCATCCTGATCGCCCTCGTTCTGCGCGGAATTTTCATTCTGCTCGGAGCGCAACTGATCGAAAACTTCAGCTTCATCTTCTACATCTTCGGTGCGTTCTTGCTCTACACGGCCATTCGCCAGGTCTTCGAGGACCATGACGATATGGAGCAAACCGAGAGCGGGATCATCCGCTACTTGCGCAAGCACATCAACATCTCGCCAACCTTCGACGGTGGCAAGGTGCGCACCGTTATCGACGGCAAGAAGGTCTTCACGCCGATCCTCGTGGTGTTTGTAGCGCTCGGTATCACTGACCTTGTGTTCGCGATCGATTCAATTCCGGCCATCTTTGGAATCACGACAGACCCGTTCATCGTGTTCACCGCCAACATCTTTGCTCTGATGGGGCTTCGACAGTTGTACTTCCTGCTCGGCGACCTCATCGACAAGCTGGAGTACCTCCACTACGGCATCGCTTTCGTGCTCGCGTTTATTGGTGTGAAGCTGTTCCTGCACGCCATGCACGTCAACGAGCTGCCGTTCATCAACGGGGGAGAGCCGCTGCTCTGGGCACCCGAGATCGGCACCTGGACCTCGCTCATCGTGATCCTTGCCGCGATGGCCGTTGCCGTCGTCGCGAGCCTTGCCAAGATGCGCCGCGACAAGAAGCGCGAGCTCGCAGAACTCTCGGTCGACTAAGCGGCCGTCCGCAACTGACAACGCGCGGTGGCGCCCCGTGAGCTGATGCTCGAAGGGCGCCACCGCGCGTTTCGTTTTTAGAGTGGTGCCTTAGCCGGCAGTAACGAGGCGCGACTGCGCGAGACGTTCTGCGGCGTCCAAGGTGGTGATGCTCTGGGCAGCGGCATCGCGGAAGATCGTGGTCACGGTGTCACCGATGGCTTCGACCCGCTTCGTAATGGCTTCGGCATCCGCATCCGGCTCCGAAGCCATGTCGAGGTAGATCACACCGCCACCGTTCACCACGAAGTCCGGCGCCCACAAAATGCCGCGCTCGGCAAGAGCCTCGGCGCCGTCGTGTTGGGCGAGCTGGTTGTTGGCAGCCCCGACAACCCCGCTGACGTTGAGTTCGCGGATGACGCGGGGGCTGAGCGCGCCGCCCATGCCGCACGGGATGTAGAGGTCGGCAACCACGCTGTGCGCTTCGTCAGCGTCAACCCAGTTGGCGTCGAGTTCTGCTGCGAGCAGTTTGCGGTCGAGGTTGACGTCGGTGACGGTGAGCACAGCGCCGGCTGCGGTGAGGGAGCGGGCCAAACGGCCGCCAACCTGGCCGAGGCCAGAAATGACGAGATGACGCCCGGCAAGATCGCGGGTGCCGAAAAGGGCTTCGCATGTGGCGAGGATGCTCGCGTGCACGCCTGCGGCGGTGGCATCCGCCGGTTCTCCAGCGCCGCCCTGATCGGCAGGGAGACCACACACATGTTCGGTGCGCTCGGCAACGATCGACATGAGCTCGGCGCTCGTGCCGACATCTTCGGCCGTCATATACGCGCCGTTGAGGCTCTCGATGGCGTCGCCGAGATCGAGCATGGCCTCACGCTTCTGATCCGCCGTGAGGGTGACGCCCATAGGGATATGGATGACCGACTTGCCGCCACCACGGTTGAGGCCGGCCGCAGAGTTCTTCAACGTCATTGCAGCAGAGAGGCGCAGAGCGTCAGCGACAGCATCGGTCCAGTGCGGATAGTTCCACATTCGCGCACCGCCGAGGGCTTGGCCGAGAACGGTGGAGTGGACGGCGACGGTGATGACAAGCCCGGATCGTTTTCCGGTAGAGATAAGAACGTTCTCGTGCGTGAAATCCGCATTCTCGAGAGCGGATACGGGGGCTTCTAGCGTCGTTGATGCGTGCGAAATCATGAACTTCTCCTGCGTGTGGGCCTTGTGGGCAAAACAACAAAATGGCAAGTGGTGGTAGCGCGAGGGTGGTGCGCTCTGGTCAGCATACCGCCGGGGTTCGGCGGTGTCGCCTATTCGTTGCTACCTTATGATTTGGCACATGCGTGAGCGATCGGAAACGGTCGCCACGGGCCGAGAACGTGCGCCCAGCAGCGACAGAGAGACCAGTTCATGAGCGACATTTCGTCAACGCCTCAGCCGAACGAACCAATACCTCAGTCGAGCAGACGCAGGCCCATCTGGAACCTCGTGAAGTTCTTTGTCATCCCGCTCGCGATCATCGCGATAATCGGTGTGCTGACGACGCAAAAGCATGATGGTCGGGCCGAGATCATCGAGAATGGTCTCGTGACGCAGGCCGTGCCGACCGGCAACACTGTTGATGAGTCGAGCCGCTCTGGCCGCCACACGGTGCAACTCGTCAGGCTGGAGTTCAGCTACGAGGTCGACGGCACAACCTATACCGCTCTGGGCGACCTCAGCTACGAAGAAGAATCCTTCGATAAGGATGCCGCGCTCGCCGCAAATCCCACGGCCGAGGTTCACTACGTCGAGGCCGACCCCGCCGCGGCCATCGTGCTCGACACCGACTACCGCTAGGTGACCGCTAGTTCGCAGAATGCGGTTTGTCGCTCGGCGTAGACTAGAGAGATTGAGCCGCGCTCTTTGCGGCACGATCGTCGATTCGAAAGAGGTGCGCTATGGGCAAGACCCTGGCTGAAAAAGTGTGGGATGACCATCTGGTCGTCAAGGGTGCCGATGGCACTCCCGACCTCATTTACATCGACCTTCACCTTGTGCACGAAGTCACGAGCCCTCAAGCTTTTGATGGACTTCGGATGGCCGGCCGCCCCGTTCGCCGCCCCGATCTCACGATCGCAACTGAAGACCACAACACCCCGACTCTCGCGATCCATAAGCCGATCGCCGACCTCACGAGTCGCACTCAAATTCAGACGCTGCGCAACAATGCCAAAGAGTTCGGCGTTCGACTGCACTCGCTCGGCGACATCGAGCAGGGCATTGTTCACGTTGTTGGCCCGCAGCTGGGTCTCACCATGCCCGGCATCACCGTGGTCTGTGGTGACTCTCACACGAGCACCCACGGCGCCTTCGGTGCGATGGCATTCGGTATCGGCACGAGTGAAGTCGAGCACGTGCTCGCGACTCAGACCTTGCCGCTCAAAGCTTTCAAGACGATGGCGATCACAGTGGAGGGCGAACTGCGCCCCGGCGTAACCGCGAAAGACATCATCCTTGCTGTCATCGCGCAGATCGGAACCGGCGGAGGCCAAGGCTACGTTCTCGAGTTCCGCGGCAGCGCCATCCGTTCCCTCTCCATGGAGGGTCGCATGACGATTTGCAACATGTCGATTGAGGCTGGCGCTCGCGCCGGCATGATCGCGCCAGACCAGGTCACCTACGACTACCTCAAGGGCCGCCCGCACGCTCCTGAAGGTGCCGACTGGGATGCCGCCGTTGAGTACTGGAACACGCTCGCCACCGATGACGACGCCGTCTTCGATGCCGAAGTCTTCCTCGACGCCAACACGCTCGAGCCCTTTGTCACCTGGGGAACCAACCCCGGTCAGGGTGTCTCGCTCAGCGACAACGTTCCTGTGCCCGCTGACATCGCCGACCCCAACGAGCGTGCCTCCGCTGAGCGTGCCATCGAATACATGGCAATTGACGCCGGTATGGCGATGAAAGACATTGCCGTGGATGCCGTCTTCATGGGCTCCTGCACCAACAGCCGTATCGAAGATCTGCGCGCATTCGCGTCGATCATCAAGGGTCGCAAGAAGTCTGATCACGTGCGCGTCATGGTCGTTCCCGGGTCTGCCCGCGTCCGCATCGAAGCCGAAGCCGAAGGCATCGACAAGATCGTGGAAGAGTTCGGCGGCGAATGGCGCTTTGCGGGATGCTCAATGTGCCTCGGCATGAACCCCGACCAGTTGGCTCCGGGAGAGCGTTGCGCTTCCACCAGTAATCGCAACTTCGAAGGCCGCCAAGGCAAGGGAGGGCGCACTCACCTCGTGTCACCCCTCGTCGCCGCCGCCACCGCCATCCGTGGCACGCTCTCGAGCCCGTGGGATCTAGAGAACAGCCCGCTGCCCGAACAACTCGTGTCAGCCAGCACCACCGCAGAGGAGTCGCGCTAATGGACAAGATCTCGACCATCCGCGGCAACGCTGTTCCGCTCAAGCGCAGCAACGTCGACACCGACCAGATCATCCCCGCTGAGTTTCTCAAGCGAGTCACCAAAACTGGCTTCGACGACGCACTCTTTTTTGGCTGGCGCCAGGACCCTGAATTCATTCTTAACCGCGAGCCATACAGCCACGGCAAGATTCTCATCGCAGGCTCAGACTTCGGCACCGGCTCTAGCCGGGAGCACGCCGTGTGGGCGCTTCGCGACTTTGGCTTCCAAGCCGTTCTCAGCTCGCGCTTTGGTGACATTTTCCGCGGAAACTCAGGCAAGCAGGGGCTTCTCGCCGCACAGCTCGCCGAAGAAGATATCGAGACCTTGTGGGCGCTCGTTGAAGCCGACCCCGAACTCGAAATCACCGTCGATCTTGAGACCCGTTCGGTGACAGCCGGTTCAGCACAGTTCTCTTTCGAGATTGATGATTACACTAGGTGGCGTTTGCTCGAAGGGCTCGATGACATCGGTCTCACTCTGAGAAACGAATCAGATATCACGGAGTTCGAAGGGCACCGAGAAGCATGGCGCCCGACAACCTTGCCAGCGAAGTAGAGGTAACGATGAATCCATTGGCTCAAGACGCAACAGCGGCAGCCAAGCGATCCGGACTGCATTCCAACCAAATCGTCATTAATGGTGGAAAGCCTCTTCGTGGACGCATTAACGTTCGCGGCGCGAAGAATCTTGCGACAAAAGCTATGGTGGCAGCCCTTCTCGCTGACACCCCGAGTGTGCTCAAAGATGTCCCGGCCATTAGCGACGTTGGCGTTGTTACCGGAATGCTCGAGGCCTACGGCGTCACTGTCACGGAGACGGGCGACGGCGAGCTGACCCTCGACCCCAAGAACGTGCTCAAGGCACACTTCGCCAAGATTGATGCGCTCGCGGGCTCTAGCCGCATCCCGATCCTCTTCTGTGGACCGCTGCTGCACCGCCTCGGCGAAGCATTGATTCCCGACCTCGGCGGTTGCCGCATCGGTGACCGCCCTATCGACTTCCACTTGGATGCGCTGCGTGCCTTCGGTGCCGTCGTCGACAAGAGCTATGAAGGCATCCGTCTCACCGCTCCCGATGGCCTCCACGGCGCTGACATCGATCTGCCCTACCCGAGCGTGGGCGCAACCGAACAAGTGTTACTCACCGCCGTTCTCGCCAAGGGCGTCACCGAGCTCAAGGGCGCGGCCATCGAGCCCGAGATCATGGATCTCATCGCTATCTTGCAAAAGATGGGCGCGATCATCAATGTCGAGCCCAACCGCGTCATCTTCATTGAGGGCGTCGAGAAGCTCAGCGGCTACAACCACCGCGCACTCTTCGACCGCAACGAGGCCGCAAGCTGGGCATCCGCTGCTCTGGCCACCGGCGGAGACATCTTCGTTGAGGGCGCCATGCAGCAAGAGCTCATGACCTTCTTGAACATCTTCCGCAAGGTGGGTGGCGCGTTCGATATTGCTGAAGACGGCATCCGTTTCTGGCATCCCGGTGGTGCCCTCAAGCCCGTTGTCATCGAAACTGATGTGCACCCTGGCTTTATGACGGACTGGCAGCAGCCCCTTATCGTTGCGCTCACTCAGGCTGAGGGCCGTTCCGTGGTTCACGAGACGGTGTACGAGAACCGTTTGGGCTTCACCGAGGCGCTCGTTGAGATGGGCGCGAATATCGAAGTTTTCGAAGCGGGAATTGAGTCGGTCAGCCGTCGCGTTCCTCGCCGCCCCTTGGAGCAGGCTGCCGTCATCATCGGCCCGACACCACTGCACGGTGCGGATGTTGAGATCCCTGACCTTCGCGGTGGTTTCAGCCACCTCATTGCAGCGTTGACCGCTGATGGTCAGTCGACAGTCAGCAACATCGGAATTATTGCGCGCGGCTATGAGCACTTCATCGATAAGCTTGAATCACTCGGTGCCGACTTCGTCTACGAAGGATAAGTCGCCGGTGTCATCTGGCTCTAATGGCCCCCGACGCGTGAAGTCAGAGAAGACTGCCGCGTTCCGCGTGCTCGCATTCTTGTTGCTTCCCACGATGACCGTCTTGGCGAAATTTAAGTTGCATGACTCGCACAATGTGCCCGCCGACGGCGCCTTTGTGATCTCACCCAATCACTACAGCAACATCGATCCTGTCGTGATCGGTGTTGCCATGTGGAAGGTGGGGCGGATGCCGCGCTACATGGCAAAAGCATCGCTGTTCAAAGTTCCCGTTGCTGGTTGGCTGTTGAGAAAGTCGGGCCAAGTGCCCGTCGAACGCTCCCCGCGCGGGCGCCAGAGTGGTGATCCGCTTAAGGCTGCCCGTCAGATTGCCGATCAGGGGCTTGCTGTTGTGGTGTATCCGGAAGGGTCGCTTACACGCGAGCCCGATATGTGGCCCATGCGCGGAAAGTATGGTGCTGTTCGCACGGCGCTCGAGGCTGGCATCCCGTTGATTCCGGCGGCGAGCTGGGGCGCCCAAGAAATTCTGCCGCGCTACTCGAAACGTATTAGTGTTTTTCCTCGAAAGACAGTTCACATTCGTTTCGGTGAACCTCTGGATTTGTCTGAGTACGAAGGCAGACATTTGGATTCGCGTTTGCTCGCTGAAGTAACGGAGAAACTCATGACCGCCATCACGTCGCTACTCGAAGAGATCCGGGGAGAAACTGCCCCTGCGGTGCGGTACAACCCGGCAGAGCACGGTCAGAGTGAGACCGGCCGATTCGAGAGCAAGTAACGTGCTGAGCGGAAGCGCTGGAGCGCCAGAAACCCCTCGTCGCGTCGCCGTTCTCGGCGCCGGTTCCTGGGGAACCACCTTTTCAAAGATCTTGGCCGATGGCGGCAACGATGTTGCGCTCTGGGCACGCCGCCCCGAGCTTGCCCGCGAGATCACGCAATCCAAACGCAATAGCGACTACCTTCCCGGTATCAACCTCCCGCGCTCGTTGTGGGCGAGCGACAAGCTGCATGAAGTTCTGGATGGCGCCGAGCAGGTGTACCTCTCGGTTCCGGCTCAGTCGTTGCGCGAGAACCTGCGCATCGTTCGCGAACTCATCCCTGAGAACGCCATCATCGTCTCGCTCATGAAGGGTGTCGAAAAGGGCACCGGAGCGCGAATGAGCGAAGTGATTCTGCAGGAACTCGGCGTCGATCCGAACAGGGTCGCCGTGGCATCCGGCCCCAACCTGGCGCTAGAAATTGCCAAAGAGCAGCCGACGGCAGCGGTAATGAGTAGCGCAAGTCTCGAGACCGCTACCGCCGTTGCGGTTACGGCGCGCAACCGCTATTTCCGTTCATTCGTGAACACCGATGTCATCGGTACCGAATTCGGCGGAGTGCTCAAGAACCTCATCGCCGTGGCGATCGGCATCGTGGACGGCGTTGGCTACGGTGAAAACACCAAGGCCTCGATCATCACGCGCGGCCTCGCTGAGATGACAGATTTCTCGGTCGCTTTCGGTGCCCGACCAGAAACGTTGGCGGGGCTTGCTGGTCTTGGCGACCTCATCGCGACGTGCGAGTCATCGCTCTCGCGCAATAACACCGCTGGTCGCCTTCTCGGCCAGGGCTACAGCTTCTCTGAAGTCATCAAGCAGATGAACCAGACCGCTGAAGGCCTCTCATCGGTGGCACCCATCCTTGAGCTTGCGCTCTCCAAAGGCGTTGACATGCCCATCGCAAGCCAGGTGGCTGAAGTGTTGGCGGGAACTCTCGCCCCGCGCGATATCGCCCCACATTTGACCACTGACGACCTTCCTCAGGGGGAGTAAACGATGACGGCCCAGCCCACAACAACCGTGGTTTTGCTGTTCGGTGGTCGTTCTTCGGAACACAGCATCAGCTGCGCAACCGCCGGCGGCGTTCTTTCGGCCATCGACCGCGACAAGTACACGGTCATCCCGGTCGGCATTACGCGCGAGGGTGCCTTCACGCTCCAACCTGACGATGCCGATACTTTCCGCCTCAACCCCGAGGCCATGCCGGAGGTTGTCGACAACGGCACGCGCGTGCACTGGCCGGAATCTGCCGCCTCTCGCCAGTTGACGGTCACGGATGCCGAAGGCACCACTCGTAGCCTCGGTGACGTTGATGTGGTGTTCCCTATCCTTCACGGCCCGTTCGGCGAAGACGGCACCGTGCAGGGGCTCATCGAGCTCACCGGTCTGCCGTATGTGGGCAACGGCGTGCTCGCGTCGGCGATGGGGATGAATAAGCACTTTACGAAGCTCGCGCTCGAAGCGGCTGGCGTTGCCGTGGCCCCGTGGGTGACGGTGTCGGCACAGCAGTGGCAGCGCACTCCGGATGTCTGGCGCAAGCGTGCATCCAGTCTCGGGTTTCCTGTCTTTGTGAAGCCTGCCCGCGCAGGGTCCTCGGTCGGAGTGACCAAGGTCTCGAGCACCGAAGAGTTGGATGCTGCTTTCGCGACAGCATTTGCCGAAGACTCGACAGCGCTTGTTGAACAGGCGATGACGGGCCGCGAGATTGAATGCGGCGTGCTGTCGGGCCGCGACGGTGGCGAAACTCGCGTGAGTGTCGCCGGTGAGATCGTGGTCACCGGTCGCGACTTCTACGACTTCGACGCCAAATATCTCGACGTTTCTGCCGCCGAACTGATTTGCCCAGCACCTCTGCGGGATGGCGAACTGTGGCAAATGCAGCGCACCGCTGCGCGCGCATTCGAGTCCATCGGGGGAGCAGGCCTTGCCCGGGTCGACTTCTTCTTTGACGGCACCGAATTTGTGGTCAACGAAATCAATACCCTGCCGGGCTTCACGCCGATCTCGATGTTCCCCAAGTGCTGGGCTGCGAGCGGCATGAGTTACCCCGAGCTGATCGACGAACTCATCGAACTCGGGCTAGAAACCGTTCGCTAGGGCGAGCTATTCGGATTCGTCGTCGCCGGAATCGGCGGTGTCGTCGGGAGCGGGAGTGTCAGACAGGCCGACGCAGAAGCGGTCGGCGGGCACCTGACTTACGGCGCCGGCGAGCTGACTGAGGGCGTCGAAGCCAGAGACCTCGTCGCCATCGATATCGGGGTCACCGTCGCTATCGATGATGACCTGCACAGCAGGATCGCGGCCGTACGACGTGAATACATAGTTGGGGGCGTCGCTGTCGTCTCGCAGCCAGTCGATTCCATCTTCTGGCGCAGTGACACACGCGAGTTCCGCAGTCGGATCAGGCACAGCCACGCCACAACGCAGCAGAATGTTTGCCGGTGTGCCCCACGCTCCAGTGCCCTGGGCGTTGGTTTCGCGCTTGTCGAGCCCCGCGACAGTGTCGGGGAGGCGCACAATCACGTCGGCACAGGTGGGGTTAGCGGCGTCATCCGCCGGTTCGAGTGGAACGATTGCCGCGCATCCGCCCAGCGTTGCTAGCAAAGGAATCATCGCGAGCATGGCGATTATGGGGGTGCGGGTCGTCGTTCTCATCGCCTTCAGGCTACCGTGAGAATATGACGATTGACCGCGCGAGCGAGACCCTTGACACTCTCGGCGGCGTGGGCGAGCTTGCCGCGCTCAAGCGCATCTTTCCGCGACTGCCTTCTGCTGCGGCAGAGCTTCTCGGCCCGGGCGATGACTCTGCCGTGTTGGCAACGCCAGACAAGCGTGTCGTGATCACGACGGACATGATGATTCATGGCCCAGACTTTCGGCTTGCGTGGTCCTCTCCGTACGATCTCGGCTGGAAAGCTGCTGCCACAAATTTGTCGGATGTCGCAGCGATGGGGGCGGTTCCCACCGGTCTCGTGGTCGCAATTGCGGCGCCCAACGACACCCCCGTCTCGGCGCTCGAAGCAATCGCTGACGGGCTGCGCGAGGGCTGCGAAACGCTCGCTCCTGGTAGCGGAGTGATCGGCGGCGACCTCTCGGTCTCGACAGTGCTCACGATTGTCATCACGGCTTTCGGTGATCTCGAAGGGCGCGCCCCGGTTCTGCGTTCCGGTGCACGCGTCGGCGACGTGATCGCCGTCTCAGGCACGCTCGGTCTCGCCGCTGAAGGCCTCCGCCTCCTCTTCACCGCGGGCGTCGTTGATGGCGAACCGGATGCCGCAGCGGCCGCCGCGCTCGCGACAACGCATCCCGACGCCATCGCCGCCCAGCTCAGGCCAGCACCGCCGATCGCGGACGGCAAAGCTGCCGCTCTCGGCGGAGCCACGGCCATGCTCGACCTGAGTGATGGGCTCGCGATCGATGCTCGCCGTGTTGCTACTGCCAGTGGCGTTGGGCTTGATCTGTCATCCGAAGCGGTGGGTGGTCGGGCGCAGCTCGATGGCGGCGAAGATCATTCGTTGCTCGCGACTTTTCCCGAGTCAGCGACCTTGCCAGCAGGATTCCGCGCGATTGGTCGCGTCGTAGAGGGCGAGGGCGTGCTCGTTGATGGCGTCGCGTACACCGAACGTGGTGGTTGGGACCCCTATGCGGGCTGGGACGGTGCCGTCGGCTGATCGTCGAAGTGCCGGCAGGCTATGGCGCGGTCGGCTGTACCCAGTAGAGCGTGGTGTCGCCGTAGTCTTTGCGACGGTCGAGTTCGAGCCCAGCAGGCCATTCCGGTTCGGGGTCGCGCGAGCTGCGTTCGACGATCACGAGGGCGTCGGGGCTGAGCTGGCTGGCGAGCAGTTCGAGCGCTACGCGAAGTTCGCCGTTGCCGAGTTCGTAGGGCGGGTCGATAAACACGAGATCCCACTGATCGCCGGATGTCTCCAAGAACGTGTGCACAGCGCGAGCGGCGGTGAGAATGATCGGCTTTGAGCCGCGCGGCGCTTTCGCCGCGATGAGCGTCGCGTTCTTGCGGCAGGTGGCGGCGGCGCGAGCGTTGTTCTCGACGAGCGTGACGTGGGGTGCGCCGCGCGAGGCTGATTCGAGCCCGAGCGCTCCGGTGCCGGCGTAGAGGTCGAGCACGCGGGCGCCCTCAATGGCGTCGCGGGCTTCGAGCGCGGAGAAGATCGCTTCGCGCAAGCGGTCGCTGGTGGGGCGAGTGCCCGCGCTCGGTACGGCGATGGTGAGGGAGCCGGCATACCCGGCGATTATGCGTGTCATAGCGTGTCGAGCCTAGCCGGGGTGAGCGGGCGGGCGCACGGGGCTCGCGTGGTGGCGGGTGGACGAGCCCGAGGGCGGGGCAAACGCCAGTGGTCCCCGGTACTCTTCTAGGGTGACCTCGCCCCTTGATCAGAAGCTCAGCGCCGTCTTGGGCGGGCGCACCGCTACCTCGATGCAGCGCGGTCTTGGCCTGCTCACGGTCGGCGATCTGATGACCCACTATCCGCGGCGGTACGCGCGGCGAGGCGAGCTGACTGCGCTGGCTCAATTGCCGTTGGATGAGGCGGTGACGATCGTCGCCGAAGTGCGCGAGGTGCGCAATCGTCCGATGCGCAACAAGCGCGGCTCGATTCTTGAGGTGTCGATCAGCGACGGCACGGGCATCCTGACTCTCACGTTCTTCAATCAGGCCTGGCGTGCCAATGAGTTGACGCCGGGGGTGCGCGGAATTTTTGCGGGCAAGGTTGGCCAATATCGCGGCACGCGCCAGCTCGCTCACCCCGACTACGAACTCTTTGACCGGGATGCTCTCGAGCTCAAGAAGCCCGAGCAGGCCAAGTCGTGGGCCGAGCAGCCGATCCCCATTTATCCGGCGACGTCCACGGTCGCGAGTTGGCAAATTCAGAAAGCCGTCGAGGTCGTGCTCGATACTCTTGGCCCGCTTGATGACCCGGTGCCGGATGCCGTGCGTCGCGAACGCGAGTTGCTTCCGTTTGCGAAAGCCCTTGAGCAGGTTCACCGTCCGAAGGTTGACTCGGACTGGCGGGCAGCTCGTGACACCCTGCGTTTTCAGGAAGCATTTGTTCTGCAATCGGCGCTTCTGCAACAGCGTCAGAAGCAGCGTGAGTCAGAGGCCATCGCGCGCACGGCCGGCCCGCTGCTCGAAGGGTTCGACGCAGCGCTACCGTTCACGCTTACGGGCGATCAGCAGACCGTGGGGGAGGAAATCTTCCACGACATGGCGCAGCCGGTGCCGATGAATCGTCTCGTGCAGGGTGAGGTGGGTTCCGGAAAAACTCTGGTCGCGCTGCGGGCGATGCTCGCGGTCGCGCAATCGGGTGGGCAATCAGCGTTGCTGGCTCCCACCGAGGTTCTGGCGCATCAGCACTTCCGTTCGATCATCCGCACGTTGGGCCCCGATCTCGCGGCCGAACTGCGCCCGACCCTCATCACTGGTCAGCTGCCGACAGCCGAGCGCAAGAAGGCGCTGCTGGCGACCGTGTCGGGGGCTTCTCGCATCGTGATCGGCACGCACGCCCTGCTCGGCGACGCGGTCACGTTTGTCGATCTCGGTCTCGTCGTCGTTGATGAGCAACATCGTTTCGGCGTCGACCAGCGTGAAGCGCTACGGCTCAAGGGCGCGAAGCCTCCGCACGTTCTCGTGCTCACGGCAACGCCCATCCCGCGCACGGTTGCGATGACAGTGTTCGGCGACCTCGATATCTCCTCGATTGCTGAGTTGCCGGCTGGCCGTCAGCCCATCAGCAGCCATGTGGTGCCCCTCGCCGAGAAACCCGGCTGGGTGTCGCGCGTCTGGCAGCGACTGGCAGAAGAACTCGCCATCGGTCGTCAAGGCTTCGTTGTGTGCCCCGCCATCGACGCCAAAACTGAAGAGCCCGGCAGCGAGCCGACGCCCGCTGTCTCCGATGACCCGGATGCCGGACCGCCGCGTCCGATTGCCAACGTGACCGAGGTGCTGGCGTCGCTCCGCAGCAACGAGGTTCTCGCGGGCAAGCGGATTGAGGCGCTCCACGGCAAGCTTTCGAGCGAGGAGAAAGACGAGCTCATGCGCGCCTTCGCTGCCGGCGACATCGATGTGCTGGTCGCGACAACGGTTATCGAGGTCGGCGTTGACGTGCCGAACGCATCGGTGATGGTGGTGCTCGACGCTGATCGTTTCGGCGTCTCCCAGTTGCACCAGCTGCGCGGCCGTGTTGGTCGTGGTGGGGTTCCGGGGTTGTGCCTGTTTGTCACGGCGGCCGAGGTGGAGTCGTTGGCGCGCGAACGCGTTGAGGCTGTGGCATCCACTCTCGATGGTTTCGAACTTGCCAACAAAGACCTTGAACTGCGCCGCGAAGGCGATGTGCTTGGTGGCGTGCAGTCGGGTGGGCGTTCGAGCCTCAAGCTGCTGCGAGTTGCCAACGATGGTCAACTCATCACCGAAGCGCGCGAGGCCGCTCAGGGGCTGTTGGTCGCAGATCCGACCTTGGCCGAGCATCCGGCGCTCGCCGAAGCACTCAAGCGTCGTCTTGATGAGAGTGCCGAAGCGTTCCTCGGCAAAAACTAGCGCCTCCGCTCGCAGGCACGCTTTGCTGTGTTGCGTCAGATTTCCCCGCACAGCGAACTCCCACGCGCCAATGAGCACCGAGCGGCTATCGTGGGAGCATGAGTCGGATCGCTGTTGTTCCTGGGTCGTTTGACCCTGTCACCCTTGGCCACCTCGATGTGATTGAGCGGGCAGCGAAAACCTTTGACGAAGTGCACGTTCTGGTCGTGCACAACCCGGGCAAGACCGCGCTTTTGCCGATTGCGCAACGCGTCTCCCTCATCGAACAAGCCGTTGCCGACGCTCACCTTCAGGGCAACATCGTTGTAACTAGCTGGAGTATGGGCCTCCTCGTTGACTACTGCACCGATGTGGGGGCGAGTGTCATCATCAAGGGCATCCGTTCTCAAGTGGATGTCGCGTACGAAACGCCTATGGCGATCGTCAACCGCGACCTCGCCGGCGTAGAGACGATTTTCATGCTGCCGAATCCCGCTCATGCGCACGTGTCCAGTTCGCTGGTGCGTCAGGTTGCTGCGCTTGGCGGAGACGTCGCGCCCTATGTTCCGCGTTCGGTTTCTGAGTTTTTGCAAGCGCCGCGCGACTAACACCGGCACAATGGGTTTATGACACTCACCCTCGGATACAAAGCGTCAGCAGAACAATTTGCCCCGCGTGAACTCGTAGAGATCGCGGTGGCCGCAGAAGCACACGGCATGGAGAGTGTTGCGGTTAGCGACCACTTCCAGCCGTGGCGTCACGAAGGCGGGCATGCTCCGTTCTCGCTGAGCTGGATGGCAGCGGTCGGTGAGCGCACGAGCACGATTCGTATCGGCACGAGCGTGATGACGCCGACCTTCCGTTACAACCCCGCTGTGCTCGCTCAGGCCTTCGCCACGATGGGCTGCCTCTACCCAGGGCGCATCATGCTGGGTGTGGGAACGGGCGAAGCCCTCAACGAGGTTGCCACCGGATTCCGCGGTGCTGGCGAGCAGGACTGGCCCGAGTTCAAGGAGCGCTTCGCTCGATTGCGTGAATCCGTTCGCCTCATGCGCGAACTGTGGACCTCAGACCGCGTGTCGTTCGAGGGGGAGTACTACTCCACTCACGGCGCGAGCATTTATGACCGCCCCGACCAGCCCATCCCGATCTATATCGCTGCCGGTGGGCCGATGGTCGCCCGCTATGCGGGTCGTGCCGGAGATGGCTTTATCTGCACATCGGGCAAGGGCATGGAGCTCTACAACGATGCGCTGATCCCCGGCGTGAAAGAGGGCGCAGCCAAGGTCGACCGCAAATTCGAAGACATCGACCGGATGATCGAAATCAAGCTCTCGTATGACACCGATGCCGACGTAGCCCTCGAGAACACACGTTTCTGGGCGCCACTTGCTCTCTCGAAGGAGCAGAAGCACGACATCACTGACCCCATCGAGATGGAACGCGCCGCCGATGCTCTGCCCATTGAGCAGATCGCTTCGCGGTGGATCGTCGGCAACGATCCCGACAAGATTGTTGAAGAGATTCGTCCCTATGTGGATGCCGGCCTCAACCACCTCGTCTTCCACGCGCCCGGCAACGACCAGCGCCGTTTCCTCGAGCTCTTCGAGCGCGACATTGCACCGCGATTGCGGGCGCTGTAACTCTGATTGTGCTTAACCGCGACCGCTGAGGTTCGCCATGATGCGGCCGTCACCTCCGAGGTGACGGCCGCATCATGCTTTAGCGGATGATGAACCGCGGATAGTTCTGCTCGGCGCGAGCTCTGGCGTGAGCCAGGCGCTCACGACGGAGCTGGTGTTCGGCCAGCAGCTCGGCCGAGGCGATCAGTCGCGCACGGTGGGGCCGTCGACTCCACGTGATGAGGGCGACGCCGAGATGCAAGGCAAGCCGGTCGATTACCCCCACGCGACGCACGGCAGCCTGTCGCGGCTGGTCATGGTGATGAGGTTCGGACGGATGGGCGCGGCGGTCTTTCGAGGCCGCCAGTAGTTCGTTCATGATGGAAAACTTTCGTGACAGAGAGAGGTTGCGGATGGCGCGTCAGAGCGCGCTGTTTCAGGTGGCGACCCAACAGCATCCTTCGGCAATCGCGAGTTGCCAGAGAAGGGAGTGGTCATCGCGGTGAGTGCTGCGCAGCCCCGTCGGGGTGCGCCGACTCGTCAGTCGAATGCAGTCTCGTGATGATCGAGTTGGGTCGTGTGCTCCGTGAGCGCCGCCACCGTCAGAACCGGTGAGCGGAGAACGCTAACCGGTTAGGCGGAGAGGGTGCCGACGGAGCCGGCAGTAATTGGGTTCTTCGTTGTTGCGAACATAAACACGGCTAGCTCCTTTCAATAGTTGGCGTTTGCTCAGTGTAGGACGGGGATCCTGTGAGGACAAGACCCGATTTAGCTGCGATGCACAGCCGTAATAATTGCGTCGGCAAGCTCGGCTGGCTTCGTGAACTGCGGCCAGTGCCCGGTGGGCAGGTCAACGAGTTCGAGATCGTCGAGGCGGGCAACTTCGGAGGCGAAGGGCTCATCGTCGCGCATCCATGCCCGCAATTGTTCGCTCGAAAATTCGCAACAGATCACCGTCGCCGGCACGCTGAACCGCGCTGGTGTCGACAGATTCTGGGGATCGCTGGCGACCCGAGCGGGCTGCGGAATGGCAATGCGGCGAAACGTGCTTCGCAGCTCATCGGTGAGATCAACGAGATCTTCGTCATCGAACACCGACCAGTCGGGTAAGGGGATTTCGCCATCGATCGTGGGCAGATCAGTGTTAATCGGCATCCCGTGGGGCAGCGGCACGGTGTCGACGTGCACGATCCGGGCGAGGCAGGTGGGGCGAGCATCCGCAACGGCGTGGGCGATGGGCCCGCCGCCGCTGTGCGCCACGAGAACGATGGGCGGTGCCACCTGGCCGTGCGCCGCGTCGTCTTCGCAGTCATAGTCGCGAGTGAGACTGTCGACCACGTCAACTACCGCAGCGACGTGATCGGCGAGTGTGATGGCGCCGCGATCAGTGTCGTCGCGGTGAAGACCGGGAAGCGTCAGCGGATGAACCGTGTGGCCAGCCTCGCGAAGCGACCGCGTAATGGGTGCCCACGAGGCTTCATCGAGCCAGAAACCTGGAATGAGAATGACGTGCATCAGCGGACTAGCGGTGCTGATGGAAAACGCGCCCAGATTCATGCCGACTCCTCAGTGAGTAGGGCGCCTATTATCCGCTCGTCGCGACCGCAATTCAATGCTCGGAAAGGTGCTGCAGCGCGACAGGGGCAATGCACGCCACAATAGACGGATGCCCGTGACAGTTTCTGCACCTCATATCGGCTACGCCGCCATGCTCGAACGGTTCGCTCCACGTGACGTCATGGAGAGTGCGCAGTACGCCGAATCGCAAGGATTTCGTGGGGTGATGGCCGCAGACCACTACCAGCCGTGGGTTCCCCAGCAGGGGCAGGCGTCCTTCGTGTGGAACGTGCTGAGCGCTCTGGGCGAAACCACTACCGGCGACCTTGGCACCGGAGTCACCGCGCCCACGTTTCGTTGGCATCCGGCAATGGTCGCCCAAGCATCCGCGACGCTGGCCGCGATGAATCCGGGGCGACACTGGCTCGGCCTCGGCAGCGGCGAAGCTATCAACGAACACATCGTCGGCCAGTACTGGCCAGAAGCTCCCGAACGCATCAACCGCATGTTCGAAGCCGTCGAGATCATCAAGAAACTGTTCGCTTCGGGGCTCGGCAACAAAGATGTGCGCCACGAGGGGCAGTTCTACCGGCTCGAATCGACACGACTCTGGACAATGCCCGAGGTGGCGCCCGAGATCTTGGTCGCTACCGCCGGGCCGGTCGCCGCGAAGCGTGCCGGTAAAACTGTCGACGGGCTCATCACCGAAGCGGCACCTCTCGACAAAGTCGACATGCTGCTCAAACGATTCGCCGAAGGCGCACGAGAAGCCGGCCGCGCACCCGAGAGCCAGAGCCGCGTGCTGCGGCTGCACTTGAGCTGGGCCGAAACAGACGAACAGGCCATGCGCAACGCGCTCACCGAATGGCCAAACGGTGGTCTGCGGTTCGCGAAGAACGACATCCGCTCGCCCTTCGAGCTTGAGCAACTGGCGCGCATGGTGCGCCCAGAAGACTTCGAGGGACGGATGCCCGTCAGCGCCGACCCTGACGTGCATCGCGCCTACATCCAGAGCTACCTCGATCTCGGATTCGACCGCATCTACCTCCACAATGTCGGACGCAATCAGCGCGAGTTTCTCACGGTCTTCGGGCGTGACGTGCTGCCGGCACTGCGCAAGTAGTGACTGCGCCACGAATGCCGCAGACTAGACGCGTGAGAATGAGCGCATGGGCCGTGCCCGGCATCCCCGAAATTCAGTCCGGTGACAGCCTTCTTGAGGCGATTACGACGGCTCTCGTTGCCGACTCCGATGACGTGAACTCGGGAGGCCTCGCCGACGGCGACATCCTCACCGTCACCTCCAAGATCGTGAGCAAGGCCGAAGGTCGTTCTGTCGAGGCTGCCGATCGCGAACAAGCCATCACCGACGAAACCGTGCGGATTGTGGCCTCGCGCGAGCACCCCAACGGTGTCACTCGCATTGTCGAAAACCGTTTGGGGCTCGTGATGGCGGCGGCGGGCGTTGACTCCAGTAACACCCCTGACGGCATCGTTCTCCTGCTCCCGCTCGACCCCGATGCGACCGCCCGCGAGCTCTGCGCCGGGCTCCGGGAGCGCTTTGGCGTGACCGTGGGCATTGTGATCACGGATACCGTGGGCAGGCCTTGGCGCAAGGGCCAAGCCGACATCGCGATTGGTGCGGCCGGCATCCATGTTCTCGATGATTTGCGCGGAACCGCGGATGCTTCGGGTCGTCCGCTTGCGGTCAGTGTCACGGCGCTCGCCGATGAAGTTGCCGCCGCGACAGATTTGGTCAAGGGGAAGGCCGGGGGATTGCCCGTTGCGGTCGTTCGCGGGCTAGGTCAGCACGTCGCTGATCTCGACGCTCCCGGTGCGCGATCCCTCGTGCGGTCGGGCCCCGAGGACATGTTTAGTCTGGGCACAAAAGAGGCGTGGATGGCGGGCTTCGATGAGGCCTACAACACCGTCGAAACTAAAGAAGACTAATACTCGACTGTCGGGGGAGTTTGCCTCTACGATGAGCGGATGGGGAGTCTCATTTCGCTCGCGTACTTCGCGTTGCTCATCTCAGTGTTGATCGACATCATCCTGATTGATGAATCGCGCATCAAGAATCTCGGCAAGGTCACCTGGATCTTTCTCGTGATCTTCATGCCCGTCATCGGCAGCATTCTCTGGTTTGCGATCGGCCGCGAGCACCAGTCCACCGCTCCGAGCTCTCTGCCCTTTGGTGCCCCCGAGCGTCGCGCACACCTGCCATCACTGGAGGTGAGCACGACCGAAGCCGAGATCGCGAAACTCGACGCTGAGATCGAGTACTTTCAGCGTCAAGAAAAAATCCGTGCCCTTGAAGATGAACTGCGCAAGCGTAAGCAATTGCCGTAGTGGAAGACCGGTGTAAGACTCGACCCATGGATGCCCCTACCTCCGGGTCACTACCCGACGACGTGTTCCACGATCACTGTGACGCCATTGTGCGCAGTATTTCGACCGTGATTGATGGCAAGACAGAGGCTGTGCGCTTGGCGCTTACGGTGCTTTTGGCGGAGGGCCATCTGCTCATCGAAGACGTTCCCGGTGTCGGCAAGACCATGCTCGCGCGGGCTCTCGCGCGAACGGTAGACAGCACCGTGTCGCGCGTGCAATTTACGCCAGACTTGCTGCCGGCCGACATCACGGGCGTCTCGGTCTATAACCAAAACACGCGTGAATTCGAGTTCAAGAAGGGGCCGGTATTCGCGAACATTCTCATCGGTGATGAGATCAACCGTGCCAGCCCGAAAACGCAGTCTGCGCTCCTTGAGTGCATGGCAGAGTCGAGTGTCACGGTCGACGGGACTACGTACGAACTGCAGAGCCCGTTCATTGTGGTGGCGACGCAAAATCCCATCGAAATGGAGGGCACCTATCCGCTGCCTGAAGCTCAGCGTGACCGGTTTATGGCCCGCATTTCGATGGGCTATCCGGATGCCGCAGCCGAGCTAGAGATGTTGCGCTCACGGGAGCTCAGCAGCCCTCTTGACGCGCTCACGGCCGTGGTCTCGGTTGAGCAGTTGCGCGAGCTCATCGCGACGGTGCGACGAGTATTTGTGAGCACCGCGGTCGAAGAGTATGCGGTTGCGATTGCTCAGGCGACGCGTCGTGACCCCGAGGTGCGGTTGGGTGCTAGCCCGCGGGCTACGCTCCATCTGGTGCGGGCGGCGAAGGCTCGGGCGGCGATTGATGGTCGTGACTTCGTGTTGCCCGATGACATCGATGCGCTTGCCGTGACAGTGCTGGCGCACCGCATGATTCCGGCGCGCCATGCGGCTCAGTCCTCCACGGTTCTGACGGGTCATTCGATCGCTGCTGTGATTGAGCGCATCGTTGCGGAGACGCCGGTTCCGGTCAATTCGGTCGCGTCCTAGCGGACTCTCATGTCTCGCCTTCGCCCTCTTCGAGCACTCTCTGTCGCGTTGCGTGTCGTGAGGCTCACCAACCGCGGGAGTACCTTTCTCGTGCTGGGCGGGGTCGCACTTGTGGCAGGTTATGCGGCTGGTATGCCGATTCTGTTATATGCCGGATGCTTCGCTCTCGCGTTACCCCTCATGGCTGCTGTGCTGGTGCGCTCGCGGGAATCTGCGCTGTCGGTGAGCCGACAGTGTGCGTTTCCCGTTGTGGAGGCGGGAACCACGAGCCTTGTCACGGTGCGCGTCGATAATCACGCGCGCACGGGACTTCGCGGAGTGCACTGGGCCGATGGCCTGCCGTGGTCTCCGTGGGCTACAGCCAGTGGTTGGATGCCGCCGCTCTCGGCTCGGGTGGGTGGCCTCAACCAGCGCAGTGCGGCTCAGCTCTCCTATTCGCTTACGCCGCGCGATCGTGGAATTTTTGAGATTGGTCCGCTCTTGCTGCAGAGCAGCGACCCGCTCTCGCTGGCGCTCGGCTCGTGGAGTGTCGGCGCTGTCACCGAGTTGACGGTCACGCCGCGGGTTGTCACACTGACGCAGTCGGCGTTGCTCGCCCAGTCGGGCGATGGGGAGGCTCGTGTGCTCCAACGTCGGTCGGCCGGTGACGATGACGATGCGATGACCAGGGAGTATCGCCGTGGCGATGCGATGCGACGGGTGCACTGGCGAGCATCCGCCCGGCACGGCAGCCTGATGGTGCGTCAAGAGGAGCAGCACAGTTATCCCGAAGCTCGCATCATTGTGGATACGAGAATTGCAGGGTATCCGGATGCCAGCCGCAACGATTCGGTGCGACTCTCGAGCGGAGCCGTTACGGCAGCCGCGCGCAGCCCTCGCTTCGAGTGGGTCGTCAGCATGCTCGCCTCTGCCGCCGTGCAACTGAAGCGCGAAGGCTTTCTGGTGGAGATCATTGAGACGGGTCCCTCGCAGCTGGCGGATGCCTCAATCGTGCATCGACGGGCCTCCGACGAGCACGAATTTCTGACCCGTCTCGCAACCTTCGGCCCCGTCGATAGTGCGCCGGGCTGGTGGGGTGAGCCAGTGCCCAGCACGAGCGCGGGCGGGCCGGTATTGGCTCTGGCCGCGCATCCTGAGCCGGAGACGGTGTCGTATTTGCGGCGGCAAGCCCTTCCGGGAGTTCTCGCCGTTGCGTTCGTGGTGGAATCCTCGTCGAGTTGTGGAGATTTCACGCGGTCGGGCGACCGTGCTCGCCAGCCTGCCGGTGACGAGCTGCGCGATGCCGGGTGGAAAGTAATTTCGGTGCAATCCTTCGATGACGTTGGCGATGCCTGGACCTCGTTTGTGGCGGAATCGAGGGCACACCGTGACAACAACTGAAGAGAGTCGGGCGCGCAGTGTGCGCGCTCACGAACAACGCGTGCGTACGTGGTCGCTCAGCGGCACTCTGGCTCTGGCACTGGGGGTCGCGGCGAGCAGCCTCGGCGAAGTGCTCACGGAGGGCGCGTGGTGGTTTCCTTACGTTGGAATTGTGCTTGTCGTTCTTGCGGCGGCCGCCGTGGGCCACACGCTGATTTCACGTGCCTGGATCGGGTCGCTCATCGGCGCCGCGGTCGGCTTGGCGACACTCACCTTGTTCTTCGCAGCCACCACAGCCTTGGTGGGCATCCTGCCAACGTTCACCACTTTCGCACGATTCGCAACCCTCATAGCGCAGGGGCAATCGTCTATGGAAGCTCAGCGCTTTCCCGCGGATGCCGATGTGAGCATCGTCTTTCTGATCTGCCTCGGCGCGCTCGCACTCTCGGTCGCAATGGACGTCATCGCGTTCGTGCTGCGTAAGCCGGCGTTCACGGCGCTCCCGCTGCTCATCCTGTTGGCGGTTCCGGCTTTTGTGCGAAGCGAACTGCACGATGCTCTCAGCTTTGCGGTGACCGCTCTTGCCTATGTGGGCATCCTTCTCGTGGCGGGGGAGCGCACGACGATGCGTGCCGCCTGGCCTGTTGTGGCAAGCGCGCTCGTGTTGGCTCTCGTCGTGCCCGTGGTGCTCCCGAGTGTTGAGCCGGCTGAGCCATCTCCTGGCACTCCGGGGATCATCGCTACCGGGGTGAACCCGATCCTCAATCTGAGTAACGATCTTCGACGCGATTCCCCACTGCTGGCGCTGACGTACACCTCGGAACGGGGAGATGAATACCTGCGGGTCGCTGCTCTGGATGAGTTCACCGACGAAACGTGGAGTCCGTCGGAGCGCGAGATTGACGACTCCAACACCGTTGAAGAGTTTGCGCCTTCGCCGGGGCTGTCGGCGGAGGTGCCTCGCACCGAGAGCGTCATGCAGATTCAGATTCAACGCCTGCGGGGAAAGCTGCTGCCCGTTCCTTACGCGACCACGAGCATTGCGGATGTCGGGCGCGGTTGGGCCTGGGAACCTGAGGGCTTAACGGTGTCGACGTCGTTCGCAAATTCCAAGGGTCAAAGCTACGAAGCCTCGTACATCACCGCTGCCCCCACGATCGAACAGTTGGAGGCAGCGCCGACGGAGTTGCCCGCTGGTTTTGAGAAGTATGTGGCGCTGCCGGAGTCGCTGCCGGCTGTGGTGGCTGAGACAGCGCAGCAAGTGGCCGGTGACAAAGTGACCAGGTTCGACCAGGCGCTGGCGCTTCAATCGTTCTTTCGCAATGGCGACTTTGTTTACTCCGAGGAGTCGCCGGTTGCCGACGACTATGACGGTTCGGGTGCCGAGGTGCTCGCCGCATTTCTTTCTGCCAAGAGCGGCTATTGCGTGCATTTTGCGTCGGCGATGGCCGCGATGGCGCGCACCCTCGACATCCCCTCTCGCGTGGTCGTCGGCTTCACGCCCGGCCAGCGGAAGGTGGATTCCGAGACCGACGAGGTGAGTTTCGCGGTCACGACAGACAACTTGCATTCGTGGCCTGAGCTCTACTTTCCGACCGTCGGTTGGGTTCGTTTCGAACCAACGACATCCGTGGGCAGCACGCCCCGCTTTGCGCAGAGTGTGAACGATGACCCGAGCACTCCCGACGTTGACGAGTCGAAGCCTGAGCCCACTGCCAGCCCCAGCTCGAGCGCGACTCCGGGTGCGCGTCCCGACCTGCCGCGTGACGAAGTGCCCGAGACGCCCGTTCCCGGTTACGGCGAGACTTCGCCATGGTGGTGGCTCTTGCTCGCCATTCCGTTCCTGCTGGCGATCCCGGCGCTGGTGCGCGTCATTCGTCGAGCGCTGCGATTGGCCGCCGTCGCGCGAGGCGATGTTGCGCTTTCCTGGCGAGAGATTTGCGACAGCGCCGCCGACTTGGGGATAGCCGTTTCCCGCACCGGGACGCCACGTCAACAGTATGAGCAGCTTGCGGCTCAACTCGGCGTCGTGCCTGTCGCGGCGAACTCCGCTGGGCCCCCGTCGGCGCCGAGTCCGGAGTCATCGACCGGACTGTCGTCGACCTTGGCGCTCGTGCTCGCGGCAGTTGAAGCGTCGGCTTTCAGTCCGCGCCCGCAACCGGTACGTCGGGCGGCGGTGTCGAGTGTGATCACCTCGCTGCGGTCATCCGTGGGCTGGCGGGCTCGCATCATGGCGGCACTTGCTCCGCGCACGGCCTTCGACCGCTAGCCAGCGGTGCTGCGTGAGGGTGGTGTGGTCTGGGTGAGGGGCGTCCGCGCCGCTACGCGGGGCTAAACCCGATGACAGGCTTGCCGGTGACCGGATTGCGCAGGATGGATGCCGTGACGCCATACACGTCAGCGATCAACTGTTCGGTCAGCACGGTTTCGGTCGCACCTGCCGCCACGACGCGGCCATGGGACAGCACGATGATGTGGTCGCAGTAGCTTGCCGCGAGGGAGAGGTCGTGCAGCGCGGCGAGTACGGTGACGCCGGTGGTGCGCAGGCTCGACAGCAGTTCGAGCACGGCGAGTTGGGCGGCGATGTCGAGGTGGTTGGTCGGTTCGTCGAGGGTCAGCAGCTGTGGTTCTTGGGCCAGCGCGCGGGCAAGCATGACGCGTTGCTTTTCGCCACCAGAGAGGCTCTGGAATTCGCGTTCGCGGAACGCGGTCATCTCCACGGTCTCGAGGCTCGCCGTCACGACGGCAGCGGATTCGGGGGAGTCGGCCTCCCACAGTGACTGGTGCGGCAGACGTCCCAGCTTCACGACCATGTCGACGGTGAGGGAGGAGTCGGTGGTGGCGTCTTGTTCCACGAACGCGGCGAGGCGCGCGCGTTGGCGGCGTGGCATCCCGAGCAGGTCGGCGTTGCCGAACGTGACGGTTCCGGATGCCGGAGCCTGCACGGCGGTCAGGGCCCGCAGCAGGGTGGATTTTCCGGCACCGTTTGGCCCGACGAGAGCGCTGAGGGAGCCCCGCGCTACCGTGCAGTCGACGTTGTCGATGAGCAGGGTGCCGTCGATAGTGACGCGGATTCGTTCGGCGACAAGGCCGGTGTCGTCACTCATGTTGAGCTCTTTCGCCGGGTGAGGAGGAACGCGAAGATGGGGGCACCGATCATGGCGGTGACGATGCCGACGGGAATCTCGCGCGGGTCGAAGAGTGTGCGCGCAAGGGTGTCGGCCCAGACGAGAAAGACGGCGCCGAGGAGGGCGCTCAGGGGGAGCAGGGCGCGGTTCCCTGGCCCTACGAGTAGTCGAACGGCATGCGGCAGGATGAGCCCCACGAAGCCGATCGATCCGCTCACCGAGACCATGGCGCCGGTGACGAGGGCGGATGCCGCCAGCAGTCCCCAGCGGGTCGCGCTGACGTTCACTCCGAGCGACGCTGCCTGCACGTCGCCGAAGGCAAAGGAATCGAGCAGCCGTCCCGTAAGCATCACGGGGACTCCGATCACGATGATGGCAACCATGGTGATGCCGACCGCAGGCCAGCGTGCTCCGCTAAGGGAGCCGAGCAGCCACGACAACACTTCCCGGTAGGAGTCGCCGTCGACACTCCAGAAGATGACAAAGCTTGTGACTGCCGAGGCAAGCGCCGAGACGGCGATGCCGGCGAGCACCGTGCGCGACGGGGTGATCGCACCGAGGGATCCCGCCAACAGCAGGGTGAGGGTCAACGCGAGTAACGCGCCTGCAAAGGCGGCAAACGGAAGTAACACGGCGGCGCCAAGCACAATCACTGACACCGCGCCCAGAGCCGCGCCCGATGACAGCCCGAGCAAATACGGGTCGGCGAGTGGGTTGCGCGTAATCGCCTGCATCACCGCACCGCTCAGCGCGAGCCCCGCACCCACCGCCGCAGCGGTGAGCACGCGAGGCAAACGCAACTGCCACACAATGCCATCCCGCAATTCTGTGAGCGGGCTCACTCCGATACCGAGGTGGCTCCCAATCGAGCGCCAGACCTCATCGAAGCGGATGTCGGCAGGGCCAATCGTCACCGCGATGGTGATCGACACGAGAAGTGCGATCCCCAGCGCGGTGCCGAAGGTGAGCGGAGAAACTTTAGCCATCGAACTCCGCAATTTGAGCCGACAGGCTTTCGGCAGCGTCAACGCTGCGTACGCCGGCCTCGCTCGCCGCGAACGGCACCACGAGGTAACGGCCAGCCTTCACGGCGCTGAGGTTCGCGGTGGCGGGGTTGGCCTCAAGCACGTCGATCTTGCTGTCTGCGGTGTTCCAGGCGGCATCCACGAGCACAATGAAGTCGGGGTCGGCGTCAACGACGGCTTCCCAGTTGAAGGGAGCCCACGTCGAGTCGATGTCTCCAGCGATGTTGGTGAGGCCAACTGTGTCGAGCAGCAGCTGCGGTGCTCCGATGCCGGCGCCGACGTAGGGAGTGTCGGAGCCCGAGGAGAACCAGAGAGCGGTACGGGAGTCGCCATTGGCATCGATCGCTGCCAGTTGTGCCCGCTGTTCATCGACGATCTCGGTGGCATCCACGCGGAAGATCGAGGCAACCGTCTCGATGTCACTGAAGACGTTGTCGAAGCTGAGCTGTTCAGGCTGTTCTGCGCTTTGGCAGGCCGAGGGAGCCACGAAGGTGTTGATGCCGAGAGAAGTGAGGTCGGCGCGCTCGCCGGCGCCGTCAGCGCTGAACGTTGATTCCCACCCGGCAAAGACAAGGTCGGGCTCGAGATCGAGAACGGCTTCTTCGCTCGGCACGCGCTCAGCAATCGAGGTCAGGCCCGCAGCGTCGGATGCCCACTGTTCGGGCACGGGACCATCCTGAAACGCGGTTCCAATGATGCGATCGCCGAGGCCGAGCGCCAGAAGCATCTCGGTTGTTGACGACTTGATCGTGATGACGCGCTCGGGGGCCGAGTCGAAGGTGACATCGAAGCCACAGTTGCTGAGTTCAACCGATTGCGCGGCGGCATCGGGCGAGGTGGTTTCCGTCTCGTCAGCGGCAGCAGTGCATCCGCTCAAGGCAAGAACGGACACCCCCGCCAGTAGTACGGTGCGAGAGAACGCGGAACGGGACAAAACGGAACGAGAACGTGCAGACATGGAGCCTTCCAAGAAACGGGTGGATGGGCGCGAGAATGCGCCACAAAGAACGAAAAGTGTTTCGAGAAGACCGGCAGCCCAATCCTGGGCAAACCAACCACGCCATACCAAGCGCACGGGTCTGTCGCACCAGTCTAGAGAGGTACAAAGCCTCCTGCCTACACCGACCCACACGGTCCGGCGTGCTCATCCGTGGGCTAGCTGACTGAGCGATTGCTGACCGGGGGCGACAGGGGAGCCGTTGCGGGGGTAGAATCGACGATCGTGTCTAGAATCAACGAGAGTCCGTATGCCGTGTTGGTGCGCGATCTCATTCACCGCCCAGGCGAGATGAGAGAGCACTCCATTCAGGTCGTCGTACCCGAAACCTTTGGTACCGCCGTTGTTGGGGTAGAAAAGGGTTCGAAACTGTCCGTCAAGGGCCGTTTTGAGTCACTCCACGACGGCATTCTTGTGGATGCTGTGGTGTCGGGCAAAGCGCAAGCAGAGTGTGTTCGTTGCCTCATTGACGTCACCCTGCCTGTCCGAGTCGAGTTTCAAGAACTTTTCGCGTATTCTGAGGACGAAGCTTTCGACTACACGGTTATCGACGAATACATCGATCTAGAACCTGTAGTGCGGGATTCGGTAGTGTTGTCACTGCCGTTCCAGCCGGTCTGTCAGAAGGATTGCCTTGGCCTGTGCCCCGAGTGTGGGGTTCGGTTGCTCGATAATCCAGGACACGAACACGAAGCGCCCATCGATGCTCGCTGGGCAGCGTTGGCCGGCCTCCAAGATTTCACGCAAGACTCGCATGACCAGAACTCGCACGACGCGAACGATTCACCTGAGACCCAAGAAGAAAAGAGTTAGCCATGGCAGTACCGAAGCGCAAGATGTCGCGGGCCAGCACCCGCATGCGCCGCGCCCAGTGGAAGGCAACCCCTCCCACCCTCGTCAAGACCGTCGAAAACGGCAAGACTGTTTACAGCCTGCCGCACCGCGCCAAGGTAGTCGAAGACTCCGCTGGCACGCCCCTGTACATGGAGTACAAGGGTCGCAAGGTCGCTGACGTTTAACTAGTCTTCACATTCTCGAGTCGAAATGGCGATGACGGGCTCTGCCTCACCGGTTGAGCTCTCTGCTGTGCTCGGGGTCGCTATTGACCCCGAGTTGCTCACGCTTGCGTTGACACACCGCTCTTTCGCGTACGAAAACGGCGGAATCGCGCACAACGAGCGACTCGAATTTCTTGGTGACTCAATTCTTGGCCAGGCAGTAACGGTCAAGCTGTATCGCGATAACCCGGAGCTTGACGAGGGAGACCTTGCCAAGCGTCGGGCTAGTCTCGTTTCTTCTGTCGCGCTCGCTGAAATTGCGCGCCTGATCGGCCTTGGCGCGTTCATTCGCCTCGGCAAGGGAGAAGAGCAGACGGGCGGCCGCGAAAAGCCGTCCATTTTGGCGGACACCGTTGAGGCAATCATCGGTGCCGCCTACCTCGACCTCGGCGAGGACGAAGCTACCGCGCTCGTCCTTCGCCTCGTCGCCCCGTTGCTTGCCGACCCGGAGCGGTTTGGCGCAGCAATGGATCCCAAGACGAGCCTTCAAGAGCTCGCCGCCCAACTAGGGCGTGGGGCTCCCGACTATCGCATCGAAGATAGCGGCCCCGATCACTCCAAGCGTTTTCACGCGAGCGTCGCTCTCGACGACGAGGTCATTGCGACCGGCATCGGCTCGAGCAAGAAGCAGGCCGAAATGGCCGCAGCGCTCGAGGCCTGGACTAGCCTCCAAGCCGCAGCGAAGTAACTGGCGTGCCCGAACTTCCCGAAGTCGAAGTTGTGCGCGCGGGGCTTGAACCGGCGGTTACCGGCGCGACGGCGGCATCCGTCACCGTCTTTGACGAGCGTTCACTGCGCCGCCATGAGGGCCCGAGCGAAGACTTCATTGACCGTCTGACCGGTCGCACGTTCCTGACGCCTCAGCGGCGGGGCAAGTTCATGTGGCTTCCGCTCGCTGACAGTGCTGAAAGCCAGGGCGAAGCTCTCGTCACGCATCTCGGTATGAGCGGGCAGGTGCTTTTGCGCGATCGGAGCACGGATGACCGGCTCACGCGCATCCGTATCGAACTTGATCATCCTGACCACGGCGCACTGCGCCTCAACTTTGTCGACCAACGTATTTTCGGCTCGATGGCGATCGACAGCATGTTGCCCACTGTTGATCAGCCCGCTTTCGCGGTGCCGAGCCAAGTGGCACACATTGCGCGTGACCCGCTCGACCCGTTCTTCGACGATGCGAAGTTCTTGCGATCGCTGAAAGCCAAGCGCACCACGGTGAAGCGGGCGCTGCTCGATCAAACCCTGATCAGCGGGGTCGGCAATATCTACGCCGACGAAGCGCTCTGGGCTGCCCGCGTGCACTACAACCAGCCCACCGAGACCCTCAGCCGCGCGAAAGCGGTGCAGTTGCTCGCGGAAGTGCGGGCGGTGTTCTCCAAGGCCTTGGCCGAGGGCGGCACGAGCTTCGACACCCAGTACCTCAACGTGAACGGCGAGTCGGGCTACTTCGCGCACTCGCTCAACGTCTACGGGCAGCAAGGTCGGGCGTGCCCGCGCTGCGGTCGCGAGGTCGTGCGCGAGCAGTTCATGAACCGTGGCTCGCATTTTTGTAAGTTCTGCCAGCGTATTCGCGTGAGTCGGTCTGCGAGCTAGCGCAACTCTTTCTTCCACGCGCCTTCAGAACCGATGGGAACAAAGCCGACCGCTTCGTTCACCGAGAGCATGGGGCGATTCTCCGCCGCGTTGTAGGTGATGACCGAGGGATGGCCGGGCGCGACTCGTTGGAGATGCGCCAGATTCAACACCTTGAGCAGGTTGCCGAGGCGGTGACCGCGGTGCTCGCTCAGGACGATCGTGTTGTCTTGGAGCACCGCGAGTTCCGGCTGCTCTGGCACGGTGAGCGCGGTGTATGCCACCAATTCTGCTGAGGCTACGTGCTCAATCGCGGCGTAGACGGTCGTAACTCCACTAGCGAGCTCGCGTTCGTCATGATCGACCACTCGTTCTGCGGTCCAGATATCTTCGGGAGGCTCGAGTCCCGCACTGGGTTCGTCGGTACTCATGCGCGTGTAGAGCAGCGCGAGGTCGTCGCGCCACTGTTCTGGGCACATCCCCACCCACTCGTGCACGGCATAGTCGCGGCTACACCGCGTGATGGCGTCGTCGACGAGGGAGTGCAGGCCAGGAACCGGGAGAGGGAGCCTGCTCACGCGCTCAACCTGCTCGAAGCTGTACTGCTGCGACTGCAGAAACTGAGTGCCGGCACCGTCACGAGGAACGGCGCCAAAGCCTGTGGGGGAGTCCAGTAGCGCGCCATCAGTGGGCACGCTTGAGACGTAGACGTGAACTTTGCGCTTGCCCGCATCCGCCGCAATCGTTTCAAGTTCGGTCAGCAGTCGGCTGCCGATACCGCGACGTCGATAAGCGGGATGCACGTACGCTTCGATCCACGCGGTATCCGCCTCTTCGCCGACGTTGGTGCTGTAGTCGCCACGGCCCACGATGCGGTCCTGATCGCGAGCGATGAGCATCCGCCGGTCTTCGAAGGCGCTGGGCTGCCAGGTCGCGAGAGAGACATGCGGGTCGTGCGCCAGCTCGGGGTAGTGCTGCATTATCTCGTCGGTCTCGTTGCGCAATGCGGTTGCCGCGGTGAAGTCGTCCGATCCATCGGCAGAGAGCGCGAGAGGAATCTCGAGGGTCGTGATCTCGATCTCTGACATGAGCGCACCAATCTGCGGGGGTAAGCGCTACGGAGGTAGCCGACCAGAATACGCCGCGAGTTCGCAGCGCGCTAGTGGTGCGGCCAGTGTGCCCCGAGTGTCACCGACGGCCGGGCGCGGCGCGATGCCTGCGCGGCAGAACGGCGGGACCCCGCGCATCCGGTACCGTATAGCAAGGTTCTGACCAGCAACTTGGTCAGGAATTTAGCTAACGCTGAGACCAGCAACGACCGGGCGGTGACGTGTACCTCAAAAGTTTGACCCTCAAGGGGTTCAAGTCGTTCGCTCAACCGACCACTTTTGCGTTCGAACAGGGCGTGACGTGTGTCGTCGGCCCCAATGGTTCGGGCAAGTCGAATGTGGTGGATGCTCTCGCCTGGGTCATGGGCGAGCAGGGTGCCAAAACTTTGCGCGGCGGCAAGATGGAAGACGTCATCTTTGCCGGAACCGCCACCAAGGGACCGCTGGGTCGTGCCGAGGTCATCCTCACGATCGATAATGCGGATGGCGCGCTGCCGATTGAGTACAGCGAAGTCACCATTAGCCGCACCCTGTTCCGCAACGGCGGCAGTGAGTACGCGATCAACGGCAGCTCGTGCCGACTGCTCGACGTTCAAGAGCTCCTCAGCGACTCCGGTCTCGGCCGCGAAATGCACGTCATTGTTGGTCAAGGCCAGCTGGATGCGGTGTTGCACGCCAGCCCCGAAGACCGTCGCGGCTTCATCGAAGAAGCGGCCGGCATCCTCAAGCACCGTCGTCGCAAAGAGAAAACGCTGCGCAAGCTCGACGCGATGCAGGCGAACCTCACGCGTCTCTCCGACTTGGCGGGGGAGATCCGTCGTCAGCTGAAGCCGCTCGGTCAGCAGGCCGAGATTGCCAAAGAAGCGGCCTCGATTGCTTCGATCGTTCGGGATGCTCGCGCCCGCCTCCTCGCCGACGAGGTCGTTGAACTGCGCTCGAGCATCAACGACTTCAGCCGCAGCGAGAGCGAACGCAAAACACAGCGCATCGTCTTGCAAGAGCAGCTCGACCAGAACAAACTGCGCGAAGCCCGCCTCGAGCAAGCTCAAGTCGGTGGCGAAGTAGACGAAGCCCGCCGCGTGGCTTTCGGCCTTGAGTCGGTGCAAGAACGCTTGCGTAGCCTCTACACGCTCGCGAACCAGCGACTGTCGTTGCTCGGGCAGCAGAGCGATGCGCCCGTTTCCAGCAACAGCGTCAGTCAGACCCTCGTCGACGAAGTTAAGGCCGGCGCCGATGAGCTCGCGACCGGCGTTGCGGATGCCGAGAAGGCCGTCGCCGCAGCCGCTGCGGCAACCGCGACAGCGAAGGCCGCGCTCGACTCCCTCGACGAAGAAATCGCCGCGCAGAGTGCGCTCGTATCGCGTCACGAGTTGGAGAGCGCCGGTCTCACCGCTCGCGTTGAAGTCGCCACCTCCACTCTGACTGCAGCGCAGGGTGAACTCGTGCGTCAGCAGCAGGCGCTCGCCGAAGCCCAGTCGCGTCGAGAGGCAGCCCAGGCCGAATTTGAGGCTCTCGAAACCCAGGCCAGCAACTCGACCGTCGAAAGTGATGGCTCGCTCGACACCGCCTACGAGGCCGCCGAAGCCACAGTTTCGAGCATTCAGGCCGAGATTGAAGCCCTCCGCGAAGCCCTCCACGCCTCCGAGCGCGAGCGCGATGCCTTGGCCGCCCGCAACTCGGCGCTATCCCTCGCGGTTGACCAGAAAGACGGCTCAAGCGCTCTCGTCGCTGCCAAGCTTTCGGGCATCCGCGGTCTCGTTGCTGAACACGTGAAGATCACGCCCGGCTACGAAGCGGCCATCGCTGCCGCTCTCGGCACGCTTGCGGATGCCGTGCTTGCCGATGATCGTGATTCAGCCATTGATGCGCTTGCCGAGTCTGCTTCGCGCGATTTCGGTCGCGTTGAAGTGGTTGTCGCGAACGCTGCCAAGCGGTCGGTCTCGCTCGGAACGGCGGCCGGAACCATTCCCGCCACCGACGTCGTCACGGCCCCCGACGGAGTGCACGGTCTCCTCACCCACGTTCTCATCGCCGACGACCTTGAGGTCGCCCGCGCCGCCTATGGCTCGCTCTCGAACGCCGCCGATCTCACTTTCGTGACCCGTGACGGAGACGTGCTCACGCAGTTCGTGCTGCGCGGCGGCTCCGGTGCGAAGCGCTCTCGCCTCGAACTTGTTGCTGAGCGGGATGCCGCCGCCGACAAACTCGGCGTTGTCACGACCCAGATCGAGCGCACGAGCTTCGAACTCGACGAGAAGCGCCGCGAGCTCACCTCCGCGAAGACGGATGCTGAACAAGCCCTCGTAACCTTGCGCGAATACGACGCCCAGCTTGCCGCGCAGTCCGAGTTGCTCGGTCGCCACCGGATTCAGGCTGAAGCCGCCCAAGCCGAGTGCGACCGTCTTGCTCGCGCGGTCGCTGTTGCCGAAGAAGCCGTGGCCGACGCCACCACCGAAGTGGCTCGCGCCCAGACTGCTGCCGACAAGTACCAGGCTGCTCCGCGCCCCATGCTCGACGTCTCCGAACGCGAACCGATGCTGGCCGAAGTGGATGCCGCTCGGGCCCACGAAGTCGAGTTGCGCATCCAAATGGAGACCATCCGCGAGCGAGTGCGCGCCGAGCGTGCCCGCGCTGAACAACTCGCCGCCCAGCTGGTGCGCGAGCGCGAAGCAGCCCAAGAGCAGGCGCGACTTGCCGTTATTCGTCAACGTCAGATCGCCTCCGCGACCAAGGTCGTAGATATGCTTCCCGCGGTGCTCGACTCGGTTGATCGTTCGCTCTCCGAAGCGCGCGTTGTTCTTGCCTCGAAGGAAGCGGCGCGCTCGGCCCAGAACGAAGAGCTCTCCACTCTGCGCCGCGAAGAATCGGCATTGCGTGAACGCCTTTCGGCGGTCAGCGAAAGCGTCCACGGCCTTGAAATGCAGATCTACGAAAAGAAACTGCACCTCTCCAGTCTCCTCGAACGCTCGGGCGAAGAACTCGGACTCGTCGAAGACGTACTTGTGGCGGAATATGGCCCTGAGGTGCCCGTTCCCGATGACCGGGTGAACGACGAAGCGGCCGAGAGCGCCGCCGTCGCGGAGCCCGACGAGAACTCCGCTGCCACGGAATCTGACGCGAGCCCCGCAACACCCGAGCCAGACGAGAACGCTGAGCCCGTGGCATCCGGCCGACCGTTTGTACGTGCCGAACAAGAGGTTCGCCTGCAGAAGGCCGAACGCAAACTTGCGCGCCTTGGCCGGGTCAACCCGCTCGCTCTCGAAGAGTTTGATGCGCTCGAGCAGCGCCACAAGTTCTTGACCGAGCAACTCACCGACCTCACGAACACGCGTAAGGACCTGCTGACAATCATCGACGAGCTCGATGAAAAGATGCAGGTCATCTTCGCGAGCGCATTCGAAGACACCAAGAACGCGTTCAACGATGTCTTCCCGGTGCTGTTCCCCGGTGGCACCGGAAGCATCTTCCTCACCAACCCCGACGAACTGTTGACCACAGGAATCGAAGTCACGGTGAAGCCGGCCGGCAAGAAGATCGAGCGCCTCTCACTGCTGAGCGGTGGTGAGCGGTCGTTGGCCGCCGTCGCGCTGCTGATCGCCATCTTCAAGGCGCGCCCCAGCCCGTTCTACATCATGGATGAGGTTGAAGCGGCGCTCGACGACGCCAACCTTGGCCGCCTGCTGGCGATCTTTGAAGACTTGCGCCAGACCAGCCAGCTCATCGTCATTACCCACCAAAAGCGCACGATGGAAATCGCGGATGCCCTCTACGGCGTCAGCATGCGTGCCGATGGCATCAGCGCCGTCGTGGGCCAGCGCGTCGCGAAAGAGACGGCGTCAGTCGACGCGAGCTAGATCGTGAGAGTGATCGCTCGTGATGAGCGATGACTGCTAGTCGACGCGCGAGAGCGGTTCGCCGTTGACGGTGTGCACGCACCAGCCCGTGTGCAGCTTTTCGACCGTCGATACCGAGCCATTGAGAATGTGGTCGAAGTCACGACCGGCCAGTTGCGAAAGCGTGTAGCGGATGATCGTGCCGTGGCACACGACGATCACCTTTTTGCCGGGGTAGTCCTGGGTCACCTCGTTGAGGGCGGCGATTCCGCGCTCGACGACGTCATGGAGCGATTCGAGTCCGGGGTAGCCGCTGTGGTTGGGCCAGCGTTCGTTGATCTCAGGGGTGGTGAGGCCCTCGCCTTCGCCATAGTTGCGCTCAATAAGCAGGTCGTAGCTGCGACCGAGCTCGAGACCCAAACCGTCGGCGATGATCTGGGCAGTTTCGCGGGCACGCTGTAGGGGAGAGCTGACGATGACGTCCCACTCGGAGCCCCGCAATACCTCTACGGCCTCCCGCGCCTGCTCGCGACCGGTGTCGTTGAGGGGAATGTCGCTGGAACCTTGCATGCGTCCGGCAGCGTTCCAGTCGGTTTGGCCGTGGCGAATCAATGAGATGGTCATGGAGCTCTTTTCTTCGGAAGTTCTTGAACGATTGTTTCAGAGTCAGCTGGCGGGATGTGACAACGCTAGTGCGGTTGGCTGTCGTTGAGGCGCGCCCGAAGGGTCGGCAGGGTAGTAGAGCGCGCGGCTGACGGCGATGCTGTAGCGCTCGCCTACGGTCGGCCGTGGTCCCGGCACAAGGCATCGAAAATCGATTCCATTCCAGGTAACCACGACGTCGCTTCCCTCGCGTCCGAATAGTGACGAGACGACGATTCCCTGAGGCCCATCTCCCGTCGCGGGGTGCAGTGTGATGTCTCCCGGGAGGATGGCGACAGATCCCGCGCCATCACTGTGGCCGCCCTCAATGCGGTCACGGGCGATCCGGAGCAGGTGATCATCGGCCGTGAAACCGTGATCCGTCATTCGGCCCGGAATCACCGTCGCGTCACTCAAAAAGCTGGCGATAAAGGCTGTGCGTGGCTCGTGGACCAGCTGCTCGGGTGTGCCGACCTGTTGTATGCGTCCCTGATCGAGCACCACAACGCGATCAGCGAGGGCCAACGCCTCGTCACGGTCGTGAGTGACGTGCACAACGGTGAGACCCATTGCCCGCGTGAGGCTGCGCAATTCGAGGCGAAGCCTATCGCGCAAAGGTTCGTCTAGCGCGGAGAGCGCCTCGTCAAGAAGCAATACCCGCGGCGTAGACGCCAATGCGCGAGCCAGCGCGACGCGCTGTCGTTGCCCGCCAGACAAAGTGGCCGGATTGCGTTTCTCCATCCCTGCGAGGCCAACGAGTTCAAGCACCTCAGACACCCGTGCAGCGCGTGCGGCCCGCGGTTGTCCTGCAAGCTTGAGTGAGTAGCCCACGTTCCGTGCGACATCCCAGTGGGGCCAAATTGCGTGCTGTTGGAAGACCATGCCGAGCTTGCGGTTTTCTGGTTGCACGAAAGTTTTCTCGCCCGCAACCACCTCGCCGCCGATGCGGATGTCGCCCCGGGTAGGAGCGATAAAGCCGGCGATGCTGCGGAGCAAGGTCGTTTTTCCTGAACCGCTCGGGCCTACCAACGCCACAAATTCTCCATCGGCGATCGTGAGGTCGATGGCGTCGAGGCCGCGGGTTCCGTCGGCAAATCGCAAGCTGACGTCGTTGAGGGCTATCGAAGACATGGATTTCCTTTCTAAGCACGGATGCCGCGAGCGGTGAGCCCGAGTCCGGCAAGTCCGATAATCGTGATGATGAGCGAGAGAGCGGATGCCGCGTTGTACGCACCCGCCTGTTGAAGATTGAAAATCAGCACCCCGATGGTTTGAGAACCGGGTGCTACGAGGAGTACAGAAATGGTGAGTTCGCGGACCGCGGTGAGCATCACGAGCACGCCGCCGGTTATTGCCGCCGGTGTCGCGAGGCGCCACGAGATATCGAAGAGCGCGCGAGCGCGGCTCGCTCCCGCCAAGCGAGCGGCTTCTTCCAGCGCGAGCGGGGTCGAACGTAGCGGCGCGTTGACGGACTGCACCACCATCGCGAGGAACGCCATGACATAGGCGCACAGGATGAGCCATGGAGTGTTGAACAAGCCCAACTGCGGAGCAATAATGAGCCAGCCGACGGCGAGCACGAGTCCGGGAATCGCTTGAGGAAGCAGCGCCACACCGTTGAGCAGAGCATTGTCTCGGCTGCGCAGGCGGGTGATGAGCGTTCCGATAGTGAGCCCGACAATCGCACAGATGACTCCTGCCGCGACGGAGAGCACTAAGGAATTGAGCGCTCCGGTCGTGGTGCTGGGGCTAGCCAGCGCCCGGCGGAAGCTATCGAGCGTGAGATTCTCCCAGGTCAAGGGAACTCCTGGAGCCGGAAGCAGCGCCTGCGTGGCCAAGGCGAAGATGGGCAGAGCGGTCAAGGACAGTCCCACAGTCCACGCGATCACAGTCGTGAGGAGCTTCGCTCGGCCTAACTGCACGGGAACGGCCACTGTTGCCCCCGCCTCGAGCTCAAGTTTGCGCCGCGAGACGAGATTGTCGGCGAACACGGCGAGCGCGGCCAGCACGAGTAGAAGGAGCCCGATGGTCGAAACGACCTCGAGCGGAGCATCCACGGTGCCGGATTGAATGTAGCGGTAGACGAGCGTTGAGAGGGTTACATAACGCTCGGGCAGCCCAATGATCGAGGGGATACCGAAGTCAGCCAGATTCGAGACAAGCGTCAGCGTAAACGCAGAAAGCAGCGCTGGTTTCAACAGTGGAATGGTTATATGGCGAACCGCAGTCCAGGCCCCAGCGCCGCCAATTCTCGCGAGTTGTTCAAGGTCGCTGGGTACGCGTCTCAACGCCGCGCCGATGATGAGGTAGGCGATCGGATATGAGTGAACGATGAGGAGAAACACCACGCCGTCGCCACCGTAAATGTTCCAGAGTGGTGAGCCGAACGTCGCCGACCAGAAACGGTTAACGGGGGCGGCCGGGCCGGCGATTCCGAGCCACGCGATCGCTCCGACAAATGGTGGTACCAGCAGTGGGGTCAGCATGAAGAGACGCAGCACGCGCGCTCCGGGAAGGTCAGTGCGGTCGAGCACCAGTGCTAACGCGAGACCGAGTGCGACTGCTCCTGCAGCCGACAGGCCTGCAGAAATGAGGCTATTGAGCCCTGCCTCAAGCACGTCGCCCTGCAGCAATAAGGGGAGATGATTGCCGGAAAATGCCTGAATGGCGATAGCGCTGAGTGGGGTGACGATGACACTCAGGCAGAACAGCCACGCTGCTACCCGGAGCCAGCTAACGCCATCCCAGCGGAATGCGCGCCCGTCTGGCCGGCGTGGAGTCCGGTGGAATGGCGCGCCGGAGGGGGCCCGGTCGCGAACGACCAGGCCCCGAACAGTGTTGCTAACCGATGAGGTCATTGAAGTACGCCACTGCTTCTGCGCGACTTTCGCTGATGATGTCGAGGTCGGGCGTCACGATAAGGATCTCGTCCATCGAGGGTGCTCCCTCGGGAGTACCGACGTCGTTGCGAACAGGCAGGTAGGACTGCGCTACCGCCATCGTCTGGCCCTCAACGCTCAGCAGAAAGTCGATGAACAGTTGCGCGGCTTCGGGCTCGTCGGTACTGGCGAAGATTCCCGCTGGCTGAGACACGTAAGGCACACCGTCACTCGGGTATGACACCGCGATGGGCGAGCCGGCTTCGGCTAGCTCGCGGACAAGGTAGTCCACGACCGCGCCAACGGGCTGGGTTCCCGTGGCGATGGCCTGCGACGTAGGCCCGTTACTGTCGACGATGACGGGATTGTTGGCTGCGAGCTTCTCGAGCCACTCCTTACCGAGTTTGTCGTCGTTGTACCAGACTGCAGCGTTGAACGCCGCGGCTCCGGAGACATCAGGGTTAGGCATCACGATCTTGTCGGCCCACTGCGGGTCGGCAAGCTCTTGCCACGATGACGGCGGAGTCTCGACGAGTTCGGTGTTGTAGGCGATCGCAGTCGGGATGATGCGCGTTCCGACGTAGAACCCCTCAGGATCGATGAGGTCTTGATTGATGTTCTGTGCTTCTGCCGATTCGAACTCAAGCAGAAGGTCTTCCGCGGCGTAAGCCTCGAAGGTGGGAGCGTCGGCCGCGAGCAAAATATCTGCCTGGATGTCGCCAGCGACGCGTTCTGCTTCAATGCGGGCGGTCAGATCGCCGGTACCAGCGCGGAATACTTCAACACTGATGTTGGGCTGTTGCTCCGCAAAAGCGGCGATGATCTCGTCGATCTTTTCTTGGGGTTCGGAGGTGTAGAGAGTGATGCTTGCTGCGTCAGCGCTTGAATTTGTGGACGACTCTGCGGCGGTCGCGCAGCCGGTCAGTGAAACACCGGCGAGCGCGGCGAACGCAACAAGCGTGAGGGGCTTTCGTGCTAGAAACATGATTCTTCTTTCAGGTGAGGGTGGATACTGCGGTGACATTGCGGGAGTGAGAAGTGAAGAGAATTTCGGAGGAGTGCAGGGGAATTGAGACGACGCTGTGGCCGCGTTCGTCGAGGCGGATGAGTGAATAGGCGGGCAAATCCACTCCGCACACTTGTTCTGCTGCTGCCGTCGGGTCTTGTTGGTACGACAGTGCGGGGCTCACGGAGACTGGAATGCCGGCGAGCTGAGCGCTCAGAGAGTGGTGAAAGTGGCCCGCGAGAATGAGTCGCACATCGGTTGCCGCGATGACAGCGGCCAATTCGTCGGCGTCGCTCAGCTCTCGGCCGGCGAGCGAGGGCAGCGGAGATGGCACGGGAGGGTGGTGCAACACGAGAACCGTGCCCCCAGCCGCCGGTTCGCTCAGTTGCTGTGCGAGCCAACGGAGTTGAGCTGTGCCGAGGCTGCCGGAACTTGAATCGAGTAGTGCGAAACGGGTCTGGCCGATATGAACAATGCGCCGGTTCACGCTCGCGGACTGCGGCAGAGTGAGAAAAGCCAGAGGGTGGTCATGGTTGCCCGGCACGACAAGCGCGGGCGCGCCCGTGCTTGCCTCGAGCCGAGTGAGCGCTGCGGCGACATCGCTGTAGGCCTCGGTGTGGCCGGACTGCACGAGATCTCCAGCGACGATAATGGCGTCGGGTCTCACCCCCATCGCAGCGAGCGAACCGGCAACGAGATCCAGACGGTCGACCCCGTTGACCGTTCCATAGAGGGGGCCGCCAACGCTTGCATGCGGATCGCTGACATGCGCCAACACGAGGCTATGCATGATGCGCCATCCGTCGATCAACAAGCATGGTGATCTCATCGGTGGTCACTCCGTGGGCGAGGAGATAGTTCGTGATGCTGCCGAAGCGAACGCGTACCTCTGCGAGCGCGGATTCGAGTGCTGTTGCCGGGCTGTCGAGGTGGAGTTCGAAGGCGTCGGAGAGTTCGTTGCCGCTGAGGTCTAACGAGGCAAGTGACTCGGCAACTAAAGCGTGTCTGCGGGGGCGAACATGGTGCCCGGATGCTGCGTAATCGTCAATGATCGCGGACTCATCGACCCCCGAGGCCAGCAGAGTCAGAGCGACGACGAGGCCCGTGCGGTCTTTGCCCGCTGTGCAGTGGACGAGCACTGGGGCGTCTGCCTGCGCAATTGTGGATACTGCAACAGCGAGCTTGTGGCCGCGATCAAACAGCATGAGCTCATAGATCGAGGTGATGCTGCCTAGCTGCGGTGGGCCATCGGGGAGGTCGTAGATCGGGATGTGGATTGTCGTGATGGAGGCGGCGTGTGACGGGCGTTCGCGCTCTTCGCGAAGATCTACCACCAGCCCGACATCGTTGGCGCGCAGAGTGTCAAAGTCAACGCTCTCCAGCTGATCAAGTGTGGCTGAGCGGTACAGCCAATCTTGATGGGCAGCGCGGCGAAGGTTGTATGTTCCGGACAGGGTCCACATCGCTCAGTCATCCATTCCGTCGTTTCACGAAGCGTGAAATTCGTTTCACATGACTTTCGCGAGCGGAAGTGAACGCGCAGTAAACGGGGTGCGATGCTCCGGTGTACCGACTGCGACAGTTGCGTTAGGGGGTGGAGAAACCGTCGGTGAGCGAGTCTGCGACGACATCGCGCATCGACGTGATGACGGAGTCACCTTCTGGCTGCGCAAATACCGCCCGCTGCAGGGCATGAAGCACCAGACCATGACTAATCCTGCTGAGGTGGGGGTCCACATCATGGTTGCGGGTCACGGGCCCGGTGATGAGCGAGATATCGGCAATTCTCGTCAACGGTGAGCGTGCAAAACTCGTGATCGCAATCACCGTCGCTCCGCCACCGTCTTTCGCTGCGCTGCACGCCTTGAGGGTGTTCGCGTTGGCGCCGGAGTAGCTGACGGCGAGGCACACATCGCCCTCCTTCAACAGTCGCGCCGCGAACTGTTGGGCCTGAACATCGAGGGGAGCATCAACCGGGCGGCCGGCGGTGAGAAACCGAAGTGCAGCATCCTGAATGGGCGGAGAGGAAAACCCCGTACCCACCATCAGCACTCGCGCGGCGCGGGAAAGCGCGGCGGTGGCGTGATCGAAATCGCTAGTGCTGAGGCTCTCCTGGCTCACGCTAATAGCGTCGGTGGCCTCAGCAAAAATCGTGGCGACAATATGGCGTGGTGACTCGTTGTCGTGATGGGGAGTGCGCGCCAGCTCGAGACGAAGATGCTGGTACCCCCGAAAGCCGAGGTTCTGGCAGGCTCGAATGACTGTCGCCGGAGACGTGCTCGCAATCGCTGCGAGCTCAGCGGTCGACCACTCCACAGAACTGTCGGGCGAGTCGATCAGTGCCTGCACCACTCGACCTTCGCTCGGGCCGAGCATGGGGAGCGCTGAGCGCAACCGAGTGAGCAGGGGAGACGACGCTCCAGAATCTAGGGAACTCATGCGCACTCCTTGGCTGAGTAATGTGGCGTGGCGCACAGCATACTGAGCTTCGGCGAACCGAAGGTGTCGATTCGGGCGCTCACGTGCCTTAACCTGTAGTCATGGCAGCATCCTGGTCGCTCTCGGGCGCACTCAAATCAATGTTCGCGCGCGACACGATCGACGCGGAGACCTGGAGTGACCTCGAAGACGCAATGATCTCGGCCGATTTCGGCCCCGACATCACTGAATCCGTTATCGACGAGCTACGGGCAAGCGTCGCGCGTTTCAAAACTGACGACCCTGCAGACCTGAAGCGGATGCTGCGCGAAACCCTCGAGGAACGTCTCGCCCGCCTCGACCCGACTCTCACCCTCAGCGCCCGCCCCGCAGTGGTGCTGGTCGTGGGTGTCAATGGCGTTGGAAAGACCACCACG
Source organism: Salinibacterium sp. NG22 (assembly GCF_015864925.1). Lineage (NCBI taxonomy): Bacteria > Bacillati > Actinomycetota > Actinomycetes > Micrococcales > Microbacteriaceae > Salinibacterium > Salinibacterium sp. NG22. The sequence continues at coordinate 781,361 of NZ_JADYWG010000001.1, read as the reverse complement.
ATTGGCAAGTTCACCAAGTTCCTCGTTGGCCACGGCCGCACGGTGGTCGTGGGTGCGGCTGACACGTTCCGTGCTGCTGCCGTTGAGCAGTTGGCGACGTGGGCGGAGCGCGGGGGAGCCGAAATCGTGCGCCCCCAGCAGCAAGGTCAAGATCCGGCATCCGTCGCCTTTCAGACGGTGGAGCGCGCTCAGCGCGAGGGCATCGACATCGCGATCATCGACACCGCTGGTCGTTTGCAGACCAAGAGCGGTCTGATGGATGAGCTCGGCAAGATCCGTCGCGTTGTCGAAAAGCAGACGGAGATCGCTGAAGTGTTGCTCGTGCTTGACGCGACAACCGGCCAAAACGGTGTCGCTCAGGCAGAAGCGTTCATCCAGCACGCTGGGGTGACCGGCCTCGTCATTACGAAGCTTGACGGCTCAGCAAAGGGTGGCTTCGTGCTCGCCGTTCAGGAGCGCACGGGCATCCCGATCAAGCTCGTTGGGCAGGGCGAGGGCATCAACGACCTCACCGGTTTCACGCCCCACGTCTTCGTGCAGGGCCTCGTCGGCTAGCTGCTGGTTGCTGGTTGTCGGCCGCCCAGGTGCCGGTCGCGACGGGTAAGCGCCTTGCGCTAGTTGTTGACAGCCTTGTGGGCTGCAGACAGCTCGAGGTAGTGAGCGGCATTTTCGCGAACGCCAGCCTTCTCCTCGTCGCTGAGTTCGCGGCGAACCTTGGCGGGCACTCCGGCGACGAGTGATCCGGGCGGAATCACGGTGCCTTCGAGCACAACAGCGCCGGCGGCGACGAGTGATCCGGTTCCGATTACGGCTCCGTTGAGCACGGTGGCGCTCATGCCGATGAGGCAGTCGTCTTCGACGGTGCAGCCGTGGAGTACGGCGCCGTGACCGACGCTCACTCCGGAGCCGACGGTGGTGGGGATGCCTTCATCGCAGTGCACGGTGACGTTGTCTTGCAGGTTCGAGCCTTCGCCGATCGTGATGGCGTCGGTGTCGCCGCGCAGAACGGCGCCGTAGAAGATACCGACGCGCTCGGCCAGGGTGACATTGCCGATGAGCGTGGCGTTGGGCGCTACGAAGGCGCTGTCGGCGACGGAGGGGGTTTGTCCGGCGAGGGTCACGATGAGAGCTGTCATGTCTCTAAGCTATCGCGTGCTGCGTGCGGGCTTCGCGTCACTGTGGACCCTCAGCGGGAGAAGCGGGAGGCGATCTCGATCAGCACGCTTTCCTTGCCGACGTAGATGCCGTCGGCGCGGGGCCAGTGCCCAATCACATCGGTGAAGCCGAGGGCGTCGGCGCGACCGACAGCGTCTTCCCACGTGTCGACGCTTTCCAGACTGAACTGGGGTGCGCCATCCAAATTGAGGTAGCGATCAATGCTGCCGGATGCTCGGCCGGCCTTCTCGAGGGCGTCGTCCATGCGCGCGGAGGTGTCGGCGACAATCTGCCACCACTCGTCGAGGGTGTCGGCGGTGCGGCCGAGGGTGAGCCAGCCATCGGCCAGCTCGGCGGTAAGCCGTAGGCCGCGAGGGCCTTCGGCGGCAACCACGAAGGGCAGGCGCGGGCGCTGGGCTGGTGCCCCGACCATCCGCGCGTTCACTGCTGTAAACCAGTCACCGCTGAAGCTGATGCCGCCGCTGCCGGGGTCTTCGAAGCGCAGCAGCTCGTCGAGGCCGCGCACAAACTCTTCGAAGCGGGCGTGACGTTCGCGGGGGCTAAGTTCGGTTTGACCGAGCACTGTTGAGTCGAAACCGGTGCCGCCCGAGCCAACGCCGAGCAGAAAGCGGCCAGCGCTCACGTCGTCGAGGGTCGCCAATTCTTTGGCGAAGGGAACCGGATGTCGGTAGTTGGGCGAGGCGACAAAGGTGCCGAGCCCGATGCGGTTCGTGACGCTCGCGGCTGCCGTGAGGGTCGGAACGGTGGCGTACCACTGCTCGTCGGCGAGGGACCGCCACGAGAGGTGGTCGTAAATCCAGGCGTGATCGAAGCCCATTTCTTCGGCGTGAATCCAGCGATGTTGGGCTTCAGCCCAGGGCTGTTGGGGCAGTATGACGATTCCGTGTCTCACGTTCTCACCCTACTCGGAGCCTCTGTCGGCGTTGTGGAGTCGCAGCACAGCCAAAGACACCTTAAACTGGTGGCATCATGGCCACTTTTGGAAATCTCACCGACCGCCTCGCGGATACCTTCAAAAACCTGCGCGGCAAGGGCAAGCTCAGCGAGGCGGATGTCGATGGCACCGTTCGCGAGATTCGCCGTGCCCTGCTCGATGCTGACGTTGCGCTCGAGGTTGTTAAGGAGTTCACGGGTCGCGTTCGCGAACGTGCGCTTGGTCACGAAGTTTCTGGTGCGCTGAACCCGGCCCAGCAGGTGGTGCAGATCGTCAACGACGAGCTCGTCACGATTCTGGGTGGCGAGGCTCGCCGCATCGAGTTCGCGAAGAACCCGCCGACGGTCATCATGCTCGCGGGTCTGCAGGGTGCTGGTAAGACGACTCTCGCCGGAAAGCTCGCGAAGTGGCTCGCAGCTGACGGCCACACGCCGCTGTTGGTCGCGGCTGACCTCCAGCGTCCGAACGCTGTCACCCAACTGCAGGTTGTTGCCGAGCAGGCTGGTGTCGCCGTCTTCGCTCCCGAACCGGGTAACGGCAAGGGTGACCCGGTCAAGGTTTCCAAGCAGGCCATGAAGTTTGCCAAAGACAAGCAGCACGACGTTGTGATCATTGACACCGCTGGTCGTTTGGGTGTGGATGCCGAGCTCATGAAGCAGGCAGCGAACATCCGTAAGGCTGTCGACCCTGACGAAGTGCTCTTCGTTATTGACGCAATGATCGGTCAAGACGCCGTCAAGACCGCTCGAGCCTTCCAAGAGGCCGTGGACTTCACCGGTGTTGTGCTCACCAAGCTCGATGGTGACGCTCGCGGTGGTGCAGCGCTGTCGGTTGCTTCCATCACGGGTCGTCCGATCATGTTCGCGTCGACGGGTGAAGGTCTTGGCGACTTCGAGCCGTTCCACCCCGACCGCATGGCCAGCCGCATCCTCGACCTCGGTGACATCCTCACTCTCATCGAGACGGCGCAGAAAACCTTCGACGAAGAAGAGTCGCGCAAGGTTGCCGAAAAGTTTGCGACTGACTCGTTCACTCTTGATGACTTTCTGCAGCAGATGCAGCAGCTCAAGAACATGGGGTCGATCAAGAGCATGCTCGGCATGCTTCCCGGTGCGAAGGGCATGCGCGAGCAGCTCGACAACTTCGATGAGTCGGAGATCACGCGCACTGAGGCGATCATCCAGTCGATGACAAAGCAGGAGCGCACCACACCGAAGCTCCTCAATGGTTCGCGTCGTGTGCGTATTGCGCGCGGTTCGGGAACAACCGTCACTGAGGTGAACGCGCTCGTGAACCGCTTCGAGCAGGCCGCGAAGATGATGAAAACGGTCGCTAAGGGTGGCACGCCTCAGATTCCGGGAATGGGCCCGATCCCTGGTGGCCACGGCGGCAAGTCGGCTAACGCCAAGAAGAACCAGAAGAAGAAGGGTTCCAAGTCGGGCAACCCCGCCAAGCGCGCTGCAGAAGAGGCAGCTCGCGCTCAGGGTGCTGTCGAAACCTCGGCACCCGCCGGCTCTGGCTTTGGTCTTGGCGGTTCGAAGCCTGCCGCTGGCGGACCGTCACCAGAAGAACTCGAAAGCCTACAAAAGTTCCTCGGGCGCTAGCCGTTAGCACTTTTTGACCCTTCCGTCGCCGGTGCTGCACCACTCTTCGTGGTGTGTGCGGGAGGGGATATTGTGGAGCTATGACACAGAGCCGCCCCGTTCGTATCGCCGTTCAGCTTCAACCTCAGCACGCCGAGTATTCGGTCATTCGTGACCGCGTAAAAGAGCTTGAACAGCTGGGCGTTGACGTTCTCTTCAACTGGGATCACTTCTTCCCGCTCTACGGTGAGCCCGACGGGCTGCACTTTGAAGCGTGGACAGAGCTGGCATCGTGGGCAGAGATGACGAGCCGAGTTGAGTTCGGCACGCTCGTGAACTGCAACAGCTACCGCAACCCCGATCTGCAGGCCGACATGGCTCGCACCCTTGACCACATCAGTGGTGGCCGCTTCATCTTCGGCACCGGCTCTGGCTGGTTCGAGCGCGACTACCAGGAGTATGGCTACGACTTCGGAACGGCCGGCTCGCGGTTGGATGCTCTCGCCGAGGCGTTGCCGCGCATCGAGTCGCGCTGGCAGAAGCTCAACCCGCCGCCCACGCGCAAGATCCCTGTTCTTATCGGTGGTGGGGGAGTGAAGAAGACTCTCAAGCTTGTCGCCAAGCACGCCGACATCTGGCACAGCTTCGCCACGGGCGAGGAGCTCGTGCACAAGCTCGAGGTGCTTGCCGGTCACTGTGAGACCGTCGGCCGCGACATCAACGAGATTGAGCTCTCGAATGAGTTGCGCGACAAGAGCGTTGAAGACGCTGACAGTATGCGGGAGCAGGGCATCACCCTCTTCACGCTCGGTATTACCGGGCCTGATTACGACCTCACGACTACCAAGCAGTGGCTCGCGTGGCGGGACTCTCAGAACGGCTAACGGCACCTCTTTGGGGCTTTATTGGCGATCGGTTCCCCAAGCCGTCAAAACTCTGGCAGAATAGGCGGTTGAGTCCTCCGTAGCCCGACCCTCTAATCAGGCCCGGATGGAATCCACTAGAGCTTTTCTGCCGAGTGTGCCCCCACGCTCACGGCTAGCGGTTCGCCACCAATAACATTTAAATCAGGAGAATTGTGGCTGTAAAGATTCGTTTGAAGCGCATGGGCAAGATCCGTGCACCCTACTACCGCATCGTCGTTGCCGACTCGCGCAAGAAGCGCGATGGCCGTGTCATCGAAGAAATCGGAAAGTACCACCCCACCGAGGAGCCCTCGTTCATCGAGGTCGAGTCCGAGCGTGCACAGTACTGGTTGAGCGTTGGCGCGCAGCCTAGCCCGCAGGTTGAGGCAATCCTCAAGCTGACCGGCGACTGGGGCCAGTTCAAGGGTGACAAGAACGCTGTAAGCACCGTCAAGGTCAAGGAAGCTAAGGCAGAGTTCCAGGCTGACGAGAAGAAGAAGCCTGTTCTCAAGCCCAAGGCTGAGAAGGCAGAGCCTAAGGCTGAAGAAGCACCTGCTGCAGAAGCTCCCGTCGCTGACGAAGCTGCTGCTGAAGCACCTGCCGCCGACGCAGACAAGGCTTAGCAATTGCTCGCTCCCGCGCTCGAACACCTCGTTAAAGGCATCGTCGATCACCCCGAAGACGTTCAGGTCGTTGCAAAGAACACGCAACGCGGCGAACTCCTCGAGGTTCGCGTGCACCCAGAAGATCTTGGCCGCGTAATCGGCCGCTCTGGTCGCACCGCGAAAGCACTGCGAACGCTGATCACGGCTCTGGCCGATGGTCGCAAGGTTCGTGTCGACGTCGTCGACACTGACTTCTAAGCAGTGGGCGAAGTAAAGATTCCCCGAGAAGGTCGCACACAGCTGCGAGTGGGGCGTCTGACGAAGGCTCACGGGCTTAAGGGAGCCGTCAAAGTAGAGATGTACACGGATGCCCCGGAACGTCGTTTCGTTCCGGGCGCCGTGTTTTCTCTGCAAGTGCCGACAAGTTCGGCCTGGCATGGCAAGACACTAGAGCTCATTGAGCTCAAGTGGTTCAACGCACAACCGGTCGCGTTCTTTAAGGGCGTTCCTGACCGCAGTGCTGCCGAGAAGCTCGTCAAGGCAATTCTGTGGATCGATCACGATCCCAACGAAGCGCCAGAAGAAGACGCGTGGTTCAACCACCAGCTGATCGGCCTCACCGTTATCCGTGACGGCAAAAAGGTCGGCACTCTCGCTCAGGTAGATCATTTCCCCGGGCAAGACCTGCTGACGGTCACTACCGACAACGGTGACGTCCTGGTTCCTTTCGTGAAGTCCATCGTGGCTAGCGTCGACGTCGAAGCGGGCGAGATGGTGGTTACTCCACCTCCCGGACTCTTCGAGGAGATTGCGGAAGACGCATCCGAAGAGCCCACAGAAGCGGTCGCAGAAGCGGTCGAAAAAGAGACGCCGAGTGCAGCTTCTGACGAGGCTGACGCGCCCGAGTGCGACTAGTAGCGAAGGTCACCGCGTGCGCATCGACATCGTGACGATCTTCCCCGATTTCTTCGGGGTGCTCGATATTTCCCTCCTGGGCAAGGCTCGCGAGCGGGGAATCATCGAATTGGGCGTGCACGATCTGCGCGACTACACGCACGATCGTCATCGCACCGTCGACGACACTCCCTATGGTGGTGGTGCTGGCATGGTCATGCGCCCCGAACCGTGGGGAGAAGCGCTGGATGCCGTTCTCACGCCTGAAACGGTAGTGATCGTTCCCACGCCTGCCGGAGTTCCGTTCACGCAGGCTGCAGCCCGCGAACTGGCTCTCGAGAAGCATCTCGTCTTTACGTGCGGTCGCTATGAGGGCATCGATCAGCGCGTGATCGACTACGCGGCATCCACTGTTCGGGTTCGTGAGATCAGCCTCGGCGATTACGTGCTCAATGGTGGAGAAGTTGCCACGATGGCGATGATCGAGGCGATTGGTCGTCTCGTGCCCGGAGTAATTGGCAACCCCGAAAGCCTCACGGAGGAGAGCCACGAACAGGGCCTTCTCGAATACCCCAGCTACACCAAGCCATCGACGTGGCGTGAGCGTACTGTGCCTCCGGTGCTGCTCAGTGGCAACCACAAGGCAATTGCCGATTGGCGTTATGCGCAGCAGGTAGAGCGCACCAAGCGCGTTCGCCCCGATCTCTTGCCCGACGCGGAGTAGTACAACTTTCTTCGTGTCTCAGCCCCCTGTGTAAGCATGGAGCCATGACGATCAGAGTGACGCCCGGCTCCTTTTTCGCAGCGATTGCGGCAGTTGCTTTGCTGGCTGGCTGCACCGCGACTGATGCTGATTCTTCAGACTCGTCGTCGGCGGATGCCGCGACGCCAGCACCAGCATCAACGGCAAGCTCCGAAGGTGGCTCCGGTGAATCGAGCGACTCAACACTCACCACTCGACGGATGACGGTCGACGACGTCACGTTCGCCGATCTCACCGCGAGCCCGCTCCCGGATGGTTACGCGCAGTCTGCGGTGTCGGTGGATGCCTGGCCGTCGGTTGACGTGCTCGTCGACGCCACTGACGCCGAAGTTGTGCAGGCTCGGGGAGAGTTGGCGGCGACCCTCGGCGGAGCAGACATGGTCATCACGGCTGAGGTGGCGTCGTGCGAGCTCATCGCCGTCTGGGTGCTTCCGCAGCCCGATAGTCTGCGCGTCGGACACGAAACCAACCCGTCTGCGGTCGGATGCTCGGCGCCGACCACCTACGACGTGCTGTTTGCTATCCCGAAGGCAGGAACTAACAGCGAGGGCAGCTGGGACTACACCAGCACGGTTGCGCCGATTCAGCTCGAGCGTCGCGTCGGCACCCAAAGTTAGAGCTGACGGCTTTCGAGAACGCTGGCGTGCGGTCTCGATGCGTTGGAGTTAAGTGCGCGCGGACTGCTCCTACTTGCGAGCGGTAAGGACGAGCGGGCCGTCTGCAGTCACGGCAACCGTGTGCTCGAAGTGAGCCGCGCGAGATCCATCGACGCTGCGCAGGGTCCAGCCATCGTCATCCGTGTAAATGTCATCGGTGCCGATCATGAGCCACGGCTCAATCGCGAACACGAGGCCCGGCTTGAGCGGCATGCCGCGGCGAGCTTTTCCATCGTTAGGGATGTGCGGGTCGCCGTGCATTTCGCGGCCAACGCCGTGCCCGCCAAAGTCCAAGTTCACTTCGTAGCCAGCACCGTAGGCGACATCACCGATCGCGGCCGAAATGCCGCCGATGCGATTGCCAACGATAGCCGCGGCGATGCCAGCATCGAGGGCGCGAGAGGTGGCATCCATGAGTTTGAGGTCTTCGTCACGGGGAGTGCCCACGGCGAAGGTGATCGCAGAGTCGGCAACCCAACCATCGACCGCAACAGCGAAGTCGAGGCTCAGGAGGTCGCCATCTTTCAGCGTGTAGTCGTGGGGGAGGCCGTGCAGGGCCGCGTCGTTGACGGAGGTGCAGATGACCTTGCCGAAAGGCGAAGCACCAAACGAGGGGTGGTAGTTGATGTAGCAGCTCTCCGCGCCACGCTCGCGAATCATGCTGTGGGCAAGCGCATCGATTTCGAGCAGGTTCACGCCCACTTTGGATGCCGCTTCGGTTGCGGTAAGCACGCTGGCGACAAACTCGCCTGCCGCCTTCATCTCATTGATTTCGGCGGGGGTTCTCAACTCGATCATGCGGTAGCTGCCTCTTTCGTGTGCGGTGCCAAGAGTTGCGCAATGAACTCTCGGAGCTTGTCGATAAACGGTTCTTCACCGCGCGGGTCATACAAGAATGCACGCTCCAACAGCGAATCGGCGATTTCTACCGTCACTTCGATGTCAAACGCGAGGGCATCCGAGGCGGGAACTTCGTAAGTGGTGACAAGAAGGTCGGTCAAGATCTCTGCCAGCGCCGTGTTGTTGCTTTTGCGATCAACGTTGAAGCGGCGGTCGATGATATTGCCGAACGACAACACTCGAAAGCCTGGCTCGGTGCGGCAAAACTCGACATAGAGGTCGATGGCGGTGTTGAGAGCCTCAAGGCCCGTTGTCGCACGCTTCGCGAGGGTTGCCGAAAGCCCGGCGCGATATTTATCGAAGTTGCGTGACGCGAGGCCACGAAGAAGCGACTGGATGTTGGGGAAGTAGCGATAGATAACGCCAACCGAGGAGCGTGACCGCTTTGCGACTTCACTCGTGGTGAGGGCATCAATGCCTATTTCGTCGAGCAGTACAGCGGCCGCATCGAGGAGGACGTTGATTCGTTCTGCGCTTCGCTGCTGCACTGGTTCGGTGCGAACGATCGCGGTGTTGGGCACGGGGGACACCAAGTCTTTCGGTTCGATGCTTCTCAGCATTCCTGATCACATCGAAGATACCCTGAGAAGCATGATGATCAGGCGTGCGTTTTATTACTGGCAGTTCATCGCGGTACTTGTCTTGCCCGTGTGGGTACTGATTGCGCGCGGAATCTACGGGTCGAGCGTGGGCTGGGACTTCGTTCTGTTTCTCATCCTGTGCCCCATCTTGGCTTTCGCGCTGCTCGCTATTGCCGGTCTCACCGTCGCCCGCAAGAGCGTTCGTGATTCGAAGAGCGTCTCGTGGATCGATGCGGGGCTGCTTACTGTGTGGCATGCCGCGATCATCATTTACGGCTTTGTGGATGCGCCGTTCCCGGCCGCACTCATCGTGATCGTCGCCATTGCAGCGTTCTGGATCGCCCTCTGGCAGCTGGTTACCGAGACGCGCAACCGTTTCACGAGCCTCGTTGAGGGCTTCGAGCGCGATGCCCAACGGCCAACCCACCCGGGGGAGAAGCTCGACAATGGTCGTGTGATCATCCTCGAACCGGATGAGAATGGTAATTTCGACTAAATCTGTGGCAGAATTGTCGATTGTGCTCGCGCACGACTCTGCCATGAGGGCGTCGTAACCGCTTGAAGCACAAACTTTCTTATCTAACTAAGTGTGTTCGACTCATGGCGGGCGCAGAGAGCGATCACTAATGCATATTCTCGATGGCGTCGACAAGGCGTCTCTCAAAGACAACATTCCTGACTTCCGTGCCGGCGATAACGTCAAGGTTCACGTAAACATCATCGAAGGTACGCGCTCGCGTATTCAGGTGTTCCAGGGCGTAGTTATCGGTCGCTCGGGCCACGGCGTTCGCGAGACCTTCACGGTCCGCAAGGTCAGCTTCCAGGTCGGCGTAGAGCGTACCTTCCCGGTTCACTCGCCCGTCATCGACCACATTGAGGTCGTATCTCGCGGACTCGTCCGTCGCGCCAAGCTGTACTACTTGCGCGATCTTCGCGGTAAGAAGGCAAAGATCAAAGAGAAGCGCGACAACTAACACAACTCGCAATTCACAAACCAACGGCTCCCAGCGGCATATGCTTGCTGGGAGCTTTGGGGTTAAATGACAAACGAAACTGTTGAAAACACGCTGCCGGGCAGCCGTGGCGGTACTCGCCATGCAGCCAAGAAGACCGGCGGGTGGAAGCTTTTCCTTCGCGACTTAGTAATCATCTTTGTCGCGGCGATTCTGATCTCTTTCCTGATCAAGACTTATCTGGTGCGGTCGTTCTATATTCCGTCGTCGTCGATGGAAAACACTCTCCAGATTGATGACCGCATTCTGGTCAATCAGCTCGAACCTGACCTCTTTGCCATTGAGCACGGCGATGTTGTCGTCTTCACCGATCCGGGTGGCTGGCTCCCTGCGATCTCTAGCGAACCGCAGAACTGGTTCGTCGGCGCCGTAGACGGCGTGCTTGCTTTCGTCGGGCTCAGCGCTCCCGACAGCAGCAACCACCTCATCAAGCGCGTCATCGGCTTGCCGGGCGACACGGTGGAATGCTGCAACGAATTCGGGCAGATTATTGTCAATGGCATCCCGCTGGAAGAGCCGTATATCAAGCTTCCCGACGCGGTCACCAAGGCCACTCAAGAGGATTTCTCTGTCACAGTGCCCGACGACTCCATCTGGGTGATGGGTGACAACCGCTACAACTCCGCGGACTCCGCCTTTCACAAAGACGATCCCACCGGCGGTTTCGTGAAGATCGATTCTGTCGTCGGCCGCGCCATGCTCATCAGCTGGCCGACCGAGCGCTGGAGCATCCTCGATAACTACTCCACGACGTTCCAGCGGGTCACGCAGAACGCCGAGTAGACGGTGGCAGTAGCAGACCCGAATAGCGACGTTGAGCTCGAGCTTTTCAGAGCGGGTGCTCGGGCGGTCATCGGCTGCGACGAGGTAGGGCGCGGCGCGATTGCGGGCCCCGTCGGCGTCGGGATGACCGCCATGACGCCCGCACACGGCGTCTGGCCTGTGGGATTGCGCGATTCCAAGATGTTGAGTCAGAAACGTCGCGAACTCCTCGAGCCACTCACTCTCGAATGGGCACCGCTCTCCGCTGTTGGTTACGCGGATGCCACCGAAATCGACTCCATCGGAATCACCGCTGCCTTGGGGCTCGCCGGCAAGCGCGCGCTCATCCAATTGCACGAAGCGGGGCTCGACATCATGTCGTCCATAGTGCTGTTGGACGGCAGCACCGACTGGCTCAGCAGCGCCCTGACCGTTGCGCCGCGAGTGCACACCCGCGTCAAGGCCGACCGTGACTGCGTATCGGTGGCTGCGGCATCCGTGGTGGCCAAAGTGCAACGCGACAAGCTCATGATCGAAGCCGACGGGGAGTACCCGGGCTATGGCTGGCCGAGTAACAAAGGCTACGGTTCGGCAGCGCACTTCGAGGCTGTGCGCAGTCTTGGTGCCACCGAACTTCATCGGCACACATGGTTGCGGTAGTGCGGCCTACAATAAGGGCAGCATGGATGAAGACGAGTTTGAAGACTACGACCGTGAGGTCGAGCTTGCGCTGTATCGCGAATACCGCGATGTAGTGAGCCAGTTCCGTTTTGTAATTGAGACGGAACGGCGGTTTTACCTCGCCAACGAGGTCGATTTGGTGCGCCGCGATACGGAGCACGACTTCTACTTTGAGCTCTCGATGACCGATGTGTGGGTGTGGGATGTCTACCGTTCCGACCGCTTCGTGAAGAGCGTTCGCGTGCTCACGTTCAAAGACGTCAACATCGAAGAACTCAGCGCCAAGGATCTCGAGCTGCCGAAGGAACTCGCGCTCGACGAATAGCGCGTGTCGCTGGTTGGCCTGCTGCAGTTGTTGCGGGGTTGGGTCGGCGTCTGTTTCGTGCGGGCGTGCCGCTTAGCGCTCGGGCAGTGCTGCGGCAAGAACCTCCGCGAGATGCTTGCCCTCGGTGTTCGCGAGTTGTGATGCCTGGGTGCGGCACGAGAAGCCGTCGGCGATCAGAGTGCTGTCGGATGCCGCTTCACGCAGGGCAGGCAGGATGCCGTTCTCGGCGACCGCGACCGACACGTCGTAGTGCCCTTTCTCCATGCCGAAGTTTCCGGCGAGCCCGCAGCATCCGCTGATCTCGGTGACGGTTGCTCCCGTGGCAGCGAGCAGGGCGCGATCAGCGTCGAACCCCATGACCGCGTGCTGGTGGCAGTGGGGCTGAACGACAAAGGTCCGGTCGCTGAGCGCAGGTAGTTGCCAGTGGGCTGGCCCCAGCGGTGCCGGTGCGGTGAGTAATTCGGAGAGCGTGAAGGTCGAGCGCGCCACGGCCGCCGCTGCGGGGTCGTCGGGCAGCAATTCGGTGAGGTCTGAGCGCAGCACCGCCGTGCACGAGGGCTCGATGCCGATGATCGGGATGCCGCGGTCGGTGTACCGAGAGAACTCGCTCACCAGGTCGGAAAGTTTCTGGCGCGCGCCCGCCAACTGCCCTGTGGTGATCCAGGTGAGGCCGCAACACACATCGCGTTCCGGAAGCAGGATCTCGTAGCCGGCCGCATCCAGCACACGAATCGTGGCGCGGGCGATGTCGGGAGAAAAGTTGTCGGTGAACGAATCGGTCCAGAGGAGGACTTGGGGGCGCGGGGTTGAGTGGCGGTCCGCGGTTTCGGCGGCTGCGGTGGCGGGGGTTGCCCGTCCAGCGCTGGTTGCCGCGGCCGGGGGCGCCGCGCGCAGGGCACGAGCCTCGGAGCTCGAACGGAAGGGGTGATGGGCGAAGGCGGGGAACGTGCGCCGAGCATCCATTCCACCGGCCCAGAGGGCGATGCGGCGCACGAGCGGCACACGCAGCGCGGCGTTCGCTAGCGGGGCGATCGGCGAGATCAGACGCGCCCAGCGTGGCAGTTGGCCGAGGAGGTAATGGCTGCGCGGGCGGAGTTTGCCCTCGTAGCGGCGGTGCAACACTTCGGCTTTGAGCGTGGCCATGTCGACGCCGGCGGGGCAGTCGCTCGCGCAGGCTTTGCAGGAGAGGCAGAGGTCGAGGGCGTCGTGCACTTCTGGCGAGTTCACGCCGCCCGACACGAGAGAGCCATTGGCCATTTCTTGCAGCACGCGGGCGCGGCCGCGAGTGGAATCCTTCTCGTCGCCGGTCGCCAAGAACGACGGGCACATGACACCGTGGCTGGCCGAGTTATCGGCACGACACTTGCCGACTCCGACGCAACGGTGGCTGGCGGTCGTGAGATCGCCATCGTCGTCGCTGAACGCGAAACCGTTGACTTTGATGAGCGGCAGCGCGGTCGGGCGGCGCAACGCGGCATCGACCGGCGCCGGGTCGACAACGATGCCCGGGTTCATCAGATTGTTCGGATCGAAAAGTCTCTTGAACTGCCCGAACAGCTCGATTGCGGCCGGCGAATACATGCGCGGCAGCAGTTCGCTGCGTGCGCGACCGTCGCCGTGTTCGCCCGACAGCGACCCGCCATGGGACGCCACAAGGGTGGCGGCGTCATCCACGAAAGCTCGCAGAACTGCGCCATCCGTCGCGAGAGGAATATCGAGCCGAACATGAACGCAACCGTCGCCGAAATGGCCGTACGGCATCCCCTGGATGTTGTAGTCGGCCAGCAGGGCGTCGAAGTCGCGCAGGTACGCGCCCAGGCGTTCCGGCGGCACGGCGGCGTCTTCGAAACCGGGCCACGCTTGCGTACCGGATGCCGTGCGTCCGGCGAGCCCGGCCCCATCTTCGCGGATGCGCCACAGTTGTTTCGCGGCCACCGCATCGGTGATGACGCGGGACTCGATCGCCGCAGCATCGGCGGCGAGGTTGTTCGCGCGTTGGAGAGTCTCGGCGGGGTCGTCGCCCGTGACCTCGACGAGCAACCACCCGGCGCCGGCGGGCAGGGCGGCGACGGCGCGGGCTCCGCGGGCGCGACTGACGGCATCCACGATTCGGGCGTCGAGGCCCTCGATGGCGGTCGGGTGGTGAGCGAGTAGCGCGGGAACAGCGTCGGCGGCGGTCACCATGTCGGGGTAGCCAAGGGCGACGAGCAGCGGATGCTGGGGCTCCGCCACGAGATCGACGGTCGCCTCGAGCAGCGTCACGAGACTGCCTTCGGTGCCCACGAGACTGCGGGCCAAGTTGTTGCCGTGCTCGGGCAGGAGGTGTTCGAGGCTGTAGCCCGACACCTGACGGCCGAAGCGCCCCAGCTCAGTGCGGATCGTTGCGAGGTTACTGCTGACAAGGGCAGGGAGACCATCAACGATGGTCGGGTCATTAGCCGCGGTGAAGCGTCGCCCGAGGCCATCGATCACGTCAAGGCTCTTCACGTTGTCGGCCGTTTTGCCGAACTGCAGGGAATGAGCTCCGCAGGCGTTATTGCCGATCATGCCTCCGACGGTGCAGCGCGACCACGTCGAGGGATCGGGGCCGAAGCGCAGACCATGAGGCTGCGCGGCGGATTGGAGAGTGGCCAACACGGTGCCGGGCTGCACACGGGCGGTTCGGGCATCCGCGTCGATCTCAAGAACGTGGTTCAGATGGCGGGAGAAATCGAGCACGATGCCGCCGCCGATTGCGTTGCCCGCGACTGACGTGCCACCACCGCGCGAGGTAAGGGGAGTGCCGCTGTCGCGAGAGACGGAAAGCGCGGCCAGCACGTCGTCCGTGTCACGTGGGAACACGACCACTTGCGGCACAACCCGATAGTTCGAGGCATCGCTCGAGTATTCGGCACGGCGCCGCGTGGAGTCATCGACCTCACCGCGCACCTCGGAACTCAGCGTGTGAACGAGGTCACGGTGCTCCGGCGATGGCATAGTCGGCATGCACCCATTCTGCCCCTAGAGTCATCTCATGCTCTCGATCTTTGCCGTCGTCGTCGCCGGGCTCGGCTTTGGGCTCTCGCTGATTATTGCCATCGGCGCCCAAAACGCGTTCGTGCTGCGGCAAGGGCTGCGGCGGGAACACGTCACCGCAGTGGTGCTCGTGTGCATGCTCTCCGACGTTGTGTTGATTACCGCCGGTGTTGCTGGCCTCGGGGCGCTCATCGAGCAAGCGGGTTGGCTCTTGATCGTGGCCCGCGTCGGCGGCGCACTCTTTTTACTCGTCTACGCGTTCTTGTCGCTTCGCCGGGCGGCCCGACCGCAAGCACTCACCGCAACAGCATCCGGAACGGGGATGACGCTCGCCGCCGCCCTCTCCACAGCGCTCGCGCTCACCTGGCTCAACCCGCACGTGTACATCGACACCGTGCTGCTGCTCGGCTCCATCGGCGGAACCTATGGCGACGACCGCTGGTGGTTCGCGCTCGGAGCGTGCCTCGGCAGCGTGATCTGGTTCACGGCGATCGGCTACGGCAGTCGCTATCTGCGCCCCCTCTTCGCTAAGCCGATGGCGTGGCGGGTGCTCGACATCCTCATTGCGGCGGTCATGGTCGTGCTGGCGGGCAGCTTGATCGCCGGGTTGTTCGCGTAGCGGCGCCCCGCGGTCTGTGCTCTGCACCCTGTGCGCCCGAAAACGGTTTCGTGACAATTCGTTAGATTCGCTAGGCGGATGCTCGGCTGAGTGTTAGAAATCGACTATGCGTATGTGCGGAGTCGCTCTTGTCGGTGTCGCGGTTGTGCTCGGACTTTCCGGGTGCGTGTCGGCTGAGCCCCAAGTATCGGAGTCGTCGGAGTCGTCGGGTGATGCAGGCGAATCGAGGATGCCGTTGTTGAGCGCGGATCCCGGAATGCAGCGATCAGGTTTCAGCGAAGCAATTCTCTTTGAGCAGGTAGATGTGGGTGCCCACGAATACTCCCTCCCGCCGCTCAGCGACTCCGTTGATCAGCTCTTTCTTGCCATCGGCTGCGACCGGACATCGGAGTTCGAACTCTTCCTCGTCTCCGACGGAGAAGTTGTGGACGGAGTGCAGGCAAACGACTGTGCGAGCGAGCGCGGAACTGCGGCAATGACGAGCATTACGGAGCCGTTCGACGCTGACCCGTCCACTCTGAAGCTCAGGGTTACCGTCGACGACGGTGTGTGGTTCAGCGTCTCGGTGTTTGAAGCGGGCGGTACGACCGGCTAGATCACTAGTCCTCCCCACCGGGGTTCGTGGCGGAGTCTTCTCCCACATCGTGCCGCGCCACGTTCTCGGTTGTGCCCAGGCGCGACTCTTGAGCCATGGCAGCAAAAGACGAACTAGGCGCGCACGGCGAGACCCTCGCGGCCGACCACCTCATCAGTTCAGGGTTCGAGATCCTTGATCGCAATTGGCGGTGCTCACAGGGCGAACTCGACATTGTGGCGCGAGAGCGCGACGAGCTCGTGTTCGTCGAGGTCAAGACTCGTTCGAGCGTGCTGTTTGGGCATCCATTTGAGTCGATCACTGCCACGAAACTTGCACGTTTGCGACGGCTCGCTGCGGCTTGGTGTGACGATCACCCCGGATCTGGTTCTTCCGTGCGCATTGATGCCGTTGCGGTGATTGTGCCCTCGCGTGGAACTGTCGAGATCGAGCACTTGAAACGCATCTCGTGATCGGCAGAACCTATGCCGTCTCCCTACTCGGCCTCGAAGGTGCGATCGTCGAGATCGAAGCAGACCTCTCCAACAACCTTCCCGGCTTCGTGCTCATCGGCTTGCCCGATACTGCGCTGGGCGAAGCAAAAGACCGCGTGCGGGCCGCAGCAACGAACTCCGGATGCGGGCTGCCGAACCGCAAAATTACCGTCAACCTGTCGCCTGCCGCGCTACCCAAACACGGCTCCGGTTTCGACCTAGGGATTGCCGTCGCGGCGCTCGCCGCCTCCGGAACTATCTCTGCAGAATCGATCGACCGGGTGCTCCATATTGGAGAACTCGGGCTCGATGGGCGCTTGCGTCCGGTGAACGGTGTGCTGCCCGCAGTGCTCGCCGCATCGCGGGCCGGATTCACGACAGTGATGGTGCCGAGCGGAAACGCTGACGAAGCATCGCTCGTGCCCGACATGCGCGTGATCGCGGTGCCCTCACTGCGGGATGCCGCCATCTGGCATGGCGGAGAATTCGAGCCTGAACCCGTTGAAGTGATCACGCGCCCGGCCCCCGAGGCGGCCCCCGATACCGGTGGCGACCTTGCCGACATGATCGGCAGTAGCGATGCGATCGACGCAATGCTCGTCGCCGCAGCGGGTGGCCACCACGTGTTCTTGCTTGGCCCTCCCGGTGCGGGCAAAACAATGCTCGCGGCTCGACTTCCGGGGCTACTGCCCGACCTCGATCCCCAAGCAGCTCTCGAAGTCTCCTCCATTCGTTCGTTGGCCGGGTTGCCGGTGGGCAGCAGTCTCACCACCCGGCCACCCCTCGAAGCGCCCCATCACACGGCGACGGCCGCGGCGCTCGTGGGAGGCGGCAGCTCGCAGATACGTCCGGGTGCTGCCGCCCGAGCCTCCGACGGAGTGCTCTTTCTCGACGAAGCACCCGAGTTTGCGCCGGCAGCGCTGGACGCGCTTCGGCAACCGCTCGAATCGGGAGTCATCAGCATCCATCGGGCGAACGCGATTGCTCACTTTCCTGGCCGCTTTCAGCTCGTGATGGCGGCCAATCCTTGCCCCTGCGGGCAGTGGGGTGCGCGCGACAGCGAATGCACCTGCCCACCCAATAGTCGGCGGCGCTACCTTGCACGCCTGTCGGGTCCGTTGCTTGACCGCATCGACATTCAATTTCGCGTCGAGCGCATCACGAGCGCTCAGCTGCGGTTAGCGGGCGAGCGACCGTCTCTCTCGACGGCGGATGCCCGCGCCCGCGTCACAGCGGCCCGTCAGCGTGCGGCCGCTCGCCTCGAGACCACGCCGTGGCGGCTCAACTCTCACGTGCCGGGCTCGTATCTACGCGGGCGCGAGCTGCGGCTAGCGCCCAAGGTCACGGCGGGGCTTGACCGCGCTCTTGAACGTGGAGGCATCACGATGCGCGGGTATGACCGCGTGTTGCGGGTCGCCTGGTCGCTTGCCGATCTCGCCGACGATTCCCGACCCGACGACACCCACGTCGGGCAAGCGCTCTACCTTAGAAAGGCAATGTCACAGTGAGCATGTTTGGACTCAAAGAATCAGAAGTCGCCACCCTTGTGAAGGCAGTCAGCGTTGGCGGCGGTGATGATCTCGACCGCGACGCGATCGAAGAACGCTTCGCGCGTGCAACATGGAGTGGCCTTGCGGAACCCGGCGATCGTCTTGCTGGTTGCGCCATTCAGCAACTCGGTGCCGTGCGAGCACTCGCCGGCGTTGTCGAACGGTGGGAACCAGAACGCTTCGCTGCCGCTCTGTCAACGGGCGGTGACGCGGTGGCTGATGGCGACATGGCTCAAGCAATCGAGCGCTGGATGCCGCGGCTCAAGTCCAACACCGCGCTCATCGCTCTGCGGCAGGCCGCCCGTTTTGGCGCACGCCTGCTCACGCCCGACGACCCCCTGTGGCCGTCGCGCCTCAACGATCTCGACTGGCACGCACCCTCGGCGCTCTGGGTTCGCGGAACCGACGAAGCTCTTGCCGGAATCGATCGCGGCATCGCCCTCGTCGGTGCGCGCGCGGCGACCGGCTATGGCGAACACATCACG
The DNA here is from genome assembly GCF_015864925.1 of Salinibacterium sp. NG22. Taxonomy (NCBI): domain Bacteria; kingdom Bacillati; phylum Actinomycetota; class Actinomycetes; order Micrococcales; family Microbacteriaceae; genus Salinibacterium; species Salinibacterium sp. NG22. The sequence continues at coordinate 762,846 of NZ_JADYWG010000001.1, read as the reverse complement.
ATGGAAGCTTCCGCCGGTCTCGTCGATCGTGGCTACACGATCGTGTCGGGCGCCGCCTACGGAATCGACGGCATGGCCCACCGCGCTGCTCTCGCCAGCCAAGGACTCACTGTCGCCTTTCTCGCCGGGGGAGTGGACCGTTTCTATCCGAGCGGCCACGACGCGCTCCTCGGTCGCATCGTCGAAAACGGCGTCGTGATCTCGGAGTTGCCGTGCGGCTCACCACCCACCAAGTGGAGATTCCTGCAGCGCAACAGGCTCATAGCTGCAGCGAGCATGGCGACGGTCGTTCTTGAGGCGGGCTGGCGTTCGGGGTCGCTCAACACGGCAGGTCACGCCGCTGCCCTCGGGCGCCCGCTCGGTGCAGTGCCCGGGCCGGTCACGAGCGCTGCCTCAGCAGGCTGCCACCGCCTCATCCGTGACTATGACGCCGTGTGCGTCACCAACCCCGACCAAATGGCCGAGCTCGCACCCCTCGAGCAAACGCTCCTATCGGTCGACGAGGCGACAGACTCCGGGGGCACTACACAAACGCCGAGTGAGCATCCGGATGTTGGCAGCCAAGCCAACACCGAGACCACACGCCTTCTCGACGCCCTCAGCGCTCGCAGCGCCCGCACCACCGATGACATTGCCGCGCGCAGCGGCCTCGCGATCTCCACGGTCCGCGCCCAGCTCGGGTTGCTCGAACTCGACGGTCGCGTCGCCGAAACGGAGCGCGGGTGGAAGCGCGCCGCGAAAACCGGTGGGCGCTAACGTCCGTCATTCATTCCCTCAACGAGTAGCAACTCGTGTTTCAATCAGTGAGGAGCTGCCCCTGCTGATACAGAACATCGGCAGAGGACCGCGGGTCGAAGCGCTCAACAAAGTCTTGCTCGTTAGGCACCCACACCTCGTTCCATAACCGTTCATGATCGCGCCCCAAACGGCGATCTCTGGCCTTGCCCTGTTCGGTTGCCTGCTCGAGTTCCACGTCAACCCACACGGTGAGGTCACAAGCTCCCGCGAGCTCAGGATGAAATAGCCCAATCAGATCCACGACGACAACTTCGGCTACCGGCAAGGGTTCCGCAGCGCCCAGAGCGCGCGCAGCCCAATCAAATTTTCTAAAGGAGCCCGAAATGCCTCTCCGCACGGGGTCAAGCACTTCGCTGCGAAGCCGCAGCCGCTCAACTCCCGACCAGTCAGAGGAACGTTCATGTGACTTCTCAGGGTTGAGGAAGTCATCTCCCCGAATACGCACGCATCCCGGAAGCTCCGCGGCGAGCTCCCGGGCAAGTGTTGATTTACCAGCACCGCCGAAGCCCGAAATGCCAATTACTTGCGTAAAAGGAACAGCCGGGACCGTCGCGAGACTGGCGAGAACTAGGGCAAGCGTCATAGTGGCGCTAGTCTACGAGACCTAAACACAGGTCTGGGCTCTGCTTCGTGAGCTGCTACCACGCAGACTTTTGCGGCTAGCGGTGCTGGGCTACGCGGTAACCGCGCAGCCCAGCACCGAGCCAGCTGTCTTACTCTGCCGGTGCGACGGCTCCGGTCGATTCGGCGGGCGCACGCCCCTCAAGGATGTCGACGAGCGTTGCATTCCATTCACTCCGGTTCTCGATGAATGCAACGTGTCCGCTGTTCTCGAAGAAGGTCAAAGTCGAGTTGGGGAGCAAACGGTGAGTTTCTTCGCTCCAACGCGGGTCCCAGATGGCGTCGTGCCGCCCCGAGAAAATGTGCACCGGAGTCTGTACCGACGGTAGAGCGCTGCTCAGATCGGTGTCGAGCAAAGCCTGGAAACTCGAGACGCCAACAAACGCCGGAACCTTCCAGCCAGTCTGAACGAACCAATCGCGGGTCGCCGTGAGATCAGTGCGATGGAAATTGTTTCCATACAGTCCAGCGATGGTCTCGATGGGCGCAATCTTGATCGCCTCGACAAGCCCCTGAACCTCTCCCTCGGGAGTGCCATAAGGCGCATTCTCAGTGCCAGAGAATCGGGGGCCACTTCCGGTGACAACCACACGCGCAAGCTTCTCGGGATGCTCATGAGCAAATTTGAGCGCAATATGGCCGCCCATCGACCATCCGACGAGGGTTACGCGCTCGAGGCCTAGTTCAGAAACGAGGACATGGAGATCGTGAACGAAGAGATCGTAGTTATAGTCTCCCCACGGTTTGTCAGAGGTGCCGTGTCCGCGGAGATCCACAGTGATGCAACGGTACGACGGGGCGAGGTCTAAGACCTGCAGGTCCCACGCATCTCCACTACCTCCCCAGCCGTGAACGAAAACGATTGCTTCACCGGTTCCACGGTCTTCGTAATGCATGGTGATTCCGGGCTCAACCTCGATGTCGGGCATGATTATTTCCTTTCTTAGTGCAGCTGATTGGTGATGAAAGTGGTGATCAGATCGGCGATGAGCTGTGGCTGCTCCAGCTGGAGCAAATGCCCCGCCTCCGAGATTTCGTGATACTCGGCGTGAGGCAGCTGACGGGCCAGGTGTCGTCCGTTGGCCACCGGCACAACGCGGTCGGCAGCGCCGTGAATAATCACCGTGGGAGAAACGAAGTCACACGGAGATCCGGTCGCCATGAACTGTTGCGCAGCATCGAACTGCCTCTGCCACACCGACGCACTGGTTGGGTACATGGCTCGCTCGCTCAGTATTTTCTCGAACTCGTCAGGATGCTGGTGTGGCCAGTCTTCGCTGAACGACAGCGGCATGGTGCGCCTGGCGTACTCGGCGGGCGTGAGTCCGCGGGCGCTAGCCCACGCATCCACCGTCGATTGAGGAACCGGATCAGCGCCAGGGCCCCCGCAACTGGTGCTGACGAGAACCAGCCCGCGGACGACATCCGGGCGAGACCGTGCAAGAGTCTGGGCGATATAGCCACCCATGGAATGGCCGACAATGATGAGCGGTCCGCCCAGAGACTCCACTGCCAGAGCAGCATCCGCCGCGAGGTCCGCGATCGATGACGACGCATCAGTGTCCCCGGAGAGGCCAGTGCCGCGATTGTCGAGACTCCAGAGCCCGAAGTCCTGGCCCAAAGCGGCCCGCAATCGCTGAGCTTCCCAGCTCGCGTACCCGAGCCCGTGGATCATGAGAATTCTCGGTGTCCCGGCGCCTTCGAGGTGAAGTTTCACATCACCGGCGGTCTGTAGCGAACGCGTGAGTAGGCTCACAATCACACGCTCACTTCGGGAAACTCGATTATCTGCCGCACAGCATCGCCGTTTGCCAGAGTCTCGAATCCCTCATTAATATCTTTCAACTCGATGCGAGCGGTGATGAGGTTCTCAATAGGCAGTAGGCCCTGACGCCACAAATTTTCGTAGAAGGGGATGTCGCGTGACGGAACCGCTGAACCGAGGTAGCTGCCGACGATCTCGCGAGCTTCCGCTACGAGTTGCAGTGGAGAGATGCGCACTTCCGCTTCGGGCCCGGGCAGGCCGACGCTCACCGTGCGCCCACCGGGTGCGGTGAGCGCGACAGCGGTTTCGAACGCTCGCGCGACGCCCGCGCACTCAATGACGACGTCTGCGGTGAAACCAGCATCGACAGCTTGCTCGGGGGTAAACGTTGCGGAAGCACCGAGTTCCAGGCCCAAGCCGAGTTTGCCCACATTCGCATCGATGCCAACGACCGTCACCCCGGGAACGGATGCGGCAACCAGCAGCGCAGCCATGCCGACGCCGCCAAGCCCGACGACAGCGACGGTCTGTCCGGCAGTCGGCCGACCAGCATTGAGCACAGCGCCGCCTCCCGTAAGCACGGCGCAGCCCAAGACGGCCGCAATATCCGGAGGCACATCCGCTCCGACGGCGACGAGAGATCGAGCATCCAGTACGGCATGAGTGGCGAATGCTGAGACGCCTAGGTGATGAGCGATGGACTCGTCACCCGAATGCAGTCGTCTGCTTCCGTCAAGAAGGGTTCCTTCGCCGTTCGCGTGTGACCCAGGCGTGCAGGGAAGGCGGCCGCCGGTCTGACAAGCCGCACACGTGCCGCAGCGGGGGAGGAACGCCGCAACAACACGTTGCCCGATGGAGAGGCCAGCGACATCGGAACCGATTTCTTCGACGATCCCTGCGGCTTCGTGCCCCAGCAGCATAGGCAACGGCCGAAGGCGGGAGCCATTGACGACGGAAAGGTCAGAGTGACAGATCCCTGCCGCCTCTATCCGGACCAGAACTTCGTGGGGCCCAGGCGGATCCAATTCGAGCTGCTCGATCGTGAGAGGGCTCGACGTTGAGTAGGGGCGAAGAGCATCGGATGTTCTCAACACTGCACCGAGGATTCTCATTTACCGGGTTCTCCCTTGAACATGTAGCAATTGTGCTGCTCTCCGCCGGTGACCTCCTATGTGCTCAGTACACAAGTTGGTGAAAGAATATGTCCATGGCTCCACAAATAGGCTCGGAAGCTCCCATACTGCGCGAAGTGGCAGAAGACATTTCTGCGCTTCATGACCCTGACTTGATCCTCACGGGACTCGTTCGACGAGTGCGTTCTGCGGTTGGTTGTGAACTCGCGTATCTCAGCTTGAACGAGAGCGCGACCCGCACTACTGAGATTCAGTTCTCCGACGGCATCCTGACGCCTGAATACGCTGCGATCCGCATGCCCATCGGCACGGGAGTGCTCGGGATGGCGGCGGCCGGCTTCATGACCGAGTCTGCCGATTACTTGCGCGATGTTTCGAGGCTGCACATCGAGTCGGTGGATGAGGCAGTGACATCCGAAGGCGTGCGGGCAATCTTGAGTACGCCGCTGCGTGCCGGCGGTGATGTGGTCGGTGCGCTCACCGTCGCGAATCGCACCGCTGGAGCTTTTACGCAACGTCAAAAAGAGACCCTTGTCGAGGCCGCACTGATCGGTTCGATTGCGGTCGACGTGTACAACCTTCGGAGGCGGCTGGAGACCCAAGCCGAAACATCGAAGCGCGAGATTGACAATCTCATGTCGAGCTCTGAAGTCGAGACCATCCAACTTCGGGCATCCGATCAGTTCTCGGCGGCGCTCGCTGCTGGCCAGGGCACGGTTGAGCTGCTCGAGATCGCGTCAACGGTGGTGAGGGGGCGCGTCACAATTGGCGACAGCGACGAAGGTTCCAGCCTGGCTGATAGTGCTACTTCGATCCCTCTTGATGCGGGAGGCGCAATCCAAGTGTCCGATGCTGACCCGCGTCTTATTCAGGCGCTCGCGCCGACCATGGCAACGTTTATCTCGATCTCACTGCTGTACGAACGAGCGATAGAGGATGCGCGGCATTTCAGGGAATCCGAAGTGGTCGAGCGTGTGATCGAACCAGCTCGTGACGGTTCCGGGCCGTCTGTGCGTTTAGGGCTCCCGGGAACAGGGAGCGTGGAGGTCACGGTCATCGCGATCGAAGACCCGAATGCGCGTCGCGCGGCGCTGGCATCGCTGCGCAAAGGGATGGGAAGGGATGCGATCGCGGCCGAGCGGCGGGGATCGATCATCGTCATCGTTCGCAGTTTTCCCTCGAGGGCGGAACGCCTGTCCGAATGCATCGGTTCGTTCACCTATTTCGGGGGAATAGCAGCTGCGGTATCCGAAGCTGATATTCCTACCGCGTACGCCGAGGCTGCGCGCCTAGCCAGGTCAATGCGCGCTTTGCATCGGCCACGAGAACTGGCGGCAAAAGCATCTCTTGGTGTGGTCGCGTTTGCAGTAGGAGGCTCAGGAGAATCTGCGGAACTCTACGTCGCTGATCAGCTGGGGCCGCTAATGGGCGGCACGTCCCGGGATGAGCGCTTGTTGGAAACTGCCTTGCGCTATCTCGACACTCAGGGTTCCGTATCCGGCGTTGCTTCGAGTCTTTCTATTCACGAAAACACCGTGCGCCAAAGGATGGAGAGACTCGATCAGTTGCTCCCCGGGTGGCGCGAAGGACCTCGGAGTCTGGACGTGCACATCGCGTTGCGCACGCATGCAGTGTTGGATGCCGGCTAAGAGGCTGTCTGTGAAAGAGAGCCGGGGTGCCGGCCGTCACGATCACACCTGCCGGCCAGCTAAAGGTGCTGTCCGGCGAAAAATTAGCGCGGTTTGCGCCGTATGGGCGCAAGGGGTGAAAGCTGTGAATGTCGCGCACGTCGCGCAAGACTCCTGTGCAAACGTGAGAATTCTGCCACATCACTGCGTTTGAGGCAGTAATCATTAGATTTCTTTACGTTTCATGTCGGGCTTTTTAGATTGTCACTAATCCTTATCTCTGCGAGGGTAGACAGGCTTAGCCCACGGATGTGTAAAGGAAAGGCGACAAAATGAACGATCAGTTCTTCCAAATTATCGCGATGGTCATTTATTTGGCCGCAATGCTTGGGATCGGTTGGTGGGCGTACAAGCGCACCAGCAACCTTGACGACTACATGCTCGCTGGCCGCAAGCTCAGCCCCGGAGTCGCGGCGCTGAGTGCTGGAGCATCCGACATGTCAGGTTGGCTCCTTCTCGGACTCCCCGGCGCCTTCTACCTTGGTGGCCTCTTCCAAGGCTGGATCGCCATCGGCCTCACCATCGGTGCCTGGCTCAACTGGAAATTTGTCGCACCGCGACTGCGTGCGTACACCGAGGTTTCCAAAAACTCGATCACACTGCCGAGCTTCTTCGAGAACCGTCTCCGCGACAAGTCACGCGTTCTGCGCGTCACTGCTGGAATCATCATCCTCGTCTTCTTCACCTTCTACGTATCCTCCGGAATGGTCGCCGGTGGCGTCTTCTTCCAGAGCGCATTCGGCTCTGAATACTGGATCGGAATGCTCGTTGTCGGTGGAGTAACCGTCCTCTACACCCTCTTCGGCGGATTCATCGGCGCAACCTACACCGACGTCGTCCAGGGCATCATGATCTTCCTCGCCCTCATCGCAGTGCCCATTGTTGGCATCACGCAGACCGGTGGAGTCGCCAACACGATCGAATCGATCCGTGCCGCGAACACCGAAATCGATATGTTCAGCCTCTTCACCGGCGGAACAGTACTCGCCGCGATCTCCGCAGCAGCGTGGGGCCTTGGTTACTTCGGCCAGCCGCACATCCTCGTACGCTTCATGGCGCTTCGCTCTCCTGGAGACGCCGTAGCCGGTCGCCGCATTGGTATCAGCTGGATGATCATCTCCGTTATCGGAGCCATGGCATCCGCCCTCATCGGTGTTGCGTACTTCCAGCAGCACCCTGAGCTCACGCTTGATAATCCTGAGCGCGTGTTCCTCGAACTTGCGCAGATCTTCTTCCACCCGCTGATCGCGGGCCTTGTCCTCGCAGCAGTACTCGCCGCCGTCATGAGCACGATCTCGTCGCAGCTCATCGTGTCGTCATCGGCACTGGTTGAGGACCTCTTCAAGATCGTCGCCAAGAAGGAAGCAACGCCTAAGGCTCAGGTCATCCTGGGTCGTATGGGCGTACTGATCGTCTCGGTCGTCGCGATCATTCTCGCGTGGGACCCCGACTCGTCGATCCTGAGCCTCGTCGCTTACGCGTGGGCTGGCTTCGGTGCCGCGTTCGGACCGATCGTTATCCTGTCGCTCTTCTGGCGCAAGCTGACCAGCGTCGGAGCGATTGCTGGAATGATCGCTGGCGCAGTCACCGTCGTTATCTGGGGCAACGTTCCCGTACTGACGGGCGCGATGTACGAGATCGTTCCTGGCTTCGCGCTTAACATCATCGTTGCTGTAGTAGTGAGCCTGCTCACCTTCAAGAACAGCGACAAGATCACTGAAGAGTTCGATACCACTCTCGAAAGCGTGCGTACCGGAACAGTTCAGCTGCCGATAATCCCTAAGAACAACTAGTTATCCACGTGCGCGCGTCTAGTTGAGCGCGACCGCGAAGAGATGCCCGCCCCACAGTTGTGGAGCGGGCATTTCTAGTTGAGCGACGCGGCTACTTCTCCGTCCTCGGCGCGGGGTGTTGGAAGCGCACGCTGCCCTCATTGAGCCCCACGCGGCGACAAATCGAGTACTTTTTGCACGGGTGCGGGTGCGGGTGCGGGTGCGGTGCGGGATCGCTGAAGGCTGCAGTAGCGAGATGCTCTGCACGATAGGCCAAGCGCTGGTGGCGTACCGCGCCTTCGTGATCTCCTCCATCGACTCGGTGATCTTGCCTGTTGCGGGAATGCGCCCCACCACAATCTAGAAATTCACGGTGGATGACAGCCGTGCGGCTTAGGCTTGCCGTGTGATTCAACTCGGCCAGTACCCAGCACCCAGCCACGTCATCGCGCATGTCAGTGATACTCATCTGCTCGCGGGCGGTCGACCGCTCTATGGTGCGGTCAACACGATTGATCACCTCGAGCAGGCGCTGGCCCAGCTTGAGCGTTCGACGGCGCACCCTCAAGCCATTGTGTTTACGGGAGACCTCGCCGACTTGGGCGAGCCCGATGCTTACGTGCGCTTGCGCGCCATCGTCGAACCCGCGGCCAAACGAATGAACGCCGAGATCATCTGGGTCATGGGCAACCACGACGAGCGCGCCCAGTACTCGTCACTCCTTTTTGACGAAGAGTCGGATGCCCCGCAAGACCGGGTGTACATGATCGACGGGTTGCGCATCATCTCGTTCGACACCACCGTGCCCGGCTACCACCACGGCAACATTAGCGACGAACAGCTGGAATGGCTGCGCGCGGAGCTCGCCACCCCGGCCCCGCATGGCACTCTTCTTGCGGTGCATCATCCACCCATCCCAACCCCGATGTTGGAGGCGATGGGGATGCTCGAATTGCAGCGCCAAGAACGGCTTGCAGAGGTCCTCGAGGGCAGCGACGTTCGCGCGATTCTGGCAGGCCACTTGCACTATTCGACGCATTCGACGTTCGCTGGCATCCCCGTTTCAGTCGCGTCCGCAACGTGTTACACCCTCGACCTCAGCGCCCACGAACGGCTGCTTTCCGGCGTCGACTATGGGCAGTCCGTTAACGTCGTTCATGTCTACGACAAGCAGACCGTGCACTCGATCATCCCGGTGGGTGACACCGCCGAGATTACCGGCCACTCGTCTGAAGCCTGGGCTCAGATCGAATCGATGACGCCCGAGCAGCGACTCGAAACTTTCTCGGCCAAGAACTCCACGTTCAATGCGGCTGAAGTGGCGGCATCCGACTAGCTCGGGCGTGATGCGCGCTTCTCGCCCGCGTCGCGCCTGCACGAAGCATCCAGTGCACCGTGAAATCATTGAGCTATGACTTTGGGCTCGACACACACCGCACCGGCATCTCGAATCGAACAAGAGCGGCGGGAGATTTCGCCCGAGTTCATTACGGACACGATCCGGGTGCTCACGAGCCACGAGTCCATCCGTAGCTTTGAAGCGACCCCGATTGCGGCGGAAGCCCTTGATGCCATTTTGGTGTCGGCCCGCAGTGCTCCTACGTCGTCCAACTTGCAGGCATTCAGCATCATCGTCGTCGAGGATGCGGAGCGTCGTGCCCGGCTAGCTCACCTGGTCGGCGACCAGCGTTACGTTGCCGAGGCGCCCGTCATGCTCATATTCTGCGCTGACGTATCGCGCTTCCATTACCTCGCCGAGCGTCAGGGGCACAGCTTTGACGCCGACAACCTCGAGATGTTCTTGACGGCATCCATCGATGCCACTCTCGCGTTAGAGAACGCACTGGTGGCGGCCGAGTCGCTCGGCCTGGGGGCTGTGCCGATTGGTTCTGTGCGCAACAACCCCACGGCCATTGCCGAAGAACTGGGCCTGCCGCTGGGAGTCTTTGCTGTTGCCGGTCTCACGCTCGGCTATCCGCGCGCGGGTGTGCGTCGGGGGAGCAAGCCCCGGTTGTCGAGTGACGCTGTCGTGCACCGTGAGCAGTATTCGGGTGCCGAAGTCGAGAAGCACGTCAGCGACTATGACGACGTCATGATTGCCAATGGCCTCTATGCCGGGCGTCAGGTCGCGAGTGGGGGCGTGCAGATTCCGGATGCGGAATACGGCTGGGCTGAGCACACTGCCCGCCGCACGAGCAAGCCCGAGGGTGTCACTGGGCCTTCAGTTGCCATGCGCGATCATCTTAAAGACGAGGTCGAAGCGCGCGGTTTTAGAATCCGTTAGCGCCCGAGGGTGCTGTCGTCGCCAGCGCGGCTTGCTCTCGCCACGAACACCATGATCACTGGTTGGGCCACTTTCATGAGGCCCCAGACCAGTTTGTAGCGCACGCTCGGCACCGACACGGCGCGACCGCGTGCTGCTGCACGCAGGGCGGAACGAACTACGAATCCAGCATCAAGCCACATCCATCGCGGCGCCATGTCGGCGCGCTCAATGCCAAGGCGAGCGTGGAATTCGGTGCGCACGAATCCGGGCGCGACTGCGCTGAATGTCACGCCACGGTGGCGGTAGTGGGCATTTGCCCAGCGGCTGAAGCTCAGCGGCCACGATTTAGCGGCGCTATAGAGACCGAGCGGTGCTCCGCCGGCAATGCTCGCGACGGTGAGCACGGTGCCGCTACCGCGACTCAGCATTCCACTGAGCACGGCATGGCTGAGGCGCAGCGGGACGGTCGCGAGAATCTCCAGCATGCGCTCTTCATCATCGATGGAGTTCGTTTCGAATTCTTGCGGCAGGCCATAGCCGGCGTTGTTCACCAGGTAGCTGATGGGAGCATCCGACGCTTGCAGTCGCTGTTCCACGAGGGCACGTTCGTCGACGTTAGTGAGGTCGGCTCTGAGCACTTCGGTCGTGACGCCGTAGCGCGAGTGCAACTCGGTCGCGACAGAGTCGAGCCTAGATCGATCGCGAGCGACTAAGACAATGTTGTACCCGGCTGCAGCTAGTTGGTGGGCAAACTCTGCCCCGAGGCCGGAGGTCGCTCCGGTGACGAGCGCAGTGCCAGCGTGGGGTTGTGGGGCCTGAGTGGTCATCCCGAAACGCTATCGTGCCGAGGCATATTGTTCGTAGCATGCAGCACGATAGAGGGGTGAGCCTGCCGCGCCGTGTTGATGAGTTCGTCGAGTACCTCTCGGCAGACCGCGGCTTCAGCGTGCACACGGTTCGGTCGTATCGCTCTGATCTCACCAACCTCGTCACATTCGCTGCCGAACGTCTGGCGACAGAGCCCGCTGACCTCGATCTCGAGCTCTTGCGAGAGTGGTTGTGGCAGTCATCCCAAGAGGGGCTCGCGAAAGCCACATTGGCGCGTCGGGCTGCTGCTTCGCGAGCCTTCAGCGCGTGGTTGGCTCAGAATAACGTTATCGAAGCGGATGTCGCGGCTCGCCTCAAGGCTCCCAAGGCCGAGCGGCACTTGCCCCGGGTTCTCAATCGCGATCAGATGTCCGAGATGTTGCAGAGTGTTGAGGCGCGGGCATCCACGGCGGATCCCGTCGCGTTGCGGGACAGGGCCATTGTCGAGCTCCTCTACGCGTCTGCGTTGCGGGTGAGCGAGCTTGTCGGGCTCAGTGCGAATGACGTGGATGATTCCCGACTAACGGTGCGCGTCATGGGTAAGGGCTCGAAGGAGCGGGTGGTGCCTTTCGGCATCCCAGCTCAGCACGCGATCGCTGACTATCTCAAGCGCGGGCGACCTCAGCTCACCGCTGAAAACGGGGGAGCTGCACCGCTATTCGTGGGTGCCCGCGGCAAGCGGGTCAGTGCGCGCACGGTGTATGAAGTGATCGCGCATTTGTTGGCGGACGTTCCTGGTTCGGGTGGGTCCGGTCCGCACACGCTGAGACATACGGCCGCAACCCACTTGTTGGATGGCGGCGCTGATTTGCGCGCTGTTCAAGAACTTTTGGGGCATGCGAGCCTCGGCACTACCCAGCTCTACACGCACGTGTCGACTGAGCGGTTGCGCGAAAGCTATCGCACGGCGCATCCGCGCGCTTAACCAACGCGCGCGCTCAACCATCACCAGCGAGCAGCGATCATCCGCGCGGTGTGCGCTGCTCGTTAGGGAAGAAGCGGCCCGTTGCTGATGTGAGTCTCTGGCTTCCACGAGGTGCGACGGGGGCCGGGCAGGTCGATCTTGGGTGGTGCAACGGCCGGCTTGGGGGCGGGAACGTCGGCGGGCTCGGGCAACTGTGCGCGATAGATGGCGACGACCTGGTCGAGGTAGCGCTCAATGACGTCTTTCTCGTCGTCATCGAAATTGTCGAGAACACTATCGATGCCCATGATCATCGGCATGAGGGTTGCCATCGCGGTTTCCACGGAGCGCGGGTTGGGGACCACAACGATGCTGCGGCGATCGGTCGGATGCTGGGCGCGCGTGACATGACCGACTCCGATAAGGCGGTCGATGACGGCGGTGACGGCAGGGGTTGAGATGTTGAGGCGCCGAGATAGTTCGGTGGGCGGCAGGGGGCCGCTCATGATCAGGTGTTCCATCGCTTCAAGGTCGGTGGCGTTCACCGAGAGTGTGCGGCCCACGTGTTGTTCGAACTCTTCACTCGTATCGAGGATGTCGCGCAACAGCTGGGTGGGGCGCCGCGCTTGAGGTCGCTCCATGGGGGGCTCGGTGGGTTGCATGGTCTTTACTTTACCGGTAGGTTTCTAACTTGTCTAATATCTAATTAATCGAAGTACTTTTCTTCAGAAGGAGAGCGATGTCTCGCCTCAGGACGTTCATCACCGCCCGCCGCACTTCGTGGATCGTATTGGTTGCCGCTTTTCTTGCGGCCGGAGCGATCTTCGCCGCGGGTTCGGGCAACGAGGAGGGCGCGCTTCCCGGCATCGGCCTGCCGGATTCCGCCGAATCTGCCCAGGCTGCGGCAGCGGCAGAAGATCTGCCCGGCGCGGATTCCACCGTGGCGCTGCTCGTCTACACCCGTGACGGCGCCGACCTCACCGACGACGACATCGCGGCGATCACGTCAGCGACAGCGTCGCTCAGCGACCTCTCTGCTGAAGGATTCGTTCCGCCAGCCTCGTTCTCCGACGACGGCACCACAGCGCTCGTCACCGTTCCGCTCGACACACTCTCCGAGGCCGGCGAACAAGCCGAGCGGGCAGACGAGATTCGCACCGAAGCCAACGCTGACCTTCCGAGCGGGCTTTCCGCTCTCCTGAGTGGGCCAGAAGGATTCGCAGTCGACATCGCCGCCGTCTTTGAAGGCGCAGACTTCACCCTTCTCATCACCACCGTGATTGTTGTCGCGGTGCTCCTGCTCGTGACGTACCGCAGCCCCTGGTTGTGGCTGGTGCCGCTCATCGTTGTTGGTACCGCTGACGGTCTTGCCGGAATCGTCGCGGCCCGGGTGGCCACGCTCGCCGGCATCCAGCTGGATGCCTCGGTCACTGGAATTCTCTCGGTACTGGTCTTCGGTGCCGGCACCAACTACGCGCTGCTCTTGATCGCTCGATACCGCGACGAATTGCGCTTGGAAGAAGACCGTCGCGAGGCGATGTCGCGGGCTCTGCGCGGAGCTGGCCCCGCCATCATCGCCAGTGGCAGCACAGTTGTGCTCGCCCTCCTCACTCTCGTATTCGCGGAGCTGCAGGGCAACCGTGCGCTCGGCATCGCGTGTGCCACGGGAGTCGTTATTGCCATGATCTTCGCGCTCGTTGTCTTGCCGGCCGCTCTCGTCTTGTTCGGTCGTGGTCTCTTCTGGCCGTACATCCCCAAGTTCGGCACGGAAGGCAGCGCCGAGCGCGGTGTCTGGCACAAGCTGGGCGTTCTCGTCTCCAAGAAGCCTGTTGCCGTCGCTATCTTGGGAGCAGTCGTACTGGGCGCCCTTTCCTTGGGCGTGCCGCAGATCAAGATTGGGCTGTCGCAGACCGAGAGCTTTACGCAGGTTCCCGAAGCGGTTCAAGGTCAGGAACTCATTGCTGATGCCTTCCCCGCTGGTAGTGGTTCGCCGGCATCCGTCATCGTGAATTCTGACTACACCGAGGAAGCGGCCCAGGCTGCAGAGAGTGTGGACGGCGTCGACGCTGTACGGATCGCTGAAAGCACCGACACCATCACGCAGATCAGCGTGGTGTTGGATGACGCGGCCGAAACTGAGGGCTCGTTCGCCGCTATTGAGGCTCTCCGCGCTGAACTCTCCACGATCGATGGTGCTGATGCGCTCGTCGGCGGGTTGGATGCGCAGGCTCTCGACGTGCAGCGTGCCCAGCAGCATGACCAAGATCTGGTGATCCCGCTTATCTTGGGTCTGGTCTTCATCGTGCTGGTACTGCTCTTGCGTTCGCTCGTGGCGCCCATCCTGTTGCTGCTCACGGTGCTTGCCTCCTTCTTTGCAAGCCTCGGTGCGAGCTGGTTGCTGTTCCAGTCGGTCTTCGGATTCCCGGCGATCGATACCAATGTGGTGCTGTTTAGCTTCCTCTTCCTCGTGGCCCTCGGTGTGGATTACAACATCTTCTTGGTCACGCGGGCTCGAGAAGAAGCGGTCGAGCACGGCACGCGCCAGGGAATGATTCGCGCGCTCTCCTCGACCGGTGGTGTCATCACGAGCGCGGGTATTTTGCTCGCCGCGGTGTTCGCTGTGTTGGGTGTTCTGCCGCTCATCACGCTCACGCAGATTGGGATCATCGTCTGCATTGGTGTGCTGCTCGACACGCTCCTTGTTCGCACGGTGATCGTGCCGTCGCTTGCATTCATGCTTGGCGAGAAGTTCTGGTGGCCGGGCCGCGTGATCTCGGTCGGTGCAGAAGTGCGCACGCCGAAGCGTGCCGCAGCAGAGCACGTTCGCGAACACGCTCCGTCTCACACCGAAGATCACGCTCCGAAGCACGCCGAGGGTGACCACTCGCCGAAACACAGCATCGACGCTTAGTCAACGCACAACTCGGATGCTCGCCCTAGTCGAGCCTGCAGGCGCTATGCGCTCGGGCTCGACTAGGGCTTTCGTGTCGGCAGCAGTATCGCGCGAGGGATTGCGCCGAGGTAATTCAGCGGCGACACGTATTCGCCATCGAGGCGCACGCCAAAGTGGATGCACGTGACCGAGCAGTGTCCGGGCTGCAGCTCGCCAATCACGTCTCCTTGCTGCACAGGATCGCCGCGCGAGAGCGTGGTGGTCACAGGCTCGTAGCTCGTGATGAGCCCGCCAGAGTGCCGCAATGACAGCACGGGGCGATCTACAACGACTCCCGCGAAGTGCACGACGCCCGCGGAGGGAGCTCGCACTTCAGTCGTGGTGCCAGCGCCAATGTCGATTCCACGATGTCCCGCCGAATACGCCGTGTCAGGGGCGATATAGGGGCGGATGATCGGATGCGGTTCCTCCACGGGCCAGTCCCAGCCGGTGGGCGTGGTGGCGTTCGCACCCGCGCCGGCAACGGCCACCACGAGAAACGCAAGAATCACTGCTGAAGGGGTTCGAAACATCCATTCAGCGTGCTGTTTCGGCACTCCCGATGGAGGTCGAAACGCACATCCGGGGAAACCTCTCCGCGGTGATGCTGTTGTGGGGGAGCGATGGTATGATTTTGGCAGCACCGCGTGTATTCGCGGTGACTACGCGTGCCCCGCTGCAGTACAACTACCGCAGCACACGGCCGCTATCTCCACTCAGTCCCCTCTCGTGCACCATTGCGCTGGGGGCGGAGGTATGCCCGGGCACTAGGATTCGCGCCAACCGGTCGCGAATATTAACTGAGAAGGCCATTGCCGCCACGCGCGCCAGTGAGCCAGAAAAGGAGAACGGCCATGGCCGTCGTAACCATCCGCCAGCTGCTCGACAGCGGCGTACACTTCGGACACCAGACTCGTCGTTGGAACCCGAAAATGAAGCGCTTTATTCTGACCGAGCGCTCGGGCAGCCACATCATTGACCTTCAGCAGTCGCTGGGTCACATCGACGCTGTTTATGACTACGTCAAGGAGACGGTCGCCCACGGCGGAACCATCCTCTTCGTCGGTACCAAGAAGCAGGCACAGGGAACCATCGCTGAGCAGGCACTGCGCGTAGGCCAGCCCTACGTCAACCAGCGCTGGCTCGGTGGACTCCTCACCAACTTCCAGACGGTTTCCAAGCGTCTTGCACGCATGAAGGAACTTGAAGAGGTCGACTTCGACGACACCACTCGTGGTTTCACCAAGAAGGAACTGCTCATTCAGAAGCGCGAGCTTGTGAAGCTGCAGAAGAGCCTCGGTGGTATCCGTAACCTCACGAAGACCCCTTCGGCGATCTGGATCGTTGACACCAAGAAGGAGCACCTCGCTATTGACGAGGCTCACAAGCTTGGTATCCCCGTTATCGCCATCCTCGACACCAACTGCGACCCCGACGACGTTGCGTACCCGATCCCGGGTAACGACGACGCCATCCGCTCGGTTGGTCTGCTCACGCGCATCGTTGCTGACGCTGCTGCTGAGGGCCTCATTCAGCGTCACCAGAAGCCAGAAGAGGGCAAAGAAGTAGAGCCCATGGCTGCATGGGAAGCTGAGCTTCTTGGTCAGGCTGACGCGGATGCCGCTGCAGCAAAGACCGAAGAGCCCAAGGCCGAAGAAGCCAAGGCTGAGGAAGCTAAGGCTGAAGAGCCCAAGGCTGAAGAAGCTAAGGCCGAAGAGCCCGCCAAGGCAGAGGAAAAGGCTGAAAAGGCCGCCGCTAAGCCCGCAGCAAAGAAGACCCCCGCGAAGGCTGCAGACGCAGCTGACGACAAGAAGTAAGGATTCGAACAATGGCAGACTTCAGCCTCGAAGACCTCAAGACCCTGCGCGAGCGCCTCGGCACCGGCATGGTTGAAACCAAGAACGCTCTCGTTGAGGCAGGCGGTGACCTCGAAAAGGCCACCGAACTCCTGCGTCTGCGCGGTGCCAAGAGCAACGCAAAGCGTTCTGACCGTTCCACCAGCGAAGGCCTCATCGCCGCGAAAGCCGCTGGCGGATCAACCACCATCATCGAGCTCGCCTGCGAGACCGACTTCGTTGCCAAGGGTGACAAGTTCGTTGCTCTCGGCGAGGCCGTTGCTACTGCAGTTGCTGAGTCCGGCGCGTCGACCGTAGAAGAGGGCCTCGCGGCCCCCGCTGGGTCGTCGACTGTCGAACAGCTCATCAACGATGAGGCTGCGATTCTCGGTGAGAAGTTCGAACTGCGTCGCCTGACCAAGGTCGAGGGTGACTCGTTCGAGGTCTACATGCACCGCACCAACAAGGACTTGCCTCCGCAGGTCGGCGTTGTTGTCGCATACACGGGTGACGATGCAGAGACCGCTCGCGGAATCGCGCAGCACATCTCGTTCGCTGCTCCGACCTACCTTTCGCGTGAAGACGTTCCGGCAGATGATGTCGAGAACGAGCGTCGTATCGTTGAAGAAATCAGCCGCGGAGAGGGCAAGCCTGACGCTGCTCTCCCCAAGATCGTTGAAGGTCGTCTCGGTGCGTTCTTCAAGCAGGTTGCCCTGCTTGACCAGGACTACGCTCGCGACAACAAGGTTTCGGTCGCCAAGGTTGCCGCTGACGCGGGCATCACCATCACTGGTTTTGCACGCTTCAAGGTAGGCGCCTAACACGCATATCGATGAAGGCCCGAGGCTCTATTGCCTCGGGCCTTTGTTGTGTGCCGCCGCGGATCAGGCGGCCCATCACGGTGTTTGCGGCGAATGTGCTGTGCGCCCGTGCTGAACTCTCCGCAACGCAATACCCTGTAATAGAGAACCGCTAGGGAAAGAAGACGATGACAATTCAACGCAAACGCCGAGTGCTGCTAAAACTGTCGGGAGAAGCATTCGGTGGCGGACAGTTGGGTGTTAACCCCGACGTTGTCTCGGCCCTGGCCAAAGAGATTGCTGCGGCTGCCGCTGACGTAGAGATCGCCATCGTCGTCGGTGGTGGCAACTTCTTCCGTGGTGCGGAGCTCAGCCAGCGAGGAATGGACCGCGGTCGCGCTGACTACATGGGCATGTTGGGCACCGTTATGAATGCCCTCGCCCTCCAAGACTTCCTCGAGCAAGCGGGTACCGCTACCCGCGTTCAGTCGGCCATCGCGATGACTCAGGTCGCCGAGCCGTACATTCCGTTGCGCGCCGAACGCCACCTTGAGAAGGGCCGCGTCGTCATTTTCGGTGCCGGTGCAGGCTTGCCGTACTTCTCCACCGATACTGTCGCCGCTCAACGCGCTCTCGAGATTGGTGCTGAAGAAGTGCTCGTTGCTAAGAACGGTGTCGACGGCGTCTACGATTCTGACCCCCGTAGCAACCCGGATGCCCGCAAGCTTGAATCAATCAGCTTCCAGGACGCTCTCGTGCAGGGCCTCAAGGTTGTCGACTCGACCGCCTTCAGCCTGTGCATGGACAATGCGATGCCTATGCTCGTATTCGGCATGGAGCCTGCCGGCAACCTCACGCGCGCCATTGTGGGAGAGCAAATCGGCACTCGCGTGCACGGATAGCGCTCAGCGCCCCCCCACACCACCCAAGCTAAACGATTTCCGAGTGCCGCACCGCAGTTGTTCACGCCTCTGCACGCTAAACTTGGATGAGACCCAGAGGAGTGCCCCGTGATCAGTGATGTTCTAGCCGAGGCTAGCGAAAAGATGAACAAGGCAGTAGAAGCTGCCAAAGATGACTTCGGCACGGTTCGTACCGGCCGCGCTAACCCGGCGTTGTTCCAGAAGGTCCTCGTGGACTACTACGGAACCCCCACACCGTTGCAGCAGCTTGCGTCCATGGTGAACCAAGAGGCTCGTACTCTCCTGATCACCCCGTTCGACAAGTCCGCGCTCAAAGACATTGAGAAGGCAATCGCAGGCGCTCACCACCTCGGTGCAAGCGTCGGAAACGATGGCAATGTCATCCGCGCCACTCTGCCGGAACTGACGGAAGACCGCCGTAAAGAGTTCGTCAAGGTAGTTCGCGACAAGGCTGAGCAGGCTCGTGTCTCGCTTCGCAACGTGCGCCGTAAGGCGAAAGACGACCTTGAGGCACTCACCGAGGTCGGCGAAGACGAGGTCGCGCGCGCCGAGAAAGAACTAGAAGCGAGCACGAAGGCTCACGTCGACACAATCGACGACGCTCTCAAGCGCAAAGAAGCTGAACTGCTCGAGGTCTAATGGTCTCCGAATTCGAAGCTCACGTTCGAGCTACAAACGACAAGATTAACGCCCGCACAGGGCGTCCTTTGGCGATGGCTCTCACCGTGGGGCTGGGGCTGGGTCTTGCGTTGTTGTTCAGCTTGATCTTTGTCAAAGAGCTGTACATGCTCTTTGCCGGCGTGCTGGTTGCCTTCACAGCATTCGAGCTCGCCAGTGCGCTTCGTTTTGCAGGCCTCAAGATTCCGCGAGTGGCAGCGGTCATCGCGGCAGTCGCGGTTGTTCCGGCGTCGTTCTATTGGCAGGCTGAAGGCCAGTGGTTTGTCACGCTCGGTGGCATTGTGTTCGTGTGGCTGTGGCGACTCGTTGAAGTAGTCGTGATGCCGAGTCACCGTGGCTCGGTGCGGTCGATCATGCGCGACCTTGGCGCCGGCGTCTTCGTGATGCTATATGTTGCTTTCTTGGCAAGCTTCACAGTGCTGCTCACTGCTCAAGACGGCGGTCAGTGGTGGACGCTTGCAATGTTGATCGTTGTCGTTGTCAGTGACATCGGGGCGTATGCGAGCGGGCTTTCGTTTGGCAAACATAAGATGGCTCCCAACATCAGCCCCGGCAAAACCTGGGAAGGGTTTGCGGGAGCAGCGCTTGCGGCGATCACTGCAGGCATTTTGCTTGCCCTCTTCATGATCGATCAGCCTTGGTGGGTTGGACTCATCTTTGGCCTCGTCATTTTGGGCACCGCAACCATGGGAGATCTAGCGGAGTCACTTATCAAACGAGACCTCGGGATCAAAGACATTAGTACGTGGCTTCCGGGCCACGGCGGCTTCTTGGATCGCGTAGATTCGTCGCTTTTGTCAGCCGCAGCGGGCTATGCACTCTTTCTTATCTTCTCGTAAGGCACAATAGAACCGTGAGCACCACATTTCCTCGTAGCCGAAAGTCAAAGCTCGGGTACAACGTCGACCAGGTCGAGGACTTCCTCGAGGAGGCGCGTCGTGCCTACACCGCCGATCGCGGCGACTCGTCAGTCGTGTCGTCTCGCACCATCCGCAAGCTGGCTTTTGCCATGCAGAAGGGTGGATATTCGCCGGTACACGTCGACTCCGCGTTGGAGCGCCTTGAAGACGCATTCGCCGCTCGCGAGCGTGATCGTGCGATTGCGGAACTGGGGGAGACTGCCTGGTACGCCAACGCTCGCTCCGAAGCGCAAGAAATTCTCAACCGTCTGGCACGACGCGATGGCAAGAAATTCGCGCGCACAAGTTCTTTCACCATCGGATACTCGATCAAAGACGTTGATGCGTTTGCTCAGGAGCTTTCCGACTACTTCCAGCACGGTGCCCCGCTCACGATCGATCGCGTGCGCACGGCGGCTTTCCGCAGCGCCAAGGGTGGCTATCGCGAAGCGCAGGTCGATTACCTCATCGACTCTGTCATCGACGTCATGCTCGCCGTTCGCTAATTCCCTCTGTTTTTTCAGGTCTGTCCGTTAGCATCGTCGTACTTTGTTTATTAAATCTCATGCGGCAATCCTCCGCGCTCAGGCCAAGAGTCAGAGCGCGGATCTTTCTGGGCGGCACAAACGCGTCTCGTGGAGCTTGCCTGCTTTCGCTTCGACAGTGAGCTTGGGATTCATTGCGACGTTGATGATGGCTGCTCCGACGCCGGCGAGTACTGTTTCGGCCGCTCCGGCGCCGTTGAGCACCGTGCAGCGCGCAGAAGTGCAATCGATCACTGTTGCCGAAGGCTTTGTGAACGAAGTTTCGCGCGACAAACTCACTATCAAAGAGATTGTCGTAGAACCTGTTGTTGTCGCCGCGCCTGAAGCGCCGGCTGTTGGCACTCCTGACCCGGGCACTGCCCAAGCGATTGCGCTGTCTATGCTCACTGCCCGAGGCCTAGGCACGAGTGAGTACAACTGCCTCGTCAGCCTGTGGAACCGCGAATCTGGGTGGAACGTTTATGCCCAGAACGCGTCGAGTGGTGCCTACGGCATCCCGCAGGCGCTTCCCGGCAGCAAGATGGCTACTGCGGGTGCGGACTGGGCTACTAACCCCGCAACTCAGATTGCGTGGGGCTTGAGCTACATCGAGGGCCGTTACGGAACTCCGTGTGGCGCGTGGGCTTATTCAGAGTCCAACGGCTGGTACTAGACCGTCTCGCGTCACCGCATAAGCTTGAGCTATGCCTCGTTCTAATCGCCCCCGCGGGCGGCGTCGTCCCGACGACGACGACAACGGTGACCTCCGGCAGGCACTGTTTGGCTCGCGGCGCACCGAAATGAAGCGTGACGGCGAATGGAACGTTCAGCCTGTCTCGCCCGCTAACGCCGTAAAGAACTACACGTGCCCCGGATGCTCGCAAACGATCACCTCGGGCACTGCGCACACCGTTACGTGGCGTGCTGACGGCATCATGGGGTCCGCAGACGACCTCGCCGCCCGCCGCCACTGGCATCAGCACTGCTGGAAGATCAGATTGTGAGCCGTACCCTGTGAACGAAACTGCTGTGAACGAAACTCCCGCAAGCGAACCCATTCGGGGTGCTACCGAGCTCCCGGCGGTGCGCGAGAATATCGAGCTGCACACCGACGACGGCTTCACCCTGGTGGGGGAGTTGTCGCTTCCGGAGTCCGGCCACATCGCAGCGACGCTCGTCACACTTCACCCCTTGCCGACGGCTGGCGGGTTTATGGACTCGCACATCATCCGCAAAGCTGCCGCTCGACTGCCGGCACTCGCCGACATCGCTGTGCTGCGCTTCAACTTCCGTGGGGTTACCTCTCCCCGCGGAACATCAGAGGGCTCGTTCGGTGAGGGCGAGCTTGAAGCGCACGACCTTGCAGCGGCAATGGACTTCGTGCGTGAACGCGGGCTTCCCAACGTGTGGTTGCTTGGGTGGTCATTTGGCACAGAGGTCACACTCAAGTACGGCTTGCAGCATCCGATCACGGGCGCAATTTTGCTTTCGCCGCCGCTGCATCGTGCGACTGCGGATGACGTAGCCGCGTGGGCAGCAAATGAGCGTCGCTTGGTTGCGGTGATTCCCGAGCTCGATGACTACTTACGGCCTGAAGAAGCTGCGCAGCGCTTTGCCTCGGTGCCTGAACTGGAATTCGTCGCCGTCGAGGGTGGCAAGCACTTGTGGGTGGGGGAGACGCAAACCTATCGCGTGCTCACCGAGGTCGTAGCACGGCTCAACCCTGTGGTGCTGCCGTTGCCGCGCACATGGCCGCCCGAGGCCACACCGGCCCTGTGACGCCTCGTCGTTAGAGGTCTGCTTGGCGCGGCACGACAACTTGCTGAACAATCAGCAGGATCGCTGCGGCAACGGGGATTGCGATAAGCGCCCCCAGGATGCCCAGTAACGTTCCGCCCGCGAGGGCGGCAATCACCACGAGCGCGCCGGGAATCTTGACGGCTTTGTTCATGATGCGTGGGTTGAGCAGGTAAGCCTCAACCTGCATGTAGATCAGGTAGTAGATTCCAACGGCGATCACGCTGGGCGGGCCGTTGAACAGCAGCACGAGCAGCGTGATCACAATGGAGCCGCTGAGCGTTCCAACGAGTGGGATGAGTGACCCGACGAAGGCGATGAAGGCCAGCAGTGCTGAGTACTTCACGGGGAGCCCGAATGCCGGGAAGATCAGAGTCAGGACCAGGAACGACAGCACACCGTTGACGAGCGCGAGTGAGCCCTGACCGATGACGTAGCGACCAACTGCAGCGCTGACTTGTTCGGCGAGGTCGATGAACTTCGCGCGCTTGGTCGCAGGCACGAGTTGGTACAGGCCACCTTTGATGTTGTTGAGCGACGATACGAAGTAAATCGTGAGGATAAGCACGATGATGGCGCCGGTAATTCCGGTGGCGATACCGATGCCGACGGCGAACACTCCGCCACCGATCGTGGTGAAGTCGAGGTCTGCGATCCAGACGTTGAAGCCGTCGAGCAGATCTTGCACGTTGAGCCATGGGAACGCTGTCTCGACGCTCTCGCGAACGGTTCCATCGAAGAAGGCGGTGACGAGTCGCGGGATGGCTTCGGACGCGTTTCTGACCTGCTCGGCGATTACGGGAACGATCGCAAAAATGAGCCCGGTGAAAACCCCAAGCACGCCAGCCAGCACGGTAAGAATCGCGGTCCATCGCGGGAACTTCTTCGTCTCGAGCCACGTGACGACAGGGTCGAGGCCGAGCGCGAGGAAGAGCGCTGCCCCCACGTACGTCAGAATCGTCGCGAGCGAAATCACCGTCTGGCCGATTCCAACCGCGACAAGAACCCCTAGACCGCCGAGTAGTCCGAGGCGGAATGGATTGAGGATCTTCATTGCATGGCTCCGTTCGGCCTAACGCAACTGTGTCGGGCTGAGCGCAATTCTAGGTGCCGTGCGGGCTGTTGCTAGCTAACTTCCTCGGCTTGGTTCAGAACTCCGCGAAGGTTTTCGAAGTATCCGGCAACTGTTTCGCGTTCCGCCTTGATCTTGGCGAGGCGGTCTTCGGCCTCGCTGACGAGATGGTGGGAGCGCTTCTCGGCGTCGTCGAGCATCGCCTTGGCGCGCTGTTCGGCATCCGCAACTTCGTCGGTAGCCCGACCAGAGGCGTCGGCGAGCAACGCTTTGGCTTCGGCTTGCGAGCTCTTGGTGAGCTCCTCTGCTTCGTTACGTTTGGCGTTAGCCTCACGCACAGCTTCGGCCAGTTGGGCTTGGGCTTCCTCGAGGTAGTTCTGCGTTTGAGCTGTTGCCTCTTTGTGCTGCGCCAGGAATTCCTTTTCGGCGTCATCGCGGCGTGCCGCAATTTCCTGCTCAAGTGAGATGCGGGCTGCTTCGGCCTCGCGCTCGATCGTGGTGCGGGTCTCCTCAAGCTGATGCTTGATGGTGGCCCGTGTCGACTCAACCTCGTTGGCTAGTTCTGCGCGCTGGCGTGCGATGTCGCGCTCAAGGTCGGTGGTCTGCTTCTCGACATCGTGAGCGAGCGTGGACCGTGTCTCCGATGCGTAGCTTTCGAGTTCGGTGCGCTTGCTGTCGATTTCAGCATCCAGCTCTGCGTGGCGGCGTGCCATTTCTTCTTCGAGGCCTGCCGTTGCCGAGGCGATTTCGGCTTCGAGTTCGTTGCGACGAGTGCTCGTCTCGGCGTCGAACTCGGCACGAGCGGTGGTGCTCTCCTGTTCGAAGGCGGCGCGAGCGCTCGTGATTTCGGCTTCGAGACCGGCCTGCGTGGTCTCTACATCGCTTTCCAAAGCCGCCCGTGTTGTCGAGACCTCCTTGGCCAGTGCCTTCGTGGTGGAAGAAACTTCCTTGTCGAGCGCCTTCTTCTGAGCGGCGACATCGGCGGCAAGCTCTTTTCGAGTGGTCTTGACGTGAGCATCAAGCTCAGCCCGCGTCGTGGTGACCTCATCGTCGAGGGCAGCCTTTGCGGTGGCAACCTCTGTTTCGAGTTCGGAGCGAGTGGTCGTAACCTCTTGTTCAAGTGAGGCTTGGGTCACCTTCACTTCTTGCTCGAGTGCCGTCTTGGTGCTGGAAACTTCCTGTTCGAGCGCTGCCTTGGTGCTGGTTACCTCATGTTCAAGAGCAGCCTTCGTGGTGGACACCTCGTCTTCGAGTGCCGCGCGAGTTGTGGTGACGTCGCTCTCGAGTTGCTGGCGGGCTTCGCGCTCTTCGTGTTCCCACAGCTCGCGGGCCTCAGAGAGTTCGGCTTCGAGGGATGACTGCGTCGCGAGAACGGTCTTTTCAAGTTCAGCGAGCGTGTTCGCTGCTTCGGTCGCGGCGGCAGTGCGTGTGGCTTCTGCTTCCGCTTCGAGTGCAGCGTACGCGGCATCGAGCTCAGCCTGATGCTTGGCCTTGGCCGCTTTTGTTTCGTTGGCGAGCGTGGTGTGGGCCGCTTTTGTTTCGTTGGCGAGCTTGGTGTGAGCTGCCTTTGTTTCGTTGGTGAGCGTTTCGCGCGCTGTGGCTGTTTCGGCCTCGAGCTCGGCGCGTGCCGTCTCGATCTCGCGAGCAAGGTCAGTGCGTGCTTGTTCGATGTCGCGGTGGAGGTCTTCTCGCTGCTTGGTGTTTTCGGCCTCGAAGGTTGCGCGGCCGAGCTCAGCATCGCGAGCCAAGGACTCTGCTGCTTCGCGGGCTTCAGCCACTTCGCTTGCGGTGCTGGCACGCAGCTCCGTCATGGCGCGTTCGGTTTCGGCACGCAGTGCTGCAGATTCACGCTTGGCTGAAGTGCGAGCATCCGCAGCTTCTGTTGCTACAGCACCGCGAATAGTGGCGGCTTCGCGGGCAGCGTCGGCGACGAGCTGAGAGGCTTCGTCTTTCGCCCGACCGATGAGAGCATCAGCTTCGGCACGAGAGGATTTGGCGAGGGCGGCGGCTTCACTGTTTGCATCGTTGAGGATGCGTTCGGATTCAGTGGCCGTGTCGGCACGCAGCGCCGCGGTTTCGGACTGCACGGCCTTGCGCATTTTCTCGGCGTCGATGTCAGCTTGGCTGATCAGTTGAGTGGAGTGCTCTTCAGCAACGCGCAGCATGCTTTCGAGCTTGGAGCCGAGTCCGCTGTAAGTGGGGCTTCCCGATTCGTCGAGCTCAGCCTGAAGATCCTCGTTGACGGCGAGGAGTCGCTTTACCTCTTTAGTGGAGGAAGTGCGGTCTGCTTTGGCGGCTACAAGCTCACGACGAAGCTCGCCAATCAGTTTATCGACGTCGTCCCTCTTGTAACCGCGCATCTCTGTGCCGAAATCGGTATCGTTCGCGGCCAAGATTTCTCCTCGATGTCAGCGGAATGAACCCTCTGAGTTTAGTGGGGTGAGGAGGCCTCCTGTCATTCTGGTCTCATCCCCAATCTGGGGCGTTCACTGATCTCCCAGAAACTTCCCAGAAGAGTAACTAGTTCGCACGAAGACGATCGGCTATTCTTGAACGTCTTTGTTGTTGCCTACCCGCGTGGATGGGGCCCTTACCTCCAGTCCGACCGAGGTTCAGCCAGTGTGGCTAGGGCCCTCGCACGGCGAGTAATCCTGGGCAACACGAAAGGAGAGATAGTGAGATTCGTTCTCGCCATAGTTAGCTTTATGCTCGCAGCCGGACTCATCGGCTACGGCATTGCACAGCAGACCATTCTTGCGACCCCAGATCAAGTCTCGGTTTCCGCAGAAACCAGCGGCGCCGCGCCTCTCACCGTGATCAGCGGTGAAGCATTCAATACGTACTCGGGCAATCAGACGATCCGCATCGAAGGCGATCGTCGCGTCGTCGCTGCCTACGGTCGCACGACCGACGTGCTCGCGTGGGTCGGTGACGCCAGCTACAACATGGTCACTCTCGACGCCGAAACGGGAGACCTCGCCACTGAGAGCATCAGCGGCACAGAACAAGAGGTTCCCGACCCCTACACCTCTGACCTGTGGCTCGAGAGCTACGAGGCTGAGGATGAGCTCGCTCTCACCGTGAAGATTCCGAGCGATGTGTCATTCATCGTGGCCGCTGATGGCATCGAGCCCGCACCAAACGCGGTATCGATCTCGTGGCCGCTCGACAACACCACCCCCTGGGCTGGTCCGCTCATCCTCGGTGGTGCTGCCGTGTTGCTGCTCGGCCTGATATTCTTGATGTGGGCTGTGCACCACATGCGTCGTGCTGGCGGCCCTCGTCGCAAGCCGCAAAAAATGCCCAAGGTTCCTAAAAAGGCCCGCTATAAGCCTTCTAAGCGTGGTTCCAAGGCGAGCGAAAGCACCACTTTGCGCACGAGCGTTCGCTTCGCAGTGCCGACCGTTCTGGTGAGTGTTCTCGTGTTGAGCGGATGCACGACCTCGAGCACGCCGAACTCCGCAGCCGATGAGAGCGTCCCGAGTCCTACTGCGACCTCCACCTCTGCGGCAGGAACCGCGGCAACTCCCGCGGTATCCGTGCGTCAGATTGAGAAGATCGTTGCGCAGATCAGCGCGGTCTCCCAAGAGGCCGACGAAGAGCGTGACACTGATCTCATCGAGACACGCTTCGCTGAAGCTGCGCTGGAATATCGTCTTGCGAACTACAAGATGCGCAAGGCAGACGATTCGATTGCCCTCCCGGCCGCGATTCCGGATGGCCCCGTGCAGCTGACGTTGCCGCAACAGACTGAGTCCTGGCCGCGCACGGTCTTCACGATCATCCTCGACGAGACTGATTCAACGGTCGCTCCGATTGCATTGTTCTTGGAACAGGAAACTCCTCGCGACAACTACAAGGTCAGCTACGCCATGAACCTTGAACCCTCCGTGGTGTTCCCGGATGTCGCGGCTGCCAGCGTGGGTACCTCGCGCCTACCCGCCGATAGCGGTCTTTTGCGTTCCTCACCCACCGAGGTTGCTCTCAACTATGCAGAGATTCTTGAACAGGATGTCGAAAGCGACTCCTATCTCGACTTCGAAGCTGAGGGCGACAGCCTTCGTGTGAGCGTCGGTCTTGCCGTGAAGAAAAAGGAGAAGGCCGCCCTCTCCAGCACAGCCACTCTGACCTATGGTCACGAGCTTGGTTCGGCAGATCCGATCGCGATGGCGACGATCGATGCGGGTGCAATTGTTGCCGTGCATCTTTATGAGACTAAGGTCGCAGCGCCCAAGGAAGAGGGCTCTGCTGTGACCTTTAGCGGTCAGACGAAGGCTCTCTCCGGCATCTCGATTACCGAAGAGGGAATCAAATCTACCTACGGGGATCAGTTACTCTTTTATGTCCCAGCAGCGGGCAGCGATGAGAAAATTATCCTGCTTGGCTACACCCAAGGACTTGTTGCAGCATCGGAGTTGAAATGACTAACGCCCCCCTGAATGCCGCTAGCCTTCGCGGCGCAGTGGATCTCTCATCCCTCGTTCGCCAGCACAACACGCCCGCCCCCGCGGCAGGCGAGGGTGCCGGCGCCACGACGGCGGGAGAAGCGCCACAGCCCAGTGGTTTTGCCACCAGCGCGAACGACGCTTCGTTCACGCAGGTCCTTGAGCTGTCGAACACGGTTCCCGTGATCGTCGAGTTCTATGGGCAGGGCATCGAGCCAGCTCTCGAGCCCACGATCGCGCAGTACAAGGGCCGTTTCGCCCTGGTTGTGGTGGATGCCACGAGCAACCCGCAACTGGTGCAGGCTTTCCAGGTGCAAGAGGTTCCCACGGTAGCCGCGGTTATCGGTGGGCGTCCTGTGCAGCTCTTCAGCGGCATCATGCCCGAGAACGATCTCAAAGAGGTGCTCGAGCAGGTGTTGCAACTGGCAGCCGAGAACAAGGTGACCGGCACGCTGCCGGCCCCCGAAGGGTCTGACGCAGCTGAAGAAGAACCAGTGGAAGAGCCGCTGCCGCCGCTTCATCAGGAAGCGTTTGATGCCATTTCGGCTGGCGACTATCCCGCAGCGATTGCCGCGTACCAGTCAGCTATTACTCAGAACCCGCGCGATCAGCAAGCAGTCGCTGGGCTTGCTCAGGTGTCATTGTTGTTGCGCCTCGACGGGCACACGGTTGACTCTGTGCGCAGCGCAGCAGCCCAAGAGCCCCTCAACGTTGACGCTCAGTTGGCGGTTGCCGACCTCGATGTCTCTGGCGGACACCTCGGTGATGCCTTCGATCGTTTGCTCGAACTCTTTCCTTCGGCCGACGCCGACGGCAAGGGCGCTATCCGCACCCGAATGCTCGACTACTTCGAAATTGCGGGCGCTGAAGATCCTCGTGTGGCCGATGCGCGCCGCCGTTTGACACTGCTGCTCTACTAGGGCGGGGTGGCATTCGGTTCGGGCGCCCAGTTGCTGCGCGAAACACGCTAATCGCGCACGCGGCGCGACAATCGCACGCGGCGCGTCAACTCCGCACGCTGTGTGTTAGCCGCGTGCGATGGGAGCGGTAATTGCCGCAGCCGCGCGGATGAGGTCACTCGGCGCGAGTTCAATGTCACAACCGCGCGTACCGCCGCTGACAAAAACGGTGTCGAAGAGTTCAACGGTTTCGTCAATCACCGTGCGGTGCGTTATTCGCTGGCCAAGCGGACTGATTCCTCCGAGTACGTAACCAGTGCGGCGTTGCGCGACCATGGGATCAGCCATGCTGGCCTTCTTTCCGCCCACAACGGCGGCGAGTGCTTTGAGGTCCAATTTTCCAGAGACAGGCACTACAGCTACGACCATCTCGTCATCCACCATCGTCATCAATGTCTTGAACACTTGCTCGGGGTCGACGCCGAGAACCGTGGCCGCTTCTACACCGTATTCAGTCGTGCCCGCATCGTGCGCATAGGGGTGCGAGGTGAAGGAGATGCCGAGCGCGTCGAGCGCCACGGTTGCCGGAGTGCCGAGCGCCATTAGCGGGCTCCTGCGTTCGGGCGAGTAGAAGCGAGGTCGAAGCGAGAGTGCATGCGATCTAGAGTAATGACACACAGACATCCGGATGGATTCTGTGGGGGAGTAGCGGAGTTACGGTGACGATCTATCTTGACCATGCGGCGACAACGCCCATGCGCCCGGCTGTGGTGCAGGCGTTTGCGCACGCATTACCGGTCGTCGGTAACCCTTCGTCAATTCACTCCCAGGGGCAAGCGGCCAAACGTATGCTCGAAGAGGCGCGCGAGGCGGTGGCCGCGAGTGTGAGTGCAGACTCGGTTGAAATTACCTTTACTTCTGGCGGGACAGAAGCAATTAACCTCGGCATCAAGGGGCTGTACTGGGCCCGCAATTCTGGTGGCGTCCAACGCCGCCGAATCTTGGTTGCCCAGGCCGAACATCACGCCACTATCGATGCTGTGGAGTGGATGAGCGCTCACGAGGGCGCAGTACTCGACTGGATTCCCGTCGACGCTGTCGGTCGCATCGACGTGGACTATGTGCACGAGGCGCTCGCCGACGACGTTGCTCTTATTTCGATGCTCTGGGCCAACAACGAAGTCGGTACCCTCCAGCCGGTTACCGAAATTGCGGCGCTTGCCAAGGCCCATGGTGTTCCCGTGCACGTTGACGCGGTATCCGCGCTCGGTTACGTTCCGATCGACTTTCATGCTGCTGGTGTTGCTGCGCTCAGCGTTTCGGCACACAAAATCGGGGGACCGGTCGGCGTCGGTGCGCTCGTGATCGCTCGTTCGGCATCCGTTACTCCGCTCATTCATGGCGGAAGTCAGCAGCGCGCACGCTCCGGCACGATGGATGCTCCGGGGGCGGTTGCTTTTGCGGCAGCAGCGCGGGAGGCCACAGCCGATCTGGCAGAGCAGGCAACTCGGCTCACGGCGCTGCGCGATTCTCTCATCGCCGGAGTTCGCTCAGCAGTGCCCGAGGCTGTGCTGCGGGGCGATCCGCACGATCGGCTCCCTGGCAATGCGCACTTCACGTTCCCGGGTTGCGAGGGTGACTCTCTCTTGTTCCTATTGGATGTCGCAGGTTTCAGTGTTTCGACGGGTTCCGCTTGTCAGGCGGGGGTGCCAGAAGCGAGTCATGTTTTGCTCGCGATGGGTCTCGACGAGCCCACTGCTCGCGGTGCTTTGCGGATCTCGCTCGGAGAGTCCACGACGGCTGACGAGGTTGCTCAGTTCGTTGCGGCCTTGCCGCACGCGGTGGAGCGGGCGCGAGATGCCGGCTATTCGGACCGCCTGACTGTGCTCGGTCGTTAGGGCCACTTTCTGCTCGTGCGGTGCCGCGCACCGTCAGCCTTGACCTTGCCATCACCTATGTGTAAGTTTTTTATTACAGGTGAAAGGATTCTTGTGAATTCTGAAGAGCTCGGAGCGTGGTTAGCCGCGGTGGCTAATCCGCAACGCATGCGCATTCTGGCCGAGCTATCGAGCGGCCAGAAGCACGTGAGCGAGCTCGCTCGTCGCGTCGGAATGTCCCGCCCCTTGCTATATATGCACCTCGCCAAGCTTGAGGAAGTGGGCTTTGTCGCCGGCCATCACGAGCTGAGCGACGACGGCAAAGCGCTGAAGCTCTTCGAGGTGGTTCCCTTTCGAGTCACCGTTACGCCGGCTTTGCTCGCGAGGGCAGTGGCGAAAACTGCGGCGACGAGTGCGGCACCCGACATCGCCGTCGACGATGCAACTCCGTCCGACAACAGCAACTCTCACGAAGGAACATAATGGAAATCTTCTATAGCCTCTGGTTTTGGATCGCGATCATTGCCGTCACGGGAATCATCGCGGGCGTGATCACCAACGCGGTCAACAAGAAGGCCGAGACGGCCAAATACGTTTCGGATGCCCAAGCGGGCGGCGATTATCGGGCGCTCGCCGAGCAGACGCTCGAAGCCAATCAGGTGCTCATTCAGCGACTGGATGCCATTGAACAGCGCCTCGCTGGCGTCGAAAAGACGCTCACCGACATCCCGCAGTAAGAACTTGCCCAGCAACTCGTCTCGTACACTTGATGTATGAAGGTTTTAGCGGCGATGAGTGGCGGAGTGGACTCCGCGGTTGCTGCCGCGCGTGCAGTCGAGGCAGGGCATGAGGTTGTTGGGGTGCATTTGGCGCTGAGCCGGCAGCCAGGAACCCTGCGCACCGGTGCCCGCGGTTGCTGCACGATTGAAGATTCCATGGATGCCCAGCGGGCCGCCAACATGATCGGCATCCCGTATTACGTCTGGGACTTCTCCGAGCGCTTCAAGCTCGATGTCGTCGATGACTTCATCGCCGAGTATTCGGCCGGACGCACTCCGAACCCCTGCATGCGCTGCAACGAGCGCATCAAGTTTGCGGCGCTCCTCGAGAAGGCTGTCGCCCTAGGGTTTGACGCTGTCGCTACCGGCCATTACGCCAACATCGTTGAAGATGACAACGGCAATCGTGAGCTTCACCGCGCTGCGGCCTGGGCGAAAGACCAGTCCTACGTGCTTGGTGTGCTCACGACCGAGCAGCTCGCGCACAGCATGTTCCCGCTCGGGTCTACGCCGTCGAAGGCAGAGATTCGTGCTGAGGCCGCAGAGCGTGGTTTCTCGGTAGCGAACAAGCCTGATTCTCACGACATTTGCTTTATCCCTGATGGCAATACTCGCGGCTGGTTGGCCGACAAGGTTGGCGCAGAGCAGGGCGAAATTCTTGACCGCAATGGCGAGGTTCTCGGCAAGCACGAGGGTGCTGTCGCGTTCACGATCGGCCAGCGCAAGGGCCTCAACGTCGGTTATCCCACGGATGACGGCAAGCCCCGTTTCGTGTTGGAGATCCGTCCCAAGACCAACGAGGTTGTTGTCGGGCCCCGCGAAGCTCTTGCTCTCTCCGAAGTCGCCGGCACCAAGTTTTCGTGGGCTGGGCTTGACCCGCTCGCCTCGGGTTTCATCAGCGAACCCGGTGCAAGCTTCGAGTGCCATGTTCAAGTGCGCGCACACTCCGACCCGATGCCAGCCACCGCTCGGATTGCCCCGGCAACCGAGGGCGTCGACAACGTCGGCGATGCGAAGGGTCCCGAGCTCATCGTGCGGCCCCACGAGCCGCTCATTGGTGTCTCGCCCGGCCAGACTGCGGTTCTTTACGTTGGCACGCGAGTGCTTGGCCAGTGCACAATCGCACGCACCGTTTCTGCGGTTCCGGTCGGGGTCTAAAAGTCCTCGATTGGCCCCTCGGTCGGCTCTCCTGCGGAGTCGGCATGGTTGCACACTCAGAAGTCAGTGCCGCTGTTTACACTTGAGGCGTGGCTACTAGCACCGAGAACTCAGGTTCCTCCCACTCGTCCGACGACCAGGTCGTTGAGACAGCCGATCCGTCGCTCGCCGAGGCGCAGCACGAGGCAGAAAGCCTCACCACGCGCATCCTTGAATTGCGTGATGCGTACTACGTGCGCGACGAAGTGCTGGTCGATGACGCCGAGTATGACGGTCTAATTCAGAGGCTCGAGAAACTTGAGACCCTGCATCCTGAACTCCAGGGCCAAGACAGCCCGACCCTGCGCGTTGGCGGTAAGGCAGCCACCCTCTTCGATCCCGTTGAGCACGCCGAACGCATGCTGAGTCTCGACAACGTCTTCTCGCTCGAAGAGTTCGCTGAATGGGCCGCGAAGGTGCAGCGCGATTCTGCGCGCGACGTCGACTTTTTGTGCGAGCTCAAGATCGACGGGCTGGCGATCAACTTGCGCTACATCGATGGTGTGCTCGTCAGTGCCGCCACCCGGGGCGACGGTCGCGTGGGCGAAGACGTGACGGAAAACATTGTGCGCGTGGAAGGCATTCCGCAGCGGCTGGCAGGCACCGGGCATCCGCCCATCGTTGAAGTGCGTGGAGAGGTGTTCATTCCGCTCGAGCTGTTCCGCGAGCTGAATGCCGAACAGACTCGCATCAGTGAGAAGGTTTTTGCGAACCCCCGCAACGCTGCGGCGGGGTCGCTTCGTCAAAAATCTGAAGGCAAATCTGAAGAGAAACTTGCCCACATGCGTCGGCGATTGTCGTCGTTGCGGATGCTCGTGCACGGCATCGGCGCGTGGAATGGTGAGCGTGAGGGCCACGAGCCCATTCGCACCCAGAGCGAGATCTACGGTGTTCTTTCCGGTTGGGGCCTGCCGACGAGCAAGTATTTTCGAGTAGTGCCGACGGCGGGCGAAGTAGAAGAATTCATTCGCTACTACGGCGAACACCGGGACAGCGTTGAGCATGAGATCGACGGCATTGTGATCAAGGTCGACGAGCTTGCACTTCACGACGAGCTCGGCGCTACCTCTCGTGCGCCGCGGTGGGCGATCGCCTACAAATATCCGCCCGAGCAAGTGAACACGAAGCTGCTCGACATCGTGGTGGGAGTGGGGCGCACCGGTCGCGCAACACCGTATGCGGTCATGGAGCCGGCGCTCGTTGCCGGGTCTGTCGTGCGGCAGGCAACACTGCACAATCAGGATGTCGTCAAGCGCAAGGGTGTGCTCATCGGCGACACCGTTGTGCTGCGCAAGGCGGGCGATGTGATCCCCGAGATTCTTGGCCCGGTCGAAGAACTGCGGGATGGCAGCGAGTACGCCTTTGTCATGCCCGCGAATTGCCCAGAATGCGCAACACCGTTGCGGGCGATGAAAGAGGGCGATATTGACTTGCGGTGTCCGAATGCCCGCAGTTGCCCCGCTCAAGTGCGAGGTCGTATCGAACACGCCGGCAGTCGGGGCGGGCTCGATATCGAGGTGTTGGGCGAAGTAATTGCTCGTGCCCTGACCCAGCCCCGCGAACCCGAGGTTCCTCCGCTGATCAACGAGGCGGGGTTATTCGATCTCACGGTGGAAGATATCTTTCCGATTGTCGTTGCGGTGCGTGACTCCGAGACGGGGGAGGTGCTCGTCAACGATGACGGCTCCGAGCGACTCGTCACTCCGTTCCGGCGTGCACGCAAGTTCACGGGCAAAGACGCTGACCCCGAGTTCGATGCCGACGCGACCCAATTTTCTGGAACACCCGATTGGGTGCCGTCGAGCAACGCGATCAAACTCATCGCCAATCTTCAGGAAGCGAAAACCAAACCCCTCTGGCGGCTCCTAGTTAGCCTCAGCATCCGCCATGTCGGTCCGGTCGCTGCGCGTGCGCTCGCCGACTACTTCGGCTCGCTCACCGCCATCCGCGAGGCCACGCGAGAAGAACTTGCCGCCGTGGATGGCGTGGGCGGAATCATCGCTGATTCTGTGGGGGACTGGTTCGAGGTCGATTGGCACCAAGAGATCGTGCAGCGGTGGACAGATGCGGGTGTGCAGTGGTCAACTCCCGGTCATGCCGGCCCCGGAGCCGCTCAGTCCAATGACGGGATTCTTGCCGGATTGACCATCGTTGCCACGGGCAGCCTCGATGGATTTACTCGTGAAGGCGCACAAGAGGCGATCATCGCGGCGGGCGCTAAAGCGGCCTCCAGCGTGAGCAAAAAGACTGACTATGTTGCCGCCGGGCCGGGTGCCGGTTCCAAACTCACCAAGGCGGAGCAGTTGGGCATCCCCGTGCTCGATGCTGCACAATTCGCCCGTCTGCTCAAAGGTGGCCCTGAAGCTATTTAAAACTATGCAAAACGACAGTAATGCCTTTGGTTTACCCCCGAACAGGGCGCGATTGCCTTAGGATTGCCTGAACGTGTTCGTGTGCGGGGATGGCACATGGTCAATGTTCCTGAGGGGAATACCCGTCGTTGCTGATTGAAATTGCATTCGTTCTAGCTACCTCGGTCGTCGGCTTACCCGCCACCGAGGTCTCTGGCGTGCCCGAAGTGCACTTCAGCTCGATTGTCACCAGCGATGCACCGGCCCCCTTTGTGGGTCCCGTCGTCGACACCACTGGGGCGCTGAGCGGCTCGGCGGTAGGAACATCCACGTTCAGCGGCCGTACTCTGACAGCCCTCGCGAGCATTCCCACTAGCGGCATTGCGGAGTATCTTGCAGCCCGCCCGGGCGCCGTGGAACAGATCCTTTCAGCGCAGCCGCCCGCTCAAGAAGTGGCTCTCTGGTGGGGCGACCTCGCGATTGACCGCCAAGAAGCGTTAGAAGTAGCGAGCCCCCAACTCCTCGGCAACCTTGAGGGCGTGCCGTACACGATTCGCGATGTCAGCAATCGCACGGTGCTTGACGAGACAATCGCCGAGCTCAATTCGGTCGCGAATTCGGATGCCGGTCGTGCCGTGCAGCAGAGCGCACGTCAACAACTCAGCATGTTGTCCTCCATCTCGGAGGCTCTGGTCTTTGATAGTTCTAACCCCGAACGCACTCTGGTCACTTTGGATGTCACGGGGCAGGGTCGGGCTGCCATTGTGCTTGGCGACCTGAACGACGCCGACTACGTGAGTTTCTTGGTGCCGGGCATGTTCTTCACTATTGAGGGGCAGATGTCGTTTTGGGCGGATGCCGCCAACACTCTGTACACCGAGCAACAGGCGTGGCTTGAGCTCTTTGATTCTCAGTCGGTCTTCACGAGCAATGAGACGGTCGCCACCGTGGCGTGGATTGGCTACGACACCCCTAACCTCACCAATGTGGGGGCGATCGATAACGCCGTACAGGGGCGTGACACTCTGGCGAACGCCATTCTCGGTTTGCAGGCGCAACGTGGTGCCGATCAGCCCTACATCTCGGTAGTCGCACACTCGTATGGAACGACGGCGGCGATGATGGCGTTGTCGGAATATGACTTCGATATTGATGCCTTAGCAATGGTGGGTTCGCCCGGAAGCCCCGCAGAGTCCGTCGCTGATTTGAATGTGCGCGATGGCAACGTGTTTGTCGGCGAGGCCGCGTGGGATCCGATTCCCAACAGCTCCTACTTCGGGGCCGACCCAGGCACGGCAACTTTCGGCGCTCATTCTCTCGGCGTGAATGGCGGCTTCGATGTGCTGCAGAAGCAAGAACTGGCTGGCTCTGTTGGCCACAACGAGTACTTCACTCCCGGCTCTGAAGCGATGCGTAATTTTGCGTTGATGTGTATCGGTCGCGGTGACCTAGTCATTCCCGAAGACGCTTCCGGCGTAGCGCGGGCAATCGGCTCAACGGCTCACGATCAGAGCTGATTAGAGCCCTGTCGCTCCTCGCCGCTCGCTAAGCCGAATACACTTATACGGTTCCCTGTCTGTTTCCCATCTTCGGAGCTCCATGACTGACACCAATCCTGGTGCGATCACCAGCGAGGTTGTTTCGCACCTCGCCTCGCTCGCCCGTATCGCCCTCACCGCTGACGAAATCGAGAAGCTCACTGGCGAGCTCGGCGCAATTGTCGATTCTGTGGCCAAGGTCAGCGAGGTCGCTACCGACGATGTTCCCGCAACAAGCCACCCGATTCCGCTGAGCAATGTTTTCCGTGCCGATGTTCCCGGCGTCACGCTCACCACAGAGCAGGCCCTGGCCGGAGCACCCGAGCACGATGGTTCACGTTTTGCGGTTAGCGCGATTCTGGGAGAAGAGCAGTAATGGCAGATCTGAACGACCTCACCCGCATGTCGGCATCCGACTTGGCAACCAAGCTGAGTTCGGGCGATGTGTCGTCGGTTGAAGCAACCCAGGCGCATCTCGACCGCATCGCTGCCGTCGATGACAAGGTCCACGCGTTCCTGCACGTGTCGGCGGATGCTCTGGCCAATGCCAAGCGCATCGACGAGCGTCGCGCGGCAGGGGAGTCGCTTGGCGAACTCGCCGGTGTGCCCGTTGCCGTCAAAGACGTGCTGTGCACAATCGATATGCCCACCACTGCTGGGTCCAAAATTCTTGAAGGCTGGGTTCCGCCCTACGACGCAACACCCGTTGCGAAGTTGCGTGCGGCTGGCCTGATTCCGCTCGGCAAGACCAACATGGATGAGTTCGCCATGGGCTCGTCGACCGAGCACTCGGCGTATGGTCCGACTCATAACCCGTGGGATCTCGACCGGATCCCTGGTGGTTCCGGTGGTGGTTCGGCCGCGGCAGTGTCTGCGTTTGAGGCTCCGCTTGCCCTCGGTTCCGACACCGGTGGATCGATCCGCCAGCCGGCATCCGTGACGGGTTCTGTTGGCGTCAAGCCCACCTACGGCGGAGTATCGCGCTACGGCGCGATCGCGTTGGCTTCGTCGCTCGACCAGGTCGGCCCCGTCTCGCGCACCGTTCTCGATTCGGCGTTGCTTCACGATGTCATTGGTGGCTGGGACCCGCGCGACTCCACGTCGCTCAACGAGCAGTGGCCGTCGTTTGCTGCCGCCGCGCGTGCCGGTGCTGCTGCCGAAAGCCTCAAGGGCGTTCGTGTTGGTGTCATCAAGCAGCTCGACAGCCCCGGCTTCCAAGCGGGCGTCTCGCAGCGCTTCCACGAAGCACTGCAGTTGCTCACTGATTTCGGTGCCGAGATCGTTGAAGTGGATGCTCCGCACTTTGAGTACGCCGTTGAGGCCTACTACCTCATCCTCCCCGCCGAGGCGTCAAGCAACCTCGCCAAGTTTGACTCGGTGCGCTTCGGCCTCCGCGTCACGCCCGAGGGTGGCGGAACCGTCGAAGACGTGATGGCAGCAACTCGCGAGGCCGGTTTCGGCGCCGAGGTCAAGCGCCGCATCATCCTCGGTACCTATGCCCTCAGCGCTGGTTACTACGACGCGTACTACGGCAGTGCACAGAAGGTTCGCACACTCATCCAGCGCGACTTCGCTGCGGCCTTCGAGAAGGCTGACGTTCTCGTCTCGCCCTCAGCGCCCACCACCGCGTTCAAGCTCGGTGAGAAGCTCGAAGACCCGATGGCGATGTACCTCAACGATGTGACGACCATTCCGGCGAACCTTGCCGGCATCCCCGGCATGGGGCTCCCGATGGGGCTCGCTCCTGAGGATGGTCTGCCGACCGGTTTCCAAATCATGGCTCCGGCTCGCGGCGATGCTCGACTCTACGAAGTTGGCGCGACACTTGAGCGCTTGCTTGAGCAGCAGTGGGGTCACACCCTGCCGAGTCAGGTTCCGTCGCTCGGCTAGTTGCCTGCGGCTTGCCGCTCGCGGTAGGCGATTTGATTCATCCGGTTTCCACAACGGATGCTGCAGAACCGGCGTGAGCCGTTGCGTGACAGATCGGCCATGAGGCCTTCGCAATCGGGGGCTTGGCAGCGTCGTAAGCGCCACATGGCGTCGGAGCGCACAACGTCGACGAGCGCAAGGCCCACTTCGGCCTGAATGCGCTCGGCGAGGGGTGCTTCGGGGTCGTTGGCGTGCAGGTGCCAATCAAAGTCGCCGTGCCGCGCTAGGAAGGGCAGCGCCTTTGCTTCGGCGAGCATCGCGTTGATTTCGACGGCGGCATCGTCGCGGGTCAACTTCCAGACCTCACGGATGCGGTCGCGAACGGCGCGCACTTCGACGACTTCGTTGTTGTCGCGGTCGATGCGCCCGCTGAACCGGAACTGCATGATGAGAGCGTGCACGTGATCGGCCGTCGAGAGCTCGTCGGCGCCCGATCTGCTCGCGAGTTTGTGCGTATTTCCGA
Organism: Salinibacterium sp. NG22; assembly: GCF_015864925.1. Lineage (NCBI taxonomy): Bacteria > Bacillati > Actinomycetota > Actinomycetes > Micrococcales > Microbacteriaceae > Salinibacterium > Salinibacterium sp. NG22. The sequence goes on along the minus strand of NZ_JADYWG010000001.1, from coordinate 724,094 downwards.
GCAGAACGGCAAACTCGAGACTCTCCACGGTGTCAGGGGCAAAATGCAATTTGACTCCTTATTTGTTTCGAGACTAGCGTCAGCAGAAATACTCGTCAATCTCGTTCAAAGTAGTCGCCCATGAAACGCTCATCCACAACTCTCGGTTTGCTTATTGCCCTTGTTGCCGCCGCTAGTTTTGGGCTCTCCGGAGCGCTCGTAAAACCAGTCCTCGAAGCCGGGTGGAGCCCAGCCGCCGCCGTAACGCTTCGCGTGCTTATCGGTGGCGCCGTGCTCGCTCCGTTCGCGATCCTGGCGCTCAAAGGTCGCTGGATCGCCCTGTGGTACGCGCGCAGTCGCATCCTCCTGATGGCCATCATTGGCGTTTCAGGAACCCAGTTGGTCTACTTTGCGGCGATCGAACGCATCCCGGTCGGCATCGCGATTCTTCTCGAATACATGGCGCCGTTGCTGCTGGTTGCCTTTTCGTGGGTCACGTCGCGGCGCACGCCTAAGGCCGTTGTGCTCATCGGTTCCGTCGTCGCCCTCGGCGGGCTCATCCTCGTGGTCTCCCCAGAGGGTTCCGGGGCCCTTGATCCACTCGGAATCATGTTCGGCGCCTGCGCTGCTATCGGCGCCGCCGTGTATTACGTCGTTGCTGCGCGCACGAGCGAAGGCCTTCCGGCGGTGGCTCTTGCCTCGGCCGGGTTGCTCATCGGAGGCATCATTCTCGGGCTTGTCGGCCTCGTCGGCATTGTGCCGTTCGATATGCCGATGGTGGATGTCACGGTGCTGGGCATTGTGGCTCCGTGGTGGGTTCCGCTGCTCATCGTGGGTATCGTCGCGACCGGTATTGCGTATTCGACGAGCATTATGGCGAGCGAAATGCTCGGTTCCCGCCTCGCGTCTTTCGTCGGATTGCTCGAGGTCGTCACGGCAGCGATCTACGCGTGGTTGCTGATCGGCGAGAACCTGTCGATCATGCAGTTCATCGGGGGAGCACTCATTTTGGCGGGAATCGCCTTCGTTCGCTCCGAGAAATCCGAGGAGTTCAGCGACTTCACGATTGAGGCTGAAGCTATTCCGAGCGACGACGATGAACCAATTTTGGCGCCAGCATCCGCGCCGCTCGAACCGGGTACCGATACGGTGCCGTTGCGCCACGTACAATCATCGGGTGGCTAAAGCTGAATTGATGGACTACGACAAAGCACTCGAACTATTTGAGCCGACGCTCGGTTTCGAGGTGCACGTCGAGTTGAATACCCAGACCAAGATGTTCTCGGATGCTCCGAACCCGGCAGCATCCGGTGCTGAGCACGGCGAACCGAACACCATGATCACTCCGGTGGATCTCGGCTTGCCCGGCAGCTTGCCTGTCGTCAACGAAGAGGCGATCAAGTATTCGATCTCTCTCGGCCTTGCGCTCGGCTGCCAGATTGCGCCGAGTTCGCGCTTTGCCCGCAAGAACTATTTCTACCCCGACCTGGCGAAGAACTACCAGATCAGCCAGTTTGATGAGCCGATCGCGTTCGAGGGTTCTGTCGACATTGAGCTCGAGAGCGGTCGCACGATCACGATTCCGATCGAGCGCGCTCACATGGAAGAAGACGCCGGCAAGCTCACGCACGTGGGTGGCGCCACTGGTCGCATCCAGGGTGCCGAGTATTCGCTCGTCGATTACAACCGTGCTGGCGTTCCCCTCGTCGAGATCGTCACGCACATGATCACGGGCACCGAAGCGGATGCTCCCGAGGTCGGCAAGGCCTACGTTTCGGCTATTCGTGACATCGTTCGTTCGCTCGGTATCTCTGAAGCCCGTATGGAGCGCGGCAACTTGCGCTGTGACGCGAACATTTCGTTGAGCCCGCGCGGCTCCGGAAAGCTCGGAACGCGCACCGAAACCAAGAACGTGAACTCGATGCGCAGCGTCGAGCGCGCGGTTCGTTACGAAATCCAGCGTCAGGCGGCCATTCTTCAGAAGGGTGGCACGATCACTCAGGAGACGCGCCACTGGCACGAAGACACCGGCGTCACGAGCGCTGGTCGCCCGAAGAGCGATGCTGATGACTACCGTTACTTCCCGGAGCCTGACCTTCTACCGGTTGAGCCGTCGCTCGCATTGATCGAAGAGCTGCGCGCGGCACTTCCTGAGCCTCCGGCAGAGCGTCGTCGTCGACTTCAGGCGGCCTGGGGCTTCACCGATCTTGAGTTCCGCGATGTTAATAACGCGGGCCTCTTCAGCGAAATCGAAGCGACTATCGAGGCTGGCACGACGGCGGCTCAGGCTCGCAAGTGGTGGACAGGCGAGATTGCGCGACTGGCCAACATCCAGAGTGCAGACCCCAGCTCGTTGATTACCCCCGCGGATGTCGCGGCTCTCGTCACGCTCATCAACGATGGTGTTCTCAACGACAGTCTGGCCCGCCAGGTTCTCGAGGGTGTCATTGCTGGCGAGGGTACTCCTGCCGAGGTTGTCGAGAGTCGTGGACTCAAGCTCGTCTCGGATGACGGCCCGCTCATTGCGGCGATCGATGAGGCGCTTGCCGCTCAGCCTGATGTTCTTGCGAAGATTCGCGATGGCAAGGTTCAGGCGGCCGGCGCAGTTATCGGCGCAGTCATGAAGGCAATGAAGGGTCAGGCTGACGCCGCTCGCGTGCGTGAACTTGTCTTGGAGCGCGCTTCCGCCGAATAACACGAGCAGCGCTTGTCGGCTGCAGGCAGTACCGTTGTGGTCATGTCTGATTCTGCTGAACTCGTTGTCGAAATCCACGTACCGCTTACCCCCGACGCCAATGCGGCCGAGGGCGAGTCGCGGTTCCCGTGGATCGAATCGCTCGTGGAGTTCACGAACGAGCTCGAAGAGGGCGGCGAGATTTTCGTTGTCGAAGAGGGCGACGTGTTCAACGACGCTTACGTCATCGTGATCACGGGTGCCGACGAGTCGACGCTCACCGGCGTCGCCAATCGTGTGGCGAACCTTCCCGGCATCCCGACCGGTGTTTTTGCGGTTGTCACGGATGCCGATGCTGACGAGTTGGGGCAGGGCACGGTCGTCGAGATTTCTTAGTCGCACGCGCAGTCGCGCCCGCATCCAAAGTTAGTCAAATTTGTTTGATTTGGAGCGCGGGCGGCATACACTGGAATGGCACCGCAGCCGCCAGTGTGAGCGCGTGATTATCCGCCGCACCGACGAGGAACCATCCGTTCCGTCTGCAGTAGCTTCGTACTACTGAAGAGCTCAACACCATGACACGCAACATCCCCGTGGGCGCAACAACTGGCCCCATTTCTGTACCCACGAGCATTTTTTCTGCGCACCTGCGATGGACAACGATCGGGGCGTTCGCCCTGATCTTCTTGGGCGCTTTTGAAACGCTCGCGGTTACTACGATCATGCCGACGATCAGTCGTGATCTGAATGGCCAAGCGCTCTATTCGGTCGCGTTTTCCAGCACGCTGGCAGCGAGCGTGATCGGAATGGTGCTTGCCGGTCAATGGTCTGATCGCACGGGGCCAGCCAAGCCGTTGATCGCGGCAATGGTGGTTTTCACCCTGGGGCTGCTGGCGGCAGGCTTCGCCGGAACGATGGGCATTTTCATCGCCGGCCGCTTTCTGCAGGGCCTCGGCTCCGGAGCCCTCATCGTTTCGCTCTATGTGGTTGTCGCCCGGTTGTATCCGGCGGCGCTGCATCCGAAAATCTTCGGGCTCTTCGCTTCCGCGTGGGTGTTGCCCTCGTTGATCGGCCCACCTCTTGCGGGAGTCGTTGCTGAGCAGATCAGTTGGCACTGGGTGTTCTTTGGTGTCGTGTTTCTGGTGCTGGCGGCGGCATCCGCGATTCTGCCTGCGATTCGCATTCTGATGAGTCAGCCGGTGGTGCCCGCCGAGAAGTCGTCGGGCGGCCGCGCTGTGGTGTGGGCGATCGTTGCGGCGCTGGCGGTGATGGGCATCAGCCTCGGTGGTGAACGCGACGGGGCGCTCGCGTGGCCGCTGGCCGGGGGAGCGTTCGTGATCGTCATCATTGCGCTGCGGCCATTGCTGCCGACAGGTTCGTTGAGCTTCCGGCGCGGGCTGCCCGCCACGATCGTGTTGCGCGGCTTCTTTGCCGCCGCCTTCTTCTCGACCGAGGTCTATCTGCCGTACTTGCTGAACGAACGTTACGGTCTGCCCGCCTGGGCGGCCGGTCTCATCCTCACCGTCGGCGCGGTCTCGTGGGCGGTGGGCTCAGCGCTGCAGGGCCGCCTTCCGGAATCTGTTTCTCATGGGCGCGTGGTGGTCGCGGGCGCTCTCTTGCTCAGCTTCGGCATCGCCACCCAGTTCATCACCGCGTATTTCATGCTCTCGTTGTGGGTCGCCGCGATCGGCTGGCTCGTCGCTGGCGCCGGAATGGGCATCACCTTTCCGCGGCTCTCGACCCTCGTGCTCAGTCATTCCAGCGCTCGAGACCAAGGTTTCAATAGTGCTGCGCTCTCGATCTCGGATGCCGCTGGTGGCGCCATTGCGATCGCCTTCAGCGGTCTCGTCTTCGCTGGCGTCGGCGGGCTCGTGGACGGGGCGGGCTTCGTAGCCGCACTCGGTTTGGCGACGGTAGTGGCAATCGCTTCGGTGCCGGTCGCGCTGCGAGTTCGCACGTAATAAATCTCTTTGTTAAGCACTGTTTCGGTCTGTTACGGCGTGCTCTCGCGACCGCCGCGGATTGCGATTACCGTCGCCGCATGACACTTCTCACGAATGAAACCACGACCATTGATCTCGCTGCCGACCGTGCAGCCCGACTCACCGCTGCCGGCGCTGCCTGGAACTCGCGAATTGCCGCCAAGCCAGCCGCAGCCGAACTCACGTACGCCGTCACCGGCAAGGGGGTCGGCTCTGTCGGCACCGTACTCAAGGCAGGAAAGCATGTCTTCCACATCGACGAGCCCGAGGGACTCGCCGGGGATGATGTTGCCGCCAGCCCCGTTGAGATTGCTCTTGGCGCGCTGATCGCCTGTCAGGTAGTCGTCTTCCGTCTCTACGCTCAGGCGCTCGACATCCAAGTAGATGACATCTCGGTCAAGGCTGAGGGTGACCTCGATGTTCGCGGCCTCTTCGGAATCGACGAGAACGTGCGCAACGGCTTCGGCGCCATCCGTCTCTTCGCGACCATCACCGGTCCAGAGTCGCAGGAACGTTACGACGAGTTGCGTGACGCAGTCGACGCCCACTGCCCCGTACTCGACCTGTTCGCGAACCCGACCTCAATCACCACTCAGGTGGTCAAAGGCTAAGGGCACCCCATGATGATGCCCTCTGACATGCTCGACCGGTAGCTCAGGCTACCGGTCGAGTTTTTTTAACTCCCGTGCCGGTTAAAGCCCGCACTGCCAGCCAGCACAACCGCACAATCCCGCCCCGAACGGGGTAGACCGTTTCGCGCCGCCAGCTTCAGCACGCCCCCTACGCTGGAGATATGAGCCGCACAACCGAGCCACGTCCCTGGATTAAACGTCGCTCGAGTCAGATCGGCTTAGTCGCTTTGTCTCTCGGTATTGCTGCTGCTCTCGTCTGGACGCTGAGCCCCTGGCCCGCAGCACTGCTCATCCGGGCGATGTTCGAGGCCGATGCCTCCAAGGTTGTCGCCGAGATGGAAGGCCACGCCACCACTGTTCCCCTCACCGCGACGCTGGATGAGGTGTACGGCGATGCGGGCGCGGAGACCTCGCTCGATGTCTATTCTCCCGCTGCGTCATCCGGTCCCCTCACTACCGTCGTCTGGATTCATGGCGGTGCCTGGATCTCGGGCGACAAGTCGAACATCACCCCCTACGCCCGCAATCTGGCCGCCGAGGGATTCACTGTTGTCGCGGTGAACTACACGGTGGCGCCCGATGCGATCTACCCCACGGCGCTCACTCAGCTGAACGACGCGATGGGCTATCTCGTCGACAATGCTGTGCGCCTGCAGATCGATCCCGACAACATCGTGTTTGCGGGAGACTCTGCTGGTTCGCAGCTCAGTGCCCAACTCGCCACCGCCATCACGAACCCCAGCTATGCGACGACGCTCGGGCTCACGCCAACCCTGAGCGCTGACCAACTGAGCGGGGTCATCCTCAATTGCGGCATCTATGACGTCAGCGGCATCCCCAATGCTCCGGGGCTTGGCGGTTGGGGTTTCCGCATCGCGTTATGGGCGTACATCGGCGACAAGGACTGGTCTGATCAGCCCGGTGGCGACGAGATGTCGGTCATTGACGATGTCACTGCTGACTTTCCGAGCACGTGGATCTCTGGCGGCAACGCTGATCCGCTCACCCCGTCGCAGTCGGTGGCCTTCGCTGACGCCCTCGACACTCTCGGGGTCGACACCACACGCGTGTTTTACGCGGACAATCACTCCGCGCAGTTGCCGCACGAGTACCAGTTCCACCTTGATTTTGAGGATGCTCGCTCTGCATTCGACTCGACGGTCGCCTTTGTGAAGTCCGTCGAGCAGTAGCTCGTCTGCTTCTCGCCAACGTCGCGACTGCAGACTGGCGAGTACGCTCAAAGCATGAAGCCCGAGTTCGAGTTCACGTCTGAGATCACCCCGTGGTCGTCAAAGCCCAGCGTGTACTTTGTGCAGGTGCCACCGGATGTCGGGGCCGACGTTAAAGAGATCCCGTCACCGCCGCGGGGGTTCGGTGCCGTCGCGGTAGAGGTCACTATTGGTGCAACCACGTGGTCGACGTCGATCTTTCCGAACAGCAGCGTGGAAGACAGCTTCTTTCTCCCCGTGAAGGCCGCTGTGCGCCGCGCTGAGGGTTTAGAGCTCGGTGACACGGTGCAGGTGTCGATCCAGCTCATCTAACGAACTGCAGCGCGCGTGGGGGCCGCTGCAGCGCCAGAGCGCAGTTAGGCGGGCCACACCCCGATGATGATGGCCATGACCACAATCGTCACGAACTCGTGGCTCACATTCAACACGGTGAGGCCGTTGGGGCGCCCATCGAACTGGTCATGAGTAATGAAACGTGCCGCGGTGAATCCGCCCCACAACACGATGCTGGTCAAGACCGTGTTGAGAAAGAAGCTTCCGCCGTAAAAGTCAGAGGCGATGAACGCGGCGCCGGCAAGAATCCAAGCCGTGAAGAAACTCACGATGACGGTGACCACAATGGGTCGAACGGCATCCGCAGTGTTGCCGCTGGGGGTGACGTTGGCCGCCTTCATCCAGTAGTTGCCAAATACGCGCGGGGAATACCAGATAGTGCCGACGATCATGCTCGATAGCGTCGCCAGGATGACGGCGATGTAGTTAATTTCGGGAACCATGACAACCTCCGGTCGATAACGGTCACCGAAGCCTACTCTCCGAGCGACTAGCCGGTAATGCTCTCTTCGAACCGTTGAATCGGGTCGTACCAGCCCTGCTCGAGCACGTAGCTCTGGAACTGCTTGTCGAGGCCCAGAATTACCGCGAGACCAACCACCAGCAGAATGATGCCGATCACGCGCTTGAAGACACCGTTGGGGTTGGCGAGCCAGCCGAGCTTGCGAGCGAATGCCTGACCGAGAAACGCGATCATGAGGAGCGCGACGGCGAGACCGATGGCATACACCACGATGTAGAGCAGTCCCTCGGCAAACGAGACAGGCAAGACGGTGGCCAAGATGAGCGCATAGGTGGGGGAACAGCTGCTGAAGGTCGGGCCGAGCGCGGCACCAAGCATCACATCGCCGCCAAGACCGCCGCGTGAATACGAGCGGTTCATGACAGCGTTCGCCCGGTTCTGGATGCCGGTGGCGAGCATGAATCGTTCCCACAGCGCCGGGAACACTAGCGTGAGTCCGAAGATGATGAGGATGCCGCCGGCAACAATCTGCCAGACCAGTTGGGGGATCCCCAACAGTGCCGTCGTGGCCTTGAGCAGCAGCGTAAAGATAATCACTGAACCGGCCAAGCTTGTCGCGATAACGACGGGACGGAACCATTGGCGTTCGGCCACGGTCGAATCGCTGCTGGTGCGCGCGATCGAGCCACCCACGATGACCGGCAACAGCGGCAGCACGCAGGGCGCAGCAACCGTCAGAACTCCCGCCACAAACGAGAGCAGAATCAGGCTAAGCATCGGGGCTTAACCGAGGGCGGTGAGAACGGCGTTCAACGAAGGGTCGGCGTACGCCACAAAGTTGTCTTGCACTTTCTCGCCGTCAGCATCGACCTCAACGAACGTGGTCTGCTGGGTAACGCCGTATTCGGCACGTAGATCCTGGTTGGTGTCGTAGTCGACCTTCACGATCGTGATTCCAGAGGGAACGCCCGACGCCTTGATGTCGCCGTCGGCGGAGACGCACTGGGGGCACCACGTGGCGTGGAAGAACAGGATGACGCGACCATCGGCATCCGCAATGGCCGAGGGGCTGTAGTCGACGTAATCACCGCCGCCATCGTTCTCGATGGCAACAGCGTCGTCGGTCTCGGCGCCGGAGTCGTTTGAACTCTCCGAACTTTGAGCTGCGCTGTCAGCGGCTGGCGACTCGCTAGAGCCGTTCGAGTTCTGGGCTGAGACGATCCAGACTGCTGCAATAACAACGACGGCAAGAGCAACAATGACCGCGACAATTCGCTTGTTCATGCCTCTAGTAACGCACGCGGCCTCAAAATACTTCCGCGGGTGGCGAAATTTCTCTGGTTATACCCAGACTTCAGCGGTGTGCGAATACAGCTTGAGATCGCCGAAAGTCAGGGCACCCGTGAATCTGGCTCGCGTATACGGGAGCAAAACCATGAGCGCTGCGCCCGCTTTGTGCTCGATTCTCACTTCAATGGCGTCGGACTTGAGCGACGCAATTCTCGTGTTCGAGACGATGGCGCTGCAGCGAGAAATGGCCGCCATCTGGCGCAGCTGAGTCACGGTTTGCGCAATCAGTTTCTCGGCATCTAGGTGCTTCTTCTTCAACGCTTCGTCAGCAGTCATTTCAAGCACCCGGCCGCTGCCATCCGTCATCAGCGCGAACGTCATGAACTCACTCGCATGGCCCAAATGGCTTCGTGCCACATTGAGCGCAGAGTCGAGAATTCGATCAACGTCAGCCTGCTGCTCGGCGTTGAGCGCGTCCCTCCACGATTTCATATTCCAAACCGTAGCGACTCCCACACCCGCTTGTCCCGCGAAGCGCCCAAATCACCCGCGTTTTGGTGTCAAGACTGATTCTCACGTTGTGCACCCGATTGCGCCGATTTTCCACGTTCGTCGCACCGCTGCGCTAACGTCGAACCATGCAAAAAGCGCAACTAACCAGTGCACAGCGGGGCCATTCTCTTGTTGCGGGAGCGGTTGCCCACGCCTTCTTCTCTGTGGGTTGGCTCATGCTCGGCTTCGTCGCCCTCGGCGGGGGACTCACCCTGCTCGTTGGTGGCACCGCAGCGGGAGTGAGCGGTCTCTTTGGCGATGTGCCGGCGGTGCGTGACGTGGTGAGCGGTGCGGGCAGTGTGATCGGCACCGTGATCATCGTGATCGGCATCGTTGCGCTTCTCTTGGTGGTGCTCGCTGCATTCGCGAGCATGTTCTTGCTCAAGCGCGGCGGCGTTCGCAAACCGTGGCAGGTCACCTTCCAGTCCCTCGGCATCGTTGCGTTGCTCGATGTCCCCCTCTTTGTGGCCTATCTCACGATCGCGGCGAATGTCACCGACTCTGCTGTTGGTGGCACTGTTCTTCTCGGCCCCGTTGTCGGTATCCTCGGCTCCGCCATTGCCGGCGCCCTGGTCTGGTGGTGGATGGCATGGTCGCGTCGTGGATCAGCGTCCACATTTGCTGGTGTCACAGCCACGGCATCCGCGACCGCCGTTCCGACTCAGCAACCACCGAGCGTCGATGGGGATACTGGCAGCAACGAAAAGTAGTCGTTCGAGTTTCAGCAGTATCGAGCAGAGAGTGCATGATGACGGCACGGATTGAAACACTGATCATCCTCGGAGCAGGCGGAGACCTCACGTCGCGCTTACTCTTGCCCGGCCTTGCGTCATATCTGGGCGGTGGCGAAGCGCAAAAACTCACTCTTATTGGCGTGGATCGTCAAGAAATGGATGACGCGGCCTGGCAGAAGCGCGTCGCGACATCGTTTGCGGCTCAGGCTTCGCCCGCTGCTGACGCCGTGGCCAGTGCAGCGCACTACGTGCAGGCCGACGTCACTGACGCGCAACAAGTGCGCGACGTGATCGAGTCGGCTACCGGCCGTGTGGCGTTGTATTTTGCCTTGCCTCCGGCGGTCGCCCATCAGGTTGTTTCGGTGTTGGCGACCATTGATTTGCCCGAGGGGATTGTGCTTGCCCTTGAGAAGCCCTTCGGAAGCGATGAGGCCAGCGCTCGTGATCTGAACCGCGTGTTGCAGACGATCGTGCCAGAGCAGCAGGTTTTCCGGGTTGACCATTTCTTGGGCAAGTCGACGGTGCTGAACCTTATCGGTTTGCGGTTCGCTAACCGTGTCTTCGAGCCGCTCTTGGCCGCACCTAATGTGGCAAAGGTCGAGCTAATTTTTGATGAGGCGCTCGCGCTCGAAGGTCGGGCTGGCTATTACGACCGCGCCGGCGCTGTGGTCGACATGATCCAAAGCCACTTGCTGTTGGTGATGGCGCTTACTGCGATGGAACCACCGGCGAGTGTGAGCTCAGAAGACTTGCGGGGGTCGATGGCTCAGGTGCTGCGAGCAACGCGCGTGCAGAGTATCGACGGCACGTGCGCTCGCCGTGCGCGCTACACCGCGGGCACGATCGGCGACCGCAGCCTTCCCTCGTACGTTGACGAGAAGGGCGTGAACCCTGATTTCGGCACGGAGACTCTGGCTGAGGTCACGTTTGAGATCGATAACTGGCGTTGGGCTGGTGTGCCGTTTGTGTTGCGCTCGGGCAAGGCCATCGGCAATGCCCGTCAAGACATCGTGATTACTTTCGCGCCGGTTCCGCACCTTCCCTACGGCCTCACGGGCAGCGAAGATCCTGCGAAGCTCACTATTTCAATCAAGCCGGCAACGCTCGAACTCGATCTCATCGTGAATGGCGCTGGCGATCCGTTCACGCTCGACCGCACGCAACTCACGACCACCCTCGGCGCCCCGGCCATGAGTGCCTACGGCGAAGTGATTGCATCTCTCGTTGAGGGGGATCCGGTGTTGTCGGTGCGCGGAGATGTCGCTGAACAGTGCTGGCGAATTGTCGCTCCCGTGCTCGAGGCATTCCGCACTAATCAGGTTCCTTTGGAGGAGTACGAGGCCGGTTCGTCTGGCCCTGGATCGTGGGGGTCAGCATGACCAGCACCGGCCGTCGTGGGGTGACGGCAACCGCGCAGGCCCGCACACGAGCGAGCGCCCGCCAGTCCTACGACTACTCGGGACCGCTTGACCCTGCGCAGTTTTATCCTCGCTTCGGCCCCTTGCCGGCGGTCGTCACTGTGCTCGAGCAGTCCGGACCGTGGGATGCTGTCGGTCACACCCGACGCCTCGTGCTCTCCGATGGTGGTCACGTGGTTGAGACGATTACCAACGCGGATTCTCCCGAACTTTTTGCTTACGAACTCAGCGACTTCCAGAAGCTTTTTGGCCTGCTCGTTTCGGGGGCTCGAGCAGAATGGCGCTTCGATGACCGCTCGACCGGTTCGCGCATCCGCTGGAGCTATACCTTCTTCGCGAAGCCGGGGCGAAGCTGGATCGTGTGGCTGATCATTCGCCTGTGGTGGGGGCGTTACATGCGTCGGGTTTTGCCGCCCATTGCGCGTGAAGTGGAGCGGCTCGCGGCTAGCTAGGGAAGTGCAGTTACCGAATCGTTGCCATAAATGGCGCTGTTCACATCCTGCTTCCACCCTTCTCACAACTGGCGCAAAGATGCGCTTGTGACAATGGCTGGTATGTTCCGATCGAGATTTGCCGTTGCGTTAGCCGCAGCGCTCTACTTCGCCGCCCTGGCGAGTCTCGCTTTCGTGATCGCTCCGGGCAGTAACGGTCGCTTCTGGATCTGGACCACCGTTGCGTTTATCCCCGTTGGTATTTTCTTGGTTGGCATGTTCGGCCGTCGCCGTTGGTGGGCAGCACTCGCCTTCAGCATCGTTGCCGCAGCGTGGCTCGAAGCCGCCCAGACGGTGTGGATGCCCGTCGGCTACGCGGATGTCGTTGACATTCTGCTCGCGGCTATCGGTTCCGGGATCGGTGTTTCTTCCGCCGTGGGCATCGCGCTCTGGCGAGAGCATGCGCAACGCCCGGCAGCAGCATTCGCGCAACCGTCGACGAACCTTGCGAGCTCCCGTCGCGCCTCCGCCAGCAACGCGGCGGCACCGCTTAACCTCGATCGGTGACTGACGACCGCTATTCCCACGACGTTCTCGCTGGTTTCTCTATCAAGCGCGGGCCAGCAGTGCTGCCGAAGGTTCCGATCGAATCCGGGATGGTTGTCGAGGTAATCGCTGACGGTTACGTAGGTGCCCTGGTGGGTTTCGCCAATGGGCTCATGGAGCTCGAAGACCGTCGGGGCTCCGCTCGCGCGTTCCCTCTCGGCAGCGGCTATCTCATCGACGGCGTGGCAGTGGAGCTCGTCAAGCCCGCGCCGAAGGCCGCCGCCGCCGCCCGTAAGACAGCCTCAGGGTCGTTTGCGGCCCCCGAGCAGCGTGCCCGCACCGCGCTCGCGAGTCGCATCTATGTCGAAGGCCGCCACGATGCGGAACTCGTCGAAAAAGTGTGGGGTGATGACCTGCGCGCCGAAGGTGTCGTCGTCGAATTCTTGGGCGGCATCGACGACCTCGAGAAGATCGTCGCCGACTTTGCACCCACCTCCGACCGCAAGTTGGGAATCTTGGTCGATCACCTTGTTCCTGGCTCGAAGGAGAGTCGAATTGCGGATGCTGTGGGGCGCGGCAAGTACGGCCAGTACGCGCTCGTGGTCGGTCATCCATTCGTCGATGTCTGGCAGGCCGTGAAGCCGCAAAGCCTCGGAATCGCTGCGTGGCCATCGGTGCCGCGCACGATCGAGTGGAAGCACGGAATCTGCGAAGCATTCGGCTGGCCGCACGAAGACCAAGCCGATATCGCCCGCGCGTGGCAGTTCATTCTGTCGAAGGTCACCAACTTCGGTGACCTTGAGCCAGCGCTCTTGGGGCGCGTTGAACACCTCATCGACTTTGTCACGGTCGATCAGGATTCCTAGCGCCGAGCGCGCTTAGTCGAGTTGCGGCACGACCTCGCGAGCGAGGAAGTCGAGCTGGTCGAGATCGTGGAAGTCCATGATCTGGAAGTACACGCGAGTGAACCCGAGTGCCTGCAGCTCTGAAATCTTGTCGACGACTTCGCTGGCAGTTCCCGCGAAGCCGCCAAGACGCAGGTCGGCGGGAGTTGCGTTGGCTGCGGTAGCACGCGTCTCGATCTGAGCTTCGGTGGCGCCGACAGCAGTCGTGCCGGCGATGGAAAGCACGAGCGTGGCGGGGTCGCGGTCGAAGTGCTCGCACGCGGCACGCACGCGGTTGATGCGCTCCGTGAGCGGCGCAATGGTGGCGAAGCCAGCGTTGTACTCGGTCGCAAACTTGGCGGTGAGCGCCGGCGTACGGCTTGGACCACTGCCGCCGATGATGATCGGCAGAGGGTTCTGCACGGGCTTCGGCAGCGCGGGCGACTGGCTCAGTTGGTAGTGCTTGCCCTCATAGGAGAAGGTCTTTCCCGGTTCTGTGGCCCAGATGCCCGTGATCACGTCGAGCTGTTCTTCGAGCATGCCGAACCGCTTCGCCGGGAACGGGATGCCGTACGCAGCATGTTCGCGTTCGAACCAGCCGGTGCCGAGCCCGAGCTCCACGCGGCCGCCCGACATGTCGTCGACTTGAGCTACCTGAATCGCCAAGATTCCCGGATGCCGAAAGGTTGCGGAGGAGACGAGCGTGCCCAGACGAATCGTCGAGGTTTCGCGCGCCAGCCCCGCAAGGGTCGTCCAGGAGTCCGTTGGACCAGGCAGCCCGCCGTTGCGGTCGTCCATAGTCACGTAGTGGTCAGAACGGAAGTAGCCGTTGAAACCGAGCTTCTCTGCGGCTTGCGCAAGAAGAAGCTGATCGGTGTAGCTGGCGCCGTTCTGAGGTTCAGTGAAGATGCGGAAGTCCATACGCCGAGCCTATTGATGATTAGACTGGGTGGCGAACACGGGAGTCCGGTGAGCCGGGCTGAGAGGGAGCTTCTCCAAGCTTCGACCGTCGAACCTGATCTGGATCATGCCAGCGCAGGGAGCAGACACTCTTGAAACCCGTGCCATTCACTAGTGAAAGGCACGAAAGTGACCACAACAGCACCATCCTCATCCACGTCTACCCCGACGAAGCCCGGATCGCGTTTTCAGTGGCGGGTGATCGACATCGTCGTGGCGAGCGTTATTGGCGTCGCAAGCGGTTTGATCTTCGTCGTCTGGAACGTTGCCTCCGTTCCCGCTCTGGCCCCGTTCGCTGCGCTCCTGCCCGGCTTGCAAGCGATTGGTGGCGGTTTCTGGCTCTTCGCCGGCGTGCTCACCGCACTCGTCATCCGCAAGCCAGGTGCCGCGATTTACGGAGAGATGGTCGCCGCCTCCGTGTCGGCCCTTATCGGTAACCAGTGGGGTGTACTCACTCTCGTGAGCGGCTTCACACAGGGGATTGGTGCCGAGATCGTCTTCGCTGCCTTCCTCTACGCCAACTGGCGCGTCAGCGGTGCGATTCTTGCGGGCGCCGGTGCCGGCCTCGCGATGGCTATTACTGACTTGCTGCTCTGGTACCCGGGATCAGCGCTTCCCTTCATCATCATCTACACGATCGCCGCCATCGTCGGCGGGATGCTCATTGCTGGCCTCCTGTCGTGGCTCGCGACGCGCGGTATTGCGGCAACCGGAGCGCTCAACCGCTTTGGTGCTGGCCGCGAGATTGCGAAACGGGTCTGAGCCCCACCACGCCTGTTGGCGTCACCGTCGAAGGATGGGGGTGGCGCCATTCCAGCAGGCTCGCTTGGGCGGTACGCGGTCTCGATCTGCGTATTGAACCGGGCGAACGCGTGTTACTCCTCGGCGAGTCCGGGGCGGGAAAGTCAACGTTTCTGCATGCCCTCGCCGGGGTAGTCGGCGACGACGAAGGCGAAACAGAAGGTTCCCTGCTCGTCGCGGGCGAGCATCCGGCCGCCCATCGTGGGCGCACCGGTCTCGTGATTCAAGACCCCGACAGCCAAGTGATCTTGGAGCGCGTCGGAGACGACGTTGCGTTCGGTTGTGAAAACTTGGGTGTTCCGCGCGACGAAATCTGGATTCGTGTGCGTGACAGTCTCGCCTCCGTCGGCCTCGAGGTTGCTCTCGACCGCAACACCAGTGCGCTCTCGGGCGGTCAGAAGCAGCGGCTCGCGCTCGCCGGGGTGCTGGCCATGCGGCCCGGTTTGATCGTGCTCGACGAACCGACCGCCAATCTTGACCCCGCGGGGGTGACCGAGGTTCGGGATGCCGTCATCCGCGTCGCCGAGGCAACCGGCGCCACGATTGTGGTTGTCGAACACCGCGTCTCGGTGTGGAGCGACGTTGTCGACCGCGTCGTAGTGCTCGCCGCCGGCGGGGGAGTCATCGCCGATGGGGCGCCCGCCGACGTTCTCGCACGGCAGGGCAAAGAGCTCGCCGCTCGGGGAGTCTGGATCCCGCAGTTTCCGCCACCGCGCCCGGTGCGGGCAGTACGGGGCCCGCAACACGCGCTTCTCAGCGCTCAGCAGTTGACCGTCGGCCGCGGCAAAGTAGCCCTGGGGGCTCCGCTCGACCTCCAGATCATGAGCAGCCACGCTCTGGCCATCACCGGCCCCAATGGCGCAGGCAAGTCAACGCTCGCGCTCACCCTTGGTGGGCTTTTGTCGCCCGTCAGTGGTGCTGTCGTGGCGAGCCCGGCGCTCGCGAATGGAGCGGGCGAGCATCCGATCCGCTGGAAGTCGCGTGAGCTGCTCACCCGAATCGGCACCGTGTTTCAAGATCCCGAGCACCAATTGCTGACGAGCACAGTGCGCGCAGAGCTCGAAGTGGGCCCGCGGGCATTGAAGCTCCCCGAGAGCGAAGTGGATGCTCGCGTCAACGAGTTGCTCACCCGGTTGCGCCTTGACCGGCTAGCCGACGCCAACCCGTTCACTCTCTCGGGCGGCGAGAAACGTCGCCTGAGCGTCGCCACAGCCCTCGCTACGCGCCCGCAGGTGCTCGTGCTCGACGAACCCACGTTCGGGCAAGATTCGCGCACCTGGAGCGAATTGCTCGCCCTGCTGGCACGACTCGTGGATGACGGAAGCAGCGTAATCGCCGTCAGCCACGATCTCGATTTCGTCGATGCACTCGCCGACTCAACGGTCGTGCTCGAATGATCCCTATCGCGTCGGTGAATCCCGTGGCCAAACTAGGAGCAGGGCTCCTCGTGAGCCTGTTCTTGCTCGCCACGATCGACTGGGTGTCGGCCACGACCGCGCTCGTGCTCGAGCTTGCCATCATCGCGTTCTTCGGGATTGAGCCGAAACGATTCTGGTTGCGGACTTTGCCGGTGTGGGTGGCGGCTCCGCTGACCGCTCTCACGATCCTGCTGTATGGCCGCTATGACGGCACCGTGTACTTCGAATTCTTGTTGATCAGAATCAGTGATGGTTCGATCGAGCTCGCCCTCGCGACCTTCTTGCGGGTGCTCGCGATCGGCCTGCCCGCGGTCGTGTTGTTCATCTCGATCGACCCCACCGACTTCGCTGATGGCCTCGCTCAGCGACTTCGACTGCCCGACCGCTTCGTTGTTGGCGCGTTAGCAGCCGTGCGCATGGTCGGGCTCTTTCTCGAGGATTGGCGCTCTCTCGAACTAGCCCGTCGCGCTCGTGGCGTGGCAGACCGTGGTCGCCTCCGCCGTATCGCCGGTCAGGGTTTTGCGCTACTTGTGCTCTCGATCCGTCGAGGCAGCAAACTGTCTATTGCGATGGAAGCGCGCGGCTTCGGCGGCGATACGACCCGCACGTGGGCCCGGGAGTCGCCGTGGGGGCGGGCTGAATGGCTCACGCTGCTCGTGGGTCTGCTGATCGGCATTACCGCTACAGTCGTTGCCGTGCTCACGGGAAGTTGGAATCTCATTGTTGGCTAGCGCGCAGCCGCCTGCTCCACGCTGGCGGTGTCTTATCGATGGTCGCTCTGGTTCGGGCAAGACCGAACTTGGCCGTGCCATGGCCGCAGCCTGGCCAGAGGTTCAGCTAGTGAAACTCGACGACTTTTATCCCGGCTGGGATGGCTTGGATGCCGCTAGCGCCCTCGTTCCGCGCATCCTCACCGAGTTGCGGTGGCAAGAATGGAACTGGCTCACCAACGAGCCGGGGCCTTGGCACGAGCTCGACGGCGATCGCCCCCTCGTGCTGGAGGGAATCGGTGCCCTGAGCCGCGCATCCGCCCCTCTCGTCGACCACAGCATTTGGGTCGAGCTCGACGACGCCTCACGCAAGAAGCGGGCCCTCGACCGCGACGGAGACACCTACGCCCCACATTGGGAGCGGTGGGCACGCCACGAGCTCCGCTTTATGGCACGCGAGAACCCCCGTGAACTGGCGGATGAGACGCTCGACGGTGTCGATATCTCACGCTGGTTCGCTGGGCGTTAGTTGGACTTGTTCCACACCTGAATGAGGTCGGTTCCGCGCGGGTTGACCGTCATCACGTCCCCTTCGCAGGTGAGCACTAGCCCGAGCATGTCATCGAAGTCGCTGCGGGGAATCGTGTACTTCAACTCTTCGACAGGCTCATCGGCGAGCACTGCCGTGGTTTCGACCGTGTAGTCGGAGATGTCCCAGTCGCGGGGGATCGCGACATCCACGTTGATGAGGGCCTTGCCGACGACGGTTCCCGTGTAGGACTGGGTGATCGTCATGACTTGATCTGCCTTGGGCTCAGCGCTAATTGTGAACACGAGGTCTGACTCGATCGTGAGAGCACCAGTGCTCTCCCACGTGAGAGTTTGGCCGCCGCTAGGTTCGACAGCCTTCGCCGGAACGTCTTCAGAGGGTAGTTCTGCCAGAAGCTTTTCAGCGAGATCAGCAGTGTCGAGCGTCCACGTGTGACCCATCGCGCACAATTCCATGGCCGTAGGCGGCTCGCTGGTATCGGCGGGTTCGATCAGTGCGCAACCAGACAGCACCAGCAGTGCGGCGGGGGCCATCAACAACGCACTCGCGCGCTTGCTCGAAATCATCAATCCTCCTGAGGTTCGTGACACTCACGAAATCCTACGCGGTCAGGACCGGATGTCGGCTCACCGACCGCTAGGCCCAGCCGAGTTCATGCAATTGCTCGTCATTGATGCCGTAATAGTGGGCGATTTCGTGCACGAGAGTGATGTGAATCTGTTCTTTCAGCTCGTCGAGCGACTCGCTCACGGCCAGCAGTGGTTCCCGAAAGAGGACGATGCGGTCGGGCAATTCGCCAAAGCCGTACTGACCGCGCTCGGTGAGGGCAACACCGTCGTACAGGCCGAGCACCGAGAGCGACCCATCGTCGGGGCGATCTTCGGTCACAAATACGACGTTCTCGAGCCCCTCAACGATCTCGTCGGAAAGTGCATCAAGGCCTTCGACAACGAGCGTCTCGAACTGTTGGGCATCGAGATTCTCCATGAACCCAGCTTGCCAGCTTCTGCTGGGAGGAATGACAGTGCCCTTTCCGGTGAAACTCCCGTTGTGGTCTTAGCAAACCGATAGAAACTTTCTTTAGCGTCGCACTCATGCAAAGAAAAAAGTTATGGGGCGTAGTCAGCACTACCGTCGTTCTCACTCTTACACTCGCGAGCTGCTCCGTGGGTTCGACGGACACTGCGGGGAGTGCAGGCACCACCGACTTTGTGAACGTGAGTCTCACGACTGAAGCGGACTCGTTTTTCGATTCTGCTGTTGTGCACTCCATCGAAATTGACGTCGATAGCGACGAGGTCCTAGAGATGGTCGAGACGTATCTCGATTCCGGCGATAAGGAGTGGCTGGAAGCGACCGTGGTTATCGACGGCACGACCTATGAGCAGGTGGGAATCAAGCTCAAAGGAAACTCGAGCTTGCGCGGAGTAACCGCGGACACTCCCATTGAAGAACTGCCCTGGAGAATTCGTCTCGATAAGTATGTTGACGGACAAAGCATCGAGGGGGTCACTGATGTTGTGGTGCGCTCCAACAACACTGAGACCTCACTGAACGAGGCTGTTGCTCTTGAGACGTTGAGCGCGGCTGGGTTGGCGAGCGAAGAATCAGTTGCGACACGGTTCTCCGTGAACGGTAGCGAAGAGACTCTGCTTCTCACTGTCGCGGTGCCGAACCAATCGTGGATTGAACGAAACTACGAGGCGGGATTGCTGCCCTCGGATGATGGCATCCTCTGGAAGGCGGAGAGCGAAGGCGATTACTCCTGGTTAGGTGACGACCCGGAGCTCTACACGGAGGTGTTTGATCGCGAGGCCGGAGATGATGACTACGAGCCCCTGGTCAACTTTCTCGATGTCGTAAACAACACGACAGACGAAGAGTTTGTCGATCAACTTTCCGACGTTCTCGACGTGGAATCCTTCGCGCGATATCTCGCGGTTGAAGATCTCATTGACAACTTTGACGACATTGATGGGCCTGGCAACAACTCGTACCTGTATTACGACCCAGATTCTGGGCTCATGTCAGTCCTGGCCTGGGACCATAACTTGGCGTTCGGCACGGTAAACGAAGCCGGCGGCGGTACCGCGGGCGGCGCAGCGCCTGAGGGTGCGCTTCCTGAGGGTGCGCTTCCTGAAGGCGAGCTTCCTGAGGGTGCGCTTCCTGAAGGCGAGCTTCCCGAAGGCGAGCTCCCCGAGGGCGAGCGTCCGAGCGGCGCCGCTGAGGGTGCTGCTCCCGGAGGTTTGCCTGCCGGAGGCGGCGGGGATGCCGCAGGCGGTGGACAGGCTCAGCAGGGCAACAACATTCTGACAACACGGTTCACCGAGATTCCGGAGTTTGCTGCGCTGTACGAGGATGCGCTCGAGGAGTTGCAGGCGGAGATTTTCGAGAGCGGGCAATTCGCCAGCATCGTAGAGTCGCGTTCCGAAACGCTGTCTGACGAGGCGGCTGATCTCGTCGACAGCGCAGTGCTGGAATCTGAAACGGAAGCGATACTTGCCTACTCATCCGGTGAAGTGCAAGAAACCGCGGCAGGGCAAGGCGGTGCTCAAGAAGGCACGCGACCGGGCGGTCGATAATTCGTAGGTCGCTCGCTGCGGGGAGCCGGTAACAACAAAAATGAGGCCCAACCCCTCGCGAGACATCATGTTTGTCTCGAGGGGTTGGGCCTCATTATCTTGGGGTGAACGACGGGGCTCGAACCCGCGACTTCCGGCTCCACAAGCCAGCGCTCTACCAACTGAGCTACGCCCACCAAGGTTGTTTTTCGCCCTGCGGCGATAAGCAACTGTATAAGTGTATTACAACCGCGGAGCGAATCCAGCCACTACGTCAGCAGAAATTGCTTGAACCTGTTCTGTCGTCGGTCCTGGTTCGCCCACAAAGACCGCTTTGCGGTAGTAATCGAGCTCACGAATCGACTCGAGAATGTCGGCAAGAGCCCGGTGTCCTCCGTTTTTGTCTGGGGCGTTGAAGTACACGCGCGGGAACCAACGCTTCGAGAGCTCTTTGATCGACGACACATCGACGCTGCGGTAATGCAGGTGAGTGTCGACGCGTGGCATGTACTTGGCCAAGAAGGTGCGGTCGGTGCCAATGGTGTTGCCGGCCATCGGGGCGGTGCGGGCGTTGGGCACGTAGCGCACGATGTACTCGTTCACGGCGAACTCGGCGTCAGCAAGAGAAACCCCGTTGGGCATCTCTTCGATGAGTCCGCTTGAGGTGTGCATGTTGGTGACGAACTCACCCATGTTCGCGAGAGCAGCCTCACTGGGCTTGATGACAATCGTCATTCCCTCATCGACGGGAACGAGGTCGTAGTCGGTGATCACCACCGCAACTTCGACGAGTTCGTCGATTTCGACATCCAATCCCGTCATCTCGCAGTCGATCCAAACCAGATAATCAGCGTGTGATGCCATGACCCGATTCTACCGCTCCTGAAATGTCACCAGCGTTCGTCCACTCTTGTCTGGTAAACCTGTGGTCATGAGCGAATCAACCCCCACTCTCGCGCACGGCGACGAGTACATCGTGTTTTTTGTCGGCGGCCCGTACAACGGCCAGAACGATACGCGTATTGCAACCGAGGAGGGATGGGATGATTATGTGACCCTGATCGCTGCAGACGCTGTAGGTTCCGAAACGCAATTGCGTTACGAATCTCCGGTAGCGAAGCAGGTCGGCGACAAAGTCCACGTGACGTATACGTGGGATCAGGCCGATAGCGACCCTCTGGAAGACCTTGACGAACGAAACGACCTCTAGCAGCAGCATCTCTGAACAGCCAACGGTGCTGTTCTTTTCGTCTGCCTTTTGTGACCCGTGTGCGACGGCGCGCCGAACCCTCGACGAGGTGGCGCGCCTCGTACCGGCGGTGACCTATGCAGAATTGGATGTCGCGCGTGAGGCAGAGCGTGCCGAGCAGGCTGGCATCACCTCTACGCCCACCATCGTGATTGTGTCTGCGCAGGGCGAAGAAGTTTTCCGTGCCCAGGGCGCCCCAACGCTCAACCAGATGTTGGTGGCGCTCGCGAAAGCCGTATAGCGACTGATTCGCATCGTGCGATTGGTCCGCATCGTGCCACTGATCCGCATCGTGTGACTAACGCGCTATCGTTTAACGCGTATACCCCGCCCTCGTAGCTCAGGGGATAGAGCAGGAGCCTTCTAATCTCTTGGCCGCAGGTTCGAATCCTGCCGAGGGCACCGCATCGAAGGGGATGGTCCTGACGTGAACACACCGAACAAAACGGCCCCTACCGCGGTCACCGTTGCCGAGTTCATCGACTCCGTGCCGACCGAACGGCGGCGGGATGAGGCGCAGACTCTTCTGGATATCTTTGGCCGTGCCTCTGGCCAGCCTGCAGTGATGTGGGGCACATCCATCATTGGGTTCGGCTCCAGTCACTATCGGTATGCCACCGGTCGTGAGGGAGATACGGCCACGATTGGTTTCTCTCCGCGCAAGGCCAAAATCTCGCTGTACACGGCTCGCAATTTTCGGGAGTTCCCGGAGCTGCTTGAGCGACTGGGAACCCATGAACTGGCGGTGGGCTGTCTTTATGTCAAGAAGTTGGCTGATGTCGATCTTACGGTTCTCGAGGAGTTGCTGACGCGAAGCTATGAGGTTGCCCGTTTTGATTACGATGCGCTCGCCGAGGATGACTGAGGCTCCGGCGTGAACCGTGGGCGGGCTCTCCTGGCGGCCGCCGTGGCTGGTGTGGCGCTAACCACCGTCTCGGGTTGCATCGCAGGGCCGGAGCCGACGGTCGCAGTTTTCGAGGTCCCCAGTGGCGGTCAGTTCACGATCGAGCTTGTGACCCCGGAACTCGTTGAACATGCTCAGGCACTGCTGGCGGGGGAGAACCTAGCCGCGGTGCCTCAGGGAGTCGTCGTGCGGGAATCGTCGTCGGTAAACATGCCGTGGTCGTGGCACATCGACCCTGCCACGCTTGAGTTCACCAACATCACGACCGAGGCGTGCGATGGTATTCCGCAGTATGTCGAGGATGAGATTCTGACCTCAGACAGTTTTTGTCCGTGGTCTGCTCGTGTTATCGCGGTTGAGGGACCTGACGCCTAGGACGTGTGGTGGTCCACGTTGTTAGTCGCGGTCGGGAGTGATGACGACTGTCGGAGTCGGTTCCGAGCCTGACGCGGTAGCGGAAGACGGCGGTGTGGACGAACCCGTAGACGGTGTTGAGCTGCCTTCGGCGGCTTGACGCGACGCCCATTCTTGCTGCTTGACGACGAGCTCGTCTTCAGCTTCGCCGGTTTCGTATTTCCAGCTGGCGAGGTCTTGAGCGAAGAGCTTCTTGGCGCGGCCGGGACGGGCTTGCCAATCAATGAGGCCGTCTTGAAGCTCTGCGAGGTCTTGTTCGGCCTGGAAGCTGTAGTTGACGGAGTTCTTCTTCATGGCCGCGAGCTTGTGAGAAGCCCAGTCGGCGGCGATGTTTGCACCCTTGAGGGGGAGGAGGCGCACTCGAACTTCGGCTTCGCTTGCCTGGTAGTCGACGTGCTCTTTTTCGCCGGCGGAGAGAGTGCTCCAGGCGGCAGCGCGACGGCCCGATGAAATAAGAGCAGCGACGGCGGCAGCCTTGGCTTGGCGGTCTTGGTGGCCGATAAGGCGACGCAGCGAAGAGCGCGCGATGAGCCCGACAATGATTCCTCCGACAACAATCGCGAGGAAGGGCACTAGAGCGTTCGTAATAAACGTCCAGCCTGCATCAGAGTTGAACCAGTCGACGATGTCGTTCCACCACTCAAGAATCATGTTGGAACTGTAACCCGGCTAGCGCACGTGACCCGATAGCGACAGGCGCGTCACATCAAAACCGGAAGATATCGAGAGCATCGTCGATGGTCCAAAAGTCTCCGAGGGGCAAGAAGCGGCGTTGGCGCTGAAGCATGCGCTTGGCTTGAAAACGAAACCCTGCAGCGGATTGCCAGCGGTGAACGTAGCCCAACACTTCGCCATCCTGGCGGGTAATGCGCCACAGGTCGTCGTTGAGTTGAACAGTCACGACGCTTGAGCGAATCGAGCGCGTAGGGCCAGCGAAATCGAGAGTGGTGGTCATGGGTGCTCCTGACAAATATCGAACGCGAATGTGTGTTGTTCGAATATATGTTCGAACACTGACATTCGTGCGTCAGGAGCACCTCAATGACGAGGTTTGGCTAGCGCAAAGCCGTACCGTCGAACGCGAGTGGCTCGATGGCGGCAAGTTCGGCATCCGTTAATGCTGGGCCCTCGAGGGCGGCAAAGTTGTTCTCCAACTGCGCGACACTGCTGGCTCCGACAAGCGCAGACGTAACTTGCGGATGACGCAGCACCCAGGTCAGCGCGAGCTGAGCGAGGCTTTGCCCACGGTTCTGAGCAATCTCGTTCAGGGCCCGAACGCGTTGCAGGTAGGTGTCACCGATGGGGCCGGGCTGGAGCCAGCGACCCTCCGACGCACGAGATCCGTCGGGGATCGTGCCATCCAAGTAGCGGTCGGTGAGCAAACCCTGCGCGAGCGGGGAGAACACGATGCTGCCGGCACCGATCTGGTCGAGCACGGGAAAGAGTCCGCTTTCGATGTGGCGATCAAACATGTTGTAGCGCGGCTGGTGAATGGTCAGCGGGATGCCGTACTCCGCGAGTGCGGCAGCGGCGGCTACGGTCTGCTCGGGGCTGTAATTCGAGACACCAACGTAGAGCGCTTTGCCCGAGTTCACTGCGGTCGCCAATGCGCCCATCGTTTCTTCGATAGGGGTCTCGGGGTCGGGGCGGTGGTGGTAGTAGATGTCGACATAGTCGAGGCCCATGCGGTCGAGGCTTGCGTCGAGAGACGAGAGCAAATATTTGCGTGAACCCCCGTCTTGGTAGGGGCCGACTCCCATCGTGTAGCCGGCCTTGGTCGAGATGATCAGTTCATCGCGATAGCGCTCGAAGTCGTCGGCAACGATCTCGCCGAAGTTGCGCTCGGCGGCACCGATTTCGGGGCCGTAGTTGTTGGCCAAGTCGAAGTGAGTGATGCCGAGGTCGAACGCGCGGCGCAGAATCGCTCGTTGCGTTGCGCGGGGTCGGTCATCACCGAAGTTGTTCCACAATCCCAACGACATCGCGGGAAGTGTGAGGCCGCTGCGGCCTACGCGGTGATATTCGGCGGTGTCATATCTGGCGGGGGAGGCTTCGTAAGGCATTCGTTCAGCATATGCCCAGCGACTGAGGGAACACGGCACGCGAGGTGTGCGTTGTATGAGACATCCAGCCCAAGAAAGTAGGCTCAACTTATGCACACATTTCATCTCGCAGGCGGCTGTTTCTGGTGCCTCGATGCGGTCTACCGCACCCTTAACGGCGTCACCGACGTAGTCTCTGGATACACCGGCGGCACAGTGCCCAACCCCAGCTATGAACTGGTGTGCACTGAGACCACCGGCCACGCAGAAGCGGTTGCCGTCACCTTCGACCCTGAGGTCATCCCCGACGAAGTCATTCTTGACGTGTACTTCACCCTCCACGACCCGCGCCAGCTCAACCGGCAGGGCAACGACGTGGGATCGTCGTACCGTTCGGCGATGTTCTACGAAGACGACGAGCAGAAAGCTCTCTTCGAGGCTGCCCGTGACCGCGCATCCGAATATTGGGATGGCGGCATCGTGACGACGATCGAGCCACTCGACACCTACTACAAGGCTGAGGACTACCACCAGGACTTCTTCGCGAAGAACCCCGGCCAGGGGTATTGCATGGCGGTTGCGTTGCCCAAGGTCAACAAAATTCGTTCATCGTTCTCGAGCTACATCAAGTAGTACTCGGCAGCGACACAATCTGTGCGCCGTCTCGCACGAAGGTCTTTATCTTCGTCGCGAGGCGGCGTACGGTCGTTAACAAGCGACAGTGGCGTCGCTTTCTTACTAATTCGAAGGAGGTTCGGAAATGACAAACCACACTCTGACCGGACAAACCTGGGTGGCATTCACGCAGGCAGGAGCAGTTGGCTCGGTGCACCGGGTAACAGACGGGTTCACCTTCAAGTTATTGAAAGACGAAGACTATCGAGCGGTGTATCCGACTCTGGATGCCGCGAAGGCTGCCCTGCACGCGAACCTGCTTCCCGGCACGGCGTGGCCTGAGTTCCGCGAGCACTAGGCTGATCGCCCACTTCTCCTGATAGCGGGCGCGGTGTGTCCGGCATCCACAGATGCTGAGGCGCATCTCGCTCGCTGTGGCGTGCTGACGAACACTGGTGTCAGACGGATGCCGGGTCGGCTTCCCGGCACGAGTGTCGGCCCGCATCTGTCTCCCACATCGGCCGCGTTGTTCGCTTCGTGGCCCAGACCTAGGAGCAGATATGTCAGACACTATTACCGTTTCGGGGCTCGTCGCGACGACCCCACGGCACATCGTCACGAGTGAAGGTTTGCCCATTACGTCATTCCGGCTCGCGTCTACGCAGCGTCGGTTTGACCGCAGCAATCAGCGGTGGATCGATGGCGAAACCAACTGGTACACGATCACCTCGTTTCGCCAGCTCGCGATCAACAGCGCTACGTCGATCGGCAAGGGCGATCGCGTCGTGCTCAGCGGGCGGCTGAAGATTCGCGAATGGGAGAACGCTGACCGCAGCGGCACCAACATTGAGATTGAAGCAGACTCGCTCGGTCACGATCTCATGTGGGGCACTGCTCAGTTTTCTCGAACCATCTCCAGTGTGAGCTCAGCGAGTCACCAGACCGAGAGCGACGATACGTTCCCCGCAGCTGACGCTGACGCTGACGCTGACGCTGACGCCGCTGAAGAAGGCGAGCTCATTGCGGCGGGAAGCAGCGCAGTCAAGCCCTTCTGAGCGGATCGTGCGCGCAAGCAATCTAGACTTGATGCGGCCCTGAAGTCTCGTGGCCGATGAAGGGAATGCAATGCGCGTACGACCCACTCGCCGACTCGGTGCAGTTCTTGCCCTCACCTTGGCGGCAGCAGTCGCGCTCAGCGGTTGCGTTGCGGAGACGCCCGAACCGACAGCAACCCCCACAACATCAACGACGCCGGCTCCCGAGGCCAGCGAGACTGCCCCCATGCTGCGCCCCGGCGAGAATGCCGTAGCTAATCGTCAATTCTTCGATCAGATCAACACCGAGTACTTCGAAGCGAACGGTCGCGGAGATGGCCGCAGCATTGTTGACAACCTCATCGAAAACGGTTTCGAGAAGCAAGACATGGAAGTCACTGCAGACACCACGGCAATCGGCCTCGCCACAGACTCCATCGTGGTCTCCGTGCGCATCAAGGGAGAGTGCCTGCTTGGCCAGTTTGCTCCCGATAACTACGTCTCATCCATCGAACCGCTTTTGGGCACCGGTGGCTGTCTTGTCGGAAAGACCCGCGCAATCGACTGGTAGTCCCGAATCGGGTTCGACTCACGCCCAGCGCTCCGTAGAATGGTCACATGGCCGAATTCATTTATTCCATGGTGCGCGCGCGAAAAGCGGTCGGCGACAAGCTCATCCTTGACGACGTCACAATGTCGTTCTATCCCGGCGCGAAGATTGGTGTGGTTGGCCCTAACGGTGCCGGTAAGTCCACAATCCTCAAGATCATGGCGGGCCTCGACATCCCCAGCAACGGTGAAGCCCGCCTGAGCCCTGGGTATTCCGTCGGCATCCTCATGCAGGAGCCCGAACTCGATGAAACCAAAACGGTTCTCGAAAACGTGCAAGAAGGCGTTGGACCGATCAAGGCCAAGGTTGACCGTCACGCGGCCATTGGCCTCGAAATGGCTGAGCCAGACGCCGACTTTGACGCGCTCATGGCTGAAATGGGTTCGCTTCAGGAAGACATCGACGCTGCTGATGCGTGGGACCTCGACTCCCAGCTTGAACAAGCAATGGATGCCTTGCGCACCCCGCCAGGAGACTGGCCCGTCAACAAACTCTCCGGTGGAGAGAAGCGCCGTGTTGCGCTCACCAAGCTGCTCCTTCAGAAGCCCGACCTGCTGCTTCTCGATGAGCCCACTAACCACCTCGACGCCGAAAGTGTTCTCTGGCTCGAGCAGCACCTCTCCAAGTACCCGGGCGCCGTACTGGCCGTAACCCACGATAGGTACTTCCTCGACCACGTCGCCGAGTGGATTGCTGAAGTCGACCGCGGTCACCTTTACCCCTACGAGGGCAACTACTCCACCTACCTCGAGAAGAAGCAAGAACGTCTCCAGGTGCAGGGCAAGAAAGACGCCAAGCTCGCGAAGCGTCTCTCGAGCGAACTTGAGTGGGTGCGCTCCAACTCCAAGGGCCGCCAGACCAAGTCGAAGGCTCGACTCGCACGCTACGAAGAAATGGCGAACGAAGCGGAGAAGACCAGAAAGTTGGACTTCGAAGAAATCGTCATCCCGATGGGGCCACGCCTCGGCGCGCAGGTCATCGACGCCAAGAACCTCAAGAAGGGTTTCGACGAGCGCATCCTGATCGATGGGCTCAGCTTCACCCTTCCCCGCAACGGAATTGTGGGAGTCATTGGCCCGAACGGTGTCGGTAAGACCACGCTGTTCAAGACCATCGTGGGGCTTGAGCCGCTCGACTCTGGAGACCTGAAGGTCGGCGAAACAGTCGACATCTCGTACGTCGACCAGACTCGTGGCGGTATCGACCCCAACAAGACGCTGTGGGAAGTTGTATCTGACGGCCAGGACTACATCCAGGTCGGCAAGACCGAAATTCCGTCGCGCGGGTACGTCTCGCAGTTCGGCTTCAAGGGTCCAGACCAGCAAAAGAAGGCCGGTGTGCTCTCCGGTGGTGAGCGCAACCGCTTGAACCTCGCGCTCACGCTCAAGCAGGGTGGAAACCTTCTCCTGCTTGACGAACCGACTAACGACCTGGACGTCGAGACTCTCGGAAGCCTCGAAAACGCGCTCCTCGAGTTCCCCGGCTGCGCTGTGGTGATCACTCACGATAGGTGGTTCCTCGACCGCATCGCGACCCACATCCTCGCCTACGAAGGTTCGGAAACGAACCCCGGTTACTGGCACTGGTTCGAGGGCAACTTCGACGCTTATGAAGAGAACAAGATCGAGCGTCTCGGCCCCGACGCGGCCAAGCCTCACCGCAGCGCCTACCGCAAGCTCACCCGCGACTAGCCATGAGATTGCACATCCCGCTCCCGCTGCGCTGGTCAGACGTTGACGCGTACCAACACGTCAACAATGCCGAAGTGTTTCGTCTCCTCGAAGAGGCGCGCATTCACGCATTCTGGCCAGTAGCGGGAGCGGATGCGCCCCTCACCGCCGTGCTCGATGGTCGTCCAGGCGGCGCCACGATGACGCTCATTGCGCGTCAAGAAATCGAATACCTGCTTCCGATCCCGTACATGCGCGAACCCATCGACATCCAGATGTGGATCGGGCGCGTTGGGGGAGCAAGCCTCGAAGTTTGCTACGAGATTTACACTCCCGTGGGCGTAGAGCCCCAGCAACTCTTCGTTCGAGCATCCACCACATTGGTGCTTGTTGATGCTGCAACCTCACGGCCCATGCGCATTAGCCAAGCGCAACGCGCTGTATTCAACGACTACGCCGAGGAACCGCTTCAATTCGCCAAGCGGCGCTAGTCGCACGCGTTAACTCCCGAGTGCTAGCCGTCAGACGCTAGGTGCCAAGCGCTAGCTGCCAGACGCTAGTTGCCGAGCGTCGCGTCGTCGTCGCCCTCTTCATCTCTGAACTCGGCGTCGAGGTCGGTGGGTTCGAACCATTCGGCGATAGCGTGCGCGCCACGCGCTTCGAGCAGCGGAGCCGCCAGCTGGAAGAGTTCTTTGCGGCTCTCGATACCTGAGCCCAGCGGCAGAGCTACGTCGATGCCAGCAGCCTTCGCCTCGCTCGGGCTCATTCCCACACTGCCCGCAATTACCGCGAGCCACCCGCTTGGGCCTTTGGCGCCGCGCAGGTAGTCAACAACTTTGCCGTCGAGCGACTGCGAATCAAAGCGACCCTCGCCCGTGAGAATGATGTCGGCGCTGGCGATTACCTCGCTCAACCCGATCGCATCGGCAACCAGCTGGGCGCCGGGAACCAACTCTGCGCCGAAGAGCGCCACAAGAGGAGTGGCCATACCGCCGCCGGCTCCCATGCCGGGCAGGGCGCAGATTCCGGCGGCAGAGAAGCCGCGTTCGGCAGCCAGCGGTGTCTCTGCCAGCACTTCGGCAAGTCTGGTGAGCCCGGCATCCAAGACAGCGACATCGGATGCCGAAGCCCCCTTCTGGGGCCCGAAGACGTGGGCTGCGCCCTGTTCTCCCACCAGTGGGTTGGTCACATCGACGGCGATGCGCCACTGCGTCTCCAGTGCGCCGGCGATGAGCCCGCTGAGGTCGATCGTTGAGAGGGAGGCTAGCGCGCCCCCTCCGGGTGCCAGTTCGTTGCCCTCGGCGTCGAGGAATCGCGCACCGAGCGCGCGGAGGATGCCTGTGCCGCCGTCGGTGGTTGCGGAGCCGCCGAGAAAGAGTGTCACGTCGCGCGCGCCTTTTTCGATGAGGCGTGCGGCTATGAGGCCGACGCCGTAGCTGTCGGCGCGCAGCGCCTGTAGCGGCACGTCGCTGACGTAGGGGAGTCCGTTGGACTGCGCGGCTTCGATGATCGCCCGGCGACCTTCGCTGTCGAGTCCGTAGCTGGCTTCGCGCTCGCGACCGATGGCATCCACTGTCGTCATCGTGAGCGCCGGCTGGAGCCAGGCGGCCAGTACGGCGTCGAGGGAACCTTCTCCGCCGTCAGCCATGGGGAACGTGAGCACGGTGGCTGACTCGGGAAGCATTTCGCGGGCTCCACGTTCAAGAGCCGCCGCGGCATCCGCAGCGCTCAGGCTGCCTTTGAACGAATCGGGAGCGATGACGACGACAGGATTATCAATTGCTGGCACCATTCGACCCTAGCGTGACACTGGATGGTTGCCGTGCGCACGCAAAAAGGGGCCGCCCGAAGGCGACCCCTTTTCGTGAGTTACAGCACCGAAGTGCTGAAAGCTACAACAGTATTAGCTGGTGAGGCCGTCTACGTAGTCCTGGTTCGCTGCAATCCAGTCAGCAACGATGGGCTCGAAGTCGGTTCCTTCGTACTCGTTGTACATGACGTTCTCGAGCGAGTAAAGCAGCTCGGAGTCCATCTTGAAGCTCGAGATCCACTCGGTGACCTCAGGCATGTCGTCGCTCAGGGTGTCGCGTGCGAAGGAGTGAATTTCTTCAACGTCTCCGAGCGTTCCCTCGGGGTCAGCAAGGTCCTTGATGTCGAATGCATCGTAGGCCCAGTGCGGACGCCAAAGAGTGACGGCAATGTTCTCGCCGTTGTCGAGTGCAGCCTGCAGTTCAGCAAGCATGGCGGGGGTCGACGAGGTGAGAAGTTCCATATCGTCGAGGCCGTAGGTCGGCATGGTGTTGTTCAGGACTGCTTCAGTGAGTCCTGCACCAGGCTCGATACCAACGATGCGGTTGCCGAAAGCGTCAGCGTTTGCTGCGAGCTCGTCGAGCGAATCGATGGGGGCATCAGAGTTGACTGCAACGGTCAGGCCAGCTTCGCTGTTCCATGCGCCGAGGTCTTCAATGGTGTCGCCGTACTCTTCCATCAGGCTTGCGTGAGTGATGGGGAGCCATCCGTCAAGCGCGATGTCGTAGTCACCGGTGCTGAGGCCCGAGAAGATCGGGGTTACGTCAGCGTATTCGAGCTCTACGTTGTAACCCTTTTCTTCAAGGATTGCCTTCCAGAGGTACGAAACTGCTTCGCCCTCAGGCCATCCGTTGAATACGGCAATGCTGAGATCCTTGCTCTCAACAGCGTCGCCGGACGCGGTGTCGTCTCCGCCTGCGGCGCAAGCCGACAGACCGAGGAGCGCTGCGGCTCCGATTGCAATTGCAGCACGTGTCTGCTTCTTCATTGTGTCGTCCTTTTCTGTCAACGCTAAAGCGTCGACGATGTTGACGTCGATGCATACAGGATTTTCTGCATGCGGGAAACGAGCGCGGGTTGGCGCCCGAAAATTAGCGAACGGGGGGAGTGTGTTCGGCTGGTTCGGTCGTAGCGGCCGAGCTGTCTGCGGTGGTGTCAACCACTTCAGATTCTTCGCTACGGCTACGAACCTTGAAGGACTCGATAATGAACTGGAAGTAACCCTTGCCCGATCCGAAGGATGCCGTGAGGCGGTCCAGGAAGATGGCCAAGATAACTACAGACAGTCCAGCCTCGAAGCCGAGTGCGACATCCGCTCGGCTCAAGCTCTGGATAACGGGCTGGCCGAGGCCGCCGGCACCAACCATGGACGCGATAACGACCATGGAGAGCGAGAGCATGATGACCTGGTTGATACCGGCCATGATTGACGGCAGAGCCAGCGGAAGCTGAATCTGTCGAAGGATGCGGCCGGGCGATGCGCCGAAAGCCTGGCCGGCTTCAACAACTTCGCTATCCACACCGCGAATTCCGAGTTCCGTGAGGCGAACACCGGGTGCAAGAGCGAAGAGCACGGTTGCGACGATTCCGGGAACGTCACCAATGCGGAACAGGATGAGTGCAGGAATCAGGTAAACGAAGGCGGGCATCGTCTGCAGGAAGTCCAAGATCGGCTTCACGATGGTCGAGACCGTTCGGTATTTAGCCGCCAGAATTCCTAACGGAACACTGATAATGATGGCGAGGAAGGCCGCGACGAGCACGAGCGCCATGGTGTCCATAGCATTTTCCCACTGGTCAAGCGTGAGAATAAGCAGAAAACCAAGGATGCTTCCTACCGAGAACATCCAACCGCGAGCCACGAAAGCAATGACGGCGAAGATGATCAGGATGACCCAGAAGGGTGGGGAGGTGAAGAGGAAGTTCATTCCGTCGGAGATCGACGCAATGATGAACTTGATGACGTCGAAGAAGGCGCCAAAAGTCTCGGTGATGTAGTCAATACCGTTTTCGACCCACTGGCCGAGGGGAATTCTGAGGAAGTCGTTCATCGTGCGTCCTCCTTCGCGTCGGAGCTCGTATCGCTGGCGTCAAGGGCGTCGGTGATGACCGAGGTCGAGACGGTAAGAGGCGGTTCGATGGCTTGAAATTCATCGGTGTCGGTCGTGACGTTGCCGAGAGCAGCAAGCAGAGTAACGCGAGGTACGACACCCCGCAGGCGGCCACGCTCGTCGATAACGGCGAGCGGAAGAGGGCTTTCGACCGAGGGAACGAAAAGTTCCGACAGGTAGGTGTTTTCGTCCACCGCGTTGTATTCGTCGCTCAAGATCGTTGTCAGGTCGCTGACGCCCTTGCGGACGAGCTTCATCACGTCAGCATCGCGAACGACGCCCTGGAGCGTGCGGTCGCGGCTGATTACGAAAGCAGTTGAGGTCTGAAGGTCACGCATAACCTTCAGTGCTGCGCGCGGTCCGCCACTGGCGAAGACCGTCGCACGCACGGGCTCCATGACGCTGGCGGCCGTGAGAACACGCGAGCGGTCAACATCCTGAACGAACTGAGCAACATAGTCGTTGGCCGGGTCGGTGAGGATGTCTTCTGGCGTGCCGATCTGAACGATGCGGCCGTCACGCATCACTGCGATGCGATCTCCGAGGAACATTGCCTCGTTGAGATCGTGAGTGATGAAGATGATGGTTTTGCCGAGTTCGGTCTGAAGCTCGAGCAGCTGCTCTTGCATTTCGCGACGAATCAGCGGGTCGAGAGCACTGAATGCCTCGTCCATGAGGAGGATGTCGGTATCGGCAGAGAGGGCGCGGGCGAGGCCGACGCGCTGCTGCATTCCACCGGAAAGTTCGGAGGGCATCTTGGAGCCCCAGCCCTTGAGACCAACGAGGTCGATGGTCTTCTGGGCGCGAGCGAGACGTTCAGCCTTCGGCATTCCCTGAACTTCGAGGGCGTAGGCCGCGTTCTCAAGAACGGTGCGGTGCGGGAACAGGGCGAAGTGTTGGAACACCATCGAAATGTGACGGCGGCGAACCTCGCGAAGCTTGGGACCGGAAATGCCGGTGATCAGGTCGCCACCGACGGTGACGCTGCCCGATGTGGTGTCCCACAGTCCGTTAAGCATGCGGATGAGGGTGGATTTTCCGGAACCGGAAAGGCCCATGACTACGAAGATTTCACCGGGGCGAACGTCGAAGCTCGCATCGATGACCGCTGCTGTTCCTAGGTCAGTAATCTCATCGCGGGTGGCGCCATGCTGAAGCCTCTCAACGGCTTCCTGTGGACGGCGGCCGAACACCTTGTAGATGTTCTTCGCGCTAACAGCAAATTTCTCGGTCACGTTCTCCTGATTACTCGGCACCTTAAGGGCTTCGCTTCTCTCGATTACGGTCCGGGTTGAACGCAGGGCTCTGTCAATTCCAAGGTGGTTCTGCTGGGAAAAGATAGGGGAGCGCTTTCGGAGCAACTCCACTGCGAAACAACCGTACGAGCGACATCCCGGTGACGGGGTGGCGCGCGCGGCCTGATTTCGTAGCACCTTGCTTACAGGGCCCAAAAAAGGGGCACACCGCCAGCAAGGCCGATATCAACGGTAACGTTTTTTGGGTTTTTCCGCAGTTTCAGGTCCACCAGATTGGGGACATCCAGTGACGGCGACCGGGCGCGATCCGCGGCACAGTAGGGATCGAGCGGGGTCATCTTTGTTACTTGTTTGTTACCTATCGGAACTAAAAGAGCCGTCCAATTTGACGAATCGGGGCCTTCTAGCGAGGAGGGCGCACCATTCCCTCTTGCGCAACGCTCGCGATCAAACGGCCAGAGCGATCGTAGATTCGACCGAGTGAGAGGCCACGGCCACCAATGGCAGTCGGAGACTCCTGCACATAGAGGAGCCACTCATCCACTCGAGCTTCGCGATGCCACCACATGGCGTGGTCAAGACTCGCCACCTTGATTCCGGGAGTGACCCAGGCGAGGTCGTGGCGTCGCATGATTGATTCCAGAATTGAGTAGTCGCTGGCATACGCCAGCGCTGCCCGGTGCAGGTTCATGTCGTCGGGCATCGGGCCAACCGACTTGATCCACACGGCCTGATGCGCGACGCTGCCGCCATCAACGCTCATAAAGATGGGCGAGGTGACGTAGCGCATGTCAAAGGGGCGCTCAGACGCCCAATAGCGAGCGACCGGATGATCGACGCTCGCCAGTGACTCAGCGGTCGTGGGCAGCGACTCCGGGTCAGGAAGATCTGCGGGCATGTC
Source organism: Salinibacterium sp. NG22 (assembly GCF_015864925.1). Lineage (NCBI taxonomy): Bacteria > Bacillati > Actinomycetota > Actinomycetes > Micrococcales > Microbacteriaceae > Salinibacterium > Salinibacterium sp. NG22. The sequence goes on along the minus strand of NZ_JADYWG010000001.1, from coordinate 689,332 downwards.
GATCTGGTGGTCGAGCCCTTCATCGTCATCCTGGAACGAAGCGATTGCCGACAAGATCGGCACGCCCTCTTGATACGCCTGAGTGCGCCGCGTTGAGAAGGAGCGACCATCGTGAATGCGGTCAACAGAGAACGTGATCGGAAGGTTCACGTCGCCCGGGCGGAGGAAATATCCGTGCATGGAATGCACGACGCGGTCCTCAGCGAGAGTGCGTTGCGCGGCAACGAGAGCCTGCGCTAACACCTGGCCGCCGAAGACGCGGCCCTGCGGCATCCACTGGCTGGGACCAGTGAAAATGTCTTCGCTTGTTCGTGCGCCGGTGTCGGTCAGATCGAGGGCAGTCAGAAGCCCAGACATAGGGTCGCTCATGCCTGTAGTTTAGAGGCCTATGACTGGATCGTTTACTTTGGTGGATTCCCTGGCGCTGGGAGATCTGCAGGTTTTCTTGGGCCGTGCCGCCCGAGTCGATGAGGGCTCTGTGCGACTCATCGGTGGCGCCGGCGTTCTCGCCGTCTATGTTTCCGTTCTTCACCCTGCCGGGCTCCTTGACCAGAGCCCCACTGTGCTTGGATTGCGCACCTTCGCTCTGTCATCAACGGATGATTTCGATGCCGTCGTTCCGGTTCGCTCCCTGCTTGGCCGCATTGAGAGCGCCGTCGAGGCTTCTGCCGCTAGCTTTTCTGAGCCTGTCGCTGTCAACTTGCCGATGAGCGTCAACACCGTCACGTGGGCTGCCATCACGCCGCCGCGTGGGGGTTGGGTTGCGATCGATTCTGTGCCGAGTGCTGTGCTTGAAGAGGCAGCACGGGCAGGCATCGAAGAAGTCGCCGCCGCCATTCCCACTGGAACCGGCGAAGCGATCGTGCACAAAGTGCGCACAGAAGTCTGGGGGCGTCCGCTAGACGAGCCCGACTATCTGCCCGCCGGTGCCGGGTTCGCAGCCGTTAGCTTGGGTTTTCTCGCCGATGATGAGGCGGCATCCGTCTATGAATCTGGAGCGTGGACGCGACTATCGACTAAGCGCGGTCACATTCTCGTGAAGCGCCGCGCCTGGTCAGTCGCGCGCTAGAGAGTTTCTACTGCCCGGCTGAACAACATGCCCATGAACACGACCGTTGTCGCAAACATGATGGCCAAGACGCCGAACGCTGCCCACATCGGCGCGAGTCCTTGACCGGTGCGATTCTTGACCACAACACAACGGCCGATGACGTAGATCAGCCAACCGAGGAAGATGAACGCCCAGTGGAAGGGGCGGTCGATGCCGCGATGATCGAGTTCGCGTCGGTCGAAGATCGCCAAGGGAATGTTGACCAAGAACATGAGCCAACCGGAGATCATCATCCACAGGTAGCCGGGATCAACGAGCAGGCGCAGCTGGGCGTCGGTCGGAGTGTCGGTCGGGCGCGGGACAAGGGCGTCAAGGTCGATGGCGAACAGGCCGGGAAGTGAAATCAGCGGCAAGAACACGAATACCCACATTTGCCAGGTGTTCGTTCCGGTATCGCTGATGTCGCTGGGGGCTGCATAGGTGTAGTTGGCGGCCGGGTTCACGACTGGTGGGGCACCAACCGTTGCTGCAGCCGGCGTCGTTGCGGCAGGAGAAACGGGCGTAATCGGAGGCACCGATTTGGTCGCTGCTGCTGGTGGCGTCGCGGCAGGGACAGCGCCCGATTGCGCAGAGGATGTAGCTGCTGCTGCTGCTGCTGCAGGAGCAGGAGTCGGCAACGGGGTCGCCTCTTCGGGCACCGTGTTGGCGGCAGCCCAGGCGGTTCCGCTCCACCAACGGGGTGCGGCTCCTCCGGCGGGATCGCGATACCAGCCGGCAGGAGGAAGGGGAGTCGATGCGTCGTTCACCCTGCGATTCTAACGGCGGCGAGAGCCAAATCTGACACTTACTCGGTGGCGACACTCCGCCCCGCCACGCTTCGACCGGCGGCACGCCCGCTGAAAAGGCAACCGCCCAGAAACGTGCCCTCGAGCGCTCGTGCCGAGAGATCAGTCTGGATGCCGCCCAAACTCTTGCGGGTAAGAATGTTGAGCTTGACCCCAATCAGCGGTCCCGCTTTCGCATCGAGGATGCGGTGCGGCTTGGCCACCCGAATCAGTTCGTCTCCGAGATAGTGGCGCGCCTGACGCAGCGCAGTGATTTGGGAATCCTTGGTGAACTCATTGGTGAGTTCGCGATCCCGAGCTTCGATCTCGCGGCGCACGTGTTTCGCATCGATTGCGATGTCGGGGGTGAGTTGTTGCATGCCGTCAAGAAGTTCGTCGAGGGTGTCGGCGACGATGAAGTCGGCGCCGTGCTCCTTGAAGGCTTCGACCGGGGCTGCCGGTCGCGACAATGTGTTCGAGCGTTCCGAGAGTGTCGAAGCCCGGGAACAGGGGAGTGGGCAGGCGATGGCCGGTCGCATCAAGCCACACGCTCGACGGGCCGGGGAGGATGCGGATGCCAAGCTTCGGCCACACCGGATCCCAGTTCTGGATGCCCTCCACGTAGCGCCACATGCGGTCGCCGTTGATGAGGCGAGCTCCCGCGCTCGCGGAGCCACTCGCGTTTCTCGCCGGCAGCAAACTGAAGGTAGGCCTCCGCCCAGCGGCGCAGTCACTCGTCATCGTCTCGATCAAAACTGGCAGTGCCGAAGCAGTCCTGCGTAGCGAGCTCGAGAGAGTCTTTGATGCCCAGCCGCAGCGACCAATCCGGCGAGGCCTCCGCCGACAACGATCGCGTCCAATTCGGGGGACTGCGGCATCCGTGACTCCTTCGACACTGAGCGACGCCAACGGTGGCGACTCCTGCGCTGACAGTATGCCGGTCATCCTCACAATCTGGGGCAACTTTGGCGTGGAACCTTGTGCCCCGCCCACGGGGTAGGTACCGTCAGATTAACTCCGAGCGACGAGGCTCGGATCAACCGGCGATTTACCAATCGCGGTTGTGAGGATCGCTAGAGCGCAGCACATCAGCAGGCGCGCTGGCGGATCGGAGAAACGATGAGTACCACCGTGCCCGTGAAAGCCCAGATTCCTGGAGCGAAGAAGCAAACTCCTGAGTTTGTGCAACTTCTTGACCCAGACGGAAAACGGTTAAGCGACGAACTCTATGACCCTTGGGTGTCAGACGTCACCGGTGATCAGCTCGCAAGTCTCTATGAAGACCTCATCATCGTGCGCCGTATCGATACGGAAGCAACCGCTCTGCAGCGTCAGGGCGAACTTGGCCTCTGGCCACCGCTCCTCGGGCAGGAAGCCGCTCAAGTCGGCTCTGCCCGCACTCTGCGCCCCGACGACTTTGTCTTCTCCAGCTATCGCGAGAATGCGGTGGCGTATTGCCGCGGAGTGCAGCTGCCTGACCTAGTGCGGGTCTGGCGCGGCACAGCAGCCTCGGGTTGGGATCCTTTCGAAGTCGGTATGGCAACGCCTGCCGTCATCATCGGGGCCCAGACGCTGCACGCCACCGGCTATGCGGTCGGGTGCACGTTTGACGGCGTCGACAGCGTCTCGGTCGCCTACTTTGGCGATGGCGCGACGAGCGAGGGGGACGTGAGCGAAGCGATGGTGTTCGCGGCCTCCTTCAACGCTCCCGTGATTTTCTTCTGCCAAAACAACCAGTGGGCAATCTCTGAGCCCGTGGGGCTTCAAGCTCAGCGGCCGATTGCCGATCGGGCTCCGGGGTTCGGGATTCCGAGCATCCGGGTCGATGGCAACGACGTGTTGGCCGTCATGGCTGCGACACGCAGTGCCCTTGACCGGGCGCGCAATGGCGGCGGACCCACGTTTATCGAAGCCGTGACGTATCGTCGCGGGCCGCACACGACCTCCGATGATCCGAGCCGCTATGTCGACCCGGTTGTTGCCAAGGAATGGGAAGCGAAAGATCCCATTGCGCGCGTGGAAGCCTTTTTGCGCAGCGAAGGGGTGCTGACCGACGAACTGGCGGCATCCATTCAGGGTCGAGCAGATGCAGTGGCGGCCGAATTCCGCGCCGGATGCTTGGCGCTCGAGAATCCCGAACCGCTCAGTGTGTTCGACAACGTCTATGCAACCGAGCACTCGGGGCTGGCGCGTCAAAAGAGCCAGTACAAGGCCTACCTTGAGGGGTTTGAGAAATGACCGAACTAACTCTTGCGAAAGCTCTCGGCTCTGGGTTGCGGCGTGCGCTCAGCGACGACGACAAAGTTGTCTTGCTTGGTGAAGACATCGGTACTCTCGGTGGCGTTTTTCGCGTGACCGACGGGCTGCAGCGCGACTTCGGCAAAGACCGCGTGATCGACACCCCTCTCGCCGAAGCCGGAATTATCGGTATGGCGGTCGGCCTTGCTTTCCGTGGCTACCGCCCGGTCTGCGAGATCCAGTTCGACGGCTTCATTTACCCGGGCTTCGACCAGATCGTTGCCCAGGTCGCCAAGCTGCACTACCGCACCGCCGGCAAGGTGCGGATGCCGCTGACGATTCGTGTGCCCTATGGCGGAGGTATCGGCGCTGTCGAGCACCACTCTGAGTCACCGGAGGCGTACTTCGCGCACACCGCTGGACTGCGCGTCGTCACCTGTTCGACGCCGCAGGATGCCCACAGCATGCTGCGCGAAGCAATCGCGAGCGACGACCCGGTTCTGTTCTTTGAGCCCAAACGTCGCTACTGGACCAAGGGTGAGGTTGACGAAGACGCCACCGCTCTGCCCATGGGCAAAGCCCGCGTCGTGACCGAGGGCACCGACGTCACCCTCGTCACCTACGGCCCGCTCGTCGCCACCGCTCTGGATGCCGCAGTTGCTGCCGCCGATGACGGCGTCTCTATCGAGGTGGTTGATCTTCGCTCGCTCTCTCCGGTCGACTTCGACACTGTTGAGGCGAGCGTGCGCAAGACGGGGCGGCTCGTGATTACCCACGAAGCTTCGGAATCGGGCGGCCTCGGTGCCGAGATCGCTGCAACACTCACAGATCGCTGTTTCTACTACTTGGAGGCAGCTCCTGTGCGCATCACGGGCTTCGATGTGCCGTACCCGGCCGCGAAGTTGGAGGACCACTTCTTGCCTGACCTTGACCGCATCCTTGACGGTGTTGACCGTGCGCTGGGTCGCGTGAATTCACTCACCGGTTGGAGCGCGTAATGGCTGTCAAAGAGTTTGCTCTGCCCGATTTGGGTGAGGGCCTCACGGAGTCTGAGATTGTCGAATGGCATGTTGCTGTCGGCGACCTTGTGACGCTCAACCAGCCCATTGCTGAGGTGGAGACCGCCAAGGCGATTGTCTCCCTGCCTTCGCCAGTCGCCGGCAAGATTTCGGCCCTGCACGCTGAACCCGGTTCGACCGTGCAAGTGGGCACGCGTATCGTCACGTTCGAGTTGGATGGTGGCCCAAACGCCGCCCCTGACGCTGCTGGCACTCCGGCTGTCGGTGGTGCCTCTGCGGACGCTGACGCTGCAACTGGCGCTGGCGCAGAGAGCGCGAAAGCGGATAGCGCAGAACAGGCGCCGGTCGCTGAGGCTGCCCCTGAGCGCAACGCCGTGCTCGTCGGGTATGGTCCCGCCGTCGAGAGCGGCAAGCGCCCTACGCGCAAGCCTCGCGCCGCGCGGGCGGCATCCGCAGCGGCAGTGGAAGCCCCTTCGGCTGTGGCTGCGGCAGAGCCCGCGCCAGTGCCTGAATCCGAGACCGCGCCACAGACTGCGCCCGAGCCTGCCGTGACATCCTCCGATGCCCGCACCAAGACGACTCCGCCGGTGCGCAAGCTCGCGGCTGATCGCGGCGTCGACCTGACGCAACTGACCGGCACGGGCCCCGAGGGCATCATCACGCGCGACGATGTGCTGAGCGCGGCAGAACAGTCGCCCGCTGATACGCAGCCGGGCGACGACACGCAGACTGGCGACGACACTGCGGCAGGAGCATCCGCACCGCAGGCGGCGAGAGCCGTCGCGGGCACTCGTCCGCGCGAGACCCGCACGCCGATCAAGTCGGTGCGCAAGGCAACCGCGGCCGCGATGGTGGCGAGTGCGTTCACGGCGCCCCATGTCACCGAATTCCTGACGATCGATGTCACGCGCACGCTGGAGCTGGTAGCGAAGCTGAAGGCGAGAGGCACCGCAGCATCCGTTCTCTCCGTCGTTGCGAAGGCGCTGTGCATCGGTGTGGCGCGTCATCCGTCGCTCAATTCGCGGTGGGATGTCGAGGCGAACGAGATTGTTGAGTTCGGGTACATCAACCTCGGTATCGCCGTCGCGACGCCCCGGGGCCTGATGGTGCCGAACCTCAAGGATGCTGATGCCATGAGCCTCGCCGAGCTCACTGACGCGATCGGCGACTTGGCGCGCAATGCGCGAGCGAGCAAAGCAACTCCGGCATCGCTCAATGGTGGAACTATTTCGATCACCAACGTGGGCGTCTTCGGCATCGACGCAGGCACCCCCATCCTGAACCCGGGAGAAGCCGCGATTCTGGCGATGGGTGCTGTTCGCAGAATGCCGTGGGAGCACCACGGCGAAATCGCCCTCCGCGACGTCATGACGTTGAGTTTGTCGTTCGATCATCGCCTTGTTGACGGCGAGCAAGGCGCCCGTTTCTTGACCGATGTTGGTTCGATTCTGAACGACCCCGGCACCGTTTTGACGATGGTGTGAAAGCAGCGGTGGCCGCAACAGGTAAGAATGGTCTTATGACCGAGAATCTCGACCCTGCTGCGGCCACCCCTTCTTCACGCGCTCCGCGTCGTTTGTTGGTTGGTGTTTTCGCGCTCGCCGCTTTTGTGATCGCGGCAGACCAGCTGAGCAAGTGGTGGGCTGAAACCAATCTCGGTGGCGGCATCAACATCCCGATCATTGGTGATCTGTTGTCGTTCCAGCTCGTCTACAACCCCGGCGCTGCCTTCTCGCTTGCCGAGGAATACACCTGGGTGCTCACGATTATTGCGGCGCTCGCCGTGGTCGCGATCACGTGGTACGCGTGGACAGTTCAGTCCCGCGCCTGGGCCATCGCGCTCGGCATGCTCCTCGGCGGTGCCATCACTCACCTCGGTGACCGCCTGTTCCGTGACCCCGGTTTTGCGCGCGGTCACGTCGTCGACTTCATCAACTACAACGGCTACTTCATCGGCAACATCGCCGACATTGCCCTCGTGGGCGGTGCGATCATGATCGTCATCATTTCCATCATGGGAATCGCCGCCAAGCCCGAAGAGGCAACGGCATCGAGCGCGGATGCTCCGGCGGAAGCAACGACCACCGAATGACCGATCTCAGCCTGCGCATGCCCAACACGCGTCTGCGGGCAGTGCTCAACCTCGGAACGCAGCGCTCACCGGCGCTCGACCTCCCGCCTGCTCTGAAAGCTCCCGAGCTCTTCGGCGATTGGGATGACGAAGCTCAGGTGAGCGATCTCTACGTCGAGTATGCCGATGGGCAACTGCACTTCGAAACAACGAGTGCGGGCAGCAATCACCATTTCCACACTCCGGCGGGTGAGCATCGCGGCTCGAGCCCGTGGTCGGCTAACGACACCCGCGTGCTCCTGCAGTGGGCAACGCAGCTTGCCAGCGCCTTTCACGCGCTGCTGCCGAAGCTGCTCGACGACATCACCCAGGCCGCGGCGTGGCACGATGCCGGGCTCGATCTCTACATTTGCGAGGTCGAAGAGCCGGTGCAGCTCGATCTGCTCGAGATCGAGGTCGAGGGAGAGCTCTTGACGCTCCCGTGGCTCGGTGCCGGCACCGTGACGCACGACCACATCGAGGGCGAGAATCATCCGATTGCGCTGCTCTGGGGCGCAGGGGAGTCAGAGCCCGACCGACCGATTGCTCAAGCGTGGACCGATCCGCGCACGGGCGAGCCGCGCTCTAAAGCTGTGCCCGGTATTGACTGGAACGTCATCGGGCTTGCCGCTGAAGAGGTCTTGCCGTGGCTTGAGGGTATTTACCTCAACCACCATGTGATTCCGGATGCCGCGGGCACGCTCTTGAACGCCGTCTTGCGGCGTTTGGGCGGCCTGTCTTCAGACCGCGCCTCGTCCTAGCGATTCGTAGCGCTTCGTAGCTAGTCGAAGCTGATCGACGGCTCGTCGCTGACAGACAGCGTCAGCACGGCCTTCTTGATCAGATCGTTGCCCTCGATCGAGCGTTCGAGCTCACGCAGTTGACGTGCGACTTCTTCTTCGCGGTGGTTGCCCTCTAGGTCGATGGCTGCCACGACGAACAGTTGTGACGGGCCTACGAACTCGAGGTGCAGGTAGGTGACCCGACTGATTTCGGGATGCTCGGCGAGAGCCCGCCCCGCTACAGCGCGCGCAGCATCGCCCGGCGTTTGACCGACGAGGAACCGACGATTGCGGTTGATGAGAACGACCGCCACCACACCGAGAAGGAGGCCGATCGCAAGCGAACCAACGGCATCCCACACTGAATTGCCGGTGAGCTGGTGCAGCAGGATGCCGAAGAAGGCGATGGTGAGGCCGATCAGGGCGGCAGCATCTTCGGCCAGCACCGCACGAAGGGTGGTGTTGGAACTGTTGAGGGCATATTCGAGGGTGCGGCGGCCGAAGCGTGCGGCTCCTTTTTTGGCTTGGACCATTGACTGCACGAAGGAGACGCCTTCGAGCACGGCGGCGATCCCGAGCACGAGGTAGGCGATGCCGAAGTCACTGGCGGGTTCTGGGTCGATGAGTTCGGAGATTCCGTGCTGCACCGAGACGACAGCACCCGCGGTGAACAAGCCGACGGCCGCGAAGAGTGACCAGACGTAGGCCTCACGTCCGAATCCGAGTGGATGGCTCGCATCGGCAGGTTTAACCGAGCGGCGTTCGGCAATGAGGAGAAAGATCTCATTGCCGGCGTCGGCCCACGAGTGTGCGGATTCGGCGAGCATCGAAGCCGAACCGGTGATCAATGCTGCGATCGATTTTGCAATTGCTACGAGAAGGTTGGCAACGAAGGCGACCACGACGGTGCGCACTTGTGCTGTTTTCTTGGGAGCGTCACTCATAGTTACACGCTAGTACCGTGGCTCCTAGCCGCGGTACGCAGGGCTGGTCGATCAGCACCGAGCGCTGCGTCAGTCTCCGACTGCACCGATGATCCGGGTGCTGCCCCTGACTTGAAAACGAAGCGTCGCTGCACCTGGAAGCTGATGATGTAGAGCGTGACGTCAGAGAAGACCTTGGCGATGACGAGCGGAACGCCCCAGTCGACGAGTACCGAGAGCCACACGTAGCTGGAGGCGACGAGCGCGAGCGCGAGAATGACGTAGCGCAGGGCATCCCGCGCCACATGTTCGCGATTGCTGGCGTTGAACACTAGGTGGCGGTTGATGAGGAAGTTCACGGAGGCGCTCACGAGCCGGGCGCCGACCACCGACACGAGCAGCGACTGGGTGAGGGCAAAGAGGATGAAGAGGCCGATCGCGTCGATCAGGAAGGCCGCCAGAGAAGAGGAAATGTAGCGCAGCAGTGGCGCGAAGACTTTCACCGAATCAACGATCGGTCGAAAGTGCGAGGAGGCATTGTGCTGCAAGTAGACCGTCTCAATCTCGATTTCTTCAATCCGGATGCCCGCCGAGCGCGACCCGAGCAACGCGTTCAGTTCGTACTCGAACCGTTCGCCCTTCACTCCGAGTAGCCAGTCGAGCATTGTGGCGGGGTAGCCGCGCAGCCCGGTCTGAGTGTCGCGCACGGCAACGCCGGTGGCGAACTTGAAAGCTGCGCGTGAGACGGCGTTGCCGAAGCGGCTGCGGGTGGGAACGTCGCCCGCAAAGGCGCGACCGCCGAGAACCATCGCGCCGTCGGACGCCCGCAGTTGGGCAACCACGCGCAGGATGTCTCCCACTTTGTGTTGGCCGTCGCTGTCTGCGCAGACGACGGCCTCACCGGGGTGATTTTTGCGGATAGAGCGGAAGCCGAATTTGAGGGCGTGCCCTTTGCCGCGGTTGTCGTCGTAGCCGATCACGTCGGCGCCGGCGTGCTGCACGGCAGCGAACAGGTCGGCATAGGCCGGGCCGCTGCCGTCATCCACGACGACGACGCGGAGCAGAGGGGCAGTCGCGCGCAGATCGCACACGAGCTGCAGGAGGCGGTCATCCGGTTCAAAGGAGGGGATGAGGATGATCATGATGCGGCTCCCACGTAGAGGATGTCTGAGGTTTCGCGTTCTCCGCCATTGGACGGATGGTTGATGACGGTGCCGTTGAAGTACATGGTCGAAGAGCCGCCGCCATCGAGGTTGTAGGCGGTAGTGGCACCGAGATCTTGCATGATGACGGCGAGGTCGGGCAGGGTCACACCGGCGCTGTAGCCGGGGTCGCGACCATCGACGACAACGAAGACGAGATGGTTGTCGTCGATCACGCCGACCGCAGTGCGGGGCTGTTCGCCCTGGATGGAGTGATTGCCGAAGTTGGTGTCGATCTCGACGTTCTCGATACCGGCAACGACATCGCCGTCTTCGACGATTGCGGGCCCGAAGGAGAGCGTGTTCCAGACGCCGTCGGCGATCAGCTCGTCGGCAGAGGTAGTGGTTTCGTCATAGACCTCGACGCTGCCGTCGAGATAGAACGCGAGCCCATCGCGGGCCGGTTCGTCGCGGTAGGTGACACCGTTGCGGATGACGATGCCAGTGTCTCGAAAGCCGTAGTAGTCGCCGTTGATGGCGAAGATCGCATCGTGCTCAGCCGCGATGGACGAGGTGAGGTCGATGATGTTCTCACCGAAGCTGTTCTGAGCAAATGCCGACCGCAGGGCAGTGGCCTCCGTCAGTTCGACATCCGCGACGTAGTAGGTGACGGTGTCGGCACCGCTGCCAGAGACGACCGTGGAGATTGTGACGTTGGCGTCGCCGGAGGTATAGCTCGTCTCGGTGAGAACGGGTTCCGTGGACGTCGCGGTCGTGGGCTCGGCGCTCGTGGTGGTGCTGTTGTCGGCTTCGTACTGCGCGACGTCAGAAATCTCGACGTGCTCGATGACAAATCGATCGAGAGCCCACGCAGCGGTGCTGCCCAGACCGAGCACGAGCACCAGCACGGAGCCGATGACGATGTGCCGTTTTCGCAGAGGTTTCTTTTGCATGGTCTAAGGAATACGGGGAGTTGCTATCCCGGCCTCATGAAATAGCTGAGAGCTTGCAAGGAGCCGCCAGAGAGTCTGCTTTGAAGACAAAGAAGGGCCTGCGACCGATCAGTCGCAGGCCCTTCGTCCTCGGGGGAGGTGCTGGGTGGTGGTTAGTCGTCGGTGGGTGCTTCTTCGACCGCGTCAGCGTCATCATCACGGTTGGGTCGGTCTGCGACGTCGCCGCGATCGCCGTGGCCTGCGCGGGCGCCCGGGGTGCCTTCGCCGTTACCGTCACCGCCGCCGACGCGTTCGTCGCCAGAAGCTTCCCTGGCGGCTTCGCGGTCAGTTCGAATGTCAGCAAGTGCGGTGGTTACCGCGTCTTCGTCAACGTTGAGTTCGGCAGCGAGAGCCGTCACGAACGCGGCCTGGCGGGCATCCTTGGCGGCCATCTTTTCATCGGCGGTCGCGTCTTTATCGAGGGTTGTTTCGGATGGTTCGGTTGCGTCCCGCACGGCAGTCACGGCGTCAGAGACTTCAGTTTCGGTGAGTCCGAGTGCGGTGGCGAGAGTTGCAGCATCAATTCGGGCGCCACCCTGGCTGTGACCGCGGGCAGCACGGTCGCCGGTGGCGGAAGTGCCCGATTCAGAGGCGCTTGAGCTGGAGGTGGCGGTCGTGAGAGTCTCGGCCTGAGCGGGCAGGGCCACTGCAAGTCCGACGCACGAGGCCAAAACTACTCCGGCCGCTCCTGCAATCAGTGTCTTCTTCATGGTTGATCCTTTTCGTCATTTCCGGAATCTCCGGTGTACGAAACCAACACTGCGGGCCGGGTCTATCAAGGCACTGTGCTGGCACTGCACGCCCCGTGGGGAAGTGCTGATGTAACCCAATGAGGCGGCTATGCGCGGCGCTGAGTTCGGCCGCGGGATGCCGGCGGCTGGCCGGGCGTCGAGGGCGGCTAGGCGGCGAGCGGGCGGTTAGGCGTCGAGGGCGGCCAACGCCATCCGCTCGAGCACGGCACTGGTGGCGCCGGCACGCCCGCTGTGGGGAGTGGAGTTGATGAGCCCGAAAGTGGCGTGGGCGCGGGTGCGCAGCTCGGTGGTCGCGGCATCCGGATGCAGCTGAGAGAGCACGCCAACCCACAGTTCAACGTAACTGCGCTGCAGGGCGCGCACCTCGTGTTGGTCGCTGGCGGTCAGGCTGTCGAGGTCGCGATCTTGAACCCGGATGACGTCGGCATTGCCGAGCGCAAACTCCACATGAAACTGAACAAGGCTTTCGAGCGCGGCTCGCGGTGTGGCGGCGTGCTCGATCACGTTCTGGGCTCCGCGGCACAGGTTGGAGCTGGCATCGACCAAAATCGCGGCGAGCACGTCTTGTTTGCCGTCGAAGTGGCGGTACACAGCGGGGCCGCTCACGCCGGCGGCGGAGCCGAGTTCTTCGAGCGAGACGCGCGTGAAGCCGCGCTCGGCGAAGAGGCTGGCGGCGGCGTCGAGGAGGGCCTCGCGTCGGTCGGCCTTCGCTTGGCTGCGCGGAGTTGGCGTCTCGTTCATGTTCTGAGTCTAGACAGTTCGGTTAATGCTCGCTAACCTAAATTCAGTTAGTAATGACTAACCCAAGTGGCCACAAGCTGCGCTGAACGAAGGTGTTCGATGGAGAAGATTTCCTCGGCCGCTCAACCGTCCCACCCGACGTTTGCGGCTAACGAAGAGTCAATGCGCGGCCTTGTCGAGCAATTGCGCGAACGACTCGCGACGACGGCCCTCGGTGGCTCGGAGAAATCCCGCGAACGCCACGTCTCCCGCGGCAAGCTGCTGCCTCGCGACCGAGTCGACGAACTGCTCGATGAGGGCAGTCCCTTCATCGAGATCGCCCCGCTCGCCGCGAATGGAATCTACGACGACCAGGCTCCCGGCGCTGGCGTTATTGCCGGTATCGGCCTCATCCACTCTCGCCCTGTGCTCGTGATCTCGAACGATGCGACGGTCAAGGGCGGCACCTACTTTCCCCTCACGGTCAAGAAGCATTTGCGGGCGCAAGAGATTGCGCTCGAGAACAAGTTGCCGTGCGTGTACCTCGTTGACTCGGGCGGCGCGTTTCTCCCGATGCAGGACGAGGTCTTCCCCGACCGCGACCATTTCGGGCGCATCTTCTACAACCAAGCTCGACTCTCAGCGGCCGGCATCCCGCAGATCGCCTCGGTCATGGGCTCCTGCACTGCGGGTGGCGCTTACGTTCCCGCGATGAGCGACGAAACGATCATCGTGCGCAATCAGGGCACGATCTTCTTGGGTGGTCCGCCGCTCGTGAAGGCTGCCATCGGCGAGATCGTCACGGCCGAAGAGCTCGGTGGGGGAGACGTGCACGCGCGCACCTCCGGCGTCACCGACCACCTCGCCGACGACGACCGCCACGCGCTCGAAATTGTGCGGGACATCATCAAGACCATCCCGAAGCCTGCCGCTCCGGCGTGGGATGTTGTTGCCTCGCGGCCTCCCGCCGTGAACCCCGACGAGCTGTACGGCGTTGTGCCGACCGACGTGCAAAGCCCCTACGAAGTGCGCGAAGTGATTGCGCGTCTCGTGGATGGCAGCGAGTTCCACGAGTTCAAGAAGGAATACGGCACGACCCTCATCACCGGGTTCGCAACGCTGCACGGGCATCCGATCGGCATCGTCGCCAACGCCGGGGTGCTGTTCAGCGAGTCGGCGCTCAAGGGCGCGCACTTCATCGAACTGTGCGATCAGCGCGGCATCCCGCTGCTGTTCCTGCAGAACATTTCCGGCTTCATGGTCGGCAAGGAATATGAGGCCGGCGGCATCGCAAAGAACGGCGCCAAGATGGTGACCGCGGTGGCGACAACGCGCGTTCCCAAGTTCACGGTCGTGATCGGCGGCTCATTCGGTGCCGGCAACTACTCGATGTGCGGCCGCTCGTACTCTCCGCGCTTCTTGTGGATGTGGCCCAACGCCCGCATCTCGGTCATGGGCGGCCCGCAGGCTGCTGCGGTGCTCTCCACGGTGCGCCGCGATCAGCTCGGCGAGGAGGCCTTCACCGACGACGACAAGGCCGAGTTCGAGAAGCCCATCCGCGAGCAATACGAACGCCAGGGCAGCCCCTACTATTCGACAGCCCGCCTCTGGGATGACGGAATCATTGACCCCAAAGACACCAGAGACGTGCTCGGCATGGCCCTCGATATCGCCGCGGCCACCCCGCTGCCTGAGCCGGGCTTCGGCCTCTTCCGGATGTGATTGCCATGTTCTCTGCCGTTCTGGTCGCCAATCGTGGCGAAATTTCCTGTCGCATCACGCGCACCCTGCACTCGATGGGCATCCGCTCGATCGCGGTCTACACGGAGCACGATCGTGACGCGAAGCACGTTCAAGTGGCGGATGCCGCGGTGCTGATCGACAGCTACCTCTCGGTCGAATCGATCGTTGCTGCCGCTCATGCCGTAGACGGCATGCAGGCCGATGCGGTGCACCCGGGCTATGGCTTCCTCTCCGAAAATGCGTCTTTGGCTGAAGCCTGCGCGGCAGCCGGAATCACGTTCATCGGCCCCGGCGTCGAGGCGCTCGAGATCATGGGCGACAAGATCGCGTCGAAGAAGCACGTGACGGAGCGTGGCGTTGCCGTGATCCCCGGCATCGCTGAGCCGGGCATGACGAACGATGATCTGGTCGCTGCTGCTACCGAGGTCGGATTCCCGCTGCTGATCAAGCCATCGGCTGGTGGTGGTGGCAAGGGCATGACGATCGTGCGCGAGCCCGACGCCGTTGCTGGTGCACTCGACTCCGCTCGTCGCGTGGCTAGCGCCGCGTTCGGAGATGACACGCTCTTCCTCGAGCGCCTTGTGGAGAAGCCTCGCCACATTGAGGTGCAGGTTCTGGCCGATAGCCACGGCACGATCATCCACTTGGGGGAGCGCGAATGTTCGCTGCAGCGTCGCCACCAGAAGATCATCGAAGAAGCGCCGTCACCGTTGCTCGATGAAGCAACGCGGCAGCGCATCGGCGAAGCGGCCTGTGAGGTCGCGCGCAGCGTGAGCTACGTCGGCGCCGGAACGGTCGAGTTCCTCGTCTCCGACAATGCGCCAGACGAGTTCTTCTTCATGGAGATGAACACGCGCCTGCAGGTGGAGCATCCCGTCACCGAAATGGTCACCGGCATCGACCTCGTGGAGTGGCAAGTGCGAATCGCTGCCGGCGAGCAACTCACGGTGGAGGCGCCAACGCTCACCGGTCACGCGGTTGAGGCACGCATCTACTCCGAAGATCCGGCCAACGACTTCTTGCCCTCCGCCGGTCAGATCGTGCACCTGCACGAAGCCGCCGACGGAAGTGCGCTCAGCGCCGGCACAACAGGCACAGCCACAGCCAGCACAGCCACATCCAGCGTGCGCGTCGACAGCTCACTCATCCAAGGCGGCACGGTCTCGGCCAACTATGACCCGATGCTCGCCAAAGTCATCGCTCACGGTGCCACCCGCGCCGAAGCGCTCCAGACCCTCGACCGTGCTCTCGCCGACACCGTCATCCTCGGCGTCACGACGAACATTGAATTTCTCCGAGCCCTCGTCGCTCGCGACGACGTACAAGCCGGCGCACTAGACACGGGCCTCATCGAACGAGCTCTTACCGAGATCGAGTTCGCCGCGCCAACCCCGGCGGTGCTCGCAGCTGCGGCTCTGAGCATCCATTCGGAACGCTGGATGCCGGGCTCACCCTGGCAGCAGCCCAGCGGTTGGCGTGTGGGCCAGCATCGCCCGGCCCGCTACCGTCTCGCGAGTGCGGGGCAGGTGCACGAGGTTCTGGTTGCCGGCCCGCCCAGCGCAGCGGAGGTCACGATCGACGGCACCACCAGCCCGGCGCGCTTGACGAGCACCGGTGTCGAGTGGGGCACCCAGAGCATCCGCCTGGCGATAGAAACAGTCGACGCCACGGTGTGGGTTGGGCAGGAGGGCACTTCCTGGGCTCTCACTGCGCAGTCTCGCGCCGAGTCGCTCGCGGCCCATCGCGCGACGCTCGCGAGAGTCGCTGGCGTGGTCGATCCCGAGTTGCGTTCGCCCATGCCCGGCACCGTCGTGGCCGTGGCAGTGGCGAACGGAGATTCTGTGACTGCCGGTCAGACGGTGCTCACGATTGAAGCCATGAAGATGGAACACCCCGTTGTCGCGACCCTTGATGGGGTTGTCGACATCAGTTTGAAGCCTGGCGATCTGGTCACACGCGATCAGATCGTTGCCCGAATCGAATCGCCACAAGCGAGCACTGAAGGAGAAACCTCATGAGTCACGACGCTACCCGCGGCGAAATCACCCACCTCGGCCTCACCGATGAGCAGTTGAAGTTGAGCGCTGACGTGCGCGATTTCGCTGACAAGGTTGTTGCTCCGGCAGCGTATGAGTACGACACGAAGCGTGAACTGCCTTACGGCATCATCGCCCAGATGGGTGAGATGGGTCTCTTCGGTTTGCCGTTCCCCAAGGAATTCGGCGGGCAGGGCAAAGACTACGTTTCGCTGTGCCTCGCGATTGAGCAACTTGCTCGCGTTGACCAGTCGATCGCGGTGACGCTCGAGGCCGGCATCGGTCTTGGCGCGATGCCGATCTTCAAGCACGGGAGCGAAGAGCAGAAGCAGCAGTGGGTTCCGATGCTCGCGCGCGGTGAAGCTCTCGCTGGTTTCGGTCTGACTGAAGCGGATGCCGGCTCCGATGCTGCGGGAACTAAGACCACTGCCGAGCTCGTCGATGGCGAATGGGTCATCAATGGCACGAAGCAGTTCATCACTAACTCGGGCAGCGAGATCACGAAGGTTGTGACGGTGACGGCGGTAACTGGTCGTCGCGAGAATGGGCGCCCTGAGCTGAGCGCCATCCTCGTTCCGAACGGTACGCCCGGCTTCACGGTGCACCCGCCGTACGACAAGGTCGGTTGGCACACCTCCGACACGCACCCGCTGTCGTTCGACAACGTGCGGGTTCCCGAAGAGAACCTGATGGGGGAGCGCGGCCGTGGCTTCGCGAACTTCATTGAGGCTCTGGATGAGGGCCGCGTCGCGTTCTCGGCTCTCTGCACGGGTGCGGCTCAAGGCTGCTTGGAGGAGTCGATTCGGTACGCCAACGAGCGCCACGTCTTCGGTCGTTCGATTGGTTCGAACCAGCACATTGCGTTCAAGATTGCGCGGATGCAGGCCCGAGTTCACTCGGCACGCTTGGCAACCTACGATGCAGCCCGCAAACTGGTTGCTGGAGTTCCTTTCAAAATGGAGGCGAGCATGGCGAAAATGATCAGCAGCGAGGCGGCCATGGATAACGCTCGGGATGCCACCCAAATCTTTGGTGGCTATGGCTTCATGAACGAGAACCCTGTCGCCCGCCACTACCGTGACTCGAAGGTGCTGGAGCTCGGTGAGGGCACCACTGAGGTGCAGATGATGGTCATTGCTCGTGAGCTGGGGTTCGCGACCCTATGACCGGCAAACGTATTCAGCAGCGCGGCCTCTGGTTCGACGAGTTCGAGGAGGGCGCGGTCTATCTGCACGCGCCCGGCCGCACCGTCACCGAGGCCGACAATGTTCTCTTCACGACGATGACGATGAACACCCAGTCGCTGCATTTGGATGCCGCGTGGTCGGAGCAGCAGCCGTTCGGACAGCGTCTGGTGAACTCGATGTTCACGCTCTCGACGATGGTGGGGGCATCCGTTGCTCAACTGACGCAGGGCACGATTGTGGCGAACTTGGGCTTCACGGAGGTCAACTTTCCGCATCCGCTGTATCACGGCGACACGATGTATTCCGAGAGTGAGGTGCTGGAGAAGCGGCTCTCGAAGTCGCGCCCCGGCCAGGGAATTATTTCGTTGCGTCACACGGCCAAGAACCAGGACGGTGTTGTGGTGGCTGTCGCGACCCGTTCGGTGATGGTCTGGACTGAGGAGGGCGCACCGTGAGCTTTACATTAGGGCCGTCGATTCTGTTTGTGCCGGGCGATCGCCCCGACCGTTATACCAAGGCGCTTGAGCGCGCGGATGCCATCATCATTGACCTTGAGGATGCCGTAGCCAGTGTCGACAAGGCTGCGGCCCGCGCTGCTTTGATTGCTAACCCGATGGATCCGGCCCGCACGATCGTGCGCCTGAACCCGGCGGGCACCGAGGATCACGATAGTGACCTGGAGGCGTTGGAGCAGACGGAGTACCGCACGGTGATGCTCTCGAAGTCGGAGTCGGTTGCCGACTTCGATGCGCTCACTGACCTCGACGTGATCGCCCTGTGCGAGACGGCGCGCGGTGTGCTGGCGGCGACAAGTTTGGCGGCGCTGGATTGCGTGGTTGCCCTCATGTGGGGCGCCGAAGATCTGGTGGCGTCGCTCGGCGGTTCGTCGTCGCGCGAGGATTCCGGCCCCTACCGTGGCGTCGCGTTGCATGCGCGCTCGTCGGTCTTGTTGGCGGCCGGAGCCTATTCGAAGGCTGTGATTGATGCGGTGCATCTCGACATCGCAGACCTGGACGGTCTCGGTGCTGAGGCTCGGGATGCCGCGGCTCTCGGGTTCACGGCAACGGCCTGCATTCATCCCTCTCAGGTCGCTATTGTGCGCGAAAGTTATGCGCCCACGGTCGAGCAAATCGCGTCAGCACGAGCACTTCTCGCCGCCGCGGAATCGCAGCCCGGAGTCTTCAGCTTCGAGGGTCGCATGGTCGACGGGCCCATCCTGCGGCACGCGGAGTGTGTGGTCGCGCGGGCGGGGTTGCGCGAGGGTTAGAAGCCTCTTGCATTGGCCAAGGGGCGAAGCGGGAGTTGCGGGTGGGCATTGCATGGGGGGGTCCAAGCGTGAGAAGTTGCCTGCAATTTGAGCGGGTCAACCTGACTGAATATGCGCGAAATATGGGAGGAGTACATCAAAGTTTCCTGAAGTAGCGCGCTGTAGATCAACGATGTCGTTATCTCCTGCTCGTGCCTTCACGCACCCTGATTCAGGTTGGGCGCGCTGAGAAGGAGCGCGCCTTGGAGACACCGACAAAATAACTGCAATGATTGCGGTTATCACCGAAGAACCGGAGGTCAGCAATGAGTGAAATTCAGCAAGAGTGGCTTGAGTCCGGCGAGACCGACGAGACTGACGAGAATTTAGGTCAAATTGACGAATATGATCTGACGTCATCTCCGAACGATTTCAACGTGAAGACAATCTACGATTTCATCGATTCAGGTGCGGTCAAGATTCCTGGGTTTCAACGTAACTATGTTTGGGATATCCGCAGAGCCAGCAAGTTAATCGAAAGTCTAATAATTGGCTTGCCTGTTCCTCAGGTATTTCTCTATGAGGAGGGACGAAATAGCTTTCTCGTGATTGACGGGCAACAACGCCTGATGACGATCTATTACTTCATCCGGGGACGGTTTCCTCGCCGTGACAAACGTGTTGAGATACGACGGATTCTGAGCCAAGAAGGTCGGATACCTGACGCTATTTTGGAAGATAACGAGTACTTCGACAACTTCAATCTGCAGCTCTCCGAAATCTCGCCCGGGCGACCAAACAAATTCAACAAGTTGAATTACCACACGCTCGACGACCACCAGCTGCAGTTCAATTTGCGGACGATTCGAAACGTCATCGTCAAGCAAGTACGCCCCTCAAACGACGATTCCTCGATTTATGAAATGTTCAATCGGCTAAACACTGGCGGCATTTTGTTGACGCCGCAGGAAATTCGGTCGAGCCTCTACCATTCGAAGTTTTACGACGCACTCGCGCGCATCAACTTGGATCCTCGCTGGCGTCGCCTTCTTGCGCAGCCCGATGCGGATTTACACATGCGCGATGTGGAAGTGCTCTTGAGAGGAATCGCGATTTGGAAGAATGGCGAGACATATTCGCCGTCAATGGTCAAATTCCTGAATCGCTTCTCCAAAGAGGCTGGAAAACTCGACGAAAAGACGATGGACGAGATCGAGACTGTCGTCGATAAGGTATTGAACGCGCTCGACGGGCTACCTCGTGCTCCGTTTTTGACCAAGCAGCAGCGTTTCAGTCTTCCCTTCTTCGAGGCGGTGTTTGCTGTGGCGGCGAAGAAATTTGAGTCCGGAGAGGCCTGGACTTTGGATGCCGAACTGCTCCAGGAGCTGGCAGATTCGGAAGAGTTCCAAGGGTTCACGCAGGAGCAGACGACGAACACTAGTCATGTAAAGGGACGATTGAACGTGGCAGAACGGGTACTCAACCGGGCCAGGGGTTAAGCATGGCCGGGCCGGTAGACGAGCTCAAAGCACATCATGATGCGCTTCTTGCGCATCTCGAACAGGAGCCCTCTCTCGCGGTTTCAACTCGGGCGGTGCTTTCGAAAGCACTTTTGCTCGCCGGAGCCAGCGAACTAGAGGTGGACGTTACACGGATCATCGAGGACTATTTTTCCGAAGTGACGAGCAATAACTCGACTGCGACCGCCTTTGTCGCGAAGGCGGCGTTGGCCCGCAGATACCACTCATTTTTCCAGTGGGACGGGAATAATATCAACTCATTTTTTGCGCTATTCGGCCCCGATTTCAAAGAATACGCCAGCAAATTGGTCGGAAAGAATTCTGATCTCGAGAAAAACATTCGAGGATTCTTGCGGATCGGTTCGGAGCGCAATCTCCTAGTTCACGGAAATTTCGCGGCCTACTCTTTGACATTGACATCCGATGAAATCTATAGGCTCTATACCGAGGCCGCAGGATTCAGGGACGCATTGCCGGGCATTTTGCGACGAACGGAAGCCCACGAGGTGTAGAGCAGGCCGTCTCTTTGAGTCTTCGCTGGAATTAGGCCGCGACGCCCAAGGATGGCTTTGGTCGGGCCGCTAGAGTTCTCGTTCGCAGTTGCATGCACTGCAATTCTCTTCTCTCCCGTGAGTCGATGTTGGCCTGTGGCCCATGGAAAGCGTACCGGCGGCTGCAATTTCACAATCGTGCGTTACTTGGCCTGCCATGCCATTTTTCATGGCCGCGAGGTCTTATCGGTTGCGCTCCGTGCTCCAGTTCTCTTTAGGTCTTCGTCTATTGCCGTCGAATATTTTGCAGGTACACCTCAAACGTATTGACCATGGCTTGAGCGGCACGGTTGAGGCATGACCAGTTTTCGGCATTCTGAATTCCGCTGCGACTGCGTGTTTTTGGCCTAGCGCGAAATGCATGAAAAGTGAACGTGCTTGCGGCTCGATCTGCTTCCTGGAACGTCTCGCTTGCGGACAAGCGCTAGCGCCTATGATTTGGTCTAGAGAAACGACGTGGGAGGGGCTCGAGTGAAGGTATTCGTAAGTTGGTCCGGGGACGAAAGCCGAAAACTGGCGGAGGGTATTCGCGCGTGGCTTCCCCAAGTGCTTCTCCAGAACGTAGAGGCGTTCGTTTCCAGTCAGGATATCGAGAAGGGATCTCGCGGGCTTAGCGTAATTGCGAATAACCTCGACGACACCGACTACGGAATCATCATTCTCACTCAAGCCACACAGGATGCGCCTTGGCTCAACTTCGAAGCAGGGGCCCTAGGGAAGTCGTTAGGCGAGTCGCGTGTCTCGCCTCTGCTGGTCGATCTAACGCAAGCAGATGTGACCGGCCCGATCCAGCAGTTTCAGATGACCAGCCTCGCCCACATTGAAGACGTGTGGAAGCTGGTCACTGACATTAACAAACTCGTTGACAATCCGGTCCCACTGGCTCAGATGCGAATCCTCTTCGACAACGCATGGCCGGCGTTTGAGAAGGCGATAAAGGTTGCGCAGAAGGGGGCAGGCCCCGCTAAAACGACAAGGCCGTCCCAAGAAATCCTCGATGAAATCTTATTCAGAGTTCGGAACCTCGAACGCCGATCGAGCCCTCAGCCGCGCCGCATGGGACCCTCCGGCCTTACCCGCGAGGACGAGCACAAGCTCGTCCTTTTGGTTCTCGGACTAATCGATTCCCCGAGCGCTGAGAATCTTCGAGCAGGAATTAAGGTCGGAGCCTCGGGCCCGATCGTGACGGTGTCGGTACCCCGTGACGCGCGGCCCGACCTCGACGGCTTGCAGCAGATTGCAAACGACGAGAATGTCCGAATTGAACTCGACGAGCTCGGAATAATCGTTGAGCCCCATGGCAGATTTCGTGATCCCGCCGCTGGCAAGCAGGCGGATTAGTGTAGTACGCAAAAGGAGCACTGACCATGCAATTACGTCTCAGCGACGAACACCTCGAGCTGATGGACCGCATTCGGCCTGTCGACGTACCCAATGTCCCGTGCTCTGAATGCGTCCCTTCTGTCGACGGACGGATGATCACCCACACTGATGAATGTCCACTCATGCGAAGCATCGAGGGCGAGTGCGAGAGTGACCGAAACTGGTTTGATTCTCACCCGGCGGCCGAGTTCTTTTATAGACAGATTTGTTGGGCTGAGGCCGCAGAGCTCGCGGCGGTCCACCCAGAGCTATGCGCTGCTCTTCCGGAAAACCACAGACTGGTCGCCCAGGGGAAGGTTCGCGTTGAGCGGGTTGCTGATGGGGTACGTATTCGTCGGTTCGAGGACATCTACTTCGTGGTTGAGGCATCCTGAGATCGATTTCAACCGTTTCAGGCAATCATCGATTCAGTAATCGCGCGTCCACTTTTTTGCAGTTAGTCCTCAAGCGCGTTGACCCCTCGTACCGGGCACGGACATGGTGAGCACCGATTTCGGCGTCGTACGGTCGTGGCAGAGCTCGATGGTATCGAGAGGTACCAGCCTGTGGGGTGAGCAGCGGCCACGAGCGTCTGGGGTCACTGTGAGGTGGGCAGCTTACGAAAATGGAGTTTCTCGCATTCCAGGCTTTACGTCTTCGCGCCGCCCTAACGCCGGTCTAAGGATCTGGCTCGACAACAGGCCCGCCACTCCGGATCCATCACCGCCTCAGACCATCGACCCCAAGTCTGACCCCGTCGACGGGTACGCGGCGGTTGTCGCCTTGATCTGGCGGGTGGTGAGGCCGTTCTTCATGGCGAGAGCGACCGTGTTGGCGAGTTCGGCGTAGTCGTGGCCGAGGAGGTGGGCGCCGATGATGCGGTCGGTGCTTTTGTCGACCAGGATCTTTGTCGCACCGGTCGTCTCGCCAATGCGGTAGTTGGAGAACCAGCCGCTCGTGTCAGTGAAGCGCACATCAACGTCGAGGCCGCTCTCCTTGGCCTCGTGCTCGAGCATGCCGACTCTCACGAGCTCCGGAATGGTGAACACCGCAGTGGGAATGGCGCTGTAATCCGGTGTCGCCGAATTCGGCTTCAGCATGTTGGATGCCGCGATCTTCGCCTCGAACACCGCTACCGGTGTCAGCGGCATCCCTGGGGTGTCTGCAGCATCGCCAGCCGCGTAAACGTCAGGGTTCGTGGTGCTCTGGAGGTGCTCCGAAACCTGGATGCCGCGAGGGCCGAAGGCGACATTGGCCGCTTCGAGGTTCAAACGACCCAGGTCTGCGGTGCGCCCCGCACCGTGCACAACAAGGTCAACATCCATCGTGGATTCTGTGCCGCCCTGTTGCGTCGTGACGCGGAATCCTTGGGCGAGTTTCTCGACGCTCGCAATGGTCGTCTCGCGACGCACCGCGACGCCGGCGCTCTCGCCACGCTTGAGCAAGAGTTCGACGAGGTCTGGGTCGAAACCCTTCAGCGGGATGCGGCCGCGGTCGATCACCACTGGGGTGCTTCCCGCGCGGGCTGCAATGTGCGCAAACTCGAACGACACGAAGCCGCCGCCAATGAACGCAATCCGTCGCGGAAGCTCGGAGAGGTTCAGGAAGCCGGTGCTGTCTATGAGGTGCTCGTGGCCGGGGAAGTCTAGCTCGCGGGGCACCGCACCCGTCGCGATCAAGAATTTGTTCGCCTGAAACTTCGTGCCGTCGATCTCGATGTGGTTGGTGTCGATGAACGTCGCGATCCCGTGCAGGGTGTCAACGCCGGCCGCCTTGAGGCCCTTCTCCATGCTCTCGGGCACCGGATCGGTGAACCCGTGCTTGTGCTGCATGAGGTCAGCCCAGTTGACGCTGAGGTCATCCGCATTGACTCCTTTGCCAGCGAAGAGGCGGGCAGAATCGACGATCTCTGCAGCGCGCCGAAGGATCTTCTTGGGGTCGCATCCACGAAGCGCGCACGTGCCGCCATAGGGGAGTGCATCCACAATTCCGACGCGCCACCCGCGTGACGCCGTCTTCTTCGCGGCGGCAATGCCGGCCATTCCGGCGCCGATCACGAGCAGGTCATAGTTGTTGTCACTCATGGCTGTTCAACTTCTCTCTCAGCTGGTCGATGGTGGGTGCGCCGGCAAAGCCGTCCGGAGTGATGTAGCGGCGGCATGCGAGCCCGACCGGGGCATCCGGCTGGGCAAAGGGATCCACACCATCGAAGAGGATGCTGGGCGACCCGCGGAACCCCACACGCTCAGCTTCTTCAACCGTGTCGACCAGGTGTCGCGACACGGTGATCTGCGGGAACTCCTGTACGAGTTCGTTGATGTGCTGATCGGCAACCTTCCAGTTGGGGCAGCCCTCGAAGTATTGCAGCGTGATTTCCATACCTTCACCGTAAACCTTGAAGTGCACTTGAAGGTCAAGCGCTAGTCTTGCCCCATGCTTATTGGAGAAGTCGCCGATCGTCTGGATGTTCCGCGCCACACGATTCGTTTTTACGAAAAGCAAGGGCTTCTGCCCGAGCCTCAGCGGCAAGGCAACGGGTATCGCGACTACGATCCCGCCGTTGTCGACCGAGTCACGTTCATCCGCAACAGCCAAGCCGCGGGGCTCACGCTGTCGGAAATCATGAGCATCCTGTCGCTGCGGGATGCCGGCGAAGCGCCCTGCACCCACGTCTCAAGCTTGCTCGAACACAAACTAGAAGGCGTGCAGGAGCGCCTGAAAGACCTAGCGGCGCTCGAAGCGGAGCTGAAGCAACTCATCAACCAGGCGCAAGCTCTCGACCCGGCCAACTGCAGCGAGGCGGAGATTTGCACGATCATCCCGGGCGCCCAACGCTAGTGGAGTTTCTCTTACTTTTTCCGTAGGGTGGGCGGATGATTGGTCAAATTGGGATCGTAGGAATCGTCTTCAACGTCGTTTTCTTTGCCGCAGTACTTGTGCTCGTTGTGCTGGCTATCTGGGCTCTCATCCTGTCGATAAAGGCACTGAAGAAGTACCTCGGGCAATCGAACGCGACGGACTCGGTCGATCAGAATTCGTAAATCTCGGTGAGCTCATCTGACAGCAGCACCGTGTACGGAAGGCCTCGCAGAGCATCCGCATCAGCCTAGATGTCGTGGCTGCTGTATCGCGATCGACGGTCTGAAACGGTTCATCGCTGCTACTCGTCCGTAACATTTTCGAATACCTGATACATGACGCGCTGTTCATCTTCGTCGGCGTACGTACTAACGCTGATCTGGTAAGCGTCGTTCGAGAACATGCCCGCGATCAGGTACGAGTCACTCCACAGGGTCTCTTCGAACCCCGCTTCAACAATCATCTTGCGCGCGGCTTTGACCGACGATTTTGCGTCATCGACGATGAAAGTTACCGTCCATGTTTGTTGGCCTTCGATCGTGAGGCCAACTGCCGATTCAATCTTTCCCTCGATAATCGGGACCTCGTCCGGAAAGTCCTGGGGCATCGTCCCGTTGGCTTCGATGTCAATATCGCTCCCCGTAGCTCCTTCAATAAGCTTTTCCGCACCTTCTTCAGCGATGCCGCTGCCGATTTTGTCAGTTAGCTGGTCAATGGGGTTAGCAAAGCAGCCGCTGAGCGACAGAGTTGTCGCCAGCGCTACCGCGATGATGGTGGACTTGGTGAAGGTGGTGTGTGTTGTCATAGCTGCCGGCGGGCCGGACTCTCTTTTCTCATCGATAGTTGCTGATCGTGCGATGAAGTCTGCAGGTGGTCGCTCAGAGGCAAGCAGGCGAAGTCGCAAGAGTGTTGCTGACACTCTTTATGGCGGACTGGACGTCGTCGGCGTCAAGAATCGCATCGACCTCTCCGGCTTCGAGACCGACAGCGCTGATTGCCGCATCATGATAGATCTGGTAATCCGCGCGTACAGGGTCTGGCAGTTGGTCTGCGTAGGGGGTGGTGTCACTGAAGATGGCGGCGACAACTTCTTCGGTCAGAGGGGCTTGTTCAGCCTGCAAGCGCAACCCCGCTTCAACAAGACCAACCGTGCCAAATGCCGCAATACAGTCTTTGTCGATTTCGGATTCTTCCTCCGCACCTTCGGGCTCAGCAGCAGACTCACTAGGGGTGAGTGCGCTGTCACCATTCGAGACAGTTCCCGTTGCGCATCCGCTCAGGGCGACCCCTAAACCGAGCAGGAACACTAAGGACCAAGGTGCGAGTGAATATTGTCTGTTCTTCATCGTTGCCTCTCTAGGGACTGACTCGAGGAACGTGACGCATCAAACGACGCGCGGTCGCCCGATGCCGTTCACCATTAGTCCCCGAGTAGATGCTGATCCTCAAGACAACCCCATGCCGCTCACAATCGGCTCACACTTTATTTCCCGGGGGCAGCACAGACGCTGCACAGTGGGCGGTGCTCGCCCACTTTCTCACCGTCATTCTGCGTTCGCCTGCCTAGGTCCTCCTCACGTTCAAGGAACGCCGCCGTCATGTGGCAATCGAGAGCAAGGAAGCGCTGAACTGGACGATCAATACCTCTGGATCAAGTAACCCACGAGACCAGAGCAGGTTTTTCGCTGAGCAATTGCGCGACAGCGGAACGCTGATGTTTCAGTTGGTCAGGCAGGCCCTCAGCACCGGAACCCGCGATCAAGGACACCCAAGTATCCGCCGCGGTTGCTACGAGCCCCAGTTCGCGTGCGTCGCGAGCAATCTCGTTGAGTTCGATCGCGTCCCCAGCGACATTTGCTTCACCGTGACGCAAGAGCAGGGTGAGTAGACCGCCGCCAGCAATAGCATGTGCCTCGCCCAGAACCGCCACAGCTTCGTCCATTTTGCAGCCTATGCGGATCGCGCAATGCGCAAGCATCCCCGCAAAGTAGGTGTGCTGTGCCCAGAGCAACCACTGCGCCGTCTCCACTAGCGTGTGTGCAGCCTCTTCGCGATGCCCCTCGGCCCAGGCGCTTCGGGCCTCAGCCCAAACGCGGAGCATCACGACTTTGGGGTCGCTGGACGCTGCCGCGGGGATGCCATCGAACATTGCTCGTGACTCCGCGCTAGGGTGCCCCGCGGCCAGAGCGCTTGCCGCTGTGAGCGCTTGTGCCGCGGGAAGGAGACCGGTCGCATCACGCCATTCGAGGTGCTCGACGGCAGACAAAGCAAGCGTGTAGGCCTGCGACGCATCCCCGGAAAGCAACTCACTGAAACCGAGCGCGTACTCCCACTGCCCCAGCGACTCAGGAGCACGGGCACTCGCCTCAACGATCTTCTTTCGAAGTCGATGCTGAGCCGCAACAACGTCACCCGAGTTCGAGAGAGCCATAATCTCGGTGAGGGTGATGAGGGCAGCGCCACCGGGAACCAAATCGATGATTTCTTCGGGTACCTGGTGAAGTTGCGCGAGCACCCTATGAGCTTCATCAAGCGGGCCTGTGATCACTCCCGAAACGCCAATGATGATCAGTCCCGACGCATCCGCGACATCAGAGGTGATCGCGGGAGGCGACTCAACCTCGCCGCCCATCCCCGTCCCCGTTCTTGTCCCTGCCACCGCAGACCAGCGCATCCGCCCGCGGTGAAGCTGAGCTAATTCGCCCGGCGCTTCGACCAAGCTGAGCGCTCGTTCGATAATTTCTAGTGCGCTCCTTGGGTCCTGAAGCCGAAGACCGCTGTGCTGCGCATGGGCCAACGCGACGGCCGTGATTTCGGCCTCGGAAGCAGCGTAACGGTGTGCGTTGCCAAAATGAGCGTCAGCAGCATCCACCATCCTTAGTGCTGAAACTGCAAGTCCGGCGAGCCTGTACGCGTGAACATTTTGGGGATCCTGCATGATCACGGCTTCGACTGCTCGGAGGGCGAGACGTTCATCGAATGCCCCAAGAGCCATTTCGGCAAGCGCCATCGTCGCAGGGATATCGATCGGGTCACCAAGATCGAGTGCCAGAATATGGGCACGGAGTTGCGCCCGTGGCATGTCTGAGGCCAAATCGCTCTTCAGGACCTGCACAACTTCGCGGGTGAGGTCATTCCACAACGCTTTCGAGAATCGGGCGCGAAGAACCTCAGACTCTAGTGGATTCTTGAGGCGCCACCGCCCGCCATCGGACAACACCAGCACATCTGCGCGTACCAGAATACGTCGCTGCGTAGCCCCCAGAGCCTCACCGGGATACTCACCGGCGATAGCCACTAGCGCCGCGGCTTCAACGCTCGCATCCTCGAGCCCGTCGAACCGCGCGCCGACCAGTTGCGCTAGCCGAGGCGACGGGGCGGGATGTCCACGCAGTTCCCAGCCGTGTTCGGTCTGCACTAACAGCCCGTCCGTCAGCGAACCCGCAATGATCTCACGCACATGAAAAGGATTACCGGCGGCGGCATCGAGGATGCTCAACCGGGAGTCAGGAGTCAGAGGCCCTCCAGTGATGCTGACTGCTAGCTCGTAGGCCTCCCCGTCGCTCAGCTTCTGGACTGAGACCTCAGTGAGTTCGCCGCTGTCGTACAGAGCTTGTATTTCGGCCGGAGCCTCGGTAAGGCTCCGCGCGACCATAATCGTAGGGACGCGAGAGGTGCTGATGAGTTGCGTAACGACGAAGAGGGATGACTCATCCAACTGATTCACATTGTCGACGAGCAGAACCGTAGTAGATCGGTGACGAGTGAAAGAGTCGATCAATGCTGCAGGTGTTCTCCACCCCTCTGAGAAGGAACCCGCAGTACCGGCAAATACTCCGAGCGGTATCGAGCGGCTGAGCGTACTCGCGGACAAAAATGGTGTCAGGCAGTGCTGAGCCTCAAATCGTGCCCGAGCTGCCCGGAGCAGGTGGGTCTTCCCGATCCCTGCAGGTCCGGTGACAATCAATGCTCGGTGCTGCTTCACTAAAGTCGCGAGCGTCTCCGTGTCATTCGAGCTCAACGCCAGGCCTATTGCGGGAGGTCGCCCGAGTTCCCTGGTGATTTGGGACAAGACCGGCGTTGCTACCGGGAGGCGTAAGAGTGATTCTGACGGTTGTTCCTGCAAAATGCGCACATGCAGCTGCCCAAGTTCGCCACTAGGTTCCACACCGAGCCGATCGGTGGAAATCGCGCGGGCGCGCGCAAAGACGTCGAGAGCTTCTTGCGCGTGACCACGTCGATACAGCGCAGTCATCAACTGACCCCAGTGTCGCTCGAGCAGGGGACTCTCTTCGACCAGCGCGGCGAGTTCAGGAATAGCAGTGGATTCGCGCCCGAGTGCGAGATCGATATCGATGCGGTCTGCCAGCGCCGAAGCCCGCAATTTCTCAAGTCGCGCTGATTCTGCTTGAAGCGCCGAGGACTCAGGTAAATCAGTGAAAGCGGCCCCGCGCCACAGCTCGAGCGCCTCGTGAAGACGCTCGGATGCTTGGACGAGACCACCGTCGGCGAGGAGCCAGCCGCCTTCCTCCCTCAGATTCTCGAAACGCATAGTGTCTGTGTGAAAACCTGTCGGAGCAAGACTGTAACCCCCGTTGACGAGCCCAATCTCGAGCGACGGAAGAGCTGACCTCAACCGAGACACTCGCGCTTGTAGCGCATGAGCAGGATCACGGGGAGCAGTCTCATCCCACAAATCACCGCACAATCGGGATGGAGAAAGAGGGCGGCCTCGGGCAACGACCAGCTGAGCGAGAAGTGCTTGCTGTTTGGCTCCACCGAGACGGTAATTCTGCGCACCCCGACGAACTTCTACCGGCCCGAGAACGAGGATATCCAGCATCAGCACACCCCCAACCGTCGCGCGTGAGATTAGGTTAGCAAAGTTCAACTGCCCTCAGGCGGAAAGATCATGGCGACCGTGCTGAGGGCAATAAGTAGTGTTGATTTAGCTGGAGGTACGGGGCTCGCGCCGTCGACGATGCTTGTCTTTTGACCGGCATCGTAGGATCGCCGGCCAGATGATTGGTCACATCGGGGTGCTCGGAATGGCCATCAAGCTACTTTTCTTCGCCGCCGTAGTCGCCCGAGATTGACCAACACTCTTTCGGATCTCATTTCACGATCACAGGCGCTGTCGCTGTGAAGACCGCCGTCGATCAGAACTCGTAAATCTCGGTGAGCTCATCCGACAGCAGCACCGTGTGCGGAAGACCGCGCAGAGCATCAGCATCAACCGAGATGCCTCTCAGTTGTGCGGCCTCGGCGTAGCCTTCCCAGGGAAAAGAATCGGGTTTCGCGGCGTCATCGTTCCGCACCAGATCGAGAACCTCGGAGATCACATCGGCTGCGGATCGTTTCCACGAAACGACGTCGCCACCCCCAAATCTGGATGTGGTCACTCCGCGATCCATATCGAGACGGATCATTGAATCATCGGAGACCCGCAGGTACTGGGTCATCTTCATGCTCATGGTTGGTTGGGTATTTTCTGGAGCTGGAACATCGAGCTCGCAGATGATGACCAGACCGGTCACCGACAGCGTGGACATGTCGAAAGGGAGACGATGCAGGATCTCCGAGCTAGCGGCTGCGCGCCCGATCGGCGCGTAACTGCCCTGCTCATCGCTATCTGTCATGGTGTGTAGCAGTGTAGATCGTCCTCGTCGCGCTGCGAAATGAAGCGAACTACATTGCTTACGGTGATCTTGGCCGGGGTTATGTTGATAGCAGCGCGGCGGCCACCGCCCAGCCGTTAACGATGACGTGGATCGCGATGATGGCTGTGAGGTTTCGGTAGCGCCACCACATCACGCCGAGGAATAGCCCGAAACTACCTTGAAGGACGATGAATCGAGCAACGTCCAGCACAGCATCTCCGGTGCCATGTGACCCGGCGTGCATGAGGGCGAACAGGAGAGACGTGATTACTATCGCGGGCCAGGGGCCAAAGGCCGCTTCGAGACGAGTCTGAATCCATTTTCGGTAGAAGAGTTCCTCTCCGATGCCCGCAGTAACAGCGGTTGCCAGCGCACCGACCACCACATAACCGCGATCCATCCCCGTTATATCGAACGGGGGGTTCCACGGTGCGACCTGCGATAACACTGTCCAAACGAGAACCACAATCGCCGGGGCCCACCATCGCGAAGAGTTCTTATTCCACTGGATGCGCACACTCCGTCTCCAGATAAGCACCAGCATGCTGGGAACGATCATAAGAATTACGAGCTTTCCGAGGACGTAGAACTCACCCAGAAGCGGAACAACGAACGCCAAAAACGGAAAGGCAAGTGCGAGCACGAGCAGCGCAATTGTCGTGATGAGAAATGGGCGACGTTCTCTCACGACAGCCGGGCGAGGCAGCGAAGGTCGTGGCAGGAGCAGAGTAAGCCCGATACCAACAGCGGTGGGAAGCAGAATCACCCAGTACGCGACTGGTTGTGCGCCGGCGTCGGACGACACCGGTGTGCCTGAGGGCGAGAGCGTCAGCACGATCGACAAACTCACGATCCACAGGGCTGCCCCGGCCAATACAATCCAGCGTCCGAGCAGCGGATTCGTTATTAGTGGCCGATCCCTCATGAATTAGCCCGCTTTCGCTAGTGTGCGAATATCCTACAGAATTCTCCGCTCGGGATCGCCGAAGTCGTGCCTTAGGCCAGGCGCTCGTTCTCCGGTCCACCGATTTGCCTTGCTACTCCTCAAACGTGTTGACCATGGCGTGCGCGGCGCGGTCGAGGTACGCCCAGATTTCGGCGTCGTAGAGCGGCGGCAATTCGAGAGTGTCGAGGGCATTGCGCATGTGGTGCAACCAGCGGTCACGAGCATCCGGGTTCACCTTGAAGGGCATGTGGCGCATGCGCAGGCGGGGGTGTCCGCGTTCCTGGCTGTAGGTGTTCGGGCCGCCCTAGTACTGTTCCAAGAAGCCCGTCAGGCGCTGGATCGCACCCTCGAGATCGGGCTGCTCTGGGTACATCGGCAGCACTCTTCGACTGGTGACGCGCCTACGGCGTCGCTCGCGGCAGGTACCGCTTCGGGCCGAGCATCGCGAGAGGTCTGCCCGGCGGGCTCGGATGGCGCGGGTTTCCTTTCACCGTCAACGGGTCAAGCGTGAAGGCTCGCACACCGACGCGATCAAGCGTTGCCAGAATGTCAAGCTGCGCGCGCCTTAACGTTTGATGCGGCATGTTTCCCCAACCAGCCAGCACCTCAGTGATGTTGAGGTCTCCGAGCACCTGCTCGATCGCCGTGCAGTTCGCGGCAGAGAGCGCTGAGTCGTAGGGAAGGAGATACTTCGGCTTCGGCGAGCGTTCGGGATAGAGGTTCAGCATGACCCATCCCGAGTAGCCGTGCTGCTTACTCGCGTCGATGAGTCTGAGCACGGTCTTGTCCGCCGCTGAGCTCTTCGCGTGGGACGGGTTCATGCAGATCGCTACCAACGGGGGAGTCGCTGGCGAAGAGCTTCCAATCGAGCCCAGAGCGAACCGGTGGGTCAATGACTCCGGCCTCGGCTCCCAGAAATCAGGATTCTGGCCAGCAGGATACGCGATCAAGACGTCACTGCTGTCGTCTTCGATATCTCATCCGAGAGGACTGTGTGTACGGTGCCCACCGACACACCGATTGCGCGAGCAGTCATTCGGATCGACTCTTCCTTCTCTCTTCGCTCCGTGCCCGATCGGCACGAAACTGCGCTGCTGGTCATCATTATCACCTGTCACGGTGCGTCGTCGTTTAGGAGTTCCGCGTTGCGCTGCGAACTGACTTGCTCTTGGCGCTGATGCTACTCCTCAAATGTGTTGACCATGGCGTGCGCGGCACGGTCGAGGTAGGCCCAGATTTCGGCGTCGTAGAGCGGTGGCAGTTCGAGGGTGTCGAGGGCGTTGCGCATGTGGTGCAACCAGCGGTCGGGAGCCTCCGGGTTCACTTTGAAGGGCATGTGACGCTGGCGCAGGCGGGGGTGGCCGCGTTCCTGGCTGTACGTGTTCGGGCCGCCCCAATACTGTTCCAAGAAGCCCGTCAACCGCTGGATCGCACCCTCAAGGTCGGGCTGCTCCGGGTACATCGGCAGCAGCACCTCATCCGTTGCCACGCCCACATAGAACTCGTGCACGAGCTTTTCGAACGTGGCGCGACCGCCGATGAGTTCCCACATCGAATCGGCCGGAGCTTTTTCGAAGGATGTGATTGATGCCGTGCATTTCGATATCGACGACCTGGATGATCTGCGCGCTGAGGCTCGGGATGCCGCTGGGCTCGGGTTCACGGCGACGGCCTGCATTCATCACTCTCAGGTCGCTAATGTGCGCGGAAGTCATGCTCCCACGGTCGAGTAGATCGCGTCAGCACGGGCACCACCTCATGCCACAGTGGAATCTGAGCCCAGTCGGTTTCCAGAGTCGACGCGGCCACAATCACCACGCGGACTGAACTCAGGACAAGTCCCCGTCGGGTATAGAGCTCACGCCGCATTGTCATGTCCAAGGCGTAGGCCATCGAGCTTGGCCGCTACGCAGCCCTACTGGATTATTACGTGAAGTAGGGCGACCGCTAGCCGCGGTTCGCAGTAGAGAGCCAGGATTCGAGATACTGGGCGACACCATCATCGTGGTGAGAGGCGGTGACCACAGTGGCAGCAGCTAACACCGCGTCTTTCGCGTTGGCCACGGCGATCGAGGTTCCGACTACATCGAAAGCGGGCAGGTCGTTGTAGTTGTCCCCGAAGAAGTAGCAGTCGCTGACATCCACCCCGAGGTCGGCTTCTACTGCACGCAACCCGCTGCCTTTGTCGCACTCTGCGTTTGCGATCTCGAGATAGGTGGGCTTCGATCGATAGGTGACCACATCGCTCACCGTGGAAAGGGATGCCTCGATCTGATTGATCAGATGCTCATCCCCCATGCACATGATCTTGTGCGGCGGCATGGTTGTGATCGCTCCACTTGAAGCATAGAACTCGGCTTTCTCCGGACGCGGCTGCACGCCCGTGTTGTTGATTTCACGGTCGGCCCAGCGGTCGTCGGCCCACACATGCCAATCGTCGCCGGAGTAGAAGCTGCCGTGAACGCCAAGTCGATCGCACAGCTCATAGATCTGGATAGCGGTGTTCGGGGGAATTGGCGTGTTGCGCACCACATCACCGGAAGCAGACAAGACCAACCCCCCGTTATAGGCGATAAGCGGCGCATTCTCACCGGCGTACAGGCGCTCTAGGATACGCATCGATGCTGGCATGCGTGATGAACACAGAACGAAGGTGTGGCCAGCGTCGCGGACATGCCGGATGGCTTGAATCGTGCGTGGGGAGAGGGTGCGCTCCGGGTTGAGCAACGTTCCATCGATGTCTGAGCAGAAAACAGCCATGCTAATTTACTCCCGTTGTGGTTCGGTAGGATTCGGGCCAGCGGGTTTCGCTGTTGCTCCGAGGCTTATTGATGATGGTGCCGATAGTCACGCAGTCGCGCAAGTCAGTGCCACGCAAGTCGGGCTCATCCCAAAGCGCTGAACTGAGGTCTGCACCCCGGAGGTCGGCACCCGAGAAGTTAGGCCGGACGAGGTGCGAGGCCACGAATTTAGCCGCACGTAGGTCGGCGGAGGGGAACATCGTGCCTGTACCCTCGGCTCGGCCAAGGTCGGCTTGCTTGAGATCGCTGCCGACGAAAGTGGCGCCGTCCAGAAGCGCGTTATAAAACCTAACGCCCGACATGGGGCACCGGACGAAACTTGCGGACGTCAGCACAGACTCTCCAAAGTTGGCGGCAACGAACGAAGACTCAGTCGATGAAAATGATTCGGCGGTGGCCGACCGCAAGTCGCATCTCGAGAAGTTGGCGTCGGCGGCGACGGCACCCGAGAGCATCACGCCCACAGCGGAAACGCCGCGCAGGTCGGCCCGGTCGAGCACAGCGTCAGTTAGGTCGGCCGCAGTCAAATCACGTCCCGCTAGCATCACGCTGGAAAGCACCCGACCGCGCAGACGCACACCAGTCAGGTCCTCAGAAGCAAGCAGGCTGGCCAGGAAGCGCTGCTCGTCGGCGGCGGCGGCGTCCCTGCTGGAGGTATACCGCGCGAGCGAGCGCTCAATGACGATGATCCCGAGTCCAACGATCGCGCTCACGAACAGGCTCACCCCGAGGTCCGTGTATTTGTCGCCATCGATGGGACCGCCGACCCACAACACGACACTGCCCGCCAAGGCAGCGAGGGCGACCGCAAGGATGAGGATGAGGGTGAGGGTGTTTCGAGGTCGCCTGTCTCTGATCTTCGTCACTCGGCGACAATTTCTCTAACGATGGCCAGTCTCACGCGAGCCGCACGGTCTTCTTCGCCGTTTGCATCGAGTTCCCGAGCGGCCACTTCGAGCACGTCGTGATCGGTCAGGTCGCGCTGCCCTGTCGCCAGCCGCAGTCGCTCGAGCGCTTCGGCGGTGCGACCGAGCCGCAGCGCCGTCTCGCCAAGGACTAACTCGGTTTCGTGGATTCCCTGAGAAAATCCGATCTGCCGGTGGTCCCGCAGTGCGCGCTCC
This sequence comes from Salinibacterium sp. NG22, assembly GCF_015864925.1. Taxonomy (NCBI): domain Bacteria; kingdom Bacillati; phylum Actinomycetota; class Actinomycetes; order Micrococcales; family Microbacteriaceae; genus Salinibacterium; species Salinibacterium sp. NG22. The sequence continues at coordinate 653,747 of NZ_JADYWG010000001.1, read as the reverse complement.
GCCAGACCCCAAGCTGCCATCAGGTCGGCTTCAGATTCCGCGATTGTCATGAGGATCGTCGCTCGATACTGGGTCGCGATTGCCTCAGAGCGAAGGGACCCAACCTGCGCACTCCACGCGAGCACTCGATCCACGATTTTGAGCGCCTCGACGGGCTCGCCAGCAAGGCGCAACGCCTTTGCGTAGGGAATTAGAAATCGATGCTCGGAAACGCGGGCATCCGCGGATTCGATCGATTGGCGGTAGAGCGATACTGCGTCGGATAAGTCGCCGGACACCCGCGCCAGCTTCGCCTTGTTGCGCAAGACTCTCGCGAGCAGGGGGCCCTTGGACAGCTTTCGGTGCAGGCGGTATGCCTCTTCGACGTTCTCGACATATGCCGCTCGGTGCCGCTGTGACTCAGCAGGATTGATTCCCGACTGGCGCTCGTACTGACGTCCATGAAGTTCTGCGAGGTCGCACATGACCTCACAGAGAGCGACCTCGTCATCGAGGTGCACAGCTAGGTCGCGACTGGCGTCGTACGCAACCAACGCCTGAGTCACCTCGCCGTCGAAGAGCAAGGCGTCCCCGAGTAAGTTGAGCGCCAGAACTCGGATAGTGGATGCCACGCCCGCGCCGGTCAACTGCTTGAGCACTTCACCCGCTCTTGCCGCCTCACTCGCCGCAAGCAGTGCGCCCGCGAGTTCTAGTTGGATAGTCTGCCGCGAGTCGTCTCCCGATAGCACGGCTCCAGTTGATGCTTCAATCGCCTTTTTGAAGAGCGCAGCGGCGTCGGACGATGATCCTGTAGCTTGGGCGTTCCTTGCGGCCTGTAAAAGATACGGGAAAGCGTCAGCGTGGCGAGCGGCCAAGAACAGATGCTCCCCGATGAGGGCATCCCAGTCTTCGTTGGCCGTCGTCACGAGCTCGGAAAGGACTGCGGCCACCTGCGCGTGAACCCGACGGCGGCGCAGTTTACTCAACGACTCGTACAGAACATCGCGGATTTTGCCGTGTGAGAACTCGAAACTTTCGTCGTCCTGGTCAAGCTCGCGAATAAGATCGAAACTCAGAAACTGCTCGACGTCGCGCAGTATTTTCTCTTCCCCCGCTTGCATCAGGCCGGAGAAGACCTCGAACGCGAATCGTCGGCCTACGACAGCCGCGATCTCGAGTTCACTGCGTTGCTCGACATCGAGTAGGTCGAGGCGGGCAGCGATCACCTCTTCGACTGTGTCCGGAATGGCCCATTTCTCGACGTCGTCGCCGAACGTCCACGCCCCATCGGTGATGGTGAGCGCCCCCGGGGAATCATCCGCGTTGGGTGAGCGAAGCATCCGGAGGACTTCGCGGGTAAAGAGGGGGTTTCCTTCAGTTTCGGTGTAGAGCTTGCGATAGAAAGACGCAGGCAACGATGTCTTTCCCGCGAGGATGTTGTCGACGAGCGAATCGAAGTTGCTCTCGTCGAACCCCTTCAGCTCGAACATCGTGCACACGCCGTCCATGCGACGTGCGGATGTGAGCACTGGTCTAAGAGGATGAGCCGAAGAAGCGACGAGGTCAGTCCGGTACGCACCGAAAAGGACCACTTTGCCCTCATTGAGGCGGGAGACGAGGCAGATCAGCGCATCGGCGCTCCCGACATCGAGGTGCTCAAGGTCATCGATAAAGAGAAGGATCGGCCGCGCACCGGGCTTTGCGAACCTGCCGAGAATGATGTTTGTGAAGGTCGCGACAAGCGCTTCCCGTCGACTGGAGGGGTCTGCATTAACGGACTCACTAACCGAAGCCATCTCGGTCTGAGGAGAGTCCTCGCCAAACAGTTCGGCGATCGCAGCACCCGTCGCTCGCCCGCCGGCGACTTGGCGCACCAACTCTCTAGTCGGAAAGTAGCTCATTCCCTCGTGGAACGGCTCGCACGCTGTTCGAAAGACGTCGAACCCCTGTTGTGCGGCACGCTCGAGCACGACGCTCGCTAGAGCTGACTTGCCGACGCCACTGTCACCGCCAATGACGATTACTGCCCCAGACGGAACTGCGTCCCCTTTGGCTACCTCGCTGAGCCGCGCGCTTACGGCTGCCAGTTCGGAGACTCGGCCGTAAATGGAGTTACCGGTTCGGGAATCCACGGACAGCCCCTATCATGAGTGCGGATTGTACATAGCGAGATTGGTCAATTCCCAAACCTTATCGTGACGCGAGTGCAGTGTGGAGAATAATCGAGTGTTCGTCGGATAAGAGACGTTGATCGAATGATCATCGTCACACCGAATTTCACGATCGACCGTGTGGTGTCGGTCGATGAGCTCGTGTCGGCGGGTGGTGAAGGGGTGAATGTAACGCGAACTCTCGCCGCGATGGACAGCCGCGCAGACCTCGTGTGCTCGCCCCAGGGTTCGCTTGTCGAGGTCACGCACGACTTGCGGTGCTCGCAAAACAAGCGGGGTGCAGAGTTGCTGTGGACGAGGCACGCGACTTAATCGCCAAGGCCTTGTCCGCGACGCCTGACTTTGTCTGCTCAAGCCTTTCAGAAGCGCTAGAAATTTTGGGAGGCAACCGCCTAGGCCTAGTCGCTGAGTCTCGCCCGGACCTGCCTGAAATGGCGCGTGCGGCAGGCCGAGCGCTGAGCGAATGGGGTGCGATTCGTGCGGCGGTCACCGGTGGCGCGGCTGGCGCAGGCCGTGTGTGACGGAGGCATAACTCGCTGGGTTCCGGTGACCAAGGTCGACGCCGTGGGGGCTGGAGACTCTTTCGTTGCTGGATTTGTATCCAGCCTTGAGTACTCGAACAACATCGACCGCGCAGTCGATTGTGGCGTTGCCATCGCATCGGCCGCAGTAGTAGTCCCTAGTCGCAAGTCGGGTCCGTGCCACTCGTGCGCAGTGGCTATTCGGCCGGAGGTAGACCGGATTCTAGGAATCAATTGGGAGGGTCTGCCTAGCGACGAGAACCGGGACTGCTGCAAGAGCCACAGCAACAGGGAATCTGGTGTCGAGACACTGCTATCGCCGCCATCGTTGACAGAGTCACTTTCATTCGTAGAGGCCAAATCATAGGGCTCGCGCTGTTGCAGATCATGGTGATCCTGTCGCCACGGGATACCGGAGAAGCGCCGTGCGCCCATGGAATGGGGCTACTCGAACACGAACTAGAAGATTTTCGATAGCGGCTAGGAGACCTCGCGCCTCTCGAATCGGAGCTGAAGGGCGTCAATCAACAAAACTAAAGGTCCCGACCCGGCTAACTGCAGCGCGGCTGAAACCTGCTCCATCATCCCGAGCTCCCGAGCTCCCGAGAGAAATGAAGCCCGGAGGCCCTACTCCTCAAACGTATTGACCATGGCGTGCGCGGCACGGTCGAGGTACGCCCAGATTTCGGCGTCGTAGAGCGGCGGTAATTCGAGAGTGTCGAGGGCGTTGCGCATGTGGTGCAACCAGCGGTCTCGGGCATCCGGGTTCACCTTGAAGGGCATGTGACGCTGGCGCAGGCGGGGGTGTCCGCGTTCCTGGCTGTACGTGTTCGGGCCGCCCCAATACTGTTCCAAGAAACCCGTCAGGCGTTGGATCGCACCCTCGAGCTCGGGCTGCTCGGGGTACATCGGCAGCAGCACCTCATCGGTTGCCACGCCAACATAGAACTCGCGCACGAGCTTCTCGAACGTGTCGCGACCGCCGATGAGTTCCCACATCGAATCGGCCGGAGCATCCGGGGTCACCGCCGGCTTCGCAATCAACCGAATCTTCGGCAATTTCGCCGGCGCAGCCTCACTTGTCGGCTCGACGCCATCAGCGGGCTCGGTCACGTTCTCAGCTTCGGTCATTTCTTGGGCTTCTCCTCGGGAAAATTCACCGGTACCGGCCGCGTGCGGGGCGGTCGTGCACCGCGCACACTCGCAGCACCATCAAAGCCACTCAACACGATCGAGTTCAATGCGGGAAGTTTGACACCCGCCTCATCCAAATCCTTCTTCAAACGGGCGCGCAACTCGCGCGCAACGTCATCCTTTGTGGCGGATGCCGTCTTCACGACGAGTCGAACGACCACGGCTTCATCCGAGATCGATTCGATGCCCCAAATCTCGGGCACCTCCAAGATGCGAGTAGCCCATTTGGGAGTCTTCGATAGATCGATCGCCGTCTGCAAGATGCGCTCCTGCACGGCATCCACATCCGACTCATACGGCACAGCAAGATCGATGATCACGCGCGCCCACCCCTGCGACATGTTGCCGACGCGGGTGATTTCACCATTGCGCACAAACCAGAGGGTGCCGTTCACATCGCGCACCTGCGTGGTGCGGATATCGACAGATTCCACAACGCCCACAGCCGGCCCGAGGTCAACAATGTCGCCAACGCCCAACTGATCCTCGGCCACCATAAAGAGACCGTTCAGCACGTCTTTGACCACGTTTTGGGCACCGAAACCGAGACCGGCACCTGTGGCTGCGGTGATGAGTGCGAAGGCGCCCGTGGCGTTCGGCGCGAAGAGATCGAAGAGCAACAGCAGCACAACGATCACGATGGCAACCGTGATCAGGCTGGAGAGAACTCCGCCGAGGGTGCGGGTGCGTTGAACAACGCGCACCGCCGCCAGGGGAGAGGTCAGAAGAACTTGAGTGTCGTGGATGTTCTCTTTGTGCTTCACGCCGTTCACTACGCGGTCGACGACGCGCTTGATGACGAACAGCAGAATGAAGCGGAGAACCCACGCGCCCGCGATGATGACGACGCCTTTGAGTAGCGTCGAGCCCTCGTAGAACGCGCGCACAGCGGCCCACAAGCCGCCTATCGTGAAATCTTCCATGTTGGGGAGCCTAGCGAGCGACTGCTGAATAGTCGCCGCTAGGCTCCCGCACGGCCACCCGAAGGCGGCTGAAAGGGGTTAGGAGTTGTCGCGAGCCTGAACTACCAGCGCACGCTCAACACCCGCAAGGTTCTCCACGATGATGCGGCGCAGGGCCGGCACGTCGGGGTTTGCCTCAAGCCAGGCGTTCGTGGCATCCACGAGTCCCTGGTTTGCCAGCGGTGCCGGGTATAGGCCACGCAGGACCGTCTCGGCAATCGCGTAGCTGCGGTTGTTCCACACATCGTTGATCGCCTCGAAGTACGGAGCCACAAAAGCTTCCAGCACAGCGGGGTCGTTCACGTGGGTGTAGCCCATCGTCACGTTGCGCACGATCGCGTTCGGAGCCTTGTCGCTCTTCACGAGCGAATCAAACGCAGCCTGCTTGCCAGCCTCGGTTGGAATCGTCGCACGAACCCGAGCCGCAGCCTGCTGGCCGTTTGCCGTCTTGTCCTTGGCGAGCGCCTCATCCACGTCAGCATCACCGGCAGCACCGTTGAGCACGAGGCCCTCCAGAAGCTCCCAGCTCAGGTCAGTGTCAATCTCGAGACCCTCCAGCGTGGTCGAACCGCTGAGCAGAGCGCGAAGCACCGTAACGTGCTGTTCGGTGGAGGCCACATTCGCGAAGTACTTCACGAACTGGAACTGAGCATCCGATCCAGCTTCAGCACTCTGAGCGAGACTCCAGAGCGTGTCGCCGATCTTCTCGACCGTGGCGGCACGACGCTCAGGAGCAACGTACTGCTTAGCAACCAGAACCAGCTGCGCGAGCGTGGTGCGGATGGTGGTCGACTCGGTCTCCGACGCAATGTTGCCGAGAACCAGGGCAACATAATCGCTGGCCGGAGTCTCAGAATCACGAGCAGCATCCCACGCGGCACCCCACACGATGGCACGAGCCAACGGGTTAGTGATGTCCGAGAGGTGGTTCATCGCCACCGCCAATGACGCGTCATCGAGACGGATCTTCGCGTACGCGAGGTCGTCATCGTTGATCAGGATGAGGTCGGGGCGCTTCGTACCGACGAGCTCGGGAACCTCGGTGCGCTCGCCTTCAACATCGATCTCGATGCGGTGGTGGCGAACGAGCTTGCCGTCCTCCAGCGAGTAGTAGCCGATAGCGAGACGGTGTGGGCGGATCGTGGGGTAATCGTCGGCTGCGGTCTGAACGATTGCGAAGCTTTCGACGGTTCCGTCTTCAGCGGTCACCACATCCGGACGCAGCGTGTTCACGCCAGCGGTCTCAAGCCACAGCTTGCTCCACTCCATGAGCTCGCGGCCACTGGTCTTCTCCAGCTCAACGAGCAGATCCTTGAGCTCGGAGTTGCCGTAGGCGTGCTTCTTGAAGTACGCCGCAACGCCAGCCATGAACGCTTCGAGGCCAACCCAAGCAACGAGCTGCTTGAGAATCGAGCCACCCTTGGCGTAGGTGATGCCGTCGAAGTTGACGAGAACGTCATCGAGGTCGTTGATCGACGCGTAGACGGGGTGAGTCGACGGAAGCTGGTCCTGCTTGTAGGCCCAGCTCTTCTCCATGGCCGCGAACGTGGTCCACGCTTCGGTCCACTCGGTAGCTTCAGCGGTAGCGATGGTGGATGCCCACTCAGCGAACGATTCGTTGAGCCACAGGTCGTTCCACCACTTCATGGTCACGAGGTCGCCGAACCACATGTGAGCCAACTCGTGCAAGATCGTGACGACGCGACGTTCCTTGATGGCGTCGGTCACCTTCGAACGGAAGACGTAGGTCTCGGTGAACGTGACAGCGCCAGCATTCTCCATGGCACCCGCGTTGAACTCGGGCACGAACAGCTGGTCGTACTTGGGGAAGGGGTACGGGTACTGGAAGTGCTTCTCGAAGTACTCAAAGCCCTGCTTGGTCTTTTCGAAAATGTAGTCAGCATCGAGGTACTCGCTCAGCGAAGCACGCGTGAAGATACCGAGGGGGATGACGCGGCCATCGCTCGAGGTGAGCTCGTCGCGAACCTCGGCATACGGGCCAGCCACGATCGCGGTGATGTAGCTCGCCATGATCTGAGTGGGTGGGAACTCCCACGTGGCGTTCTCGCCATCCACAACAGGCTCAGGGGTGGGCGAGTTGCTGATCATGGCCCAGCGTGCCGGTGCGGTCACCGTGAACTGGAACGTGGCCTTGAGGTCAGGCTGCTCGAACACAGCGAAAACGCGGCGCGAATCCGGCACCTCGAACTGCGAGTAGAGGTAAACCTCGTCGTCAACGGGGTCAACGAAGCGGTGCAGACCCTCACCGGTGTTGGTGTATTCGGCATCCGCCACAACCTCAAGAACGTTGTTCTCAGCAAGGTTGTCGAGCTGGATGCGCACACCATCGTTCACGGCAGCAACATCAAGAGCGGTGCCGTTGAGGGTGACCGAGTCAACCGTGCGGGTGATCGAATCAATGAAAGTGGATGCGCCAGCAGTGGCAGTAAAACGAACAGTCGTGCTGCTCTTAAACGTCTCAGGGCCAGTGGTGAGGTCAAGCGCAATCTCATAACTGTCTACGTTGACAATCGCTTTGCGTTCTTGCGCTTCAACTCGGGTGAGGTTCTCTCCGGGCACGTACAACTCCTTCGTCTTGGGGCGGTTTGTGACCGCACCCAACTAGCTTATGCCGCGCCCGCTGAATGTCGGCAATGGTGGATGATCGCGACCGTAGACTGGACAAATGCGCATCCATATCGCCACCGATCACGCTGGCCTCGAGTTCAGTGCCACCCTGCAGCAGCACCTCACCGATGCCGGCCACGAAGTGATCGATCACGGCCCCGTTCAGTACGACGCTCTCGACGATTACCCCGGATTCTGCATCGCCGCAGCCCGTGGTGTCGCCGCCGACCAGGCTGCCGGTGTCGAAGCGCTCGGTGTTGTCTTTGGTGGGTCGGGAAACGGTGAGCAGATCGCCGCCAACAAGGTTGTGGGCATCCGCGCCGCCCTCGTGTGGAACGACTCGACCGCCGCTCTGGCCCGCCAGCACAACGACGCCAACGTCATCTCCATCGGCGCCCGTCAGCACACCGTCGACGAAGCCACGCGCTTCATCGACCTCTTCATTGCCGAGCCCTTCTCGGGCGACGAGCGCCACGCCCGCCGCATCGCTCAGCTTGCCGAGTACGAGACGACAGGCGCCATCGCCGCGCACCCCTTCGACGACTAATGCCTGAGGGGCATTCCGTACATCGCATTGCGCGCCAGTTCGCGCTGCACTTCGTCGGCAAAACCGTCGCCGTGTCATCACCGCAAGGTCGCTTTGCTGCGGGAGCCGAACGCATCGATGGACTTCGGATGCTCAGCGCCAAAGCCGTGGGCAAGCAGATGTTCCTCGAATTCGAGCACGACCGCTGGCTGCGCGTGCACCTCGGGCTCTACGGAGCCTGGGATTTCGCCGGCAACTTCACGGCCGACGCGACTACCGCATCTGCTGCCGGGCGCATGGGGCAGACCAACCAGCACGGCACCGTTGTTGATGATGCTGACGCTGGGTCTGGGGCTGTCGAGATGAGCAGCGCTGCGGCGGGTGCGGGCAACACGGTTGTGGGGGAGCACGAAGACTCGCTTGCGAGCATCGGTGCCCCGCGCCGCACGCGCTTGCGGATGTCGGAGCAAGAGAAAGCCAGCGACACGGTTTCAGAGTTCCCGCCCGAGCCCATCGGCGCCGTGCGGGTTCGCCTGCTCACCGACACGACGTGTGCTGACTTGCGCGGGCCCACCGCGTGCGAAGTGCTGAATCCCGACGAAGTGCAAGTCGCGCTCAACAAGCTCGGGCCCGACCCCTTGGTCGACGACAATGGCGAGGCCGAAGAACGCTTTGTGGCAACCGTTCGCAAGAAGCAGACGGCTATCGGCATCCAACTCATGGATCAGTCGATCGTCAGCGGCATCGGCAACGTCTACCGTGCCGAGATTTTGTTCCGCGCCCGCCTCGATCCGCACACACCGGGCAAGCTCATCCCCGAAGAACTGGTGCGCGAACTCTGGCGCGACTGGGCCCACCTGCTCGAAATCGGTGTGCGTACCGGCCAGATGATGACAATGGATGGGCTCACCGGCGACGACTACACGGCCGCGCTCGCGAGCCGGGATGACCGTCACTGGGTGTATCACCGCGAAGGTCTGCCGTGCCGTGTGTGTGGCACGAACATCGCAATGGAACTCGCCTCGGCCCGCAAGCTGTACTGGTGCCCCAGCTGCCAAGCACCACTGGGTAGCTAAAGTGCGTCACCGCTCTAACTGCGCGTACGCTAGCTCAGAACTAGCCGCAGAAATGACAAGGGCACTACCGAGTGAAACTGACTAACGCGCGCATCGTCGGCGACGATGCCTCCGCCCTGGTCGATGTCACCCTCACCGAGGGACGCATCTCCGCTATCGAGCCCCACGGGCAGTCGGCGGATGCCGCTGGCGACGTTGCTGCAGACAGCGACGCTGCCGATCACGACACCATCGATCTCGACGGCCGCTGGATCATGCCCGGCCTGTGGGATCAGCACGTGCACTCCAGCATGTGGGCGCAGCAATCGCAGCGCCTTGATCTCAGCCACACGACCTCGGCCACCGAAGTTGCTGTCACCCTTGCTACTTCGGTGCTCCCGCAGTCCGACGGCATCATCGTGGGTCAAGGATTCCGCGACGCCCTCTGGCCCGACCAGCCCACTCGCGCCCTGCTCGACTCGGCCGTCTCCGACATCGCCGTCGTGCTCGTCAGCGGCGACCTGCATTCCTGTTGGCTCAACAGTCTCGCCCTCGAGCGCTTCGGTTTTTACGACCACCCCACCGGGTTCCTGCGCGAAGAAGAAGCCTTCGCTGTCGGAAGTGCGCTCAGCCGAGTGGAGCCCGACATTCTTGATGGCTGGATCCGTGACGGGGCTGCGGAAGCGGCATCCCGTGGCGTCGTCGGAATCGTCGATCTCGAAATGACGTGGGAGTTCGAGAACTGGCAGCGCCGCATGCTCGAAGGATTCGATCTCTTCCGGGTGCGCGTTGGTGTTTACCCGCGCTTCCTGGAACGCGCCATCTTCGAAGGCCTCGCCACCGGGCAACAGTTGGCGCCACTGCTCGAAGTCGGGCCGTTCAAGATCATCACCGACGGTTCGCTCAACACCCGCACCGCGTACTGCGTCGAGCATTACCCGGGCGAACCACACAACAGGGGAGTGCTCAACATCCCCGCTGACGAACTCGTCGAGTGGATCCGCACTGCCAGCGACGCCGGTTTGTCGCCCGCCGTGCACGCCATCGGCGACGACGCCAACACGCTCGCCCTCAACGCTTTTGAAATCGTCGGATGCCGTGGCCGCATCGAGCACGCCCAGTCACTTTCTGAATCGGACTTGCCTCGCTTCGCGGCTCTCGGAATCGCAGCAAGCGTGCAGCCCGAACACGCCATGGATGACCGCGATGTTGCCGACGCTCTCTGGCCCGGACGCAACCACCGCACGATCGCGCTGCGTTCCATGCTCGATGCCGGCATCGAACTTCTGATGGGCTCGGATGCTCCGGTCGCCCCGCTCGACCCGTGGGCAGCGATCGCGTCGGCTGTGAGCCGCAGCCGCGATGGGCGGGAGCCGTGGTATCCCGAACAGCGCATCACCGTAGCCGAAGCTCTCAAGGCCTCGGTGCAATCGACCATCGCCGTGGGCGAAGTGGCGGACATTGTTGTGACACGCAAAAACCCGCTCGACTGCAGCGGTGATGAGCTGCGGGCGATGCGGGTTGACGCGACGATTCTGGATGGGCGCTTCACTCACAACCAGTTGTAGCGACGACGAATCGGAGGCTCAACTAGTCGCGGTGAAGCGACCGCCAGAGAAGTTACTTGGTGGCGAGGTGAGCGAAGAGGAACCAGCGGTCCTTCTCCAGCCCACGAGCGATCTCGATGGCAACATCTTCGCTGACCTTGTCGAGCTCACCGAGCTCGTCAACGGCGGTGCGGACGGTCACGAGAGTCGCATCGATCGCGGCGATAACCTGCGCGATGACCTCATCGGACTGCTGGAAGCCTGCGGTCATGCTCGGAGTCGTTGCCTTGGCGCCGACGGTCTGCGTGCGAGCGTCAATCGGAAGTCCGAGAGCGACTACGCGCTCTGCTGCCGTGTCTGCCCACTCGCGGGCGTGGTCGACGATGACGTCGAGAAGTTCGTGTACTGCCTGGAAGTTGACACCGCGAACGTGCCAGTGAGCCTGCTTGCCGTCAATCGACAGGGCCGTGAGGTCGGTGACGACCGGGCCGAGGAACTGGGCAACACCCGAGGTGACATCAGGGTCTGCTGAGGTCTGCGGAACTGCTTTAATTTCGGTCATTGTGTGCTCCTTCGTTGTTCTACAGGTACAACGCTACGTCGGCGCAAAAAATTCGCAAGCAAGCTGAGGCAACGCTAACCCGCTACAACACGCGGTTTCCGACAGTGCCGAATGGATGCCAGTCTGCAACGCAGAGCTCGCTCACGGGGGATATCCCCACTGCCGTTTTGTGTGCATCCACGCTGGGGAGTGTTTCTGCTTTTCGCGATTCTGTAGGAGACGAACATCCGCCCCGCCAATGCGCGAGACTAAAGCGAGAGACTAATGACTACAGACACTGTGACGAAGCCCCGAAACCCCTATTGGCAGCTGTGGCGCACCACGCCAAAAGAGGTGCTCTATCTGATCCTCGGATTCCCGATTGCGATAACTGGATTCGGCGTGGCAATCTCGCTCGTCGCTACCGGGATCGGCACACTCGCGGTCTTTCTTATCGGGTTCTTTGTCATGATTTTGGCGTTGTATGTTGGCCGCGGCTTCGGGCTGGCCCATGTCAACCTTCTGGAATGGACTGGCCGGGCCCGGCTAGAGCGCCCGGATTGGCAAGACGACCGAGCCGCTACAGGTTTCGGCGGCTGGCTCGCTGCGACGCTCGGCAACGCCCACTACTGGCTGTACCTGCTGCACACCACAATTCTTGGCTTCATTCTCACGATCATCACGTGGACGATCTCCTTCGTGTGGCTCACCGTCGGACTTACCGGAATCTTCGCGTGGGCCCTCGATGGTGAAGTGCAGACGGGCGACCCCGACTGGTCGATCGGCGAGTGGTCCTTCGGCCTCTTCGGGGTCAACACCGCCGGTTGGAACCCTGTAATTGCCGACAACATCGTTGCGTTCGTCATCGGCCTCATCTTCATCGCCACCCTCCCGTTCGTCACTCGCGGCCTCGTTCTGACCCAGTGGTGGCTTGCCCGCGGAACCCTCACCGCCTTCAAGTCGGATGGTCTTCGCCGCGAAGTGCAGTCCCTCGAAGAGTCGCGTGGCGCTGCCCTCTCGGCAGAAGGTCACTCGCTTCGCCGGCTGGAGCGTGACATCCACGACGGCCCGCAGCAGCGTCTCGTGCGACTGCAGATGGATCTCGCGGCTGCTGAACGCCAGCTCGACACCAATCCAGACAAGGCTCGCCAGTTGCTCACGGAAGCCCAAGCGCAGTCGGCTGAAGCGCTCGAAGAACTGCGGGCTCTGTCACGCGGGTTCGCACCGCCACTTTTGCTCGACCGTGGCCTCGTTGCAGCCCTTGAATCAGTAGCCGCGCGCGCAGCCGTGCCAACGACGCTCACCTCCGAGCTTCCGACCCCGCTCGTTCTTCCAGGCGAAGTCGAGCGTGCGTCGTACTTCGTTGTCGCTGAATTGCTCACCAACGTCGCCAAGCACGCTCACGCTGGCCATGCCTCCGTTCGGCTTCTCACCGAGCAATCGGATGGCCGTCCCTGGCTCCTCGTTCAGGTCACGGATGACGGCCAGGGCGGCGCCGCGGTGCTCGCCGACCACGGTCTTGCTGGCATCGAAGAACGTGTTCGCGGTGTCGGCGGACGCCTTGAGATCGAGAGCCCCACTGGTGGGCCAACGACGGTAGCGGCGCGGCTGCCTTTGCCCAAACTGAGTGCAGATCGGGCGCCCGTTGACCTCTAGTCTTAAGCGCATGAGCCCTTTGCGCGTTGCTGTTGCTGATGATTCGGTACTGCTGCGCGAAGGGCTCGTGCGTGTGCTCGTCGAAGCCGGCTTCGATGTTGTCGGTGCGTTTGGGGACGCGGATGAGCTGCTCGCGAACCTCGACGACTGTGCTCCCGATCTTGTGGTGCTCGACGTGCGCATGCCGCCGACGTTTCGGGATGAGGGAGTGCGCGCCGCCATTCGCTTGCGTGAATTGCGGCCCCAGATCGGCATCCTCTTGCTCTCGCAGTATGTCGAGGTTGTGTATGCGCAAGAGCTCTTGTCGTCAGGTCGCGGCGGGGTCGGCTACCTCTTGAAGGATCGCGTCGCGTCTCTGGATGAGTTGCAGGATGCGGTGGAGCGGATTTCTGCCGGCAGCACGGTGCTCGATCCCGAGGTTGTTGCTCAACTCGTCGGTCGCCGTCAGGATCCCTTGATGTCGTTGACTCCGCGTGAGCACGAGGTCATGACGCTCGTGGCCGAGGGCCGCACGAATGCGGCTATCGCCAAACAGCTCGTCATCGGTGTTGGCGCGGTCGAAAAGAACGTGACGGCAATATTTCAGAAGCTGAATCTCGAAGATTCGGGCAGCGACCACCGCCGCGTTCTCGCGGTGCTCACCTGGTTGCAGCGCTAGCGTCGCCTTCTTTCTGCTTAGCGAAGGGCGCTGAATTTGGTGTTGAGCGTCTTGAGATCGCGGATGCGCCGCTCGAGCGTAATGCCGAGGAACAACACGATCGCGCCACCGACCACAGCCCACAGCCACCACGAGGTCAGCTGGTAGAAGCTGATGAGCGCGGGAGCAAAAGTGTGCGACGCGTGAATGAGAACGACAACGGTGGCAATGATGAGGGGCGCTTTGAGCTTCAGCCATGCTCCGAGCACGATGATCGTCACGCCGACGATTCCGAGAGCAACAATGCGCCACTGAGTTCCCGCGCTATCGGTGTCCACAAACGTCGCGATGAGACTGGGGGCCAGCAGCACAACGAGGCCGCCGCTAAGCCACTGCATGCTGCGCGCATCCGGATCGCTCACCATCCGCAGCCCTCCGTGGGCGAGCAGAGCCACCCCGAGAAGCACAGACACCCACTCGAGTGGCTCCACGAGCGTTCCGAAGTACCCGATCACGCCGAGGATGCTGGCGAGAGTGAAGGCGAGGTAGCTCATGCGGTGGGTAAGCGGTCGCGTAGAGGCACGAGCCGCGAGCACGAGAAGAACGCTGCCGAGTGCGACCAGGCTAATGATGCGAACGGCGTCGACCGACGCGTTTCGCTGGTCTGTGCCGAGCAACGTCAGGATTTCCATCCCATAAAGCAGCACGAGGGCACTGCCGAGCAGCACTTCGCTCATGGTTGCCCACCCCGGGCGGTTCTCGTCACGAGAGAATCCACTCGCAGCGGCACCGAAGCTGGCGAGAGCCAGAAGCGCAACCGCGACCAGCAGACCGGAGTCGAGTTCAGGCAACAGTCCTCTATTTTCAGACAGCAGGATGAACGCCCGTGACGCAGTCGCGAGAATGAGCCCGGATGCGGACGCAATGATTGCGACGCCCCAGAAGTCGATGAGCTCGCTGCGTGGCTCCACGAAGGCGGCCGCCACTAAGAGAGCTCCGCAGAGCCCCGCGATGATGAGGGTGCGGAGTCCGTTGCCGTCTGCAGCATTGAGCGCGAGGGGAAGCACCGCAATGAGCAGGCCGACGAGAGCGATCGCCGGTGCCGAAGCTAGCCGCGCCCCTCTCAGCTCTGCGCGTGCAATCAGTATCGAGAGGGCGATCACGACGGCGCTGAGAGGCAGAACGTACGCTTCAAGAGCGTCGACGCGGGCCTGATCGAGTCGAAGCCACAGTGCCCACGTGCCAAAGGCCACCGCAGCCCACACCACGTGGCGGCGAAGTGATGCAGACCCGAACACTCCGTCAGTCGAAATGGCACTGAGTAGCAGCGCGACCGACACAAACAACACGATCAGCCATGGAGTGCTCTGTGGCTCGAGAACCGCACTCACCGTCGTGATTGCGGCAACCGTAAGAGCACTGATCTCACTTGCTCGACGAACGGCGCTGCGGTGATCCCGCAGTCGCAGAATCATGCTGAATGCAGCGACGAGCACTGCTGCCGTTGCGGGAGCGAGTTCGATCACGACTGCCGAGAGCTCGATCATTCTGGCAGTGCTATCGAGCAGCCAGGCGGTCGCGGGGGCGAGAGCTGCCGCTGCGGCAATGTTCTCGGGCACAAACGTGTGTGCGCCTCGAGCGAAAATGGTGAAGCTCAACGCTACGACGAGGAGCGCGGCACCCACGGTATTGATGACGGCTACATCGAGCATGAAAGGAGCGGTGACTCCTGATCCGCCGACGACGTTTGCGTTCCAGAAGTGTGCTCCGGCGAATGCGGTCGCGCCAAAGCCTGTCCACCAGAGCGCTTGCGGTTCGAGCATCGTGACCTCACGCGAGCGAATAATTAGTGCTCGTGCGATCATCCCGAAGCCAAGGATGGCGGCGATCAGCCAGAACTCGAGGTACTGCACGACGCCCAGGGCGTAGGTCGCGAGTGCAATGAACGACGCGAGGGTGAACGCAAGGTAGGTCACGTGGGGGGTGAGAGGCGGCGTCGCGAAGCGCGCGCCCACAACGAGAAGCACCGCGCCAAGAGCGACTAAGGCAAGCACCCGGATGTCGGTGAGAGGTGTCGACGAAGTAGACGGGTCAATCACGATGATGCCTTCAACCACATACAGCAGTGTCACGGCGGCGCCGAGCAGCACGGGCCCCGACCGCTGCCACAGGGTGGAGTGCGAGACACGCGCGAAACCGGCGGAGGCGAGTCCGAAACTCGCGATCGTCATGACTACTACAGCGCCGATGAGCCACACTTCTGCTTCGGGCAGCGCGCTCGGTGCGGCGGTCACGGAGTAGAGAACGCGCGCTGCTGTGGCGGTGATGAGTCCCGTGGCTGAGGCGACAACGGCGATTCCCCAGAAACTGAGCAACGACTCGCGCGGCGCAATGAACGACGCGGCAATCAGGAGCGCCGCACACAGGGCGGAGATGACGAGGGTGCTGGTGCCTGAGCCACTTGCGGAGTTCAGCGCGAGCGGCACAACGGCGATAAGTAGTCCAGCGAGAGCGATGAACGCTCCAGAACGCAGGCGGGATTCGCGTAGTTCTGCTCTGGCCGTAAAGATGGCGATTGCCACCACAACCGCGGCAAGCGGCAGTACGTAGGCCTCGAGCGCCTCGACTCGGTATTGCTCAAGGCGTAGCCACAAGGCCCACGTGGCGAATGCGACCGCACCCCAGATAACGAAGCGCCGTGGCGAAGCCGAGCCTACGATTCCGTCGGCGGAGATCGATGCCAGCAGAAGGGTGATCGAGACGAGAAGCGCGATCAGCCAGTGTGTCTCGTGGGGCTGAAGAATTGCACTCGCTGTGGTGAACAGTGCAACGGTGAGCGCGCTGAGTTCAGCGATGCGTCGCACGAATGTGTGTCGGCCCCGCACACGCAGGGCCATCGTGAGCGCTCCGACGAGAACGGATGCCGTGGCCGGCGCTAACTCGATCGCTATAGCGCCGAGACCAGCGGTACGGCTCGCACTATCGAGTGCCCACACCAGCGCGGGCGCGAGCGCCGCAGCGGCAACGAAGCTTTCGATCGAGCGCCCTGTCGGTGCACTCGTTGCACTCGTTGCGCTCGCGGCATTCGTAGCGCCCGTATTTGCTGAGGCTCGGGCAACTAGCGCGGTGTTGTTGAGCATCGTGACGATAAGCACTGCGACGAACAGCACAGAGACGAGCAGGCTGATGGTTGTGAGGCTCAGGGCGAGTGGTGCATTCGCGAAAGGGGCCCCGCTGCCTGTTGCTACCCAAAGAATGATGCCCGCAACTGCGGTGCCGACAATCCCTATCCACCACAGAACCTGTCGTTCGAGGGCGGTCACTTCGCGGGTGCGGGGCCAGAGCGATCGCGCGCTGATGACGACGGCAAGAACGGAGACGGTCATCCACGATTCGAGCGGATGGGGATCGAGGGGAGTGAGTGCGAATTGCAGCTGTTCTCCCACGCCCGCGGCCGCGAGCAACAGCACGAGCATCGTCAAGCCCAGCATCGTCGTGCGAACTGACACAACGGTCACGAGGTAGCGGGCGGCAAAGAGCACGGCCGCTGTGCCGAGGCTGGCGAGAAGCCACGTTCCGTAGCTGGACCATCCTGAACCGAAGGCAAGCGCTAGCGGAGTGAAACCGCCCAGGGCAAGAATGATTGTGCTGAGGCGCAGTCCGGGGCGGCGGCGTTGGCTCACACCGATTGCCACGACAGCCAGTACAGCTAGCGCAAGCCACACCGCAACAGCGAGCAGCAGCGTTCCGGCCAGCGGCGCTGCTAGGGCGAGCGCGGCCCCTGCGCTCGCGAGCAGCAGAGAGAGCCGACCGCGGAGTTGCCGCGTGGCCCACCACGCCAACGCCATAATTACTGGAACGCTGAGGAGGGCAAGCTGAGGCCAGCCGTTGTCGCTGATGGCGAACGGCGCGCTCGCCGCGGTGGTGCGGCGCAGGGACGTCTGAGAGAAATACTGCAGCGCTACAGAGAGCGACGCACTGAGGGGCGCGATCAGCGCGATCGCGGTAATCGCCCAAACGCCGAGCGATGCCCACAGGGTGGTACTCCGGCTTGTCGCGCCGAAGTGTCGCCCGCTCGCCTCGCTCAGCACCGCAAGAGTGGTGAGCGCAGCGGCAACGGAGAACACCGCGATAGGGGAGTCGTTCGATAGGAGAGTCGACACTGCTGTCGCGATCGTGAGACCTGCGATCATCGCGAAAGTGTTGCGGATGATCGGATCGAAGGCCGCACGATGAGCCGCGGTGCTGTGGATTGCCGCTACCGCGCCCAAGACGAGGAGCCAGATTCCCGTCGAGCGATTGCCAGCGAATTCTGACGAGACGAACAGAGAGATGATTGCGCTGAAGAACCCGATCGAGAGCCCCAGATAGGCGAAAACGAGCATGGTCGTGCGCTCTACTCGCCCAGAGTATTCTCCGTGCGCAGCTACGAGGTAGATGAGCGTCGCGGTGGTGAACGCCACCATGGGGAGCAGCACATTTGCCTCAGGGAACCGTCCGTCGGTCAAGCCGGCGACGACGAGGGCAGCCGCGGGCGGGAAAGCCACGAACGCCACCACATTGACGAGCCTGATTGTGCTCGCCCGATGCCACCACATGAATCCCAGCGCAGCGACGATCATCGCTGAGCCCCAGTACACGCGGCCGGCAGGGTCGCCGACGACAAGTAATTCATTCGCACGCACAGCGTAGATATCGAGCCCGACAAGCACGATGGCAAGTGCGGATAGGGCTTCAGCGGTAGCAGAGAGCCCACGCTTCTTCACCATGGTTGCCCCGACGATGCTGGCGATAGTGATGGTTGCGATGATCGCCGACCGCCAAATGAGCCCAAAGCTAATGAAGGCGTAGATAAGGAAGAAGATCGCGCCGACCGAGAGCAGCGACACTCCCACGATCAGCAGGATGACCTGGATGCCAGCGTGCGAGCGAGCAGCGGGGGCGTCGATCGTTGTCGGAGCTGTGGCTTCAGTGGTGGGTGGAACTGAAACGGGAGTCGGCATCGCGGAAGCGACCGGGGTGGGAGCAGCGATGGGCGTGGGCTGCGGGAACTGCGGATGCACCGGAGCCTCGATCGGAGCCGGCGTCTCCGGGGCCGCAACGGTGTGATCACTGGATTGCAACATGGCGGCCACGCGGGCTGCGCGTTGTGCTGCCGCAGCTTCGAGCGCAGCGTATTCGGCATCCCGAACTTCGTCACGAACGCGTTTGCGTTCGGCGGCGGTCTCGAAACGGATCTTGCCGATGAGCTCGAGCCGGGAATCGAGCAGAGCCGCGACGTCGAGTGATTCTTCGCGGAGAAGGGCGGCATCCGGGTGATTGAGATCAAGCCCACATTGTGAGCACACCGCGGAAGGCGGGAGCGTGACAAAGCACGCCGGGCATCGCGAAGTATCTGTGAGGTCTAGTGGTCCACGGGGAAAAAGAACGTGACCGACGTGCTCTATGAACGAACGCGGTGCATCAACCATGTACTCGGGACTTCCTTTCGGGAGGAAGCCCCAGAGTATCGCTGACTAAAGCTTAAGAAGCGATAAGCCGCGAAAGTGTGGACTGATTGTGGTTGTAACCGTTCGCAGCCTGGATTTCAGGACGAGGCTTTTCGAGACGGTTAGTCCACGCCTTGCCGTCCCACCAGCGCAGCATGTGGCTGCCTGCGGGGTCCGGGTACCAGCCGAAGGGAGGAAGTTGGGTTGCAGTGTTAGACATCGGGGGAGTCCAAAGGTGCCCTGCCACGAGGGGCGATACGGGTGTGGCGTTCGATCCAGCCGCGGAGGATCAGTTCGGGGGTAACGGCTATCCCCAGTATAGGGGACACGCTAGAGCCCTGACAAGAGGTCACTTTCCGCGGCGAGGGTGACTTCGGAGTTCGAGTCTGCATGGGTAAGATGGAGCCGTGAATATCTTCGGTTTCGTAATCTCCTTCGTGCTCTTTGTGGGCGGCATCTACATGATGGGCGAAGCTTTCTACGTGGAGGGCCTTGAGTCGGTCGTGTTCATCGGCGGCTTGCTTGTTTCCACGGCGGGCGTCTTCATTCCCATTCACGTCATGAAGCGCGTCGACAGCTAGCGCACAATGGCGAGCCTTCTTAGCCGGCTCGCTCCACTTGCGTTGACCCTGCGAGGGTCAAAACGCATGTTTAGCGATCCAGAGCGCACTCTCGCGCGGATCGCTGAGCTTCGAAAGCATCCAGTTTCGTTTGATCCACCGGCATCAATCGCCCGGCACGTGAATGTTTCGTCTCACGATGTTGGCGGCTGGCCCGTGTTTACGATTGCGCCGAAGACGCCATCGAACGCTGGTCATGTTGTCTACCTTCATGGTGGGTCGTACGTGTTCCAGATCAATCCGCTGCACTGGAAGTTCATCGCCCGCCTAGTTCGAGCAACGGGAACCACCTTTATGGTCCCGATCATGCCGCTGGCACCGGAGGGGCGCGCTGCGGTCGTAGTCGACCGCGCAGCAACGATCGTTCAGTCGATTGTCCAAGACGTCGGTGCCGAGAACGTCAGCATCATGGGGGATTCCTCGGGCGGCGGGATGACGATGGCGGTGTCAATGGAGCTGCGCGATCGCAAGCTTCCGCCGCTTCACGCGATAGTGCTCATCGCGCCCTGGCTCGACATCAGCGGCACGGATCCGATGCTCGCAGAGATTGCACCGCACGACCCGTGGCTTGCTGTTCCCGGCACCCATGCGGCCGGCGCCCTCTATCGCGCCGAGCTCGACGAAAGCGATTGGCGGGTCAGCCCCATCCATGGCGATCTCAGCGGACTGGGGCCGATCACCCTTTTCACGGGCACACGCGATCTTGTGCACGCGGATGCGCTGCGCCTTCGTGAGCGCGCACAGCACGAAGGCATCGCGCTCGACTTCCACGTTGGCGAGGGCATGATCCACGATTACCCACTCTTACCGATTCCTGAAGCAGCGCACGCCCGCAGGATCGTTGAACGAGCAATCGTGTGCGGTGGCTCGACGGTGTGACGAGCTAAGACCAACACGCTACGCATCCAGCCATGGATGGCGCAGCCGAATGCTGTGCGTCAGTTAACGAACGAAGGCCACCTCAACCGAGGTGGCCTTCGTTCTGTAGTGGAGGGGATACGGAGAATCGAACTCCGGTCATCAGTTTGGAAGACTGAGGCTTTACCATTAAGCTACATCCCCACTTGGCACCCGATCATGCTGTGCACCGAGGAATACTGTACCCGAAACCTAGCAAAGTACGAAGTCGAGATCGCTGCCCGCGTAATCCGCCCCATATTTGCTGGGTTCTGGCCCCGTAAATGCTGCAAGCGCGGCCCGAAAAACATTGATCTTGGTATCTCGTCAACATTCGGTGCGCGCTCAGGCTAGACTTGCCGAGGTCAAATTTGTACCGGCATTTCTACGTGATGCCATGACCGTAAGACAGCACGGCGCCCCGGGGCGTAGCTCAGCTTGGTAGAGCGCTCGGTTTGGGACCGAGAGGTCGCAGGTTCGAATCCTGTCGCCCCGACGAAATACACCATCGAATTACAGGAGATCCACGACGTGAAGACAACCGTTGAGAAACTGAGCCCGACCCGCGTCAAGCTCAACATCTCGGTCACCCCCGAAGAACTCAAGCCGAGCATCGATCACGCGTATGGCCACATCGCCTCGCAGATCAACATCCCCGGCTTCCGCAAGGGAAAGGTTCCGCCGCAGCTGGTAGACCAGCGTGTCGGCCGCGAAGAGATCCTGAACCACGCGGTCAGCGACGGACTTGACGGTTTCTACCGCCAGGCAGTTACCGAAGAAGAGATTCGCGTTCTCGGTCGCCCCGAGGCAGACATTGTCACGTGGCCCGAGGTCAAAGACTTCAGCGGAGACCTCGTTCTCGCTATTGAGGTAGACGTTCGCCCCGAGTTCGACATGCCCGCCTACGACGAGCTCACCCTCACGGTTGAAGAAGTCAAGGTTTCGGCAGACGACGTCAAGGACGAGCTCGACACCTTGCGTGCCCGCTTCGGCACGCTCGTCACCGTCGAACGCCCCGCCACGAAGGGCGACTTCGCTCAGCTCGACCTCGTCGCCAAGATTGGCGAGACCGAGGTTGACTCCGCAACCAGCATTTCCTACGAGCTCGGCTCGGGTGAACTGATCGAAGGCATCGACGAGGCACTTGACTCGCTCAGCGCCGGCGAATCGACCACCTTCGAGTCCGTACTGCTCGGTGGCGACCACGAGGGTGAAACCGCTGTAATCAGCGTGTCGCTTCTCACCGTCAAGGAGCGCGAGCTTCCCGAAGCAGACGACGACTTCGCTCAGATGGCTAGCGAGTTCGACACCATCAAGGAACTCAAGGCAGACCTCAAGGAGCAGATCAAGCGCTCCAAGTCGTTCGGCCAGGGTGCAGAAGCTCGTGACCAGATCGTTGACGAGCTGCTCAAGAGCGTTGAGATCCCCGTTCCCGAGAAGCTCGTTGAAGACGAAGTTCACCGTCACCTCGAGAACGAGAACCGCCTCGAAGACGACGAGCACCGCGCCGAGGTCGTTATCGCTAGCGAGAAGACCTTCCGTTCGCAGATTCTGCTCGACTCCATCGTTGAGTCCGAAGAGATCAAGGTCAGCCAAGAAGAGCTCACCTCGTACCTCGTGCAGGGCGCACAGCAGTACGGCATGGAGCCCGGCGAGTTCATCCAGATCCTGGACAAGAACGGCCAGATCCCGGCCATGGTTGCTGAGGTCGCTCGCAGCAAGGCTCTCGCAGTCGTGCTCAGCAAGGCCAAGGTCGTTGACACCAAGGGCAAGTCGGTAGACGTTTCGGCATTCACCGCCGTAGCAAACGCCGAGCCCGTTGAGGAAGCTCCCGAGGTTGCTGCAGTAGAAGCAGCAGACGACGAGTCCTAAAACACTTCGCTTAACCCTCACGGCCAACTAGTTATCTAGTTGGCCGTGAGGTCGTTAACGGGCCGTTTCGCTTGAACTACCGTGTGATGGTGTCGAGGAACAGCTTCGCGTAACGTGCGCTATCGATCCCGAGCGCCACATCAATTCGGCGGAAAAGGGGATCTCCTGCTCCGGCCTGGTCGTGGCCGGCCGTGCGATGATCCACGACCGTTTGTCCGCGAGTGAGAGGATCAGCCAGGCTCACTCGCACCGGCAGATGTGTGGTGCTGAGTCCATCCGGATCGATCGCAGCGCACACCGCGCCCGCATCGCCAATATCGCCGTGTCCATCACCGGCGACGCGCACCTCACTGCCTTTTACCGTGACCAAATGCTGCAGCAGGCGCCCGGCGAGCTGCGTGCCGGGTTCGGGACTGGCGGCGAGCCGAACGATGTCCTCAGGCGGGATCGTCACGGCATAGAAAACATCCAAGCCATACATGGTGATGGGGGCGCCAGAGGTCAACACGATTTCGGCGGCCTCGGGATCGTGCCACGTATTGAACTCGGCAACCGCAGTGGCATTGCCGACAGAGGCTGAACCTCCCATGAAGACGATCCGCTCCACGTTGTCTAACACTTCTGGGTACAGGCGCACGAGAAGCGCAATGTTGGTCATCGGCGCAAGCGGCACGAGCGTTACCGGCGTCGGGCTCGCCAGAATTTCTCGACGCAGCAGTTCAACCGCGTGCAGTGGCACGACAGTGCGCGGCGACTCGGGTAAACCGAGGTCGCCAAGACCGTCAGCGCCGTGCACGTGAGCCGCTGAATGAGCCTCAGAGAGCAGCGGACGGTGAGCGCCTGCCGCAACCGGAATATCTCCCGCGCCCGCAGCATCCAAGACCGTCAGAGTGTTGCGCACCACCTGTTCGAGGCTCGCATTGCCGGCGACGCACGTGACAGCCCGCAGATTGACTCCCGGATGCCGCACCGCCAACAGGAGCGCGAGCGCGTCATCAATGCCGGTATCAACGTCGAGAATCATTTGCTGCATTCGGCAATGCTAATGGTCGCAGGGAGCCTGCCAACGCTGAGGCGATCGCGGGGGAACACCGCGAGGCGCTACTCGGCCACCAGCTCCGCTGCGTAGCCGCGCACCGAACGCTGATAGATCGGCAAATAGTTCGCCAATGCCATCAGTGCGACCGAAGCCGCCAGGGTGGGATCGCCGCGAGTGGTGAGGGCAAGGGCGAGAAATGCGGCGGTTGGCCCCGTCCACTCATCGTCGGGATGCTCGTGCAACTGCTGCTCGAGCAAAGCAATCGACTCATCGACGCGATTGAGATTGCGCAGCGTACTCGCCAACTGGATGACCGCGCGTGGCCGCAGGGCGGCATCCAACCCATTGTTAAGAGCACTGCGGTACAGCGGCTCTGCCTCAGTCTCACGACCGGCATAGTCGCGGGCGCCCGCTGCCTCGAACAACGCCTCAGCGTCGTCAGGGGCACGTTCAGCAACGAGCTCATCAATTGCCGCGACAACATCTCCCTCGGCCATAGTGGCGGCGTGGGCCCAAATATCTGCGATTCGATCGCGCCAAGTCTGCTGCATTTGGCGAGCCTACAAGCAGCCTCCGGCGACGCGGTACTTTGCCTAGGGCGAACACGCCAGAATAGCGGCGCGTACTCGGATAGATTCGTATCACGCGATAACTGAAATGGAGCGCAACAATGGCCCAACCGGCATTGGTCTCGAGCATCTTCGACCAACTCCTCAAGGACCGCATCATCTGGCTCGGCTCAGAGGTGCGCGATGCAAACGCGAACGAGATCTGCGCAAAGATCTTGCTGCTCGCCGCAGAGGATCCCAAGCGCGACATCTACCTTTACATCAACTCACCCGGTGGATCCATCACCGCGGGAATGGCGATCTACGACACGATGAAGTTCGTGCCGAACGACATCGTCACCGTCGGCATTGGCCTTGCCGCCTCGATGGGGCAGTTCCTGCTCTCCTCGGGCACCAAGGGCAAGCGCTACATCACCCCCAACGCGCGCGTGCTCCTGCACCAGCCGTCGGGTGGATTCGGTGGAACCGCTGCAGACATCCAGACTCAGGCTGGCGTCATCCTCGATATGAAGAAGCGCATGGCCGAGCTCACCGCCGAGCAAACAGGCAAGAGCGTCGAGCAGGTTCTCATCGACAACGACCGTGACAACTGGTTCACGGCCAAAGAAGCCCTCGAATATGGCTTCGTCGATCACCTCCGCGAATTCGCCTCTGACGTAGTTGGCGGCGGCGGAACTGAAGACAACGCAACCGGCAAGAAGGACTAATTATGGAGAACTTTAACCTCGGAGCACAGGCTCCCGCCGGCATTGGTCGTCCGGATGCTGACGCTCGCTACATCTTGCCGACGTTCGAAGAGCGCACGGCCTACGGCTACAAGCGTCAAGACCCATACGCGAAGCTGTTCGAAGACCGCATCATCTTCTTGGGTGTGCAGATCGACGACGCTTCCGCGGACGACGTTATGGCTCAGCTTCTCGTTCTCGAGAGCCAGGACCCTGACCGCGACATCGTCATGTACATCAACTCACCCGGTGGCTCGTTCACCGCGATGACGGCGATCTACGACACGATGCAGTACATTCGTCCGCAGATTCAGACCGTTGTTCTCGGCCAGGCTGCGTCAGCGGCTGCCGTGATCACTGCCGGTGGAACCAAGGGAAAGCGTTTGGCTCTGCCCAACGCTCGCATCCTCATCCACCAGCCCAGTGGTGGTTCTGAAGGCTCAAGCCAGGCTTCGGACATCGAGATTCAGGCTCGCGAGATTCTGCGCATGCGCGGATGGCTCGAAGAGACCCTGTCGTTCCACTCGAACCGCACCCCTGAGCAGATCAACAAGGACATCGAGCGCGACAAGATCCTGAGCGCAGCTGAGGCAATGGAGTACGGTCTCATCGACCAGGTACTCACGAGCCGCAAGACGCTTCCGGCGATCACGAGCTAGTTCTACGTTCTTAACGTTACTGAGGCCGTTACCCATTGCGGGTGGCGGCCTCAGTGCGTTAACTGCGTTACGCCAAGGCCCATTCTCGCCACACGGTATCGAGCGGCGAGAGGTGGGTTTCTCTCCCAAGCCACCGCGCAAGACCACCCGGCTCCTCGAAATCGAGCACGACTGCAGCAAGATCGATGGACGATGCGGGTGCCCGCGCGCCAGCAAGCAACACAGTATCCATGACACGTTCGTCACCAAGATGACCCCAGACGGGTGCGTTCCCGTCGAAATCTTGTTGCTCAATCAACACGGGTACAGCGTTTGCCGAGACGGAGGTTCGGGTCACCACCCGACCGCCTTTTTCCCCTTCGCGCCCTAACACAAGGGTCTCTCGAATGAGCGCTACAGCGCCTTCATCCAACTCGACGTCAAGGACCCGCTCGACGCAGGCGCCGTCGGCGATGATGAACGGGAGGGTTGCCCAAGACAATTGGGCTCCAGCCTGCAGCCGGACCTGAATCGTCATGGTCGCAGACTGCCCCTCACCGTCGTACGCCACCATTCCGCCAATGTCTTCGAGGGTGAGGCGGCAACCCGCGCCGACCGTGATTTCGATCGCAACGGTGTCGCCGCCGAGCAGGAGCGCGCCCCCGGCGACCAGAGCGACATCCGCTGACTGATCCGTGCAGGAGATGAGTCGCGGTATGAGTATTCCTGCCCTCAACTCCACGCGCGCGTTCCCTGACGCGTTCGCGTTTACCGAGACTCGCGTGACTCGCGAAGCCGCATCAGACTGCACGCGAAGGCCTTAAGCTCTCACTGGATGGTCATGGCCGTGGTCTGAACTGGGACTGTGGGTGTGAACCACAGCTTGGCCGCCCTCATCGAGGTGACTATGCGGCGCCATCGGACCGGGGTCTTGGGGGCTGTGGGTTCCGGAGCGATAGGCGGCGAGCATCTCAAGCACCCACAGCCGTAATAGGGCAATCGAGTTGTCATCCGTTCGCGACAGGGCGATAACGGGCCGACCTTCGCGCGCGTGAGTTGCGTCAGAGACCATCGTCGCGACATCAACGCCGACGTAAGGCGCAAGATCTGTCTTGTTCACGACGAGCAGATCGGCGCGGGAAATGCCCGGGCCACCCTTGCGCGCTACGTCGCCGCCGCCGGCGACATCAAGCACGAAAATTTGCGCGTCTACGAGGGCGGGAGAGAACGTCGCCGTCAAGTTGTCGCCGCCGGACTCGATGATGACAATGTCGAGGGGAGCGAAGTCGGCTTCAAGATCTTCGGCAGCCAGCAGGTTCGCCGTCACGTCATCGCGGATCGCTGTGTGCGGGCACGCTCCTGTCTCCACAGCACGGATTCTTTCGGGATCCAGTACTCCAGCAGACCGCAGGAATCGCGCATCCTCATCCGTGTAGATGTCGTTGGTGATGACACCCAGTCTCAGTTCCTCACCAAGGGAACGACACAGAAGTGCGATGAGCGACGACTTTCCGGTTCCCACTGGACCGGCTATTCCCAGACGTAGTGCGCGGGAGGGCGCGTTTTTTTCAGGCACGGAACAACCTCTTCTTCATAACGGAGTGAGCCTCAGCCCACCCCTCGGCTTGCGGAGCGCCCAAGGCGGGGATCGCCTCAGGCGTAGTGATAAGTGAGAGCTGATGGACAAACGGTTCGGCTACTTCGCAGGCATTGAGCACCCAGGTAACCACTGTGGCGGGGTCGATCGGGTCGAGCTTGAGGACAGCGGATGCTGCATTCTGAACCTCTTCGTAGACGACAAGACGAACCAGGTCGGCTGGCTTCATCAGGGCGGTTGCCGCGATCGCTCCGAGCACGACGGCCCGGGGTGGCTGTCGCAGCTGAGCGCAGAACGCAATTGATGCGCTGCTCGGCCACACGGTGCGGCCAATCCTTGTGTAGCCGCGACCGAGGAGTCGGGAAGCGTCGCGCAATGCCGGGCTAGGGGTTCTCGCCGCCCAGGCCGCGATTAGAGCGTCTATCCCCGACGGCGCGGCTTCGCTGATGAAATGATGCCGTGCCACTACCGCCGTTCCGGCTTCGACGAGTGTTGTCGAGCGTGTTTTGCCGGCAAGGAACGAGGGGATGTCGTCTCGCTTGAGCCCACCAAGCAAAGCAGGTTCCATTCCCGCCGAGTGAGTGTGTCCGCCGGTGGGCAGGCGCGCATCAGCGAGGAGCATCGCGAGCGTCCCCGAGTCGACCATTAGAACATCGTGTAGAGCTGAGCGAGGGGCAGGGTATCGACGGGAGCGGGCACGACAAGTTCGTCATCGATCGAGATCGCGAAGGTATCCGGACGAATATCGATCTTCGGGAGCGTGTCATTGTTCTTCAGGTCATGCTTGGTCACTTCCCGAGTGGACTGCACGGCGACAACGGTGCGCCCAAGTCCCATCCGTTCCTCAAAGCCGTCATCAATTGCGGCCTGCGCGACGAACGAGAGTGAAAGTCGGTCGCCAATGGCATCCGCAAATGACGGTCGCATGAGCACCGGCTGCGGGGTAGGGATTGAGGCGTTGGGATCGCCGAGAGCGCCCCACGCCAAGCCGCCTCCCTTGATGACAACTTCGGGCCTAATGCCGAAGTATCGCGGATCCCACAGCACCAAGTCAGCCAACTTGCCTGGCTCGATGCTCCCTACTTCTTTATCGATTCCGTGACCGATGGCGGGGTTGATTGTGTATTTAGCGATGTAGCGCCGTGCGCGCTCGTTGTCGGCGGGGTGCGCGGCGCCGAGCGACCCGCGCCGTGCTTTCATGACGTGTGCAACCTGCCACGTACGGGAAATGACTTCGCCAATTCGGCCCATCGCCTGAGAGTCTGACGACGTGATCGACAGTGCTCCGATGTCGTGGAGGATGTCCTCCGCCGCGATCGTTGTTGCGCGAATTCTGGACTCAGCGAAGGCGAGGTCTTCGGGCACCGATGCATTGAGGTGATGGCACACCATCAGCATGTCGAGGTGTTCCGCAACAGTATTTATGGTGTGGGGGAGCGTCGGGTTCGTTGATCCCGGGATGACATTGGGCAGAGACGCGATCGACAAAATATCGGGCGCGTGACCGCCGCCAGCACCTTCAACATGAAATGCGTGGATGCCGCGTCCGCCGATCGCATCGATCGTGGACTGCACATAGCCGGCTTCGTTGAGCGAATCGGAGTGCAGCGCGACCTGTAGACCGAAGGTGTCGGCGGCCTCAAGAGCCGCATTGATCGCTGCAGGTGTCGCGCCCCAATCCTCATGAATCTTGAAACCACCAGCACCGGCTAACGCCTGTTCCTTGAGGGCTTCGGGCGAGACGGTGTTTCCCTTGCCGAGCAAGAGCAGGTTAACCGGCAAGCGATCCATGGCGCGGTGCATGGTTTCCAGATGCCACGCGCCGGGGGTGACAGTGGTGGCTTTTGATCCCTCGGAAGGCCCGGTGCCGCCACCTACCACGGTAGTGATTCCTGTGGCGAGCGCTTCATGAATTTGGGAGGGGGAGATGAGGTGAACGTGAGAATCAATACCGCCGGCGGTGAGGATGCGACCCTCTCCCGAGATCACGTCAGTCGATGGGCCGATCACGAGTAGGGGATGGACGCCGTCGGCGATGTCAGGGTTTCCTGCACGGCCTAACGCAACGATTCGTCCATCTCTGATGCCGACATCCGCCCGCTGAATGCCCCACCAGTCAAGCACGATGGCATTCGTAATGAGGGTGTCTAGCGCGCCTTCGGCGCGAGTGCGCACGCCTTGAGCCATAGACTCTCGAATCGATTTGCCGCCACCGAATACGGCTTCTTCTCCACCAACGGTGAGATCGCGCTCGATTTCGATCCAGAGGTCGGTGTCGCCGAGGCGTATCTGGTCGCCCGCAGTAGGACCATAGATTGCTGCGTAGCGTTGTCGGTCAATGGATACCATCGAGTTGCTCCTTGCCTGCATGCGAAAGTTGGAGGCCGGGAATGCGCCTCGCTCCCTGAATTGCGACCGCGTCGAGTTCTCGAGAGGCGCCTGGTTCGAATCGTTGCGATGTTCCCGACGGGATATCGAGCCGGAAACCGTGGGCCGCTTCGCGGTCGAAGGTGAGGGCGGCGTTCGCGTCCGGCAGGTGAAGATGAGACCCGATCTGGATAGGCCGATCTCCAGAGTTGAGGAAGACAACGCGAATACGCTCAGCCTCCGTGCGGTCGGCATTCAGTTCGATGATTCCCGGTCGAATTCTGAAGGCGCCCGGCCCTTCGGAGCGTGCACTAGCCATGATCTATCTCCCTTTTACTGGATGGGGTGATGCAAGGTGACGAGCTTGCGACCGTCGGGAAAGGTTGCTTCGACTTGAACGTCGCGGATCATGTCGGCGACACCGGGCATCACTTGGGCGCGCGTGAGCACCTCCCGGCCTTCGTCCATGAGGTCGGCGACGAGTGCGCCGTCACGGGCGCGTTCGATCACCCAGCTGCTGAGCAAGGCGATGCTCTCGGGGTAGTTGAGGATGACCCCGCGGTCGAGTCGCTCCCGAGCGACCATCGCCGCAACGCTGAGCAATAGTTTTTCGGTATCGGCAGGTGTGAGATGCATCAGACGCCTTCTTTCATCATCGGCTGAGGAGCAACGAATGCAGAGGTGCGATCGCTGTGTGATCGTCCGATTGCCAGCACAACAAGCCAGCCAACAAGGATGAGCCCCGCTAGTACGAAGCCAAGAGATGATACTTCGGCACCCGAGATCCAATTCAGTACACCCGCAGTTCCTCCGGATGCAGTAACTGCCGAAGCGAGCTGTACGACACCGACAACAACCGCGACGGTGACAGCGACGACAGTCATTCCGATGCTGAAGGCTCGTTGGACGCGTGAGGAGCGCGAGCCTGGTCGGTAAACGCGGCTCGCCATGAGGCCTTGAAGGGTATCCATCGCGGTCATTCCTGCTGCGAACAGAATGGGAAGCGCGAGCACAGCCCACAGCGAAGCAGACGAGAGAGCGGCTGCGCCCAACAGGACGAGAAGCCAGATCTCTGTGGCGGTATCGAGGCCGAGTCCGAACAACAGACCGACTACGTACATTCGACTTGGTCGATCCACAGCCTTATCGAAACGTCCGAGTAGCCAAGTGACGGGGCCACGAACTCCGTGACTATGGGAACGGGTGAGCGCAATAATGTTGGCAGCGGCGATGACGAGCAGGAAGACTCCTGAGATCGTGGGGCCGTAGACAGTCGTGGTGAACTGAACCGCTGAGCCGTCAGCTGCCATGGCGGTTTCCAGTGCCTGCCCGAATGCCATAAGAAGCACGCACAGGACCGTGACGATCGTCGAATGCCCCAGCGCGAACCAAAAACCGACGGTGCCGCGCGCTTCGCGGGGCGACGTCGCGAGTCGTCGGGTCGTGTTGTCGATGGCGGCGATGTGATCGGCATCAAAAGCGTGACGAACTCCCAACGCGTAGGCGGTGAGCCCGATTCCGAGAGCGACGGCCAACCCGCTCGCTGCGCCCGAGGAGTCCGCTGCTGACGGCGCGCTCGCGAGAACGAGCGCGCCGAACCCGACGACGTGGAGCGCAACGATGGCACCGAGAACGCCCCAGGGGCGGTTCATGCGTGTGGTCGTGGCAGACCGTGACGGCAGGCTCACGACTTATCCCTCGGTCTGATCGTCACTGCGACCGGAGAGTTCACTGACGAGGGTGAACAATGCCGAATGATCGAGGTCGCCGTCGCCGCGGGCTTTGAGCGAACCCATGAGCTGCGCCACCACGGCTCCGAGAGGAATAGCGACCCCCGCCTCCCGTGCCGCAGCCGTAACGATTCCCAAGTCTTTGTCGTGCAAGGTCACACGGAAGCCCGGTGCGAAGTTTCTGGAGAGCATGTTCGGAGCTTTCCGCGAGAGAACTGTGCTGCCGGCAAGACCTCCCGAAAGCACCTTCACTGCGGACTCCATGTCTACTCCGTGGGCTTCGAGGAAGACGAGAGCTTCGGCGACGAGTTCCATCGTGCCGGCCACGATGAGCTGATTTGCAGCCTTTACCGTCTGACCAGAACCTGACGGGCCCACGTGAACGATCGTTGATCCAACAGCGTCGAAGACGGTGGAAGCCTGAGCGAAAGCCTCGGCTGATCCTCCGACCATGACGGATAGTGCACCCTCCACAGCTCCCGCCTCACCACCCGAGACCGGCGCATCGAGCATGTGAATCCCTGAGCTTGCTGCTTCTTCGGCCAACCGGATGGCAACATCCGGTCGAATCGTCGAAAAGTCGATGACGAGGGTGCCCTGAGGCACACGTGCGAACACGCCGCTTTCGCCGCTCAATACAGACTCGACATCGGGGGAGTCCGGCAGCATCGTCACCACAATTTCGGCGCCGGCGATCGCCTCTTCGACGCTCTGTGCGCCTGACCCGCCCTGCGCAATGAACGTGTCGACGGCGGCCCGGCTGCGGTTAAACCCTGTGACGTCGTGGCCAGCGGCAACCAAGTTGGCCGCCATAGGCGCGCCCATGATGCCGAGACCGATGAATGCAATTTTTGTCATAGTGAAGAACCTCTCGTTACTGAAACTGTGATCGATGGGAAATCATTGAGATTGGCGATGCTGGCTTGAGTGTCGCCAGTGGACGGCTTGTACTCGAGCGCGACCGCCCCGGTATAGCCCTGCTCGGTCAATTCGCTGAGATAGCGGTCTAGATCGAGCGTTCCGGAGCCGGGTTCTCCTCGGCCAGGGAAGTCCGCGATTTGTACATGCGCAACGGATGAGGCGTGACTCTTGATAGCGGCTGAAACATCATCCCCGTTCGCGGCTAAGTGGAAAATATCGAGCAAAAAAGCAACGTTCGAGTGTCCGGATGCCCGGACGCGATCTACCACCGCGATAGCGTCCGCCGCGGTGCGCAGCGGATAAGGCTTGGGGCCGCTCACGGCTTCGATGAGCACTGTCGCCCCGATGGTGGCGGCAGCGTCGGCGGCAAAGCCGAGGCTCTGGATGGCGAGCTCATCCTGTGCTTCCGGAGTCGAGGTCTCGACTCGGTTTCCATAGAGCGCGTTGAACGCTCCCACGTTGAGGCGCGAACCGATGGCCGTTGCGATTTCCACGCTGTCGCGAAATTCTGCTTGGCGGTCGGGAAGAGAGAGGACACCGCAATCGGGCCCGAAAAGGTCCCCAGCAAAGTAGTTGAGTCCGACAAGCTTCGCTCCGGAATCGTCAATAGCCCCGACAAACTTGTCGACGTCGCTATCAGTGGGCGAAGCAGAATCGAACGGCCACCAATATTCGATCGAATCGAAACCAGCGTTATAGGCGGCGGCCGGCCGCTGGAGGAGGGGCAACTCTTGGAACAGCAGCGAGCAATTGGCGACGTAGGTGGAACGTTGGGGGGAGTTCATGCGATGTCCTTACTTGAGTCCGGAAGAAGCGAGGCCCTGCACGAAGAAGCGCTGAGCGAAGAGGAAGAGGAGGATCAGTGGCACTGTGGCCACAGCGGCGCCCGCGAACGTCAAGCCCCAGTTGGGCAGCTCACCCGCAGATACCGACTGGGCAATGGCGACCTGAATGACCTGGTTCTGAGAACTTTGCACGACCGTCAACGGCCAGAGGAATGCGTTCCACGAGAACAAGAAGGTCACGAGGCACAGAGTTGCCAACGATGTGCGCACGTTGGGAAGGATGATCGACCAGAAGACCCGGAAGTGTCCCGCACCATCGAGTCGTGCCGCCTCATCCAACTCCATCGGGATCTCTTCGAAGGCTTGCTTCAGAAGGAAGAGCCCGAAAACGCTCGAGACCCAGGGAAGCGCGACCGCGAGGAGTGTGTCTTGCAGGTTGAGGCCAGCAATTACCCCATACATCGGCACGACAAGCGCTTCTGCCGGAAGCATGAATGTTGCGAGGATCACCGCGAAGACCACGCCGCGGCCCTTGAACGAAATTCTCGTCAACGCATAGGCAGCGAGGGTGCAGACCACCAGGGTGCCGCCCACTTGGATGAACGCGACGATGAGCGAATTGACGAGAGCGAGACCGATTCCTTTTTCGAAAAGCGCCACAAAGTTGTCGATCGTTCCGCCGACGGGAAGAAATACCTTCCACGAGAGCGGGTTGAGATCATCGAAGATCGCGGTCTGATTTTTGAATGCAGACGACACCATCCAGAGGTAGGGCAGGAGGAATGCGCCCACGATGATGGCAATCACCACAAACGAGACGCCGAAGCGAGCGATAGTCATGGGGAGTCGGCGAAGCTGATGTGGTTCCGCTATGCGTTGAGTAGTCATGGCGTCCTCCTAATAGTTCCAACGAGTGCGAAGTAACCGCATCTGGATCAAGCTGATGATGATGGCGAAAGCAAGCACGACGAGCGCCATTGCGGAGGCGTAGCCCGGCTGCTGAAGAATGAACGCCGTCTTGTAGATGTGATAAATGATGAGGTTCGTCGTGCCCTGAGGGGCGCCACCCGTCATGATGTACGCCGGCGCAAATGCTTGGAGTGCGAAGACAGTCATCACTACGACAATGAACAGGGTCGTGCGGGAGAGCAGCGGAAGAGTGATGCTGAGCGTGCGACGGAGGGGCCCGGCTCCATCCATATGTGCCGCCTCGCTGAGCTCGGCGGGAACTGCTTGCAGCCCACCGAGAAAGAGAACGGTTGCCAGGCCGACTTGTTGCCAGACGGTCATCACGATGATGGCGGGGAGTGCTTGGGTGGTGTCGGTGAGAAAACCTGCGGACGGAATTCCAACTGTCGCGAGCACCGAGTTGATCAACCCTGTCTCATTGAGCAGGAACGTCCAGAGTGTCGCGACGACAACCGACGAGGTGACAACGGGAAGAAAGATCATGGTGCGTACGAGAGCCCGAGCGGGCAGCTTGCCGTTGAGAAAAACCGCCAGTGCGAAGGACGCAGGGACGACAAGAACAAGGACACCGAGAATGAACGCGAACGTGATCAGCAGCGACTGGATTGTCTCTGCATCCGTGAAGATCCGGATGAAGTTGTCCGCACCGACGAAGGTTGCGTTGTCGGGGTTGAAAAGGCTGTAGTCGAGCACGCTGCTGCGAGCCATGACTGCCAGCGGAATGTATTGAAAGACCAGCAGAAGCAGAAGGAACGGGGTGAGGAAGGCAAGCGCAGGTAGTGCGCCCTTCCCCATCGCGCTCTTCGATCTGCGCCTGGGCGGAAGCGAAGTGCTTCCGCCCAGGTCTCTGACCGCGAGCGGCGTGGAATCGATCGGGCCAGAATGCATGACGATGTTTCCTGTTCTACTTCGAGAGGATCGGGTCGAGCTTGGCGACTGCCTGATCGAGCTCAGTCTTCGGATCCGCTCCATAAGCGATGTTCTTCAGCGCTGCAGTCACGTAGAGGTCATACGCGTCGAAGTGCGGTCCGGGAGGACGCGGTACGCCCCACTCCTGGATCTCTTCGACGGGAATGTTCAACGGTGCTTCGCTGAGCGAAGGCAGTGCTTCGGTCGTCGACACCAACACTGGAATCCGGAGGTTGTTCTCAACCCACTCGAGGTACTGGTCACCGGTGTCCATTGCAACAACGGCCGTGGCCGCTGCCTCTGCGTTGTTCGAACGTGCGGTGACGCCGAATGTAACAGCGCCGGTGTGCACAACAGGGGTAACGAGATACGGCGTTGGGCTCACACCGAAGTCCACTCCCGCGTTAGTAAGAGTCGTAGCGTTGGAGCTCACTTCGAGGTCGAAGCACGCCTTGCCATCGATCAGTGCATTGGGAAGACCAGTCTTCGATGTCACAGCATCCGGGCCTTCGAACAAGTTCTGGTAGAAGGTCGCACCCTCGATAGCTTCAGGCGTGTTCAGCCAGCCATCGACAGTGGTTCCGTCGTCAGAGATTGCATAGAACGTCTTGTACGCCGATGATGACTCAGGAGCAGTGGGGTCTCCCATACTGCGCAAGAAGAGCTGATCGCGGTACGACGTTCCCGGGGTGCCGTCTCCGAGTCGTGACGGTGCGAGACCGTACACGGTCGACCCAGCAGCCTCGGTTGCCGATACCTGGCAGGTCAGCATTGCGGCTTGCGCCTCTGGCCATGTCCACGCGGTGTCAAGAGAGGTGGGAGGTGTGATGCCGGCTGCATCAGTCAGCTCCTTGTTGAAGTACAAGGAGAGAGTGTCTTGCTCGTTGCCGGGCGAGTAAACCTGGCCGTCCCACGAGTTCTCCGTCAACGTCGCTGACGTCACGTCGTCAAACCAGCCATCGGGCAGGTAATCGTCAAGGGGAAGCAAGAAGCCCTGCGATGCGTAGGATGCGGTGCTTGGAGCGTCGAATCCGACAATGTCTGGCGGGTTCGACGACGGTGCGAGCACCGCGATCTTTGCTGCCAAGTTGCCGAACGGAACTTCGTCCACGGTGAAAATGACGCATTTGTTGGCGGCTGTGTAGGCATCCAATTGCTCGTCAGTGGGGGAGTTGTTTTCTGCGCGGAGTACGGAGAGTTCGGTTACGCCGTCCTCGCAGCCTGCGATGGTGGGGGTGGAGCCGGCAGAACATCCGGCGAGAGCCATAATGGCTACCGTCCCGACCGCCGTGCTCAGTGTTGCGATGTTGCGTTTCATTGTTTTCCCTTGCTTAGGTGGAGCGAAATATTCGAAACGTGAAGAGCAGTGGTTATCGCTGGATAGAGACACACTCCTTCAGCAGTCGATAGAAGACGTCAGCGTTCGCCGTCAATGCGACGTAGGCGTTCGGTTCTTCTATGCCTCGGTGACGAACGTCGATAACAGTCCTACCGAAGGTGCGCACTCCTGTTGTCTCGATGCCGACGTGAAGGTGGTTAAGAGGAAGGACAGCGGGGTCGAGCAGATACGCGATGCAGACGGCATCGTGAATGGGGGCGCTGTCGGGAATCGCCTGTGGCTGGCTTTCATCGTGGGCGACGATGCGCTGTTGGATACAGATCGCGGTCGCCAGTCCAGCGGGGGTACTGAGAGCGTGAAGCTCGGATGCCTGTGCTCCGGTGACGAGTGCGTCGTGCGTCGCGTCGAGGGGAACCAGAACAATTCGCTTGAAGCCGGCTTTGAAAACGACGTCAGCAGCTACGGGGTCATGCCAGATGTTCGATTCTGCCGACGGCGTTGCGTTGCCGAAAGCGTGCGCGCCACCCATGATGACGATCTCGTCGACCTTCTCGATGATCGAGGGGTCGAGGGTGATCGCAGCCGCGATGTTTGTCAGTGGACCGACTGGCACCAGCGTGATGGGTTCAGTACGAGCTCGCAGCGTCTCGACTAACCACTCGACAGCGCCCTGCGTTTGAGCAACCGAGGTGGCGGGCGGGAGGTCGAGCTCCTTCGGGTGCATCTTTCCGCCGCTGTGATCGTCCGAAGGGCTGGGCTGCGGTACGCCGATAGGGCCGAATGGCTCATCGAGTCCCCGATAGACAGGGATGTCGGAGCGGTTGATGTAGTCGAGCACGCGAAGCGTGTTGTCAGTCGTATTCTCGACCGGACGATTGCCCCACACGGTGGTGCACGCAACGAGGTCGATCTCTGGCGATAGCGCTGCCATCATGATTGCAATCGCGTCGTCAGTTCCTGTGTCGACATCGAGGATGATTGACCGTGGCATGTAGTGTGCTCCTTCTTGTTTGGTGATGATGAGGATCAGACCGCGAGTGCGGGGTCTGTCCGGAAGCGATCGTTCAGCATTTCTCCACGGAAGTCCTCGCGTGGGAACTCGCCGTCAGCGAAGACGACGACGCCGCCGCATACGGTCACGCTCGGCCACATCCGCAATGTCATGCCGGCGTAGGGCGAGTAATCGATGGGCGAGTGAAGATCTTCGATCCGTACGACTCGCTCACCTTCCTCGAGGATGACGAGGTCGGCATCCATACCGATTGCGACCTTGCCTTTACCTTCGAGACCGAATCTCACGGCGGCATTGCGCGAGGTGAGTTCGATGAGGCTTTCCATGCTCATGCCGTTGTCCACGACAAGGTGCGTCAAGAGCAGCGGGAGCATGAGGCCGATACCGGGCAATCCAGGCTTGGAAGTTTCCCAGTCAGTTTTTGCGGCGCTTGGCCATTCGTTGTGGTCGGATCCGAAGAAATCGATCTCGCCCGCGAGAACTGCCTCGGTAATGGCGTCGGAAAGACTGCGGTCGCGGATGGGCGGGGCAACTTTGCCCTCCGGGCCAATTGCCGACTCAGTGCTGAGCACCATGTAGTGAACACATGACTCAAGTGCCGCGCCCGGGTAACCCAATGCCTTTCTGGCTTTGATCGCTTCCAAGCTCGAGACGTGCACGATCGATACTTGGCAGCCCGCCTCTTCTGCAAGATAGAGAGCGGTCCAGGCGGCATCCCCTTCGGCGATGGTGGGGCGCGATCGCTCCCACCCTGCGAGCGAGTCGAGCCCAGCGGTGCTTTCCGTTTGCATAGCAGCGTCGACGATGTCGCCATCTTCGGCGTGCACCAGTGCTTGAGCACCGTTGGCTACGATCGCGGCGAATGCTTCTCGCATTTGCGCGTGGTTGAGGCTTCCGATTCCGCCCAGATTCTTGGCCTCTTCACCCCGGTAGGGCATGAAGATCTTGAACGTGCGCATGCCTTCTTTGGTGGCCTGCTCGATTTCTGAGACTTGGCCCATATTCATGAGGCAGCCGTGGAACATCACATTGATCTGAGACTGAGCACGCGCCGCGGCCAGCCCGTCGTGGAACGAATCGAGCAGCGACGGGGTGCCGAACTGCACGTAATTGAGCGCAGTGGTGCAGCCACCGGCAAGCGCGCCGCGCGACTCAGCGGAGAAATTGTCGTCCGGTCCAAGGCCGGGAATGTGGTTGTACTCGTCAGCGCGCTGGTTGATGTGAGCGTGGGAATCGATCGCACCGGGAATCACCCACCGACCCGCGGCATCCGTCGTTTCTGTTGCGTGGCCTAAATCTTGCACGTTGCTCGACATTGCGACGATGACGCCGCCCTTGATGCCGATGTTGTAGAGCGCGTCGTCGTCGGAACGAATTTTTGCGTTCGTGATGACGAGGTCAAGTTGCTCGGCGGGCGCGGAGGCGCTGTGATCGTGGGACATTACTGTGCCATCCATTCAGTCTTCAGATAATCGGTGTCGAGGTAACGTTCGGAAAGTTGGGTGCGGTACCACTCGTCTCGCTCTGTTTCATCGAGGGCTCGGTACTCGCGCCACAGGAGTCCGATGGCTACCCCGGCGTAAAGCTGGTAGTCGAGAACATGGGCGAGCGCCTCGTGGTCGTTCAGGAGCGCGTCGGCGCTTTCAGTGGTGAGCGTTTGAGGGGCCAACGTGACGAAGTCAGCGAATGCTGCGCTCTCGACCGCTGCGAGCGAGTCAACGTGGGGTCGTCCTTCGGGGCGGGAATCGACGTACGTCACGAGATCGTCGTAAAGAGCGAGCCACTGGCTCCGTTGAGGCTCATCGAGCCAGAGCGCAGAGCTGAAGAGCATGAGGGCGTGGTGCCGGATCATCGTGTAGTCGTCCACTAGCCCGTCGAGCTGAATTTGGAGAATGTCGTTCGTGATCGACATTTGGATGCGACTGGTATCGGTCAGCAACGTGCGGTACGACGGGTTCGCGTCGAGCACCGGAGCATAAGCGATCTCGATGAGTCGGAGAAAGAATGCTGCATCAGGAAGATGCCAGATGCGGCGAACTTCTTGGCTTGAGTCCAACCACGTCAACATGAAGTTTCCGAAAGTCCAGTCAGTCTCGTCGTCGGCGAGCACACCGACGACGTCGGCGCGATGCGCAACGGGCCCCGCTAAGGAGAGCAGGTGATCAGAATGCGACTGGGCCTTCGCTACCCACGCTGGCACATCAGCCGTGACAACGGGGGCACAGGTTGGTGCGTGGTGGTGAGGCGAGGGGAGTGAGGAAAGAGCCACAGCCTTGGTTCCTTTCGAATCGCCGGATGAACGTGCGATGTGAGGTTTGTTTAGCGATCTACGCGGGTAGATTGTGGACTATACAAACAGACCGTTTCGTCAGGGTCAAGCACTAATTTTGAAAATGGACCAGTGATTACGCAGATTTAACGTCGAAGAAACATGGAAATCTGCGTGAATTCTTTCTGTACGCACGTTTATTGCCTACCCGCGTAGATATTTTTCGGGTAAAGTGATTTTTCTTTAGCCTTCCACCTTGGATTGCGACATGATCGTCTGTGCGGCGTGTGCGCCGTCGACGTGCTCCGAACGGCACAGGGGAAAGCACTGATGAATAGGGAATCGAATACACCTTGGTAACCAGAGACGATGTTGCTCGCGAAGCGGGCACCTCTACTGCCGTTGTCAGTTACGTCATGAACAACGGCCCCCGCAATGTTGCCGCGCCGACGAAACAGCGTGTGCTCGATGCGGTCGCTCGGCTCGGTTACCGCCCTAATGCCACTGCTCGCGCTTTGGCCTCAGCGTCCAGCACGGTATTAGGGCTGATCGCTTCGGACATCACCAACCCCTACTGCAGTGAGCTCGCCATCGAGGTGGAGAACTCCGCACTTGCCCGTGGCCATTCGCTGCTGCTCGGAAACGCCATGAATAGCGATGAAAGGCAAGCACGCCACCTTCGCTCGTTTATGGAGCACCAAGTGCGCGGGATTCTCTTCGTCGGAAGCACGGACGAGCGTCGTTCAAGTCATGAAGAGACGTCTAGTGTGCTTGAAGGCAACCACACACCACTCGTGTTTTTCGACCGCCCGGCAAGCGAGCTTGGAGCGACCGCGATACTGGTCGACAACCGTGGTGGAGGTTTCGCCGCCACCTCTCACCTACTCGACCACGGGTACGAATCCGTTGCGTGTTTCTCTGGCCCGGCGCACCTGTATGGAGTCAGCGACCGACTAGCCGGGTGGGGCGATGCTCTCAAGGCAAAGGGTATGAAGGTCAACGACCACGAGGTATTCGAGAGCGAATTCGATCGCTACAGCGCTTTCGCGCTCGCACGGGATATTTTTGCGCGACCCACGCGCCCGCGGGCAATCTTCGTCCATAGTGATGAGCAAGCGTTCGGAATCATGACCGCGGCGACGCAAGCGGGGCTCAGCATTCCCGAGGACCTGGCGCTCATTTCTTTCGATGGGCTCAAGGAATCGAGCATCGTCTTGCCCCGCCTCACGACCGTCCAGCAACCGTTCCACACTGCGGCCTCGCTCGGGGTGGATGTTCTTCTTGACGCAACTCCGGGGTCTCAAGAAGCGCCCCACAATCGTGTTCTTCCGCTGGACCTCACCATTCGTGAAAGTTGCGGCTGCAGATAATGGTTGGCTCGGCCCGCTAAGACTCGTCCTTCTCGTCCTTGTTGCGCTTCGCAGTAATCAAGAAGATCGCTACTCCCGCAACTAAGACCAAGGCGATCGCTCCGCCCACGAGCACGAGCGTGCCGGCGTCTGCGGCAGCAGCGTCACTATCCGCGTCGTCCTGCGCTGGGTCGGTTGCATCTGCCGGGGGAGTGGACTCCTCAAGTGTTCCGCCGCCACAGGCTGGAGGCCCGCTCAGTGGGCCGGAGATCGTCTGGTCGGCATCCGGTTCCCACGTGAAGTCGATTTCGTCTGACACGGTGTGGCCATCGGCGGAGACCAGTTGCCAGAGCATCCGGTAGTCGCCTGCTTCACCCAGGGTCGCGCCGGTCGACAGCGTTGCATCGCTGATGGTGAAGCAACCGTCACCGTAGTACCCGCCGTTCGAATCCAAGATCTGAATCGCGAACCCGCCGCCGTCACCCGCAAGGTCGAGCAGGGTGTCGTTTGTGGTGACCGAGAACTCGTCGGGGAGCACGGTGAGGGTGTCGCCCTCCAGCGGCGTGCTCTCGACGAGGTAGTTGTGAGCGTACGCGGGCGCGGCCACGAGCAGCGTGAGTGCTGCTAGCGTGGCCGCGCCGAACGCGGCGCCTCTGCGAATAGCTTGACGCATAGGGTGAACTACTTTGCGGTGGGGCGGCGGAAGGCGAAGGCTGCTACGAGACCGGCGAGGCCAGCGACGAGGCCGGCGATGCCGAGACCGCGGGCAACCGGGTCGCCGCTGCTTGCGGATTCGGCGGAGTGCATTTGCTCTTCGGTTTCGTCAGCGTCGTGGTCACCAGTGTCGCTGTCAGCTGCAGCGTCGTGGTGGTCGACCGCCTCGTCGTTGACGTAGAGGATCGGCGCCGGCTTCTCTGCATCCTCTTCGACACCGTTCCAGCTCACGACGCTGCCATCGGTGTAGCTCTGGTCTGCTGCGAGTACGACACTTCCGACATCAGGAACCGGGCCGAGGGAGACGGGCAGCAGCAAGAGTCCGCCATCACCGAGCTCTGAGCCGGGCTGAGCGGTCCACACGATCGAGGTCACCGCCTCCGTGATCTCGCTTTCGCCGATCATGACAGGCTCGGGCAGTTCGCTGCGCACGAGTTGAGCATCCCAGCCGGCTACCGGCACGAAACGTACGCTCGTGAAGGGAGTGTCGGTAGGCAAAAACAGCTCAACCCGGTTGGTCTTTTCGGTTTCAGATTCGTTGGGAACCTTGACCGTGATGAGGGCGTAGTCGCCAGGGTCTGCCTGACCGGGATCGATCGTGACGTGGGCCATGGCGGCGAGTGGTGCTGCAATGGCGAGGGCGGCTCCCGCCGAGAGCGCGAGTGCAGCTTTAGTGAAATTCTTCATTAGTTTCTTTCTCAAAAGGGGTCGCGAAAATGCGACAAATATCGGGGATGCTGGGCGGCGTCGTGCTAAACCGCAGGCATGGTGGCTGGTGGGCCCCGATAACGCGTGATGGAGAGAACTCGTGCAACAAGCGGCGTTGCCGGCGCGGCGACAGGCACAACGCGGAACTCGAGAATGCGTGTTCCGGCGATGCTCGCGGATGCGAGAAGCCGCGACACAAAGACGCGGGCCGTTTCGAACAGCCCCCAGAAGGCAACCTCGGCGTAGCGGAACATCAGAATCGTGACCACTGCCGCCGCAAGATGCGAAAGCGACATGGTCGAGTCCGCAGTCTGGGTCGCCGAGGAGAAGTCAAACGTCATGGCTGCCA
Source organism: Salinibacterium sp. NG22 (assembly GCF_015864925.1). Classification (NCBI taxonomy): domain Bacteria; kingdom Bacillati; phylum Actinomycetota; class Actinomycetes; order Micrococcales; family Microbacteriaceae; genus Salinibacterium; species Salinibacterium sp. NG22. Next base: position 611,463 of record NZ_JADYWG010000001.1, on the reverse strand, counting down.
TGTTGTGCGGCGCGATACCTTCCGGCGCCAGCATCGAACTAAACAGTGTGTGGTACATCGCCTGGCTCACCAGAATGGCAGCACTGAGGCGAACAATCGAGACCGTGCGCCCGGCCAAAAGGGTGCAAATGGCGACGGAGATGACGAGCGAGACGCCGATGCCGAACATCGACGGAGATGCTCCGCCAGCGACGACGTGGGAGAGAGCTGCGGCACACGTAGCAAACAGCGCAGCTAAGCCGCCGCGGAGCACGCGCGTTGCACGAGTATGCATGGGGCCCCTTCTGTTGGCTAGGTCGAACTCGTTAACCCTAGTTCGTATCCGTAGGCACATTCGCTTGGTCAGATGACGCTTGTTTCGACGCGCCGAAACGCCGCCGGTAATTGTGACGGAGACTGAACGAATATCGGGTTAGGCTCGTTATCAAGGTATTTACTCAAGGAGAGGAACCGGCATGGCCCGAATTGGGGAAAGCGCGGACCTGCTCAAGTGTTCCTTCTGCGGCAAAAGCCAAAAGCAGGTACAGCAATTGATCGCCGGTCCGGGCGTATATATCTGCGACGAGTGCGTAGATCTGTGCAACGAGATCATTGAAGAGCGTCTTGCTGAAGCTGGCGAAGAAACGTCGAGCGAGTTCGACCTGCCTAAGCCGCGTGAAATCTATGACTTCTTAGAGGAATACGTCATCGGCCAGGAGGCAGCTAAGCGCTCGCTTTCGGTGGCCGTCTATAACCATTACAAGCGTGTTCGTGCTCGCAACACCATCACTTCGGCGGATGCCGTGATTGATGACGTCGAGATCGCTAAGTCGAACATCCTGCTGATCGGTCCTACCGGTTGCGGAAAGACGTATCTCGCTCAAACTCTGGCCAAGCGCCTCAACGTGCCGTTCGCTGTAGCGGATGCCACAGCCCTCACCGAGGCCGGCTATGTCGGTGAAGATGTCGAGAACATTCTCCTCAAGCTTCTGCAGGCTGCTGACTATGACGTGAAGCGCGCGGAGACGGGCATCATCTACATCGATGAGATCGACAAGATCGCTCGCAAGGCAGAGAATCCCTCCATCACGCGCGATGTGTCAGGAGAGGGTGTGCAGCAAGCGCTGCTCAAGATTCTTGAGGGCACCGTCGCTTCTGTTCCGCCGCAGGGCGGCCGCAAGCACCCGCACCAAGAGTTCATTCAGGTGGATACCACCAACGTGCTCTTCATCGTGGCTGGCGCATTCTCTGGTCTCGAAGAAATCATCTCGAACCGCGCTGGTAAAAAGGGCATCGGCTTCGGCGCTCCGCTGCACAGCAAGGGCGACGATGTGAACCTCTTCGGCGAAGTTCTGCCAGAAGACCTCCACAAGTTTGGTCTCATCCCTGAGTTCATTGGCCGGCTGCCTGTTGTGACCACGGTCACGCAGCTCGACCAAGTCGCCCTCATGGACATCCTCACCACTCCCAAGAATGCTCTCGTGCGCCAGTACCAGCGCATGTTCGAAATTGACGGCGTTGAGCTTGAGTTCGAACACGATGCCCTCGAGTCGATCGCTGATCTTGCCGTGCTGCGTCAAACGGGTGCTCGAGGCCTCCGTGCGATTCTCGAAGAAGTGCTCGGCCCGATCATGTTCGATGTGCCCTCCGACGAAACCGTCGGCCGCGTCATTGTTACTAGGGCGGCGGTGCTGGAAAATGCAGCGCCCACGATCGTGCCTCGCAAGCCGGTGCGTGCGGAGAAGTCGGCCTAACCGCAGTCCTTTACAAGCGCAGGTGACCCACTGGGTCGCCTGCGCTTTCTGGTTTTAAGGCGGATGCGGGCTATGAACGCGTGCCCGTTGTGCCGATTTTCACCCCATCATCGCTGTACTTTGCAGGCGTGTGGTCTCGCGCCATTGACATTTGCCCGTACTTAATTCTATGGTTTGTTTAGTCCTGAACTAAGGGGAACCAATGGCGATTCGTCCGATGGCACGTACCGATGTAAACCGGTCAGCAATCCTTGCTCACCTGGGTGCACACGGTCCGGCATCCCGTGCTGAGCTTGCTCGCACGCTGAGTCTCTCACCGGCTCTTATGACGCAACTCACCAAAGACTTGCTCCACGACGGTCTCTTGCGGGAGCTTGAGCACCAGCCGTCACAGGGTGGACGACCGGCGCGGATGCTCGGCCTCGTCTCCAGTGCGGGGCGCGCGGTTGGCGTGAAGGTGGCCTCCGATCATGTGGCTTTCGTCGAGGTCGGAATCGATGGCATCGTGCTGCGGACGGCGAGCGAACCGTTCGACGCGTCAGCCACCACGATGCTCATGACACTTGCTGGGCTGCTTCGCTCGTTCATCGCTGGCGGCTCGTCGGCACCACTCCTCGGTATTGGCGTCGGTGTTCCCGGCTCTGTTGATTCGCAAGCCGCCGGAGTGGTGAGTTCCACCCAGCTGAAGTGGAACAACGTGCCGATCGGGGCCACGTTGCGTCGGGAGCTGGGGTTGCCAGTACTCGTCGAAAACAACGTGAACGCTCTCGCGATGGCGGAGCGTCTTTACGGTCTCGGCCGTCGTCACCGCAACTTTCTTGCCGTGACGATCGGAACGGGAATCGGCGCCGCAATCGTGATCGACGGTCTCATCGTCCGTGGCTTTGGCGGCGGCGCGGGAGAGATCGGTCATATTCCCGTGCGCGACAGCGGTCCCCGCTGCACGTGCGGAAACACCGGATGCCTCGAGACCTTTGTCTCAGAGGGCGCACTTGTCGCGACGGCGCGCAATCGCGAAATCATCGCTCCCGGAGCGGGAATTGCGGCACTTCGCGACGCGGCAGATCGCGGCAATGCCGACGCCATCGCTGTCTTCGGCGAGGCCGGGCACCTGCTTGGTCGAGCAATTGCGGGTCTCGTGCATGTTCTTGACCCTGAGATTGTGATCCTGCTGGGGGAGGGCACTGCAGACTGGGGGCACTGGTCCTATGGCTTTGAGCCGGCTTTCCGTGCTGCGCTCATGCCTGCTCGGCGCGGTGTTCCCGTTGCGGTTGAGACCTGGCAAGACGCCAGCTGGGCGCAGGGCGCTGCGACTCTCGTGCTCGCGACTCCGTTCGACGCCGAAGGCATCGCCGGCGAGCAAGGCGACCTGGTCCGTCAGCGTCTTGTGCAGCAGGCGTCTCCGCAGGAGAATTCCTGATGGTTCTGCCGACCGCCCTCGACGCGCCAACGGTGCCCCCACCGTCGCGCGCGCCACGAAGCAGGAAAAAGCCGCGCGCCAGTGCAGGCTATGTGCTGACCGTGCTCGCCTTCCTGCTGCCGAGTGCCATCCCACTGACTCTCTTCGTGCTTGGACCCATGGTTGCGGCCGCTTGGATTAGCTTCACCGAGTGGAATCTCATCACTCCCATGGAATTCATCGGATGGGAGAACTATCGTTCACTCCTCGCCGACGAACGCACCGGGGAAGTCTTCCTCCACACAATCGGTTACATCGCCGGATACCTTCCCCTCGTCTACATCGGCGGATTGGCGCTAGCGCTCGCACTCAATCAAGCCCTGAAGGGTCGGTCCCTCTGGCGGGGAATCTACTTTCTGCCGGTTGTCACGAGTTGGATTGCCGTGGCCATCGTGTGGCGCTGGCTTCTCAACCCCAACAACGGTGTCGTCAACCTCGCGCTTGGCTGGTTCGGCATTGATGGCCCCGGTTGGTGGACAGACCCCGACTGGGCAATGATCTCGATCATCCTTGCCAGCTCGTGGAAAGACCTCGGCTTCGTGATGGTGATTCTGCTTGCGGGGCTGCAGACGATTAACCCTGATCTGTATGACGCCGCCAAGGTGGACGGTGCTGGCGCCTGGAGCCGATTCCGGAACGTCACGATTCCGATGCTGAGCCCCAGCACGTTCTTCGTCGTGGTGATTTCACTCATCAACGGCTTCCAAGTCTTCGACCAGGTCTATGCAATGACGGGTGGCGGACCGGGCGGATCTACGCAAGTGGTCGTTCAGCAGATTTACGACCTCACGTTCCGCTATGGCGCTGCGGGCGAAGCATCCGCCCTCTCGTGGTTGCTCTTTATCGTGATCCTCGCGGTCACTGTGATTCAAATTATTGGACAAAAGAGGTGGGTTCACTATGGCTAAATCGCCGCGCACTCGCCCCAGGATGATCGTCTTGCATGTTGTCGTCATTGCTGGCGCGATCGCGATGTTCTTCCCCTTTCTGTGGACGTTCATCACCTCAATCACTCCGGGCGCTGGATTCTCCATCGCTCCCCAGCTGTGGCCGGAAAACCCATCATTCGAGGCGTATCGAACGCTGTTTACTGAGCGTCCCTTTGGTCGCGTCGTTGCGAACAGCGTCGGGCTCGCCCTCGTGACCACGCTGGCGCAACTCTTCACGAGCGCCACCGCAGCGTATGCGTTTAGTCGACTGCCATTCCGCGGCCGCGGCGTTATCTTCGCGGTCTACCTCGCCACGATGATGATTCCGCTGCAAGTGCTCATCGTGCCGCTGTTTGCTGAGCTCAAAGCATTCGGATTGCTCAACACGTACCTCGGTGCGCTGCTCCCGACGTTTGCGAGCGCATTCGGAATCTTCTTGCTTCGCCAGGCCGTGAACCAGGTTCCGCGGGAACTCGACGAGGCCGCGAAGCTCGACGGCGCCGGTCACTTTCGGGTGTTCACGCAAATCATTCTCCCCAACATCCGGCCGGCTCTCGCCACCCTCACTGTGTTCGCCTTCATGAGCAGCTGGAACGCGTTTTTGTGGCCACTCGTCGTGCTGCGCTCACCCGAGTTGCAGACCCTGCCGATCGCTCTAGCGGGACTTCAAGGTCAATACACGACCGCGTGGGACGTCGTGATGGCCGGCTCGATCGTGAGCATATTGCCGATGCTCGCGCTCTACATTTTCGCCCAAAAGTACATCATTCAGGGCGTCGCAAGCTCAGGGATCAAGTAAGGCCCCGGGACACCAGAGATCCAATCATCACGTGACATCAAAGGAGATATCTAGCATGAAACGTTCACTACTTGCTGCGGGAGGAATCGTCGGCGTCTCAGCACTGCTCTTGAGTGCGTGCGCCTCCGAGCCCGCCAGCGAAGACGGCCCCCTCACCATCACCTACTCGAACTTCACCTCTGCCGGCGGAAACGAAGACAACCTGCAGACGATTGTTGATGCGTTCGAGGCGGAGAACCCCACCATCACCGTTGACATCACCACGCTTCCCTACGGTGACTACTTCACGACCTTGCAAACAGACCTCGCGGCCGGAACAGTGGCGGATGTCGTAGACACCAATTACGACTTCTTCCCACAATTGGCATCGAGCGGTTCGCTCGCCCCTCTCGAAGTGACTAACCCCGAGTCATACCGTGAGTCGCTCATCGACGCCTATGCCGTTGATGGCACGAGCTATGGACTACCCAGTTCGTTCTCCGACGTTGTGCTCTATTACAACGCTGACCTCTTCGATGCGGCCGGACTCGACTACCCGACGAGTGACTGGACCTGGGCTGACGAACAGGCAGCTGCTGACGCTCTCACCGATTCCGCTAGCGGAACTTGGGGCGACCACCAGCCTGTGTCGTTCTACGAGTTCTACAAAGTGCTCGACCAGAACGGTGCATCGTTCTTGAGCGACGACGGAACCTCCGTAGCGTTCAACACGCCCGCGGGCATCGAGGCAGCCGAGTGGCTCACCGACAAGAGCGGCACGGTGATGCCCACGATTGAAGAGGGACAGGGCACAGCAGACTTCGACACCAACCTGTTCCTCGAGGGCAAGCTCGGCATGATGCACTCCGGCATTTGGGTCTTCGGCGCCCTCGCCGACGCACCATTCACGTGGGACATTGCCGTAGAGCCCGGAAATACCCAACAGGCCAGCGCAGTGTTCTCCAACGCGGTAGGTGTGTCAGCAGCATCCGACCACATTGCCGAAGCGACGGCGTTTGCAGAGTTCTTGACGTCGTCCCAGACAATGATCGATGTCCGTCTCGACAGCGGTTGGGAACTGCCGCCGACAAGCGACGAAGACCAGCTCGCCGTCTACCTCACCAAGGACACCCCGGCTAACCGTCAGGCGGTCTTTGACTCGCTCGACTCGATTGCGCTCACCCCGCTCGTCGAGAACGGCCAGCAAGAGATGCAAGACATCGTGACCGAGGAACTGATCGAAGCACAAGCCGGGCGCAAGTCAGTCGCTGACGCTCTGGCCAGTGCTGAAGAACGCATCAACGCAGTAATCGGATAGCACGTCTCCCGAGTGAGGCTCATCCCGTTCACGCGGGGTGGGCCTCCCTCCCAGCTGGCCCAGGAGGGCACTTCATGACTTCACGCCCGGACGACGACTCCCTCGCGTCTCTCGCAGCGCACAGCGTCGAGCTGATCTCGGCGCTGCAGCACCCCAGCGGTGCGTACCCTGCGAGCCCCACCTTTTCGGCCTACACCGGCTACTCCTGGTTCCGCGACGGCGCCTTCATCGCTGATGGAATGTCGAGCGCCAACGCGATCGATTCCGCATCACGATTCTTCGACTGGTGTGCGAGCATCCTTATCGCTCGGCGGGGCCAGATCGAGACCATCGAGCGAGCCGAGGCGGCGGGCACTCCGCTCGATAACTCCCAGATGCTTGCTACCCGTTTCACCTTCGATGGCGCCGAGGGCGACGACGACTGGTGGGACTTTCAAACCGACGGCTACGGCACATGGGTGTGGGCGGTCGTAGCCCATGCTCAACGACACGATCTCGATCTCGATCGGTGGCGTGAAGGCATTGAGCTTTCCGTCCGCTATCTGCTCGCGACGTGGGAGCGCCCCTGCTTCGACTGGTGGGAAGAGTTTGAGACCGAACGTCACGTCTCAACGCTCGGCTGCGTCATTGCCGGGCTGAGTGCTGCGGCATCCACTGATGTGCTCTCGGTCGACGTCGCCACCCGTGCCAGAGATGCAGCGAGTGCTGCTCGCGAACTGATCGAGACGGACGGTGTTCGTGACGGCCACCTCGTCAAATGGCTGGGATCGGATGCCGTAGACGGCTCCCTTGCTGCCCTCATCTCTCCGCTGGCGGTTGTCGACGGCTCACGGACCCTTGCCAGGGCGACCGTAGCCCAGATCGACCACGACCTCACCGTCGACGGCGGTGTGCACCGCTACCTCGGCGACACGTTCTACGGCGGGGGCCAATGGCCACTACTGAGTTGCATGCTCGGCTTGGCCTTCGCAGCAGGCGGCAACACCGCACGCGCACGTAGCCAGCTGCAGTGGGCGGCGGAGACCGTGACCACAGATAATTTCCTGCCCGAGCAGGTCGACGATGACCTGCTTGACCCCAGCCGAGTCGCGGAATGGCGTGAACGCTGGGGGAGCGTGGCCACACCGCTGCTCTGGAGCCACGCGATGTACGTTCGCCTCGCCGTCGAGATTGGCGTGTACGTGCCGCCCGCACCCCCGATGGCGTCGTTAGCCACCACCGAAGCCCGTCACGGAAATGAAAGCGAGACCGACTAGTGCTGAGACATAGACCACTGGGCTCGGGGCATCCGTACTCAGTTGACACTGAGCAGCGTCACCCCGCCCTTCCGATTGCCGGCGAAGCTCTGCGCTTGGGAGTTCGTGCAACAGCGGATGTCGACGTTGTCACTCTCGAATGGGATGACGGAGAGTCGGTCACCGACTTCGCCCTCGAACGAGTGCAGCAGCGCTCGCGGGGCCAAGCCGTCGACGGCGGACACCTCGCGTCGGCGCAAGCGAAACTGGCACGAGCGAGCACCGGATTCGCTGTTGATGTTTCTGCACTCACCGCAGCGGCGCAGTATCGCTATCGGTTCGTCGGTGGCCCAACGGCGGCCCCGCGATCGCAGTCCACTCGGTGGTTCGACGTGCGAGTGGCCGGATGGCGCACTGCGCCCGATTCGATCGTCGCCGCTGACGAGGCGGTTGGTCGTGTCACCGGCAGCACCACTGTTCTCGACGACGGCGAACGCATCCACCGGGTTCGGTTCGCGCTGCGGCTCGACGAGCGTGAGCACGTCTCCGGGTTCGGTGAACGTTTTGATGCCCTCGACCAGCGCGGTGCACGCCTTGATTCGGTTGTTTTCGAGCAGTACAAGTCTCAGGGTGCGGAACGCAAGACCTATCTGCCGATGCCGTTTGCTCACGTTATTGGGGGACGCGGGTGGGGTTTCCATGTGCGCACCAGCAGACGTGTGTGGTTTGACGTAGCCGAGAGCGATGCCGGGATGTTGTGGATCGAATCCGAGGTTGATTCGCCCAGCGACGCATCCGACGTGCTGTCGGTTGGTGGCTATGCGGGAACTCCGGCGACGGTGCTCGATCAGTTTCTCGCTGAGGTCGGCCGTCCCGAAGTGTTGCCGAGCTGGGTTCACCGTTTGTGGGCGAGCGGCAACGAATGGAACACTCAAGCCGAGGTCATGCGTCAGATGGATGCGCATCGGGAGCACGGCATCCCGGTCGGGTCTGTTGTTATCGAGGCGTGGAGCGATGAGAGCACCTTCACGGTGTGGCGGGATGCGCAGTATGCGCCGAATGCGAACGGTGGGCCGCTGAGGCTCAACGACTTCAGTTTTCCCGCAGAAGGTGCCTGGCCTGACCCGAAAGGCATGATCGACGAGTTGCATGATCGCGATGTGCGCGTGCTGCTGTGGCAGATTCCGCTCATCAAGATGCGCCCCCATCCCGTGGGTCAAGCTCGGTTCGACGCCGAGGCAGCGCAGCGAGAGAACGTGCTGATTCAGGATGAGACGCCGCGCGGTGCGCTCAAGCCGTACCGCAATCGCGGTTGGTGGTTTCCGCTGTCGCTGATGCCTGACCTCACCGACGATCGTTCAGCTCAGTGGTGGACGGAGAAGCGTCGTTACCTCGTCGAGGATCTGGGTGTTGACGGTTTCAAAACTGACGGTGGTGAGCATGCGTGGGGTTCCGAACTTCACTATCAGGATGGCCGCCGTGGTGACGAAAAGAACAACACCTTCCCGGTTCACTATGCCCGTGCCTACGGCGATCTACTCAAGAGTGCTGGCAAAGCGCCAGTGACGTTCTCGCGCGCGGGGTACACCGGATCACAAGCGCACGGTGCCTTCTGGGCCGGAGATGAGAACTCTACGTGGGATGCCTTCCGCTGGTCGCTGTTCGCCGGGCTCAATGCGAGCGCGTGCGGCATCCTCTACTGGGGCTGGGATCTCGCTGGTTTCAGCGGTGATGTGCCCACGGCAGAGCTCTACGTTCGTTCACTCGCTGCCGCGGCCTTCGTGCCGATTATGCAGTACCACTCGGAGTTCAATCACCACCGATCGCCGAGTCGTGATCGAACGCCCTGGAACATCGCCGAGCAATCGGGGGATGCGCGCGTGCTCGAGATGAGTCGCAGCATCGTCGAACTGCGTGAACGTCTCGTGCCGTACCTCACCGCCGAAAGTGAGTGGGCCGTTTCTGCTGGCACGAACGTCATGCGGCCGCTGTTCTTCGACTGGCCCGACGACGAGCGCCTTTGGGGGCAACCGTTGCAGTGGATGCTCGGGCGCGACATTCTCGTATCGCCCGTGACTGACGAGGGCGCCACCGATCACACGGCGACTCTTCCTCGTGGTGACTGGGTGTACGCGTTCACTGGCGAACGGGTTGAGGGCGGCAGCGTCGATACACGCGCAGTGCCGTGGGAGCAGGTGCCTGTGTATGTGCGCGCTGAGGCCTGGGAACGACTGAAGTTTACGTTCGCGAACGAGACCTGAAGTGGTGTTCCTGAGGGCGATCGCACCGGGCAAATGCATCGCAGCCGAATTCGGGGGAAGCTGCGAAGAGATCGCCCTCAGGACACCGTGCTAGGCGACGTCTAAGACTGAGGGGGCGCGACAAGCGCGACCCGCACTATTGTGCACGACTACAGGGGGTTCGCGAAAGGTTTTCACCAATTTTTGTGGAGCGAGCACAATAAATCGTCCACACGTGCGGTTTTGGTAGGAGTTTCGGACAATACGTCCCTTGAATTCTCGCGGTTGTGGTGCAAAAAACGCGGCAGTCTCCGAAAACGCTGCCGCGCTTCTGGCGTGACTGGGCGCCCACTTGGGGCGCCCGGCGCAGTTGCGGTGCTGCGGCGGCTAGTTCAGCCCGCGACGGTTCAACAAAGGCTGCAATTCGGCGTCACGGCCGCGGAAATCGCGGAACGCCTCGAGCGGGTTCTTCGAGCCGCCCACACCGAGGAGTCGCGAACGGAAGCGGTCGCCGTTGGCACGGGTGAGCCCACCGTTTTCGGTGAACCACTCGACCGTGTCGGCGTCCAACACTTCACTCCAAATGTAGGAGTAGTAGCCGGCGTCATAGGCCGAGTTCGCGAAGATGTGCTGAAAGTAGGTGCTCGAGTACCGGGGTGGCACCGCGGCGTTGTCGAGGCCGACCTCAGCCAGCGCCTGCGCTTCAAACGCTGCGACATCCGTCACGTTGTCGTCGGCAGCTATGCGGTGCCAAGCCTGGTCGATGAGGGCGGCAGCGAGGTATTCGCTCGTGAGGAACCCCTCATTGAACGCGGCGCTGGCCTGAATGCGCTCCACAATCTCGCGCGGCATCGGTTCGCCTGTTTCGTAGTGCTTGGCGTAGTTGTCGAGAACCTCGGGCCAGAGCATCCACATTTCGTTGACTTGGCTGGGGAACTCAACAAAGTCGCGGTAGGTGTTGGTTCCGGCAAACTTGGGGTACGTCACGCGGGCGAAAAGCCCGTGCAGCGCGTGGCCAAACTCGTGGAACAGCGTGTTGACCTCGTCGTAGGTGAGGAGCGTCGTTTCGCCAGCAGCAGGCTTCGGCACATTGAGATTGTTGGTGACGATGACCGGATGCCCGAGGAGGTCCGACTGCGAGATGAGCGAGTTCATCCACGCTCCGCCGCGCTTGGAGTCGCGCGTGTAGAGATCGAGAGTGTAGAGGCCGACCTCGCTGCCATCCTCGTTCGTGACCTCGAAGACGCGCACGTCGGGGTGGTACGCCGGCAGGTCGCGACGTTCGGTGAAGGTAACGCCGTACAGCTGGGTCGCCGCAAAGAACACTCCGTCGCGCAGCACGCGCTCGGCCTCAAAGTAGGGACGCATCTGGGTGGTGTCGACGTTGTACTGCTCGGCCCGCACCTTCTCGGCATAGAACGCCCAGTCAGCTGCGGTTACCTCAGCGCCCGCAAGCTTCTCCAACGCGGCATGTTCCTCTCGCGCGTTGCGTGCCGCGGCCGGAGCGAGCTTGCCGAGCATGTCAGCGACTCGCTGCGGCGTCTGGGCGGTCTCATCGGCGGTGACCCAAGCGGCGTGGCTTTCGTAGCCGAGAAGGGCTGCACGCTGCGAACGCACCTTCGCAATCTCGAGCACGAGCTCGCGGTTATCGAACGTGCCACCGCGGATGCCGCGCGAGCGCGATGCTGCCAAAACACGGCCCCGAACGTCGGCGTTCTTCAACACCGAGAGGTGCGGCTGGTTCGTGGGCAGAATCAGAGTGATGAGGTATTTGCCTGTGAGTCCACGATCGTTGGCTGCACTGGCAGCCGCAGAAATCTCTGACGGTTCAAGACCATCAAGTTCCTGGATGCTGTCAACCACGATCGCAAGATCGTTGGTGTCGGCAAGCAGGTTCTTTTCGAACTTCGTGGTGAGGGTCGAGAGGCGCGAGTTGTAGTCGCGCAAGGTCGCTTTGGCATCTTCGGAGAGGCCGGCACCGGCAAGGGTGAACTCGGTGAAATAGCGCTCAACAAGGTAGCGAGCTTCGGCATCCAACTCGGTGTCGTCGAGTCCTTCATTGATGCTGCGGATGCGTTCGTAGAGCGCGCTGTTGAGGCTGATGGCGTCGTTGTGCGCGGCAAGTTGGGGAGCGATGACTTCTTCGAGTGCATCCGAGGCTGCATCGCCGTCGGCGGACGTCTTGTTGAAGAACACGGTGGCGACTCGGTTGAGCAGCTGACCGCTCTTTTCAAGCGGGATCATCGTGTTCTCGAACGTGGGCGTGTCTGGCTGCGAGGTGATCGCTTCAATCTCTGCGAGCTGCTCTGCCATGCCTTTGTCGAAGGCGGGCGCGAAGTGCTCATCTTCGATGTCGGCAAAGGGTGGCATGCCGAACGGCAGGGTGCTGGGCTCAAAGAAAGGATTGGTCATTCATCTACCCTATTCTCGGAAGATGACGAGCGAGCGATATACCCACGGGCATCACGAAAGTGTTTTGAAGTCTCACACGTGGCGCACGATCGCTAACTCGGCCGCGTACTTCGAGCCCCACCTTGAGGCGGGGCTCTCGTTGCTCGATATCGGGTGTGGGCCGGGCACGATCACTGCTGAGTTTGCCGAGCGGCTGACTCCTGGTCGTGTTGTGGGGCTGGATGCCGCTCCCGCAGCGATCGAAAAAGCGTCGGCTTTCACTGCCGACAACCTGAGCTTCATCGTGGGTGATGCGTATGCGCTGCCGTTCGATGACAACAGTTTCGATCTCGTGCATTCGCATCAGACTCTGCAGCATTTGGGCGATCCTGTTGCGGCTCTTGTGGAGATGAAGCGGGTTGCCAAGCCGGGTGGGCTCATTGCGGTGCGTGATGTGGATTATGCGGGCACCATTTGCTTTCCCGAGTTGCCGGGGCTGAAGGTCTGGGCTGATGTGTACGACGCCGTACACCGCAGCAATGGGGGAGAGCCGAATGCGGGCCGGCGGCTGAAGTCGTGGGCTCTGCAGGCGGGATTGGCTGACGTCACTACGTCGGCATCGATCTGGAACTTTTCCGACGAAGTCGACCGGGAGTGGTGGGGCAGCATGTGGGAGGCGCGAGTGCTGGAATCGGCTTTCGCCGAGGACGCTCTGAGCAAGTCGTTGGCGACGCAGGATGTGTTGCAGCAGATCAGCAGTGCGTGGCGTGAGTGGGCTGATTCGGCTGAGGGATGGATGGCGATGCCGCACGGGGAGATCCTGGCGCGCGTTTAGCAGCCGATTCCGGTGGGGTTGGCGATGCAGTCTTGGTCGACGAGCACTGTGGTGGCGTGCCCTGCTGTGGCGGTGAGGGGTGGCGCGACGATGGTGAGGGTGCCGACGACGTTCTGCCAGTTGCTGCCGGCGACACGGTATTCGGCGGCATAGGTGACGGCGAGGGTGATGGTGTAATTGCCGGGTTCTTCGAAAACGTGGCTGGTGGGTGTCGGATCAAACTCGGTGATCCGGTATTTGGCCCAGGTTTTGCCGGGGTTGCTAGTGGTTGCGGTGCTGCCGTCGCCGTAGTCCCAGTTGTAGGAGGAGGGCGTGAATCTGACTTGGGCGGTGCCGCCGAAGAGAGTGCCGTCTACGACGTGGGCGGATGCGTTTGCGTAGAAGTTGGTGTCGAGGCCGACGATCATCCACTGGTTAGGTTGCATGCCGGCGGCGGGGGGTCGAGGGCGGAAGGTCGCGATGTCGGAGATGGTGATCGGCCCAGTGTCTCCATCAGCGTCCTCGGCCGGGGGAGTCCACGGCACGCATTCAAGGCGCTGAATGTCGCACCAGGCTTCCTCAACGCTGTCGAGCTCATCGTCGACGGGAATGTAGGCGACGCCGTCAGCCTCGTAGCCGGAGTCGTAGTTCCCGTCGCCTGAGCCTGGCAGAACAGCGGAGCCTTCAATCTCTACGGCGCCTGTGTCGGACTCCGCCGTCGCACATTGACCGGCGACATTCGCCTCGAAGCTACAAGCCATAGCGGGCAGGGGACTCGCTGCGTCGCCGATTAGAAAGCAACTGCCGAGCAAGGCGCCCCCAATTACTAGCAATAGCGCCCTGCGAGGGTTCAACATGCGTCGGTGCTCCATATGTCGCGAGCCGAGACAAGTAGCGTATTCGAGTCAGGGCTGAGGTCGAAGACGACTTGCATTGTCATCGCCGACACCGGGGCTTTCGGCCCAATTTTTTCGCCGTCACGGTAAATTGACAACTTTGACAAGTCGTCGCAGAGGTACACCGCGATCACCTCATTTGGAGAAGAATCGCGCGAATAGCGCTGGAGAACGACTTGATCAAAGGATTCGTCGCCGACTAGGTAGCGACCATCGGCTACCCGCTCCTCAAACTCCTCAAGCAGTTCAACCAAGTGCTCTCCGCTAGCAACGCTGGACAAAGCAGCCGGGTCAGTCACGCCTTCTCGATATGTCTCGAGCGACACCCGCGTGTATTCCGCATATGCCTCTTCAGCCGCAGCCAGCGCTTCTTCGTCGCTCGCGTAGGGCGCGACGAAGGTTGAGGTTGGCGCAGGTGCGGTACTCGCGTCGGAGGGCACGCAGCCACTCAACGTGGCGAGGAGGAGGGTGCCAATCGACAGTCGTAGGAGATTCGGTTGGCGCATACTACGACGCTAAACATCTGGGGCGATTGTGGTGCTCAACTATCCACAAGACCAGGTGTTGCTCGCTCCGGGCTGACGAGTGCGTAAGCACTGGCGCGGAGCGGGCAACAATCAATGTGGCTAGGAGCTAGGTGCCTTAGGAAGCAGCTTCTTCGACGGAAACGCTGCCATCGGCACCTTGGCGAACGGTGGTGCCATCGTCCAGTTCTGCGACCGGGCGCGATTCAAGCCAGGTGAGCGTCCAACGCCACGCGCTCGTATCGAGGTGAGCGACATCCGCTTCAACGCCGGCAATCGCTTCGCGCATTTCTGCGGAAAGACGTTCGGGCACAGCTGCGCCGACCGACCATCGTGTGCCGAGCTGCACTACACGCTCTTTTCGTACAAGATCCACGACGTGCGGTCAGCAACCTTGTCGTAGAGGCGCTTCGCGCTGTCATTCTCTTTGTTGGTGATCCAGCGGAGCTTTCCGCCACCGTCTTCTGCTGCACGGGCAGCGATGTCATCGATGATCGTTCCGGCAACTCCGGCACCACGGTGCTCAGGGTCAACGTAAAGGTCATCCATGAACCAACCCCACGAAGCGGTGAAGGTATCGGGCAGGCGACGGTAGAGACCAAAGGCACACACAAGTCCGGGATCGGGTGCGCCCTCAGGAGCTACAGCAACGACTGCGTTGAGTTGTGCTGAGTCATCCATGAGCCATTCCCAGACACCCTGAACGATGGCATCGGTGAACTCGGTTTCGTAGAAAACTCCGTAATTGACGAAGTGATCTTTCCAGACTTCGAAATCGGCTTCTTGAATATCGCGAACGGTGTACGAAGGCTTCTCTGAGTTCGTCATTTACTCAACAATACGCGGTTTTGGGGTTCGACGCCGAACTCGACGCCGAACCCTTTGCCGGACTTTAGGCCGAAGCTTCGGGTGCTGCCTCAACCAAAACGATGTCGCGAACCTCAATCTCTTCCGCTTCAACAATCGTGAGGTCGTGGATGCGACCCACAGCCTTCAAATCGTCGATGGCGGCAGCGATCAGGGCTGGGCCCGCGAGGGTAGCCGAGGTCACTTCAGTCTTCTGCGAAGCCTTCGCGTCTGTTTTAGCGCGACGGATGCTGATGAGCGCTTGGCTAACCGCGTGGAACAGCCCGCTCGGCTCTGCTGTAACACCGAGTTCGTCGGCGGTCGGCCACGACGCGGAGTGCACTGAGGTGTCGTGCGTCCAGCGCCAGACCTCTTCGGTAGCGAAGGGGAGGTAGGGCGCGAAGAGACGCAAGAACACGTCGATGGCGGTGTGCAACGCACGGTTGGCGCTTGCCTGGGCTTCGGGAGTTCCGGCGCCATAGGCACGTTCCTTCACGAGTTCGAGGTAGTCGTCGCAGAAGGTCCAGAAGAACTTCTCGGTGGTTTCAAGTGCCTTGGCGTGATCAAAGTTTTCCAGAGCCGTGGTGGCCTGATCAACGACCGACGCTAGCTCGGCGAGCATTTCGAGGTCGAGCGCTTCGGTAACGACGGCAGTCGAGCCCGCAGCAACAGTGGGCGCCGGGAACGAGTAAACGAACTTCGACGCGTTCAGGACCTTGATCGCGAGTCGGCGACCGATCTTGATCTGCTTCGGGTTCTGCGGGTCAAACGCCGCGTCAGTACCGAGGCGACTGGATGCTGCCCAGTAGCGAACCGCATCCGAACCGTGGTCATCGAGCATGCCCTTAGGCGTAACAACGTTGCCCTTCGACTTCGACATCTTCTTGCGGTCGGGGTCGACGATGAAGCCGGAGATGCCGGCGTTCTTCCACGGCACCGTTCCGTGCTCGAGTTCGGAGCGCAGCGCGGTCGAGAACAACCACGTACGAATGATGTCTTGGCCCTGACTGCGCAGCGAGTAGGGGAAGACGACGTCGAAGAGCTCGGGGTCGGTCTCCCAACCACCAGCAATCTGCGGGGTCAACGACGAGGTCGCCCAGGTGTCCATGATGTCGAGTTCGCCCTCGAAGCCACCGGGAACACCACGCTGGTCTTCCGTGTAGCCGGGAGCGGTGTCTGAGGACGGGTCGATCGGCAGCGAAGCTTCGCTGGGGACGATCGGGGCACCCTTTTCGCCGTCGGCGTCGAGCTCGTACCAGACGGGGATCGGCACACCGAAGAAGCGCTGGCGCGAAATGAGCCAGTCGCCCGTGAGGCCACCAACCCAGTTGTCGTAGCGAACACGCATGTGATCGGGGGTGAAGTTGATCTGCTTACCGGCCTCAAGAAGGCGGCTGCGCAGCTTCTCATCGCGGGCACCATTAGTGATGTACCACTGGCGCGTCGAAATGATCTCGAGAGGCTTGTCGCCCTTTTCGAAGAACTTCACCTGGTGCTGAATCGGCTTCGCGTCGCCGATCATTTCGCCAGACTCCTTGAGCAGAGCGACCATGGCGGCCTTCGCGCTGAAGACCGTCTTGCCCGCGAGTTCTGCATAGGCAGCCTGAGCGGCGTCGCCCGCGATGACATCGGGGGCGTCGGCAATGATGCGACCGTCGGCACCGATGATGGTGCGGTTCGGCAGATCGAGCTCGCGCCACCAGACAACGTCAGTGACATCACCGAAGGTGCAAATCATCGCGATTCCGGAACCCTTGTCTTGCTGAGCAAGGTGGTGGGCCAGGATCGGAACCTCAACACCGAAGATCGGCGTCGTGACCATCGTGCCGAAGAGGTGCTTGTAACGCTCGTCATCGGGGTGAGCCACGAGCGCAACACACGCCGGTAGAAGCTCGGGGCGCGTCGTCTCAATGTGGATGTCGTCGCCATCCGCCTGGTGGAAAGCAAGACGGTGGTAGGCGGCTGGCTGCTCTTTGTCTTCGAGCTCGGCCTGCGCAACAGCGGTGCGGAACGTGACATCCCACAACGTCGGAGCGAACGCCTGGTAGGCCTCGCCACGGTCAAGGTTGCGCAAGAATGCACGCTGAGCAGCACGCTGAGCGTCGTCACCGATGGTGCGGTAGGTGAGGTTCCAGTCAACGCTCAAACCAAGCTGGCGCCAGAGGTCTTCGAACTGCTTCTCGTCTTCGGCGGTCAGCGTCTCGCACAACTGAACGAAGTTGCGACGAGAAATGGGCAACTGCGCGGCAGCCTTTGTTGACTTGCCTTCGCCACCCTGCTGAGGAGGCTCGAAGCCTTCGTCATAGGGGAGCGTGGGGTCGCAGCGCACACCGTAGTAGTTCTGAACCCGACGCTCGGTGGGCAGACCATTGTCATCCCACCCCATCGGGTAGAAAATCTCCTTGCCACGCATGCGCTGGAAGCGAGTAACCAAGTCCATGTGGGTGTAGCTGAAGACGTGGCCGATGTGCAGGCTTCCGGATGCCGTCGGCGGGGGAGTGTCGACCGAGAATACGCAGTCAGAACCATCGGTGAGCGCCTTCTGGCGATCGAACCGGTAGGTGCCTTCGTTCTCCCACACGGGAGCCCATTTGTCTTCGAGACCTTCTAGGGCAGGCTTTTCGGGAACGCTCGACGACATAATTTCTCCGGTTCGATATGTGCGGCACCGAGTCAAAGAAGAGGTGCCTGAGTGTGAGGTGTACTACCAATCGTAACGGACGGCGTCGCATGAGGTTGCGCCGCGCGAGGACGTCTAGTTCTTTGTCACTGTGACCGTTTTGTGGGTGAGGTTTCCCGCCGCATCCTCGAGCGTCACCGTGTAAATCTCAGTCTCGTTGCTGCACTGGTAGTCGAAGGTGTACGTCGCGGTGGTGGGAACCTCTTCATACGGCTCCTCCTTCGCGTTGGTGGTGCGCACCCCAAACCACGCCATGGTTGCGTTGGCGCTGCTCCAGGCAAAAGTGAGCTGACTTGTGGGGTTCGCAGCGGTGCAGTTTGCACTGGTGGGCGCGCTGAAGGTGGCGAATGACGGACTCGCGGTTGCGGGCGGCGGAGCAGTCGTCGGCTCAGCAGTCGGCTCTGCTTCCTCCGTGGCAGAAGTGCTGGGCGTGGGAGTCTCGCTCGGTGTGGCCGAAGGGCTTTCCGTTGGCACTGGCGTGATGTCGCCACCAGACCCGCGAGAGAACAGCAACGTCAGCATGATGACGACTGCGATCAGCAGCACCCCGCCAATGATCGACAAGATGATGAGCAGCTTGCGCGACTTGGGTTCCGGCGATGACGGAGGATCGACCGGAGGCCCGACCGGAGGCTCACCGCCACCCGGAGGTGGTGCTGCTCCCGCCGGCTCAAACCGCACCGTGGGCGCGTCACCATTCTGCGCATCGAAACGTTTGGTTGGTTGATCGTCACTCATGGCTTAGCTCCAAGATGGGGGATCATGCAAGCAGTCCAGCGTGGCTGAAGCCTAACCCCGCGCTTCGACCCTGTCGAGAGGATCTCAGCAACCGCGCAGCTCAGCGATCGTGTGGTGAGAGAGGTGCCAGCGCGGTGTCGAACGCACGGTGCACGAAGGGTTCGAGTCGTCCGCGCCTCGGACCGGCATTGGCCCACTCTTGGGCAGCAGAGACGACACACGCGATGAGAGCGTAGGCCTGCGTGCGCGCGGTCGCCGCATCCACCCCGTGGCGTTCGAGGAAGCCACTCAGTAGGCGAGCCTGCGTCGCAAAGCGGCTCATTGCTGACGCCTGCAGCTCCGTCGCGCTGCCAATCAGGTCGTACTGGGTGAGCACAAAAGGCACGTGGCGCGATTCCAGCTCGGCCAGCGAACGCAGCATCGCCTGACGGATGGCGAGTAGGGCGGATGCCGCGTCGCCGGTGTCGGTCGGCTGATCAGCCAGCGCCGCCCTCAGCCGCTCGGTCGCGGCATCCAGTTCGACCCAAAATACTTCGCCCTTAGCGTCGAAATAGTTGAAGAACGTATTGCGGCTCACCCCGGCACGGGTAGCGATCTGATCGACGGTGGTGCCGGTGTAGCCGTTCTCGATAAACAACTCGAAGGCAGCCTCTTGCAGGAGTTCGCGGGACGCAGCGGGTGGGCGACCACGGGTGGGAGCGCGGGGAGGTGTCACCGCATCATCCTCTCACTCGCGGGAGAGCCGCAATTAACGAGCGGGTATACGGATGCTGTGGCGCGATAAAGATTTCATCCGTCGGGCCCGTCTCCACAATGCGGCCCTCGTTGATGACGGCCACCCGATCGCTCATGTGGCGAATCACCCCAAGGTCGTGAGAGATGAAGAGATAGCTGAGGTGAAAGTGGCGCTGCAGCTCGTCGAGCAGATTCAGCACGCGGGCCTGAGTGGAAACATCCAGTGACGACACCGGCTCATCACAGAGGATCGTCTGCGGCCCCGGCGCGAGCGCGCGAGCAATTGCCACCCGCTGGCGCTGGCCGCCCGATAAGAGCAGCGGGCGACGGTTCTTCACCGCGCGGGGCAGACCGACAGCATCGAGTAGTTCATCTGGCGTCGTCAGTGACTGGTGGTTCGCGAATGCTCCAGCGCTCAACGCATCGGTGAGGATGCGCTCGACGCTCAGGCGAGGATCGAAGGAGCTCAAGGCATCCTGATAGATCGCACCCAGCGTTGGACGCAGCGGTCGGCGCTCGCGGGCACTCAGCGACCCCCACTCCTGGCCGGCGAGCAGCACTTCGCCGCTGTCCGCTGTCTCCAGGCCAAGGGCGATGCGCGCGATGGTGGTTTTGCCGGAGCCAGACTGGCCGACAAGGCCCAGAGTGGTGCCGGAAGCGAGGGTGAGAGAAACGTTGTCGAGCGCTTGAATCGCCGCCCCGTGTGGGGTGGGATAGCGGCGAGATACACCGCGCAGTTCGAGCGCCGGTAGCGAGGAAGCGGCGGCGGTAGCCGTGGCAGCAGCTCTGGCGCTCGCGGAAGTGTTGGGGAGTGTGACGGCTTCGGCATCCGATGGCAGCGTCAGAGGAATACCGCGCGGCACGTCAACCGGAATGGCTGCGAGCAACTGCTGGGTCGGCACTGTCGCCGGCGCTCGCAGCAAGGCCTTCGTTTCACCGGTCTCCACAATGCGGCCTTCGCTCATTACCGCCACACGATCGGCGACGCGAGAGACAACGGCCAAGTCGTGGGTGATGAGGATCATGGCGGTGCCGTTGTTGCGCAACGACGACAGCAAGTCGAGCACGCGCGCTTGCACCGTGACATCGAGAGCGGTGGTGGGCTCGTCGGCGATGATGAGGGCAGGGCCGGCCGCGATTCCGGCAGCGATGAGGGCGCGTTGGCGCAGCCCGCCCGAGAGTTCGCCGGAGCGTTGCCGGGCTCGCAGCGCAGGATCGGGAATGCCCACGGCATCCAGCAGCTCAAGCACACGAGCCTGACGTTCACGCTGGCTGAGGGTGGTGTGTAGCCGCAGCACATCATCGATTTCGCGGCCGACCGGGCGCAGCGGGTCGAGTGACACGAGCGCATCCTGCAACACCAGCCCAATGGATGCTCCGCGAATCGTTCGCCACCGTCGAGCACCGGGTGCCGGAAGGCTTTCTCCCGCCAGACTCAACTCGCTGAAGCTCACGTGGGCTCCGGCGGGCGCAAGCCCGAGCAGGGAGCGGGCTGTGACGCTCTTGCCTGATCCCGACTCTCCGACGATGGCGAGGCATTCGCCAGCGGCTACATCGAAGCTCACGCCATCGACGGCCGGGCGGGCGGTGCGGTCGAAGTGCACGCTGAGGTTGCTCACACGCAGGAGCGGGGTGGCGGTCATCCGCGGGCCTCCTGGCGGGTGCGGGCGTTGAGGGCGCGGCCGAGCACCGTGAACGATGCGGCGGTCGCGACGATGGCGAGACCGGGGAAGACCGTGAGCCACCAGGCGACGTCGATGTAGGTGCGGCCGCTCGAGAGCATGGCGCCCCATTCGGCGGCGGGCGGGGCGACACCGAGCCCGAGGAAACCGAGCGAGGACGCCCACACGATGGCTTGACCAACGCCAAGGGTGCCGAGCACAAAGATGGGGGAGAGTGCGCCGGGCAGAATGTGTTGCCACACGATGCGCGCCCGCGAATGGCCGAGAACGGTCGCTGCCTCCACGTAGCTGGCGTTGCGAACACTCCGCAGTTGGCTGCGGATGATGCGGGCGTAGCCGGGCGCGGTTGAGAGGCCAACCGCCACGGTCGAGGTGACCACTCCGGGCCCGGCGATCGCGATGAACACGAGCGCGAGCAGCAGGCCGGGAAGAGCAAACATGACCTCGACGATGCGGGTGCTCACGAAGTCGCCGAGTCTGCTGCCGAGCCCGCCTAGGAGCCCGAGAATGAGCGCAAGGCCCAGCCCGACCGCGGTGGCGGCGATTCCGATGAGGAGAGAGTTTCCGGCGCCGAAGACGACGCGGGTGTACACGTCGCGACCCGACTCATCGGTGCCGAAGAAGTGGGCAGCCGAGGGTGATTGGAAGGCCTCGGCAGGGGCAACGGCATCCGGGTCAGCGGTCGTGATGAGCTGCGGTGCGAGAGCAGCAGTCAGAATAAGCGCAAGCACGGCCAGAGCGATGATGACGCCCGTGTTGCGCAGCCACCCGCCGCGGCCTCGGATGCCGGGAGCGCGCCCCGCAGGCTGCGAGAGGCGGCCAGCCAAGATTTCGGTCATCGTGCTGCCACCTCCGTAACGCGAGGGTCGACGATGCGGTCAACGACATCCGTTGCGATCGTGACGATGATGAAGGTCAGTGCCGAGAGCAGGGCGACGGCGGTGACGACGGGAATGTCGCGGATGGTGACGGCACTGAGGAGGGTTCTGCCGAGGCCCGGCCGCGCGAAGATTGTCTCGACGACAACGGCGCCGCTCAGGAGCGAGCCGAAGGCCCAGCCGGAGAGGGAGATGCCGGGAAGGGCTGCGTGGCGCAGCACGTGACGAAGTCGCACACCCCATTCGCTTTCGCCGCGTGCCCGCGCCGAGAGCACGAAGGGTTGTTCGTAGGCGTTGGTGAGGGATTCGCGCATCACTTGGCCGAGGAAGCCGGTGAGGGGCAGAGCAAGGGTGAGCACGGGCAGAACAAGACCGAGGGGGCCGGGGACGCTAATCGGGGGAAGCCAATGCAACGTATTGCTCAGCAGAATGATGAGCAGCGATGCCAACCAAAAATGGGGAACGGCAGCCGCCAAGAGTTCGAGCCCGGACCCCAACGCGCGCGCAACGCGACCGCGACCGCTCGTCGCCAGCGTAAGAGCAAGGGCGCCCAGCCAGGCCACCACAAGAGAAACGATCGTGAGCACGAGCGTCGACCAGAGTTGCGTCAGTACATAGGGAGCCACTGCCACCTTGAGGGCGTACGACGTGCCGAAGTCGGCGACCGCGAGCTTGCCCATCGCCAGAAAATACTGAACGATCAGCGGCTGGTCGAGACCATAATCGGCGCGAATCTGAGCCACCGCTTCGGCAGACGCTTGCGAACCCGGCCCACCCAGAATCGCATCCACCGGATCGCCCGGAATCAGACGCAGAGCAAAGAAAATGACCGTCGCAACAGCCCACAGCACAAACACACCGCCGCCAACGCGGCGCGCGATCCACCCCAGCGACCGCAATCGGGTCGCTGGGGTGGAGACACTCGCTACTGCAGGAGCGTCAGTCGAAACCGTCACAGAGGGCGTTCCTCTAGTTACTCAACCACGCATCGTAGAACGTTGGCGCTGCCACGGGAGGCAACGCCCGGAACCCCTCGACGCTCGTGCTGTAGAGGTAGTGGTTCTGTTGGTCATACAGGGGCAGAACATAGAAACCGTCAACAATGATCGACTGAGCCTCGGCGTACAGGTCTTGGCGCTCGCTGGCATCCGATGTTTCGCTGGCCGTCGTGAGGAGGGCATCGAGGGCGGGGTCACTCAGCTGGGCCAGGTTCGCGTAGTAGCCGCTCGGCGCCGGAATGATCGAATCGGAGTGGTACAGGATGCGCAGCACGTCAGCGCCGACCTTCGTGTACGGAGCGCTCACGAGGTTGTACTCGTTCGTGAACAGAGCGCCATACCAGGACGACAAATCTGTCGGCTGCAGAATGACCTCAAAACCGACGTCCTTAGCGGAAGCCTGAATCTGCTCAAACAGTGACTGCTCAGCGGGGATCGACTGGTTTGTGCTGATCGGGAACGTCAGGCTCAGGCGCTCGCCGTCTTTCGTGCGGTACCCGTCGGAGTCGATCGTGTCCCAGCCTGCCTCGTCGAGCAGGGTCTTAGCTGCCTCCGGGTCGGTGGTGAACACGTCAGGGGTCGAG
The DNA here is from genome assembly GCF_015864925.1 of Salinibacterium sp. NG22. Lineage (NCBI taxonomy): Bacteria > Bacillati > Actinomycetota > Actinomycetes > Micrococcales > Microbacteriaceae > Salinibacterium > Salinibacterium sp. NG22. The sequence goes on along the minus strand of NZ_JADYWG010000001.1, from coordinate 588,005 downwards.
GTGCCCGCGGCTTCGACGCTCGAGAGCACCGAATACGAACGCTCGGCCGTTCCAAAGAACAGGCTCTCGATTCCAGGGTTTACATCCACAGACCGGATGAAGGCTTCGCGCACCCGGATGTCGTCGAACGGTGCCTTGCCCGAGTTCAGTTCGATGCGGTTGGCGGCGCCGGGGCGCGGTGCATCGAGTTCTTCGATGGTGGCCACGTCGGCGGCGGACGAGATGTTGTTGGGCTGCGCGTTATCGATCACGTCAACGTCGCCCGACTGGAGGGCGGCATAGCGGGTGGCGGCATCCGGAATGAAGCGCCACTCAATAGCGTCGAGACGGGCCGCACCGGTGTGCTCGGCGTCAGCGGGAGCCGAGTTGTAGTCCTCGTTGCGTTCGAGGGTGATCGACTGCTGCTTGACCCAATCGGTCACGATGAAGGGTCCGGTTCCTACAGGGCTCTCACAGTTGGTGGCTTGGTCGCGTTCGAGCGCGGTAGGGGACTGGATGCTCACCCACGGCTGCGAGAACGATTCGAGTAGCGCGCTGTCTGGCGCCGACAGGGTGAAGCGCACCTGATCGGCGGCGACGGCTTCGATGCCGTCGATCTTGCCCACGGCGAGGTAGCCCGTTGAGGAAGCGGTTTCGGGGTCTTTCAAGTGCTCGATGTTCGCTTTGACGGCCTCAGCATCAAAGGGGGTGCCGTCGGTGAAGTTCACATCGTCACGCAGAGTGAAGTCCCACGTGAGGCCGTCTTCGCTCTCGATCCAGTCGGTGGCGAGCCACGGGATGATCTCGCCGTCGCTGTTCTTCGAGACGAGCGATTCGAGGTACTGGGTGCTGATGAGTCCCTGCGGGTAGTTGCCGCCGACGTGCGGGTCGAGGCAGCCGGGCTCAGCATCCCCGGTCGCGTACACGAGCGTGCCGCCGTCAACGGGCTCAGCAGCCGGTTCGCTGGCCGCTGTGCAGCCGGCAAGCAGTGCGGCGCTGGCCGCTATCGAGAGGGGGAGGAACAGGATGCGGGGCGCGTTCACGTGGATCCTTTTGTGGGGGAGGAATGCTGCTCGGGTGCGAGACACTCAATTATTGTTGAACTGAGTACATTAAGTCCAACTGGGCAAAAAACCGGGCCGGTTTGCCTGAGCAAAACCGACCCGGTTAGTGAAACTGAAGGAGCGTGCGTTAGTCCTGCTTGCGCGAGAACTTCGTGGCGATCTTCCACGTGGTGGGGATCACGGCTGCGGCAATACCGGCCTTGATGAGTCCACCGATGATGAAGGGGTAGAGACCCCACGCGAGAACCTGCTCGAGTGTTCCACCGGTCACGATGGCAAGCCACGTGAGGCCGAACGCGAAGGTGACAACCGTGCCACCGAGGAACGAGAGCGCAGCGCCGAGGAACTTCTTGTCCCAGTCGCGCTGAGCAAGCCAGCCGGTGAAGCCGGCAGCAAAGATGAAGCCGATGATGTAGCCGCCGGTGGTGCCAGCAAGAACGCTGACTCCGGAAGAAGCTTCGCTGAAGACGGGGAGTCCAACCAAGCCGAGCAGCGCATACAGCGTCATCGAGATCGCACCACGCGTCGCACCAAGCGAAGCACCAACAAGCAGTACCGCGAGTGTCTGGCCCGTGATCGGTACGGGGTACAGCGGGACAACAACCTGGGCCATTACAGCAGTCAGAGCGGCGCCGGCGGCAACGAGCGTGATGTCAGTGGCGAGGCTACGAGAAAAGACGGTGTCGGCGAGCGTGGGCCGGCCGAGGGTCAAAGTGAGAGTCGACACGCGACGCTCCTTTCCTTTGTCTGCGAACTGTGAAGAGCCCTGCCTGAATAGGCGGGTGCCTGAATAACCCTAGTCATAGATTGCGGGCATCGGTGTGCGCCTCGTGCTAACAAACCTGCTCAGATTTGTGAGATGCGTAACAATTGCGATTCTCACGCCGCCGGAGTGGCAGGCGCTGCAACGGCTGTCGCATCGCCGACTGCCGGCGGAGCCAAGAACAATGTGCCCCGGATGACGCTCCCCGCAAAGGTGCGCAGCGCTACGAGTACCCAGGCTCCCACAAGAGCTACGAAGCTCACGAGTGCCATCACCTCGAGCACCGCGGAACCGGTAGCCACGGCGAGTACGCTCAGCGCAACCACCATGTTGCCCACGGGGAAGGTGAACGACCACCACGTGAGGCTGAACGGCAAGCCGCGGCGGGCGGTGTGCACGGTCATGGCGATTGCTAGCGCCGTCCAGAGGAGCGCAAAACCTAGTGTGGGGACGCCGTAGATGAACCCGAAGAAACTGAGGGCCTCGGCGAGCTCCGCAGACACCGCGGAGGGGGCAACCGCTCCAAGAACAATTGCGGCCGTGATGGACTGGCCGAGTGGGCCAAGCACAATCCAGAGAGTCGGAACCGCTGCGGAGTTGCCGATGTTGTGTCGTGCTAGTCGTCCCCAGATCAGCGGGAGGATCACCGCGGTAGCGATCATGCTGAGCCCGAACATCGCGTAGCAGGCGATCAGCATCGTCAACCGAGCCTCGCCCTCAGGCAGGTATGGGATGAGCGGTGCTCCGGCTGCTGCCGAGACCAGGGGAGGGACCACGGGCATGATCCAGCCTCCGAACGGCGATTGATCTGTGCCGGATGACGACGTGAAGGTCAAGAACGGGACAATCACGGCGGTGGCAAGGCCAAGCACGGTGCCGATTGACCACAAGATCAGTGCGACGGTGAGCGCGGCATCCGCCCCCACGATGTCGGGGCCGAAGAGCAATGCACCTGCGCCGATGGTCAGAATCGCCAGCGGCGGCGCACCATAGAAGTGAACCATTGCCGGATGCCGGTGGTGCGAAAGCGCAACCTCCCGGTGGGCGATCCAGTGCGCTGCGCTCGCGGCGATAAGCCCCAGGAGCAAGACAGTCGCGATCACCCAGACGGTGCTCGCAAACACGTGGAGTTGCGGAGCGATTAGGGGAAGCGTTGCGGCAGCGTTCGCGACGATGCCCGTGCCCATAACGGAGGCAAACCAGTTGGGGCTGATGTGGGAGATCACATCGCGGGGGCTGCTGAGGTCGCGCAACAGCACGCGGCGGCGAGGAATCTGGCTGCTCATGAGTCGTTTCTGAAAGTCGGAGGCGCGACGGGTTCGGCCCACCGGTGCAACCGCGGGTATTCGTGCCGCATTCCCGTAGCCTTGAGCCACCCCGGTGTCGCGCAGCGGTTGTGCGTGGCTACGGGGCATGCCGCGCTTCGTTCTGCAGTGGAGGAACCATGACCGAACTCGTGATCGTTGCCCTCGTGGTGTTCGCCTTCGCGATGGTGTCGCGCAAGCTTGCGCTGTCTCCCGTGACCGCGCCGATGGTCTTTACGGCTGTGGGCATCCTGTTGGGTGCTGTGGGTGCGCGGTGGTTTCAGCTCGACCTCAAGAGCGAGGTCGTCTCAATCCTCGTCGAGGCCACCCTCGTCTTAGTGCTCTTCACGGATGCGGTACGCATCGATCTGCGAGCGTTGCGCAAGCAGATCTTTCTTCCGCTGCGCTTGTTGGGTATCGGCCTGCCGCTCACGATCGTGCTCGGGGCAGTCGCCGCGGCGGCGCTCTTTGGCGAGCTCACCTTCATCGAGGCTGCTCTCATCGCCGCGATTCTGGCGCCGACGGATGCTGCGCTCGGCCAAGCGGTTGTCAGCGATAAACGGTTGCCGGTTCGCCTTCGGCAGGCCCTCAACGTAGAGAGTGGCCTGAACGACGGAATCATGGTTCCGGTTGTCACAGTCTTTCTGGCGATTGCCGCCACCGAAACGGGAGCCGCTTCGGGCGAGAGTTGGGGTCTGTTCGCGGCTCAGCAAATTGGGTTCGGGGTCATCTTCGGTGGGGTTGTCGGAGTGCTTGGCGGGTGGTTGTTGAGCCGAGCGTCGAGCGCCGGATTTGTTGACGGCATTTACCGCCAGCTGGCGACCATTGCCATCGCTGTCGCGGCGTTTGCGAGCGCCGGTGTTGTTGGCGGCAATGGATTTATTGCCGCGTTCGTGGCTGGTCTCGCGTTTAGTGCAGTTGCTCGCGACCACTGCGAGGATGTTCAAGACTTCACTGAAGACGAGGGGGAGTTGCTCAGCTCGATCACCTTCTTGGTGTTCGGCGCGGTACTCGCAGCACCGATCCTCACCTCGCTCACGTGGCAGATCGCTCTCTACGTGGTGTTGTCGCTGACGGTGGTGCGCATGGTGCCCGTTCTCCTGGCGCTGGCGTGGTCGGGTACCCGCTTCGAGACGCGGCTCTTCATCGGATGGTTCGGGCCACGAGGGCTCGCCTCGATTCTGTTCGCTCTCTTAGTGTTCGATGAGCTGAGTGGCTCCGTTGCTGACACCGTGTTCTCGGTAGCGGTGTGGACAATCCTCGTCAGCGTCTTTGCCCATGGCGCGACGGCCAGCCCGTGGACGGCGCGACTTGCACGCCGCCTGAGTTCGGCTCCGGCATCCGCGGCGGAGATGAAGCATGTGCAGGAGATGCCGGCACGTCGTCGGTTCTGAGGCGCACGGTGATCCACCTAGAGCGCGCTTGTGCTAGTCCAACTAGAACAATTATGATGACGTCATGCTAGTTCGAGTGGATCCCGCGTCCGAGACGCCGCTCTTCGAGCAACTCGCGGCGAGCATCCGCCAATCTGTCATCGATAAGACCGTCACAGCAGGGGAGAGGCTCCCCAGCGCACGAGAACTAGCCAGCTCTCTCGGCGTCAACATGCACACCGTCTTACGCGCCTACCAAGAATTGCGCGACGAGGGATTCATCGAACTCCGCCGCGGTCGTGGAGCAATCGTTGCCGCCACCGCCCAGAGCTACGATTCGCTCGCCGACGGCATCACCGCTGTTGTTGCTGAAGCGCGCGCCCACAAGGTTTCACTTGCTACTCTTACCGCCCTCATCCGAGAGGAATACCAATGACCCTTCCCGCCGAGAATGTTTCGCCCCAACTCACGCGAAACCGCCGTCTGATCATTGTGATCGGCGTGGTGATCCCGCTCGTAATCGCGCTGGCCGCTGCCTTCATCATGGCGCTGTGGATCCCTGAGCTTCCGAGCCCGGTTGCCTCGCATTGGGGAACCTCAGGCCCAGACGGATACTCCACCGTGGGCAGCGTTATTGTGTTGCCGCTACTGATGACGCTAATCTTCGCGGCGCTTGCCGCCTTTGCCAGCTGGAAGGGTGGTCCCAACGGCGGAATGCTCTGGGGGCACAAGATCATGGTGGCCGCATCCATGTTCCTGGCGATTACGCTCAGCGTCACAGCGGCGGGCTCACTTGCTGTTCAGCGAGGACTTGAGAACGCTGAGAATGCTCCTGCGATCGGGGGAATTGCCATTGCTGCATTCCCGATCGCACTCATCATGGCCTTATTCGCCTGGCTCATGCTTCCTGCCGCCGAGTACATTCAGTCGACCCCGGTCACCGCGAAGCCCATCGAGGGTGCTGCAACGCAACGCGTGCACTTCTCCACCACGACGCGGGTTGGTCCAGGCGTCGTGATTATCGTCGGCGCTGCCCTCGCCGCTCTGGCCATTGCCCTCGCAGTGCAGGCGGTCAGCAATCCCGAGGAACTCCTCTTGCCCGCTGTCATCGGACTCTTCGTGATCGCACTGTCCGTCAGCACTCTTTCCTGGCGTGTGACAATCGATCAGCGTGGGCTTAAGGTCCGCTCCGCTCTGGGCTTTCCTCGCACCACCATCGCGCCAGACCAGATCGAGTCCGTCGCCGTCGTCGACGTCAACCCGATGGGCGAGTTCGGTGGCTACGGCTGGCGTTGGGCTCCCGATGGTCGCAGCGGCATCGTTCTCTCCAAAGGTGATGCCATCGAAGTGACGCGGATGAACGGCAAAAAGTTCATCGTCACGATGCACGATGCTCAGCTGGCAGCAGAAACGCTCGCTACTATCGCCAAGAAATAGCGCTCAGCGGTCAGCTAACTCGCGTATCATTGACGTACACGCGATGAACCGGCTATCACCGGGGAGCATTCGGAAGAAACCATCTCAACTTCAGCTTCGGCGGGGGAGCAGGCGGCGGTAGAACCGAACGGGTAAGCCCGTTACAGCGATATGAGTGGTGTGCCTCCGGGTGCATAAGCGGGGTGGTACCGCGGCTGAAAGGTCGTCCTCGTGCAGATTATTCGCACCTACGTACCACTGGAGCCTCATGTCGTATCCCCGCCACAGCTCAGACGATTCCGTCGCGCCGTCCCCGAAGTTTCCGGCGATCGAAGAGCAAGTGCTCTCGTACTGGAAGGCAGACGGCACTTTTCAGGCATCCATTGATCAGCGTGAAGGCGCCGATGAGTGGGTCTTCTACGACGGCCCTCCTTTTGCCAATGGCCTCCCGCACTACGGTCACCTGCTGACTGGCTACGCCAAAGACCTCTTTCCGCGGTACCAGACCATGCGCGGCAAGCAAGTACACCGCCGCTTCGGCTGGGACACCCACGGACTCCCCGCTGAACTCGAAGCGATGCGCCAGCTTGGCATCACCGAGAAGAGCCAGATCGAAGAGATGGGCATCGACAAGTTCAATGCCGCCGCTCGCGAATCGGTGCTCAAGTACACCGGCGAATGGCAAGAGTATGTGACGCGCATGGCGCGTTGGGTCGACTTCGAGAACGACTACAAGACGCTCGACGTCAACTTCATGGAGAGCGTCATCTGGGCGTTCAAGCAGCTGCACACAAAGGACCTCGCCTACGAGGGTTTCCGAGTGCTGCCCTACTGCTGGAATGACGAAACCCCGCTTTCCAACCACGAACTGCGCATGGATGACGACGTCTACAAGATGCGTCAAGACCAGACCGTCACGGTCACGTTCCCGCTCGACGGTGTGAAGGCAGAAGCGCTGGGGCTCACCGGCGTAAAGGCTCTTGCCTGGACGACCACCCCGTGGACGCTCCCCACCAACCTTGCTCTCGCAGTCGGCCCCGACATCGACTACGCGATTCTGCCTGCCGGCCCGCTCGGTGCTGGCGACGGTTCGGAGCAGGGCTCCGCCCAGTTCATGCTTGCGGGTGACACCATCGCGGCCTACGCGAAAGAACTTGGCTACGAGACCGCTGAGGAAGCTCTTGCAGCAGTCACGCGCACCATCAAGGGTGCCGAACTCGCGGGCGTTCGCTATGACCGCCTCTGGGATTTCTATGCGGATGCCGAAACCTACGGCACCGAAAACGCGTGGCAGTTCTTGGTCGCCGACTACGTTGCCACCGGTGAAGGTACTGGCATCGTGCACCAGGCGCCCGCCTACGGTGAAGATGACCAAAATGTGTGTGCTGCTGCCGGCATCCCCGTTGTCATCTCGGTTGACGATGGTGGCAAGTTCTTGCCGTCGGTGCCGCCCGTTGAAGGCATGCAGGTATTCGACGCCAACAAGCCGCTCACGAAGTTGCTGCGCGAAGAGGGCCGCCTGCTCAAGGTCGCCAGCTACGAGCACTCCTACCCGCACTGCTGGCGCTGCCGCAACCCACTGATCTACAAGGCTGTGTCGAGCTGGTTCGTCAAGGTTCCTGAGTTCCGCGACCGCATGGGCGAGCTCAACCAGGAGATCAACTGGGTCCCCGAAAACGTCAAGGAAGGCCAATTCGGCAAGTGGGTGAGCAATGCCCGCGACTGGTCGATCAGCCGCAACCGCTACTGGGGTTCACCGATCCCGATCTGGAAGAGCGACAACCCTGACTTCCCGCGCGTGGATGTCTACGGTTCCCTGGCCGAGATCCAAGCGGACTTCGGCCGCTTGCCTCTCAACCACGAGGGCGAGCCCGACCTGCACCGCCCGTTTATCGACGAGCTGACGCGCCCGAACCCCGACGACCCGAGTGGTCAGTCGACGATGCGTCGCATCGAAGACGTGCTCGACGTGTGGTTCGATTCGGGCTCGATGCCGTTCGCTCAGGTTCACTACCCGTTTGAGAACCAAGAGTGGTTCGACACCCACAGCCCGGCCGACTTCATCGTGGAGTACATCGGTCAGACTCGCGGATGGTTCTACACTCTCCACACGCTCTCGACGGCGCTGTTCGACCGCCCGGCCTTCTCTAACGTCATCAGTCACGGCATCGTGCTGGGCAATGACGGCCAAAAGATGTCGAAGAGCCTGCGCAACTATCCGGATGTCTCCGAGGTGTTCGAGCGTGACGGTGCTGACGCGATGCGTTGGTTCCTGATGTCGAGCTCGGTGATCCGTGGCGGAAACCTCATGGTTACCGAAGAGGGCATCCGTGATGGTGTTCGCCAGATGCTGCTGCCGCTGTGGAGCACGTACTACTTCTTCACTCTCTACGCCAACGCTGCCGATAACTATGAGGCGAGCTGGCGCACCGATTCGACGCACGTTCTCGACCGCTACTTGCTCGCTAAGACGCGAGAGCTGATCGAGGATGTCACCGTTGAGCTCGACGCACTCGACAGCCCCATGGCAGCGGCCAAGCTTCGCGACTTCGCCGACGTGCTCACCAACTGGTACGTGCGTCGCAGCCGTGACCGCTTCTGGAGCGGCGACGACAAGGATGCCTTCGACACGCTCTACACCGTCCTAGAGACCGTGGCGCGCGTTGCTGCCCCGCTGCTCCCGCTCGTCTCCGAGGAGATGTGGCGCGGCCTCACGAACGGCCGCAGCGTTCACCTCACGGACTGGCCTGACGCCTCAGCGTTCCCTGCTGACCACGATCTGGTTGCAACGATGGACCGGGTGCGTGAGATCGCCTCGAGCGGACTTGCTCTGCGCAAGGCGCGCAGCCTGCGCGTTCGACTGCCGCTGGCTTCGCTGACGGTTGTGAGCGACACTCCGGCAGCCCTCGCACCGTTTAGCGACATCCTTCGCGATGAGCTCAACGTCAAGGCTGTCAAGTTTGACGCTCTCGAAGAGGGTTCGTTGGAGAGCTTCGGCATCACCAAGAAGCTCACTGTCAACGCTCGGGCTCTCGGCCCGCGCGTCGGCAAGCAAGTGCAGCAGGTCATCAAGGAGGCCAAGGCCGGCAACTGGGAGACCACGGCCGACGGTGTTTCCGTCGACGGGATGCCGCTGGAAGCCGGCGAATACGAACTCCAGATGGAAGCGGCCGACGAAGCGAGCGCAATCGCGTTCCTCTCCGAGGGTGGCTTTGTGATCATTGACACCCAGCTCACTCCGGAACTCTCAGCGGAGGGCCTCGCTCGCGATGTCATCCGTGCGATTCAGGATGCCCGCAAGGCGGCAGGCTTCGACGTGAGCGACCGCATCTCTCTGACGATTGGTGCGCTAGACCCCGCCGACCACGAGGCCATCGGATTCCACAGCGCCATGATTTCCTCAGAAACGCTTGCAGCGCAATCCACCGTTCAGGCCTTCGCGAATGACCTCGAAGAGGGCACACTAGAGGTGCACCGCACGCAACTCGCGGCAGGAAAATACGCCAATATCGGCGCGCTGGTGATCGACATCACCAAGATGGGAACGACCAATGTCTGACCGCGATGATGAACTCGGCAACGACGGCCAATTCGATGAAAACGGCGACCCCATTGAGGCGTCGCTGACCGACGAAGAACGCGCCGAACTCGGCCCGGAGCATCCCCTCGCCGACCTCAGCCCCTTCGCTGATGGTTTTGAGGGCACCAACATCGACGAGGATTCAGACTTCGAACTCGAAGACACTGAATACCTCTCGGATGCCAACAACGTGTTCGAAGAACTGCTTGCGCGAGTGGGGGAGCAGGCGCCTCAACCGCGTCTCGAAGCAACTCGTCGCGCCGTCGAGTTGATCGGCGACCCGCAGCGCACTTACCCCGTTATTCACATCACGGGCACCAACGGCAAGACCTCCACGAGTCGCATCATCGAGAGCATTCTGCGCGCCTACGGGCTGCGCACGGGGCTCATGACGAGTCCGCATCTTGTGCGGGTCAACGAGCGCATCGTGATTGATGGCCGGGCGATTTCGAACCGGGCACTGGCCGAGAACTGGGCTGACATCCGCCCGTTCCTGCTCATGGTGGATGCCGAGCTGATGGCCAAGGGCGAAGAAGCGCTCACCTACTTTGAGGCGCTGACGGTGCTGGCATTCGCGAGCTTTGCGGATGCTCCTATCGATGTGGCCATTCTTGAGGTTGGCATGGGCGGCGAGTGGGATTCCACGAACGTCGCCGACGGTCAAGTTGCCGTGTTCACGCCGATTGCGCTCGATCACACGCATCGTTTGGGCACGACAATCGCGCAGATTGCGCGCACCAAGGCGGGCATCATCAAGCCGGCTGCCGCGATCGTGTCGGCTATTCAGTCGTCGGATGCTCAGATCGAGTTGGAGCGCGCCGCAGACCTTACCGAGTCCACAATTGGTGTCGAGGGCGATGCTTTCGAACTCCTCAGCAGCAATGTTGCCGTGGGTGGCCAACTTATTTCGGTGCGCGGACTCGCAGGCACCTACTCTGATCTGTTCATGCCGTTGTTCGGTGAGTTCCAGGGGCACAACGCCGCGCTCGCTATCGCTGCCGTCGAGTCGTTCTTGGGCGCTGGCAGCCAGGCGCTCGTTCACGATGTGCTCGCTGAAGGGCTCGCTACCGTCGCGTCGCCGGGGCGACTGCAGGTTATTGGTGCGGAACCCACCGTGATTGTGGATGCCGCTCACAACCCTCATGGCGCAGCGGCTCTCGCCGTGGCGCTCAAGGAATACTTCACGTTCGAAGACATCGCTTTTGTCATCGCTGTTGTCGACGACAAGGATGCTGCCGGCATCGTGGAGGCTCTTGCCCCCATTGCTAATCGCTTCTATGTAACGGCATCACAGTCGGACCGGGCCGTTCCTCCGGAGGAACTCGTTGAGACCGTTCGCGCGTTCACCGATGAGACCACCGATTTTGATTCCTTTGCTGAAGCAATGGAGTTGGCGCGCAGCTGGGCGGCAGAAAACGAACGCCGAGCTGTCGTCGTGACCGGTTCCATCACTCTTGTCGGCGAGGCTCTCGCTCTCGCCGAGGCAGAGGGCTGGAAGCCGTGACCTCCGCACCCACGGTTCGCCGAAAGCGCTCCGTCACCGAACTGCTGCTGAGCATCGTGTTGGTGCTCGATGCCACGCTGATCTTTTTCGTAGCGCTCACGGCGTTCGGGCTCAAAGCCCTCGCTCCGGCCCCGGCGTTCATCGGGGGAGCAATTCTGATCGTCGTGTTCGTCGCGCTTGCCCGGATGCTGCACCGCCCGGGGGCCCTCTGGGTCGGTTGGGCGCTGCAGGTCGGTCTCATTGCTCTTGGTTTCATCCTCACGCCGATGTTTTTCGTGGGGGCAGGTTTCGCTGGCATCTGGATCTATTGCTTCATTAAGGGCCAGCAACTCGACCGCGCCAAGGCCGAAATTCTTAACACCCAGTCCATGACCACCCCCTCTGAGGAGACACAATGAACATCGAAGAGACCCTTGTACTGATCAAGCCTGACGGCGTTGCTCGCAATTTGACCGGTGAAATCCTTCGCCGTATTGAGGCCAAGGGCTACCAGCTCGTTGACGTGCGTCTCGTGCAGGCGGATGTCGACCTTCTGTCGCAGCACTACGCCGAGCACGAAGGCAAGCCGTTCTACGAGCCGCTGCTCGACTTCATGCAGTCGGGGCCGACCGTCGCGCTGCGCATCGCGGGCAACCGTGCGATCGAGGGATTCCGTTCTCTCGCGGGCACGACCGACCCGACTACGGCAGCTCCCGGAACGATCCGTGGAGACCTCGGTCGCGACTGGGGCCTGGCTGTTCAGCAGAACCTCGTGCACGGCAGTGACTCGCCTGAGTCCGCAGCGCGTGAGCTTGCACTCTGGTTCGCCTAAATCGCTTTCCTGAACTCATATAGCGCTCACGGGCAAGCGACGGATTAGCGCGGCATTCTCAGCGGCTAAACCGTTCAGTCCACAACATAATGGCGAGGGCCTGACAACCGTCAGGCCCTCGCCATTGTTGTGTTCCCCTGGGGGAATATGTCTTACAGGTACGACAGAGCGTCGAGTCGAATCTGGGCGACAATCGCGATGATGATGTAGCCAACAATCGTGATCACAGGGACCCATCTGTAGGCGGTGCTGGCGGCCTTGCGGAGCGAACGGGGAGCGCGAATCGCGCCTACTTTGATGTTGCGCAGTGTCACTGCCCAGAACATGGGTATCGTGACCGACCACACAACCATGCACCAGGGGCACAGAGTGCCGAGGTTGAAAATGCTCTGGTAGGCGAGCCAGAGAATGAACGCGAAGGCGCCTGCTACTCCGATGTTGAAGGTGACCCAGAACCAACTATTGAAGCGCGCTCCGGCGAGTATTGCGGCACCGACAACAACTGGCGCCATGAACGCCACCAGGCCAATGATGGGGTTGGGGAAGCCGAACAACGCGCCCTGCGCTGACTCGAGGTTGGCTGCGCACTGCACCACGATGCTGAAGTCACAACTCAACACGGCATCCGGGTTTTCGAGCACATGGAGCTTCTCCAGTGTGAGCTGGAACGACGCCCAGAGCCCCACAAGCCCAGCGAATATCAGAAAAATTGCGAGGGCTATGGGCCTGTTGCGAACCCCGGAAGCAGTCATGCTGGGATTATCGCACGCGCGTCAGGCTCACTTTCTGAGAATGCATGCGATAATGAAGCGTAGTTATTCCGAGCCGCGCTCGGAACAACACCAAGAAGTCTTCCCGGGCATAGCGACCGGACCAGTTGCGCAACGCTAGTTGTGTGAGTCGGATAGCCAGTTCCGAAGTGCTGTGAGAGAGCACAACTGCAACGCGAGCCACGGGCCCGTTGCAGGACCTGAAGAATTAGTAGCGGTTCCTGAACCATAGGTTTGGTGGGGGAATAGCGCACGAGAGAGTACCCGGTGGGTGGCGCGGTCGCCTACAAGGGCTAGGAGTACACCAGCGATGGTGAATGAAAGCAATAATTCGAAAGATGTTCCCAAGAAGAAGGGCCTTTTCGGCCGTATTCTTCCTTCGGCAAAAGCGCCGGTAGAGAAGCCTGTGGCACAGAAGCCGCCGGTCGACTCGCCCGTAGCTGACGCTCCGGTCGCCGCAAGCGCGCCCCGTGCAGCGAAGTCTTCTCAGCGTCCCGCTGCGAAGACGGCAAGCGAACACCTTGGTCGCGAGGTCCCAGATGCCGTCACCGGCATGAAGGCTGAAACTGCGAGCGAGTCCACGGCCGCGAACTCCGAGGCAACCGCGCCAGCTGCAGCTAAGGCAGACGTGAACGCAGACGCAAAGACCGGTTCATCAGCTCCCGCACGCTCACGCTCACGCAAGAGCCCGGCCGCTAAGACATCGGCCGAAAAAGCGAAGACCGAGAAGGCAACGACCGCGAAGGCAGCTCGACTGACGCCGCCGTCGACGACGTCGCTGCTCTTTCAGGCACCTGATCTTCCCGATCTGCCCGAGCTTCCGGCCCGGTCGTCGCGTTCGCGCAACGACAACGGTGCTGGTTCTGACAACCGCAGCGGTGACAACCGCGACGGTCGGGACAACCGCAGCAAAGACGATAACGAGGGCCAAGACGAAGCGGGCAACGTTCGCCGTCGCTCACGTCGTCGTTCTGGTGAGGATGCTCGTCCCGGTGACGAGTCGCCCAACACCGTTGTGCGCGTTCGCCAGCCTCGCAAGCAGGCAGAGCCCAGCAATGAACCCACTCGCGTCAAGGGCTCTACTCGCCTTGAGGCGAAGAAGCAGCGCCGTCGTGATGGCCGTGATGCTGGTCGTCGTCGTCCCGTCGTAACGGAGAGCGAGTTCCTCGCGCGCCGTGAAAGCGTTGACCGCGTCATGGTGGTCCGCTCGAAGTTTGATCGCATCCAGATTGGTGTTCTCGAAGACGGCGTCTTGGTCGAACACTATGTAGCGAAGGCTCAAGACGCGAGCCTCATCGGCAACGTCTACCTCGGTCGCGTTCAGAACGTTCTGCCCAGCATGGAAGCAGCCTTTGTCGACATCGGGCGTGGCCGCAACGCTGTGCTTTACTCCGGTGAAGTCGATTGGGATGCCGCCGCTGAGAACTCTGCTGATGGCAAGCCGCAGGCTCGTCGCATTGAGCTCGCGCTCAAGCCAGGTGACCGCGTTCTTGTTCAGGTTACAAAAGACCCCGTAGGCCACAAGGGTGCCCGACTCACGAGTCAGGTTTCTTTGCCCGGTCGTTACCTCGTCTACGTTCCCAATGGTTCGATGAGCGGTATCAGCCGCAAGCTGCCCGACACGGAGCGTTCGCGTCTCAAGAAGATCCTCAAGGGTGTTCTGCCGGAGAACGTCGGTGTCATTGTGCGCACCGCCGCCGAGGGCGCGACTGAGGAACAGCTCACGCTCGACGTGAACCGTTTGACTAACCAGTGGGCTGACATCAGCGCGCAGGTTGAGAACGCTCAGAACCAGGGCCCAGCATTGCTGCACTCTGAACCTGATCTTCTGATCAAGATCATTCGCGATGTCTTCAACGAAGACTTCCACAAGCTTGTTATCGAGGGTGACGACGCTCGCAAGACTATTGAGGGCTACGTTCGCTCGGTCGCACCTGACCTGCTCGATCGTCTGCAGGCTCACGAAGGAACCGTTGACTCCTTCGAGGAGTACCGCATTTCTGAGCAGATCGAGAAGGCTCTCGACCGCAAGGTGTGGTTGCCCTCGGGCGGTTCGCTCGTCATCGACCGCACGGAAGCGATGACTGTCGTTGACGTCAACACCGGCAAGTTTGTCGGCTCCGGCGGCAACCTCGAAGAGACCGTCACCAAGAACAACGTTGAAGCAGCGGAAGAAATCGTTCGCCAGCTGCGTCTGCGTGACATCGGTGGAATCATCGTGGTCGACTTCATCGATATGGTTCTCGAGTCCAACCGTGACCTCGTCTTGCGTCGCCTCGTGGAGTGCTTGAGCCGTGACCGCACGAAGCACCAGGTTGCTGAAGTGACGTCACTCGGTCTCGTGCAGATGACGCGTAAGAAGCTTGGCCTTGGCCTGCTTGAGACGTTCAGCGAGAACTGTGAAGTGTGTGCTGGCCGCGGTGTAGTCGTTCATCACGACCCCGTCACTAAGCACCGCTCGCAGCCGACACAGAACGAGCAGGCTGGCGGTGGACGCCGTGGGCGCAACCGTGGCGGCAACAACAACTCCGGCGGTTCGAACAACAACTCTGGCAACTCGAACGGCAACAACGGCGGCAACAACGGCAACGGTGGTGGATCGCAAACGCAGCAGTCCAACAACTCCGCGAAGGCTGCTGCTCCGGCTTCGGCTCCGAGTAATGGCACTCACGCGATCACTGAAGACGTGCGTAACGCGCTTGCTCGTGTTGCCGCGAGCACCGTCGTTCCTGTCGTCGAAAACCAGGCTAGTGAAACTCCAGCAGTGGATGCCGCGGCATCCGCTCCTGCAGCGACCGAGACAGCGGCGGCTCCCGAGCCCAAGAAGTCACGACGCAGCAAGGGCGGAAACAAGTCATCTCAGCCCGCTCAGCGCGCGAGTGACGCTGTCGAGCCGGCCGCTGAAGCTTCTGTAGCCATTTTTGACATTCCTATCACCAAGGCCGAGAGCTCGACTCCCAAGATCAGCACGCAGGATGCGGAGCAGATTCTGGGTTCGGTTCTCGAGGCTCTTCCTGAGCCCAAACAGCCTGGTCACGGCAAGGCTCGTGGTTCACGTCGCGCCAGCAGTCAGGGCAAAACTGTCAACGCAACGCCTACCGACGACAACTAACACTGCGGCACTCGGTACTTTTCGAGTTTCAACTTTGTAAGGTTTACCCGTGAGCACCACTTTGCCAGCGAGCGTCGATGATCACCATCATCAGCATGATCATCGACCTCGCCGGTCACAAAACCGTTGGTTGTGGTTGGCCTTCGGCACGATCGGTGTCGCGGCAATCTTCGCGCTGCGAGCGTTCACTGGAGAGCTAGAGTCCGTCGGCGTCCCGGGTCTCACCGCTGATCTTCTCACCTTGGCGACGAGTGTCATCATCGAGTCGCTGCCGTTCGTTGTGCTCGGCATCCTGCTGTCAATTGTGGTGCAGACGTGGCTTCCGGATGACTTGCTGATGCGGTATTTGCCGCAGCGTCCGGTGTTGCGTCGGGCCGCAATCTCCTTGTTCGGCATTGCATTGCCGGTCTGCGAGTGCGGCAATGTGCCTCTCGCCCGTGGGCTGATCCTCAAGGGCTTCTCGGTGCCCGAGTCGATGACGTTCCTGTTGGCGGCGCCGATTATCAACCCGATCACGATTGTGACGACTCATCAGGCTTTCGGCTTCGATGACGGCATCCTCGTGGGGCGAATTCTTGGTGGCCTTGCGATCGCCAACATCGTGGGTTGGCTCTTCAGCTTGCACCCGCAGCCCAACGCGATGCTCACTGGTCGTTTCGCTCAGCAGTGTGCGGTGGGTTCTCACGGGCCCCGTCAGTCGCGCACAGAAAAAAGTCTCGACATTTTCATGCGCGAGTCCAGCGTGCTCATGCCAGCGGTGTTCATCGGCTCGCTCATCGCGGGCGCCATTCAGGTTGCGGTACCGCGAGACGTCTTGGTGTCGCTCGGTAGCAATCCACTCTGGTCGATTCTCGCGATGATGGCGCTGGCGTTCGTTATCTCTGTGTGTTCCAGCGTTGATGCGTTCTTTATTTTGCCCTTTGCCAGCACCTTCATGCCCGGTTCGATCGTGACGTTCCTGGTGTTCGGACCGATCATCGACATCAAGATGCTGGCCATTATGCGCACTACCTTTACGGCCAAGGTGCTGCTGCAGCTATCGCTTGTCGTTGCCCTGATGAGTGCCTTTATCGGATTGGTGATCAACTATGTGGTCTAGCCTCCAACGCTGGTGGGGCGTCATCCTGATTCTCGTGGCCGTAAGCGCCACGGTGTGGCTTGGGGCGACTCAGCAGCTTGTTCTCTACATTCACCCCCGCTATGTGGTGTTCACGGTAGTTATGGCGGCTCTCGCGCTCGTGATGGGTGTGCTGAGCCTCGCAATCCGTCCGGCTAACACCGAAGAAGGGGTGGCTCCGCGCGGGTGGTCGCGGGTTGTTGGGGGAGTAGCGCTGCTTCTCTCTGGTGCAATCGCTCTCACGTTGGTCGTTGTGCCTCCGACGACGCTGTCGAGTGCTACCGCAAGTCAGCGCGACATTGTTGGTTCCACGGTGGGCAGTGATAGTCAGAACGTGGATGAGGTCGCGAATGCCGACGATGAACTCATCGCGAGTTTCACAGTCGTCGATTGGTCGTCCTTGCTCCGTCAAACAAGCGATCCGAATTTCTATTCGAACAAGACGGCGGATGTCGTGGGCTTCATCACGGCCAGCGAAGATGATCCCGCCAACATTTTCTATCTCTCGCGCTTCACCGTCACGTGCTGCGCGGTTGACGCGCAGCCCACGGGTGTTGCCGTCTACGCCCCAGACTGGGCGAACGAGTTCGACGTTGATGCGTGGGTGGAGATCACCGGCTCTTTTGAGATCAACCCGAGTTCGCGCAGCGATCTGCCGCTCGTCCTTGTTCCGGAGACGATGACTGTTGTGGAGCGGCCGAGTGAGCCATATCTCTATTAGTGCACGCCCTCCGGAGACGGAGCACAGCATCCACTCGTTTCGGCGAACTTTCGCCTGGACGATTGCTGTGCTGTTGGTGCTGTGCGGAATTTTTCTCGGGCTGGGGTACCTGCAGGGACCCAAGTTGTCGAGCGCTCAGGTCGATGTGGATGCGGTGGTGTCATCGTCAGATCAAACGTTGCGTCTCTTCGCGAATCAGACTCTCGCTGCTGTGGACTCTGGCGCGGTCACTGTTAGTCCGGATGTCGCGGCAACGGTGTCGAGTGAGGGCGACCTGATCTCGGTGCAGTTCGCGGAAGCGTTGGACTACAACACGGAGTACACGGTGTCGGTGGATGACGTCGTGAGTCCCTCTGGTGGGTCTGAGTCCACGCTGAGTTATTCGTTCACGACGGGGGAACCCACGCTGTACTACCTCGACCGTGGCGTGCCGAACGACGAGATCGTGCAGACCGGGATGAGTTCGCAGGAGCGCACCGTGGTGTACTCGGGAGAAGGCATCCAAGAGTTCGTGCCGGTGGGGGACGTGTTTGCGGTTACGACCGCGGCTGCTGATCGCACTGGAACCCTCACGCTCGTGAACCCCGACACGGGAGTCACCGAACAAGTGCTACTTCCCGAGGTCGGTGAAGTCGCAGATCTGGATGCGGCCCGCTCGGGTTCACTCTTAGGTTTCACGATTTCGAGTCTCGATCCGGGGCCAATTCCCACGGTCTCGCACACGCTGTACACGATGGATGTTAATCGTGGCCGTGACGTCGTAGCCGTAACTGACTTGGATGGCGACCCCATGCGGGTCGTTGGCTGGCAATTTGTGCCTGGTTCGTCCACGATTGTGGCGCTCACGACTGAGAGCACGCTCGTGCGGGTCGATACGGCATCGGGCTTGGTGGTGCCGCTCGGCGGTTACTTCGAGTTCGATCGGGTCTCGGCCGACGGCTCAAACGTGGTGGTCGTTGATCCGCGAGGCAGTGCGGCGGTCGCGCTCTCCGACGGTACCGAGTTGCGTTTGAACCCGTCGACAATCGATGGTGAGCAGCCTTTCTTGGGGCAAACCGATGCGGATGCTGCAGGAAACCTGGTGGCCAAGATGGTGTTGGTGGATGCCGACGGCGGCTCGTTCAGCAGTGTGCTGGCTTTCGATGACGGTGAGGCTTCGCGCATCCTGTACCAAACGGTTGATGACAAGGGTGCAATTTTGGACTTCCACGTGTCGCCAAACAACCAGTTTGTGGCGGTCGAGGTGCAACCGAACGTCTCGAACTTCGACTCTGATGAGTATGTGAAGAATCCGCGTCCGCAGAGCGTGACGACCTACCTTGTGGAGATTGCGACGGGCGCGGTGACGCGCAGTGTTGAGGGATTCGGCCTCGTGTGGCGCTAGGTTCGTCCTATGACAGCGATTTCTGATCTCAACGAGTTGGTTGCGTCGATGGAGCCTCATCTCAACGAGGGCGTCTTCGTGTTCGCGACGGTGGGCTCGCTGGCGGAGGTCGACGAGTCTTCGATTGTGGCGCTGATGCGGGAGCCTGAGGGGCTTTCTGTCGTGATGTCCGAGGCGGATGCCGTGCGTCAGGGCATCGCGCATGAGTTCCGCTCGTCGTGGATCACACTTACGGTCACGTCCGCTCTCGAAGCTGTGGGGCTGACGGCAGCGTTTGCGCAGGCGCTTGGTGATGTTCAGATCAGCTGCAATGTCATCGCCGGACGTCACCACGACCACATCTTCGTACCCACTGATTCGACGGATGCCGCCCTTGCGGCGCTACGCGGACTGCAGGTGTCCGCTCGCTAGGCGGACCGCAAATGGCCTGGCGCGCGTCTCAGGAGCGCGCTGACTACTTCGCTGGTCGGTCGCGTTGGGCTACGCGCAGCCCGCTCGCTTCGAGCCTGCGCACGAACTCGCGCACGCCGACGGGTTCCGCTCCGAGAGTGACGAGCTGTGTCCACATGCGGGCAGGTACGTCGTAATGGTCGAGGTCGAACCCGCGGCGGGGGATGCCGGCCCGGCTCGCAAACTCGTGCAATTCGTCGAGTGATACGTCGCTGACGATGTGCGCCCAGACCGTGTCGTGGGCTGGCCAAATTGGCTGGTCGATCAACACGGTCATACTGTGAGCCTAATTGACGGCGAATCGTGAGGTGGAGGTTTTGACCCAGTGCCCCTTCGCAACGTACTATGGACTCTGCTGCACCCGAGTTGTGGTTCCGATCGTCGAGATCGTGACCAATGTTGGTGTACACGTTCTCGTTTTCGTCGGGTCAAGATCATGATTGATTCAGTCGAAAGCTACTGCAGCGTGTCGTTTGACCGGGAGTGCCCACGTCGAGTATTGTTGATCCTTGGCGTGTGCTGGGCAAAGCCCGCAGAATTCGCCACAAGCTTCAGTAGTTCTAGCTATTCAATCGTTAAGTAAGGGTCAAAAGTGGTTTACGCAGTTGTGCGCGCCGGTGGGCGGCAGGAGAAGGTAGAGGTCGGCACGATTGTCGTTCTCGACCGCATCGCAGCCGACAAGAACGGCAATGTTGAGCTCGCTCCAGTTCTGTTCGTTGACGGCGACAAGATCACTCACGACGCCAAGGCGCTTGAGAAGATCAAGGTCGTTGCCGAGGTATTGAACGATGAGCGCGGTCCCAAGATCGTTATCCAGAAGTTCAAGAACAAGACCGGCTACAAGGTTCGCCAGGGTCACCGTCAAGAACTGACCCGTATCAAGATCACCAGCATCAAGTAACTGCTGACGGACGTAAAGGACTTCTAGACAGATGGCACATAAAAAGGGCGCAAGCTCCACCCGTAACGGCCGCGATTCCAACGCACAGCGCCTCGGCGTAAAGCGCTTCGGCGGCCAAGAGGTTCTCGCCGGCGAAATCATCGTTCGCCAGCGTGGCACTCACTTCCACCCCGGCGTTAACGTCGGCCGTGGCGGCGACGACACTCTGTTCGCTCTCGCACCGGGCGCTGTTCAGTTCGGCGCAAAGGGCGGCCGCAAGGTCGTCAACATCGTTTCCGCGTAACTTTCCGCGGCATTTCCACGCAGCCTGCTTGCAGGCACGCGTTACAGCGAAGAGCGAGCTTCGGCTCGCTCTCGCCATTTAAGATGGCACTACAGGCCAGTCATTAGCTCACGAGAACAGGAGGAACCATTGTGGCATCGTTCGTCGACCAGGTAACCCTTCATCTCCTAGCAGGCCATGGTGGCAATGGGTGTGTTTCGGTCAAGCGCGAGAAGTTCAAGCCTCTCGCCGGCCCCGACGGTGGCAAGGGCGGTGACGGTGGAGACATCGTTCTCATCAGTGACCCGCAGGTAACGACACTTCTTAATTACCACCGCTCTCCGCACCGCAAGTCTCAGCACGGTCAGCCCGGTCAGGGTGACCACAAGGCTGGCACCGCCGGCGCAGAGCTGCTGGTTCCTGTTCCCGTCGGCACCGTGGTCCGTGATGCTTCAGGCGAAGTTCTCATCGACATGGATGCCCCGGGAATGCGACTGATCGTTGCTCCCGGTGGTCAGGGTGGACTCGGCAACGCCGCGCTGTCATCCACGAAGCGCAAGGCTCCCGGATTCGCGCTGCTCGGCACGCCTGGCTTTGAGGGCGATATTCACCTTGAACTCAAGACTGTTGCAGATGTCGCACTCGTCGGTTATCCCTCCGCGGGAAAGTCGAGTCTGATCGCCGCCATGAGCGCGGCCAAGCCCAAGATCGCTGACTACCCCTTCACGACTCTCCACCCCAACCTCGGTGTGGTTGAGTCTGGCGAGGTCCGCTACACGATCGCTGACGTTCCCGGTCTTATTGAGGGTGCCAGCGAAGGCAAGGGGCTCGGCCTCGAGTTCCTGCGGCACGTTGAGCGCTGTACTGCTCTGTTGCACGTCCTTGACTGTGCAACGTTGGAGCCCGGTCGCGACCCCATCACTGACCTCGATGTCATTCTTGGTGAGCTTGCGGCGTATCCCGTTCCCGAGGGGCAGAAGCCTCTCCTCGAGCGCGAACAGATCATCGCCCTCAACAAGGTCGATGTTCCTGAGGGCAACGAACTTGCTGACATGGTCAAGGCTGAGCTCGAGGGCCGCGGTTACCGCGTCTTTGAAGTCTCGGCAGTCTCCCGCCACGGTCTCCGTGAACTTTCTTTCGCCTTGGCAGCACTCGTGCTCGCCGACCGTGAAGCCCGCATCTCTGAGCCGGCCAAGGAGCGCATTGTCTTGCGTCCCCGCGCCGTGAACGCGAAAGACTTCGCGGTCAAGGTCGAGGGTGGCACGTACGGCAACATCTACCGCGTGGTGGGCGATAAGCCCGAACGTTGGGTTGCCCAGACAGATTTCACCAACGAAGAAGCAGTGGGCTACCTCGCTGACCGTCTCGCACGCCTCGGCGTTGAAGACGATCTCTTCAAGGCGGGCGCCGTTCCCGGTTCTACCGTCATCATCGGTGCCGGCGGAGGCGTTGTCTTCGACTGGGAGCCGACGTTGTCGTCTGCCGCAGAATTGATTGTCGCGCCGCGTGGTACTGACCCGCGACTCGACGACAACCCCCGCGAGACCAACCGCAGCCGCCGCCGCAACTACCTTGAGCGCATGGATGCCAAGGCCGCTGCACGTGCGGAGCTTGAGGGCGAGCGCGAAGCTGGCGTGTGGCAAGACGATGAAGGTTTCGCTATTCAGCGTGACGATGAGCCGGAGGATCGTGACTAACAAGCCCACCGTGCGCGCCGAGATTCCTCGTGCGCGCCGCATCGTTGTCAAAGTCGGCTCTTCGTCGGTGAGCGGTGCCAACGTGGGCCAGATCGGTGCTCTAGTTGATGCTCTCGTGTCAGCTCATGCCACCGGTTCTGAAGTCATTCTTGTATCATCCGGCGCAATCGCCACCGGCATCCCTTTCTTGAAATTGGATGGTCGGCCGACCGATCTCGCGACCCAACAAGCCGCGGCTGCCGTGGGCCAAAACGTGCTCATCTACCGCTACCAAGAGAGCTTCGACCGCTACGGCGTTGTCGCCGCGCAAATCTTGTTGACGGCGGGGGACATGGAAAACCCCACCCACCACAGCAATGCTCAGCGCGCGCTCGAACGGTTGCTTGGGTTGAAGATCCTGCCCATCGTGAACGAGAACGACACTGTCGCAACCCACGAGATCCGCTTTGGTGACAACGATCGCCTTGCTGCGCTCGTCTCGGTGTTGGTTCGAGCAGATGTGCTCGTGTTGCTGTCGGACATTGACGCGCTGTACACGAAGCCGCCGTCTGAGCCTGGAGCTGAGCGCATAGACGTGGTGTCGTTCGCGAATGACCTCAGCGATGTCACTTTTGGCGACATCGGTGCGGCTGGAGTCGGAACCGGAGGCGCGGGAACGAAGGTTGCTGCTGCCAAGCATGCTGCGGCGGCTGGCATCCCGGTATTGCTCGCTGAAACAGGCAGCGTCGCTGCCGCTCTGGCGGGGGAGTCGATCGGGACCTGGTTCGAGGCAGACCCCGCCGCTCTGTAGCTGCCGCCGTAGTTCGCGCTGTAGTCATCGCCGCGTAACGTTCGAGTGGGGTGGATGAGCGCCGCTACACTCTGATCATGGGTGATTCAGTAGCAACCGCGCTCTCTATTGACGACAAACTTCACGCCGCACGTGCCGCATCGCGCACTCTGGCGACCGTTACTACGGTGCAGAAGAATGCCGCGCTCGAAGCCATTGCGGCCGGTGTGGTTGCTCACGCCGACCGAATTGTTGAGGCGAACGCGCGAGACCTCGAACGTGGTCGCAGCAATGGCATGACCGTGGGGCTCCAAGACCGACTTCGGTTGACCCCGGAACGAATCGCGCAGCTCTCTGCAGCAGTGCTCGAAATCGTTGAGCTTGCTGATCCGGTCGGCACCGTTGTGCGCGGCTCAGTACTGCCCAACGGGCTCTCGGTGGCGCAAACGCGCGTGCCTTTTGGCGTCATCGGGGCGATCTACGAAGCTCGGCCCAATGTCACGATCGATATCGCTGCCCTCGCGCTCAAGAGCGGTAACGCTGTGCTCCTTCGGGGTGGCTCGGCTGCCGAAGACTCCAACCGCGTGCTCGTAGAGGTTATTCAGTCTGCGTTGTCGAGCGTCGGCATCGACCCGGCATCCGTCCAGACCGTCGACGAATTTGGTCGTGAGGGGGCTAAAGCGTTGATGCAAGCCCGTGGCTTTGTCGATGTGCTGATTCCGCGCGGAAGCGCTCAGCTGATCCAGGCCGTCGTTACTGAGTCGACAGTTCCCGTGATCGAGACCGGAGCGGGAATCGTTCACATTTTCTTGGATGAGTCTGCCGACGAGACCACCGCGGTTGAGATCGTGCACAACGCGAAAGTTCAACGCCCGAGCGTGTGCAACGCTCTCGAGACGCTGCTTGTTCACGAGCGTGCAGCCGAACGATTGATTCCCGCAGTGCTGGCGCGATTGGCCGAGGCGGGCGTCACGATTCATGCCGATGAGCGCACTCGCGAGCTGTTCCCGTCGGCAGAGATCGCCGACGTCGACGCGTGGTCGGTCGAGCACTTGAGTTTGGATGTCGCGGTGCGGGTCGTCGCCGACCTCGATGCTGCGATCGAACACATCGATACCTATTCCACGAAGCACACGGAATCGATCATCACGAATGATCTCGCGAATGCGGATCGTTTCCTTGCAGAAGTGGACTCCGCCGTGGTCATGGTCAATGCCTCCACCCGCTTTACCGACGGTGCGGAGTTTGGTTTCGGTGCCGAAGTGGGCATCTCGACCCAGAAGCTGCACGCGAGAGGCCCCATGGGGTTGCCGGAACTTACGAGTACCAAGTGGGTTGTGCGCGGCAGCGGTCAAGTCCGCGGCTAGACTGTTAGTGGTTTTGTGAATGGAGATCTGATGTCGATTTTTCTGAACGTTCTTGCGTCGAGCGAAGAGCTTGCGCCTCTCGTGCTGCCTGCTCTTGCTTTCCCGCTCATTGCAGCGGTCGTGTTGACCACCCTCGGTTTCGTCACGTGGAGCTTCCGTGATGTTGCGAACCGTCATGTGGCTAAGCCGGCGAAGGCTGGCGACGCTCACGGCGCAGGCCACTAAGGCCTTTTTGTGACCGCCGAGACGGCGCCACGGCGCGAACGCATCGGCATCATGGGTGGAACCTTCGATCCCATCCACAACGGCCACCTTGTTGCGGCCAGTGAAGCTCAGCTTCAGTTCGACCTCGATCAGGTTGTGTTTGTTCCCACGGGTAAGCCGTGGATGAAGGACACCGTAACGTCGGGGGAGCACCGCTACCTTATGACGGTCATTGCGACCGCAGCGAACCCCGGCTTCAACGTCAGCAGGGTCGACCTCGAGCGTGAAGGTGCGACCTACACGATCGACACCCTGCGCGACATGCGCAAGACCTATCCTGACGCCGACCTTTTCTTCATTACGGGCGCGGATGCCGTGGCTCAGATCATGGAATGGAAGGACGTTGACGAGGTCTGGACACTCGCCCATTTCATAGCAGTTTCACGGCCAGGACACGCCTTAACCATTAGTGGATTGCCTGAGCAGGGCGTAAGCTCGTTAGAAGTGCCGGCGCTTGCGATCTCATCTACCGATTGCCGAAACAGGGTCAGTCGGGGTTACCCGGTCTGGTATCTGGTTCCGGATGGTGTCGTTCAGTACATCGCCAAGCACCACCTATATCGGAGTATTTAATGACCACTTTTCACGATCCGCCGCCGCAGTCGCGACGTGCGGCGCGTCAGAGTGAGCGCACACACTCGTCCGACGAGCAGCCCACAGTTGAAGGATTCACCACCTTCCCGTCGCAAGCCGACGACACCGACACTTCTGACGTTAGCCACACACCTCGCAGTGCGCCCACCTCGCCGCCGGCAGCCCCGGTTTCGGCCCCTGTCGCACCGCCTGCCGCTTCTCAACCCGCCGCAGCCGCTTCATATCTGAATGCGCCACCGCCCGCTGTCAGCGGCCAGAACAATTCCGCTCTCGCACCGCCTGCGCCTTCTGTTCCTGCCGCGGCACCCGCAGCTTCCGCCGCTGCCGACGTGAGCCAGTTGACGCGCCGTGAGTTGCGCGAACTGCGTGCTCGCGAAGAAGCCGCCAACGACACGACTGCTGCTCCCGTTGCTCCCGTCGTTCCACCGGCTCAGGCCGCGCCGACACAAGCTGCTGCACCTGCTGCACCTACTCAGTCGGCGCCTGCGCCTGCTGCCTCGACTCCGCCGGTTGCTCCTACTGTTTCGGCGCCGGCTTCAGACGCGGCACCAGCTGCCGCAGCACGTCCTAGCCTTGCCGATCTCGCTGCTGCCGCATCCGCTGCTGCCGTCGCTGAGTCAAAGCCGGCCAGAACAGCCGACGAACTCTCGTTCACGCCTGATGCTCAGGTCTACATTGAGCCGCCAGCACTGGTGGACCCTCTTGCTGTTGTTCCAGAAGCGGCCGCTGCGGCTCCCACGGATGCGCTTAGCGCCTTCGAGTCGCTCTTGGCCAACCCCGACGGTTCAGCCAAGGGCGCGCCAACTCCCGCAGCTCCACGGTCTCCGCTCGCAGATCTTCCTGCACCCAGCGGTGCTGCCGTACCGAGCGCGAGCGTTGCGGCTGACCCCGTCACCAAGGTGATGCCGGCTGCCACGCCCGAACAAGGTGCGAAGTCTGACTCGACTGCCACGACTGCGAAGCCTGAACAGTCGACGCGTCCCACCGTTGAAGGCCTTCTCGGGTTCGACGCAGCGCCAGCGGCTACGAAGCCGCAAGCGTCGTCGACCACGACCGGTTCGACTCAGACCACATTGAGCAATGCCCGAGCAGAGTTTGATGAGCTCGCGCGCAAACGTCTTGATGGCGACATAGCGGCACCAGTGGCGACGACGAAGCCCCCCATCGCTCCCGTTGCGAAGCCCACGACTGCTCCTGCTGCTCAAGCTCCTGCCGCACAAGCTCCGGCAGCTCCCGCTGCGGCGCCAGTTATTGCAGCCTCCGGTATTTCGATCGGACACTGGTCCAGTCAAGCAAAGGCTGACGACGAGACGAACAACGCGATCGTCACGCGCACCATTGGCAGCGGAAGCAGCGCAACCAACGCTCTTGTCTTGCCAGCGATTCCGTTTGCTACCGACATCCGTGGTCCGCTGACCTCGAGTGGCGAAGCGATGCTCACCGGCTCAATCGACCTCCCGAGCACTCTCTCGGCGAGCGGTGTTTCTGACCGCTTCGACAAGGGCGACATTGACTCTCTCCTGGATCTCAACGACAGCGACATGGTGTCGACTGATTCGGCGCCCGTGCGCGCGGTCAAGGCCGTCAGCACCTTCTCCAACCAGTCCGTTACGCAGACGCAGAAACCCAAGGGCACGCGTGCTTTGACGGTACTGCTCATCTCAGCAGCGTCGATGGCTGTTGTCGTGGCTGGGCTGCTCGTGGCGGCCTTCGCCTTCAACATGTTGTAGGTTTAACTCTTTGCCTTCAGCTTTTTTCCGATTAAGGATCCTGTGACTGCTTCTCCTCGTGCCAACGAGCTACTTTCCATCGTCGCGAATGCCGCCGACGCCAAGCAGGCGACGGATATGGTTGCGCTCGACGTCACCGGTCCCATGCCGTATGCCGATATTTTCTTCCTCGCGACCGGTCGCAACGAACGTAACGTTCAGTCGATCGCCTCCGAGATCGAAGAGAAGATGATCGCAGCTGGCGCTAAGCCATTGCGTCGCGAAGGCCGTGCTGAGGGTCGCTGGATCCTGCTCGACTTCGGCCACGTCGTTGCGCACATCTTCCATGAAGAAGACCGCCTCTACTACTCGCTCGAGCGCCTCTGGAGCGACTGCCCCGTCATCCCGATCACCATCACGCCTGTGGCAACAGACGCTGATGCTGATTCGGAGTAACAAACTTCACACTTCGTAACCCAATTTGTGTGGGTTGCACCGTGCTGGTTTGCTTGTTTTAGCCGGGCAGTTCGACCCCGGGGCGACTTTCACCAGTCACCTTCTCCCACTGGGGTTTCATGATTACGCTATCTTCCGTCACCAAGACCTTTGGTGATGCCGCGAATCCAGTTCGCGCCCTCGATGACGTGAGTCTCTCCGTCGCGAGCGGCGAGATCTTCGGAGTTATCGGCCAGAGCGGTGCGGGCAAGAGCACGCTCATCCGGACGGTCAATCTTCTTGAGCGTCCCGACTCGGGAACGGTCACCGTTGCTGACCGCGAACTCACCGCGCTCAGCGACCGCGAACTGCTTCAGGCCCGTCGCGAGATCGGCATGGTCTTCCAGCAGTTCAACCTGCTCGATAGCCGCACCGTTCGCGGAAACGTTGAACTCGCTCTTGAAATTGTGGGCGTTGAGCGTCGTCAGCGCACCGCACGCACCAATGAGATCCTCGAACTTGTTGGCCTTGAGCACAAAGCTCAGCAGTACCCGGCTCAGCTCTCGGGCGGTCAGAAGCAGCGCGTCGGTATCGCCCGGGCGTTGGCATCCCGCCCCCGGGTGTTGCTCAGCGATGAAGCGACCAGCGCACTCGACCCCGAAACCACCGACTCGATCCTGCAGTTGCTGCGCAGCCTCAACAAAGAGCTGGGGCTCACCATTTTGCTCATCACGCATGAGATGGATGTTGTCAAAAGCATCTGCGATTCTGCAGCACTCATGAGCGGTGGCCGCATTCTCGAACATGGCCGTTTGGTCGATTTGCTGAGCCAACCGGGCTCGCAGCTGGCTCGTGGGCTCTTTCCGCTTGGCGAATTGCCCGAAGGAACCTCCACCGTTATCGACGTCACGTTCGTGGGCCTGTCTTCTGAGCGCCCTGTCGTGGCCCAGCTGGCTAGAACCCATCACCTCGATGTTGGTCTGCTCGGCGCTGCGATGGAAACTATCGGAGGCGCACAGTCGGGTCGCACGCGCCTTGAACTACCCGGCACCATCGAGCAGCACACTGCTGCGATTGATGACCTGCGCGCTCAGGGCCTCGTTGTTGAGATTGTGAGGAGCGGACGATGATTGATTCCACTGCTCCCGGCTTCTGGTCGCAGCTGTTCGAAACGCTCCTGAAAGCAACGGGGGAGACCCTGTACCAAGTGGGCGTCACGATGCTCATCACACTCGTGATCGGGCTGGCGCTCGGAACGCTTCTGGTCGTCACCGACCGCGGCGGCATCCTCGAGCGTCCGTTCGGCAGCATTGTCGCCGGCCGCATCATTAACGCGGTCACCCAGACGGTCGTGAACCTGGGGCGCTCCATCCCGTTCATCATTTTGATGATCGCGCTCATTCCTTTCACCCGGCTTCTTCTCGGCTCGGCGTTTGGTGTTACGGCCGCGATTGTGCCGCTGACCGTGGCGGCGATCCCGTTCTACGCCCGCATCGTCGAAATCTCGTTGCGCGAAGTAAACGAAGGGCTCGTTGAAGCGGGCCATTCGCTGGGAGCGACTCGCTGGCAGCTGGTATTGAAGGTAATCATTCCTGAGGCTGTTCCTGGCCTCATCCGTGGCTTTACAACGACAGTGGTGTCGATTGTGAACTACTCCGCCATTGTGGGCGCGATTGGTGGTGGAGGTCTGGGTGATGTTGCTATTCGCTACGGTCACCAGCGCTACAGCGTCATCCACATTGTGGCGGTCATCATCGTGTTGGTGGCGATTGTGCAGATCGTTCAAGTGGTCGGCGCGCGCCTGGCCAACCGAATGTCTCACCGCTGACGCGGTCGGCGGCTTACCCCCACGTAGTTCTCTTTTATCCCATCTGTTTGACCCTTCACCAAAGGATTAGTAATGTCACGCTCCAAATTCTTCTCACTCTCGACCGTTGCCGCCGCTGGCGTGCTCGCTCTCACTCTGGCCGGATGCTCGGCTCCCGCCGAAGAGGCCGCTCCGACTGATGGCACTCTCGGTTCATTGACCGTCGGCGCCACGGCGACACCGGCTGGCGAGATCGTTCAGTTCGTTATCGACAGCGGACAGGCTGAGGCTGCTGGCCTTGAACTCGACATCGTTGAGTTCACCGACTACACCACGCCCAACCCTGCGCTGAGCGAGGGCAGCCTCGACGTCAACCTGTTCCAGCACGCACCGTTCCTCGACCTGTACAACGAGAACACGGGTGACACCCTCGCCGTTGTTGGCCAGGTGTACCTCCCGCCGCTGGCGCTGTACTCGAAGACCGTTGACGAGCTCGCTGATCTGCCGGATGGCGCCAAGATCGCCCTGCCGAACGATGCCAGCAACGAGGGCCGTGCGCTTCTGTTGCTTGCGGAAGCCGGACTCATTGAGACCACGGATGCCCCGTCGACCGTGTCGGACATCACCGCGAACCCCAACGACTACAACTTCATCGAGATTGACGCAGCAAGCCTGCCGTCGGCTCTCGATGACCAGGACGCGGCGATCGTGAACTTCAACTACGCCGGCGCTGCTGGCCTCTCGGGTGACCTGCAGCTGGTCACCGAGGGCACCTCGAGCGTGTACTACAACGTGCTCGCCACCCGCGATGAGCTCACGAGTGACCCTCGCGTCACCACGCTCTACGAGCTGCTGACCTCGGACGAAACGAAGGCGTACATCAACGACTTCTACAACGGACTCGTTATCCCCGTTTCCTAGCCAGAGGCCAAATGCGCCTAGCGTAAGCGGCACTTCATGGTGAGAAGGGCGGCCAGCATCCATCGGGATGCTGGCCGCCCTTCACTCTTTCCCCACAATTTTCAGAGACAATTGGCTGGGAATCGCTCAGATGGTTCTGGATGCGCCAAGCGTGTAGTAATCTTGACAAGTTGCGTTTTCGAAAGAAAACAAAACAGATGGGTCCATGGCGCAGCCCGGTAGCGCACCTGCATGGCATGCAGGGGGTCAGGGGTTCGAATCCCCTTGGATCCACCATCTAGCCCCGCAATCGTAAAGATTGCGGGGCTTTTTTTGTTCCCGCCCGGCGCCTGATGCAGTGCGGCAACTCCCACGGCATCCGCGCAGCCGTTAGCCTGAGCGAGAACGATCTGGAGAGCGTCGCGCGAAGTAACCGCAGCCGGCGTGCATCCATCTGAACGTTGAGACGAATGGATTACGCGCCGATGCACGAAGTTACCTGCCCTCACTGTGGCAAAGCGTTCACGATAGATGAGGCAGGCTATGCCGACATCGTGAAGCAGATTCGCGACCGCGAGTTCGAGAGTGAACTGCACGAGCGACTGGAATCGGCCGAGGCAACGAAGAAGGCCGAGATCGAGCTAGCCGAGGCGAAGGTCGCGCGCGAGTTGCAGGCGGAGGCATCGAAGAAGGATGCCGCCATTCAGGAGTTGAAGGCGCAGCTGGATGCGGGCGCTGTTGCCCAGAAGCTCGCGGTGTCTGAAGCATTGAGTGCTGTGCAGACCGAGCGCGATTCTCTCGCGAATGAGCTTGAGAAGACTCAGCGAGAGCGCCAGGCTGCGACCGATCTCGCCGAGGCCAAGCGGGTCAATGAGCTGCAGAAGGCGACAGCCGAGAAGGAAGCCGAAATTCAGTTGCTGAAGTCGAAGCTTCAGGCAGCGGGCTCGGAGCAGCAGCTGGCGCTTTCTGCCGCGGTAGGCGCCGTGGAGAAGGAGCGCGACGGGCTCAAGGGCACCCTCGAGCGGGTGGAGCTGGAGAAGAAGCTCGCCGAGACGTCGATGAAAGACAAGTACGAGACCCAGATCAAGGATCGCGACGATGCGATTGAGCGACTGCGCGACATGAAAGCGCGGCTGTCGACCAAGATGATCGGTGAGACGCTCGAGATCCACTGTGAGACCACGTTCAACCAGATTCGAGCTACCGCATTTCCGCGCGCGTACTTCGAGAAAGACAATGACGCTCGCAGTGGCAGCAAGGGCGACTACATTTTCAAAGAAGCGGATGAATCGGGCACCGAAATCGTGTCGATCATGTTCGAAATGAAGAACGAAGCCGACACGACCGCGACCAAGAAACGCAACGAAGACTTCTTGAAAGAACTCGACAAGGATCGCAACGATAAGGGCTGTGAGTACGCGGTGCTGGTCTCGTTGCTTGAGCCCGAGAGTGAGCTCTATAACTCGGGCATCGTGGATGTCTCCCACCGCTACCCGAAGATGTACGTCGTTCGCCCTCAGTTCTTTATCCCGATCATCACGGTGCTCCGCAACGCGGCGCTCAACTCACTCACGTACAAGAACGAGCTCGCTCTGGTGAAGGCGCAGAGCATCGACGTCACGAACTTCGAAGAAGAGTTGGACTCCTTCAAGTCGGGCTTCGCGCGCAACTTTGATCTGGCATCCCGCAAGTTCCAGACTGCGATCGATGAGATCGACAAGTCGATCGATCACCTGCAGAAGACCAAGGATGCGCTGCTCGGCACCAACCGCAACCTGCGGCTTGCCAACGACAAGGCTCAAGACGTAACTATCAAGAAGCTGACGCGCGGCAACCCGACAATGGCCGAGAAGTTCTCCGACTTGGAAGGCCAAGCCGCTCCGAGTGCGGAGTAATCCCTTCAGCGCGATTAGTTGAGTCTCGACCGCTACTCTTATGGCATGGGGCAGACGATCGACTACATCGCGTTGACAGAGCGGATCGATCGAGCAGACCTCAAGAGATCCACCGCTGAGGCGCCGGAATCTCATAAATTCGATCGCGGCGCCTGGGGTGTGGTTGCGGCCCTCGTCGGCGTTCTGGTAGTGCTTCTGTCGGCATTTTTCGTAGGGATGGCCGTCCTGTTCGTAGCGGGCGAATCGCAATGGGAAACTCTGAGCTGGCGGCCATTCGTAGTTTTAGGACCGATCATCGCGCTCTTAGCCTTTGGGTACGTGCGCGCACTAATGGCGTTTCGCAACGTCCTGATCGAAGGGTTAACTGACGCGAAGCGGTACCGCCTGCGCCGGTTTGCATCGGCGAACGGGCTTATCTTCGATGTCGCTGGCAGCGATCCACTCCGTCCTGGGCTGCGATTCGGCGGAGGTATTTCGGTAACGCTGAGGGAGTATTTGCGCCCCAGCCAGGGAGAGTCGTTCGAATACGGCAACATGACCCGGCTCGACGCGCAAAGCTCTCATAAAAGCAGCAGCAGTGGCGGTGGTTACCTGGCCATCAAGCTCGAGACTTCACTGCCTCACATAGTGCTTGACGCCCGTCGGAACAACTCCCTCATCATGTTTAGCGCGCTTCGCCCTCTAGCCAAAGATCAAATTTTGAGTCTCGAGGGTGACTTCGATAAGTACTTCACGCTATATTGTCCAGTCGGATACGAGCGAGACGCCCTCTATATTTTCACGCCGGACCTGATGGCGCTTCTCATCGACCGGTCCGCAAGTTTCGATGTCGAGATTGTCGACAACTGGCTGTTCGTCTACCCTTCCGAAGAATTCGATTTGAGGAAGCCGGAACTGCATCGACAGCTCTTAGCGATCGTCGATGTGGTTGCCGCGAAGGCCATCAGTCAGACGAAGCGCTACCGGGATCCACGCCAGGAGTCGTTGCGCCCGCGCAGCGTTGCGTCAGGTGGTCGCCGCCTCATTGGAAGCGTTTCTATTCCGGGAGTGATCGTGATGGTCGGGTTAATCATCTATCCGTTTCTGATTATTGTCGTGACAGAATTCTGATTCTCATAGCTACGAACTAAAGCGTGCCGGTAAATGGGAATTAGGCGGTCGCTACCGGCGTCGTGGGCGCCGAAGCGGCTGGTTTGCGCACCCGCGCCTTGAACCACGC
Organism: Salinibacterium sp. NG22; assembly: GCF_015864925.1. Classification (NCBI taxonomy): domain Bacteria; kingdom Bacillati; phylum Actinomycetota; class Actinomycetes; order Micrococcales; family Microbacteriaceae; genus Salinibacterium; species Salinibacterium sp. NG22. The sequence continues at coordinate 554,838 of NZ_JADYWG010000001.1, read as the reverse complement.
GGTGTCGGGAATGCGAGCGAGCAGGGGCCCGGCGATGATTGTCATGAGCACGTAGGCGGTGGCGAGAGGGGCGAGCATCGGTTCGATGCCGGCACCGACCGCGAGCCCCGCGATCACGATGGAGAACTCTCCACGCGGCGTGAGAGCCAATCCGGTGCGCCAGCGACCGGGCGCCGCAATTCCGGCGCGCTTCGCGGCCCGGTAGCCCGAGAACGCTTTTGTGCCGATGGTGAGCACGGCCAGAGCGAACGCAGGAAGCAGCACCGGGATGATGTCTGCCGGTGATGTTGAGATCCCAAAGAACACGAAGAAGACGGCAGCGAAGAGGTCGCGCAGGGGAGTGATGAGCTGGGCGGACTGATGCGCGACGGGCCCGGAGATGGCGATGCCAACGAGGAACGCACCAACCGCCGCTGAAACGTTCACTCCTTCGGCGAGGCCGGCGACGAGCATCGTAAGCCCGACAACGCCGAGCAGGAGTGCTTCCGCATTCTTGTCGGGGAGCAGCCGTGACAGGAAGCGTCCGTGGCGCAGCGCTACGTAGAGGATGGTGACGACAACAGCAACAGCGATCGCCACCGTGATGGCACCCTGCATGAGACCAGCGCCGATGACAAGAGCCGAAAGCACCGGCAGGTAGAAGGCCATGGCGAGGTCTTCCATCACCAGGATCGACAGAATTACCGGCGTCTCGCGGTTACCGAGACGCCCAAGATCGCGTACGACTTTGGCGATAACTCCGGATGATGACACCCAGGTCACTCCGGCGAGAGCAACGACGGCGGCCGGTTCCCAGCCCAACAGAATCGCAAACAGGGCACCGGGAATAGCGTTGAAGACGCCATCCAGAATTCCCGAAAGCCGCGAGGTCTTGAGGTTCGACATGAGTTCTTCGGCTGAGTATTCAAGGCCGAGCATGGCGAGCAGCAGAATCACGCCAATTTGTGATCCGACTTCGAAGAATTCTTCGCTGGCTTGCAACGGAAGGAGACCACCCTCACCGACGGCGAGACCGGCGAGAAGGTAAAGAGGGATCGCCGAAAACCCAAAGCGTGCGGCAACTCTGCCGAGCACACTGAGCACGAGCAGGAGAGCGCCAACCTCGATGAGTAGCTGCGTCGTCTCATGCATACGCAGCTCTTAGCTGGGGCCGTTATTGATGAGCTTGCCGAGGGCGTCGAGACCCTTGCGAGTACCGACAGCAACGATGACGTCACCAGACTCGAACACGACCTCGGGGCCGGGCGACGCGACAACATCGCTGCCACGCACGATGGCAACGATGGAGGCACTCGTGAGGGTGCGGGCTTTCATGGCGCCCATGGGGTGGCCGACGAAGCCGGAGCCATTGGGCAGCGAGATCTCTTCGGTGAAGAGCCCCTCGGCCTTCTCGCCGAGTGCAGACAGGCGGCTGAGCGTGAGCGACGACCCGAGAACTTCGGCGATGGCAGATGCTTCATCATCGCTCAACGAGATTGACGCCGCGTTCGAGTCAGGGTCATCCGCGTTGAAGAAAGCGAGATCGCGTTCTCCTGATCGCAGCGAAACTACGCTGACGCGGCATCCTGACGTGGTGATGACGTCATTACGCACACCAAAACCGGGAAGGTCAATTCGTTCGATTCTTACGCCCACGGTTCCAACTTACCAATTCACTAGTGGCCAATAGTCCAGCGAGAATCCTACGCCTCATTACGCTGATCCCCTACTATTCGGGAGACCCTGCCCGGGGGCGGGGTGCCGGAGGTGGCGGGATCTCTTTGGCGGCGATTACTTTCGCCAATTCAATCGTCTCGAGACCGCGATTGGTCGCAACCACGCAGTGGGTGTCGTCGGCGAGATGAAAGTAGCCGAGGGAGTCAGTGGCGCGGCCATCCTCAATCAGATGACGCACGACAACCCGCGTACCGCTCGCGGTCGCCTTCAGAAACTCGGCCGGGGTCACCATGAGCTCTTGTCGTAGTCCTTCAAGAAGATGCCAAAGAGATCTTCGCCGTCTTCGCCGCGCACGATCGGGTCATAGACCCGGGCCGCACCATCGACGAGGTCGAGCGGCGCATGAAAGCCCTCTTCTGCCAACCGCACCTTGGTCGGGTGGGGGCGCTCATCCGTAATCCAACCGGTGTCGACGCTCGTCATCAGAATGCCGTCGCTCTCAAACATTTCGCGCGAGCTTGTGCGGGTGAGCATGTTCACGGCTGCCTTCGCCATGTTGGTGTGCGGATGCCCCGGCCCCTTGTAACCGCGACCGAACACGCCTTCCATTGCCGACACATTCACAATGTATTTGCGTCGAGCAGTGGAGGCTGCCATCGAGGGACGCAGCATTGAGATCAGCACGAACGGCGCTGTGGTGTTCGCGAGCTGCACTTCGAGCATCTCGAGCGGGTCAACCTGGTCGACATGCTGGGTCCACGAGTTGATCGAGTCGAGGTCGGGAACGAGCCCGCCAGCATCAATCGCCGTGCCCGCAGCGAGGCGCTCAAGCGAACTCGAGCCAGCGGTCATCGCTTGCTCGGTAAGTTCTTCCGCCCGCGTCGCTGCTGCAGCCAAAATCGGGTGAGCCGACACGGACTGCGCGAGCGCCTGCGGATGCGGGTCGTTCGTGTGGCCAAAGGTCGTGAGCTCGGGCAACGGGCCATCGGGCAGCGGTGCCAGCTCGCCGTCGACGAGCGACTGGTAGGCACCGGGGGAGCGGCGCACCGTCTGAGTCGCATTGTTGATGAGAATGTCGAGCGGACCCTGGGCCGCAACCGACTCGGCGAGCCCGATCACTTGAGCGGGATCGCGGAGGTCGATTCCGACAACACGGAGCCGGTGCAGCCAGTCTGCCGAATCGGGCAAGCTCGAGAAGCGACGAACGGCATCCCGCGGAAAGCGGGTCGTGATCGTCGTGTGCGCGCCATCCCGCAGCAAACGCAACGCGATGTACATGCCGATCTTGGCGCGGCCGCCCGTGAGCAGGGCACGCTTGCCCGTGAGATCGGTGCGGGCGTCACGCTTGGCGTGGTTAAACGCTGCACAGCTAGGGCAGAGCTGGTGGTAAAACGAGTCAACGGTCGTATACGGCTGCTTGCAGATGTAGCAGGGGCGCGCCTTGATCAGCTCGCCCGCCGTCGGCGCTTCAGTATTCGTTGAAATCGGGATGCCGCGAGTCTCGTCATCGATGCGGTCGGCAGCGCCCGTGGCTGTTGCCGCAATCACCTCGCGGTCGGCATCGGCGATCGCGGCGCGCTTCTCAAGACGACGCTCCTTCTTGACGGCCTTGAACATGGCGGCGGTAGCGCGGCGCACCGTCACGAAGTCGGGGTGCTCCTCGTCCATGCCGGCCATCTGGCTGAGCACCTTGAGCGTGGTTTCAAGCTCACCCGGATCCACAACGGCGGGGTCATGTTCGGGGAGATCGCTGGAATTAAGCACACCCAATTCTACCCGCGCCGGCAGCCCCGTTTGGCTCGTACGGGAGCGTACGAGCCGTATGCTGGCGGAATGATCCTCAGCGTCGTGCTCGCCCTCGCCGGCTCCGTGTTTTACGGTGTCTCAGACTTCTTCGGAGGCTTGAGCACTCGACGCTTGCAGGTGGTGCCCGCAACCACGATCATCCACGTCTTCGCCACCGTCTCTCTCCTGATTGCGATGCTCTTCGTTCCCGTGAGCTTCGAGCCGGGTGCCCTGCTCTGGGGCGGAGTCTCCGGCGTGGCCGCCATCGTGGGGTTGCTCACCTTCTACGCTGCCCTCGCGGATGGCCCGATGAGCTTGGTCGCGCCATTGATTGCGGTTGTAGGCGCGGTGGTGCCGGTCGCGTTTGCGGTTATTGCTGGCGAACAACTCCCGGCGCAAGCGTGGATCGCCATAGTGCTCGCGCTCGTCAGTGCTCTTCTGGTGTCGGTCACTCGCTCAGATTCTGCTGCGCGGGTTCGCCCCCGCACCGTCGTGGTCAGCATTGTGTCCGGGGTCAGTCTCGGTGGTGCCCTCATTGCGCTTGACCATGCGCCAGAATCCGCGGGACTCGCTACCGTGGTCGTCGAGATTGTGGTTGGCCTTGCCGTGATGCTCCTGCTGCTTGCTTTCACCCGGGTGAGTGCTCCGCTGCGTGGCTTCTTCGCCCAGTTCGATCACCAGCCCGAGGGCGGGCCCGTCGTGAGCGTGAGCCGGGCGCGCATTCTTGCCGCCGCCGGTGGTGTGCTCGTTGGGGCATCCAATGCGTTCATTCTTTTTGCGCTTCAGGCGGGAAGCTTGGCGGTTGTTTCAGTGCTCGTGAGCCTGTATCCGCTCGCCACGATTGTGCTCGCACGCTTCACGCTGCACGAGAAGGTCAGCCGTATTCAGCTTCTCGGAATGCTGCTCGCCCTCGTCGCTTCGGTGATGCTCGCGCTCAGCTAGCGTGCTCAGAGGGTTGCTGACCCGGCTACGGTGGAACAATGGCCTCACTTCTGGATGCGCTTCCGACGCCCTTTGACGCAGACGCAACCTATGACGCTTTCGTCGGGTGGGCATCCGATCGCGGGTTGACTCTCTATCCCGCGCAGGATGAAGCCGTCATCGAACTCGTCTCGGGCGCGAACGTGATCCTCTCAACCCCCACGGGCACGGGCAAGTCTCTCGTCGCTATTGCCGCGCACGCCATCGCGCTGGCCCAGGGCCAACGCACGTTTTACACGGCCCCGATCAAGGCGCTGGTGAGTGAGAAGTTCTTCGCGCTCGTCGAGGTCTTCGGTGCCGAAAACGTCGGCATGGTCACCGGCGATTCATCCGTCAATGCCGATGCACCCATCATTTGCTGCACGGCAGAGATCCTCGCCAATCTTGCGCTGCGTGAAGGCGCGGATGCCCGGGTCGACCAGGTGGTGATGGATGAGTTCCATTTCTATGCCGACCCCGATCGCGGCTGGGCGTGGCAGGTGCCGCTGCTGATCTTGCCGAAGGTGCAGTTCGTGTTGATGTCGGCCACACTCGGCGACATGCAGCCGTTGGCGGATGACCTCAGCCGCCGCACCGGCCGCGAGACGAGCCTCATCACGGGTGTGGAACGCCCCGTTCCTCTGCACTACTCGTGGGCGCTCACCCCGATTCACGAGACGGTCGAAGATCTTCTCTCGACGGGCCAAGCCCCGATCTACATTGTTCATTTCTCGCAGGCCGCTGCGTTGGAACGTGCCCAAGCGATGACGAGCCTCAAGGTCGTGACACGCGAGCAACGCGACGAGATCGCTGATGCCATTGGTGACTTCCGCTTCACGACGGTGTTCGGTAAGACGCTGTCACGCCTCATCCGCTCGGGCATCGGTGTGCACCATGCCGGCATGCTGCCCAAGTACCGTCGCCTCGTCGAACAACTGGCTCAGCGCGGACTGCTGCGCGTCATTTGCGGAACCGACACTCTGGGTGTCGGCATCAACGTGCCCATCCGCACCGTTCTGCTCACCCAACTCACGAAGTACGACGGAACGCGGATGCGCCAGCTCACCGCGCGCGAATTCCACCAGATCGCGGGCCGAGCGGGCCGTGCCGGCTTCGACACCGCCGGAACAGTGGTCGCTCAAGCCCCCGAGCACGAATCTGACAACGCCAAGATGGTGGCCAAAGCGGGGGACGACCCCAAGAAGCTGCGCAAGCTCGTGCGTAAGAAGGCTCCCGACGGGTTCGTGACCTGGAGCGAAGCGAGCTTCAACCGCATGATCGCGGCCGAGCCGGAACAGCTCACGAGCAACATGCGCATGAACCACGCCATGATCCTTAACGTGATCGCCCGCGGGGGAGATGTGTTCTCGAACGTGCGCACTCTCGTAGAAGACAACCACGAACCCCGCACCAAGCAACGTGAACTGGCGAAGCAAGCGCTGGCGATCTACCGCACCCTGCGCACCGCCGAGATTGTCGAAGAACACCGCGTCTCCGACACCATGATCGTGGATGGCGAAGAAGTCGAGAGCTTCGACGAACGTATTGAGATTCGACTGACCGTCGACCTGCAGGCGAACTTCGCTCTCAACCAACCCCTCTCGCCGTTTGCCGTGGCATCCTTCGACCTGCTCGACAAGGAATCACCCACGTATGCGCTGGACATGATTTCGGTACTCGAAGCAACGCTCGATAACCCGCGACCGATTCTGTCGCAGCAGCAGTTCATGGCCCGGGGTGAAGCCGTCGCGGCGATGAAGGCCGAAGGCATCGAGTATGACCAGCGCATGGAACTGCTCGAAGAAGTCACCTGGCCCAAGCCGCTCGAAGAGTTGCTCACGGCGGCGTTCGACATGTACAGCGCGAGCCAGCCCTGGATCGGCGACTTCGAACTCAGCCCCAAGACTGTCGTGCGCGACCTCTACGAACGAGCCATGACCTTCGCCGACTTTGTTGGCTTCTACGGTCTTGCGCGCAGCGAAGGTCTGGTGCTGCGCTATCTGTCCGATGCCTACCGAGCAACACGTCAAACGATTCCGGATGACGCCAAAACCGACGAACTTCTCGACCTCATCGAGTGGCTCGGCGAACTGGTGCGCCAGGTCGACTCGAGCCTCATCGACGAGTGGGAAGCCATGACAGCGGGGGTCGACTCCGCCACCAGCGGCGAGCCCGTGCTGCCGCCGACCCCGGCATCCGTTGTCACGAATGGTCGGGCCTTCCGGGTGCTCGTGCGCAACGAAATGTTCCGCCGTGTGCAGCTGGCGGCCCGCGACGATGCGGTCGCTCTTGGCGAGCTGGATGCCGCAGCCGGCTTCGATGAGGAGGCCTGGGGTCAGGCACTCGACCGCTACTTCGACGAGCACGACACCCTCTCGGTGGCGGGCGACGCGCGCGGCCCCGCCATGATCGCCATCACCGAGGAGCCGGGCCAGTGGCACGTGCGTCAGATCATTGAAGACCCCGCGGGCAACCACGACTGGGCGATTACGGCGACGGTTGACCTCGCCGAATCTGCCGTTGAGGGTATTGCTGTGGTTCGCGTGACGGGATTCACTCGCCTTGATTAGCCGCGGCTCGGCATATTCGCGCCCAGATCGGTGTTGAATTCTTCTATGCTCCGCAATCAGCGTTTCGTTCTCGTTGTCGCGATTCTCGCGTCCTTTGTAGCGTTTCTCGACGGCTCTGTCATTAACGTTGCCCTTCCGGCGATCAGTGCTGAGTTGGGCGGTGGGCTGAGCACGCAGCAGTGGGTTGTCGATGCGTATCTCATTACGCTCGGTTCGCTCATTCTGTTGGCGGGGTCACTCTCCGACGTTTTCGGCCGCATCGTGATTGTGCGCGTCGGGCTTATCGGATTTGGGGTGGCGTCGCTGTTGATCGCGGTCGCGCCGACGGCAGAATTTCTGATTGCGTTCCGTGGACTGCAAGGGGTGGCTGGAGCCTTGTTAGTTCCGAGTTCGCTGGCGCTCATCATGTCGTCGTTCCGGGGTGCTGCTCAGGCGCACGCGATTGGCCAATGGACCGCGTGGACGAGCGCCGCCTTTCTCGTCGGGCCCGTTCTCGGTGGACTCTTCGTCGACCTTCTGAGCTGGCGCCTTGTCTTCGCGATCAATGTAATCCCGATTGCCGTCACCCTCTGGATGATCGTGTTGCTCGGTCACAAAGACGAACGTAAGGCCAATACCCGCATCGATTACCTGGGTGCAGTGTTGGGAATCGTCGGTCTCGGCGGCCCCGTCTTCGCGCTCATCGAGCAAGGGAACTACGGCTGGGGGAGCCCCGTCGTGTTCGTACCTCTCGTGGTCGGCATCCTGAGCCTTGTCGCTTTCGTGTTCTGGCAGAGCAGGGCGCCGCAGCCCATGTTGCCTCTCGAGCTGTTCCGCCACCGCAATTTCAGTATGGGCAATATCGCCACGATGTTCATTTACGGTGGGCTGGCGCTCGGCGGTTTCATCGTCGTCATCTACCTGCAAGAAGTGGCGGGCTACTCGGCCACTTTTGCGGCGCTGGCCTTCTTGCCATCGTCGATCGGCATCATCCTGCTTTCTTCCTACTTTGGGCGGCTCAGCGGCCGGTATGGGCCTCGCTGGTTCATGACGCTCGGGCCGCTCTTGGGTGCCAGCGGCTACATCACGTTCTTGGGGATGGGAGAGACGGTGAACTACTTCACCGAGGTCTTGCCGGGCGTGCTTCTCTTCGCCGTGGGCATGTCGATGACCGTTGCTCCACTCACGTCAGCGATCTTGGGGGCGATCTCCGCGGAACAGGCCGGCATCGGTTCTGCCGTCAACAATGCCGTGTCCCGCATCGCTGGGCTCATCACCGTCGCCCTCATCGGTGTGATCGTCGTGGGGCCGCTTGCTCCCGAAAACTTTCACCGGGTTGTCATCGTGATGGCATCGCTGCTGTTCGCCGGGGCGCTGGTGTCGTTCCTAGGCATCCGCAATGCCTCTTCGGTAGATCCTGCGATTCCGGATGCCGCTCCGCCGCTGTCCTGAGGCCGCTCTGCGGTTCGGTTGCTCTGCTGTTCGGCGGCTCAGCCGAGCGCGTTAGCTGAGCTGCGGTGCCGACAGCAACAAGAGCACCACGCTAATCAGCGCCGCGGCGATGCTGAGGCGAAACAGCATCCGCTTCATGATGTTGCGGGCGATGAGCGTCAGGCTCACGACGGCAATCGCGAGGATCGCGGCGACGCCGAGATAGCCGACGATGGTGGGTGGTGTGCCCGGTCCGAACACAATGGTGAGCGATGCGGCCACGAGGCTGACCGCAATGATGATTCCGGATGCTCGGGAGCCAAGGTAGTGCGGCAACCCCCGCACACCGGTCTCCCGATCATCCTCCAAATCCGGAAGCACGTTGCTGAAGTGCGCGGCCACGCCGAGCAGCGAGCCGGCGGCGATCACCCACGCCGCTGCGAGGTGCGGCGGTTGCGCGGCCAGTGTCACGATGGCGGGCAGGGCTCCGAAGCCGGTGATGTACGGCACGACGGAGGCAGCCGTCGACTTCAGTCCGAGGTTGTAGAACCAGCCGCTGGCGAGAAAGACGGCATGGGCGAGAGCGGCGAGCGGGCCAAGAGTCAACGACAGACCGACGGATGCCACTGCCGAGACGATGGCAATGGTCGCCACGAGTCGTGTCGACACTTCGCCGCTCGCGATGGGTTTGTCTGTGCGTCCGGTGCGGCGATCGCGGGCGACATCAAGCCAGTCGTTGGAGAGTCCAACGGAGATCTGGTTGAGCAGAATCATGACCGTCACTACAGCAACGCGCCAGCCGTCGAGGCCGGCACCCCACGCCAACGCGCACGCAATGAGGGTTACGGCAACGGTGGGTCCAGGGTGGGTGGACCGGGCAAGGGCGCGCAACATGAGGCAAGAGTAACGTTTGGCACGAGTCGTGATGCTTACTCACAGACATTGTGTCCTATGTTGATCCTGTGAGTGATGTTTTTGATGCTTCGGTGCTCGCCGCCAAGCTGCCAGGTACGTGGGCGATTGCGGCGACCAATTTTCCGATGTGGCTCGATGGCACCCGTCATAATCCTGAGTTCACCTATGAGCCTGCAGAGGGCGAAGAGCTCACGCTTTCCGACACAGTCAGCTACACCACCCGTTCCGGCGAAACGAAGACAATCGTGGGCACAGACCGGCTGCTGGGCGACGAATTTGTGTGGCGCGGTCAGGGCTGGCTCAAAGTGTTGACGAGCCGCTGGCAGGTAGTCGGGGCCGATGACGCTTTCGACACCGTTGTGTTGCGGTTCTCGCGGTCGAGGCTTACCCCGTCGGGGATCGACATCATTACGCGCAAAAATGTCGAGGTGCCCGACGTGCGCACGACGGTCGCCCATGCAACAGACGAGTTTGGCCTCACCGCCGAAGATTTCGCCTCCCTCACGTGGCTTTCTTAACCTCGGTTTTCTGATCCCGGGTACCATCGCAGCATGACGAGTGCGCGCCGACTTCCTGCGTTTGCGGTCGCACTTGCTGTCGCCGTCGCGCTCGTCGGCTGCACGGCCACCACGCAATCTGCCGTCGTGCCAGCACCGACCTTTGCGCCGCGTGCGGATCCGGTGCAGGCCGATCCGATTGCGCAGTATGCCCGCGATCGTCTCTCCACGATGACGGTGAGGCAAAAAGTCTTGAGCATGCTCATGGTGCACATTCCGGGAGTGTCTCCGGCCGAGCGGATCAGCGCGGAGTTCGCGGATGTCGGTGGCTTCATCCTGATGGGCGACAACATCCCGAGCACGCTCAGCCAGCTCACCGCGGACACCGCAGCACTCAGTGACGAGGCTGGCTTGCCAGTATTGGTCGCCACCGACCAGGAGGGCGGCATCGTGCGTCGCGTTCCGACGGATGATGCGGCATCGGCCAATGAACTGCGCGATCGTGACCCGCAAGCCACCTTCGACGCCTTTGCCCAACGCGGCGCCCTGCTCGAGTCGGTGGGGGTATCAGTCAACTTCGGAATCGTTGCCGATGTGGCAAGCGACCAATCAAGCTTTATCTACGAACGCTCGTTTGGCGGCACGGGGGCGGATGCCGGGGCTCGCGTCGCCGAGGCGGTGGAGGGTGAATCTCCGATTCTTTCCACTCTCAAACACTTTCCGGGTCACGGGGCAGCGGCGGGGGACTCACACTCGAGTATTCCGACGACTGCGCTGTCATTTGACGACTGGAAATCCACTCACGCGGTGCCGTTCGAAGACGGCATCGCCGCCGGCGCACCGCTCGTGATGTTTGGGCACCTTCAGTTCACCGCGGTTGACCCGGAGCCGGCCACCTTTTCGGCACGCTGGCATGACATCCTGCGCGACGATCTGGGGTTTGACGGGGTGTCAATCACCGATGACATGGGCATGCTCGAGCGCTCCGGAGTAGCGGAATATTCCGACCAGATCGCTAACGCGGTGCGCGCTATCGGGGCGGGCAACACGATGCTCCTGTATGTCGGCGCTGTTGATGCTTCCGGCATCGTGACGGCCGTGTCGCACGCTATTGATGAGGGTGAACTCGACGAAGCTGTCATCGACGAGGCTGCGCTGAAGCTACTCGAATTGCGCCGCGGCCTATCGGGCGAGACCGGTCGCTTCGTACACTGTCTCGCTGACTGCGTCACGATCGCAGGCTGACGAACGACGCTCGCCGGCTCAATTGCTAGCCGGTTGGCTTGTCGCCGACGATTTCTTCGTGCACGCGACGAACATCCTCCAGTAGTGAACCGATCAAGATCCAGTGCTGCGGATGCGGTGTCAACACCGTGAGCGGAGCGGTGAGCGTGAGTAATTCCCGCGTCGGAGGCGCGGTTTCTCGCTCGCTCGGGGAACGGCCACGCAGCCGCAGGTCGTGGGCGGCGCGTTCGAGCTCGCCCGCGATGGAGAGCGCAACGGGGTCGGTCGCGAGGTCGGAGTCGTAGCGGTCGTGAATGGCACGCGCCATCCCGAGCGTTCGTGTCACAAGCACGGTGAGCATCGCGAAGAGCTCCCGGTCGCGGTGCAGCATCCGGTGGTGTTTGCTGCGCCGGGGATTCAACGTCAGGCTGTCCGCACCCTTGCGCAGGGCGGCGGCGGCGGCGTCGCGAAGCTCTTTGAGGTGGCGTGAGTCGGCAAGCAAAACATCGAGTTCGGCATCCGTTTTTGGTGAGCGTAGTGCGGAAGCGAGGGATTCCAGCGCAGCGGCGGTGTGCTTCGTGAGCAGTGACACCGCAGTGTGCGCGGGGCTCACGATGACGGGCGCAACAATCGCAAGGTTCACGATGAGACCGATCATGGCACCGATGATCGTCTCGATTATGCGATCAACGGCATATTCAGCATTCTGGCCACCCAGCGCAATCACGAGCATGGCACTGATGGGAATCTGGTTGGCAGACCCCGCACTGAGTTTCAACGCCCACGCGAGCACCACTGCAAGCACGATCACCATCAGGATGACCCAGCTGGAGTCTCCGAAGAGTTGCCCGGCCCCGAGAGCGATAACGACTCCCGCGACCACACCGATACTGCGCTCGAGGCCCTTTTCGATCGACTGCGTGACGCTGGGCTGCACCACAAGCAGCGCCGCGATCGCGGCGAAAATGGGAAGCGGTTGTTGCACGACGAAGCCCGCTACAAGCCACGCAATAATTGCTGCGACAGATGTTTTAACTACCTGCAGCAGCGGAGAACGACGTGCAATAACAAGCGTCGTTACAAACTTCACCGGGGCATCTTTGCTTCCGAAATTGCATCGGCGGCGCGCACGAGTGCCAAGTGGCTGAGTGCTTGAGGGGTGTTTCCCGCCTGGCGGTTGTTCACGGTGTCGTATTCCTCGCTGATGAGTCCGACGTCGTTCGCAAAGCCGACGAGACGATCCATGAGAGTCGTCGCATCATCCATCCGGCCGGAGGAGGCGTACTGCTCAACCAACCAGAAGGAACACGTGAGGAACGGGTTTTCGCCATCAGGCAACCCGTCGACGCCACTTTCGGTGAGGTAGCGCAACACGAGCCCATCGGAGAGCAGCTCTTCTTCAATCGCAGCGACTGTTCCCAGCATGCGGGGGTCATCAGCGGCAAGGTAGCCGACCTGGGGGAGTTGCAGTAGCGACGCATCGACTCCGGTGCCACCGTAATACTGCGTGTAGGTGCCGCGTTCGGCATCCCAGCCTTCGCGCTCGATTTCTTGGTGAATCTCTTCGCGGATCTCTTTCCACGTCTCAATGGGGCCATCGAGACCGAACTCTTCGACGGCAGTGATCGCGCAGTCCATCGCGGCCCACAGCATGACGCGAGAGTGAGTGAAGTGACGTTCTGGCCCGCGGATCTCCCAGATGCCGTTATCGGGGCGTTTCCAATTGTCTTGAACGTGAGACATGAGGGCACGCTGCAGGGGCCACGAAAAGTCGTTCTCGTGCACGCCGGAGCGTCGAGCAGCCTGAAGGGCCACCATAACTTCGCCAAAAACATCGCCTTGGAACTGGTCGAACGCGCCGTTGCCCACACGAACGGGCGACGCGCCCTCGTAGCCGGGCAGAGAGGTGAGTTCGCGCTCTTCGAGCCAACGTTCTCCCGACAGTCCGTACATAATTTGAACATCGGCGGGGTCACCAGCAATGGCGCGGAGCAACCACCGGCGCCAGTCTTCGGCCTCGGAAACATAACCGTGGTCGAGCAGAACGTGAAGAGTCAGTGCCGCGTCGCGGAGCCAGACGTAGCGGTAGTCCCAGTTGCGGGTGCCGCCGAACCACTCCGGGAGACTGGTCGTCGCCGCAGCCACGATTCCGCCGGTGTCTTCGTGGGTGAGCACGCGGAGAACCAGTAGCGATCGTTTGACGATCTCGCGATACTGTTCCGTCGGCTCGCAATGAGCCGACCAGTTGAGCCACCACTGACTTGTGGTCTCGAGCACAGAATCCACGTTGACCTCGGCGGGTGGATTGCGGTGCGCGGGGTACCACGTCATGGTCAAGTCGCGAACCTCGCCAGCGCTCACGGTGAATTCACCACGGTGCGTGTGGTCTGACGCGTGCATCTCAACGCCGCGAGCAACGATGGCATCGGGACCAGCAACGCCGATGATGGCGTGACCGCCCGATTCGGGCGCTTGGTGCAGCCACGGCAAAGCGGTGGCGTAGCCAAAGCGAATCAACAGTTCTGCGTACATCTCCACGCTGCCGCGGATTCCGCGCACGCGGCGGATGACATCGGCCCGCCGGTTGCCGTGCGGCATGAAGTCAGTGACTTCAACTTCGCCGTCTTCCGTCACCCAGTTGGTGACGAGGATGAAGGTGTTGTCTTGGTACTTGCGCGTGGTCGTGACGGTAGCGGGAGCATCCACGCTCGCCCGCGGAGCCACTAACCAGCGGCCATGGTCCTCGTTGCCAAGCAACGCTCCAAACATCGATGCGGAGTCGAATCTCGGAAAGCACAGCCAGTCAATACTGCCGTCTTTTCCGATGAGGGCAGCAGTCTGACAGTCGCCGATGAGGGCATAGTCTTCGATAGGTAACGCCATTGTTCAATCATTGCAGCGTAAAAGGCCGTGACCCTGTACATCGGTGCATCGTGCGCCAAATTTAACAAAAAATGTGACGTTAGTCGTTGATGAGACCGAGTTCACGCAGCTCAATAGCAAGGCGTGCACCGTCTGGCGCAAAACGCCACGGGATCGAGGACGTGTCTTCGTCCTCTGCCGACCGGCTACGTCCACCGGCGAGAACTGCTTCACCGGTCGAGAGCTGGCGGATGGCGACGGCGGAGACGTTGTCGGGATGACTACGAGCGAATTCGCCATAGATCTCTTCGTCATGTTGGCCATCGTCGCCTACAAGGAGCCACTTCACGTTCGGAAACTCTGCGGCTAGACGTCGCAGCTCGGCACGTTTGTGCTCAGCGCCGCTGCGGAACCAACGATCGTGGGTTGGCCCCCAGTCGGTGAGCAGCATTGCTCCGCGCGGGTAGAGATTGCGCCGAAGAAAGCGAGTGAGAGTTGGGGCCACATTCCACGCGCCGGTCGAGAGATAAATCACGGGAGCGATGGGGTTCGCGCGAGCGATCCTGTCGTACAGCACGGCCATGCCCGCTACCGGGCGTCGGGCGTGTTCGTCGAGCACGAAGGTGTTCCAGGCGGCGAGAAGCGGGCGAGGAAGCGCGGTAACCATGACGGTGTCATCGACGTCAGAGATCACGCCGAAAGTCGACTGGGGGTCCACTACGAAGATGTGGGCGGTCGCGGGCTCCGCACCAGCGGAATCAAGGGTGGCGGTCTGCCAGCCGGGGCTGAGGGTGGCACTAATTTGAGTATCAATAACGCCACCGCGGCTCGGGGTGACTTCCACTTTCGTTCCGCCGATGGTCACGGTGACGACTTCGTCATCAACGGGGATGCTGAAGAAACTGCGCCAGCCACGTACTTTCTCGGCGCGCTTCTTTGATGTCTCGGTTCCTCGAGTCAGCACTACACGGCACAGCACTCGGGCCCAGCCGGGAGCACCATAACTGCTGTACGGGATGATCGTGGTGGTGAGGCCGCGCTTGCGACCACGACGTTCGCGCCACCGGTGAAACGAATCCTCGATGCGGGCGGCTCGATGAAGGAACTCGCCCGCCGTTTTCGACGGAGTGCTGGATGTGCTGGTTCGAGCCATTACTCCAGCCTAGGGCGACTGGTGGTCATCCGGGGTGCACATGCGTTCGCTCCGGTGGCCTAACGCTGCGGCTCAGCGCGCAATTGTTCACTCAACGTTGCGGATGCGGTAACCATCGCGTCGACCAATAACCGGTCACCACGGGTGTGAGGGTCGATCCATTCGTCGATGGCGTCCTTAGCGACAATGACCGGCATCCGATCGTGGATGTCGGCAAGTGCTCCGGTTGCCGCCTGCGTCAACATTGTGGTCGTCAGATGCCAGCGTGCGGGATCACTCGGGTCGGCTGCGGGGTCTTTCCACCATGAGTAGAGGCCGGCGAAGAAGAGGAGTCCTTGGGGCGGCGCTATGTAATAGGGAACAGGCTTCGGCCCGCTCTTTTGCGTTTCGAAGTACCCGATCGCGGGCAACACGGCACGTTGGTTGATTACGGCGGAGCGAAAAGTAGGTTTCTCGGTCACTGTCTCGCTGCGAGCGTTGAAGGTTGGATACTTTCCGCGCAGTACGGGAGAGAACGGGGGAGTAAGCCACCACTGGGCGAGTGCGGCTCGGGGGATCACCTCTGACTCCGAATCGTCGCGGTCGCTCACCGTCTTGAGCAGGATCGGCACTTGATCGGTCGGCCGCACGATGGGGGTCGCTAGCCAGTCAGCTTGCCACTCCTCAGGTGGTCTACCGGTCGCCGAAACAAATTCGGTGATCATCTGATTCACCGTGTCGTCCATAGCAAATCGACCGCACATATATGGATTTTACGGCTCTTTGTCAGAAAAAGTGAGCTTCTACCCCACGTAGAACAATCGTTCTAAAGGTTAGGATTGATCAGACACCGAGAAGGGGGCCATTGTGTCCGCACAAACAAGCACCGTTGAAATCGTGACTGAACCAGCAGTCTCGCTACGCAACGAGCCCGTGCAAGCACGAAGCACAGCTCGTTTAACCGCACTACTTGATGCAGCTGCATCCATCGTCGACGAGGTCGGCATTGAGCGACTCACCACCGCTATGGTTGCCGAACGCGCGGGAGCGTCGATCGGTACCGTTTACCGTTACTTCCCCGACCGCATCGTTCTGCTTCAGGCTTTGGGTTCGCGCAACTTTGAGCGCGTCATGACTCGCATCACGGATGCGATTAACGACCCAGCCCACACTGACTGGCGTACAGCGCTGAGCACCGCGTTCGAGTCCGTTATTTACACGTACCGCACCGAACCGGGCTTCCGCGGATTGCGCGTAGGAGATCAACTTGACTTGCGCCCGCTGCCGAACGGCCGCACGCACAAGTCGTTGGTTGCTGAGCGCATCGTTGAAGCACTGTCGGCTCGTTTTGGCGTAGAGAACTCTGCGGCAACGCGGTTCACGCTTGAAGCGGCTCTCGAGATGAGTGATGCCCTTGTGGCGCGCGCATTCTTGATGAACCCCCAGGGCGATGACGAATTCATTACGGTGAGCACCTCGTATGTTCGAGGCTTCATTGTGGAGAACATCGGCTGGTAGTTCAGTTCGCTCTCTGCGAATTTGCCTTAGTTATGCCCAATCGGGAATGACAGCGGCGTCGAATACTGTTTAGCTAATAGTGCTGGCAAGTGTCGATCCGCGTAGAGGCGCGAGGAATGAGCCGAAATTATGATTGAATTTCGAGCAGTAACCAAGCGTTTCCCCGATGGGACCGTGGCCGTAGAAGACTTTAATCTCGTGATTCCGTCACGCAAGATTACGGTCTTCGTCGGCTCGTCCGGCAGCGGCAAGACAACGCTGCTGAGAATGATCAACCGCATGGTCGATCCCACGGACGGCGACATCGAGATCGATGGCGTCAGCATCATGAGCAAAGAACCCGTAGCTCTGCGGCGCAGCATTGGCTACGTTATGCAGAACTCCGGGCTTCTTCCGCACTTCAAAGTGATCGATAACGTCACTACGGTGCCCATGCTTAGTGGCGTGCCGAAAAAGAAGGCGCGCGAGCAAGCGCTCGAACTGCTCGATACGGTTGGCCTCGGCCGCGGTTTGGCAGACCGCTACCCGAGTCAGCTTTCAGGTGGGCAACAGCAGCGCGTCGGTGTGGCGCGCGGTCTTGCCGCCGACCCCAACATCCTGTTGATGGATGAGCCCTTCGGCGCGGTTGACCCGATCGTGCGAGCGGAGTTGCAGCAAGAAACTATTCGGCTGCAGCATGAGCTCGATAAAACGATCGTGTTTGTGACGCACGACATCGACGAAGCATTCTTGCTCGGCGATCAGGTTGTCATTCTCGAAAAGGGCGCCAAGATCGCTCAAGTTGGCAGCCCCACCGAAATCATGGCAGCTCCTGCCAGCGATTTTGTGGCCAATTTCATTGGCACCGACCGCGGCAAGCGTGCGCTCACGCTCAAGAAAACCGCGAACGGCACGATTCTTGTCGACAGTGAAGGCCGCGGCGCCGGCGTTCTTGTAGGAGGGTCAGAGCTCGCGTGACCTGGATCATCAATAATCTTGATCTGATCTGGGGCCTCACGCTCGAACACGTTCGGTTGAGTATTTTGCCGATCGTTCTTGGCTTCCTCATTTCGATCCCCCTCGGGTGGCTGGCGTATCGCTTCAAGCTCACTCGGGGCATCCTGCTGACCCTCGCTGGTCTGCTCTATACGATTCCCTCGCTCGCGCTTTTCGTGATCCTTCCACCCTTCTTGGGCATCAGCTTCTTGAGCGAGCTCAACATCACGATCGCGCTCACGCTGTATGCCGTGGCGATCATGGCTCGCTCGGTGGCGGATGCTCTGGCCTCGGTTGACCCTGCAATCCGTCAATCAGCGACCGCCGTCGGGTTCGGCGGCTGGCGTCGTTTCTGGACTGTGGACTTTCCGCTCGCGGGCCCCGTCGTACTCGCCGGCCTCCGTGTCGCCGCGGTGTCGACGGTGAGTCTGGTTACCGTCGGAATCCTGATCGGTGTCGAGAGCCTCGGCTACCTCTTCACTAACGGCTTTCAGCGTCGCATTCTGGAAGAGATCTTCGCTGGCGTGGTCATGACCGTGATCGTCGCATTGCTCATTGACCGTGGGCTTGTGCTTCTTGGGCGGCTGCTCATGCCGTGGGCTTCTGTTTCGAAGAAGAAGTCGCCTGCTCCCGCACTGGAAGGAGCACCCGCGTGAACCTTCTCGCCGAAGCGCTGCAGTGGCTGTTCTCTCCTGAGCGCCTTGAGGGCAGCAACGCCATCCCGTTGCGTCTCGAAGAACACCTTTTTTACACCTCCATTTCCGTGATTATCGCGGCGCTCATTGCAGTGCCGCTCGGCTTCTACATCGGGCACACGGGCAAGGGTCGCGACTTTGCTGTCGGGCTGTCAGGAGCGGCACGAGCGCTACCGTCGTTCGGGCTCATCCTGCTTCTCGTGTTGTTGATCGGCGTAACCTCGGTCCAACTCCAGCTCGCCGCGATCACCGCGTTTGTACTGCTCGCTATTCCCTCGATTTTGGCCGGTGCCTATGCGGGAATTGAGGCGGTAGACCGTCGAGTGATCGATTCTGCTCGTGCAGTCGGCATGACGGAATGGCAGATCCTGTGGAAGGTGGAGGTTCCGCTCGGGCTCCCACTGCTGATCGGTGGGCTCCGCGCCGCAACCCTGCAGGTGGTCGCGACGGCAACTCTCGCGGCCTACGTGGGTCTCGGCGGTCTCGGGATATACATTTTCCGCGGGCTACCGCTTCAGCGCTATGACGAGATGCTGGGCAGCGCACTACTCATTGCGGCGTTAGCGCTCGTGCTCGATGGTGTTTTCGCACTCCTCCAGCAATTCGCGATTCCCCGCGGAGTTTCGGCTGGGCGTGCTAAAGATGTCCGAACGTCGTCACCTCGACGACGTCCGGTGGCAGCAAAAGTTGCCCAAGAAAGAAGAGGATAGAAATGTTCACAGCTAAGAACAAAGGCCGGCTCGCGCTTGGCGCCGCCGCGGTCGGGGTTGCAATTGCCCTGTCAGGGTGTGCAACTAGTGATCCCCTGGACACTGGATCGAGTGATGACAACGCCTCTAGCGACACCATCGTCGTAGGATCGCAGGCTTATTACTCCAACGAAATCATTGCGGAAATCTACTCGCAGGCACTCGAAAACGCCGGCTTTGATGTGGAGCGTCAGTTCCAGATCGGTCAGCGCGACGCCTACCTTCCTGCTCTTGAAAGCGGCGAAGTAGACATCATGCCCGAGTACACGGGAAACCTTCTCCAGTTCTACAGCGCCGACACCACGGCTACCGCTTCAGACGAGGTCTATGCAGAGCTCGCTGGCGCACTTCCTGAGGGTCTCACCGTTCTCGATCAGGCATCTGCCACCGATCAGGACTCCTACAACGTGACTGCTGACTTCGCCGCCGACAACTCGTTGACGACTCTTGCGGATCTCGCGGGTGTCAGTGACCTTCAGCTCGGTGGAAACGCTGAACTCGAAGAGCGTCCCTACGGTCCCGCAGGACTCCAGGACGTGTACGGCGCCACCGTCGGCTTTACGGCCACCGGTGACACCACGGTTGACGCCCTCGTAGCGGGAACGATCAATATGGCCAACGTGTACAGCGCTGACCCGCGCATCCAGACGGAAGGCCTTGTCACTTTGGCCGACCCCGAGGGCCTGTTCTTGGCTTCGAACGTAGTTCCGATCGTCAATGCAGATATCGCTGACTCTGTTGCTGACGTACTCAACGCTGTGAGCGCCAAGCTCACGCCCGAGGGCCTTGTTGCTCTCAACGTGCAGAGCACCGTTGACAAGATGTCGTCCGACGACATCGCTAGCGCATGGTTGAGCGAAAACGGTCTGAGCTAACGCAGGCTAAAAAACAACACACTGCTGGCTAGTCCAGCACCGAGGGGCGGATGCACGTGCATCCGCCCCTCGGTCGTTAACGCCTATTCGCTGTCCTGATGTTCCATGTGACGCTGTTGCGAGCGGTGCAGCAGTTTTTTGGCGATCACGGTGCCGATGGCGAGAACCGCGACGATCGCGACGAAGACGTAGCCCGCGTAGTGGAGTTGATCGAGAAGCTCACGAAAACTGCCTGCCGTGAGCGCGCCGACCGAAACGTAGGCGATCGACCAGATGCTCGTCGCAGGCACGGTCCACGCCATAAAGGTGCGGTAACGCATCGTGCTCATGCCCACTGTTACGGGAATCAGCGAGTGCAGCACGGGAAGAAATCGCGAGATAAAGACGGCAATGCCACCGCGGCGTCCGAGATAACGTTCGGCCTGCACCCAGTGTTGTTCGCCAATGCGTTTACCCAGCCGCGAGTGCCGAATCTTGGGGCCGAAATAGCGTCCGAGAGCAAAACCAACGCTCTCGCCAATGAGGGCTCCCACAATCACGACGGCGATCAGGATGCTCGCCTCGAACACACTGCCTACCGCGCTGCTCGCCACTAACACGACGGTGTCGCCGGGCACCAGAAGGCCAACCAAGATCGAAGTTTCCAACATGATGGCAACGCCAGCCAGAACCGTGCGCAGGACCGGGTCGACCGACTGCACCGTGTCGAGAATGTAGCTCAGCGCATCATTGACCCACTGACTGAAGCCACCAGCGGCAGCGATCGGCTCAGTGTTTAGGGCGAGGTCAACGAGATGCACAGATCGAGCCTAGCGAGCGAAGCCGAAAGCGAACTGGCTAAATTCGCCGAGCCAGAGCGCCAAGCCGCGTGCGCCACTGTTCGAGGCGACCAGGCTTTTCAGCCAGCTCCGGGCCATCGATCCATTTCGAGACAATACGGATGCCGTGCAGGGCATTCACCACCCACACTTCGGTGCCCTCCAGTTCTGCCGGGGTCACTGCTTCTTCGTGAGTATCGAGCCCGAGCGCCCGCGCCAAGGTGAGGACGCTGCGCGCCGTAACGCTATCGATTCGCTCGAATTCTGTCGGTGGGCCGCACAGGATCTCGCCGCGCCACCACAACACAGCGCTATAGGCACCCTCGATGACGTAGCCCTCTTCGGTGAGGAGTATCGCTTCGTCTGCTCCGTGGGCGCGGGCTCCCGCCTGCAACGCTCCCATCGCGTCGATATCGGGGCCCTTCACCGTGGGTTCAGTGCGCGGGTCATCACCCTGAAAGCTCGCAGCCGTGGCGGAACGGCGAAGTTCGGGGTTCGCGCGCAAGCGCAGAAAGAACTCGGCTCCGCGGAGCTCTACACGCGGAAACCACGTGCCAGCGCGGGGGAGAGCGGCGATCGCAGCCGTGAAAAAATTGTCGGCAGTTTCTTGCTGGCTGGCGGGTACGGCATCCAGAAATCGTTGGCGGTGAAGATTGAGGGCGAGCACCGAACCTGACATGACGAGCCACGAATCGGCAACGATCATCGGGGTTGCCGGCACCTCCTGAGGTGAGATCTCGAGGAGTTTGTCGTTCTGCCACCGATATATTGCGTCCGCACTCATAGGCTTAGGTTATGCGCTCTCGCGTCTTGACTGCTGACCTGCCGCGCTGGGTTGATCCCGCGGCGGTGTTTAGCGAACTTATGGCGCAGTGCGCTTCGGATGCTGCTGGCGCAGTCTGGCTCGACAGCGGTGCTGCGGCTCACTCTGGGCGCAGCTATCTCGCTGTGTCGAGCAGAGCCGTGCTGAGCACTGATCTCAACGAACCTGTTTTCGAGTGGATGCGGCGCGAGTTCACCATGCCGGAGGTCGATCACTCCGCCGCCCCCGCTGGCTTCCGTTTGGGCTGGATCGGGTGGCTGGGCTACGAACTGCGCGGCGAATCCCTCGGTGTGCCCATCACGACACCCGCAGCGACCCCGGATGCCGCCTGGTTGTGGGTAGACCGCGTCATTGTTTTTGATCACGGGTCTCAGTCGCTGAGCCTGCTCGCTCTCGGCGAGAGTTGGACGGGAGAGCTCGCGCAGTGGCGCGAGCGTATCGCGGCGCTCGTAGAGGCCGCGTCGACGCGCCCCACAGCTCCAGCCGCGGCGCCGCTAGTAACCTTTGGCTCGGACCCAGCCCCGGCGCCGACTTCAGCGCCCGTGCCCCTCGCCGTCTGGCGCGACTCCGACTCCGAGTATCTCGAAATGATCGCGGCCTGCCAGCGGTCGATCGTTGAGGGCGATGCCTATCAGTTGTGTCTCACGACGAGCGTGCACGTCGACCACGTCGCCGATCCGGTAGCGACGTACCTCGCCTTGAGGCAGGTAAACCCGAGCCATCACGGCGGCTTCCTGCAGGTGGGGGAGACCGCCCTGCTCAGCTCAACGCCCGAACAGTTCTTGGCAATCGATCCCACGGGGCTGATTGAGACGAAGCCCATCAAGGGCACCCGTCGCCGCAGCACCGATCCTGCGGAAGACCAGCGGCTTGCCGCCGAGCTTCTCGCGAGCGACAAAGAACGCGCCGAGAACCTCATGATCGTGGACCTCATGCGCAACGATCTCGGTCGTGTCTGCGAGGTCGGGTCCGTTACGGTGCCGACGCTGTTCGCCGTGGAAAGCTACGCCACTGTGCACCAGCTCGTCAGCACCATCCGGGGTCAATTGCGCTCTGATGTCAGTACCGTCGACGCGATCGAGGCATCCTTCCCGGCGGGATCAATGACGGGCGCCCCCAAACATTCGGCGACCCTCATTCTCGACACTCTCGAGCGTGCTCCGCGCGGCATCTACGCCGGGGTCTTCGGGTATGTGGGGCTCGACGGTGCCGTAGACCTAGCTATGGTCATCCGCTCCATCGTCATGGATGCTCGGGGCTCAACGATCGGCGCCGGCGGAGGTATTACGGCTCTCTCGGTGCCTGACGAAGAGCTCGCCGAGGTCAAGTTGAAGGCGGCAGCACTGCTGCGAGTGCTCGGTGTTCCGGCCGGCTAGGGCCCCGTGCATCCGCTCTCGGCTGTAGTGAACGACCGGTCTACCGTGCGGCTGTGTACTGTGAGAGACGTCAACTCATAGACAATGGAATTGCCCGACACTTTTTGGCCCCCTCGAGCGCGGCCGTGAGTTGGGTAATCTTAGATCTTCCCTGTAACGAATTGAGAGTGTTTACGTGACTGAGCAGCCCAACTTTGCTGGTGCACACGACGACCGCGATGGTGCCTCGGACTACGATGTAGCCGCCATCCACGCCAAGTGGCAAGCCAAGTGGGAAGAGCTCAAGCCGTTCGCGACGAGCGACCCGGACGACAAGCGTCCGCGCAAGTACATTCTTGACATGTTCCCGTACCCCTCGGGCGACCTGCACATGGGCCACGCCGAGGCGTATGCCTTTGGTGACATCGCGGCACGCTACTGGCGTCAGCGCGGTTTCAACGTTCTGCACCCCATCGGCTGGGACTCCTTCGGTCTCCCCGCCGAGAATGCCGCCATCGAGCGCGGTATCGACCCTCGTGGCTGGACGTACGACAACATCGACCAGCAGAAGAAGAGCATGAAGCTCTATGGCGTTTCCTTTGACTGGGATCGCGTTCTGCACACGAGCGACCCCGAGTACTACAAGTGGAACCAGTGGCTGTTCCTCAAGATGTACGAAAAGGGCCTCGCGTACCGCAAGGATTCCTGGGTCAACTGGGACCCGGTAGATCAGACTGTTCTCGCGAACGAGCAGGTTCTGGCTGATGGCACGTCCGAGCGTTCCGGCGCCGTCGTTGTCAAGAAGAAGCTCACGCAGTGGTACTTGAAGATCACCGACTACGCCGACCGTCTGCTCGACGACCTCAACCAGCTTGAGGGCGCATGGCCGTCGAAGGTTCTCACGATGCAGCGCAACTGGATCGGCCGCTCGGTCGGTGCGGATGTCGACTTCGAGATCGAGGGTCGTGACGAGAAGGTCACGGTCTTCACCACGCGCCCCGACACTCTCTACGGTGTGACCTTCTTGGTCGTCGCCCCCGACGGTGACTTGGCGGCTGAACTCGTGGAGACTGCGAGCGATGACGTGAAGGCGTCATTCGCTAGCTACCTCGAGCAGACGCAGAAGCAGACGGAGATTGAGCGCAAGGATGCCGGTCGCGAGAAGACCGGTATTCCTCTCGAGCGCTTTGCCATCAACCCGGTCACGGGCGAACGCATCCCGATTTGGGCTGCCGACTACGTGCTGGCTGATTACGGTCACGGCGCGGTTATGGCAGTGCCTGCCCACGACCAGCGCGACCTTGAGTTTGCGATCAAGTTCGACCTGCCGGTGCGTGTCGTTCTCGACACGAATGCGCCGATCACTGGCCTGATTCCTGTTCTCGAGCTCGACGAAAACGGCATGGCTATCCTCCCGGATGACCTGCCGCCGTTGAACCCGCGCGAGACAGGCAAGTCGCTGCAGGGTGATGGCCGCATGATCAACTCGGGCCCTCTCGATGGTCTGAGCAAGAACAATGCGATCAAGAAGATCGTGGAGCAGCTTGAGGCTGCTGGCACCGGTCGTGCTGCGAAGACGTACCGTTTGCGTGACTGGCTGATCAGCCGCCAGCGTTTCTGGGGAACCCCCATCCCGATCATCCACGGTTCGGATGGCGAGCTGATTCCGGTTCCCTTCGATCAGCTGCCTGTTGAACTGCCGTCGACGGAGGGTCTCGACCTGAAGCCGAAGGGCAAGTCGCCTCTCGCCGCCGCCGAAGACTGGATCAACGTTGAAGACCCGCGCGATGGCAGCCCAGCTCTTCGCGACGCTGACACGATGGACACGTTTGTCGACAGCTCGTGGTACTTCTTGCGGTTCTTGTCGCCGAACGACTCTGAGCAGGCATTCGATCCCGCAGAAGCAGAGAAGTGGGCTCCGGTTGACCAGTATGTCGGTGGCGTTGAGCACGCGATTCTGCACTTGCTGTATTCGCGCTTCATCACCAAGGTGCTGTTCGACCTCGGCTACGTCAGCTTCACTGAGCCCTTCAGCGCGCTGCTGAACCAGGGCATGGTGCTGTCTGAGGGCAAGAAGATGTCGAAGCGCAGCCGCAAGGCTGTCACGTTCTCGGGCGAAATCGCCGAGCACGGTGCCGATGCGCTTCGTTTGACGCTGGCCTTCGCTGGCCCGCCCGAGGAAAACATCAACTGGGAAGATGTGTCGCCCGCGGCGTCGCACAAGTTCCTGGCTCGCGCGTTCCGTGTTGTGCGGGATGTCACGAGTGCCCCCGAGATCGAGTGGAAGACGGGCGACCCGGCCCTGCGTCGCGCCACCCACCGCTTCCTCGCCGATGGCCCCGGTCTCGCCGAGTCACTCAAGTTCAACGTGCTCGTCGCTCGCATCATGGACCTCGTCAACGTGACGCGCAAGACGATCGACACCGGTGCCGGCGGCGGCGACGCAGCCGTGCGTGAAGCAGCCGAAGTTATCACCATCGCGCTGAGCCTCTTCGCGCCTCACACCGCAGAGGAGATGTGGGAGAAGCTCGGCTACGAGCCCACCGTTGCTCTCGCGGGCTGGCGCAAGGCCGACCCGTCGCTCCTCGTTGAGGAATCAGTGACTGCTGTTGTGCAGGTTGATGGCAAGGTTCGTGACCGCCTCGAAGTTTCGCCCAAGATTGCGGGTGCCGACCTCGAAGCTCTTGCCATGGCATCCGAAGCCGTCAAGCGCACCGTCGGTGACCGCGAGATCGTCAAGGTCATCGTGCGCGCTCCCAAGATCGTGAACATCGCGACTCGTCAACAGCCCGCCGACGGCTAAGCCAGGCTTCGAGGGGGAGAATCATGTCGAAAGTTTTCAACTTTTTCGGCCGTGTGTTCGGATTCGTAATGATCATCGGTTTCTTGGTTGGAATGCTTTGGATGTTCGGTTGGCTGACCCCATTGGGGCTCTCCGGGATACTGGGCAGCGACGAGATCCAAGATCTGGAGCGTCCGGAGAAGGAAGCGATTGAGCCGGAGTCGGAAACACCCAGCGACGACAGCGTCGCCACACCGTGGCGGTGTAGTTGGTCTCCCACGATGAACGACGACTGGCATGATGATGTCGTGTGTCAGCGGGGCGCCGAAACGGCCCGACCGCGGCTGCTAACCGACTGGTCATACGTGACCCAAGACGACATGATGCTCGCAGCCCGTGAGTATGAGTCGGTCCTCAACGGCTGAGAGAGGTTTTTGACTTTCACAACGCTCTGTCAGAGTGTCTGCGAAATTGTCGAGATCATTGTGTGGGCGCGGAAGGTCGGGAGTATCGCGACTCGTCAACAACCAGCCGAAGGCTAAGACACTCCACATCCTTTAACTAGGCGCGCTCCGAGCGATCGGGGCGCGTTTAGTTTGTGGGGGTGGAAGAGTTTGAGCAGGCCCGTAAAGCGCGGCTACGGGTGCGCGTTGGCGCTGTCATCGTGGTGGTGCTCGTTGCGCTCGGCTGCGCCGTGCTCGCGACCGCACTCACAGGCAGCCCCACTGCCGTAGAGATTGCGCGCGGTGAACTGGGCTCGGGTGACGACGAGTTCGTGGTGGAATCGCCCGCGCTATTTGTGCACGTTACTGGGGCAGTGGCTCGCCCGGGGCTCTTCGAGCTGGCTGAGGGATCACGCGTGATCGACGCGATCGCTGCCGCTGGGGGTTTCACCGAAGACGCGAAGCGGGATCAACTCAATCTGGCGCGTGTGTTGACTGATGGAGAGCAGTTCGCCGTGCCCGCAGCTGGCGACGAGGCTGCCGCGGCCACGGCATCCGATGGACGAGTCAACCTGAATACCGCGGATGCCGCAGCCCTCGATACGCTGCCTCGTATCGGGCCCGCGATGGCCGCTCGCATTCTGGCGTGGCGTGAGGCAAACGGGCGCTTCACGAGCATCGATGATCTGCGCAACGTCGCCGGAATCGGAGACGCTACCTTCGACGGGTTGCGCGACCTGGTCACGGTATGAATCTCGACCTGCGGCTCAGCCTGCCCGTAGCGGCTGCGTGGCTTGTTGCCGTTGTCGTGATTGGGGTGCCGGGGTGGGCGCCTGCTGTCGCCATCGCATTGTGGCTTGCTGCCGGGGCGCTCATTGCGGGTGCGCTGCTGAGCCAACGGCGTTTTTTCGCGAGCGTCGCCTTGGGATGTGCTCTGGCCGCGTTGTGCTCCACGTCCGTCGCTGTTCATGCTGAGACACGTCAGCCCGAGGCGCTGGGCGAGCTGGCTGCGAAGCACACGACGGTTACTGTCATCGCGACAACCACCTCTGCCGTCAGGGACAGCGCCGACTTCTTTCAGGCAACCATCACCACTCTCGAGGCCGACGGCGAATCAATCCAACTCGAGTCGCCCGCTCTGATCTTCACGGAACGTAGCGGCTTTGGTGGGGTCGATGCCGCGCCTGCTGCACCGAAGCCCGCTCTAGACACATCGGATGGCGACCGCGAACCGTGGGGGATCGGCGTCACATTCACGGTCACGGGTACCTTGGCGAGCACTGCCCCGGGCGATGGGCGGGCAGTGCTGCTCTTCGCTACTGACGCGCCAGAGTGGCGGGCCGATCCTGACTGGCAATTCGACTGGGCGAATCAACTGAGACGCACGTTTGCGACTGCCACCTCGTCGTTGCCGGGTGGTGGTGGGGAACTTCTGGGCGGGCTCGCTATCGGCGATACAAGCGCCGTGAGCGATGATCTGGATGCCGCCATGAAGACAAGCTCGTTGAGTCACCTCACGGCGGTCTCGGGCGCGAACTGCGCAATAGTCGTCGGCCTCATCATGGCGCTCGGGGGAAGACTAGGAGCCCAACGCGTGGTGCGGATCGGGCTCTCGATCCTTGTGCTGCTTGCATTCGTGATTGTTGTCACTCCCGATCCGAGTGTGCTGCGCGCAGCACTCATGGCAACGTTCGTGCTGATCGCGCTCGGCAGCGGCCGGCCGATCCGAGGAATGGCGGTGCTGTCACTCGCGACGATCGCGCTCCTCGTTGTCGACCCATGGCTATCACGCAACTTCGCGTTCGTGCTCTCGGTGTTCGCCACGGCAGGCCTTCTGCTCTTTGCCGAGCCGCTCTCGCAGTCTTTGGGGCGTTGGATGCCGCGGTGGCTGTCACTGGTGATCGCCGTACCGTTGGCCGCCCAGCTGGCCTGCCAGCCCGTGCTGCTCCTGTTGCAGCCCTCGTTGCCCACCTATGGAGTTCTCGCCAACATGTTGGCGGCACCCGCAGCGCCCATCGCTACGGTGGTTGGCCTCGCGGCCTGCGTGGCGCTTTCCGTGATTCCGCTGATCGGATTAGCGCTCATGTGGATTGCGTGGCTTCCCTCCGCCTGGGTCGCGGCGGTGGCGGAGTTCTTTGCAGAAGCGCCGTGGGCCCGCATTCCTTGGTGGGACGGTTGGGTGGGCGTCGTGACGCTCAGCGTCCTGACGGCACTTCTCCTCGCGGCCCTCGTGGCCAGTGGCGTCTGGCGGGCCCACGCGCTGAGGTTGCTCGCGATCGCAACCACGTGTGCGCTTGCTGTCGTGGCGGGCTCAGCCGTGAGCGCCGCCGTGACCTGGCCGAGGGACTGGCAGTTCGCGCAGTGCGATGTCGGGCAGGGAGACGCGGTCGTCGTTCGTAGCGGCGGCACAACGGCACTTATCGACACCGGCGCTGAGCCTGAACTTCTCGAAAGTTGCTTGGAACGGTTATCAATAGACCACATTGACCTGTTGGTATTGACCCATTTCGATCACGACCATGTCGGCGGGACTGAGACAGTCGTAGGGCGGGTAGGCGCTGCCGTGGTTGGTCCGGTCAGTTCACCAGAAGACGAGGCTGTGCTGGAGGCTCTCGCGGCCGCAGGGGCAGCGGTAACGGAGGTTCACGCGGGAGACCGTGGTCAGCTCGGGGAACTGCAGTGGAGCATCTTGTGGCCGACTACGCAACTGTCCGGCATAGAACCCGGAAATGACGCCAGCGTAGTCATCGAGTTTCGTCCGCGACCCGATTGCGTGGAGCAGTGCCTCAGCGCCGTGTTCCTCGGCGACCTTGGCGAGAGTGCTCAAGCGCGACTCACCGCGGCTCAGACATTCAGGCCAGTGGATGTCGTCAAAGTCAGCCATCATGGCTCTGGCGATCAATACCCGGCCCTCTACACCGAGCTAAAGGCCACCCTCGGACTCATCGGAGTCGGAGCGGAGAACGGCTACGGGCATCCAACCGCTGATGCCCTCGCCATGCTCGACGATGCAGGCACCGCGGTGGCGCGGAGCGATCTCAGCGGACTGGTTTTAGTGTCACCTACCAGGCGCGCTGGAGTGGTTTCTTTGTGGTCTGAACGGGGAGCAGCCGTTTCACACTAGCGATGGTCGGCGCATGGCTGCTCCAGGAATCGTGGCGGCGCACCCGCACTACTAAGCTGGAGGATGTTTTGGGGCGGCAGTGGGTGGCGCTCACACATCAAGGCTAGGAATCTGTGCGTGGGAGAAAAACGAAAAGCCAGCGAGCGCGTGTATCTCGTTCATATCGCGGCAGCAACGCTTCTTGTGTTTCTTGCCGGGGTTCTTTCCGCGATAACTGTCCCGTTTTTTGGAGGGCCAGATGAGAAAAACCACTACAACTCCGTAGTTCGCGTGGTCGACGGTGGCGGTTGGCCGCTTCCGTACACGGCTCGGGTGATGCCGGCAGTTGATCTTGCGTGGCTCGAGTCTGGTCGCGCCTTAGGAAGTGCTCCTGACTTCGATCAGGTCCCTCTTGCGCAGGACCGTTCTAACGTTCTTGCGGAACCTGATTTTGTCCTGTCGTCGGCAGAGATCGACAACATGGTCCAGCATCCTCCGGCCTACTACTTTCTTACGGCGGGCGTTGTAGCGATGACCGACCTTGATAGTTTGAGGTGGGATCAAGCTATTCTGCTGATGAGAATCTTCTCTGCTTTCCTCGTCAGTTTGTCGGTGCCAGCGATTGCAGGAACTGTTCGACTGATAACTGGCTCCCGCTCGCTAGGCGCTGTCGGGGGCTATGCATTGCTGTCGATCCCCTTCTTCACGGGTTTTGGGGGGCTTGTTTCGAACGACACGCTCTTGGTACCGACGATCAGCGGTGCGCTATACCTGCTCGTTCGAGCGTGGAAGACGAGCGCGAAACCCTATGGCCTCTTAGCCGGAGCGGGCGTCTT
This sequence comes from Salinibacterium sp. NG22, assembly GCF_015864925.1. Lineage (NCBI taxonomy): Bacteria > Bacillati > Actinomycetota > Actinomycetes > Micrococcales > Microbacteriaceae > Salinibacterium > Salinibacterium sp. NG22. Next base: position 524,855 of record NZ_JADYWG010000001.1, on the reverse strand, counting down.
GTTGGGAGTGGCTCTTCTCACTAAAGGGTTCGCGCTTTTCGCGATTCCGCTGTTTGTCTGGCTTTCGTTTCTCGCCGCGTTCTCGAAGAAACCGACGAAGACACAGGGCGCCGTTGTCGCTTTGATCGCGCCATCTATTGCGGCGCTCATGGGTGGATGGTGGTGGATACGAAATCTCATACTGCTCGGATCCGTGCAGCCCAGCGTGTCGGGTAGCCTCCGAATTCCACTCGACGATCCCCTCGAGAACATCAACATGTTTAGCTACGTTGGTAACTTTTGGTTGCGATTCAACTCGCTATTTTGGGCCCGCGGTATTCGTCCAGTTGACGGAGGAAATGAGCTTCCCGCTGTGATTCTGGGGTGCGCTGGCGTGGCCTTCATGATCGCGTTTGTTGTGGTGGCGCTGTACTCGCGCAACCGGGGAATCACGCTACTGCTCTTCTTGTTTCCCGCAATTATTGTCGCGACTCTCTTCGCTAACTCCTACACCGTTTACGAGACGTATGGCGTAGCGGAAAGAGGCGTCCAAGGTCGTTACGTATTCGCGGGCATCGTGGCCTACTCAATGGTGTTCGCGGGGTTTGTCGGCATTCTGGGGAGAAAATTGTCGCTTCAGAAGAGGAATCGACTCTTCGTGTCCGTTGTCGCTGGAAGCGCAGCGATCGCCTGGGCAAACATTGCGTGGTTGTTGATTAGTGCGTGGCCGAATGGGTACTCGCCAGCATTGCCGGGGCTGGAAGCTGTGACGCACTACTTCGGCATTCCTCTGTTCGTCTATATTGCGCTGACCGGCTCGGCCCTCGCTATCCTCGTCGGCGCGTACATCGCGCATTCTTCGCTCGCGAAGCCCGACGGTTTCGCGGCGGATCTCACTGACATTCGTAGTCAATCGACTAATTCCATAGCTCAGCCGGGTTCGATTGACAGCACTGTGAGTGCAGAAGGGCACGGAAAAGCCCCGATGTAGGTGCCCGGCATTAGGCTGGGTTTGCAGTTCTAATTGAGGAGTCTTGTGGCCGCCAGAACCCCCGCCCGATCGCCGGCAAAGTCTAAAGTCGCGATCCCGCAATTGGCGTGGAACAAGGTGCGCCCAGCTCCCATTGTGCTTGTTAGCGGCACCGAAGGTTTCTTGGCCGACCGTGCCATCCGCATGCTGCGCGACACCCTCAAAGTCGAAGACCCCAGCCTCGAGGTCAACGACCTAGAGGCAGACCATTACGGTCCCGGCGAGCTCATCAGTCTCGCGAGCCCGTCACTGTTCAGTGAGCCCCGGATGATTCGGGTGACCAACGTCGAGAAGTGCACAGATGCTTTCATCACCGAAACACTGTCCTACCTCGAAGCGCCGGCCGACGACACCTATCTAGTGCTTCGTCATGCCGGGGGAGTGCGCGGCAAGAAGCTGCTCGACGCAATCCGGGCGGGCAAAGGCGGTGGCATCGAAGTCACGTGCCTCGAGCTCAAAAAGGATGCCGAGAAATACGATTTCGCGTCCGCCGAGTTCGCAGCACAGCGTCGACGGGTTACCCCCGGAGCGCTCCGAACGCTCGTCTCCGCCTTTTCAGCTGACCTCGCGGAGCTCGCCGCAGCCTGTCAGCAGCTACTCGCCGACGACGCCGATGAAATCAACGAAGCAACAGTCGCCCGCTATTACTCGGGGCGAGTTGAAACGAGCGCGTTCAAGGTCGCCGATTCCGCGATCGCCGGGCGTTCTGGAGAAGCTCTCGTGCTTCTGCGTCACGCGCTAGCTTCAGGCGCCGACCCGGTACCCATCGTTGCCGCGTTTGCTTCGAAACTGCGCACCATGGCCAAACTTTCCGGAGGATCAATGTCTTCCGGCCAGGCCGCCAAGATGTTCGGAATGGCCCCCTGGCAAGCCGATCGGGCGATGAAAGATCTGCGGGGCTGGAGCGATGCGGGGCTGGGCTCCGCCATTGAGGCAATTGCCGATACGGATGCTCAGGTGAAAGGTTTGGGGCGCGACCCTGTCTTTGCGCTGGAACGCATGATCTCTGTGGTGGCCGCGCGCGGCATCCACTAGACCGACGGAGCCGCGACGCCGCGACACCGCGTCATCGCAGCATTTCAACGTCGCGCTTAACCACGAAAGCCCCTCACCGCGAACGATGAGGGGCTTTCGTGTGTTCGGCGTACTGCCGATCAGAGGTCTTTAGAGTGCTGCAACCTGCTTGGCCATTGCCGACTTGCGGTTGGCTGCCTGGTTCTTGTGTACGACGCCCTTGCCGGCTGCCTTGTCGAGTGACTTGGAAGCGAGCTTCAGGTTCGCGAGAGCGGCGTCTTTGTCGCCGGCCTTGATCGCTGCGCGCGTTGCGCGAATAGCGGTCTTGACTTGGCTCTTGACCTGGCGGTTGCGGTCTTGTGCCTTCTTGTTGGTACCAATGCGCTTGATCTGCGACTTAATATTTGCCACGTGTATGTGCTTTCTTGTTTGTGGATCAGAGATGGTGGGCGGCCGTGGAAGAGAATCGACGTTCTGATTCCCGGCCGCGATGCGCATACTGTTCGACGAAGAACCTTATGCATAAGCCAACAGGCAACATTACCAGCGCGGTGGAGCTATGGCAATTGCAGAGCAAACCTGCGCGGTGTGCTTGTCGGCTTGTTACAGACTACTGACCATGAGCGCCTCACGTTCTGTGCCACGCCTGAGTCCCCGAAGTGCACCGCAGCACTGCCAGTCTGTCCGGAGCCTCGGCTGCCGAGCATCCGGTCGTCCCTCCCTGTTTTTCGGGGGTTACCCCGCTACCCGGTCCGGTTCAGTTTTTCTATCGTGGAGGTATGACTTCAAACGCTTCTTCCACTGTCGTAGTTCCCGAATCCGCAGCAGCGGAGGCTCCCACCTTTGATGCGCGTGCCGAGCTGGCGGCTGGCCCTGATGGGGCGAGCGATGCGTCGGCCGATCCTGCAACCGAATCACAGCTTCCGTCGACGTCACCGCAGCCGGCAGCATCCACTCCCGTGGGGAAGTCGAGTGCTCGCACGATGAGCATCCTCGCTCTCAGCCTCGGTATTGCGTCGGTCTTTTTTGCGCAGACCATCGTGGTGCCTTTGGCTGCCGTGATTCTGGGCGTTTTCGGCCTGCGAGATGAACCAACCGGGCGCGGTTTCTCTATCTGGGGCATTGTCTTGGCGTGTGTAGCAACGTTCGGCTGGGTCTTTATTGTTATTGCCGGCGCCCTGATTTCCTTGCCCTTTATCCTTCTCGGCGCCGCACTTTAGGCGAATCGCAGTCCAGCCCGCACCGGTAACGGCGCGGGCTTTGGCCTGTCGCAGCGGTGGGTGCGCGCAGGATCGTCGGCTTCATGGGAGAATTGGGCGGATGTCTCCTCGCGCCTCTTACACACTTGAGCCTGCTTCGACCGATCCTGCGTTTATCCGCAACTTTTGCATCATCGCGCATATCGATCACGGCAAGTCCACCCTCGCTGACCGCATGCTGTCGGTCACGGGGGTTGTTAGCGACCGCGATATGCGGGCGCAGTACCTCGACCGCATGGATATTGAGCGTGAGCGCGGCATCACCATCAAGAGCCAGGCTGTGCGCATGCCCTGGTCCCTTACCGATGAAAACGGTAAGGAGCAGTCCTACGCGCTCAACATGATTGACACTCCCGGCCACGTTGACTTCACCTACGAGGTCTCGCGTTCGTTGGCGGCCTGTGAGGGCGCAATTCTTTTGGTGGATGCGGCCCAGGGCATCGAAGCTCAGACTCTCGCCAACCTCTACTTGGCGATGGAGAACGACCTCACGATCATCCCCGTGCTCAACAAGATCGACCTTCCGGCGGCTGATCCCGACAAGTATGCCGAAGAAATCGCAGGCCTCATCGGTTGTGACCCCTCGACCGTTCTTCGCGTCTCGGGCAAGACCGGCATGGGTGTTCCGGAGCTTCTCGACGAGGCAACGCGCCTCATCCCGGCCCCGGTCGGTGACCCATCGGCTCCTGCCCGCGCGATGATTTTCGACTCGGTGTACGACGCGTACCGCGGCGTCATCACGTACGTCCGCATGATCGACGGCAAGATGTCACCGCGTGAGAAAGTCATGATGATGTCGACGAAGTCGGCCCATGAGTTGCTCGAGATCGGGGTGAGCTCGCCCGAACCGACCCCGACGAAGGGGCTCGGCGTTGGTGAGGTCGGTTATCTCATTACCGGTGTGAAGGATGTTCGCCTGAGTAAGGTCGGCGACACGGTCACGAACTTTGCCAAGCCGTCGACGCAGCCGCTTAAGGGTTACTCCGAGCCGAAGCCGATGGTTTTCTCGGGTCTGTACCCGATCGATGGTTCCGATTACCCGGTGCTGCGTGAGGCTCTCGACAAGCTCAAGCTCTCGGATGCTGCGCTGGTTTACGAACCCGAAACGTCTGTGGCGTTGGGCTTTGGTTTCCGTTGTGGGTTCCTCGGCCTGCTGCACTTGGAGATTGTGCGCGAGCGTCTTGAGCGTGAGTTCAATCTCGACATGATCGCTACGGCTCCATCCGTAATTTACGAAGTAATGGGCGACGACAAGAAGTTCACGACTGTCACGAACCCGAGCGAGTTCCCTGGCGGCAAGATCGCGAGCGTTTCTGAGCCGATGGTGAAGGCATCCATTCTGACGCCGAAAGACTTCGTCGGAACGGTCATGGAACTCTGCCAGTCGCGTCGAGGCACCATGCAGGGCATGGAATACGTCGGCACCGATCGCGTTGAGCTGCACTACACGATGCCGCTTGGCGAGATCGTGTTCGACTTCTTCGATCACCTCAAGAGCCGCACTCAGGGCTATGCGAGCCTCGACTATGAGCCCAGCGGCGACCAGGAAGCTGACCTGGTGAAGGTAGACATTCTTCTTCAGGGCGAAGCGGTTGACGCGTTTAGCGCGATCGTGCACCGCGATAAGGCGTATGCCTACGGCGTGCTGATGACTGAGCGTTTGAAGAATTTGATTCCGCGCCAGCAATTCGAGGTGCCAATTCAGGCCGCGATTGGTGCACGCATCATCGCCCGTGAGTCGATCCGCGCGATGCGCAAAGACGTTCTCGCCAAGTGCTACGGCGGTGACATTAGCCGTAAGCGTAAACTCCTTGAGAAGCAGAAGGAGGGCAAGAAGCGCATGAAGATGGTCGGTCGTGTCGAAGTTCCGCAGTCTGCCTTTATTGCTGCGCTTTCCGGTGAAGTCGAAGCCGGGAAAGAGAAGAAGTAGACCTATGGATGCCCGCACCTACCCCAATGCGCCCGTCACGTACGGAGCGGTAGGTGCCACGCGCGGCAGCACTTTCACGGTGCTGCCTCCTGCTGGTTTCCGTCGTGTGCAGCGAAGTGCTCGCATCGGGCATGGTGAGCAGCGCTGGGCTTTTGCTCGCGAACAGATCCTTACCTGGGGCGTAAAGCGTCGCAGCGGGTTTGGTGTCACGTTGTTGCCCCGCGATCCACATGGCGAACTTCGCGATCTCTCCGCTGATAGCGCGGATCACCCTTTCGTTCGTCCCGGCGACACCATTGTTCTCTCGGTAGGCCGTGGGCGGTACACAGCGCACGAGCCGGTGCGCGTTGTGTATGTCGTTGATGACCCCACGGTTGCTGGCTTTGCCTATGGAACCCTTGAGGGGCATCCTCTGCGTGGTGAAGAGTCGTTCATGATCGAACGTCGCGACGACAACTCGGTGTGGATGACGGTGCGTTCGTTCTCGCGGCCGGCATCCTTCAAATGGATGTTGCTCTCACCTGCGTTGCGAATCTTTCAGTACCTCGTGGTGAGCCGCTACTTGCGCGCCCTCGCTGGAGCAATTCCCGCGAAGCTGCCGGGTGAGCAGGATGGCGCTGCGCCGATAGAGCCTGCGGCGTAGCTCGCAACGCTAGCGGGCAAGTATGCCCTCTCGCACAGCGCGTGCTATTAGCCGCGCGTCGCTAGCCGGTCGATTGCCTCGAGCACATCGTCGAGGCCGTTCTCAAGGTTTTCGACAACGACGAGTGCACTGGTTTCGCGGAGGTCGGCGACGCTGTAGGCGCCGGTAGCAACCGCGATGAAGGGGATGTTCGCAGAATCCGCGGCGAGGCCATCATTCGGGGTGTCACCAACGATCACGCTGGGTTGGTCTCCGAGCACGGTGGCGACGAGCGCGGTGAGGTGATGGCGGTCGGGGGAGCGATCGCCGAAGAACGAGGTCTCCCAATTGAAGTCTTCTGCGGCATAGCCTGCAGCAAGAAGCTTGACGCGGGAATGCTGATGGCCATTGCCGGTAAGGAGCGCGTTTGCCCAGCGATGGTCGGCGGCGGCCCGAAGTGCCTGCGGCCCTCCGGCAACAGCGGAACGCACGTAGCCATTGTCGTGCAACGCCTGCGTGCGCACATCGAGCTCGGTGAGCACATCATCGAGCAGAGTGGCGGCATATCCGTTGAGCACGAGCAGATCGGTGAGGATCTGTCCCTCGGTCTTGCCGTGGGGGTTTGTGATGAGCTTCGCGGGCGCAGCACCGGTGACTCTGGTGAATGCATCGAGGTAGACGGCAGCTCCGTCGGTCGAGTTATGGATGAGCGTTCCGTCGATGTCCCACAGGATGTGCATAGTCACTCATCCATGCTCCCATGTCCGAGGTGCGACAATTGACGTGTGCCCGCATGTCATAGTGTTGGCACGCTTTCTTCACCGTGTGTTAAGGGGATTAGTTCGTGCCAGGTGCGTTGCCGATTGCTGATCCTGCCCCTCTAGACGGGGCGCTGCCCGAGAGTGTCGCTGTTGACTCTGCGAACCGCGACTGGAGTGTGTACATTCACGTGCCGTTCTGCCGGGTTCGTTGCGGGTATTGCGACTTCAACACCTATACGGGCGAGGAGCTGCGGGGAGCGAAGCGCTCGGACTATGCCACCGAGGCGATTGCTGAGATCAGGCAGGCATCCACGGTGCTGTCGGATGCGGGCGTTGCGCCCCGCAAAGCATCAACCGTTTTCTTTGGGGGTGGCACGCCAACGCTCTTGCCCGTTACTGATCTCACGCGGATGCTCGCTGCGGCCCGGGACACCTGGGGCTTCACGGATGACGTCGAAGTCACCACCGAAGCTAACCCTGACTCTGTCGACCGCGACTACCTTCTCGCTTTGAAAGAGGCCGGCTTCACGCGGGTATCCTTCGGCATGCAGTCCGCGGTGCCGCATGTGCTTGCTACTCTCGAGCGCACTCATGATCCTGAAAAAGTTCCTCACGTCGTGAAGTGGGCGCGCGACGTTGAGCTCGACGTGAGTGTCGACCTCATTTATGGCACGCCGGGGGAGTCGCTGGCTGACTGGGAGCGTTCGCTCGATCACGCGATCGCCCAAAACCCGGACCACATCTCGGCGTATGCGCTCATTATCGAAACGGGCACGAAGCTAGCCGCCCAGATCAAGCGTGGTGATGTCGCCCCCGTTGATGACGACCTGCAGGCCGACATGTATGAGCTGGCAGACGCGAAGCTCGCCGCGGCCGGTTACGACTGGTACGAGGTCAGCAACTGGGCCAAGCGTGATGCGAACCCGGCGATCAGTCACGTGAGCCGCCACAATCTCGGCTATTGGTTGGGCAACGACTGGTGGGGTGTTGGCCCGGGTGCACACAGCCACGTGGGCGGGGTGCGATGGTGGAATGTGAAGCATCCGGCAGCCTATGCCGATCGAATCGCAGCCGGTCACTCACCGGGGGCGGGTCGAGAGACGCTCGCAGATTCCAGTAAGTATCTTGAGCATGTGCTTTTGCGTGCTCGCGTTCGCAACGGTCTGACCACGGCGTCGCTCGATGCAGAAGGCCGCACGGCGGTTGCCGGTCTTATCGCGGATGAGTTGGTGGAGGCCAGAGCCGCTATCGGTGGCACTATCAACCTCACGCTTAAGGGGCGCCTGCTTGCGGATGCCGTGGTACGACGATTGCTAGCAGACGCCCCTGTTTAGAGCGACACGGTGAGTGACACTGTGTTAGAGCGCCACCGTCGAGTTACTTGATGAACTCGATGGTCAGCGGGTACTTGTAGGCCTCGCCCTTGTTAGCAGCGACGGCGGCGATGATGCTGAAAATGATGATTACGATGCCGACACCGATGATCAAGAAGAGGCCGATGAAAATCGTGGTGAGGACGACACCGATCGCGTAAGCGATCGCCATCGTGATCTGGAAGTTCAGTGCGGTGCGGGTGTGGGCCCGCACGAACGGTCCGCGGTCCTTGAGTACGAGGTACCCGATAAGAGCGGGAATGAAGCTGAAGAAGATTCCGCCGACGTGAATCAGCGTCGACCAGAGCTTCTCGTCGCTCGGACTCATTGGTTGGATCGGCGCGTACGGCGAGGTGGGTGGTGGTGTGGAATCTGACATGACTCCATTAAACCCTGCATTGGCTCAAAGCGTGCATTGGGAAATAGGAAAGCCCCGAGAGCCGAAGCTCTCGGGGCGAAACCCGATCGGTCTAGCCGATGAGGGCCATTACTGCGAAGAAGACCCTACTTGATGAGGCGAAGTGCGAAGGGGTAACGGTAGTTTGCGCCGTCCTTCGCTTTGGTGAAGCCGATGATCGAGAAGATTACCGACACGACGAAGACGATCGGGAGCAAGATAGCGCCGATGAAAACGGCTACCAAAATGTTCGAGATAATGTAGGCGATCGCGATGGTGATCTGGAAGTTCAGCGCTTCTTTGGCTTCAACGTTGGTGAAAGCACCGCGGTCTTTGAAGACCAACCAGATGATCAGTGAGGGAAGGAAGCCGATGATTCCGCCCAAGTGAGCGAACGATGCCCACTGGTTGTCTTCGGTTGCGGTCAATTGTGCGGCCGGCTGCGGTGCTGCGGGCTGCGGATTTGCGTCAGTCATGTGTTCGTGCCTTTCAGGTGAACGAGGGAACTTCCCGGGTTTCATCAAAGTGCTCGGTGTCACACCTGAGCATTTCCACAGAAAGGTAGCGCTCAAGTACAAAGACACGCTAGCGGTATGGCACGCGCGGTGCAACGGGTGTGTCGCGGAGTGTCGAGTAAGATTGGCAGTCGAACGGATTGAGTGCCAATCAGGAAAGGTGGGTGGTGGCATGGTTTCCGCCCGCGGACTTGACGTGCTTCGAGTCATCGTGCAGGACTACGTTGCTACGCGCGAGCCTGTCGGTTCCAAATCGATCGTGGAACGGCATTCCTTTGGGGTGTCAGCAGCGACGATTCGCAACGACATGGTTTTGCTCGAGGACGAAGAACTCATTACGGCGCCACACACCTCGTCGGGGCGTGTGCCCACTGACAAGGGTTATCGAATGTTTGTCGACCAATTGGCCGACTTGCGACCCCTTACGAGTGCGCAGCGCCAGGCAATTGAGTCGTTCCTTGGCCAAGCCGACGATCTGGATGACGTGCTTGCGCGGTCCGTCCGGTTGCTGTCTCAGCTGACCAACAGTGTCGCTCTCGTGCAGTATCCGTCGCTCGCAACAGCCAGGGTGCGCCACGTGGAGCTTGTTCCGCTTACGGCGACTCGGATCATGACGGTGTTCATCACTGACTCCGGTCGGGTAGAACAGCGAATGATCGATCTGGCTGAGGCCCTTGACGATGTGTTCTTGGGCGAATTGAGGGCGAAACTTAACTCGGCGCTTAACGGCCAGTCCTTGCCGGCTGCCGCTGAGCGGCTGGCGAGCTTTGCCGAAGTTTTCCCCGTAGAACGCCGCCCGTTCGTCGCCCAAGTGACGTCGAGTTTGGTGGAGCAAGTGTTGGCGAACCGGGCCGACAAGCTCGTTTTGGCGGGCACAGCAAACCTTGCGCGAACCGAGCAAGACTTTACGGGCAGCATTTTTCCTGTGCTTGAGGCAATAGAAGAGCAAGTAACGTTGTTGCGCCTCTTTGGGGAGATGGAAGTAGCAAATGGATCAGTATCTACTCGCATCGGGCGAGAGAACGCAGAATTTGGATTAGAAGAGACATCGGTCGTCACGGGAGGGTATTCCTCTTTCGGCGGCGGTGTTTCGCGGTTGGGCGTACTTGGCCCAACGCGGATGGATTATTCGAACAACATGGCAGCGGTTCGCGCGGTAGCGCGGTACCTGTCACGACTTTTGGAAGAAAACTGAGCTCGTAAGGAGCAATCGGAACTTTGGCAGATCACTACGAAGCCCTCGGCGTTGCGCGCGAAGCGACGCCAGAAGAAATCAAGAAGGCATACCGCAAGCTTGCTCGCGAGCTGCACCCTGACGTGAATCCGAGCGCAGATGCGTCGGAGCGCTTTAAGTCGGTGACGCATGCGTACGACGTATTGAGTGATCCGCAGCAGCGCCAGCAGTACGACATGGGCGGCAGCGGCGGAGGTTTCGGCGGAGCCAACTTCGGTTTCGGCGACATTTTCGAAACGTTCTTTGGTGGCGGCGGTGGCGGCCAGACCGCCGGTCCTCGTTCGCGTCGTGAGCGTGGCCAGGATGCTCTGCTGCGCATTGAGATCAGCCTCAAGGACACGATGTTCGGCGTCACGCGCGATATCGAGGTCAACACTGCTGAACTCTGCGAGACCTGCGAGGGCAGCTGCACGGCTCCCGGAACCTCGCCGATTCGCTGCGACATCTGTCAAGGCAGCGGCCAGATTCAGCGCCAGGTGCGCAGTCTTCTTGGCAATGTCATGACGTCAAGCCCCTGTGGTACGTGCCGCGGCTATGGAAATATCATCGTGAATCCCTGCGCTACGTGTGCAGGCCAGGGCCGTGTCCGAGCTCAGCGCACGATCTCGGTGGATATTCCTGCCGGCGTCGAGACCGGTCTGCGCTTGCAGATGCCCGGTCAAGGTGAAGTTGGCCCCGCTGGTGGCCCGCACGGTGACCTGTTCTTGGAGATCAAGGTTCGCCACCACGACATTTTCAGCCGTTCAGACGATGACCTGCTTGCGACCGTTGAAGTGCAGATGATCGACGCGATCATGGGCACCACGGTCATGCTTGATGGGCTTGACGGTGAAGTTGAGGTGGGCATCAAGCCGGGAACGCAGAGTGGCGAGGTGCTCACGGTCAAGGATCGTGGAATCACCGCCCTTCGCGGTGGCGGTCGTGGTGACTTGCGATTGGGCATCCAGGTGGTTACGCCCACCAAGCTCAGCGGTGCGGAGCAGACCTTGTTCAAGCAGCTGGCTGCTGTGCGTAAGAGCAAGCAACCGCACTTTGCTGAGTTCCAGCAGGGCTTGTTTGCAAAGCTCCGCGACCGGTTCCTGTAGGTCGCCGTGGCTCACCTCTATATCGATGAGGAGCTCGGTGACACGAGTGTCGGCGATACCGTTTCGCTCGGCAATGCTGAGGCGCGCCATGCGGTCACCGTCTCGCGGTTGAAGGTTGGCGAAGTCATTGCCATCAGCAACGGTGCGGGTCTCGTGGTCTCCGGTCCGGTTGTCACGGCAGAACATACGCAGCTCACGATTGAGGTTGCCGAAGTGCAGCAGTCGCCTCGGCGTACCCCCGCAGTATTCCTCGCGCAGGCTCTTGCCAAGGCCGACCGTGATGAGCTCGCCGTGCAAGTGGCCACTGAGCTGGGTGTCGACGGTGTTATTCCCTGGTCGGCAGCACGCAGTATTTCGCGCTGGCAAGGCCCCAAGGTCGCCAAGGGGCGCGACCGCTGGGCAGCAATTGTGCGCGAGGCGAGCAAGCAGTCGTTGCGCACGTGGCTTCCTGACGTGCTCGATCTTGTGACGACAAAGCAGTTGGCAGCGTTTGCGTCAACGACGCGGATGCTCGTGCTCGAACCTACTGCGACAGAAACGCTTGCGGACCTCGACGTCGACGACCGTGACATCGTTCTGGTGGTGGGGCCGGAGGGTGGTGTCGCGGATCACGAGCTTGCGCTCCTTACGGCGGCCGGTGCATCCACGATTCGACTCGGTAGTGAAGTGTTGCGCACCTCAACTGCGGGCCCGGCAGCATTGGCGGCTTTGAACGTCAAGCTTGGCCGTTGGAGCTAGAGGTTTAGGCTAGAGACATGTCTGATTCTCCCTCGATCTTTACGAAGATCATTGCTCGCGAAATTCCCGCCGATATTGTCTTCGAGTCAGATTCGGTGATCGCTTTTCGTGACATCGCCCCGCAGGCGCCCGTGCACCTGCTCATTGTGCCGAAGACCGAAGAGTTCGCCAACGTGACAGAACTTGCTGCTGGCAACCCGGCACTTTTGGCCGACATTGTCGCGGTGGCGCAGAAGCTTGCCGACGATTACGCAGGCGGACAGTACAGACTGATTTTCAACACCGGCGAAAACGCTGGTCAAACCGTTTTCCACGTGCACGCTCATGTGCTCGGCGGAAACCTCGAGGAAGGCACCCTTGGTCACTCGTGACTCTGAGTCCGAACGTTCCACAGACCGCACAAGCGTCTCGATTGAAGTAGACGGTGTCGCCATGGTGCGACTACTCGGTCCGCAAGATCGACTCTTGCGAGTGGTGGAGAGCAAGTTCTCCGACGTTGAAATGCACGTCCGCGGCAACGAAATCACTCTGAGCGGTCCACCAGCATCGGTGGAATCCGCTCAAGAACTCGTGGATGAACTGGTCACTATGGTGCGCGGAGGACACGACTTGGGCGAGATTGAGGTCGACTCTTCGGCGAGCATCCTGCGTCAGAATCAGGGCAGCCCGAAAACGCTCCTTGGCCAAACAATCCTCACGGCACGCGGAAAGGCGATTCGCCCGAAGACGCTTGGTCAGTCGCAGTACGTCGACGCGATGGACAACAATACGATCGTGTTCGGAATCGGCCCGGCCGGCACCGGAAAGACGTACTTGGCGATGGCCAAGGCCGTGCAGGCGTTGCAACGCAAAGAGGTTGACCGCATCATCCTGAGTCGACCTGCCATTGAGGCGGGGGAGCGTTTGGGATTCTTGCCCGGTTCTTTGACCGACAAGATCGACCCGTATCTGCGTCCGCTCTACGACGCGCTCAACGACATGATGGATCCCGAACTTGTGCCTAAGTTGCTCGCAGCGGGCACTGTTGAGGTTGCCCCGCTCGCCTACATGCGCGGTCGCACGCTCAACAACTCATTCGTTGTGCTCGACGAGGCCCAAAACACTACGCCGGAACAGATGAAGATGTTCCTCACGCGTCTCGGTTTCGATTCCCAGATGGTGATCACCGGCGACATCACGCAGGTCGACTTGCCCGAGGGGGCAAGCGGACTCAAGCTCGTCTCGAACGTGCTTCGCGACATTGACGACATCCATTTTGCTGAATTGACGAGCGCTGACGTTGTGCGTCATAGCCTCGTCGGGCAAATCGTGGATGCCTACACAACCTATGACGCTGAGAAGCAGCGTGACGAATACAACCGCAAAAATCGGTCGCCGAAGCGCAGCCGCAACCACGAGGGACGCTAGCGTGTCGATTGAGATCAACAACGAGTCGGGCGTCGACGTCGACGAGCACGCCTTCCAACGCCTGTGCACCTTTGCGCTCGACCAGCTTCACGTGCACCCGGATGCCGAGCTCGGCATAGTCTTCGTCGACGAAGCCGCCATGGAGCAGCTTCACGTGCAGTGGATGGATGAACCAGGTCCCACCGACGTCTTGAGCTTCCCCATGGACGAACTGCGCCCCGGCACAGAAGACCGCCAAACACCCGCGGGGTTGCTCGGCGATATCGTCGTCTGCCCTCAGGTTGCGATTTCGCAGGCCGAGACCGCTGGTCATTCGCCGCTCGACGAAATGCTCTTGCTGACGACTCACGGTTTACTTCACCTGCTGGGCTTCGACCACGCAGAACCGGAAGAAGAGAAAGAAATGTTTGGCCTTCAGCGCGAGATTCTGTCGGGGTTTGCCCTTGCAGACCGAAATAAGTAGCCGGTCATGCTGATCGGCATTTTTATCACCGTGGCGATCCTGCTGGTGTCGCTTGGTGGTTTGCTCGCGGCCGCAGACTCGGCGCTTACGGTGATGAGCCGCAGCGATCTCGTCGAGCTTGCGGGGCGCAGTCGCGCCCAAAAATCCATCATGGCGATCTCGGTTGACACTGGTGCTCACATCAACGCGCTCAATTTCATGCGCATTGTTGTGGAAACCACGGCGGCAGTATTGGTCACCCTCGTCTTCGCGTCTGCGTTCGAGCAGTGGTGGCTCGTACTGCTTCTCAGCGCGCTCATCATGACCGGGGCATCGTTTGTGCTCGTCGGTTCCAGCCCCCGCAGTGTGGGACGCGCGCACTCTCGCAAGGTGCTGCAGATCTCGGCGACGTTGGTGCGCAGCATCCGCGTCATCCTTGGTCCGATTGCGGATGCGCTGGTAGCGCTCGGCAATCGAGTGACGCCTGGTCGTCCCCGCACAGCAACCTTCTCGAGTGAAGAACAACTGCTCAGCATGGTGGATGAAGCCGCCGAACACGAAGTTCTTGATCAGGATGATCGCGACCTCATCCACTCGATCTTTGAGTTCAACAGCACCGTGGTGCGTGAGGTCATGATTCCGCGCACCGACATGGTGACGGTCGAGGCCGAGGTCACGGCCAGTGCTGCCATGGGGCTCTTCCTGAGCCGTGGCGTATCGCGAGTGCCAGTGATCGGCGAAGACATCGATCAGGTGATGGGCGTGCTCTACCTGCGCGACGTTGCCCGTGTCGTCTACGAACAGCCGGCAGAAGCCGACAAACTGACGACTCAAGAACTCGCACGACCGGCACTCTTCGTGCCCGAGTCGCAACGTGCCGACAGTTTGTTGCGGCAAATGCAGCTCGAATCGAACCACCTAGCGATGGTGGTCGACGAGTACGGCGGGATCGCGGGACTAGTCTCGTTGGAAGACCTCATCGAAGAACTTGTTGGGGACATCTCTGACGAGTACGACCGTGAAGTTGCCGAATTCGAAGAGTTGGCTGACGGCGCGTTCCGTGTGAGCGCGCGACTGCCGATCGACGAGCTGGGTGACCTGTTTGGGCTCGAACTCGACGATGACGAAGTTGACTCGGTTGGTGGACTCATCATGAAAACGCTGGGGCGACTGCCGGAGAGCGGTGCTGTTGCGCACTACTCCGGGCTCGTGCTCACCGCCGAACGTACCGAGGGGCGTCGCAAACGCATCAGCACAGTGCTGGTGTCGCGAGACCCTTGGCTTGAAAATCAGCAAGACCCACGCTCGAATGAACGAGAGAACGGTGAATCACAGTGACCGACGCCAGTGAATTCAGAGCAGGATTCGTGACCTTTGTTGGTCGACCCAACGTAGGAAAGTCCACATTGACGAACGCGCTCGTGGGGGAGAAGGTGGCAATTACGTCATCGAAGCCGCAGACCACCCGCCGCGCCATCCGCGGGATCGTGCATCGCGAAGACGGCCAGCTCATCATTGTGGACACCCCCGGTATGCACCGTCCGCGCACGCTGCTCGGCGAGCGACTCAACTCAATCGTGCAAGACACTCTCGGCGAAGTTGACGTTATTGGCCTGTGCATTCCGGCCAACGAAAAGATCGGTCCAGGCGACCGCTACATCAACGAACAGTTGGATTCCTTCCCTCGGGCTAAGAAGGTCGCGATTGTCACGAAGATCGATGCGTCGTCGCGCCCCGGTGTTGCCGAGCAATTGAAGGCCGTAGCGGAGCTGCGCGACTGGGACGAGATCATCCCGATCTCGTCGTTCGACAGCATCCAGCTCGACATCCTCTCCACCGAGCTCGTCAAGCTCATGCCGGTTTCCAACGCTCTCTATCCGGATGACGCTGTCACCGACGAGTCGACGGAGTCGCGCGTTGCTGAGCTCATTCGTGAAGCCGCCCTCGAGGGCGTTATGGATGAACTGCCGCACTCGATTGCCGTCACTATTGACGACATGATCGAGCGCGACGACAAAGACCTTCTCGAAGTCTTCGCCAACATTTTCGTCGAGCGCGATAGCCAAAAGGGCATCATTATCGGCAAGGGTGGCGAGCGCCTTCAGGATGTCGGGGCACGCGCTCGTGCGGAGATCGAGAAGCTCGTCGGCAAGCAGATCTTCCTCTCGCTGCGAGTCAAGGTTGCCAAAGAGTGGCAGCGTGACTCGAAGCAGCTGGGGCGCCTCGGCTTCTAAGTCGCGGTTCTGTAACCAATCACTCGTAGCGGCGTGGGCAGTGCTAGTCTGAAAATGTGTTGTTCGGTCTGCTCCTCCTTAGCTGCCGCGACGAGTCCTAATAAGGCCTCCCTCGTCGCGGTGTTTGTCATTGGCTGACCAGATCCGTAACGAGTGGCCCACGAGGCTTTGAGAACAGCAGGAGCACACCATGAAGAACAATCAGTCCGCATCATCGATGCCGATCCACAAGTACCGTCCGTATCACGAGATCATCCCCGTTGATCTGCCGGACCGCACATGGCCGTCCAAGCGCATCACCGAGGCACCCCGCTGGTGTGCCGTTGATCTGCGCGATGGTAACCAAGCTCTGATCGACCCGATGAGCCCCGAACGCAAGCGCATCATGTTCGATCTGCTCGTCAAGATGGGCTACAAAGAGATTGAGGTCGGGTTCCCCTCGGCTAGCCAGACCGACTTCGACTTCGTTCGCTCGCTTATTGAGACCAACGCGATCCCGGATGACGTCACCATTCAGGTGCTGACGCAGGCTCGCGAAGAACTGATTGTGCGCACCTACGAATCGATCAAGGGCGCTAAGCAGGCGATCGTTCACCTCTACAACTCCACGAGCGTGCTGCAACGTGATGTTGTGTTCCGCAAAGACAAGCAGGGCATCATTGACATCGCCCTCAACGGCGCTCGCATCTGTAAGGCATCCGAGGCAATGGTTCCCGAGACCGACGTCTACTACGAGTACTCGCCCGAGAGCTACACCGGCACCGAGCTCGAGTTCGCGGTTGATATCTGCAACCAGGTGCTCGAAGTATTCCAGCCCACACCGGAGCGCAAGGTCATCCTGAACCTGCCCGCCACCGTCGAAATGGCTACCCCCAACGTCTACGCCGACTCCATTGAGTGGATGTCGCGCAACGTGAATCACCGTGAGAGCGTCATCATCTCGCTGCACCCGCACAACGACCGCGGAACCGGAATCGCTGCGGCAGAGCTCGGCTACATGGCCGGTGCTGACCGCATCGAGGGTTGCCTGTTCGGAAACGGGGAGCGCACCGGAAACGTTGACCTCGTCGCTCTGGGCCTCAACCTCTTCACGCAGGGCATCGACCCGCAGATCGACTTCAGTGACCTCGACGAGATTCGCCGCACCGCTGAGCACTGCAACCAGTTGAAGGTGCACGAGCGCAGCCCGTGGGCTGGCGACCTCGTCTACACGGCCTTCAGCGGATCGCACCAAGACGCCATCAAGAAGGGCTTCGAGTCGATGGCGGCTCAGGCCGAACGCGAAGGCAAGCACGTCAACGAGCTGGTCTGGGCTGTTCCTTACCTGCCGATTGACCCCAAAGATGTTGGCCGCGGTTACGAAGCCGTCGTGCGCGTGAATTCGCAGTCAGGCAAGGGCGGCGTCGCTTACTTGCTCAAGACCGACCACAATCTCGACCTGCCGCGCAAACTGCAGATCGAATTCAGCGGTGTCGTTCAGTCGAAGACCGACTCCGAGGGTGGCGAGGTATCGAGCGAACAAATCTGGACCTCGTTCCAGGACGAATACCTGCCGGCATCCGCAGATCACGCGGACCAGAAGTGGGGGCGGTACGAACTGCTCGCTACTCGCGCGACGAGTGCCAACGATGGCGAAGTGAGCCTTGAGGCTCGCCTGCGCGTCGACGACTCTGAGATCGATGCTAGTCACGTCGGAAACGGCCCGATTGATGCATTCTTGGGCATGCTGTCCGCTCAGGGCCGAGGCATTGAAGTGAAGCTCTACGACTACGTCGAGCACACCATGAGTGCCGGAAGCAATGCGCAGGCTGCTGCCTACGTTGAGCTCGACATCAACGGCCAGCGTCTCTGGGGCGTCGGCATCGACGGGGATATCTCGCGGGCGTCGCTCAAGGCAATCGTCTCAGCGGTAAACCGTTGGGTGCGTGCGACCCAGAACGCTCCCGAATCAGAATTGGTCGCAGGCTAGGTCTGCGCTTTACGAATGCCCGGCAGCTCAGCGCTGCCGGGCATTCGTGCGTTAACGGCGGTACTGCGGATGAGCGTGGGGCAAAGGTTTGCTGGCAGGCTCACGCGAAGGCTGGTTAGCGTGACGGGCGACGGAATCTGGGCATCCCGTTGATGGTGCGCTGTTCGGGAAGGGTCCAGTTGAAGAGCACTGCGAGCACACGCACGCCCACCGTGATCCCGACGCAGATTGACGCGGCGAGAAGAACGGGAACGTCAAAGTTGCGCATGATTACCAGACTCGTTGTGCCTGATACCGCGGCCACCGCGTAGAGCGATCCCACGTGCATGAGCGCAATCGGCATTGAGAGCAGCATGTCACGCAAAATGGAACCACCGACAGCGGAAATGACCCCCACAAAAATGGCCGGGACATCGGGTAATCCCATTGCAAGCGCTTTGGTAGTGCCGATCGCGCCAAACAAGCCAATCGTCAGGGCATCGAGCAGCGTAACGAGCGGGCCCAACCGGGCGATGAGGCGTTCGAGCAGCATCCCGAAGAGAGCGGCACCGGTCGCGACCAGGAGGTACCAGTTGGTGGAGAGCACGGCGGGCACTTCAGAAAGTACGATGTCGCGCACCATGCCGCCGCCGAAACCCGATGAAATGCCAATGATGGCGACGCCGAGGAGATCTAGACGGCGATCACGAAACTGGGCGGCAAACATCGCGCCCTGCATTGCTCCGACGCCGACCGCTAACAGCCCCGCCCACAGCGGAATCTCGAAAGTCTCGTTCACGCACCATTCGTACCACGCGCCGGGCGGGCGGCGCAGTTGTGCTCTGGGCAAGCCTGCAATCGCCGGGTGAACCGCTAGTGCCGACCCGCCGCGCTGCCGCGCTCCCGACCAGCCGCGCTCCCGACCAGCCGCGCTGCCGACCAGCCGCGCCGTCACGCTCCTGACGTGCTTCCCTCGACCCTGCTGCTGCTGCTGCTGCTGCGCTGCTCCCGAGCCGCCGACGTGCTCTCTCGGCCACGCACCCACTCGGCCACGCGCGCACTCGGCCACGCGCGCACTTTCGGCCCGGCCCACGTTGGAAACTCAGGAAAAGCGGGCGGGCGGAGTATGAGGAGCCCGAGTTTGTGCGCTTCGGGATTCGGAACCTTCGCCGATCTCCTGAGTTTCCGACAGGATCGACGTTCAGAGCGGCACACGCGCAGAAGCGTCAGCGCGAGGCTGCGGCGTTCTCCGCATACTGCGCGAATGTCGTGTGGCCAGCACCTGAGGGCGTGCCGAGGTGGTCGCCGCGAGCGAAAGACCGTCCGACGGGGCCGGGCAGGGGCAGGGCCCACGTCGGGCGGCTGCGGCCGTGCGCGACATTCCACTGCCGCGCCAGCTCACGGAATTGCAGCTGTTCTGGGCCTGCGAAGTCAGCGACGCGTTGGGCGGGACCAGCATCCACGAGTTCGACTAGGCGCGCGGCAACTTCCTCGACGGCGACGGGCTGCATCGTGAATGCGGGCACGATCGTCACCGGAGACCTTCGCTGAGCCCTCAACAGCCCGGCAACGAAACTATGAAACTGGGTGGCGCGAAGGATCGAGTAGGGAGTACCTGACGCGGCGATCAGTTGCTCGCTGAGGTGCTTGTCGCGGTAGTACGCGAACGCGTGTTTATCGACGCCGACAATCGACATGAAGATGAGGTGCTCAACAGGATGGGCAACGAGGGCATCCAGGAGATTCTGGGTGTGCTGCGAGTCGTGGGCATTCGCGCCCGAGGCAAGGTGCACGACCGTGGTGACTCCGGCGAGAGCATCCGACAGTCCGATGCCGGTGGCGAGGTCGGCGACGACGGTGTCCGGGGTGTCGCTGGCGCGGCGGCTGAGCGAGCGCACGGCATGGCCGGCGGCGCAGAGTAGCTCCACGGTTGGTCTGCCGAGGGCGCCGGTCGCGCCGGTAACGAGAATCATGAGATCGCCTCCCTGCGGCAACGGGCATGGGGTGCCGGCGATCACCGCTGTGCACAATGTACTGCGCGCAGAGCTCCGGGGGCAGGGCGCTGAGTGAAACGGCGTCTCTGCGGTCCGTCGCTCAGCAAACTTGCGACAAGCGGAGGATACTTGTGGAGTGCCAACTTATCGTGATGAAGCCGTCGTGCTGCGCACCCACAAGCTGGGTGAAGCTGACCGAATCGTCACCATGCTGTCGCGTGAGCACGGCAAGATCCGCGCGGTAGCCAAAGGGGTGCGTCGTACTGCCTCCAAGTTTGGGGCGCGGCTGGAACCCTTCATGGTCGCCGACATCCAGTGCTATATCGGTCGCAGTCTCGACATCATCCAGCAGGCTGAATCGTTGGGGTCGTATGGCTCAGAGATTACGGCCGACTATGCGAGCTATACCGCGGCGAGCGTGATGGTCGAAACCGCTGACAAAGTCACGGATGACGACGGCTCGTTGCAGCAATACCTCTTGCTGGTTGGCGCGCTGCGGTCTCTCTCGCGGCGCGAGCACAACCCGAGTCTCACTCTTGACTCGTACCTCCTGCGCAGCCTCTCGATTGCGGGCTGGGCACCGAGTTTTGTCGACTGCGCGGTGACGGGCGCTCCCGGGCCGCATTCGGTTTTTGTGGCGCAGATGGGCGGTGTGGTTGCCGACGAGGTTGCCCCGCCCGGGTCGCCACGACTCAGCCCCGACACTCTTGAGCTGCTCGGAGCGTTGCTCGCCGGCCAGTGGGATGTCGCGGAAGCCTCGGAAGAACGGTCGCGTTCCCAAGCAAGTGGCGTCGTTGCCGCGTACACCCAGTTTCATTTGGAGCGCAGTCTTCGCTCCATTCAGCATGTGGATCGGAGCGCATGAGCCGCGTAGCAAAAACTCACAAAGATGCCGTCGAGTTTCGTCCTCTTGACTGGACGGGCATCCAGCCTCCGGTGATGCCGAAGGGCTCTGTTCCTGAGCACATTGCGATTGTGATGGACGGCAATGGTCGCTGGGCGAATGCTCGCGGGCTGACGCGGGTGGAAGGCCACAAGGCGGGCGAGGCGAGTCTGCTCGATGTGGTGGCTGGTGCCATCCAGATCGGGGTCAAACATGTCAGCGTGTATGCCTTCTCGACTGAAAATTGGAGTCGCTCGCCCGAAGAGGTGCGCTTTCTCATGGGCTTCAACCGCGACGTGCTGCACCGTCGCCGAGATCAGCTCAACGAGTGGGGCGTGCGCGTGCGGTGGGCAGGGCGACGCCCGCGCCTGTGGACGTCGGTCATCAAAGAGCT
Source organism: Salinibacterium sp. NG22 (assembly GCF_015864925.1). Lineage (NCBI taxonomy): Bacteria > Bacillati > Actinomycetota > Actinomycetes > Micrococcales > Microbacteriaceae > Salinibacterium > Salinibacterium sp. NG22. The sequence goes on along the minus strand of NZ_JADYWG010000001.1, from coordinate 503,616 downwards.
GCAATTTGCCGAGAAGCTCACAGAGAAGAACAGCACTCTGACGCTCACGATGTGCGTCAACTATGGCGGCCGTAACGAGATTGCGGATGCTGTGCGTTCGATTGCTGATGACGTTGCGGCGGGCAGATTGAAGCCGTCCGCCGTCTCGGAGAAGCTCATCCAGAAGCGTCTGTATCAGCCTCAATTGCCTGACGTTGACCTGTTCGTGCGGTCGTCGGGGGAGCAGCGGATGAGTAACTTCATGCCCTGGCAGAGCGCGTATGCCGAGATGGTCTTCTTGGATACGCTGTGGCCAGATTTCACGCGCGAAGATTTGTGGCGCGCAATCGAGATTTATGCTGGCCGCTCGCGCCGCTTCGGTGGCGCAGTCGATGCGCCGACGGGTGACGCTAGCTAACACCACTGCCTACGTGGAGGCACTTCTCTCTGCGATCCCTTCGGGGGAGCTGAACTGTTGGTGAGCGCTAGTCACCCCTTTTGGTCAGGGTGACTTTAAGGTGTATTCTGTGTTCAGGTCAGCATGACTCTTACCGAAGGGAGTGGCGATGCAACAGAATGAGCAAGCAATTTCGCTCGCGGTGTCCACCGTGATTTTTGCGCTGCGCCCCATTCCCGAGTCGGGGGAGAGCGCGCTGTGGATTCCATTGGTGCGTCGCACCCGCGAACCCTATGCCGGTCAGTGGGCGTTGCCCGGTGGTTGGGTCGACAACCACGAGAGCCTCGAAGACGCAGCCGCCCGCAACTTGCTTGAGACAACCGCTCTCGAGCCGGCTTACCTCGAACAGCTCTACGCCTTTGGTGATGTTGAGCGTTCGATTGGATCTCGCGCGGTGTCGATTGTCTACTGGGCGCTCGTGCGCCAAGAGGAGGCAGACCGGGCTGCCGAGGGTGAGAATGTGCGCTGGTTCCCGGCCGACAACCTGCCCGAGTTGGCCTTCGATCACAACGTCATCGTCGACTACGCGCTCTGGCGCCTCCGCACCAAGATGGAATACTCGCGCATCGCCCGGGCCTTCCTGGGGGAGACCTTTACCCTGAGTGAACTGCGCATTGTGCACGAGGCTGTGTTGCAAAAGCAGCTCGATCCCGCCAATTTCCGTCGTCAGATTGAGAATTCGGGTTCACTGGTTCCCACTGATCACGTTGTCTCGGGAGGGCGTCACCGGCCTCCGAGGTTGTACCGCTATGACGAGGGCGTTGAGCTCGTTGACAATGGCCCGCTCGGCCGCTTAAAGACAGGGAGCACTCGTGTCATCCATTGATTCGACTATTCAGCGCATCACGAAGACGGGCGACGGGGAAACCTGTGCGCCTGAGCTAGCCGATGGTCCGTGGACCTTCGATCTGGGTGTTCCGAGCTATGGGCCAGGGGCTTCGATGGGCGACGTCATCCCCACGGGAGCACCTCGTCAGGGCCAGTTGCCTGTCGAATACCAGAAGGCTTCCAACGAAGACCTCCACGCTCGCATCGTCGCTGCCAAAGCGACCCTCGGCGACCGTGCCGTCATCCTTGGCCACTTCTATCAGCGCGATGAAGTTGTGCAGCACGCCGACTTCCTCGGCGACTCGTTCCAACTCGCCAACGCCGCCCAAACCGTGCCCAATGCCGAAGCCATTATTTTCTGTGGCGTGCACTTTATGGCCGAAACCGCCGACATCCTCGCTCGCTCTGATCAGGCGGTCATTCTCCCGAACCTGGCTGCCGGTTGTTCGATGGCCGACATGGCCGACATCGATTCCGTAGAGGAGTGCTGGGAACAGCTCACCGAAATTTACGGAACCGAGCCGGATGCCGATGGCCGCGTGCCGATCATCCCCGTGACGTATATGAACTCGTCTGCTGCGCTCAAGGGTTTCTGTGGTCGTAATGGTGGAATCGTCTGCACAAGCTCGAACGCCACAACCGTGCTGGAGTGGGCCTACGAGCGCGGTCAGCGCGTGCTGTTCTTCCCCGACCAGCACTTGGGTCGCAACACGGCGAAGAAGATGGGCATTTCGACCGATCTCATGCCGATGTGGAACCCGAACAAGCCTCTCGGCGGCAACGACGCTGAGACCCTTGACGAAGCGAAGGTTGTGCTCTGGCACGGCTTCTGCAGTGTGCACAAGCGCTTCAATGTTGGCCAGATCGAGCAGGCTCGCGCTGAGCACCCCGGTGTTCGCGTGATCGTGCACCCCGAGTGCCCGATGCCCGTTGTGGATGCTGCTGACGAGGCGGGGTCGACCGACTACATCCAGAAGGCTGTTGCTGCTGCGACCGAACCGACAACGTTCGCGATCGGTACCGAGATCAACATGGTCAACCGCCTCGCTGCCGAATACCCGCAGCACACGATCTTCTGTCTCGACCCGGTGGTCTGCCCGTGTTCGACGATGTACCGAATTCACCCCGGCTACCTCGCGTGGGTGCTCGAAGGGCTCGTTCGCGGTGAAGTACTCAACCAGATCACTGTCGCGGACGACGTGGCAGCACCGGCACGTGTGGCCTTGGAGCGGATGCTCGCCGCGAAGCCGCCGGTAACGACGAAAGAAGCGTAACCATGGCACGGGTCATTGTTGTCGGCACAGGTATTGCCGGTCTCATCACCGCCTACCGCGCAAGTGCTCACCACGAAGTGGTCCTCGTGACCAAGTCGGAGCTCGCGGAGAGCAACACCAAGTACGCCCAGGGCGGTATTGCTGCTGTGCTGTTCCCCGATGACACCGTGGCCAGTCACGTCTCTGACACGATGATCGCTGGCGCAGGTCTGTGCGAGCGGGATGCCGTGGAAGTGTTGTGCAGCGAGGGCCCGTTGCGCGTGCAAGAACTCATCTCTCTCGGAGTGGAGTTCGACCGCATTGCCAATGGTGAGCTCGCTCGGGGACACGAAGCGGCGCACTCCTCGCGGCGCGTCATCCACGCTGGCGGAGATGCGACGGGGCTTGCCATCGAAGTCGCCCTTTTGCGGGCGGTTCGAGCGCTGGCCGTCGAGACCTATGCGTACACGTTCATGCGCGATCTGGTGACGGAGACGGATGCCGACGGCACGCCGCGCGTCACCGGTATCGACGTCATTGCTCCCGACGGCAACTCGCGCGTCATCGACGGAGATATCGTCGTTCTCGCGAGTGGTGGAGCAGGCCAGCTCTACAAGCACACGACGAACCCGTTCGTCACGACAGGTGACGGTGTTGCTGCCGCCTACCGCGCTGGTGCCGCTCTTGCCGATGTCGAATTCTTCCAATTCCACCCGACATCGCTCGCGGTGCCCGGCAACCCGCTCGTCTCCGAGGCGGTTCGCGGCGAGGGCGCAACCCTGCTCGACGAGAATGGCAAGCGCTTCATGTTCGACGTGCACCCCGACGGTGAACTAGCCCCGCGCGATGTTGTCGCTCGCGGCATTGCTCGCGCCATGGAAAAGCAGGGCGGGCGACCGATCATGCTCGATGCCACCGCCCTCGGTTCCGAGTTTCTCGCGAAGCGATTCCCCGGCATCAGCGAGGTCTGCGAAGAGCACGGCTTCGATTGGGGCACAGCGCCGATTCCCGTGACGCCGGCTGCGCACTACTGGATGGGCGGCATCCGCACCGACATCGACGGACGCACGAGCGTGCGCGGTCTCTATGCCGTGGGGGAGGCATCCTGCACCGGTGTGCACGGAGCCAACCGCCTCGCCTCCAACTCGCTGCTCGAATCGCTCGTCTTCGCCTGGCGTGCTGCGGATGCTCTCAATGAGCCCCAGCGGGCCATCGAGGTTGACGCGCTCGAGCCGCAGTTCGAGATCACGGGCAAAGAGCCATTCACACGCGATCAGTTGCGTGAACTGATGTGGAGCCACGTTGGTCTTGAGCGGGACGCTACCCGCCTCGAAGAAGCATCCGCGATCTTGGCGAGCTGGCACTCCGAATCCAACACGGTCGAGGGCGCCGAGAACGCGAACCTGCTCGACCTCGCACGCCTCGTCGTCGTCGCGGCGCTCCGCCGTAAGGAATCGCGCGGAGCCCACGAGCGCACCGACTACCCGGAGACCCGCGAAGAGCTGGCGTTCTCCACGCGCTGGGCGGCAGTCAACGTAGCGGGCGACTTCATCCCGGCAGAAGACCAAGCAGAAACGATCAAGCGATGAATCAGCAGCTCGTTGACAATGTCATCCTGATGGCCCTCGCCGAAGATGCGCCATGGGGTGACATCACGAGCGATGCGTTCGTGCCCGAAGACGCCACCGCCACCGCTGTTCTCAATGCGCGTGAGGCGGGGGTCGCCAGTGGCCTCGATGTCTTCGCTCGCACCTTCCAGCTGGTGGATGCTCAGGCTGAGGTCACGCTGCAGGCCAGTGACGGCGACTCGTTCACCGCCGGCCAGCAACTTGCATCCGTCTCCGGTAACGCACGCGCCGTTTTGCGGGCGGAGCGCATCGCTCTCAACCTCAGCCAGCGGATGTCGGGAATCGCCACCCAGACCGCGGCGTACGTGGCACAAGTCGCCGGCACTCACGCCCGGGTAGTCGACACCCGCAAGACGACTCCGGGCCTCCGAGCCCTCGAACGTCACGCTGTGCGTTCGGGCGGTGGCCACAACCACCGTTTCAGCCTCTCGGATGCTGTGATGGCCAAAGACAACCACTTGGCGGTTCTCGCTGCGGCCGGTATCGAACTCGGCGAGGCCATTCGTCTCGCTCGTGCGCGGATCGGTCACACCACTCACCTTGAGGTCGAGGTGGATCGGCTCGACCAGGTTGAAACTGTCGTCTCGGCGGGCGTCGACACCATCATGCTCGACAACTTCTCGCTCGAAGATCTGCGTGCGGGTGTCGAGCTCGTGGCTGGACGCGCCATCGTCGAGGCCAGCGGAGGCGTGAACCTCGACACCATTGCCGCCATCGCTGCGACCGGTGTTGATGTCATCTCGGTGGGGGCCCTCACGCACAGCGTTCGTTCGCTCGACCTGGGACTCGACATTGCGGTGAGCGCAGCGCACCAATGATCTTTCTCGACTCCGCAGCAACCACACCCGTGCGCCGTGAGGTGCTTGAAGCGATGTGGCCGCTGCTGACGGGAGACTTCGGTAACCCGTCCAGCCATCACGAGCTGGGGGAGTCCGCGAAGCGGGCCCTGGATGCCGCCCGCACGAGTGTTGCCGCCTCGCTGGGGTGCCGGGCATCCGATGTCATCTTCACGTCGGGGGGCACGGAGTCAGACAACCTCGCCATCAAGGGCCTCGCGCTTGCCGAGCCACGCGGACGCCACATCGTCACGAGTGCGATTGAGCATGAGGCCGTGCTGGAGTCCGTTGACTATCTCGCGCGCATCCACGGGTTCGAGGTCACAGTGTTGCCGGTGGACGCTCACGGTCTCATCAACCTTGACGAGGCTCGGGATGCCCTGCGCCCCGACACCACGCTCTGCACGGTCATGTACGCCAACAACGAGATCGGTGCCGTGCAGCCCATCGCTGCACTAGCCGAACTCTGCCGCACACACGGGGTGCCTCTGCACACGGATGCCGTGCAAGCCGCCGGCTGGCTTCCCCTCGACGTTGCCGGGCTGGGCGTCGCTGCCCTCAGCCTGTCGGGACACAAGCTCGGCGCGCCCAAAGGCATCGGCGTACTGATGGTCAAGGGGCGTCGCAGCCTCGAGCCCGTGTTGCACGGGGGAGGCCAGGAGCGCGGCAAGCGCTCGGGCACCGAAAACGTCGCAGGGGCTGTTGGATTCGCTCATGCCCTCGCGCTCGCCGAGACCGACCGGGCTGAGCGTGCTCGTGGCGTCGCGCGGTTGCGGGATGACTTCGTCGCCGATGTGCTGGCGCGGGTTCCCGCTGCGATCTTTACAGGGCCAGTGTTGGCTGCCACACCCACCCGTCTGCCCAATAATGCCTCATTCTGCTTCCCCGGCACCAGCGGAGAATCCCTCCTGCTCGAGCTCGGTCGCGCTGGCATCATTTGTTCAGCCGGTTCGGCGTGTGCCGTCGGCAGCGACGATGTCTCGCACGTGCTGACCGCGATCGGCATTGACGAAGCGATCGCCCAAACGGCGGTGCGGTTTAGTCTCAGTGGGGATACGACAGCCGAACAGCTCACCACGGTCGCCGCCGAGATCGAAACGGCCTACCGGGCGGTTCGCTCGCTCTCTCAGTAGCGCCTCGGCAGTACCGCACGCACCAGTTTCGTAGTTACCCCTGCGCCGGGTAGTCCTTCAGGCCCCAGACATCTCCACCCAACGCGGTCAACGTTGCAATAGTCGTCGCCACGCTCGGGATCCGCGTTGCCCCCGGCTGAATGACGTACTGAATGGTGCGCTCACTCGAGGGCTGCGGGGCATGGATGCTCACGCCCTCCGGCAGCGTCAGTGACGACAGCGCTAGCTGGGGGAGAAGCGCCACCCCCAGCCCGCGGGAGACAAAGCTCAGTACCGCGAGAGCGTTATCCGTCTCCAACCCAATCTCTGGGGCGAAACCCTCGATATTGCACAGGGCAAGCAAATGACCGCGACAGAGGGCACAGCCCGCAATCCACGCGTCGTTCGCAAGATCGGCCAGGCTCACGCTGTCGGCATTCGCTAGGGGGTGAGTGTCGGGAAGCACCAGCACCACCGGCTCCGTGAACAGTGGCACCGTCGTGTGGCCGCCATCACGCGACAAGTGCGGGTCGGCGCGGTCTTCCGGGTACGAGAACGTGATGGCGAGATCCGCTGAACCGTCCCGTAACAACTGCAGCGCCTGCGGAGGCTCAGCCTCGACATAATTCACCGTCAAATTCGGATGCTGCTGCCGCAACTGACGAATCAACCGCGGCACGAGCGTCGACGACGCCGTCGGGAAAGCTGCGATGCGCACCGTTCCGCTCGAGAGACCGGCTAACTCTGCGAGTTCGGCGCTCGCCGCATCCACCGCATTGAGTACCGTGACGGCGTGACTGGCGAGGGCGCGGCCGGCTTCGGTGAGGCGCACCCCGCGGCCCGAGCGCACTACAAGCGCGAGCCCGAGTCGCGACTGGGCGCGAGTGAGGTGTTGGCTGAGGGCGGGCTGGCTGTAGCCGAGAACGCGGGCCGCTTCGCTGATCGTGCCGTGTTCAGAAATCGCACGAACGATGCGCAGCGAGAGAAGGTCTGGCGTGGTGTCCATCGACCAAGCATAACTAAACGTGATCGTTGGTATCCCAATCATGCTCTTGTGGCATATATCCGGGCGCGGGAACATGGTGGCATGACCTCCCCAGCTCTGGCCAGCGCCATCGACAGCTTCGCGAACACCCGCGGGTACCTTTCCGCTGCCACTATGGGGCTCCCAACCTGTGCCGCCGTCACCGAGATGAAGGAGAAGCTCGGGCAGTGGGCCACCGCAACCTGCAACCCCATGAACTACGGCGACATTGTTGAACGCACTCGTGGTCACTACGCGCGCCTCGTCGGCATCGACACCAGTCGCGTTGCGATTGGTTCGCAAACCTCAGTCATGGCATCCCTCATCGCCTGCTCGCTGCCGGCAGGTTCCGAAGTGCTGGTCGTCGAATCCGACTTCACGTCAATCGTGTTCCCGTTCCTGCAGCACCGCGACCTTCAGGTGCGCGCCGTGCCCCTGGCCGAACTGGCGGATGCCATCACCGACAGCACCGCGCTCGTCGCGTTCTCGCTCATCCAATCCTGCAACGGCAAGGTCGCCGATGTCGCGGCGATCACCGCCGCTGCCAACCGCTACGGAGCTCGCACTCTCTGCGACATCACGCAGGCCGCCGGCGTTTACCCCGTGGATGCCAGCCAATTCGATGCGACCGTGTGCCACGCCTACAAGTGGTTGTGTTCGCCTCGCGGCGTCGCGTTCCTCACAATCTCCGAGGATTTCGCCGAGCACATCACGCCAGTGCAAGCCGGCTGGTACGCGGGGGAAGACGTGTGGTCGAGTGTGTACGGCACCGAGATGAACCTTGCGAAGGATGCTCGTCAGTTCGACGTGTCACCCGCGTGGCAGGCCTGGGTCGGTGCCGAGCATCCGATCGCCATGTTTGCCGACCTCGACATCGCCGAAGTCTGGGAGCACTGCACGGGGCTCGCCAACCTGCTCTGCGACGAGCTCGGAATCGAACGCCAGAATCAGGCCATCGTCACGTGGCCGGATGAATCGGGTGCCGACCTCGCCAAACTGACGGCCGCTGGCATCACCGCCTCCGGTCGCGCTGGCCGTCTTCGCGCTGCATTCCACCTCTGGAATACCGAAGAAGACGTCGCGGCGGTTATCGCTGCGCTGCGTGTCTAGCTAAACTGGATGTCCGCCGACCGTGCATCCAGCTCGGCAGACTATTGGAGTTTCTGTGGCTACGCCTAACCCCCTCGACGCCGTTATCAACCTCGCCAAGCGCCGAGGTTTTGTCTTCCAATCGGGAGAGATCTACGGTGGTTCACGCTCAGCCTGGGACTATGGCCCGCTGGGAACCGCCCTCAAAGAGAACATCAAAAAGCAGTGGTGGCAGACCTTCGTTCAAGGTCGCGAAGACGTCGTCGGGCTCGACTCGGCCGTCATCCTGCCCCGCAAGGTGTGGGAAGCATCCGGTCACGTCGAGGTCTTCTCTGACCCGCTCGTCGAATCGCTGCACACCCACAAGCGTTACCGCGCCGACCACCTTCTTGAAGCCTACGAAGAGAAGCACGGTCACCCTCCCGTCAACGGGCTTGCCGACATCCGCGACCCTGACACCGGTCAGCCCGGATCGTGGACCGAACCGCAGAACTTCTCAGGGCTCCTCAAGACCTACCTTGGCCCCGTCGACAACGAAGAGGGAATGCACTACCTGCGCCCCGAAACCGCCCAGGGTATCTTCACCAACTTCGCCAACGTCATGGGTGCTGCTCGTATGAAGCCGCCCTTCGGAATCGGCCAGGTCGGAAAGTCATTCCGTAACGAGATCACGCCCGGAAACTTCATTTTCCGTACGCGTGAGTTCGAACAGATGGAGATGGAATTCTTCGTCGAGCCCGGCACCGACGAAGAATGGCACCAAACCTGGATCGACGAATCCATGAAGTGGTACACCGACCTCGGCATCAACCCCGACAACCTGCGCTTCTACGAGCACGCTCAAGAGAAGCTCTCGCACTACTCCAAGCGAACAGTGGATGTTGAGTACCGTTTCCGCTTCGCCGGTAGCGAGTGGGGCGAGCTCATGGGCATCGCTAACCGCACCGACTTCGACCTGCGCACGCACTCCGAGGCATCCGGTTCTGACCTGTCGTACTTCGACCAGGCCAAGGACGAGCGTTGGACGCCGTACGTGATCGAGCCCGCATTCGGACTCACCCGCGCCCTCATGGCCTTCCTCATTGATGCGTACGCCGAAGACGAGGCGCCCAACGCGAAGGGTGGTGTAGACAAGCGCACCGTTCTGCGCCTCGACCGTCGCCTCTCGCCGGTAAAGGTTGCCGTTCTGCCGCTGTCGCGCAACGAGCGCCTGTCGCCGATGGCGCGTGGCGTTGCCGCTGACCTGCGCAAGTACTGGAACGTCGACTTCGACGACGCCGGTGCGATCGGTCGTCGATACCGTCGTCAAGACGAAATCGGAACCCCGTTCTGCGTCACGATCGACTTCGATTCGCTCGACGACAACGCGGTCACGATCCGTGAGCGCGACACGATGGAACAGAAGCGTATGCCGATCGAAGAGCTGCGCGGCTACCTCGCGCAGGAGCTCATCGGCTGCTAGACCCAGCGGTCGGGCGCTCAGCGTTTCTCGCTGATAGCCCGCACTGCGACACAGCGGACCCGGACACGTTCCGGGTCCGCTTTTCTGTGTGCGCGGTCCCTCGCTGTGGTGGTCTTCGCTGCAGCTCGACGTACCGCCGGACCAACCGCTCTCATCCCGCGGGCTCCTGTCGGAAACTCAGGAGATTTGAGTTCGCGCGCGATTCTGTCGGCGTCAGGCCCGCGGTATCTCGGGCCTCCTGTCGGAGGCGCCGACGGATCTCCTGAATTTCCAACTGGGACGTGTCATCAACATGCCCCGCGCACCCCAATAGTCAACCGATGGCCGCCTCTCATGCCATGCGGCGATAACCGCGGTGATGCTGTCGTCATGGTGGATGTACACGAACTAGTTGATGAACTTGGTGGGCTTGCGCAGAAACGTCAGCTGGTCGCGCGGGGAGCCCGTGACCGTGATCTCGCCCGAGCAGTCAAGCGCGGCGAGGTCGTCAGGGCACGTCAAGGTTGGTACACAACGGGCGCGGAGGCAGAGTTGCGCGTTCGAGCCGCGCGAGTAGGGGGTCGCCTCACCGGTATCTCCGCGATTGCAGACTGGGGTGGCTGGGTTGTGAAGGAGCATCCGCTGCAGGTGTCAGTGCCCCAGAACGCCTCGCGATTGCGCAGCCAGTGGAATCGGCGGCGCCCACTGGGCCGAAGAAACGGGGTGCAGTTGCACTGGGATCCGCGCTCGGTCCACGAGCGGGGAACAACGTGGCACGTGAGTATTCTAGAGGCGCTCAGACGTGTGGTGGTCGACCAGAGCCTCGAGACGGCGGTTGCTGCAGTGGACTGGGCGCTGCATACCGGGCGGATTGATGAGTTCGATTGTGAGCAGTTGATTCTCATGCTGCCGCGGTACAAGCGCGGGATACGGTCCTGGGTGGATGGGCGTTCTGAGAGCTTGCCGGAGAGTCTTGCGCGCGTTCGGCTGCAGCTTCGGGGCCATCGCGTCGAGATTCAAGTTCCTCTGGGGCCCAAGCGGATTGATCTGGTGGTGAACGGTGTCGTCGGGCTTGAGATCAATGGCAAGCAGTTTCATGCGCACACCTTCGAAGAGGATCATCTGAAGGCGATCGAGATCACCATCGCGGGATTTCACGCGATGAGTGTCAGCGCCAGAATGGTTTTCACGCAATGGGAGCTGTTTCTGACGGCGCTGGAGACGGTACTCGCCTCGCATGCGCGTGCTGACGTCGGAAATTCAGGAGATCTGACGGCTTGCGCGGTCAGACGCCCCAGATTCCGCGAGACCTAGCGGCGACGATCCCGAATCTCCTGAGTTTCCGACAGCACACGCGGAGAAAGCGCGAAGCCAATGACCCAGCAGCGGGGAAAGCAAGAGTGAACCTGCGGTCGAGGGAATATCTTGGGGCGCAACGCGTTGACCTTGAGGTGAATAATGCAGCAGCAACCGTGACCGAACCCGTACAAGTCGATATCTGGTCTGATGTTCAGTGCCCCTGGTGCTACATCGGAAAGCGACGCTTTGAAGCCGCCGTAGAAACGTCGGGCATCCCCGTCGAGATCGTGTACCACTCGTTTGAACTCGCTCCCGATACCCCGGTCGAGTATGAGGGCACCCCCATCCAGTTCTTGAGCGAGCGCAAGGGGCTCCCGATGCCGCAGGTCGAAGAGATGCTCACGCGCGTCACCGACATCGCATCGAGCGTTGGGCTCGACTATGACTACGAACACATCCACCAGACGAACACGGTGAAGGCGCACGAACTTCTGCACTTTGCGAAGGCTCACGGTCGCCAGCTTGAGATGAAAGAGCGTCTTCTTGATGCCTATTTCATCAAGACTGAGCACGTTGGCCGCATCGAAGACCTCGCTGATATTGCGGCATCTATTGGCTTCGACCGCGACGAAGTGGTGCGCGTTCTTGAGTCGAGCGAGTACCTCCCCGCGGTGAAGGCTGACATGGAACAGGCCATGCAATACGGCATCCAGGGGGTGCCATTCTTCGTGATTGATGGCAAGTATGGGGTTTCGGGCGCGCAAGAAAGTGAAACGTTCGCTAACGTACTCACACAAGTACTTACCGAAAGAGACGTCTAACCCATGGATGCCGCAACGAAGCCAATCCCGACCTTCACCCTTCAGCAGCTCGGCGACCCGAACGCAGTAGCGTGTGAAGGCGACGCCTGCGTCGTCGGTGACGATCACCGCTCGCAAGCGTTCGTCAACCGCCAGATCGACGAAGGTCTGGTCTAGCCAAACGAGGGCAGTGCGCTATCTAGCCGACGAAACCGCGGTTAGACCATTCGACGATTTCGGCAACGCTGGCATGTTCCGGTGCGGCTTTAGCTACTCGTGACGGAATGAGCGTAAGCGGCACAGTGGTCGGGCGCGCCGGCAGGGAAGCGTGGTGCGCTTCGGGTGCGTTGAAGCGTTTGTTGATGAGAGCTCCAAGGATGGCGCCGCCGCCAAAGCCGAGAGGTAGCAGCAGCAGGTAGAGGGTCGGGTCGAGGTTCGACGCGGTTCCTACCGCCAAGATTCCTCCAACTCCAATGATTGCTCCGATGCTGAGGGCAACCCACCAGCGCTGAAGTTTCGCGTTTTCTTTGTCCCAGGCGCGTTGGGCGCGCAGTTGTTCGAGCGCTTCCTCGCGCGGCGCCGCGCTCACCCAGAGGCGGGTTTCGAAGCGGAAGACGTTCGGATGCTCGTCGATGGCCATTAGTCAGTTCCTGTTTCGCTCGTAATGTCGGCGACCGTGGCCTCGAGGCCAGTGATCAGGTCATCCGTGTGAACCCATGCGGTGTAGTCGTGATCTCCCGAGCCCATTGATACTCGCTTGCCCGCGATGCGTTCGTCGGCGAACACGGGCCAGGCGGTGCTGCTGCCGAGCGGGGTGATGGTGCCGCGCGCAAATCCGGTGGCCTCGAGTGCAAGGGCGGCTTCGGGCATCCGCAATTTATTGACACCGACGACGGCGCGCAGCTTGGGCCACGAAATCTGGCGGTCACCGGGAACGAGGGCAAAGAGGTAGCTGCCGTCGCTGCGTTTGACGACGAGCGATTTCACGATCTCGGCCGGGGTGATGCCGAGCAGTTCGGCGGCGTGTTCGAGGGAGGTCGCTGGTGCGCGTTCGACGATCTCGATCGGGATGCCGCGGCGCTCGGCGTCGTCGCGGACGCGGTCAGTTCCTGCCGTCATTCGGGGCCTCCCGGTATGTGCGGCGCTGGTTCAGGCGCGCCGTGGGACAATTGCTACGTGACTATTCTTGCCCCTGCCGACCCGCGTGTCGCGCCACAGCTCTCAATCGGGAACCTCGACCTTGATGTTCCTGTCGTTTTGGCGCCCATGGCAGGCATCACCAACACCGCTTTTCGCCGTCTCTGCCGCGAGTATGGCGCTGGTCTGTATGTCAGCGAAATGATCACGAGCCGTGCGCTGGTGGAGCGCACGCCCGAGAGCATGCGCCTGATTACGCACCATGAGTCGGAGACGACGCGCAGCATCCAGCTCTATGGTGTTGACCCGAAGACGGTGAGAGAAGCGGTCACGATGTTGGTGGCCGAAGATCGTGCCGACCACATTGACTTGAACTTCGGATGCCCCGTTCCTAAGGTCACTCGCAAGGGTGGGGGAGCGGCGCTTCCGTGGAAGATCGATTTGTTCCGCGACATCGTCGAGGGCGCGGTGAAGGCTGCCGGCGACGTTCCGCTGACGATCAAGATGCGCAAGGGCATCGATTCAGATCATTTGACTTACCTTGAGGCTGCTCGCGTTGGCGCCGGCGCCGGCGTGGCCAGCATCGCGTTGCACGCCCGCACTGCTGCGGAGTTCTACTCGGGGCACGCAGATTGGTCGGCCATCGAAAAGCTCAAGAACACGATCACTGACACCCCGATTCTCGGTAACGGCGACATTTGGAGTGCTGCCGACGCTCTCCGCATGGTCGACGAGACCGGATGCGACGGAGTCGTTGTGGGTCGCGGTTGCCTCGGCCGCCCGTGGTTGTTCGGTGACCTCGCTGCCGCCTTCCGGGGAGAGTCCCTCAAGGCAGAGCCAACACTCGGCGAAGTTGCCATTGCGTTTAAGCGTCATGCCGAACTGCTGGTGGAATTCTTTGGCGATGAAGATCGTGCGTGCCGCGACATCCGCAAGCATGTTGCCTGGTATTTCAAGGGCTATGCGGTCGGCGGAGAGTTGCGCGCAGCAATGGCGACCGTGCACGACCTCGCTCAGCTCGATGAACTGTTGGCTCAGCTCGACTGGAGCCAGCAGTACCCGGGTGCCGACGCTGAGGGCCAACGCGGTCGCGCGGGCACTCCCAAGAAGCCATCGCTTCCGCAGGGCTGGCTCGATAGCCGTGAACTGCAGGAGACTCACCGAAGCGAACTCAACCAAGCAGAATTGAGCACCAGTGGCGGCTAAGGGCTACACCGAGACTGACGCCGAGCGTTGGTTTCCCGAGCAGCACTCGAGTCGTCGGAGCGATTTTGCGCGCGACCGTGCGCGGGTGCTTCACTCGAGTGCGCTGCGCCGCCTAGCCGCCAAGACTCAAGTCTTGAGCCCCACGATGGGCACCGATTTTGCCCGCAATCGCCTCACTCATTCGCTCGAGGTCGCTCAGGTGGGCCGCGAGCTCGCTGACAGTCTGGGCCTCGACCCGGATGTCGTTGACACCGCCTGCCTCTCGCACGACCTCGGGCATCCGCCCTTTGGTCACAATGGCGAGCGCGCGCTCAATGAGTGGGCAACTGACATCGGCGGTTTCGAGGGCAATGCTCAGACGCTTCGTCTGCTGACACGCATCGAGCCCAAGGTGTTTGGCCCAGATGGCAAGAGCTACGGCCTCAATCTCACGCGCGCCAGCTTGGACGCGAGCACGAAGTACCCGTGGCCGAGCGCTCAGGGCATTCCTGACCCGAGCGGTCGCAGCAAGTATGGTTTTTTCGACGATGACACTGCCGCGTTCGAGTGGCTTCGCGCTGGTGCTCCCGACCGCCAGCGTTGCATCGAAGCGCAAGTGATGGATCTTTCTGACGACATCGCCTACTCGGTGCACGATTTCGAAGACGCCATCGTCGGTGACTTTATTGATGTCACCGCGCTCGGCGCCCGCGTCAACCACGACGACCTTGTGAAGTCGATGTTTGAGTGGATCGGCGGCGAGTTCACGCATGACGAACTCATTGCTGCCTTCGACCGTCTCGATCTTCTCGACCCGTGGCTCGATCAGTGGGATGGCTCCCGTGCCGCCCACGGTCGCCTCAAGAACCTCACGAGTCAACTCATTGGCCGCTTCGCCGGTGCCGCCGTTCAGGCCACACGCGAAGCTCACCCCACTGATGCGCTCGCTCGCTTCGGCGGCAGCCTCGTGATCCCGGCTGAAATTCAGGCAGAGATTGCGGTGCTCAAGGGCATCGTCGCCGCATTTGTGATGTCGACGAATGCGCGTCGTCCGATCTATCAGCAGCAGCGGGATGTGCTCACTGAGCTGGCCGATGTGTTGCTGTGGACAGCTCCGGTGAACCTCGATTCCGGATTCACCGCCGATTGGAATTCCGCTGAGAACGATCACCAGCGCAAGCGGGCAGTAGTAGATCAGGTGGCTAGCCTCACTGATCAGTCCGCGATTGCGTGGCATACACGTCTGGTTGGCTAGAGTCACATCCCGGTGAGCCTAGAATTGCGGTTGTGGCTGGCCTGATCAAACGAAGTGATATCGACGAGGTGCGTTCGCGCACGAACCTCGCCGACATTGTGGGCGACTACGTCACGCTCAAGAGCGCTGGTTCTGGCTCGATGAAGGGCCTCTGCCCCTTCCACGAAGAACGCAGCCCTAGCTTCCATGTGCGACCCCAAGTTGGCTTTTATCACTGCTTCGGATGTGGTGAGGGCGGCGACGTCTACACCTTCCTGCAGCGCATGGACCACGTCTCGTTCTCCGAGGCCGTCGAGCGTTTGGCTGGGCGTCTCGGCTATGAACTTCACTATGAGGACGGCGGCGCGGCGACCGATCACGGCAATCGCGCTCGCATTTTGGCCGCCAACCAGGCGGCATCCGATTTCTTTGTTGCGCAGCTTGCAACCCCAGAAGCAGCTCCCGGCCGCAGTTTTCTTGGTGAGCGCGGTTTCGATCAGTCGGCCGCAGAGCGTTTTGGCATTGGTTTTGCGCCCCGCGGTGGCGTGCTCATGAAGCACCTCAACACCCTTGGCTTTTCGTCGGAAGAGCTGGTCGTGGCCGGCCTCATCGGCAAGGGGGAGCGAGGCGACTATTACGATCGTTTCCGCGGCCGACTGGTGTGGCCGATCCGCGATGTCACGGGTCAGACGCTGGGCTTCGGTGCCCGCCGTCTACTGGACGACGACAAAGGCCCTAAGTACCTGAACACTCCCGAGACGCCGGTTTATCACAAGAGCCAAGTGCTCTACGGGCTCGATCTGGCCAAGAAAGATATTTCGCGCGGCAAGCAGATCGTCGTTGTCGAGGGCTATACGGATGTCATGGCCTGCCACCTTGCTGGCGTTACGACCGCTGTCGCTACCTGTGGAACCGCGTTTGGCGTCGACCACATCAAGATTGTTCGTCGCATGATCGGCGACTATGACAACGCAGATACCACCGCCACTGGCGAAGTGATCTTCACCTTCGACCCGGATGAGGCGGGCCAAAAAGCCGCAAACCGTGCGTTTGCCGAGGAGCACCGCTTTGCAGCGCAGACCTTCGTTGCGGTGGCATCCGACGGTCTCGACCCGTGCGATTTGCGACTCAAGAAGGGTGACGGCGCGGTGCGTCGTCTCGTCACCACGCGCAAGCCCATGTTTGAGTTCAAGATTCGTCGCGAGTTGGCGGTGCACGATCTCGAAACGGTCGAGGGTCGCGTTGCTGCCTTGCGCGCTGCGGCCCCCGTGGTTGCCGGTATTCGTGACTCGGCGCTCGGTATTGGCTATGTGCGCAGTGTTGCGGGCTGGCTCGGCATGGAGCCCACTGAGGTTCAGGCTGCTGTCACCGAAGCGAAGCGTCACGTTGCACCGTCTGGGCCCTCGAAGGCACCGCAGCAGTCACAGTCCGCATCGTCGTCGCAGGCTCCGCCTGAAGGCTTCGGGGAGGCTCCTGCGCAACCGGGGCCGTCCATCATGAACTTGCGCGTCGATGCCATTACTCGCCTTGAGCGAGACGCTCTCATGGCGGTGCTGCAGCATCCGGATGTTGTGGGTGCCGAGCTGATTGGCAAACTGACCCAGATCTCCATCGCTGAGCCATCGCTTGCTGTGGTTCGCGACGCAATCGCCTCTCTCGCCGACCGAGCGCTCGATCCAGGGTGGGCGTCGGCGATCGCCGATGAGGTGCCGTCGTCGTTCTCCACGTTCGTGAAGCAGCTGAGTGTCGCGCCGATTCCGGAGCGTGAGGAACGAATCCCGGTGTATTGCGTTCAGGTGACGACCGACCTGATTGAGCGTGATTTCTTGAGGCAAAAACGTGAACTTCTGGGGGTACTCCAGCGCATGGATCGCGAGAGCGATCCGGAGCGCTATGTGCAGACTCAGCGCGACCTCATGCGGATCGAAGCGGAGCGTCGTGCGCTGCGCGAAGAGTCCTAGCTGCTGCTCTTTGGTTGCGTTCGTGTAAATATCCCCCTTTCGCGGGTAAACGATCTAGTCTCGAAGGTTCCTCGTGTGTTACTACTGAGGAACTACGATGCGCGGTGCCTACAAACGCGCCGTCGCATGTTCTGCACGCAACAGGAAGAGGTAGACGGATATGACATCCGCATCCAAGAGCAGCAAGCGAGTCCTTGCTGTCATTGCCGGCTCAGCAGCGTTCGCGCTTGCTTTGACCGGTTGCCAAGCTGGAGGAGACTCCAGCGGTGGCGGTTCCGAGTCGCTTATCGTGGGCACGACTGACAAAGTCACGTTCCTCGACCCGGCCGGTTCGTACGACAACGGTTCTTTCGCCCTGATGAATCAGGTGTTCCCGTTCTTGCTCAACTCGCCGCTGGGCACCTCCGATGTTGAACCTGACATTGCAGAGTCCGCGGAGTACACGAGCGACGACGAGTACACCGTAGTGCTCAAGTCGGGCCTCACTTTTGCCAACGGCAACGACCTCACGTCGTCAGACGTAAAGTTCAGCTTTGACCGTCAGGTTGCGATCAACGACGAGAACGGTCCTTCCGTGCTCTTGGGCAACATCGACAGCGTTGAAGCCGTCGATGACACCACCGTTGTCTTCCACTTGAAGAACGGAAACGACCAGACGTTCGCGCAGATCCTGTCGAGCCCGGCCGCCCCGATTGTTGACGAGGAAGTTTTCTCGGCTGACGCAGTCACCCCCGACGAGGAAATCGTTGATGGTATGGCGTTCGCTGGCCAGTACGTCATCGAAAGCTACGACTTCAACAACATCGTGTCGTTCACGGCCAACCCTGACTACCAGGGTGTTCTTGGCGCTGCAGCGACCGACAGCATCACGCTGAAGTACTACACCGATGCTTCGAACCTGAAGCTCGATGTTCAAGAGGGCAACATTGACGTCGCACACCGCAGCCTGTCTGCAACCGACGTCGCTGACCTCGAGGGCAACGACAATGTCAACGTCATCGTTGGCCCCGGTGGCGAAATCCGCTATATCGTCTTCAACTTCGACACGCAGCCGTACGGCGCGAAGACTCCCGAGGCTGACGCCGCGAAGTCGCTCGCTGTTCGTGGTGCTGTTGCTGACCTCATCGACCGCCAGGAAATCTCTGACCAGGTTTACAAGGGCACCTACCTGCCGTTGTACTCCTACGTTCCGGACGGACTGACGGGCGCTACCGAGGTTCTCAAGGACCTCTACGGTGACGGCGACGGTGGACCGAGCGTTGAAGCAGCTCAGAAGCGTCTTGCTGATGCTGGTGTTGACACTCCAGTGAAGCTCAACCTCCAGTACAACCCTGACCACTACGGTGAGTCTTCGGGTGACGAGTACGCGTTGGTTAAGAGCCAGCTTGAGGCTGACGGAGTCTTCGAAGTCAACCTGCAGTCGACCGAGTGGGTCACGTACGCGAGTGAGCGTACGGCCGATGCTTACCCGGCTTACCAGCTGGGTTGGTTCCCGGACTACTCCGACGCTGACAACTACCTCACCCCGTTCTTTGGTGATGGCAACTTCCTCGGAAACCACTACGCGGATGCCGAAGTCAACGATCTGATCGTTGCTCAGGCAACCGAACTCGACCCCGCCACGCGTGAGGGAATGATCGAGGACATTCAGGCGAAGGTTGCAGCTCAGCTGTCGACCGTGCCGTTCCTTCAGGGAGCACAGATCGCCGTTACGGGCAAGGACGTTACCGGAGCTACGCTCGACGGTTCGTTCAAGTTCCGCTACGGCAGCTTGGCCAAGTAGGAGCAATTCGCTCTAGTTAGGCCTTGGCCTAGCGAAATGACTCAAGGGGGTGGCCCACACACAATGTGGGTCACCTCCTCGTCTTCGTTCTCTGCACGATAGGTAGGTATGTCGCAGTCCGCTCCCGCCGTGATCAATCCGGCACAGTCAGAACCGCCCACCCGGCGTTTTCGGGGGATCACAAATCCTCTCGCTCGTTTTCTTATAGTCCGTTTTCTTCTGATTTTCCCGACCGTGTTCATCCTCGTGACGATGGTGTTCTTGTTGATGCGCTCGATCGGTGATCCCATCACGGCTGCCCTAGGTGACCGTCTGACGGCAGCTCAGCTCGCTGAACGTATTAGTGCCGCAGGCTACGACCGCCCGCTCCTGGTGCAATATTTCGAGTACCTCGGGCAGGTCTTCACCGGCAACTTCGGCACCGCCATCACCGATGGTCGTCCCGTCTCCGAGTTGCTCGTGACCTACGGCAGTGCAACGCTCGAACTCGCGTTCTACGCGGTTCTGGTGGCACTGGTCGTCGGCATTCCGCTCGGTATGGTCGCGGCATACTTCCGAGACAAGTGGCCGGATGCCGTGCTGCGTGTTGCAGCGATCCTCGCCTACGCAACTCCGGTCTTCTTTGCGGGGCTGCTTCTCAAGCTCGTGTTTGCGGTGTGGCTGAAGGTGCTGCCGGTGGCAGGCCGAGCATCCACTCGGACAGAGTTGCAACTGACGTCGCTCGACAACAAGTCGGGCATCTACCTGATTGACGCGTTCCGGCTCGGTAGCCCGGCAGCAATCGGTGATGTGCTCTCGCACGCCGTGCTGCCTGGTCTTGCGCTCGGTCTCCTCACGGCCGGCATCTTCTTGCGGCTCGTGCGCACCAACGTCATCGGTTCGCTGTCGATGGATTACGTGGATGCTGCGCGCTCTCGTGGCGTGAGCGAATACCGTCTCGTGCGCAAGCACGCCTACAAGCCCGCGCTTATTCCGATCATCACGGTGATCGGCTTGCAGATCGCCCTCCTGTTGGGAGGCGCGGTGCTGACTGAAACCACCTTCGAGTGGAAGGGCCTTGGCTTCAAGCTCGTCGAGTATCTGGGTGCTCGTGACTTTGTAGCGGTGCAGGGCATCGTGGTGTTGCTCGCTGTGATCGTGGCACTGACCAACTTCATCGTCGACATTATTGCGGCGATTATCGACCCGAGGGTGAGGTACTAATCATGACAACGACACCCTCACGTTTTGTGGCTGTGTGGCGCAAACTGCCTATTGTTCATCAGGTCCGCCAGTCGGTAGGGCTCCAGCGCGGCATGCTTGTTGCCGGGCTCATCTTGACGGGCATCTTCTTGCTGACGGCGCTCTTTGCTCCGCTGCTTGCTCCCTACGGTTTCTCGCAATTGCGCGACGACGAAGGTTCCTTTGGCGCACAGGTTCCTCCGGGTGGCCAGCACATTTTGGGTACCACCGTCGGTGGCTACGATGTGCTCTCGCGAGTGATTTGGGGTTCGCGTACCGCGCTGCTCGTGATCGTCGTAGCCGTTGCACTGTCGATCTTCGCCGGAGTACTTCTCGGTCTGGTCTCGGGTTACCTCGGCAGCTGGATCGACCGCGTTCTCGTGGTTATCTCCGACGCGGTGTATGCGTTCCCGACCCTCCTGCTCGCGATCGTTGCGGCCATTGCGATTAGCGGTGGCCAGTCGAGTTTCTGGGGTGGTGTGTTTGCGGCGGCGGTATCGATCACTGTGGTCTATATCCCGCAGTATTTCCGCGTCATCCGTGCTGAAACGGTGCGAATCAAGTCGGAGGCCTACGTTGAATCAGCGAAGGTCATCGGCTCGAGCACTCCGCGGATCATGTTCCGCCACGTGTTCCGCAACGCGACGCGCACCCTGCCCTTGATCTTCACGCTCAACAGCTCTGAGGCCATCCTGACTCTCGCGGGTCTTGGCTTCCTCGGCTTCGGTATTGAGCCATCCGCTGCGGCTGAGTGGGGTTACGACCTCAACAAGTCGATTTCGGATGTCACGAGCGGCATTTGGTGGACGTCACTGTTCCCCGGGCTTGCGATCGTTCTTGTCGTTCTGGGAATCACTCTGGTGGGGGAGTCGCTCAACGACCTCGCTGATCCCCGTTTGCGCACGCGTCGTCGTGCCGACCAGTCGGCGCCGGTTCTCGAAACCGCCGCTCTCTCGACGGCCGACCTTGAAGGCGATGCGAATCCTATTGACCCGCTGGAGGCTCGCTCATGAGCAACATTGTTGAGATCAGGAATCTCGAAGTAACGTTCGCGACCGATGGCGGAGACGTCAAAGCGGTCGATGACGTATCGCTGAGCCTTGCCCCCGGTGAGGTTCTGGCGATCGTCGGCGAGAGTGGCAGTGGCAAGAGTGTGACGGCCAAGTCTGTTCTCGGGCTGTTGCCCGAGACTGCCGTGTCACGCGGTGCCATTGTGCTCAATGGCAAAGAAGTTATTGGCATGTCCGGCAAGCGTTTGCGTGAGCTTCGCGGCGTGGACGTCGCGATGGTCTTCCAAGAGCCGTCCACAGCGCTCAATCCGGTTTTCACGGTCGGCTGGCAGATCGCAGAAGGGCTTCGCGCCCACGGCAATGTGAGCAAGCGCGCGGCGCGCACGAAAGCGATCGAGATCCTGCGCAAGGTGGGCATTCCGGAGCCGGAGTCGCGGGTCGATTATTACCCGCACCAGTTCTCGGGTGGGCAAAAACAACGTGTCGTCATCGCGATGGCGCTCGTGCTTGAGCCAGAGCTGATCGTGGCCGATGAGCCAACAACCGCTCTGGACGTCACTGTGCAGGCAGAAATCCTCGATCTGCTGCGCCGGTGCCGTGACGAGTTTGGCGCCGCGATCATCCTGATCACTCACAACATGGGCATCGTGGCCGATCTCTCCGATCGGGTTGCCGTGATGTATGAGGGCAAGCTCGTTGAGGAAGCCCCAGCCCAGCAGTTGTTCGATTCTGCCAAGCACCCCTACACGCAGAAGTTGCTTGCCGCCGTTCCGCGTATTGGTTCTGGTGCTTCGCGCGCCGCGGCACGCGTGTCTGATCGTGCGGCTGCTGGAGGCGAGAAGGATGTCGAACCTGTCGTTATCGCTGACAACCTCGAGATCGAGTTCCCTGGCCGTTTCGGTCGCGCACCTTTCCGCGCCGTCGATCGCGTGAGCTTCACGATCTCGCCCGGTGAGGTGCTTGGACTAGTCGGCGAGAGCGGTTCCGGCAAGACCACGATCGGTCGTGCCATTGGTGGGCTCAACAAGATCACCGGTGGTTCGTTGTCTGTTCTCGGCCACGAGATGCTGGGCTTCAAGGAACGTCAGTTCCGGCCGCTGCGCAGCGACATCGGGTTTGTCTTCCAAGACCCTGCCTCCAGCTTCAACCCGCTGCTCACGATCGCTCAGTGCGTTGCTGAGCCGCTGATCGTGCACGGTAAGGCCGAAGACCCGAATGATGCGCGCGGGCGGGTTGACGAGCTTCTCGAGGCTGTTCAGTTGCCGCGCGCTTTCGGCGACCGTTTCCCGCATGAGCTGAGCGGTGGCCAGCGCCAGCGCGCCAGCCTCGCGCGTTCACTCGCGCTGCGGCCTCGGCTGCTGATCGCCGACGAACCGACGAGTGCGCTTGACGTGTCGGTTCAAGCGAAAGTGCTTGAGTTGTTCGCTGATCTTCAACGAGATCTCGGATTCGCCGCCCTGTTCATTAGTCACGATCTTGCGGTTGTCGACATGCTCTCCGATCGCATTGCGGTGCTCTACAAGGGGCAGCTGGTCGAGGAAGGCGTGGGGTCTGAGGTGCTCGGCAATCCGCAGCATCCGTACACTCAACGACTGTTGGCGTCGCTGCCCGTGCCGGATCCTCGCGAGCAGACCGAGCGCCGCGAAGCACTGAGGGCGCTGACTGCCGTAGATTATTGAGGTGACTTCTACTCAGCCCACCGTGAGCGCCCGCGACTTGTCGCTGCGTTACCCGTCACGGAACCCTGAAACGCGTTCGGTTGCCGTCAATGGGCTGAGTTTTGAGATTGCCGCTGGCGAAGTATTGACCGTCGTGGGCGAGAGCGGCTCGGGCAAGAGCACTCTCGCCAAAGCGATTGCCCTACACGCTGAGACTGGCGCCTACGGCTCGCCGCTGTTCAGCGGGGGAGAGCTCACTGTGCTCGGCACCGAACTGCGCTCGGTGAGTCGGCGCAAGCGCGATCACTTGAGCTTGCGCGTGGGCTATCTGCCTCAGGATGCCGGTAATCACCTCAACAGTCGTCTCACGGTTGGCGAGAACATCGCCGAACCAATTTTCGTGCGCGATCGTCGTTTCAATCAAAGAGAAGCTGCCGAGGCTGTGGCGACCCTCATCGACACGGTGCGTTTGCCGCTTTCGGTCATGAACCGCTACCCGTACGAGTTGAGCAAGGGGCAGCGTCAACGTGTTGCGATTGCGCGCGCCATGATCTTGGAACCGCAACTTCTCGTGGCCGATGACCCCACCGCGGGTATCGACGTCAACGTGCGCGCAGCCATCCTTGACCTCATCGTTGATCTGCAAGCGCAGCGCGAATTCTCGGCACTGCTGGTCACCGCTGACCTGGCCGCGGTTCGCCGGGTGGCGACGAATGTTGCCATCATGCATCGCGGCATCCTCGTCGGCACCGGAGAGTTGTCAGAAGTCCTTTCCGACCCGTGGCATCCCTACGTGAAGGGGCTCGCCAACTCACTCGTGGAGCTCGAACGTGACCAGCACTAGAGAAACAACGCCCGACATCACTCCCGTGCCTGCCTCGACCTGGTTGGTCGGCGGCTGGGGTGCTGACATGGAGTGCGAGTCCGAAGGCATCTCTGTCCTGCGTAGTAAGCCGGATGGATCGCTCGAGCTCGCGCACCGCGTTGCGGACGTTCCCTCGGCATCCTTCATCGTGGTCGATGGTGACCGGGTGTATTCGACGCTCGAAGGATCAGGCCAGGTCGCAGCATTCGACCTCGATGGCGAGACACTCAGCACTCCGGCGTTCACCGCCAGCGGCGGCCAATACCCCTGCCACATCACGGTCCATGGCTCTACGATCATTGCCGCAAACTATGGCACCGGCACGCTCGGAGTGATCGAAACCGGCACTGAGTCCACGGAGCTCGACACGCGTCAGGTCGTCGAGACTGTTGGCCTCGGTCCACGACCGCAACAGGAGGGGCCGCACGCGCACTCCTCCGTTTTTGTCGACGACAGCACGCTGTTCACGCTCGATTTGGGCGCCGACCTCATCCGCATTTTCAGCTACACCGATTTCGCGATAGAACAGATCGCCGAACTCGCTACGCCGGCAGGGTTTGGTCCGCGCGATATCGTCGCCCGCCCCGGCAATCTGTTCTATGTGCTGGGGGAACACGGATGCGGCTTGCTCGTTGTCGAGTGGAAGAACCGTGCGCTGAAGCAACTGTGTTCTATCGCGCTGCCCGGTGCGGTGGAAGGCGACCAAGCCTCCGCAATCGCGATCTCTGCCGACGGCCGTTTCGCCTATGCCGGCGTGCGCCATAGTAACCAGATTGCGGTGATGACGATTGCCGACGATGGTCGCAGCGTTGCACCGCTCACGTCTGTGTCGTGCGAGGGGAACTGGCCGCGACACATGATCATGAGCGACGACATTCTTCACGTCTGCAACCAGTATTCGCACGAAGTGGCTAGTTTCAGAATTGATCCGAACGGTATTCCGCAGCTGATTGCCCCGCCAACCCGGGTACTTTCGCCAACATACCTCGCCAGAATCGTCTGATGGTTTTTGAACTGCGAAATCATTTGCTAAAGTAATTGAGTTGCACAGCGATCCTCGATAGCTCAATTGGCAGAGCAACGCACTGTTAATGCGTAGGTTCTTGGTTCGAGTCCAAGTCGAGGAGCTTATGAGTCCCGGCCACTAAGGTGGCCGGGACTTTGTGCGTTCCGGCCCTGGTGCATTGTGGGCGCAGGTACTCCGCGGGGAGTACCGAGACCTGCACCCGGCAGGCGATGTCCTCGCCGGGCGTGGCAACTAGCATCGAAGCATGCTCCCTTCTGCCTCACCACGCTCCCCGCGTTCGGCGAATGCAATGGTGGAGTCGCTCATGAAGGGCACCGGTTTCGGGCAACCCCGTTCGCGGCGGTCGCAACGACTGCGGCTCTGGTTGCCAGTGGCTATTTCTTTTGTGATTCAGGTGCCGCCCACGATAGCCAGCGTGTTGTGGGTCGAACCATCGTTGCTCGTGGGCATTGCTACGGTCACGCTCTCCGTTCTCGGGCCCGTGCTGCTTATCTGGGTGCGGCGCTATCCGGGGCCGATTGTCGCGATTCTCTCGGTGGCAGGAGCCGCCGACTTCCTTCTGGGCTACTCGTGGACCACTCCGCCCTACTTGGCTCTTGCCTTTGCGGTTGTTATCGCGATCTCGCATGGGGCACGCACGTGGACGTGGGTGTCGATGATTGTGGCGTGGGAGGGCACGTTGCTCGCCGCGCTGCTCGCAGGTGTTGCGCTCGAACCGCCGCGCGTCGTTGCGACAACGGTCGGACTTTTGCTCGTGCTGGGCTTCGCTGAAGCCAATCGTCGTCGTCTCGAGAACTTCGTGCAGTTTCAGAAGGCGTTCACAGATCGCCGGGAGCAAGAACTGCGGGAAGAACGAGTGCGTATCGCTCGCGAACTGCACGACGTTCTGGCCCATTCGCTCAGCCAAATCAATGTGCAGGCGGGCGTGGGGCTGCATCTCATGCACAAGCAACCCGAACAGGCTGAGGCGGCGCTGGCGAGCATCAAGAGTTCGAGCAAGGATGCGCTTGACGAGGTGCGCTCGTTGCTCGGCATGCTCCGTAACGAGGATGCCGCAGCCGGCGAGTTCGACACCGATGCGGTTCCGCCTGTGCCTGAACCTGACCTTTCACGGCTTGAGAGCCTCGCCGCCTCGGTTCGCACCCAGGGACTCACGGTCATCCTCTCGAACGACATCCCGGAGCAGACCCCCGCGGCGGTGCAACTCGCGCTGTTTCGCATTGCGCAGGAGTCGCTGACGAACGTGGTCCGCCACGCAGCGGCGACGGCGGCCACGGTCACGTTAGTGATCGACGGAGACGACTATGTCGCTACTATTGCCGACAACGGTGTCGGTATCGATACCGACGGACACACAGCGGGGCGAGGGTTGTTGGGTATGCGCGAACGGGCCGAACTTCTCGGTGGCACGCTCCGCGTGGCCGAAGCCAAGCCGCGCGGCACCGTGGTGACCGCCCGCATTCCGCGTCGTTCGGCATCCGCATGATCCGTGTTGTTGTTGCGGATGATCAGCAACTGATTCGCGCGGGCTTTCGAAGCCTGCTCAGCGCCGAAGATGACATCGAGGTCGTGGGCGAGGCGGCCACCGGAACCGACGTCATCGAGGTTGTGCGGCGCGAACGTCCCGATGTCGTGCTGATGGACATCCGGATGCCCGATGGTGACGGCCTCTGGGCAACCGAGCAAATTGCGACCATTCCCGACCTCGCTGAGACGCGCATCGTTGTCGTCACAACGTTCGAGGTCGATGAGTATGTCGCGCGGGCTATTCGCGCCGGAGCGAGCGGCTTTCTTGTGAAAGACACTGAGCCGGTCGAGCTGATCCGGGCGGTGCGTGTGGTCGCTTCCGGCGACGCCCTGCTGAGCCCTGGCGTGACAAAACGACTGCTCGAACGCTTTGCCCGCGGCTCACAAGTGGCGGTTGATGCCAGCATCCTGTCGGCGATCACCGAGCGCGAACGCGAAGTTCTTGCCCTGGTCGGGCAGGGGCTCACGAATGCCGAGATTGGCGTCAAGCTCTTTCTGAGCCCGCTGACGGCCAAAACTCATGTCTCCCGCATTATGTCTAAGCTCATGGCGCGCGACCGCGTACAACTTGTCGTCATCGCTTATGAGACCGGGCTGGTATCGCTGGGGCGGGCGGTGTGACGAGTTACGCGTCGAGCTGTTCCTCGGTGGGGAGCCACGAGAGGCCAGGCTGACCCCAGCCTTGCTTGCGGATCGCTTTCGCGGCGGCCTTGGCATCCGGTGCTTGCAGACGGTCGGCATAGAGCACGCCGTCGAGGTGATCGTATTCATGCTGAAAAATGCGGGCGAGCCAGCCCGACGCTTCGATTTCGAACGGCTGCTGCTGCAGGTCGAAGGCGCGCAGAATGACGCGGTCGGCACGCGCAAGCGGGTAGCGTTCGCCGGGGATCGAGAGGCAGCCCTCTTCGTCGGCTTCGTCAGCGTCGAGCACGGGAGTGGGGCTTTGCCAGAGTTCGGGATTGATGGCGACACCGTGCCAGTGCACGTCGTCATCATCTGTCCAGTCGTAGACAAAGATGCGAAGGCCCACGCCCACCTGCGGGGCGGCCAAGCCGACGCCCGGCGCTTCTTCCATCGTCTCGATCATGTCGTTGACGAGAGTGGTGAGCTCGCTATCGAAGGCCGTTACCGGGTTCGCTGGAGTGTGGAGCACCGGATCGCCGGTGATAATGATGGGAAGAACGGCCATGTACCCAGAATATCCCGTGTGAACCGAGTACATTTGACGGGTGCCGCCGGACATCCTTGACCTCAGCGATCAGATAAGCCTGACGCCGCTGCAAGCGGTGGGCATCCCGCTAGCCCTCATCGGCGCGATCCTGTTGTCGCTGGGAGCACAGTTCCAACATCGTGGCGTTGCCCGCATGGAACAGCACCACGGTAGCGAAGCCAGCACTGGCCTCAACTTTTCCCAGATCAAGGCACTGCTTGCCCGTCCGTCGTGGGTAATCGGAACGGCGTTCCTCGGGCTCGCCATCGTTTTTCAGCTCTCGAGCCTGTCGCTTTCCCCGCTCATGGTGGTGCAACCGCTCGGCGCCGTAGCGCTCGTCATGACAGCGATCATGAATTCCCGCATTACCAAGGTGCGTTTGGATGCCATTTCCATTCGAGCGATCGTGATGTGCGTTGTCGGCGTTGGCGTTTTCGTCGGAATCGCGGCGATGTTCGCGAAATCCACCGTTATTACGCAGCGTGAGCTCTCGATTGTGCTCATCGTGTTGGCGATCGTCTTGGCACTCTGGATCGTGCTGTTCCTGGTTTTCCGTAAGAACGCGTCACCGGTGTTTTACATCCTGGGCGCTGGCATGCTGTTTGGTTTCGTCGCGACGCTTGCGAAGGTTGTCATCGACCGGATCAAGACCATCGTCATTTCGGGGTCGGGGTTCGAGAGCACGGACTTTCTCACCATCCTGTGCATCGTCGGACTGATCGCGGCATCCCTTCTTGGTTCGTATTTTGTGCAGACGGCGTATGCATCGGGGCCGCCCGATCTCGTTGTTGCGGGGCTCACTGTCGTCGACCCCCTTGTTGCCGTAACCGTCGGCATCATCGTGTTGGGCGAAGCGGCGGATGCGCCGATGTGGGCAGTGATCGCGTTTGTGATTACGGGTGCCGTGGCCATTTTTGGCGTCTTCTCACTCTCTAAGCACCACCCGCAACTGAAGTCGTAGCATTTCGAGCAGCTCGGCTCAGCGACCCGTGGGTGCAGGCGCCGTGAGGTACGTTATTAGGTGCCGTTGACCTGACCGGGTCGTAAACAAGATGGCTCGTGACGCACAACTGTTAAGGAACTCTTCGACTGTGACTTCCGCTGTGAAACGCTCGCCCCATGAGGGCAAACCGCGACTTCGCATTCTGATCGGCGCCGACACCTTCTGGCCGCAAATTAACGGCGCGGCAACCTTCATTGCTCGATTGGCGGCTGGTCTCGCTGAGCGTGGTCATGACGTTCACATCGTGGCTCCCTCGTACTCCAATAAAAAGTTGGGCACGATGGTTGAGGAGCATGAGGGCCAGAAAATGACCCTGCACCGCCTCTATTCGTGGCGCTGGCTCGGCCACCCGTGGCTTCGGTTCATGATGCCGTGGCGGGTCAGGCAAAATTCGGCACGCATCCTTGATCAGGTGAAGCCCGATGTCATTCACTTTCAGTCGCACATTATCGTCGGTCGCGGCATGACGATCGAGGGCGAGAAGCGAGGAATTCGTCTCGTCGGCACTAATCACTTCATGCCCGAGAATTTGCTCGATCACGCCTACATCATCCCCAAGTTTTTGCGCCGAAAAGCTATTCAGGCGGGGTGGGCGGCTGCCGGGCGTTCCTTCTTGCGTGCCGCGTGGGTAACCACTCCGACCCGGCGCGCCGCCGAATATCTCGAAGCAAACACGAGCGTGCGCAACGTCGTAGCGGTGTCCTGTGGCATCAATGCCGATGGTTACAACGGCAATCTTGAGCCCAAGCCGGAGAACCTCATTGTGTTCTTAGGGCGTCTCTCCGACGAGAAGCAGATCGATAAACTCATTCGCGCTCTCGCGATTCTTGACCCTGCGCTCGACGCGAAGCTCGAGATCGTGGGCGGGGGAGAGCTCGAGGGAAAACTTCGCGCCCTCGCAACCTCGTTGGGTGTCGCGGATCGTGTCACCCTCACCGGATTTGTCGAGCAAGATCAACTGCGTGATGCGCTTCAGCGTGGTTCAGTGTTCGCGATGCCATCCATTGCTGAGTTGCAAAGCATCTCAACAATGGAAGCGATGGCTTCTGGGCTGCCCGTCGTTGCTGCCGATGCCATGGCTCTGCCTCACCTGGTTCACGATGGTGAGAACGGGTTCCTGTTCGAGCCAGGCAACGTTGAGGACCTGGCCGCAAAGCTCACCCGTGTGCTGTCGATGCCCGCGGATGAGGTTCTGAAGTTCAAGAAAGAAAGCTTGGCGATTGTGGCCGCCCACGACATCCAGCGCACCTTGGATACGTTCGAGAGCATGTATCGCGGCGAAGAGGTCTCTGCCGCTGTATCATCGGGCAGAAAGAACGAGAGCGCCTCCTAATCGGAGACGCTCTCGTGGGAGCCACAGCAATCGGCTCGTGATTGTAGGCGTGGAGCCTACTTCTTTGCGGGAGTGCGGTTTTCGGCCGACACCATCCAGGCGTACTGTTCGAGTGTTTCGAGGATGCCGTGCAGCAGATCCGCGCTTGTGGGGTCCTCTTCGTCAATAGGATCGTGCACTTCGCGGATAGTCGCGATGGTGCCTTCGAGGCGTTCCGTCAGCAGGTCGATGGTGTGCGTGGTGTCTACTTCACCAGCGGGAAACTCGGGGAGTGTGGTGGTGGCGGCAACGGTGTCGCTGCGGCCATCCGGTGTGGCGTGCAGTGCGCGCATCCGTTCGGCAATGGTGTCGCTGAAGCCGCGAGCGGCGTCAATGATCTCATCAAGCACGAGGTGGGTGTCGCGGAAGTTCTTACCGACGACGTTCCAGTGGGCCTGCTTGCCCTGGAGCTGAAGTTCGAGCAGTTCTACAAGAACCTGCTGAAGACGATCCGCCAGCCCCTTGGACGCAGTGAAGCCTCGCTCAGCATTCTGCTGGCGGGTTTTGCGAGCCCCAGATTTGGCCGGACTTGTGGTCTGCGCTTTCTGTGAATCAGTCATGGTGCAACCGTACGAGCGTCGGTTTAGCACTGGCTTGGTGTTGCTTGGGAGGAAGCTGAGCGTGTGAGACTAGCTCGGGCGCGACTCGTGACTTAGGCTCGGATTTACCGTCCGATGTGAGGGAGAGCGCTGTGGCGATGAGATTTCTGTTGGTATTCGCTTGGCTCGTGCCGGCATTCATCGTTGTGCTCGGGCTGAATGCAGGCGCCACGATCTGGCATTACATGGAACCGCAGATGGGCGTAGTTCCGGATCCGGGTACCTACTATGTTGCCGTATTTGCGGGACTCATAGCCCTGCTCTTGAGCATCGCCGTAGCGATGGGCATCTCGATCCACGTGGGTAGTTCCCGCCCCAACGCGAACGCGAATGTTGCTTCATCCGATCGCTAGATCGGGCGCGGAGATTTCTAGTCCAGCACTGGTCTCTGCTCTGTGCTGTGGCGTGTGTTGACTCGCTGATTTTGCCGGTAACGTAGATACGCGCTCGCACTCGTGCGGGCACGGGGCGGTAGCTCAGCTGGTTAGAGCAGCGGACTCATAATCCGTCGGTCATGGGTTCAAGTCCCATCCGCCCTACATTTCGCGTTCACGCCAAGCGCTTCTGACGCGCCCTCCGCCCCGGGGTGCTCACGGTGGCTCACACGAGAAGGGCCCCATCCGCTTCCGAATGAGGCCCTTTCGATCATGTCGTGTCTACTTGAGGAACGACAGAGGTTTTCCGTCGTAGTAGGCATACACGGAGTCATACTCGGCATAGATCACGCCGGCAACGTCGTTTCCGCCCTCGACTGTTGCGGCGATGAAGCACTGTTCAATGGTGGCGCCATCGGTGTCGAATTCTTTCGTGAACGACTGAGTTGTGCAGTCGTCCCAACCGATGACGGTGACGTCTTGAATCTTCTCGCTGTTGGCGTCAACGGGGGAGAACCCCGTGTAATCGGCGTCGAAAGCGATCGAATCACCGGATACCTTCTGCTGCTCAACAGACAGGAACCACACGTTGTATCCCTTGAGCTGGGAAATCTGCTTGACGAGGTAATCCGTCTGCGCAGCTGTTGCTGGCTCGATGCTCACGAGACGTGCAGCGATTACTGCCGTCGCGTCATCAATTCCTGCATAGTCGTAGGATGCCCACTCACCGAGCTTCACGGTTGATCCGGGGGCTGCGACATCGCCAGAAGCGGTGCCGGTCGACTCCTCGGTCGTCTCCTCCGTTGGCTCGACTGAGGGCGCGGCGGCTTCCGGTACTTCTTCACTGGCTGTGACCGCGCATCCAGAGAGTGTGAGCCCGGCAATAATTGCCCAAGCGAAGGCGCTGCGTTTACGTGCTGATATCAACTGAGATCTCTTCCCCACCGCGTTGCGGTCGACGGCCCTGGCGCTCGAACGCACGCGTGCGTTTCCCCCGAGCTGCAGGGTCACATTGCAACAATGAATATTGCTTGTTTTTGAAGGTTACAAGGAAAAATCAGTTATTGCGAACTCACGAATGCGCGAACTCGCTAACGGCACGTCAGCCGTCGAGCCGCTCGGCTAGCTCGCTCATGCTCAGAACCGTTTCTGTTGGTGCGCGGAAATGGGGCGGATACAGCGAGTCTCCTCGGTTCACCCACGCCGTCGAGAGTCCAGCTTCCGCGGCTCCGTGGATGTCCCACGGGTGGACCGCGACGAGGTATGCCGATCCGTGAGCATGGGCGTTGGTGCGGGTGAGCGCATCCTCGTAAGCGCCACGCGCCGGCTTCCACGGCGCGTGTTCTTCCACGGACAGGGTGCCATCGACTAGATCTGACAACCCTGCTTCGCGTAATAGCCGCTCCGCGGTGCTGGCGGGGCCATTGGAGAGCGTAAAGAGTCGGTGCCCAGCAGCGTGGAGAGCGCGGATGCCGGGCGCAACGTCGTCGTGAAGCTGAACTGTGGAGAAGGCGTCGAGTACGGCATCCACAGAGCTTTCTAATGAGCCGGTGAGCGGAAGTCCGCGGAGGATGTCGCGCGCATTAGTCTGTGCAATTTCAAGAAAACGCGCCTGGCTACCGGTTGAGGTGAGGGCGAAGCCGTCCCGCAGTACCGTGTTGAACCAGGTGGCGGACACTCCACGCCCGGCGCCGATAGCCTCGAATGCATCCCCGACGGGCGAAAGATCTGACAGCGTCTCGTTGACGTCGAAGAAGATCGTGACGGGCTTGTTTGTCATCTCACACCGGCTTTCTGTGCCCGATCGCCGCCGCGGGAATGCGGAGGCAACCTCGAGCACTGAGCCCTACGGTACGCGCAGCAGCGAACGCTTTCCTGAGATCCAGAACACAAGCGAGCCAAAAGTGAGCATGACGACGACAATGAGGCCGACGTAGAAGAAGACGCTGCCGTAGCCGGTGTCGGGGTGCAAGAAGGGATAGGGCACCCAGCCGTCTGTTGCGCCGCGCACGAGCACAACGATGACCCAGACAATCGGGTAAATCAACACAATCCACAGACGACTGAAAGCGATGCGGCCGCGGTCGGAGAAGAGAATCCAATCGGCCAAGGCATATACGGGCGTGATGATGTGCAGTGCCGCGTTTGCCCAGGCGACCGGAACGCCACCGGCTGCACCCAACGGTGCGAGCAGCGTCGCATACACGACCCCGACGATGATGATGTAGGTCGTCACCGAAGCGCGCGCGATATTCAGGGCCGGCGAAGCAGCCTCGCCGCGCAGGGCAACAACCGCGATGACCGCGTACACGACCGCAAGGATGATGTTGGACTGAATGGTGAAATACCCGAACATGTTGAACGGGTTAATCACGGTGCGACCTGCTGCCTCGGCAACCGTTGCGATTACTGCGGCGGTGACGAGAGCGGCAATCGCTAAGCGCAATACCGCGACGATAACGGTGCCGTTTCGGGTTTCGGGTGTGGCGAGTTTGGTGGCGTAGGTCATAGTTCCCCTCGAACTAAAGCAAGTATGTGCATGACTATAGCGGAGCGAATCGCCGGCCGCGGATGAGGCACACTGCGGGGTGAAATCAGCGTGCCGCGACGAGGTACAGCGCACTTCTCTGAGCGGATAAAAAAGCCGGTCAGACGGTAAGTGCTTTCCTCTGAGGAATGGGCTATGGTCGAGATGATCACGCCAACTGAGACAAGGGGAAGCGGAATAATCATGGCCGGAAAATCGCCTAGAGGAAGCACCAAAAAGGAAGCCAAGCTGTCTATCAAAGACAAGCGGGCACACAAGCGGGCCAAGCTCGAAGACACCGGCTTCATCAAGCCGCGTAAGGGCCGCTAACGGCCCACCAACCGAACTCGTCAGGTTCCACACTCAAGCCTGATGAGTTCAGCGTGGCGGCGCGCAGTCGCAGGCACGGAAATCCCGTGTCCCTTCAGTGCGCCTCCGCCGCCACGCACCCTTACCCGATCGCTCGGAGTGGCTAGTTGCGCACCTTGCCGCGACCAAAGATCAGCCACAGGATTGAGCCGAAGATCGACAGGAAGAAGGCGACCAAGATCCACACGAACTTGCCGAGCACACCGTGATTGTTGCTCTTGGCGATCGAAACGACGGTGATGATGAAGATGATCAGGCCGACGATGCCAAAACTGAAGCTAATAGGTTCCATGGTCTAAATCTATCGGGCATGGCACTATCAAGTTATGAGTTTGCTGGATGCAGCGTGGCAATCCCTTGGGGAAGATGCCGCCGCCCTCGCGTTAGTGCGCGACCAAGGCACAGCTGTGCCCCTGACAGGAGTGCTGCCCTCTGGCCGCTTCGTTCATGACGCCATGGCTACGGCGTCGTTTTCTGCGTCGCTGCTGGCGGCGCGGAGGGTCGGATGCGCGGTGCCTTCCGTCGAACTCAATCCGCTCAAAGTGGCGACTGCCGTCACGAGCGACAAACACTTTCGGCAGGATGGCGAACCGGTAGCGGCGTGGGCTGAGCTCTCTGGCTTTTGGCCCTGCAGCGACGGTTGGGTTCGCACCCACGCCAACTATCCACATCATCGCGCAGCGCTGCTGAGCGCTCTCGAACTTCCCTCCGAGACAGGCGCCGACGAGTTCATGCTCGCCCTCCATCCCATGGCCGCGGCTGACGTTGAAGAGAAAGTTGTCGCCGCCGGGGGAGTCGCGACCGTCGTGCGCACCGCAGAGGAGTGGGCCGAGCATCCGCAAGCCCAAGCGTTGGCCGGACTGCCCGTTGTCGAGCTGACCTCGCTCGGTGATACCGAATCTGCCCAGCTCACCGAGACAACCGTCGATGCGCCGCTGGCAGGCCTGCGCGTGCTCGACCTCACTCGCGTGATTGCCG
The DNA here is from genome assembly GCF_015864925.1 of Salinibacterium sp. NG22. Taxonomy (NCBI): domain Bacteria; kingdom Bacillati; phylum Actinomycetota; class Actinomycetes; order Micrococcales; family Microbacteriaceae; genus Salinibacterium; species Salinibacterium sp. NG22. Next base: position 468,830 of record NZ_JADYWG010000001.1, on the reverse strand, counting down.
GGCCCGTCGCGGCACGAACCTTGGCGCTGTGGGGCGCCGACGTTCTGCGCATCGACAGCCCGCGGCATCCCGAAATCCCGTGGCAGCACCTCGACACCGGCGCAGGCAAACGCTCAGCCCTGCTCGACCTCGACGACGACACCGACCGAGCAACGTTCGAGAAACTGCTTGAGACCGCGGATGCCGTACTCACCGCCTACCGCCCCGGTTCTTTAGATAAGTTCGGACTTTCGCCCGCGGCTCTCGCCGAGCGCCGCCCAGGAATTATCGTGGGCCGCCTCAGCGCGTGGGGAACGGTCGGACCGCTGGCTGAACGCCGCGGCTTCGACAGCATCGTGCAGGCGGCGACGGGAATCGCGTTGGCGGAGGGTGAAGGCAAGGGAACGCCGGGCGCCCTGCCGGCGCAGGCTCTGGATCATGCGGCCGGTTATCTGCTCGCTGCCGGCATCACGACGGCGGTGCGTCGCCGCATCGATGTGGGTCATTCGTGGCTCGTGGAGGTGTCGCTAGCGAGACTGGCGACCGAACTCGTGCAGCAGCGTCGTCCGCGGCACGCGCCAACGGCATCCGCTGGCTTCACTCCCACGGTAACAACTCACGACGGGGTGACCAGTGCGGTGCCTGCACCGGCCTACGCGGGCGGCCCTGGACGCTTCACGGCTCCCGCTGTTGCGTGGGGTTCGAGCGAAGCAGCATGGCTCTCGTGATGTGGTGTTGTCTGCTCGCGTGATGCGCTTCTTCAGCCTGACCGATCTAGCTTTCCTGAAATAATCCCGTGTCGGCGGTGGTTGGCATGATGGACTTCAACAAGGATGGACTTATGACTGACACTGCTGCACCCACGCTCACGCCCGAAGCTAAGCTCGCAACTTTTCGCGAACGTCGCGACCAGGCGGTCGTGCAGCAGAATGGCAACCTTGCGCTGACCAACACGCAGTGGGTCGACGCCGAGCAGACCATTTGGGGTGTGCCCGGCACGTGGGCTCCGCACGAGGATGGCCTCACGGTCACCGCCACCGCAGAAGACAACATTGTTGTCGACGGCACGCTTGTTGAGGGCAGCGCCGTTGTGCGCAGCAAGAGCCACGAGAACCCGAGCGCCATCGTCTTTGGCGAGACCGTCACGGGTTTCGTCATCAAGGCTCCTGAGGGCAACCACGCGCTGCGCGTCTGGGACACCAACTCGCCCGCCATTCAAGAGTTCGGCACGATTGATGCCTACGCCTACAACCCGGACTGGGTCATCAAGGCCACCTTCACGCCCAACCCCGAGGGCACAACGCTTGGTTTCGAGCACATCAAAGACAACGGTCAAGAGCGTGAGCAGCCGATTCCCGGTGACATTTCCTTCACGAAGGATGGCGTTGACTATAGCCTCGCCGCGTTCAAGTCGGGTCGCGCCCTTCAACTCGTCTTCGCGGACGCCACGAGCGGCGTTGACACCTACAGCGTTGGCCGTTTCCTCTTCGTTGCGCCCAACCCCGACGGAACGATCGTTCTCGACTTCAACCTCGCGATCCTGCCGCCCTGCGCTTTCAGCTACAACTTCAACTGCCCCATGCCGCCGAAGCAGAACCGTTTTTCGGTCGCTATTGAGGCCGGCGAAAAGAACGTACTCAAGAAGGACGGCTCGCTGCTGCACGAGTAGCTGGTTCTGGGCGGTTGGGCAGGGGGATCGCACGGCCTAGTCTGGCCGCCGAACGACTACAGGCGCGGCGAGTGCGACTCCAAGAATTCAAACACTTCGGTGGTGTCAACCCCGGGATACATTCCCGTGGGCATTGCCGCGAGCAGCGAACTGTTGAGCCGCGCGCTCGGGATCGAATGCCGCGCCCAGCGTGACGACAGGTTCTCGGGTGCGCTGCGGCAGCATCCCTCATCTGGACACGTCGACACGGCACGATTCGTGGTGTCGCGCCCACGGAACCACTTTGCTGACGCGAACGGCGTGCCCAGGCTCACCGAGAAATCACCGCGGCGACCCGACTGGATGCGCGACGTGCACCAGTAAGTTCCGCCTGGCTTGTCGGTGTACTGGTGGTACGGGCTGAAGCGGTCCTCGACGTCAAAGACTTGGCGCGCGCTCCACTGCCGGCACACGATTTGTCCCTCGATCGCGCCAAGCGCATCCGTCGGAAACGCAGCGCTGTCGTTCTCGTAGGCCTTCGAAATCGTGCCACCCTCGTGCACCTTCAAGAAGTGCACGGGAACGCCCAAATGTTCGGTCGCCAGGTTGGTGAAGCGGTGGGCCGCCGTCTCGTAGGGCACGGCAAAAGCATCCCGCAGATCCTCCACCGAGAGCTCGCGCTGCGCCTTCGCCGCAGTGAGAAACTCGACCGCTGTCTTCTCGGGCACCATGAGGGCGGCAGCGAGATAGTTTGTCTCCACTCGCTGGTAGAGAAACTCTGAATAGTCAGCGGGTTCCCGGATGCCCAACACATGCCCCGCAAGTGCCTGCAGCAGCGTCGAGCGCGGGTCTGTGCCCTCAGCCTGCGCGACGGGCAGATAGATGCGGCCGTTGCGCAAATCCGTGACGCTGCGCGTCGTCGCGGGCAGGTCGGGCACGTAGTGCAGTGAAAACCCGAGGTGCGAGGCAAGGTCGGAGGCGACCCGCTGAGAGAGCGGTCCGCCCGTGTGGCCAACAGCATCCAACAGTTCACGAGCGGTTACTTCAAGTTCGCCAAAGTAGTTGTTGCGCTTGCGCATCATGCGCCGCAGTTCGGTGTTGGCGCGGCGTGCTTCCTCGGGCGTTGCCGCACGTTCGCGGTGGAGGCGCTGCAATTCGTCGTGCAATCCGAGCACGGTTTCGATTGCCTCATCGCTGAGGGTCTTGCGCACCGGCAGCTCGGGCAGCGCGAGCGAGTTGTAGAGCGGGCCACGCTGCGCGCGTTCGAGAGCTATCTCGAGGGCAGCACGCCGTGACGGTGGCTCTGAGCTCAGCAGTTCATCCACCGACACCTCAAAGAAGCGGGCGATTTTCTGCAGCTCACTAAGTTTGAGCTCTCGCTTGCCGTTCTCGATAACGGAGACCTGAGATGCCGCACGCTCGAGCGCGGCACCGAGGTCATCGAGGGTGAGACCGCGATCGGTGCGGAGTTGACGGATGCGGCGGCCAACGGTGAGGGAATCGAACATGTCCTCATCGTCTGCCTGCGTACGCGTGCGTGGGGTCATCCGAACATCCTCCTTGATGGCCTTCTGTCGAAAAACAGAAGAATCATGATAATTCTGCAATAAATCGTGGTGAAGAACTAGTGCAGCGGCACCAGAGTCGAAGAAACGAAGTACCGATGAACCACTGACGAAGGAGCCAGCAATGACGAACAACCGCCCCGGCGACCAAAACCAGACCGCAGCCGAACTCGAAACCGAGTGGAAGACGGATGCGCGCTGGAACGGAATCGAACGCGATTTCAGCGCCGAAGACGTCATCGCCCTCCGCGGAAGTGTTCGGGAAGACCGCACTCTTGCTCGTCGCGGCGCCGAGAACCTCTGGAATCTCCTGCAGCGCGACAACACCGAATGGGTCGCCGCGCTGGGAGCGCTCACCGGCAACCAGGCCGTGCAGCAAGTGCGCGCCGGGCTCGAAGCGATCTACCTCAGCGGTTGGCAGGTTGCCGCCGACGCCAACCTCTCCGGCCAGACCTACCCCGACCAGAGCCTCTACCCGGCCAACAGCGTGCCGGCCGTTGTGCGTCGCATCAACAACGCGCTGATGCGGGCCGACCAGATCGAGACCGCCGAGGACGGCGCTCCCCGGACCGATTGGATGGCACCGATCGTTGCCGATGCGGAAGCCGGCTTTGGCGGGCCCCTGAACTCCTACGAGCTCATGTCATCCATGATCGAAGCCGGAGCGGCCGGCGTGCACTGGGAAGACCAGCTCGCGTCAGAGAAGAAGTGTGGCCACATGGGCGGCAAGGTTCTCATCCCGACCGCGCAGCACGTTCGCACTCTCAACGCGGCTCGACTCGCGGCAGATGTTGCGGGTGTCTCGAGCATCATCATTGCTCGCACCGACTCTCTTGCTGCCGACCTCATCACCAACGATGTGGATGACCGCGACAAGCCATTCTTGACGGGGGAGCGCACCAGTGACGGCTTCTACCGCACCACTCCGGGCATCGAAACGGTCCTCAGTCGCGGCCACGCCTACGCGCCCTATGCAGACCTGCTCTGGGTGGAGAGTGCGAAGCCTGATCTTGAGTTGGCGCGCACCTTTGCGGAAAGCATCCACAAGGAGTTCCCTGGCAAGAAGCTCGCCTACAACTGCTCGCCGTCTTTCAACTGGAAGCGTCACCTCGACGACGACCAGATCGCGAGCTTCCAGCGCGAGTTGGCCGCCATGGGTTACGCCTTCCAGTTCATCACCCTTGCCGGGTTCCACGCCCTCAACCACTCGATGTACACCCTGGCTCGGGGCTACAGCGAGCGTCACATGAGTGCGTACGTGGAACTGCAAGAGGCAGAGTTCGCGTCTGAAGCAGACGGCTACACGGCAACGCGCCACCAGCGCGAGGTCGGAACAGGGTACTTCGATCGCATCGCGACGGCCCTCAACCCCACGAGCGAAACCCTCGCCCTCGTCGGCAGCACCGAAACGGCGCAATTTCATTAAGCCGGCACTGCCACTAAGCCGGCAACACCACCCCTCGACTACACAATTTTCTAAGGACAGATCATGACTACTCGCAGAATGGAACCGATCGCTGAATCGGAGGAACGATTCGACGACATCCTCACTCCGGATGCACTGCATTTCCTTACGCGGCTGCACGACCAGTTCGCTGGTCGCCGCCATGACCGCCTCGCGGCTCGCATGGAGTCGCGCAAGCACATCACCAACGGACGCAACTTGCGCTTCTTGCCCGAAACCGCGGCGATTCGCGAGGACGACAGCTGGCGTGTTGCCGGCGCAGGTCCTGGACTCGATGACCGGCGGGTTGAGATCACCGGGCCGACCGATCGCAAGATGACCGTCAACGCCATGAACTCGGGTGCGAAGGTATGGCTTGCCGATCAGGAAGACGCGACAAGCCCGACGTGGCACAACGTCATCGGTGGGCAAATCAATTTGCACGACGCGATCCGTCGTCAGATCGACTTCACGACCCCCGAGGGCAAGACCTACGCTCTCGGCGAGGAGACGCCCACAATCGTGATGCGACCACGTGGGTGGCATCTGGTAGAAAAGCACCTCCGGTACACCGACCGGGCAGGGTTGCGTACGCCGGCATCCGGTTCGCTCGTTGACTTCGGGCTCTACATATTCCATAACGCGCACGAACTCATCGAGCGCGGCAGTGGCCCGTACTTTTACATCGCGAAAATCGAGAATCACCTTGAAGCGCGCCTGTGGGATGACGTGTTCACGTTCGCCGAGAACGCTCTGAACATTCCCCACGGCACGATTCGCGCGACGGTGCTGATCGAGACGATTCCTGCGGCGTTCGAGATGGAAGAGATCCTGTACGAGCTGCGCGAACACTGCGCTGGCCTCAATGCTGGTCGCTGGGATTACATCTTCTCGATCATCAAGAACTTCCGCGGTCGTGGGGCGAGCTTTGTGCTCCCTGACCGTTCCGCCATCACGATGACGGTGCCGTTCATGCGGGCCTATACCGAGCTGCTCGTTGCGACCTGCCACAAGCGGGGAGCACATGCCATCGGCGGCATGAGCGCGTTCATTCCGAACCGTCGAGACCCTGAAGTGACCGCTCGTGCCCTCGACGCTGTGACGCGCGACAAGCGCCGCGAGGCCACCGATGGCTTCGATGGAACCTGGGTCGCGCATCCGGATCTCATCCCCACCGCCCGCGCCGAGTTCGACGCGGTATTGGGGGAGCGCCCCAACCAGGTTGATCGCCTGCGCGACGATGTTCATGTGACGGCGGAGGACCTGCTCGACCTGCGCATCGACGGTGCAGTGACGGATGCCGGAGTGCGTTCCAACGTCTCCATTGCGCTGCGCTACATCGAGAGCTGGCTCCGCGGAGTCGGCGCCGCTGCGATCGACAACCTGATGGAGGACGCCGCGACCGCTGAGATCAGCCGCAGCCAACTTTGGCAGTGGATGCACCAGCACGTGGTGACGGCGGAGGGCACTCCCATCACACACCGCAGCATCGAGGAGGAGCTCGCCCACGTGTTCGCCACGATCGAGCGCACACCAGGCGATCGTTTCGATGAGGCCGCTGCGGTCTTCCGCGAAGTAACGCTGGAAGAGGAGTTCCCCACCTTCCTCACCCTCAGCGCCTACAGCAGCTACCTCGTAGAACAGCCTCGCGAGAACGCCGCCTGACGCGCCCATGGGCTAGCCGCGCGATGCTTTCGGCTGATCAATGAGGATCACGAAAGCGCGGCTAGCCCGTGACTCGCGCGAGCAGATAAGCGGCCGCTGTCGGCGCAGCACGGCAGACTAGTCACGTGTACCTCGTGCTCGCGACTAGCGGCCGCACCCTCACCGCCACACGCGTGGATGCTGCGGGAGCGGTTGTTGGCGAACTCGCTGTCGAGAATCTGGCGGCGTTTGTCGCGCAGACGCAAGCTGCGCAGCCTGACACTCGGTGGGTGTGGCATGACACGGCGGCGTGGTATCCGTCGCTGCTCGAGGCTCGCGTGCGCGTCAATCGCTGTTTCGACCTGCGGTTGTGTCACGCCATTCTGCGCAATTCGGTGTTCACCCGGGAATCCACGCTGGCACGGGCCCGAGCCGGCAGCTGGGACGCCCTAGCTCAGGCTGGGCATGCGGCCCCCGTGGATCCGCTCAGGCCGCAACATTCAACACTGTTCGACTTCGACGATGACGCTCAGGCAGTAGCTGATGGCGAGCTCGATGTTCTGGCCGAATTTCTTCGGCAGCTCGATGCGGTAGCAACGTCGCGCGAGACCGGGCGGCTGCAACGGCTTCTTTCGGCAGAGTCGGCGGGTGCGCTCATTGCCGCCGAGATGCGATTCGCTGGGCTCCCGTGGAGTGCCCAAGCCCACGATGAAATTCTCACCGAGATGCTCGGACCGCGACCGAGCGTAGACGGCGAGCGGCCAGCAAAGCTTCAAGCGCTCGTCGACGAGATCCGCCTCAGGCTCGACTCGCCACGATTGGCGCCGGAATCTCCCGCTGAACTCCTGAGGGCGTTAAGCGTCGCAGGCATTCAGGCGACCACGACCCGGTCGTGGGAGCTCAAACAGTTGAAGCATCCGGTGATCGCACCGCTTCTCGAGTTCAAGAAGCTGCAACGTCTCATGACGGCCAATGGATGGTCATGGCTCGACTCATGGGTTGTCGACGGGCGCTTTCGGCCCGACTATGTTCCCGGCGGAGTTGTGACCGGCCGTTGGGCGACCAGCGGCGGTGGGGCCCTGCAGCTGCCGCATCTCATTCGCGGGGCGGTCAGGGCCGATCCGGGGTGGAAGTTTGTCGTCGCGGATGCGTCTCAGCTAGAGCCTCGCATCCTCGCGGCAATGGCCGGTGACCGCGGAATGGTCGCAGCCGGAGCATCCGGTGATCTCTACGAAGGCATCGTGGCGAGTGGAGCTGTCGACACCCGCGCCCACGCCAAACTCGCGATGCTCGGCGCAATGTATGGTGCCACCTCGGGGGAGAGCGGCCGACTGATGCCGCGGCTCGCTCGGGCCTACCCGCAGGCGATTGCTCTCGTCGAGCAGGCAGCTCGAGCCGGTGAGCGAGGCGAAGTCGTGAGCACGCAACTTGGCCGCAGTTCACCTCCGGGGAAACATGCCGCAGCGTATGACGACTCTCAGTCTCCGGCGCAACGAGCTGCCTCACAAGAACGGGGGCGGTCGTGGGGCCGCTTTACGCGAAACTTTATCGTGCAGGGAACCGCTGCAGAGTGGGCGCTCTGCTGGATGGCGAGCATCCGCAATCGACTCAGTCAGCTTTCGGATAACGCCTGGCTTACCGACGCACCACATCTCGTGTTTTTCCTGCACGATGAGGTCGTGGTGCACGCTCCGGCCGAGCTGGCAGGCAGCGTCGCCGAGCACGTGACCGCGGCGGCGGCGGATGCTGGGCGCCTCATTTTCGGCGACATCCCCGTCACATTCCCGCTCACGACCGCTATCGTCGATCGCTACGATCACGCCAAATAGCGGCGCGCACGGAGCCGCGAAAATCTAGCGGGAAGCATCGTTCGGATCGGTTAGGCGATTGCCGCTTCGTTCGCCGGGGCAGCCGTCGCCGGGCGACCCCGTTTGGGCTTGGTGAGGTTCAGGGGAAACGCTTCAACGAGGCCACGTGATTGGGCGGTCGTCAGTGCCGCCTCAACGTGGTCAAGCCAGCGCAATTCGGCCTGGGCGTGGGCGAAGAGTGAATCGGTGACGAGTTGCTCAGCAAATTGGCTGGCATCTAAAGCGTCTTCCCGTACCTCAACGGTGAGGGAGAGAGCGTCGATGGCGCCCCGTGTTGCCTGACGCTGGTGCTCGATCACGGTGTGCGCGTCAACGCCGGGCAGTGTGACGGCGATAGCGAGTTTGATGGCGAGTTCATCGCGACTGACGGAGTAGCTGTCGACGGGGCTGTTGAGCCAGTGCTCGGCTTCGGCCTTCCCCGCGTCCGTAATCGTGTAGTAGGTCTGTTGCGTAGCATCAGGTCCCGCGTCAACGGGTGCGCTTGTCTTCGTCACGAGGCCATCCCGCACGAGTCGGTCGAGCGTGTTGTAAATCTGCCCAACGTTGAGCGGCCAAGTTGATCCGGTTCGCCGGTCGAATTCGGAACGCAACTGATAGCCGTAGCAGGGGCCCTGCGCCAAGATTGAGAGCAAACTGTGGCGGATTGACATGCCAGACCTTCCGGGTAAGTCGATACTGAGTATGTAGTAATTGACCATAGCGACGGGGTGGATGCTCGGCCGCTACTGCCCGGTGTGTCGGTTTCTTCGAGCCGAGGTAGTGCCGCCATTGTGGTGTCGGGGCCGATATTTCAGGATGGATTAACGGAGCCCAACACGGCGGATTTCCTGACAGAACGTCCACGCCCGCGTCGTATGCGCTGGATGAACTGGACTCTTCGCCGCGGATTTCGTGCAGACCGACTTGTAGCCCCATACTCATCTGCGTGAGTGATGCCCCCGTAGCCGCCGCAGCGGCCCAGCCTGTTCCTGAGTCGATCAACGATCGCGAATTCATCTTGACCTCGTCATCGGGAAGCGCCGTCTCTACGACTTCTCCTACGCGATTCCGCTATCACCAAGACGGCCAGATGGTCTGGGGTGAGTACTACGGAGACACCGTCGCTCTCGGGCGCTTCGTCGGTCGTCGCGATGGCGATGTTGTGTCGATTCGCTTTGCTCACCGCCTGGCCGCAAGCGACGAAGTCGTACTCGGAATGGCCTCAAGCACGATCCGTTGGAACGCCGACGGCAAGCTTGAGCTGTTCGAAGAATTCGAGAAAAATGGCGAAGCTCAGGTCAGCATTTGCGTCGAGGCAGATCGCCGTGGCGCGTGGCCAGAGCTTGACCCTGCTCAGCGCAGCAGTCCTCAGCTTGACGGCACCACCTTCATCCTCGAAGAGTCGACGGCGAGTACTGTCAGCGCCGAGCCAACCCAGTTCGAGTTCGACGAGAACTCCGGCGTTGTCTGGGGTTTCTACTTCGGTGACACCGTGACGGCTGGTCGGTGCGTCGGTCGATACCGCGACGGTGTGCTCGATGAGTTCTTCGTTCACCACGTCATCGCGAGCGACGCGACCCTGCTGGGCGACAGCAGCACGAGTCTCGGATCACGTGCCGATGGTCGCCTTGAGCTCGTCGAGGAGTTCGTGCTCGATGGCGTGCCCGGCAAGAGCGTGTGCGTTCAGGTCGTCTAGCGCGCTAGTTGTTGAGCCCCGCGCGGTTGGGGTCTGCCCGCGTAAAGCGGGTGAGGCCCAGCTGTGCCGGCTCTTGCGGCCGCTCGGGCAGGTCCGAGGGCAGCAGGTAGGGCCGTTGGAAGACCTCATCGAGTACCAGCACGGTCTCGAGTGACTTCACTTCGGGGAGCACGGAGAGAACTCCCACGATGAAGTCGTGAATCGCGCCGACCTCGTGTCCGCGAATCAACAGCATTGCGTCGTGTTCGCCCGTCGTGATGCGGCAGGACTCGATTTCGGTCATGTTGGTGATGCGGTCGCGAAAGCTCGCCCAGGTTTGCGGATGCACCGAGAGAAACACGAGCGCGCAGATGCCGAGCCCCGCTTTAGCGGGATCAATTTGGGCGCTGAAGCCGGTAATGACGCCGTCTGACATCAGCTGTTCAACGCGCGTGTACACATTGGCGCGGGAGACATTTACCTTCTCTGCGAGAGCCGACATTGATATTCGTCCGTTATAGCGGAGTTCACTCAATATCTTCAGGTTGATCTCGTCCAATTCCGACGGAGATTGTCCAGTGGTGGGTGAGCCGTTAGTGCCTTTACTGGACATATTGTGTGAAATCTCCCTCATGTTTAACTCATGGTCTGAATGATTGCGCCTTTGATTGGACAGACTAGCGGGAATTGTGCCAATCTCAAGCACAGCCGTCCAGAGGCTGTTCTATAACCACCAAGGAGTTCCCTTTGCGCACTAAGTTCCGCTACGTAGCGGCCGCATTCGGGCTAACTGCATCACTGGCACTCGCCGGTTGCGCTGCAGCAGCACCCGAAGCAAGCGACAGCATCGTTATTGACACCGCTTTCACGCTCGAGACCAGCGACCCTGGTCGCAACTACGTGCCCACCGGGTACATGGTGTCGAAGGCTCTCTACGAGACTCTCCTCGACTTCGCCGGCTCCGACGAGTCGACGCCCGTTGATGGCCTCGCCTCCTATGAGTCGAACGAAGACGCAACAGTCTTCACCTTCACGCTCAATGATGGTCGCGTCTTCTCCGACGGTTCAGCAATCACTGCTGACGACGTTGTCTTCTCGCTCAACCGCGTCGCCGGTATGACCGAGAGCAAGGCGAACTTCTTGATGAACGGCATCACCGTCACCAAGATCGACGACATGACCGTCGAGCTCAGCACGGAGACCCCGTCGCTCAAGCTCCCCGCCCTCATGACTAACCCGTCGCTCGCCATCCTGAACTCCGCTCTCGTTATTGAAAACGGCGGAACGACCGATGATTCGGATGCTGCTGAAGCATTCTTGAACGAGACGTCGGCTGGTTCCGGCCCGTACATCCTCGACACGGTCAACTTCGAGTCGCAGGTAGTGCTCACCGAGAACGAGAACTACAACGGTGATGAAGACATCGACTTCACTCGCGTTGTCATCCGTAACGTCTCTGAGGCTGCAACCCAGAAGATCAACCTTGAGGGCGATGACTCGCAGGTAGCCGTTGACCTCAGCGGTGACCAGGTCGCCAGCTTGAGCGATGGCATCAACGTGTTCTCGACTCCGTCGGCACAGACCATCTTCTTGCTGATCAACCAGAGCGAAGAAGTGGGTGGAGTTACCTCCAACCCCGACTTCGCTAACGCCGTTCGCTACGCCCTCGACTACCCGGCTCTCCTTGAGCTTGCTGGTGCAGGTTCCGAGCAGGCAACTGGCGTAATCCCGCCGTCGTTCCTCGGCGCGCTGGAGAGCGGTGTTGAGCAGGACCTCGATGCTGCAGCAGCATCGCTCGACGCATCCGGCTACGACGGTGAGAGCATCACCCTCGAGTACCCGAACGACTACCCGGTTGGTGGCGTGAGCTTCACCCCGCTCGCTGAGCGTATTCAGTCGCAGCTTGCGGATGCTGGAATCACCATCGAGCTCGCTCCGGCACCGTTCACGACTCAGATCGACAGCTACGTCAACGGAACCGAAGCTTTCAGCATCTGGTTCTGGGGCCCTGACTACGCCGACTCGGCCAACTTCCTGCCGTTCTCGGCCGGACAGAAGGTCGGACTGCGCGCTGGTTGGACTGCCGAGCAGGACAGCGACGTGGTGAACCTCGCTGCAGCAGCAGAGAACGCCACGAACTTCGACGAGCGCGAGACTGCCTTCAGCAACTTCGCTGAAGCGCTGCAGCAGCGTGGCCCGTTCGTTCCGTTGATCGTTCCTGGCTCGAACATTGCGACCGCCTCGTACATTGATGGAGTTGCCTACAACTCCACATGGACGATGGACATCGCTGAACTGCAAGCTAAGTAGAAAGAATCTCTAGCGTGGGAAATACACCCCGCGCGACTCGCAGGTACTCGGCCAGATCACCTCTGGTCGGGTACCTGCTTCGTCGCCTCGGAACCTCAGTCCTGCTCCTCTTCGGAGTCACTATCGTCACGTTCGCTCTCGCGAACCTTGTGCCGGGTGACCCCATTGCGGCAGCGCTCGGTGAAGGGGCGGCGAGCAACCCCGCCACTGTTGAGGCTTATATCAAGGAGCGCGGGCTTGATCAGCCGCTTCCTGTTCAGTACGCCAACTACATTGGCGGACTGTTCCAAGGCGACATGGGTATTTCGTTGCGTACGACCCAGCCTGTGGCCGACGACCTGGCTAAGGCCGTTCCTGCCACTGTGGAGATCGCACTGCTGGCCATCATCGTGAGCCTCGGCATCGGCGTTGCTCTCGGTTCGCTCGCTGCCTACCGCCGCGGCAAAATCAGCGACCAACTTGTTCGCGTCTTTTCGTTGATCGGCCTCAGCATCCCTACATTCTGGATGGCGCTGGTCAGCTTCAACTTCTTCTTCCTCCAGTTGCGCATCGCGCCTGGTTCGGGGCGGCTCTCGCCGGCGCTGGCACCGCCGCCCACAGTGACAGGTTTCTACACGGCCGACGCTCTGCTGGCCGGCCAGTGGGTCACGTTCACTGACGCGCTTGCTCACCTCATGCTTCCGGTCTTCGTGTTGTCGCTCTTCACGATCGGTCTTCTCACGCGCTTCGTGCGAACCTCCGTTCTCGAAGTGCTGGATGCCGACTATGTTCGTGCCGGCCGCGCCAAGGGGCTCAGCGGCTCGCGCTTGCTCTTCGGCTACGTGTTGCGCGGTGCATCGCTGCCTATTCTCACTATCGTCGGTCTCGCCTTCGGAACGCTCCTGTCGGGCACGGTGCTCGTTGAGGCAGTGTTCGCGTGGCCTGGCCTCGGCAGCTACGCCTATAACTCGGCAACGAGCCTCGACCTGCCCGGTGTCATGGGTGTCGGTCTCGTCGTCGGCGTTGTCTACCTGTCCATCAACTTCGCCGTCGACCTGCTTTACGGTGTACTCGACCCGAGGGTGAGGCTCGCATGAGAACGCGTTGGCTAAAGATTCCTGCCGCGTGGATCACTCCGCTCGGTGTCATTGGCGCTGTAATCGCCATCACGTGGGTGGGCATTGCCTTCACTGCCCGGTTGTGGGTTCCGTTTGATCCGCTGTCGCAAGATTTGCCTCGACTGCAGGCTCCCGGTATCGACACCCTCATGGGCACGGATGCGCTCGGTCGCGACATCTTCTCGCGCCTGATGACCGGTGCCAGCGTCACTATCCCGCTTGCGCTCATGCTTGTGCTCATGTCGCTCGCGGTCGGAACCCTCATCGGCGCGATCGCCGGTTACTTCGGCAAGTGGGTCGACGAGTTGCTGATGCGCCTGACGGACCTCGTGATGGCGTTTCCCACGGTCATCCTTGCGATGGTCGTTGCAGCAGCCCTTGGCCCGTCGCTCTTCAATGCGGTGATCGCAGCTTTTGTTGTCTCGTGGCCGCAATATGCGCGAATGACACGGAGCATTGTGTTGGGGCTTCGAACCCAGAACTACGTCATGGCCGGGCGCCTTATGGGCTTCTCACCATTCAAAACCTTGCGCGTCGACATCGCCCCCAACGTGGTTGGTCCGATTCTTGTTCTCGCGAGCCTCGATGTGGGAACGGCAATCCTGTTGCTCTCCGGCCTCTCGTTCTTGGGTCTCGGCGCTCAGCCACCAACGGCCGAGTGGGGCTCAATGATTTCCGCGGCCATCCAGAACTTCGATAGCTGGTGGATCGGGTTGTTCCCGGGTCTCGCCATTCTCACTGTGGTGATGGCCTTCAACTTCGTGGGCGACTCGCTGCGTGACATTTTCGATCCCACCTCCCAGGTATCGCGAGCGGGGGCACGGTCATGAGCGACATCACAACACCTCAGACTGCGGATGCCGCAGCGGCAGTCACTGCGCCGGTGCTCACGGTCGACGGCCTCACCATCGGCATCGGCTCCCGTAAGAACCTGAAGTCCATCGTTAAAGGCATCAGCCTCGCACTCACCCCCGGACGCATTCAGGGTCTCGCGGGGGAGTCGGGCTCGGGCAAGACGGTCACGTCGCTCGCGATGTTGGGCTTGTTGCCGAGCAATGCGGTTGTTGGCGGGTCTATTCGATTGAACGACACCGAGCTCGTCGGGATGACTCATCGTCAGCTGAACGAGATTCGTGGTCGCCGCATCGCGATGATCTTCCAGGACCCTTCGTCGAGCTTGCACCCGCAGCTCACGGTTGGCGTGCAGCTGACCGACCATGTGACTCGTCACCTCAAGCTGTCGAAGAAGCAGGCTCGCGCACACGCTATCGAGTTGCTCGAGCGCGTTCGGGTGCCGAACCCTGCGGAAGCCCTCGCCCGCTATCCTCACCAGTTCTCGGGTGGACAGCGTCAGAGGATCGCAATCGCGATTGCGCTGGCCTGCGACCCGATCGTGCTGTTGGCCGACGAACCTACAACGGCGCTCGACGTGACCGTTCAGGCGGGCATCCTGCATTTGCTTCGTGACTTGGCCGATGAGCGTCAACTCGCGGTGCTGTTGGTGACCCACGACTTGGGTGTCATGAGTGCCATCGCCGACGACATCGCGGTGATGCGTCACGGCGAGATTGTGGAGTCGAATGTGCGAAGCGAAATCTTCGTGAACCCGCAGCACGCGTACACGCGCGAGCTGCTTGCGTCACTTCCCGGTGCTGCTGGCTTCGAGGGGGCAAGCGAATGAGTGAATTACTTGAGGTTTCAGACCTCGTTATCGAGTACCACGGCGCGACCGTAGTGCGTGCTGTCGACGAAGTGTCGCTCACGATTGCTCCCGGCGAAGTGCTGGCACTCGTGGGGGAGAGCGGTTGCGGCAAATCGAGTCTCGCACGCGCTGTCGTAGGCATGGAAAGGCCTCGTGCTGGCGCGGTGACCTACCGTGGTGCCGAGGTTCCTTTGCTTGGAGTGCGTCGTCGTCGTGCGCAGTTCACCTCGATCCAGATGGTCTTTCAAGATCCGAACTCGTCGCTTAACCCGCGTGTTCGCGTCGGTCAGCAGATTTCTGAGGGCATCCGCGCCGCCGTTGAACGCGGCGATGAAGGCTCGCAGCCCGAAGAGTGGCTCGAACGCGTCGGACTTCCCACCGAGATGGTGTCGCGCTACGCTCACGAACTGTCGGGTGGTCAGCGTCAGCGCGTTGCTATCGCACGTGCTTTGGCTGCGCGCCCTGATCTCTTGGTCGCCGACGAGCCGATTTCTGCTCTGGATGCGTCGAGTCAGGCATCCGTCGCTGACATGATGCGCAAGCTCGCGCTCGATGCCGGCGCTGGGTTGCTCTTCATTTCTCACGACCTCGCGATCGTGCGGCTCATTGCCGACCGCACCGTCGTGATGTATCGCGGAAAGATTGTCGAATCTGGCGTTTCGGATCTCATCTGGAATGACCCAGTGCACCCGTACACGCGAGCGCTCATCTCGGCGATCCCGGAACCGGATGGCACCGGCACGTTGCCTGCCGCTCCGGCTGCAGAGGCTCCAGAAGAGTGGCGGATGACGCTTCCTGAGGCCCTCAACCGCGCCTGATCCGCGGCTGCCCGTGCTTTCGCGCGGCCCCGTTCGCGTCCAAATCCCGTAAATGTAACTACATGCTTGTGTTTTGGCGGATTCTTCGGGGATAATGTCCCCAAGCGGTTCGCCGCACAATTTAACAGCCATGTGCCGTCACAGGCACCGTTCGTGGGTCGATGGGGAAGTCGCATCCAACGGAACGGAGATATCGTGACTGCACAAAACGCTCGCGGAGTGCTCTATGTGCACTCTGCTCCTCGCGCGCTCTGCCCACACATTGAGTGGGCGGCTGGTCGCGCTCTTGAACGTGCCGTGAACTTTAACTGGGACGATCAACCCGTGCTCAGGGGTTCTCAGCGCGCTGAGTTCTACTGGGAGGGCCCCCAGGGCTCTGGCGCCACGCTCGCTTCGGCATTGCGCGGGTGGGAGCACCTCCGGTTCGAGGTCACCGAAGATCCCAGCCCAGGTTCCGACGGCGGCCGCTGGATGCACACTCCCGACCTTGGCATTTTCTTCGCGCAGACCGACAGCGTTGGCAACATGGTGATCCCCGAGGATCGTCTCCGTTACGCCATGGAGGCTGCGGGCTCCGATGCCTTCGAGCTGCACCGGGAACTCCGTCTCGCTCTCGGGCAGGCATGGGATGACGAACTTGAGTCGTTCCGTCACGCCAGTCAAGATTCTGCAGTTGTGTGGCTTCATAAGGTCGGTTGACGATGATTTCCGAACGTACGACTGTCTCTGAGGTAGTGGCTGACACACGGATTCCGCTCATCGAATGGCGCGACTGCGTGGACGTCGTGCTCGACTCTGTCGACTCGACGTTCGATGGCGAGTGCACTCTGCACGACGGGTGCCGTTCAATCCTTTAGAACTGGTCGCTGCATCCATCTGCACCTGTGTGTGACTGATGGTTCGCTGCGAGCGTGCCGTTCAGGTCGCGCCCAGCAGACTCACGGCGTAGCGTTGAGGTGTGGCCGGAAGTATTCGGGCACGGTTGCCACAACGGACCGTCCCCGGGTCCTCGGACCTTGTTCTTCCGGCTGAAACTATTTCAGGATTTGGAAGGAACATCATGTCTCGTTTTGACGGAAAAGTAGTTCTCATCAGCGGTGGTGCCCGCGGAATGGGCGAGTCCCACAGCCGCGCCATCGTCGCGGAGGGTGGCAAGGTTGTCATCACTGACGTTTTGGATGCTGAGGGTCAGACTCTCGCAGACGAACTCGGCGAGAGTGCCGTTTACGCCCACCTCGATGTCACGAACGAAGAGGAGTGGCTTGCAGCAGTGAAGCTGGCTGTCGACACCTTTGGTGGCCTCAACGTTCTGATCAACAACGCGGGTATCGCTAACTTCGGCACCCTCGACACCTATACCGCTAAGGACTGGTCGCTGATCATCGGGATCAACCTCACCGGCGCCTTCCTCGGCATCAAGTCGGCGGCGCCGGAACTGGTCAAGAACGAGACCTCCTCGATCGTGAATATCTCGTCGACGGCCGGAATGCAGGGCTTCGCCGCCCTCCACGGTTACACTGCCTCCAAGTTTGGCCTTCGCGGTTTGACGAAATCAGTCGCGATGGAACTCGGCCACCAAGGTGTGCGGGTCAACTCGGTCCACCCGGGAAACATCCGGACTCCAATGACCGACGGCTTGGAGATCGACGACTCAAGCACACCGATCCCTCGTCTCGGAGAGCCAGAAGAAGTCACCAAGATGGTTCTCTTCCTGGCCAGCGACGACGCCAGTTACTCCACCGGCTCTGAGTTCATCATTGACGGTGGTGTTCTCGCCGGAGACGGTGCAGTCAACTAGCTCACGAACCTCACGGAGTGTGCGCACCCACTGACGACGCTCAACGAGAAATCGCCCGCCCGATCAATGATCGGGCGGGCGATTCTTCGTTAAGGCTCAATTCCCTAGAGCGGCCGAGCTGGCTCCGTGGCTAGACCGAGCGGAATGCGGCGACAGCGTTGTGTCCGCCGAAGCCGAACGAGTTGCTGATGGCCAACTGCGGGCCGGCGCCGAGGTCGCGAGGCGACGTGACGACATCCAGCGGGATCGCCGGGTCCTGGTTGGTGAGGTTGATCGTCGGGGGCGCTGTGCGGTGGTGGAGCGCGAGAACCGTGAAGATCGCCTCGAGTGCCCCTGTGCCGCCCAGAAGGTGGCCTGTGGCGCCCTTCGTGGCCGAGACGGGAATGTTGGGCAGGTGATCGCCGAAGATGCGCAGGAGCGCCTTGTACTCGGCAATGTCGCCGACGGGCGTGCTCGTGGCGTGAGCGTTGATGTGGGTAACGTCTTCTGGCGTTGCTCCGGCGGCGTCGAGGGCGTCGCGCACGGCGCGTGCTGCGGCGGTTCCCTCGGGGTCGGGAGCGGTGATGTGGAACGAGTCGCTCGTTACAGCGCCACCGGCGAGCTCAGCGTAAATGCGAGCGCCACGGGCGAGAGCGTGCTCCTCAGTCTCGAGAACGAGCGTCGCCGCTCCTTCGCCGAGAACGAAACCATCGCGGGAGACGTCGTAGGGGCGTGAGGCGGTAGCCGGGTCGTCATTGCGCTTCGAGAGCGCTTGCATCGACGCGAAGGCGGCGATCGGCAGAGGATGCACGACAGCTTCAGTTCCACCAGCAATGACGACATCTGCGAGTCCGGCCTGCAGGTGCGCGTAGGCGTTGGCGAGGGCCTCGGTGCTGGAAGCACAGGCGGAAACGTCAGTGCGCGCGTAGGCACGTGAGGGGATAGCCATGCTGATCGCGGCCGCAGCAGCGTTCGGCATGAGCATGGGGATAGTCATGGGCAGAACGCGACGCGGGCCCTTTTCACGCAGGGTGTCCCAGGCGTCAAGAAGGGTCCAGAGTCCGCCGATTCCGGTGGAATAGTCGACACCGATACGCTCAGGGTCGACGTCAGGTGAGCCGGCATCCGCCCAGGCTTCACGAGCCGAGATGAGGGCGAACTGGCTGGAAGGATCGAGTCGCTTGTACTCGACGCGCTCCAAAACCTCTTCTGGGCGCACTTTTGCCTGCGCCGCAAACGTTACGGGGAGAGAATACTTTTCAACCCAGTCCTGCTCGAGAGAGCGGGCTCCGGATTCGCCAGCGAGAAGGGCGTTCCACGACTCGGTCGCGGTTCCGCCGATGGGCGTGGTGGCACCGATACCGGTGACAACGATCTTTTTGGTCATTTCACGTTCCTTTTGAGTGCATGGCTCAGAAAGCCCACCAACGGCAGACTCCTGGAGTGCTGCGCGGAGGCCAACCGCAGTGAGTGCGGTTGGCCGTCCACGTCGAGCGGGTGTTACGCCTGAGCGTTGGTGATGAAGCTCACTGCGTCACCGACGGTCTTGAGGTTCTTTACCTCTTCGTCGGGGATCTTGACGTCGAACTTCTCTTCTGCGTTGACAACGATCGTCATCATCGAGATGGAGTCGATGTCGAGGTCATCGGTGAACGACTTGCCCATTTCAACGGTGTCGGTCGCAATGCCGGTCTCGTCGTTGATGAGCTCAGCCAATCCGGCCATAACTTCTTCAGTGGACAGTGCCATGTTTTTCTCCTTGGGATGTAAATTGACCGTTAGCCAGTGTAGGCCAGCAGCAGTGATTCTGAGGGGTACTACGGCAGAACGATTACTTGCGCGCCGAAGACGAGCCCGGCACCGAAACCGATTTGAAGGGCGAGGCCGCCACTCAATTCGGGGTTCTCTTCGAGCAGACGGTGAGTCGCGAGCGGAATCGATGCCGCAGACGAGTTGCCCATGTCGGCAACATCGCGAGCAATCACGACAGACTCGGGCAGCTTCAGCTGCTTTGCGAACTCGTCGATGATGCGCATGTTGGCCTGGTGGGGGATGAACGCAGCGAGGTCGTCTGCGGTGATCCCCGCGACATCCAGTGCTTCCTTCGCTACCTTTGCCATGTCCCAGACAGCCCAACGGAAGACTGTCTGACCCTCTTGACGGAGCGTCGGCCACGCGGCTTCGCCTTCGCGGAAGTCGACGAGCGTCGCGTTCATCTTGATCGCGTCAGCCTTCGAGCCGTCTGAGCCCCAGACCGGAGCCGAGATGCCGGGGGTGTCGCTCGGGCCGATAACAACAGCACCGGCGCCATCAGCCAGAAGGAACGAAATGCTGCGGTCGGTGGGATCGACAATGTCTGAGAGCTTCTCGGCGCCGATCACGAGGGCGTATTTTGCTGCGCCCGCGCGGATCAAAGCATCAGCCTGCGTGACCGCGTAGCTGAAGCCAGCGCAGGCAGCGTTCACGTCGTACGCCGCGGCAGGGTTGGCTCCCACACGATCGGCGACAACAGCGGACATCGACGGCGTCTGCAGAACGTTGCTGATCGTCGCGATGATGACAAGGTCGATCTCCGACGGGTTAACGCCAGACTTCTCAATCGCTTCGCGAGCGGCATCCGTGGCGAGATCGACCGCGAGGATGCCCGCTGACGCGCGACGGCGGGTGATCATGCCCGTGCGCTGCTGGATCCACTCATCGCTCGAGTCGATCGCTTCAACGAGCTGATTGTTGTCCACAATCAGGTCGCCGCGGGCGGCGCCATAACTGTAAATCTTGGTGAACTGTGACCCGGCGGACTGGGTGAGGGTGGGTGCGGTCATGCGTTGGCCTCCATCAGGTCAAATGCTGCGGATAAATCATCAGGTGTCTTCACAGCGACGGCCGGGATGCCCCGGAGTCCGCGTTTTGCGAGGCCAACAAGAGCGCCAGCGGGCGCAAGTTCAATAATTCCGGTGACTCCGGCATCCGCCAGGGAATTCATCGTGAGATCCCATCGAACCGGCGATGACACCTGACCAACGAGGAGATCGACGAAGTGTGAGCCGCTCTCGATGAGCGAACCGTCACGGTTGGTGTAGATCGGTAACGTCGGATCGTTTGCAGTGAGTCCCGCGGCAAACGTCTCGAGGTGAGCGACGGCCGGCTGCATGTAGCGAGTGTGGAACGCGCCGGCGACCTGAAGCGGAATAACCCGCGTGCCCTTGAGCGGTTCTTCGGACAGTTTCGCGAGAGCATCGAGGGCGCCGGCAACAACAATCTGTCCACCGCCGTTGAAGTTGGCTGGTTGAAGCCCCAGCTCGGCAAGGCGTTCGAGCAGTGCCTCTTCGTCTCCGCCGATGACGGCAGACATACCCGTGGATTCGAGGGCGGCGGCGGAAGCCATTGCCGAGCCACGCTCGACGACGAAGCGCATCGCGTCGCTTTCGGAGAGGATTCCGGATGCCGCAGCGGCGGTGATTTCTCCGACCGAATGTCCAGCGACAGCACCGATGTGCTTGCGGCGGTCGCCCGCTGTCAGCGCGCTCAACGCGAGTAGGCCAGCGGCAACGATGAGCGGCTGAGCCACTGCGGTGTCACGGATGGTGTCGGCATCCGACGTGGTTCCGTGGGCAATCAGATCGATGCCGGCGGCGTCAGAGATCGCGCCGAGCTGGTCGCGCAGAGAGGAATCTTCGAGCCATGGCTCAAGAAACGCGGGGGTCTGGGAGCCCTGTCCGGGCGCTACTACAACAATCACTTAGCTAGTCTGCCAATCTTTCGTCGGAATCGCTTGGATAACCCCACCAAAGCTTGGAGGGATCGTTGTGTGAAATCGCCAAAAGCGAGGGTGTTAGCGGGCGCGGCCCGGCTCGGGGTCAGAAATTGAGCCCACGATAAGAGCCGCCTGCAAAATCAACGCTTCGCGCGCGCCAGTGGCATCCCAGCCAATGACCTCGCTGACCCGCTTCAAGCGATAGCGCACCGTGTTCGGGTGCACAAAGAGCTCACGAGCAGTCGCTTCAAGAGAGCGCCCATTATCGAGATAGCACCACAGTGTGGTGAGCAGATCGGTCGAGTGTGCCTGAAGTGGCTTGTAGATCTTGTTGATGAGGGTCGAGCGTGCCAACGGATCACCGGCGAACGCACGCTCCGGCAGCAGGTCGTTGGCGAGCGTCGGTCGAGGAGCATTGCGCCAGGACCGAGCTACCGCAAAGCCGGCAAGAGCAGCTTTTGCGCTCTTGGAAGCATCGACCAAGCTCGGCACTTCTGGCCCGAGCACAAGGTGGCCGCTCCCGAATCCCGGCTCGAGCTGTTCGGCGATCGTAATGAACGGCAGGGGCTCAGCATCTTCCGCTTTTTCAGAACGGGGAGCCGCACGACCAATTACGAGCACGAGACGACTGCCTTGCACGCCAATGAGAACATCAGCATCAAGATGACGAGCTGTTCGCCGAAGCTGATCGACGTCGAGCTGGCGGGGGGAGGTGCCGACGAGTACACACACCTCGCCGTGACCATTCCACCCCAGGGCGGCGATACGACTCGGGAGTTCGTTGTCATACTCGCCGCTCAGGATCGAGTCGACAACGAGTGCCTCGAGTCGGGCATCCCACAGTCCGCGAGCTTCCGCAGCGCGGGCGTACACATCTGCCGAAGCAAACGCGATTTCGCGGGAGTACAACAGGATCGCTTCCCGCAATACGTCGTCATCCGCTTTGACACGCGCCTCAACTACTTCAACAGCGATGCGGATGAGTTGAAGCGTTTGCTGGAGCGAAACGGAACGTAGTAGCTCGCGAGGGGCAGCACCAAACACATCCGCCGCAATCCACGGCGTCGTCGTGGGGTCTTCAAACCAGCTAATAAAACTCGTGATGCCGGCCTGAGCAACTAAACCGACAGCGGAACGCCGCCCTGGTGGCATTTCGCTATACCAGGGCAGCGTGTCCTCAAGTCGCTTCAGCGTTGCTGTCGAAAGTTCGCCCGTGATGACTCGCAACCAGGCGAGCGTCTGCGCCTTAGTTTTCTGTACCGGGGGAATGGTTGCGACCTAGCTTTCGCCGCCGGCAGAACCGGTGGTGCCTTCGTTGACGTCGTGGAGGCTGTACTTCTCAATTGCTTGAGCCGGAACAGCAGGATCCATTTCGCCGCGCTTCACGAGCATCTCCAAGGTGCGAACAACCAACGAGTGGCTGTCGATCTTGAAGAAGCGGCGTGCAGCAGCTCGCGTGTCGGAGAAGCCGAAGTCATCAGCACCCAAAGTCGCGAACTCACCGGGAACAAAAGCCCGGATCTGATCGGGGACCGCGTGCATGAAGTCGGTGACCGCAACAAACGGGCCCTTGGCGTCCGCGAGCTTTGTCGTGACGTAGGGAACGTGAGGTTCTTCGTTGGGGTAGAGGAAGTTGTGCTCTTCAGCAGCAAGTCCATCGCGACGAAGCTCGGTCCAGGACGTGACCGACCAGACGTCAGCGGCGACTCCCCAGTCCGAAGCCAGAAGCTGCTGGGCCTCGAGCGCCCACGGCACAGCGACACCGGATGCCATTAGCTGAGCCTTGGGGCCGGTGATCGTCGGCGACGACAGGTGGTAAATGCCCTTGAGCGCACCCTCGACATCGAAGTTCTCCGGCTCAGCAGGCTGAACGTGAGGCTCGTTGTACAGGGTGAGGTAATACATGACGTTGGGATCTTCGTGCTTGCCGCCGTACATCCGCTCGATACCCGCGCGCACAATGTGGCCGAGCTCGTAACCGAACGCAGCGTCATAGCTGATGACCGCAGGGTTGGTGGATGCCAACAGGATCGAGTGTCCGTCAGCGTGCTGCAGTCCCTCACCCGTCAGCGTCGTGCGACCGGCGGTGGCACCCATGATGAAACCACGGGCCATCTGGTCGCCAGCAGCCCACATGGCATCGCCGGTGCGCTGGAACCCGAACATCGAGTAGAAAACGTAGACCGGGATGAGGGGCTCACCGTTGGTGGCGTACGAGGTGCCGACGGCGGTGAATGCAGCAAATGCTCCTGCTTCGTTGATGCCGACGTGCACGATCTGGCCCTGCGGGCTTTCCTTGTAGGCCAGCAATTGCTCGCGGTCTACCGAGGTGTAGTGCTGCCCGGCGGGGTTGTAGATCTTCGCCGTGGGGAAGTACGCGTCCATGCCGAACGTGCGCGCCTCATCCGGGATGATCGGCACAATGCGGTTACCGATGGACTTGTCGCGCAGGAGGTCCTTGAGCAGACGGGCGAAAGCCATGGTGGTGGCGATCTCCTGCTTGCCGGAGCCCTTCTTGACGACGTCATAGGTTTTTGCTTCGGGAAGCTCAAGCTGCGTGTACTTAGTGCGACGCTCAGGCACGTAGCCGCCAAGCTCGCGGCGGCGCTCTTGCATGTACTGAATGGCCTCATCGTCTTCACCGG
Source organism: Salinibacterium sp. NG22 (assembly GCF_015864925.1). Lineage (NCBI taxonomy): Bacteria > Bacillati > Actinomycetota > Actinomycetes > Micrococcales > Microbacteriaceae > Salinibacterium > Salinibacterium sp. NG22. The sequence goes on along the minus strand of NZ_JADYWG010000001.1, from coordinate 444,925 downwards.
GGTGATAGAACGGGGGCTGGTACGGATCTGCTTCGAGCGCGGCATCCGTAATCGGGATGTGCATTTCGTCGCGGAACTTCTTGAGGTTGTCGAGCGTGAGCTTCTTCATCTGGTGGGTCGCGTTGCGGCCCTCGAAGCTGGGGCCGAGGCCGTAGCCCTTGACCGTCTTCGCGAGGATGACGGTTGGCTGGCCCTTGTGCTCACTCGCTGCCTTGAAGGCGGCGTAAACCTTGCGGTAGTCGTGACCACCACGCTTGAGGTTCCATACGTCGTCGTCCGAGAGGTGTTCAACCATCTTGAGCGTGCGGGGGTCGCGGCCGAAGAAGTTCTCGCGAACGTAGGCGCCAGACTCTGCTTTGTAGGTCTGGTAGTCGCCGTCGGGGGTTTGGTTCATGAGGTCGCGCAGTGCGCCCTCTGAGTCGTTGGCGAGCAGGTCATCCCACTCGCGGCCCCAGACAACCTTGATGACGTTCCAGCCGGCACCGCGGAAGAAGCTCTCGAGCTCCTGGATGATCTTGCCGTTACCGCGAACCGGGCCGTCGAGACGCTGGAGGTTGCAGTTGATGACGAAGTTGAGGTTGTCGAGCTTCTCGTTTGCTGCCCACTGCAGGGCTCCACGGCTTTCGACCTCGTCCATCTCGCCGTCGCCGAGGAATGCCCAGACCTGCTTGTCAGACACATCCTTGATGCCACGGTTGCTGATGTACTTGTTGTTCTGGGCCTGATAGATCGCATTGATCGGGCCAAGACCCATTGACACGGTGGGGAACTGCCAAAACTCCGGCATGAGGCGCGGGTGCGGGTAGCTCGAGATGCCATTCGGTGCCTGCGACTTCTCTTGACGGAAGCCCTTCAGCTGGTCTTCGCTCATGCGACCTTCGAGGAAGGCGCGAGCATACATACCGGGGGAGGCGTGGCCCTGGTAGAAGATTTGGTCTCCGCCAGATTCGTGGTCTGCACCACGGAAGAAGTGGTTGTGTCCTACTTCGTAGAGAGCGGCAGATGACGCGTACGTCGAGATGTGGCCGCCAACGCCAACGCCGGGGCGCTGCGCGCGGTGCACAGTGATTGCGGCATTCCAGCGAATCCACGCACGGTAACGACGCTCGAGCTTTTCGTCACCGGGGAAGTCGGGTTCATCTTCTTTTGCAATGGTGTTGATGTAGTCGGTGGTCGGAACCATCGGCACACCAAGGTGCAAGTCTTTAGAACGCTTGAGAAGGCTGAGCATGATCTCGCGACCGCGCTCGTGGCCTTGTGCTGCAACGAGGGAGTCGAGTGATTCGTTCCACTCGGCGGTCTCCTCCGGGTCCTTGTCGGTGTTGGTTACCGAGTATGGGTCCTGGTCGTTTACCGTCACCGTTGACCTCTTTCGTGTAGAGAACAGAGTCGTGCGAGTCGAGGCACTACCGGGTTACGGATGTGATGGGATCGACTACGCCCATCGATTCTAGTTGTCGAATGCGGCAAGATTCGAACCGGGCCAATTTCTCCTGTAATTGTGGGGAATTCGGACGGTTTTCTGGGGGAAGGTTTCGTATGACCATCACGCGAGGGGCAATTGCGCCCGACTTTGAGCTTCGCAATCAGCACGGACAGACAGTTAGCGGGCAGGAACTGCTTTCACGACGAGCGGTACTCGTCGTTTTCATTCCCCTCGCGTTTTCTCCCGTGTGTACCGACGAGGTAACTCAGCTCAATGAGTGGCACGACGTTGCCGCCAGCGCCGGGGTCGAAATCGTCGTGATTTCTGCTGATTCGACGGCCACTTTGCGGGCATGGTCAGAGGCTGACGGCATCCGTCTCTCGTTGCTTTCTGACTTTTGGCCTCACGGAGCGACTGCGCAAGCTTTCGGCGTATTCCTTCACGACAAAGGTTTTGCGAGCCGCACCAGTTTCCTCATCGATAAAGCCGGAATCGTGCGGGATGTTATTAGTTCCAAGCTCGGCGAACCCCGCCTATTTGCTGACTACGAACGGGCAATCGAACAGCTTTCGTCCGACCGGTAGTGACGGTTTTGTGGTGGGTGCGCAACCGGCGCCAAAATCCCGTGTAACATTATCGAGCGCTGCTTCGCATTGCGTCGCTGCGGGCCTTTAGCTCAGCTGGTAGAGCGCCACGTTTACACCGTGGATGTCATCGGTTCGATCCCGGTAGGGCCCACCGCAACAGAAAACCCCCGTCACTGACGGGGGTTTTCTTCGTTTCCTGCGCACATTCGGCGCTATGCTCCCTGCACGACCCGCGGCAGTCCGGTCGATGCGGTCCCAACCTGACGAGGTGGAGCTCCATGTCGAATGACGTCTCAGATTCTGTGCTCGAGCGCGCGCACGACCATTCCCAGCGCTATCTTCAGAGCCTGGCTGCTCGCCATGTCGGTGCGCGCGCGGGGCGCGACGAGATGATGGCGGCGCTGCACGAACCACTGTCGACGCTCGGGCACGACGACCATGCCGTGATCGATCTCCTCGCTGACCAAGCGGAAACAGGGATGACCGACTGCGGCGCTCCGCGGTATTTCGGTTTCGTCATCGGCGGCGCCCACCCTGTTGCTCTTGCCGCCGATTGGCTGGTGTCGACGTGGGACCAGAATGCGGGCATCCACGCGATATCTCCTTTTGCTGCTGCCGTCGAGGAGGTCGCCGCTGAGTGGCTGCTTGACCTGTTCGGTTTGCCTGATGACGCCTCGGTCGGCTTCGTTACAGGCGGACAAATGGCGAACTTCACGTGCCTTGCGGCAGCCCGTCACAACGTGTTGAGGCGAGCCGGTTGGGATGTCGAACTCGACGGACTCGCGGGTGCGCCGCGAGTAACTGTCGTGGTCAGCGCCGCGGCTCACGTGACGATCGATGTGGCATTGCGGTACCTCGGATTTGGCACGCGTTCGCTCGTGACCGTCGACGCCGATGATCAAGGCCGGATGCGCGCAGACAGCCTGCGCGACGCGCTTGCCACCGTGCGTGGCCCCGTGATCATTTGTGCTCAAGCCGGAAACGTCAATAGCGGTGCGTGCGATCCTCTGCGCGAGATCGCCGAGATTGCCAACGAGGCGGATGCGTGGCTCCACGTCGATGGGGCGTTCGGTCTCTGGGCCCGGGCCAGCGCTGAGCTAGCGCCCCTCGTCGACGGCATTGAGAACGCAGATTCATGGTCCACCGACGCCCATAAGTGGTTGAACGTTCCCTACGACAGTGGCGTCGCGATTGTGAAGCACGCGGCCGACCACCGTGCGGCGATGAGCGCATCAGCGGCCTATCTCATCCAGACCTCAGGGACTGAGCGCGACGCAATCGATTGGGTTCCAGAACTCTCACGGCGGGCCAGAGCGATACCGATTTATGCCACATTGCGCACGCTGGGCCGCAAGGGCGTCGACGACCTGATCGCGCGTAGCTGCAGGAGTGCTCGCCACATGGCGTCGACTCTCCAACGTGAAGACGGTGTTGACGTGCTCAACGACGTTGTCCTCAACCAAGCGCTCGTGCGGTTTGCCGATTCTGACGACGTCACTCGTGCGGTCGTTGCTGGCGTGCAAGCGGAAGGCACCTGCTGGGTCAGCGGCACAACGTGGAACGGGCACGCGGCAATGCGAGTCTCGGTCACCAATTGGGCGACGACCGAACGAGATATTGATCTCAGCGCTGCCGCAATTCTTGAGGTCTACAGTGCCGAGCGAAGTCGCGGCATCCACTGATCTAGTAGCGCCGGTGAGCGCGCTCTGGATCGAACGGGCCGGTGAGCGCGCAGGCGCTTTGTTCACTCTCGTGGATCGGTCTATCCCTCATATTTGTTGCACTATCTGTTCTGAGTACGGCTCGGCATACCCGCAAAACATTGGTATCGCCTTAGGATTTGTGCATGGCATTCCACGACGACGTTGACGACGCGAACGATGCGAACGACAAAACGTCTTCAGAGCATGAGTTCGAACTACCCTTTCCGAAGCCCGCAACCGGCACATCTCCCGGTGCGGACTCGGCGAATGACACGACCGCTGACGGTCTTGTCGACCTGAGCGAAGCATCCACTGACGGCATTTTCAATCTGGATGCTGCGCTCAATGCAGACACGTCTGTGCCGGTTGCGCCGCCCGCAGACTCTGTCGCACCGCCGGCGCCGCCCGTTGGCGCCTCAGGATTTGCGCCCATCGACCTCAACGAAGAATTCCAGCGCTCCGACGTCGCAGATGCGCTCGACCAGGGAATGCCTCCTTGGGCCATGGCGCCCGCTCCTGATCCCACACAGGCTGTTTCGCAGCTCGATGCTCCGAGTGATGCAGATTCCGAGCACGCCGCCGCACCGTCGGCAGCCGATGACAACGACGACGACGACCCCTACCAAATTCCTGCTGATTACACGACGCCAGATTTCTTCGCGTCCCGTATTTCTCGCCGACGCACTCCAGAAGAAATGGAAGCCCACGCTGCCGCAGTAGACGCTGAAAGCGACGCATTGGCTACTGCTCTTGCCGCTGGCGAGGCTGCAGCTGCCGGTGAGAGCGCAACTGCTCCGACTGAGCCTGCGCCGGTCGAATCCGCAGCCGCTCAATCAGCAGCCGCTCAGTCCGCACCGGATGATTCCGCGGCAACCGAATCTGCCCCCGTTGAATCTTCGCCGCTCGATGCTGCGCCGCTCGATGCTGCGCCGCTCGATGCTGCGCCAGTCGCACCTGAGCCGCTCGCGTCAGAATCGGTCGAGCCAGCCCCCGTTTCTGCTGACGCCATTGCGCCTGCCGCGGACGAGTTCGACGAAGATCTTGGTGCGTTCGATCTTGGCGCTACCGAGGGCGCAGATGACTCCGAAGAGTTCAGCTTCGAATCGCTCTTTGCAACGCAGGAACCAGAAGCAGCTGCGCCTCACGCGCCCGCTGAAGACGCACCGTCCGGTGACACACACTGGGCAGAGGTTTCCCCTGTCGCGGGTGACAGCTCCGATCCAATTTCAGCCGAATCGGATGCACCCGCTAACCACATCTGGAAGCTCGGGCCGCTTGAGCCCAACGTTCAGGGCTCCACTCCCGCACCGGCTCCTGTAGAGGAACAGGCTGCAGCAGAGGCGCCTCTTCCTGTGGAAGAAGTCATCGACGGTGCCCCCATGTGGAACCTCGACGGCAAGGATGCGCCGGCCGTTGTCGAGGCACCGAGCCTGAATAGCGACGGGTTCCTTTCGCTCGATGAGGTTCTCACTCCTGACTCCGACGTTTCGGATATTGCGAGCGACGCTACTGTGCCCACAGCTGAAGAGGTCGCGCCGCAGGAAGACGCGACCGACTCAACTCTTGCCGATGCCGATGCCGATGCCGACGCGAGCACAGCTGCTGACGACGACGCTGAATCAAGCGAGTTCGCTAGCGCCCCGTCCGTCGCGAGCGTTTCGGCCTTCGACCTGGATGCTGCGTTCCGCGAAGCCGCCGATCCTGAGCCCTCTGCTGAGAACTCCACGAGTGAATACCTTGCACCGCCCACGCCTGAGTCCGTGATCGAGCCTGAGTATGTCGCGGCACCAGCAGATCCGGCAGATTCAGTGGCCGCAGACGAACCAGCGTCGACGACGGAGCCCGAGCCGATCGAGGCCTTCGAAGAGGCGACCGAAGCGGTTGCCGAAGAGCCTCTCGACGTGTTCTTCCCCGCGCCGGCCGCAGAGACTGCTCTCGAAGAACCAGAGGGATTTGGCGCGGTTGAGTCCGCAGTCGCCGACGCTGACGACACTGCGGAATCCAACGACGCTACCGAACCCAGCGAAGTCTCCGAACCTAGCGAAGTCGCAGAACCTAGCGAAGTCGCAGAAGTCACTGACGCGGCCGAAGTAGATTCACCATTCACGCGCCGTCAGTCGTTCATCGCACCGGCTGATGAGGAGCCGGCAGCGATTGCTGCAGACGCCGTCGAAACTTTCGACAGTGTGGCGCCCACGACTGAATCAACAGCTGCCATCGCAGAAGTTCCCGAGGTCGTTGAGCCCGTAAATCTCGCTACTGACGCTGTCGAATCGGCGTTCGTTTCAGAACCGGAAACAGAAGCGGAACTAGAAGCCGAAGCAGAAACCGAAGCAGCGTCTGAGGCAACGAGTGCTCCTGAGACTGAGATTGCTTTTGAGGCTGTGACGCTTCCTGAGGCCCCGAGCGCCCCGGAGGCAGCTGACGTTGTCGCTCCCGCGTTTGAACTCCCGGCCGAGCCCTTCGTCGAGTCTGCGGAACCTGCCGGACCTGCCGAACCCGTCCAGCCGAGCCCAGTTCAGGCCGCGCCGTTCGTTTCGAGTTTTGCACCGGAAGCATCCTTCGTCCCGGTCGCGGAACCAACTCCCGCAGCAGAAGAAATTCCAGCAGCCCCAAACACTCCCGTTGCGGACGAGTCGGCGACTGCGGAAGCACCGGCAGCGAGCGAAGAACAGCCTGCTAGTGCAGAAACTGCGACAGATGACGACGTCCCGACGCCTCCCACCCGCCGTTCGATGGCGGATGAAGACATTCTGAACTGGGCAGACAGCCCCGAAAACCAGTCAACGGGAACGCTGAGCGTCATTGAGGTTCTCGAAGCTCAGTTGCGATTGCGCGAAGAAGAAGCCCGTGAGTACCGCGAATGGGAAACTACATTCCGGTCTCGAGGTGGCCCCGTCGCCGATCAGGTCATCGAGCAAGTTCGGTCCGAATTCTCGGATGTCGTCGACCACGATGAAGCGCCCGCTGCGGCTGCGGAGACTCACACGCCGGTCGAGCCCCAGGCAGAGACCGCGCACGTCGACATTAATCAGGCTGCTTCTCACTCCGCTGGAACAGCCAGCGAGATAGCGGATGCGCCTCCCGCAGTGCCGGAAGAATCGTCCGCCACAGTTGCACCCGCGCCAGCACCCGCTGCGGCCCAATTGCCGTCGTGGGACGTTCCGCCGCCCAGCGAGTCGTGGTCGCCTCCCGCGGACTTCGAAGACGAGATCCCCTTTGCTGCTCACGCAGATCCGACCGGGTCGATCACACTTCCTGTTCTAGGCGACGACTCTGAGCAGCCGTCTAATGAGCAGCCGTCTGTCGAGCAGCCTGCTGCTCCGGCAGCGGCTACCGAGCCCATTGCCGACCCCGCAGCTTCTTCGTTCGATGCCGACTCCGGCTTCCTGTCCTTGGGCGATGCTCCGGAAGCTCCTGCGGCCGAAGCGGAAGCTGCCGTAACGCCTGATGCTGTGATCGTTCCTGAAGCACCGGTCGTTCCTGAAGCGCCGGTAGTTTCCGAATCGTTCGCTGCGCCCGAGTTACCTTTCGCCACACTGCCAGCAGCTGTGCCCGAGGCGCCCGCCGCGCCCGAAGCGACTGACGAGACCGCAGCTCCGGCCCCATCTGACGTTCAGGCTGCTCCTGAATTCCCCGCCGACGAGGATGGCGACTACGACGAGGTGGAATTCGCTCCGCCTGCTCTCGTGGAGCCGGACGTCGCGCCGAGCATTCCGCGCGCGAACCTCGACGAGCATGTCTCGTTCGGTGATTTCGGATTTGCTCCGCCGCCCGCAGATGGCGCATCGGACGAGGTCAACGCTGAGGCGGCCTCCGCTGAATTCGCTGTCGACTCGGCCGCTGATGAAAGCGGCGCACCCTTCGCGTTCGATCTCCAAGCGGACCTGCCGAGCACCGCAGCATCGACGCCTGCTGAGGCGCCGATTGAAACCGAGCAGGACTCCGCAGAAACGACTGCTGTGGCCTCCGAGCCGGTTTCGGAATCTGTTCCCGACGATTCTGCAGCAGCGACCGCCACAACGGAGGGCGCTGCAGCTTTCAGCTTCGCCTCGACCGAGACTCCGAAGTACGTCGCATCGGAGCCGATCAGCTTTGATGACCTGCTGAAGACCGATGACATCGTGGATGCTGACGTCGATTCCGACGCCGATGAAGCGGATGTTGATCCATTGCAGGCGCTCCTCGCGAACGCCGCACCGCCTGTCCATGGTGACCCGCTCTCTGAAGTTCAAACTGGCTCGATGCCCATTGCCCAAGCCGCATTTGAAGCGGACGAGTCGGAAACGGATGACGCTGTTGACGACAGCGACCGCCTTTCGTACCCGACAGAGCTGTCCACCGCCGCATTCAGCGCCGGTGTGAGCGCTGCGCCAATCGACAGCGCTGCGCCAATCGACAACGCTGGCGCCGAGAACGTTCGCGCTGATAACGCCGATGACGAAATTCCCTTTGCCGCTGGGGCGGCAGGTGCTGCGCTTCTTGGTGGCGCTGCCGTTGCTGGTGCTTCGCTTGCGTCGCAGCCGGCACCAACGGGCGCTCCGGCACCTCTCGCTGCACCGCCAATCACTGAATCAAGCGCGGCTGCGCCAGCGCCGATCGATTCAATGCCTCAGCCAGTTGCTCATTCAACATCAGTTGTTGCTCAGCAGCCGCTCGGTCTTGATGAGGTCGCTCCTACTGCGCAGCGCGTCTTCAGCCTTGAGGAGAGTGGCCTGGAGCCGACTCCGGTTGATCGCCGCATCGGTCACGCCGCACGTCTCTTCTGGCTGTGGTTTGCTGCCAACTCGTCCATCGTGAGCCTCGGTCTCGGTGCAGCGGTGTTCGCTGTGGGGATGAGCCTTCGCCAGTCGATCGTCGCTATCCTCGCGGGTGTCGCGCTGTCCTTCATTCCCTTGGGCCTCACAACTCTTGCGGGCAAGCGCAGCGGCCAGCCAACCATGGTTGTCTCGCGGTCGACGTTCGGGCTCCTCGGCAATATCGCTCCGTCGGCGGTTGCCTTAGTCGCACGACTCTTCTGGGGCGCTGTGCTCTTGTGGGTCTTGGCTTCTTCGGTCGCCATTGTGCTGATCGGCTCCGACCTCAACGGTGGTCTTGGCGACCGACAGTTGCTTCTCATCGCATTGGCACTGTCGTTCCTGATCGCCCTGGTAATCGCTTTCGCCGGTTACCCGCTGTTTGCGCGCATCCAATTGATTCTGAGCATCATCTCGGGTGTGCTGATTGTGGGCCTCATCGGCTTCACGGCGCAGTACATCGACGTTTCGCAGGCGCTCACCACTCCCGACGGTTCGTGGCTGCTGACAGTCACCGGCGCCGTATTGGTGTTCAGCTTCCTTGGTTTGGTGTGGGCCTATAGCGGTGCAGATATTGCCCGTTACCAGCGCCCGTCCTCGAGCGGTCCAGCGTCGATGTTGTCTGCCACCTTTGGTGCAGCACTTCCCGCCTTCGTTCTCATCGCCTACGGTGCGCTTCTTGCGGCTTCTGATCCCGCAATTGCTCGCGGTTTCCTCGCTTCGCCACTCGACACCCTGCTGCTCTTGCTGCCGAGCTGGTACCCGATTCCGTTGCTGCTTGCTGCTGCACTGAGCTTGCTCTCGGGCATCACTCTGAGCCTCTACTCCGGTGGTTTCGCGCTCCAGGCAATTGGAGTGCGGGTGCCGCGTCAGTGGTCAATCGTCATCGTTGCGGTCGTGCTTGGTGCTCTCGGTATCCTCTTCGCCTTCGGCATCGATGGTGGAATCAACGAACTGTTCCGGGATGTCGCAACCACGCTTGCGGTTCCCACCGCTGCGTGGGCGGGGATCTTTGCTTCGGAGACCATGATTCGCACTCGCAAGCTCGACAGCGCTGGGCTGCTTGCTCGCGGTGGAGTGTATGCCGATGTCCGTTGGGTCAACCTCGGTGCCTACATCGTGATCTCGGTGATCGGCTTCGCTCTCACTAGCGCGACGATCAGCTGGCTTTCGTGGCAGGGGTACGGCTTTACGGCACTCGGAGTCGATCTGAGTTCTGACCTCGCCGGCACCGACCTTGGTGTGCTCGTTGCTCTCGGTCTCGGAATCCTGACACCCCTGGTGGCAGGTATTCCAGCGATTCGTCGTCAAGAGGCCGAGCAGCCTGAGCGCGCACCGCGTCCCGCCTAGACTGATCGCGTGTCTACTACTGTCGCTCATGTCCTTGCCGCGGCCGAACGGCTCTGGCCTGCATCCGGTGCCGAGTCGTGGGATGCGGTGGGGTTAGTCGCGGGAGACCTCGACGCCCCGGTGTCTACGATCTCTTTCGCGGTCGACGCGGTCATCGACACCGTCGACGAGGCTATTGCTGGTGGTGCGGACATGCTCATTACGCACCATCCGCTGCTCCTGCGCGGAGTCACATCCATAGCCAGCGACCGCTACAAAGGCGCGGTGCTGACCAAGCTTGTGCGTGCTGAGTGCGCTCTGTTGGCCGCACATACGAACGCGGATGTCGTAGAAACCGGAACGTCAGGTCGCTTCGCCTCCAAGCTGGGCTTGTCGTCGATCGCCCCCATCGTCGCCGGTCAGACTCCCGATCGCGGCATCGGCCGCACGGGGCAACTGCCGGAGCCGATGACCCTCGGTCGTCTTGCTCGCCTGATCGCGGAGATTCTCCCGCCCACGGCTACCGGCGTTCGTGTTGCTGGTGATTTTGAGCAACTCGTTCAATCGGTGGCGTTGTGTGGGGGAGCGGGTGACGCATACTTGAACGAGCCTGCCGTGTTGGCGTCGGATGTCTACATCACGAGTGATCTGCGGCATCATCCGGCTTCTGAAGCTCGTGAGAATGCTCGGCTCCTGAATGGCCCGGCGTTGATCGATGTCTCGCATTGGGCGAGTGAATGGTTGTGGCTCGACGCTGCAGCCGAAGAGTTGCGGGCATTGCTGCCAGACGTAACGATTACGGTGAGCGAATTGCGCACCGATCCTTGGGATTTTGCGGTTGTGCAGTAAGCACACCGGTATACAGAGAGAAACATGACTATGGCATTGACCGCTAGCCCCGCTGATCAGGCGCTGCTCCTCGACCTGCAGGCCTTTGACACGAAGATTGCCCAGTTGGAGCACCGTGCAAAGAAGCTTCCTGAGCACGAGAAACTTACCGAACTGAAGCAGCACCGCGACAAGCTTCAGTTGACGATGTTAGAAGAGCGTGGCATCAAAGAAGACATCGAGCTCGAAATGAGCCGCGTTGAGTCGGATGTCACGGTGGTTGAGGCTCGCATCGCCCGTGATACTTCGCGCCTTGATGCGAGTTCGTCGGCCAAAGATGTTGCTGCGCTTGAGCAGGAGCTCGCCGCGCTGCGCACCCGTTTGAGCAACCTCGAAGACATTGAGCTTGCCGTCATGGAGAAGCTTGAAGCCCAGCAGAAGGTTGTAGACAATCTGACTGAGCAGGCGGACAACCTCCGTACCCAGGCCGCCGAGCTCGAAGCCAGCCGCGATGAAGCCCTCGTCGTCATCGAGGCGGAGTTGGGCACGACCCGTACCGGTCGCTCTGCTTTGCAGGCTACGATCCCGGACGATCTTTTGGCGCTCTACGAACGTCAGCGCGAACGTTACGGTGTTGGCGCTTCGCTGTTGCGCGGGGGAGTTTCGCTGGCATCCGGCGTGAAGCTCCTCGAGAACGAAATGCAAGAGATTCGGGCCGCAGCACCTGACACCGTGATCATGTGTGCCAGCAGTGAAGGCATTCTTGTTCGCACCAACGAGTCGGGACTCTAACCGCTCGTTGAACGCTAAGCTTGGCAGTTGAATGGGTCGGCAAGACGGTCGCGTTATCCGTTAAGGGTACCGAGGAACGTCCGGGCTCCGCAGAGCAGGATGGTGGGTAACACCCACCCGGGGCAACCCGCGAGAACAGTGCAACAGAAAGCAGACCGCCACAGACTTCGGTCTGGGGTAAGGGTGAAACGGTGGTGTAAGAGACCACCAGCGGCCGGGGTGACTCGGCCGGCTAGGTAAACCTCGTCCGGAGCAAGATCAGACAGAAGACGCTAAGGCTGCTCGCCGAGTCTTCGGGTAGATCGCTAGAGGTGTGCGGCAACGTACATCGTAGATAGATGACCGTCCAGCACGAGATTTCGGTCTCGTGTGAACAGAACCCGGCGTACTAGCCGGCCCATTCCTCAGTCTGAATGTGAGCGTCAGGCTCAGCCAGACTCGCCCGTGCGGTCGCCGAGTGCCTTTAGACGACGCCCGAAGTGCCCAAAAGCGTACCGATGAGGAACGTGGTGGCGAGGGCGAGCGCTCCACCGATCACAATCCGCAGCGTTGGTCGCACCCAGCTGTTGCCGCCAACACGCGCCGACAGCGCCCCGGTGATCACCAGTGCTGTCAAGACGGCGATGAAGGTCGCTAGGACCCGGATGGGTTCGGGTGCCAGCAGGATGGCGGCGAGCGGCAGCACTCCACCGATCGTGAACGCGAGCGCAGATGCCCCGGCTGCTTGCCAGGGGCTCACGACGGCGTGTTCGGTGATGCCTAGCTCCGCTTCGAGGTGGGCCGCTAGAACGTCGTGTTCGGTGAGCTCCTCTGCCACGCGTTGCGCTGTTTCTGCGCTGATTCCTTTAGCGCGGTAGATGGCCGCGAGCTCGGCGAGTTCCTCCTCCGGCATCTCGGCGAGTTCTCGTCGCTCTTTCTCGATGAGTGCCCGCTGGCTATCGCTCTGGCTGCTCACGGAAACATATTCTCCCAAGGCCATCGAGATGGCGCCACCGACGAGGCCGGCGACTCCCGCGGTGATCAGGGGAGCGATGGCGGATGTCGCACCAGCGACGCCGACAACAATTGCAGCAACAGAGACAATGCCATCGTTCGCGCCAAGAACTCCAGCGCGGAGCCAGTTCAGCCGCCCAGCGATGTCGCCGGAATGGGGTTCATTGGTGTGAAAGCTCATGGCTATTCCTTTACGGCGAGGGCGGCAGCACCGAGAATGCCAGCGTTGTTGCGAAGTTTGGCGGGCACGATCGGCGTCTTCAACTTCAGCAGTGGGAGAAACTTTTCGTGGCTTTTTGACACGCCGCCACCGACCAAGAAGAGGTCGGGGGAGAAGAGCAGTTCGAGGTGGGTGTAGTAGCGCTGGAGACGCTTTGCCCACGCTTTCCAACTGAGGCGGCGCCGTTCCTTCGCGGAGAATGACGCGCCTTTTTCGGCATCCTGGCGCCCGATGGTGAGATGACCCAGCTCTGAATTCGGAACGAGGGTTCCGTTATAGATCAGCGCACTGCCGATTCCGGTGCCGAGCGTTGTGAGCAAGATCAGACCAGGTACGCCTTGTGCCGCGCCGTAGCGCACTTCGGCAACGCCAGCGGCATCCGCATCATTGACAAAGTGGATGTCGCGGCCGAGGGCCTTCTCGAATAGCGCTTCGGCCTCGAGACCGATCCACTCTTTGGAGATGTTTGCGGCAGACATCGTCTTGCCGTTGCGCACGATTGCGGGGAAACATACGCCAACCGGCATCGACTCGGGAATTCCGCCGAGTTTTTCGATGAGCTCAACGACGACCGCGACGATCGCATCAGGTTTGCCCGATTTGGGCGTCGCGATCTTCATCCGGTCGCTCACCAGCTTGCCTGTGTCGGTGTCGACAATGGCCCCCTTGATTCCGGTGCCACCGATGTCGATTCCTAGAGCCTGAGTCATGCTGTCCTCTTTCGCGTGGTTAGGGGAGCGTCAGATTATTACGGGAGAGTCAAAATTTCGGTGCCACGTTCGGTGACGACCATGGTGTGCTCGAATTGTGCGGTCAAACTCTTGTCGCGAGTGGTGACGGTCCAGTCATCGGCCCACAAATCCCAATCGTTGGTTCCGAGGGTCAGCATGGGTTCGATGGTGAAGACCATCCCCACCTCGATGACGTCGTCGAACTGCGGTGCAGAGTCGTAGTGAGGGATGATGAGCCCGGTGTGAAAAGCGCGGCCAACGCCGTGTCCGGTGAAGTCGCGAACCACGCCGTAGCCAAAGCGCTTTGCATAGGACTCAATCGCCCGGCCGATCACGTTGACCTGACGCCCAGGGGCTACGGCCTTGATTCCCCGGTTAAGCGCTTCTTGCGTGCGTTCAACGAGATTGCGAGCGTCGTCAGAAACGTTGCCGACGAGGAAGGTCTTATTGAGGTCACCGTGCATGCCGTCTTTGTAGGCGGTGATGTCGATGTTGATGATGTCGCCATCTTTGAGCACCGTGTCATCCGGAATGCCGTGACAAATTACTTCGTTGATGCTCGTGCAACACGACTTCGGGAAGCCACGGTAGCCCAGCGTTGACGGGTAGGCACCGCGGGACACCATGTACTCGTGCGCGATCTGATCGAGGTGTGCGGTAGTGACTCCGGGGGCAACCGCCGCACCAACTGCTTCGACGGCGCCGGCGGCAATGGTGCCTGCGGCACGGATGCGGTCTACTTCTTCAGCCGTGTAAACATCTGAACCGGTGAAGGTGCGCGGCGCCTTCTTGCCCACGTATTCGGGGCGGGTAATAGCCGAGGGGACGGCAAGTTGGGGTGGGATTACTCCCGGAACGAGGTGACCAGAATTATTCCGAGGCATTTCAGCAGTCTAACCGCGTAGCCTTGCTCTCGACGAAGGGACGAACCGCATGGAGCAATGGTGGTACAACCACAAGACCGGCGAAGTCGAAGAAGGACCGCAGTCGCTAGCCGTAGATCGTGATGGCCCATTCGATACTCGGGCTCAAGCCGAACACGCCCCGCAAATCATCGCGGAGCGCGCACGCAAGTGGGCAAGCGAAGATTCTGAAGACTAGACGCTCGGAGCATGCACGGGCCGTTCCCGGCCGAGGAGACTCCTAGTAGGAGTGCTCGTGTGTCGGGTACGTACCCGCGGCCACATCGGCGCGGTACTCGTCGACAGCGCCCGCGAGCGTTGCGCGCAAATCGGCGTACTGCTTAACGAACTTCGGGATGCGTCCCTTGGTGAGGCCCGCCCAGTCAGTCCAGACCAGAAGCTGCCCATCAACGTGAGGGCCGGCACCGACACCGATTGTCGGAATCGACAGTGCTTCGGTGATCTTGGCTGCGGCATCCGCGGGAACCATCTCGAGCACGACGGCAAACGCGCCAGCCTCTTGAACGGCGAGAGCGTCGGCGAGCAATTGCTCAAACCCTTCTCCGCGACCCTGAATGACGTGGCCGCCGAGACCGTGCTCGCTCTGAGGAGTGAACCCGATGTGAGCCATCAACGGGATGCCGGCATCCACGATGCGTCGGATCTGTTCGGCGCTGCGCACACCGCCTTCAAGCTTCACGGCGTGTGCCCCGGTCTCTTTCATGAAGCGGAACGCGGTATGAAGCGCCTCCTCGGAACCTGTTTCGTAGGATCCGAAGGGCATATCCGCCACGACAAAAGCGCGCGTAACAGCGCCGGCGACGGCGCGCGTCAGGGGGATCAGGTCATCGATGCTTACCGGCAGAGTGGTGTCGTAGCCATAGACATTGTTGCCAGCGGAGTCGCCGACCAGCAGGAAGTCGATGCCGGATTCGTCGAAGATTCCAGCAGTCAGCTGGTCGTAACTGGTGAGCCCAACGATCTTGATTCCGTTCTCTTTCGCCGTCTGAAAATGGCGAGTGCGAACTCGTTTGAGCTTGGCTTGGGCTTCAGCGGCGGCAGAGTCAGTCATAGCCGCCAGTCTAACGACACCGGCGCAGGGTTCAATTGGGCTACCACGGCGGCGAGTGCGCTGCAGAGATGCCCTAGAGCAAGTACCCTTAGAGCGGCAGAATCGATGTCGCAATCTCGCGGCAAAGCACGGATCGAGGGACTATATGTCAATGGACAAGCAGCGCGATTTCGTTCTTCGCACAATTGAAGAACGTGGCATCAAATTCGTTCGACTCTGGTTCACGGATGTTGTGGGAACGCTCAAGAGCGTTGCTGTTGCGCCCGCCGAGATCGAGGGTGCATTCGCTGAGGGTCTTGGCTTCGACGGTTCTGCCATTGAAGGGTTCACGCGCGCCTATGAAGCAGACATGCTCGCGCATCCCGATCCCACCACTTTTCAGATTTTGCCGTGGCGCGGAGAGATCGACCCCACCGCACGCATGTTCTGCGACATCACGACGCCTGATGGCCAGCCCGCAGCATCTGACCCTCGTAACGTGCTCAAGCGCACGCTCGAGAAGGCAGCTGAGCGTGGCTTCACGTTCTACACGCATCCCGAAATCGAGTTCTACCTTCTCAAGTCGAGCAAGCTCAAGAATGGCAGCCCGCAGCCGGTAGATTCCGCTGGTTTCTTTGACAACGTTCCTGGCGGCACGGCACACGACTTCCGTCGCCGTTCGGTGCGGATGCTCGAAGACCTCGGCATCTCGGTAGAGTTCAGCCACCACGAGTCCGGCCCCGGCCAAAACGAGATCGACCTTCGTTACGCCGACGCACTCACCACTGCAGACAACATCATGACGTTCCGCACTGTCATCAAAGAAGTTGCCATTGAGCAGGGCGTGTACGCCACGTTCATGCCGAAGCCGATGTCTGGCCAGCCGGGCTCGGGAATGCACACCCACATGTCGCTCTTCGAGGGCGACCAGAATGCGTTCTACGACGCCAGCGGGCACTACCAGCTGTCGAAGGTTGGCCGCCAGTTCATGGCCGGCATTCTCAAGCACGCTCCGGAGATCACTGCTGTCACTAACCAGTTCGTCAACTCCTACAAGCGCTTGTGGGGCGGAGACGAAGCTCCGAGCTTCGTCACGTGGGGGCACAACAATCGTTCGGCTCTCGTACGAGTTCCGCTGTACAAGCCCGGCAAGGGCCAGAGCGCGCGCATTGAATACCGTGCTCTCGACTCGGCAGCAAACCCCTACTTGGCTTACTCGCTGTTGCTCGCCGCTGGGCTTAAGGGCATCGAAGAGGGCTATGAGCTTCCGCTCGAAGCCGAGGATGCCGTTGGCGACCTGTCCGAGCACGAACGCCGTGCCTTGGGTTACGAACAGCTTCCGTCGAACCTGAACCATGCGCTGAGCATTATGGAAAACTCCGAGCTCGTCGCAGAGACGCTCGGGGAGCAGGTGTTCAACTTCGTGCTGCTCAACAAGCGTCGCGAATGGAAGGCGTACCGCGCTCAGGTCACTCCCTACGAATTGGAGAGCAGCCTAGAGATCCTCTAGACCCTCCGTCACCATGTCGTCGCCGCCATACACTCTGACCGAACTCGCCAAGCTGGGTTTCTTGGAACTCAGCGAGGCCCGAGAGCGTCTTGTGGCGCTCGACCGCCCCGAAGTGCCCGCAGCGTTATTCGCGCGCGCAGCAGACCCCGATCAGGCTCTTCGGCTGCTCGTGGAACTCTCCGAGGGCTCACCGCAGCAACTCACGCCAGTGCTGGCCAATGACGAGGCCGCAGTGCGACTGGTTCGAGTCCTTGGCGCGTCTTCGGGGCTTGGCGACTTCTTTGTGCGGCATCCGCAAGAACTCGACGCGATGTGTTCGCCCATTGCGCAGCCTTACTCGCCCGAGGAATACGTTGAGCTCCTCACCGAAGTCACCAACGACCTCGAGGGCGAAGACGCGTGGGTTGCGTTGCGGGTGCGCTATCGGCGAGAGCTCGCGAAGCTGACCGCCTGGGATCTCGCGCAGGAAGACCCTCTTGCTGCTGTTGACCGTGTGGCAATGGCCTTGGCCGATTTAGCCGGTGCCGCGCTGGAAGCCTCACTGTCTGTGGCACGCCGATCGGTGAACTTTCCAGAAGCTGACATCGCCGCTACCCGGATTGCCATCATTGGCATGGGCAAGGCCGGCGCCCGTGAACTGAACTACGTGTCGGATGTCGACGTCATTTTCGTCACTGAACCCGACGGTATTAGCGCCGACCGTGCGGTCACGATCGCTACCCCTTTGGCGGTGCAGACGATCCGCGGCATCCAAGACCTCACGGTGGAACCCGCACTGTGGGAGGTCGACACCAACCTTCGCCCTGAGGGCAAAGACGGTGCCCTTGTGCGCACGCTTGAATCGCATCTTGCCTATTACGATCGCTGGGCAGAGAGCTGGGAGTTCCAAGCACTTCTGAAGGCTCGCCCTCTTGCGGGCGACTGGGAGCTCGGCGGTCGCTACATTGAGGGCGTTTCCCCGCTCGTGTGGTCCAGTGCGTCTCGTGAGAATTTCGTGGCGTCAGTGCAGCGGATGCGCGAGCGTGTCACCGAGAACATCCCACCGCAGGAACGCGATGTGCAACTCAAGCTCGGCCCGGGTGGACTTCGCGATATTGAGTTCACGGTTCAGCTGCTGCAGCTCGTTCACGGACAAAGTGACGAAGGGGTGCGTCAAACGTCCAGCCTGCGCGCTCTCATTGCTCTCGCCGAACACGGTTATATCGGCCGCACTGAAGCTGGCGAGTTCGCTCGGGACTACCGCTTTCTCCGGCTGCTGGAACACCGCATCCAGCTGTCGAGACTTCGCCGCACCCACCTCATGCCGCGAGATCAAGATGACCTGCGCGTACTCGCTCGTGCGACGGGCATTGCGACAAGCGCGAAGGATCTCACCGAGCAGTGGCAGCGCACCAAGATTGCCGTGCGCAGACTTCATGAGCGCCTGTTTTATCGCCCGTTGCTCTCGGCCGTGGCCGCTTTGCCCGAAGAAGGCCTCGCGCTCTCGAGCGAGCAGGCCGTCGCTCGACTGGCCGCTATCGGCTTCCTCGACCCCAAAGGCGCACTAGCGCACATTGCGGCGCTCACCGGGGGAGTCTCCCGGCGGGCCACTATCCAGAAGGCTCTGCTGCCCGTGATGTTGCAGTGGTTCTCAGATGGAGCCGATCCTGACTACGGCCTCCTCGCGTTCCGCCGGCTCAGCGAAGCACTCGGTGAGGCGTACTGGTTCCTGCGCATGCTTCGCGATTCTTCTGGGGCTGCAGAGCGGCTCACTCATGTGCTCTCGGCATCCAAATACGTGGGTGGGCTCTTCGAGCGCATCCCCGAAGCTGCAGCGTGGCTGGAGCACGACAAAGAACTCAAGCCGCGCTCTCTTGCGGTGTTGCAAGACGAAGCTCGGGCCATTGTCGCTAGACACAAAGGGCACGAGGATGCCGCGGCCAAGGCGTTGCGCACAGCCCGTCGCCGTGAGATCTTACGCTTGGCCATCGGCTCGATCGTGGGAATGACCACGATTCAAGAGCTGGGCCGCGGGCTCAGCGACGTTACAACGATGATGCTCGAAGGAGCGTTGGCGATTCTCCGTCCAGAACCTGACGGAATAGAGTTCGGGATTATCGCCATGGGGCGTTTTGGGGGAGCCGAAGCAGGTTTCGGTTCCGACACCGATGTCATGTACGTCTACCGGGCAACGGACGGTACTAACGAGGAGGCTGCCAAACGAGCTGACAAGCTCGCCAAGGGGCTCACTCGCATCACTGAGGACGTCAAGCTTCCGCTCGATCTCGATCTCGACCTTCGACCCGAAGGCAAGAATGGGGCCATCGTGCGCTCCCTCGAATCGTATGCGGCCTATTACGCCCGCTGGTCGCTCACCTGGGAAGCTCAGGCGCTCCTGCGTGCCCGTGGCGTTGCCGGCGACGCCGCGCTGCTCACTGATTTCGAAGCACTCGCGAACCGCGTTCGCTACCCCTCCGTGATTTCGCCGCAGGACGTGCGTGAAGTCAAAAGGATTAAGGCTCGCGTGGAGTCTGAACGTCTTCCGCAGGCCGCGGATCCGTCCCGCCACCTCAAACTAGGCCGCGGTTCACTCAGTGACGTCGAATGGTTCGTGCAGCTCTTGCAGCTTCAGCACGGAGCGACGGTCGAAGGTTTGCGCACAACCTCAACACTCGATGCTTTGAATGCGGCGGTCGCCGAGAAGCTCGTGACAGCCTCCGACGCGGCTCGCCTACGTGAAGCGTGGGTTCTCGCCTCCCGCGCACGTTCGGCTATCACCCTGTGGACCTCGAAGACCTCGGATGTCTTACCCACGGATCGACTTCAACTCGAGGGTGTTGCCCGCATGCTCGAATATCCACCGGGCTCAGCGAGCAAGCTCGAAGAGGACTATTTGCGCGCCACGCGTCGCGCTCGACGCGTCTTTGAGCGCCGCTTTTATGGCGTCGCTAATGTGCCGAGGTCGTAAGGCTCGAGGCAAAGTCTGGCTGCTTCTGCCATCGGCTCGGGTTGCCCTGAAACCGCTCCGAATGTTACGGGCATGTTAAACCTGTAACCACTTATGGTGCCAACGAGCGTCCCCCGGGAGCCTGAAAATCGTGTACCCCATTGTGGGGCAGCGGGTGGGTGCATCCTCGGCAGCCCCTGCTCCGTGCGCTAGGGGCAGACTACTAGTTCTACCCATAAATGGGGCGTGGAGCTGTGGCCAATAGGGTTCCTGACGTGCACTTTTCCGCCTTCACCCGAACTCGCTTTCGGCTCCGGTTGCGCCGGGATTCGAGCGATTCGCGCCCTCCTAGTGGGGTACAAAATTGTGCACAAAATGCGACAGCCTAAGTGCCGACACTCTTCTCGAACTCCTGACCCGGGTGAGACCACCTGGAGGTGTAATACGACGAAATACCCGTATTGCGGTGGGCAAATCCATCGGGCAATAATCAAGCAACTCACCGCTGAGAAGCATCCTCAGCGTCGCGGATGATCACCTTTCCCAATCACAATGTCGGGGGCATCCGTGTTCATATTTATTCTGCAACTTCGCCACATGATCGAGGGTCACCCTGAGATCTACATGTTCGCAATCTACTCGTCGCTCATCTGGGCGCTGTGGTTGCTCAAAGTCGTGTTGTCGTCGCGCTACCGTCCGTATACGGGCACGTTCACCGGAACGACGAGCGTAGTAGTGCCCGTGCTCGATGAGCCGGAGGATCTCTTTCGGGATGTGCTCGCCCGCATGGTCGAGCAACAACCGTCTGAGATCATCGTCGTCATCAACGGTGCGCCGAACCCCACACTGGAACGCATCAGTGAAGAGTTCGCTCCGCTGGTGCGCTGGGTGCACACGCCGATTCCCGGTAAGCGCAATGCCGTGATGATCGGTACGGAGCTGTCGACAGGCGACATCACCGTTCTCGTCGACTCCGACACCGTCTGGACCGACAACACCCTTTCGGAGCTGGTGCGGCCGTTCGCTGACGCGAAGGTCGGCGGCGTCACAACACGTCAGCGCATCCTTGAACCGGAGCGAAGCTGGATCACTCGCTGGGCTGACTGGCTGGAGAACTCGCGAGCTCTCTACTCGATGCCCGCTCAGAGCGTGCTCGGACAGGTCGGTTGCTTACCGGGGCGCACCATTGCGTTCCGTCGCTCGATCATGACGCGCGTCATGGACCGCTTCATGAACGAACGTTTCATGGGCGTATTTCTTGAAGTAAGCGACGATCGCACTCTGACCAACCTTGCTCTTCAAGAGGGTCACCGCACGGTGTACCAGCACACCTCGCTCGTCTATACCGATGCGCCGCTTGAGGTCAAGAAGCTCTACAAGCAGCAACTGCGCTGGGCTCGTGGCAGCCAATACAACACGCTTCGCATGCTGCCATGGATGCTGGGGCACGCACCAGTACTGGCCGTCTTCTTCCTGATGGACATTATCCTGCCGTTCCTTTTGGCTGGAGTGATCGCTGGTTGGATCTATCGCGCCATCAGCGGACAGGGATACAACTTCTACGAAGGGTTCCTCTCGGAGTATGGCGTTCAAAGCGGAGTGCTTCTCGTGCTCGCGCTCATGGTGGTGTCTTCGGTACTGAGCATGGCGATCCGACAGATTCGGCACCTCTCAGAGAAACCGATGGACTTCTTCCGCTTGCCGGCGTTCATCATCGTGTCCACTGCCTTCCTCATGCCCATCCGCCTTATTGGATTCTTCAGGATGGGGCATGCCAGCGGCTGGGGCACCCGTGCCGGGGCCTATGCCGGAGGTAACTCCAACGACCTCTTGGTCGGACAGCTCGACCACGACAGTGCGACGATCGCCGACCTGGACTTCGAACCAAGCACTGCTACTGGTGCTGTTGCCGTGCTGGAAGCGCCTCCGAGGCGGTCAACACGAGCAGCTGCTCCTGCGGCGCCACAGCGACGCCGGCTCAACCCCAAGGCCGCATGGCCTTACGTGATCGGTTTTTCAATCTTTGCAGTAGAGGCGGTTTCCATTGTTTTCTTCTCGTAGTTCCCATGTCCGAAACGGTGCAGCAGCCTGGTGGGCTGTCAGCAGCAGCCGAACCCGCTGGACGGGAGTCGGCAGTGCCGCGCTCGTGCTCACGCTCGGTGCGACCAGCGCATTCGTCTGGATTTCACCCAGCAGCACGGTAAATCAAGCTCTCAGCACGGCAGCAAAAACGGTTCTCCAAGCGGACACCGTGGCCGAGGAACGCGCTGACTGGGAGGCAGAAAAAGAGAGCCTGCTGTCGGAGATTGATGAACTTGAAGCGTCGATTGGTGTCGCCAAGAACAACCTGAAAGAAACGAATGCCCAATCCGCAGCGATCCAACAAGAGCTCTGGTCTGTTGAAGGAACGCTGAAAGCTCTTCAATCCAGTCGAGCCGAAAACGCGACGGTGGCGTCACCGTCGAAGTCGAACACGCCCAATACTTCGTCGGGTCCCGCAGCTATTACTGCCCCGTCAAAGGCCGCGATCGTGAACCCAGCCTCGACGTATCTCGGGCTCTATACCGAACAAGCACCGTTCAACTGGGCTACGTACGACTCGACCGCTACCAAGGTGGGCAGCAACCCGAACGTTGTCGGCTACTTTGGCGGCTGGGATGAGGACTTCCGTGCGAATGCGATCACGCGTTCGTGGGAGAAGGAAACACTTCCGATTCTTACCTGGGAGTCACGACCAATTGGTTCTGGCAACGATCAGGTAGAAGAGCCCGACTACACGTTGCCCGCTATCATCGGCGATCCTGAAGCGGGCACGCCGGGAACTTTCGATGACTATTTGCATCAATACGCGAAAGACATCGTGGCGACAGGACTACCTCTCGGCATCCGACTGGACCACGAGATGAACGGTGTCTGGTATCCATGGTCCGAGACAGACGGCCAAGGCAATTCGATTAACGAGAACCGCGTTGGTGACTTCGTCGCTATGTGGCAGCACGTCCACGATATCTTCGCCGAGGAGGGGGCCAACGATCTCGTGATCTGGATCTGGGCACCCAACATCATCAATAACCTTCCGGCGACACATCAATCGTCGGACTTCCTCGACGGGTTGTATCCGGGCGACGAATACGTGGACTGGGTGGGACTATCGGGGTACCTTCGCCCCGCTTACAAGCCGGAGAACGACTTCACCTTCAGCTACACGTTTGACGCAAGTTTGAACGAGTTGCGCCGGATCACTAATAAACCAATCTTCCTGACGGAAATCGGAGCATCCGAGACGGGTGGCCACAAAGCCGGCTGGGTGACCAGTCTCTTCGAGTCGCTGGCGAAGCCAGAGAACGACGACATCATCGGGATCTCGTGGTTCAACCTTGCGGTGACCACCTACGTCGAGGGTGAGCGCTCGACCAATGACTGGCGCATCGACTCTCGCGCAGATTCTCTCGCCGCCTTCATCGAGGGCTTGGCGCGACCTGACAGCGATTTCACCCTCACCGCACGCTGAACCGATGAATAAGGAGCACAACATGAACAGCACAGCACCTTCAGCCCAGAACACCATCGGTCAGTATGGAGACGCAGAACGTCCCCGACTGAGCGTCGTCGGCACCGGATATCTCGGTGCGACTCACGCAGCGGCTATGGCAGAAATGGGGTTCGATGTCATCGGCGTCGACACCGATCCGGCCAAAGTAAAGCAGCTCAGCGAAGGAAAGGTTCCCTTCTTCGAACCAGGACTTCCGGAGCTCATCCGCACGCACGTTGCGAGCGGACGATTGCGGTTCACGACAGACCTTGCTGAGGCTACGGCGAATTCCGACATCCACTTCATCTGTGTCGGTACGCCCCAGCAGCGGGGGAGTAACGCTGCAAACCTCGATTACGTGGAGGAAGCTACGCGGCAGGTCGCCCGCTATCTGACCCACGACGGCCTAATTGTCGGCAAGTCGACCGTGCCGGTAGGAACGGGAGCCCGCTTGCGTTCGATCATCGCCGATTCTGCCCCGGCAGAGGTGAACGTCGAGTTGGTGTGGAACCCTGAGTTCCTGCGAGAGGGGAAGGCAGTCGAAGATACGCTGCGCCCCGATCGGATTGTTCTGGGCGGAGTGTCACCGCGTTCTGAAGCAGCAATGCGTGCGGTCTACGCCATTCCCATCGAGACGGGAACCCCCGTGATCGTGTGCGATCTGCCGACCGCTGAACTCGTCAAAGTGAGCGCGAATGCCTTCTTGGCGACAAAGATCTCCTTCATCAACGCGATTGCCGAAGTGTGTGACGCCTCGGGCGCTGATGTAGCAGTCCTGGCTGACGCACTCGGCCACGACGTGCGCATTGGGCGGCAGTTCCTCAACGCAGGGCTGGGCTTCGGGGGCGGATGCCTTCCCAAGGACATCCGGGCGCTCATCCACCGTTCGAGTGAGCTCGGCGCTACCAAGGCTGCGGCGTTGCTGCAGCAGGTCGATGAGATCAACATGTCCCAACGCTTGCAAGTCATCGGTCTCGCGATCGATGCCTGTGGTGGTTCGGTTCTCAACCGCAGAATCGGCATCCTCGGCGCGGCCTTCAAGCCACTGACTGACGATGTGCGGGATTCTCCAGCGCTCAACGTTGCGGCCGCACTCCATCTCCGGGGAGCTCAGGTCGTCGTCTACGACCCCGAAGCATCCGAAACAGCTCAGCGGATGTTCCCCACGCTCACCTATGTCGACTCGGTCGATGAGGCTGCCGCGGGATCGGACGCCCTCTTGGTCCTGACGGAGTGGGATGAGTTCAAGGCCAGCGACCCTGTGGCGCTAGGGCAAATTGTCGGCAGCCGCGTCATGATCGATGCCCGCAATTGCCTCGACGCCGCAACGTGGCGTGCAGCTGGTTGGTCGTTCAGTGGGCTAGGGGCGTCGTCGTCACGTGCTCCTGTAATCGATGGCACCGGACTGGACCTGACTCGTCGCACGCCGCAGCTCGTGAGCGCCTACTAAAACTCAACCGGGCTAAATAATAAGGGCCGCATCCCGAAGGATGCGGCCCTTATTGTGTGCTGTGTTAGCGCTTAGACGCCGAAGTACAGTTCGTACTCGTACGGGTGCGGGCGCTGTGCGAACGGAAGCAGTTCGTTCGTACGCTTGTAGTCGATCCAGGTCTCGATGAGGTCCTTGGTGAAGACGTTGCCTTCCATGAGGAACTCATGGTCAGCTTCGAGAGCAACAAGTGCTTCTTCGAGCGAAGCGGGCACCTGAGGAATCAGGCGTGCTTCCTCGGGAGGCAGCTCGTACAGGTCCTTGTCAACGGGCTCGTGCGGCTCAGTCTTGTTCTTGATGCCGTCGAGGCCAGCCATGAGCTGAGCAGCGAACGCGAGGTAAGGGTTACCCGATGCATCCGGTGCGCGGAACTCAATGCGCTTTGCCTTGGGGTTCGTTCCGGTGATCGGGATACGGATGGAAGCCGAACGGTTTCCAGCCGAGTACACGAGGTTCACGGGAGCTTCGAATCCGGGGATCAGGCGGCGGTACGAGTTGACCGTCGGGTTGGTGAAGGCGAGCACAGCAGGTGCGTGCTTGAGCAGTCCACCGATGTACCAGCGAGCGGTGTCGCTGAGTCCGCCGTAGCCCTTTTCGTCGTAGAACAACGGGGTTCCGTCGTTCCAGAGCGACTGGTGCGTGTGCATTCCCGAACCGTTGTCGCCGAAGAGCGGCTTCGGCATGAACGTTGCCGTCTTGCCCCACTCGTTGGCGGTGTTCTTGACGATGTACTTGAACTTGAGGATGTCGTCACCGGCGTGAACGAGGGTGTCGAACTTGTAGTTGATCTCACCCTGACCTGCAGTGCCGACCTCGTGGTGGCTGCGCTCAACCTCGAGTCCAACATCGATGAGCTTCATGACGATGTCGTCACGGATGTCTGCGTGCTGGTCAACGGGGGAGACGGGGAAGTAGCCGCCCTTGAAGGGGGTCTTGTTGGCGAGGTTTCCGCCGGCTTCGGTGCGTCCGCTGTTCCAAGCGCCTTCGCTGGAGTCGACTTCGTAGAAGCTCTTGTTGGCGCTTACTTCGTAGCGAACATCGTCGAAGATGTAGAACTCTGCTTCGGAGGCAAAGAACGCGGTGTCGGCGATCCCGGTCGAAGCGAGGTACTTTTCGGCCTTCTTGGCAACCTGGCGCGGGTCGCGAGCGTAGATCTCGCCGTTGCGGGGGTTGTAGATGTCGAAGATGATGACGAGGGTGCGCTCGACGCGGAAGGGGTCGACGTAGGCGGTCGTGACGTCAGGGATCAGTTGGAGATCCGACTCGTGGATCGACTGGAAGCCACGGATCGATGAACCATCGAAGAGCTGGCCGACAGCGAAGAAGTCTTCATCAACTGCGGCGGCGGGGATGTTGAAGTGCTGCTGGATACCGGGGAGGTCGGTAAACCGGATGTCGACGAACTTGACGTCTGTGTCCTTGATAAAATCAAGAACCTCAGACGAATTGGAAAACTTCGGATGAGACATTGAGTGGAACTCCAAGGGGTTCATTTGATGATCGGCTGTCGTTACAACCATCTCTTAGGGTACAGAAGAAGGATTTCGCAATCATCTCCGAATTGTTTCCGGCATGTTACGGAGCTGTGATTCGTTAGGCTGAACCAGTGAATCAGCATCAAGAAATTCCCGATGAATGGCCAGGTAAGCGCTTTGGGCTCCCAGTGGAAGGCCCGCGTTCGATTGGCCGACTGGGGCGCAGGCTCGTTGCTCTCGCTATCGACTGGGGCTTTGCCGTCGTCGTATCGATAGCGTTTTTCAACTACGACGCGTTCGCCACTCTCGGTGTTTTCGTCGCAGCCCAGATCGTTGTGCTGATCACCACAAACGGCAGCTTCGGACATCTCATCACTGGAATGCGCGTCGTTCCCCTTGCTGGGGGCTACCTCGGCATCTGGCGGCCCATCGTGCGCACTCTGTTGATGGCGCTCGTCATTCCCGCCGTCATTTGGGATGTCGATCAGCGAGGTATGCACGACCGCATCGCAGGCACGCTGCTCGTTCGACGCTAACCTCCGGGTTAACGCGACAGAGCCGACGAGCACAGTGGCTCATTGGCTCATTGGCTCATTGGCTCTGTGGCTCATCGGCTCTGGAAGCGCGAAAGGGTGATGCGGATTGTTAGGCGCGCTGTGAGCGCTGTGCGCGGGCCTTCATGGGGTCGACTCCCTTAGGAATCGGGAGGCCGTTCTTGTCGAGTGACGTCAGCCGGTTGGAGACTGCGAGAATTTCGGGCTTGCGAAGAACATTCTTGAGACGGCCGAGGGTGGGTGCGAGCTTGTGCAACGCAACGGAGTCCGCGTCGGGTCCGACATAGATGAAGTGCACGGGAACATTGGGCAGGAAGCGATTCATCTTGCGACGCTCATCTTCCAACATCTTCTGCGTGCGGCTGCGGGGTCCTTCGCCGATGAGTGCGATGCCACCCTTGCCGATTGCGCGGTAGACAGCATCCTGCGTCTTAGGGCTGATCGCAACAGGCATTTCGCTCGCGGTCCAACCGCGACGCAGCGAACTCTTGAGCACGGCACCGACAGCACCGGGCTGGCCGGCAATTTGCGAGTAGGCGGCGCGTTCTGCGCGGCGTCCCAAAACAATGAGGAACGCGAGAAGGCCAGCCATTACACCGGCAATGATGTAAAGCACGAACCCGAAAACGTTGTCCCCGGCGAGAAGGAAAGCCAGAACGAGCCCGACCACAATGGGCAAGAGGAAAGCCAAGAGGAAGAACCAGATTGCGAGGTTGTCGTAGCGCCTCGTCATTTGGAAGACCTGGTACATCTGCTTGATGCGACCGGGTTCTTTTTGAGCCTTCGGAGCCTTCGGAGTCTTTTCGCTGCGTGCCATGCATCTAGGATACGGCCTCTGACGCCTCTATGGATTCGAAGTTCTCACGCGAGGCGTCCGTCGGCCCGTGCGGAGCACTATTCCGAGTCCTGTCCTGAGTGATCTTGTGCGATGGTGCTTGTCCACAAGCGGCTGCTGCAAGCGTCAGCGGGCGCGTATGAGGGCAAATGATGGAGCTGTGAATGACGACTCGATAGCTGGCTACCGCACGGTACGCACCCTCGCAGAGGGCTTATCCTCACGACTTGTTCTCGCGTGCCCGAGTGGTGATATCGAACGGGACGACGCCTCGAGCGTGCGTGTGATCAAACGCTTGCTTCCCGACAGCGGAGCGCTCGACCTGCTCGCCGAGATTGAGTGTCTGTCTCTAGTGCAGGGCGCTCACGCCGTCGAACTGGACGATATCGCGGCGGCCCCTGATGGCTCGCCGGCGCTGATTACGCACTGGCGCACCGCGATAACGCTGAGGCGCGTTATGCGTGAACGACAAACGCTGCGCCCCGGAGAGGTAATCACCATTCTTGCGCCGCTCGCTGCGGCACTGGATCGAGTGCACCGTGCCGGCGTCGCTCTCGGAAACCTGACAATGGACGCTGTGCACTTCGATAGCTCCGGAATGCCCTTCTTTGGAGATTTTGGCTCGGCTCGATTGCACGGCAGCATTCCAACACCAGCGGAGCTGTGCGAGGCGCCGTGGTTCCAAGAAGACCGCTCAGCCTATGCCGTCACGGCAAGCGGCGTCATCGCGGCGATGGCGCTGGAGCATAACCTCCGAACGCCGATCGCGGAGCTGTTGGCTTGGCTGTCCAGCGAGGAGCACATGCGCAGTGCTGAGTGGCAGTGGGAATGTGAACGGCGGCTGTTTGCGCTGGGAGCACCAGAGCCGGTGCGCCTGGGTCCCGCTGAGTCGACGCAGACGTTCGATGCTGTTCAGCACGCACGGGGTAGCGCGGTGACACCACATGATCGACCGCGTCCGCCACGAACCGAACTCGATTCGGTGGTTGCCCTTCCGGAGTGGCTTCAGGGCAGGGTGGGCGAACTGGTTGCCGCGGCGAAGGATCAGGCTGCGCGCGGCAAGACGATTCTTCGGGACTGGTGTCGCCCGATCAGAAAGCGCACATGGGCTCTCGCTGCAGTCGGTGCGCTCTGTGTGGCGTTGGCGGTTGTTGTCGCGTCTTTTGACGGCACCGAAGCCCCGGCCGCTGTCGCTTCTGCTGATGGCGATTCGTCGGCAGCAGAGTCTCACCCCGAACGCGAGAACGAGGGGGAGGAGATCGCCGTTGGCTCATCAGAAGAGGGCGCCTCAGAGTCGTGGCGCAACGACCTCCCTGCTGAGCCCAAGGCGGCCCTTGACGCGTTGCTTTCGACTCGAAACGAGTGTCTACGGGATCTGTCGATCGAATGCCTTGAAGCAGTTTCCCGTTCCGATTCACCTGCGTTCGCCGCAGATTCTGCCCACATTCACAATGTGTTGAATGGTGCAGAGTTATCTTCCGACGTTCTGTTGACTGCCGCGGATGCCGCAGAGATTCAGCGGCTCGGAGACAGTGTCCTGTTCGAGTTCGCTTCTGCCGATGAAAGCAAACCGGCCTCGCTACTTCTAGTGAAGAGCGAGGCCGGTTGGCGAATCAGGAGCTATACGCTGCCTGAGTGAACTGAGATCAGTTAGATTCCAAGCTTGTCAGCGAAGTCTCCGCCTTCGAGGCGGTTCTTCACGTCCACGAGGAAGCCAGCAGCGTCGGCTCCATCAACGATGCGGTGATCGTAGCTGAGCGCGAGGTAAACCATCGAACGGATGCCGATGGAATCACCATTCGCATCGCTGATCACTACGGGCTTCTTGGTCACGATTCCGGTGCCGAGGATTGCCGACTGCGGCAAGAACACGATCGGAGTGTCGAAGAGAGCGCCACGTGAACCGGTGTTGGTTAGCGTGAACGTTCCGCCCGAAAGCTCGTCAGGGGTCAACTTGTTGTCGCGGGTGCGCTGAGCAAGATCTGCGATCTCGCCAGCAAGTCCTGCGATGTCGAGTGACGCAGCGTCGCGGATAACGGGCGTAAGCAATCCACGCTCGGTGTCCACTGCGATGCTCATGTTCTCCTGGGCGGGGTACACGATGGCATTGTCTTCGATCGTCGCGTTGATGATCGGGTGAACGGTCAACGCTTCTGCGGCAGCAAGGGCAAAGAACGGCAGGAATGAAAGCTTCGTGCCAGTCTTAGCCAAGAACTCGTCTTTCACAGAGTTGCGGTAGTTAGCAACTGCAGTGACGTCAACTTCAACGACGGAAGTGAGCTGAGCAGATGACTGCATAGAGAGAACGGCACGCTCGGCGATGACCTTGCGTAGTCGCGACATCGGAACGGTGGTTCCCCGCAACGGCGAGACTTCCCGAGCTGCGGGCGCCGCGGCAGCAGGTGCCTCTGATTCAGCATCAGTTGCGGCTTCGCTTGCAGCGAGAACGTCCTGCTTGCGGATGCGACCGCCGACACCAGTTCCCGTAAGCGTGCTTACGTCGACGCCGCGCTCGTTCGCGAGCTTGCGCACGAGAGGAGTGAGGTATCCGGCTTGCGAGTCATCGCTGTCAGACGCTTCCTCGGCGGCGGGAGCAGACGCAGCGGGTGCTGCTTCGGCTGCAGGTGCCGCTTCGGCAGCGGGTGCCGCTTCGGCAGGGGCCTCGGGCGCGGCGACCGGCGCGGCAGCAGCGGCGGGAGCCGCTGATTCTGCGGCGGGCTCGGCAACTGGCGCTTCAGGCGCAGCAGGCGCTTCGGCTTCAGCAGCGGGCGCCTCGACGACGGGAGCGGGCTCGGCCGCGGGGGCTTCAGCAGCGGGTGCTGCAGCCTCTTCGGTGGGCGCTTCGGCGGCAGGTGCTGCAGCCTCTTCGGCGGGAGCCTCTGCTGCAGCGGGAGCCGCTTCGGCAGGTGCTTCCTCAGCGGCGGGAGCAGCATCTGCGCCGCCCGATCCGTCGCCGATTTTTACCAGCGCGGTGCCAACTTCTACTGTTTCGTCTTCGGCAACCAAGATCTCTTCGATGACTCCGGCAACGGGAGAAGGAATCTCCGTGTCGACCTTGTCAGTGGAGACCTCGAGCAGGGGCTCGTCAACCTCTACACGCTCGCCGACTTGCTTCAGCCAGCGGGTCACCGTGCCCTCGGTGACACTCTCTCCGAGTGCCGGAAGGTTAACGGATTCGCTCATCAGTACTGCTCCTTTGTGATGCTTGTCATCAATAGCTTAGTTCCGTGGTTAGGCGGAGCCTAGACCGCGTGCAGCGGCTTGCCGGCCAGGGCGAGGAATGCCTCGCCGAGAGCCTCGTTTTGGGTGGGGTGTGCGTGAAGCAACGGGGTGATGTCTTCGGGGTGTGCTTCCCAGTTGACGATCAGTTGTGCTTCACCGATCAGTTCGCCAACGCGGGCTCCGATCATGTGAACTCCGACGACTGGACCGTCGACTACGCGAACGACCTTGATGGAACCAGCGGTGCCGATGATGGCGCTCTTGCCGTTTCCGCTGAGGTTGTAGTCGTAGGCCTTGACGTTGTCAGCGCCGTGGGCTTCGATCGCCTTTGCTTCGCTCAGGCCGATGGACGCTACCTCAGGGTCGCTGTAGGTGACCTTCGGAATGTGGAGGTCATCAATCACGATGGGCTTGAGGCCAGCGAGTTCTTCGACAACGAAGATTCCTTGCTGGAATCCACGGTGAGCGAGCTGGAGGCCAGGAACGATGTCTCCGACGGCGTAGACGCCAGGAATGTTGGTGGCGAGGCGCTCGTTCGTGAGAACGAAGCCGCGGTCCATCTCAATGCCGACTTCTTCGAAGCCGAGTCCAGCGGTCGACGGGCCACGGCCGACGGCAACGAGCAGGAGCTCGGCTTCGACCGTTTCGCCGTTTTCCAAAGTAACGACGACGCCGTCGTCGTTCTGCTCGACGCTCTTGAAGCGAACGCCGGTGTGGAAGTTGATGCCACGACGGCGGAATGCTCGTTCAAACTGCTTGCTGACCGACTCGTCTTCCATGGGAACGAGGTGGGGGAGACCTTCAATAATGGTGACGTCGGCTCCCCAGCTCTTCCAGACGCTCGAGAATTCAACGCCGATGACGCCGCCACCGAGCACTGCGACCTTCTTCGGAACGAAGTCGAGTTCAAGTGCCTGTTCGGAGGTGATGACGCGGCCACCGATTTCGAGTCCTGGCAGCGAGCGAGAGTAGGAGCCAGTCGCCAAAATGACGTTCTTGCCTACTACGGTGTCTTCGCCAACCTGAACGGTGTTGGGCGCGACGAGCTTGCCTTCGCCCTCGATGACGGTGATACCGCGCATCTTGATGAGGCCCTGCAGGCCCTTGTACTTGCTCGCGACGATGTCTTGGCGGTACTTGGTTACCGCTGAGATGTCGATGCCGTCGAGTGTGGCGGTGACACCATACTTCGCTGCTTCGCGCGTCACGTCAGCGACCTCTGCGGAGTGCAAAAGTGCCTTGGTCGGAATGCAGCCCACGTGCAGGCAAGTGCCACCGAGCTTGTTCTTCTCGATCAGGCCAACGGTCATCCCGAGTTCGGCGGCGCGCAACGCAGCTGCGTAGCCACCGCTTCCTCCACCAAGAACGACAAGGTCAAAATTGTGCTCAGCCAATACAGCAGCTCCTCTGTAAGGAAATTTTTCGTCGGAACGCACTGTGTGTAGTCAGTGCGACCGGATGGTGCGGAAAGATCCCGCGTTTAAAAAACCTTACTACGGACGAGAAAATTCCTCGGCCAGTTCAATGAGTGTTCGAACACCGATTCCAGTGGCGCCCTTGCCGACGTAGCCCCAACCTCCGCCGCGGTTGTCTGACGGACCGGCAATATCGATGTGAGCCCACGGGATGGTTTCGGTGCTGTTGGGGCGCTTTCCTACGAAGTCCTTAAGGAACGCGGCCGCGATGAGCATGCCTCCAGCGGTGTTGCCTGGCTTGATATTGGCGATATCGGCAATATCAGACGCGAGCAGTGGGCGGAGTTCAGGGCTAATCGGCATCGCCCAGAAGGGCTCGCCCACACGGTCTGCAACCGCAACCACTTGGTTGACGAGATCTTTATCACCCATCGTGCCGGCGTAGCGGTTACCCAAAGCGACAACGGCTGCGCCGGTGAGCGTTGCAATGTCCACGATGGCGTCGGGGTTCTCTTCGCTGGCAGCGACCAGACCGTCAGCCATGACAAGTCGACCTTCGGCATCCGTGTTGAGAACTTCGACGGTCTTTCCGCCGCGGATTGTCAACACGTCATTGGGTCGAATTGCGCTGCCAGAGGGCATGTTCTCGGCGAGGCAGAGCCACGCGGTCAATCGCACGTTGGTGCCGAGCTTCGCGCACGCTTCGACAACGGCCATGACAGTCGCTGCTCCGCTCATGTCAAACTTCATGCCGATCATGCCGAGTCCAGGCTTGAGCGAGAGCCCGCCCGAATCGAACGTGATTCCCTTGCCAACAAGTGCGAGGTGCTTTGCGGAGTCAGAAGGGGTGTAGCTGATTTTTACGAGGCGAGGACCGCGAGTGGATCCTTGGCCGACTCCGAGAATTCCACCAAAGCCGCCCTCTTCGAGTTCTTTTTCTGCGTAGACCTCTACTGCGACGTTGTCGAGCGACGCGAGTTCACTCGCACGATCGGCGAAGGTTTCGGGGTAGAGCTCTCGGGGGGCCTCGTTGACCATGTCGCGAGTGACGTGCGTGGCATAAGCGATTACGGTCGCGCGTTCAATGAGCGCGGCATCCTCAATCGGGCTCACTACGGTGATGTCGGTTGCGAGCTTCTTGCTCGCTTCGGGAGTAGTTGAGCGGTAGGCATCATAGGAATAAGCGCCGATCGCAGCGCCCTCGAGCACAGCGAGCGTTTCCTCACTCGACTGCGCTCCGAGGGACAGAGTAATGTGCGGTGCCCCTCGCAATTGGCGAGCGGCTGAACCGGCGGCGTAACGCAAGGATTCGACGGTGGGGGAGGCATCTCCGAGACCGATGAAGGCGACTGCCGGAGCCGCGATGTCGGTGGCAGGAATGCGGTGGAGTTCGTCAGCCGCACCGGTCGCGCCAATGAGACTCAGCGCCTGCTCGAAGGTTGCAAGTTGCGACGACGTGTCTACAAGCTTCGGCCCGGTGTCGGTTTTCACCACCCCGATAACGAGAACATCGGATTCAACTTCGGAGGCGGGCGCGGTGGACAAGTGCAACGTAGCAACGGTCATGTCCTCATGATAACCAGCATCCGCCTTCGTGTTCGCTAGGAGCTTGACGCTGTGGAGCCGAAACAGAAGGATGCCATCGCACCCGCGATTAGAGTGGAGGCATGCGAGATCCAGCCGGTTTATATGACATCGCCACCGATGTTGCTGGGGTGCCGCGCGGTCTTCCTCTTGTAGCGGGACTCACGGGCTTTGCGGATGCCGGTGGTGCCGTCAGTCAAGTGAGCCAATATCTGCTCGACACCCTTGAACGCACCATTGTCGCATCGTTCGACAATGATGCTCTCCTGGACTACCGAGCGCGTCGTCCCACGATCTATTTTGATCAGGACCATTTGAGTGACTACCGTCCAGCCAAGCTCGAGCTTTACTTGGCGAAGGATGAGCTGGGGCAGCCCTTCCTGCTTCTCACGGGTTACGAACCTGACTTCCAGTGGGAGCGATTCTCGGCAGCAGTGTTGAGGCTCATTTCGAAGCTCGACGTTAAGTCGACCACGTGGCTGAGTTCCATCCCGATGCCGGTGCCGCACACGCGCAGCATCGGAGTCACCGTGAGTGGCAATCGCTCGGAGCTCATCGACTCACTTTCAGTGTGGAAGCCCCACACTCAGGTGCCTGCTAACGCAATGCATGTGATTGAGTACCGCTTGCAGGAGATCGGGCATCCCGTCGCCGGCTTCGTGCTTCTCATTCCGCACTACCTCGCCGACACCGAATGGCCGACCGCTGCCGTAACGGCGCTCGAGAGTGTGAGTGCTGCAACCGGATTGATCTTCCCCACGGATCGCCTTCGTGAAGAAGGGCGCGCATTCGTCGCAAAGATTGATGGTCAGGTTGAGAGCAACCAAGAACTTGCTCGCCTAGTAGGAACGTTGGAAGAGCGACACGACAACTACATGGAGGAGAACCCCATGCGGTCGCCGTTGACGGATGAAGCTGGAGAGCTGCCTTCAGCAGACGAAATCGCCGCCGAGTTGCAGAAGTTCCTTGCCATCAAACGCGCTGGTGACACTGACGGCACCTCTGGTCTCCCTTTGTAGTACCCGCGGTGTGCGGCATCCGCGATTCTCTTCGCGGGGGCTAAGGGTGTCCGCTTTGCTCCGTCACCCGCATGGTGCGAAGCATGAGAAAAGCGTGGCATAATAGGAGTAAGACCCGGTCTTGTTTCTCGATCTGTTTCGCCATGCGGTGAGATGGGCGGAGGCTTGACATGGGTCTTAGTACTGCCCGAAAACCTCAGAAAGGTGTTCAGATGGCGACCCGAACTAAGGCTGCAGAGTCCGCACCCGCAGCAAAGAAGGCTCCTGCTAAAGCAGCCACAAAGGCTGGCACGCGTAGTAAAGCTGCCGCTGCAGTCGAAGAAGTAGCCCCCGACGCAGAAGGCGCCGAGAGCACGACTGCTAAGGCAACGACGAAGAAAGCTGCGACGACGAAGTCGACTGCTGCTGCGTCAACCGCCAAGAAGCCTGCCGCCAAAAAGCCGGCGACGAGGAGCAAAAAGGCAGCTGCAGCTGCAGCTGCTGAAATCGTTGAGGCAGACGGCGAAGAGGCGAAGGCCGAAGACGAGCAAGAAGAAAAGTCAACGAGTAAAGACGAGGCGTTGCCCACAGGTGCGCTCGTTCTTTCGCTCGTCGATGACGAAGACGAAGTTCCTGTCTACTCGGCAGCCATTACTGGCGCTACCGCCGACCCTGTCAAGGATTACCTGAAGCAAATCGGTAAGGTTGCTCTGCTCAACGCCGCTCAAGAAGTTGAGCTCGCGATGCGCATTGAGGCCGGCCTCTTCGCTGAAGACAAGCTTTCACAAATGGCGCCCGGTGAAGTGCGTTCGACTCTCGGTCGAGAACTTCAGTGGGTAGCTAAAGATGGTCAGCGGGCCAAGAGCCACTTGCTCGGTGCCAACCTCCGCCTCGTCGTATCGCTCGCTAAGCGTTACACCGGTCGCGGCATGCAGTTCCTTGACCTCATTCAAGAGGGCAACTTGGGTCTGATTCGTGCAGTCGAGAAGTTCGATTACACCAAGGGCTTCAAGTTCTCGACCTATGCAACGTGGTGGATCCGTCAGGCCATTACACGCGCGATGGCAGACCAGGCTCGCACCATTCGTATTCCTGTGCACATGGTCGAGGTCATCAACAAGCTTGCTCGCGTTCAGCGCCAGATGCTTCAGGACCTTGGTCGCGAACCTACCCCCGAAGAGCTGTCGCGTGAGCTCGACATGACGCCAGAAAAGGTCGTCGAGGTTCAGAAGTACGGCCGCGAGCCCATCTCGCTTCACACACCGCTTGGTGAAGACGGTGACAGTGAGTTCGGTGACCTTATCGAAGACACTGAAGCAGTTGTTCCGGCGGATGCTGTGGGCTTCACAATGCTGCAGAAGCAGCTTGAAAGCCTTCTCGATTCCCTTTCGGAGCGCGAAGCCGGAGTTATCCGCATGCGTTTCGGCCTGGGCGACGGAATGCCCAAGACGCTCGACCAGATCGGTGACACGTTCGGCGTAACTCGCGAACGCATCCGTCAGATCGAGTCCAAGACGATGGCGAAATTGCGCCACCCGTCACGCTCGCAGTCACTGCGCGACTACCTCGAATAGGCCAATAATGGGTGCTGAAGCGAACGCTGGAAAGAGTCTCACTGTTGAGGTTGATGGAGCCGTCTATGAACGGCTTCCCATCAAGACTCGATTGGTGGTTCGTGAAGACGACATCGTTCAGGTCGTATCGGAGTACGCTTCGTCTGTCGTGCAGGATGGCGACCTGCTTTTCGTGACCGAGAAAATCGTGGGCATCACTCAGGGGCGGGCCTACCCGATCTCTGAGGTCGAGCCACGCAAGCTTGCGACCTTCCTCTCGAAGTACGTTACGAAAACGTCGCACGGTATCGGTCTCGGCATGCCCGAGACGATGGAGATGGCGTTGAGGGAGTGCGGAACGCCGCGCATCCTGTTCGCGGCTTCTGTCGCAGCGGTGACCAAGCTTGTGGGTCGTGGTGGCGACTTCTATCGCATTGCCGGGCCCAAGGCTCGTGCGATCGATGGTCCGACGAAGAACACCATCCCGCCTTACAACTCGCACGTGGTGCTCGGCCCCGCGCGTCCAGATGGTGTCGCGCAAGACATCAAGGTCGCTCTCGGCCGCAACATTGAGGTTCTCGTCGTAGACATCAATGACTTCGGTGGCAACATCCTCGGGTCAACGACAACCAAGGCCAACAACGCGCTCGCGCTCAAGGTATTGAAAGACAACCCTCTGGGGCAAGATCACCAAAGTACGCCGCTTGGCGTCATCCGTCGGGCTTAGCAACACTTCGGCACCAGCCAGCCACCGCGAGGTGAACTGGCCGGGGGAGTAGTGCCCTAGAAGTCGATGACTTCGCGGAACTTGGGCAACAGGCCTGTCTTGATTCCAGTGAGACTCGGCTTCATCTGAAAGACACCAGTGTTGTAGTTGCCCTCGATGATTGCCGGTCCGTTTGGCGTGATCGCGACGTCCCAGCCGACATACGGGATTTCTGGGATGATGCGGCTGACCGTATCGAGCATGGCGAGCACGTCGTCGTACAGCGGAACCTGAAACCCCACGATCGGGGTGCCGGTCTGGGGATGCACGGTGAAGGTGTTGGCGTACTTGTCGAAGGCGCCGTAG
Organism: Salinibacterium sp. NG22; assembly: GCF_015864925.1. Taxonomy (NCBI): domain Bacteria; kingdom Bacillati; phylum Actinomycetota; class Actinomycetes; order Micrococcales; family Microbacteriaceae; genus Salinibacterium; species Salinibacterium sp. NG22. The sequence continues at coordinate 407,402 of NZ_JADYWG010000001.1, read as the reverse complement.
TTCGCAATTCCGGTCTTTTCGTCGAGCACGGTGTACATGCCACCACGACCATAGTTGTCAACGTCGGCGCCATTGCCCATTCGCAGCACGGCTTCCATTACGTGTACGTCGGTGCCATCGAAGAAGGTGATCATCCGCAACGAGTTCACGCTGGTGGGACAGAGTGCAGACATCCCGGGGTGCTGCTTGAGAAACGCTTCGACCAGGAACTGGCGCTTGTCCATGAGCTCGCGGTACAGGGCATGCGCGTCAGCGAGATCGTCGCCGCCGTGCTTTTCGATGCCGGCACCGCTCATGCTGTCGACAACCTTCACCATGATGGGGTCATGGTGTGCGACGAACTCGACGAAGTCAGCTTCGGAAGCCGTTCTCAAGTCGAGCCAGGCTCGACCGAGCCACTTGTCGAAAGTGGTGTTGAAGGTCGGCTTGTCATAGAAACGTTCGCGGTACTCGCGCTGGTTGTACTTCACAACGATGGAGTTGGCGTTGCCGCTCGTAATCCAGGTGCGGCGTTCAGCACGACTGAGGACGTTGAATTCGAACTCTTCATAGTCGAGGTAGCCCGCTTGGTATACGAGGGAACACCACACCATGTCGAGCAAGATCGCAATCACGGGCGTACCGCTGCGTTTACTGATTGCTCGCGCGACGGCGAGCATGTTTGATACGTCGAGCGAGATAAGTCGCGACACGTAGTGCCGGATGCGCTTCACAGTTCTCCTACGAAGGTCATACCGACACACGTGTCGGCGGCGAGCAAACTATCTGATGATGCTCAACGCTACGTTATGCATTCAGACGGCTGGACTCGTCGTGCCACTTAATCGCTGTCGGGAACAGCTTGTCTTTGAATTTGGCGCCGTGGTGGGCGCAAAAGAGAAGATCGCCACTGGCGAGCGTGGCGCGGATATATGCCTGCGCGCCACAACTGTCACAGCGGTCAGCCGCCGTGAGGGTGTAGTCCATCTCATCGACTGGGGTGTCTTCGGTTGCAATGTTCGACATGGCCTACTCCTTCTTGCTTGCGGTTGTTATTCCGTACGCCTATACAAGCATGGGTGCCTGAAGATTCTTCCTACATTGCGGGCATTTCGCTCAGCGCGTAGCGCGGTTGACGGCTGGCGGTGTGCACGGGGCAGCGGGTGTCGGTGAGCAGCAATGTCGGGCGGAGAACGTACTCTAGAAGATGGCCTTCCGTCGTCAAACCCTAGGAGATCACTATGGCGAGCTCTGACTACTCAGCCCGTCACCTGTCCGTACTCGAAGGGCTTGAAGCCGTTCGTAAACGTCCGGGTATGTACATCGGCTCCACCGACTCCCGCGGGCTCATGCATTGCCTGTGGGAGATCATCGACAACTCGGTGGACGAGGCGCTCGATGGGCACGGTTCAGAGATCAACGTCATCCTGCACGCCGACGAAAGCGTTGAGGTTCGCGACAAGGCCCGTGGCATCCCGGTCGATGTTGAGCCCAAGACAGGTCTCACCGGCGTCGAAGTGGTTTTCACCAAGCTGCACGCGGGCGGAAAGTTCGGTTCGGGCTCCTATGCCGCATCTGGCGGGCTCCACGGAGTGGGCGCTTCGGTTGTGAATGCCCTTTCGGAGCGACTCGACGTCGAAGTCGACCGCAATGGCAAGACCTACGCGATGTCGTTCCATCGCGGCGAGCCAGGCACTTTCGCCGATACAGGTGAACCGACTCCGGATGCTCCGTTCAGCCCCTACGTGTCGGGCAGCGAACTGCGCGTTATTGGCAAGGTTCCCAAGGGGCGTACTGGCACAAGAGTGCGCTACTGGGCTGATCGCCAAATCTTCACGAAGGGCGCGAGTTTCCAGTCTGAGGGGCTGATCGACCGCCTACGCCAGACCGCGTTTCTGGTTCCTAACCTCACCCTGAATGTGTCAGATGAGCGTGGTGAAGAACCCATCCGCGAATCGTTCTCGTTCGAGGGCGGCATCTCTGAGTTCGTTGAGCATCTGGCCGTTGATCCACCCATCACCGACATTTGGCGCCTCACAGGATCCGGCGGGTTCACTGAGAGTGTGCCGGTGCTGCAAGACAATGGCCACATGGTTTCCACCGAGGTCTCCCGCGACTGCGTCGTGGATGTTGCACTGCGCTGGGGCACCGGATACGACACCGTGATCAAAAGCTTCGTCAACATTATTGCGACGCCCAAGGGTGGAACGCACCTCGCAGGGTTCGAGCAAAGCCTGCTCAAGTTCTTGCGTGCCGAAACGGAGAAGAACGCTCGTCGCCTGAAGCTCGGTAACGACAAGCTCGATAAGGATGATGTGCTCGCGGGCCTCACGGTCGTGTTGACCGTTCGTCTTCCTGAGCCGCAGTTCGAGGGGCAGACCAAAGAGATCCTAGGTACACCCGCGGTACGGGCGATTGTCGCCAAGGTGGTGGCGGCCGCGCTCTCCGAGCGCTTTACGTCAACCAAGCGAGATGACAAGTCACAGGCAGCGCTAGTGCTCGACAAGGTCGTCGCCGAAATGAAGTCGCGCATTTCTGCGCGCGCTCACAAGGAAACTCAGCGTCGCAAGAACGCGCTTGAAAGCTCGAGTCTTCCCGCCAAACTTGTTGACTGCCGCTCCAACGATGTCGCAAACAGCGAATTGTTTATCGTCGAGGGTGACTCGGCGCTCGGCACAGCGAAGCTCGGCCGCGATAGCGAATACCAGGCCCTTTTGCCCATTCGAGGCAAGATTCTCAACGTCCAAAAAGCATCCATCAGCGACATGTTGTCGAATGCGGAGTGTGCGTCGATCATCCAAGTCATTGGAGCTGGTTCGGGGCGTAGCTTCGATTTGTCGACAGCGCGCTATGGCAAGGTCATCATCATGGCCGATGCAGACGTCGACGGCGCTCATATCCGCACGCTGCTGCTTACGCTCTTCTTCCGCTACATGCCCGACATGATTCGCGACGGGCGGGTGTACGCCGCAGTGCCGCCACTGCACCGCGTCGTCGTAATCAATCCGGGCTCTAAGCCCAACGAGACTATTTACACGTATTCCGAAAAGGAACTCAACGGCGTGCTCGCCGGGCTCAAGAAATCGGGCAAGCGCTATCAGGATCCTATCCAGCGCTACAAGGGCCTCGGCGAGATGGATGCCGACCAGCTGGCAACCACCACAATGGATCGCAACAACCGCGTACTCCGTCGCGTGAATATTTCGGATGCCGAGAGCGCGGGAAGTGTTTTCGAGCTTCTGATGGGCAACGAAGTTGCTCCGCGCAAGGAGTTCATCATTCAGGGGCAGGGTCTCGACCGGGACCGCATCGACATTTAGTTGCCAAGCGGATGCGGGGCGTCGTCGACGGCCCGGCACTGATGGTGAACGAAGCAGCGAGAGGGCTGCCCTCTGAATCAATCAGGTGGCAGCCCTCTCGGACGTGCGGCTGTGTCTGTTGCTCCTAGGCGCCAGCGGTCCTACGGCGTAGTGCCGATGGACCCGATGACGCTGTCGAGTGGCATGCCTGAGCCGTCTCGCTTGGTACGTTCGGTCGGCAGCTTGCGCACGGCACCATCCGGGCCGACCGCCGTTGCCGGGACTGCTCCGACCCACGCCAGGGTGAGCACATCTTCGCCCTTGAGCAGAGAATGCGCCCGCACTCCGCCGGTGCCGCGGCCTTTCGCTGGGAACTGGGAAAACTCACTGAGCTTCACCCGGCCCGGATCTGTGCCCGGGATAGTGACGCTTGAGCCTGAGATCGTGACGGCAACGTTTTCGGAGTCAGCATCCAGTGCGTCGAAGAAGATTACTTCGGCACCAGAACTGACCCGCACACCTGCCATGCCGCCGGCGCTCAGCCCCTGAGGGCGAACAGCGGACGCCGCAAAGTGCAGCAGTTGAGTGTCGGAGGTGACAAACGTTAGCTCTGCGTCGTCGGCGCTGTGAGCCGCACCCACGAGTTCGTCTCCCGGCTTGAGCGAGATGATCTCGAAGTCCGGTTTTGACGGCCAGATGCCCGGTGTGACGCGTTTGACGGTGCCTTGGCGAGTAGCGAGAGCAACGGGCTGATCACTCTCGAGCGACACAATCGCCAACACACGTTCTTTCTTGTCGAGCGTCAAGTACTCACTAATCTTGGCGCCGGCACCGAGCTGAACAGAACTCGTTGGCACGTTGGGTAGGTCTATTGCAGTGAAGCGGATGAGTCGGCCGCGGTTCGTGATCGCACCGATCTCAGTGCGGCTTGTCGTTGTCACGCGCGAACGGATTGCGTCGTGCTTCGAGCGACGCGACCCGGCCAAAACGGTGTCGCCCTCGCTGATTCCGACTCGAATGATTCGTCCCGTTGTCGAGAGCAGCACCACGCACGGCTCGTCGGCGATCTCAAGCACAGGCTGGTTCTTGCGCGCAGCTGCACGTGATGTTGTGGCGATGGAGGCAGGAGCTTCTGTCAGCAGCGTGCGTCGCGGTGTTCCAAATTTCTCCGCCACGGCGTCGAGTTCGTTTCCGACGAGTGCTCGGATGAGAGTCTCATCGGCGAGCAAGGCCTGAAGTCGAGCGATCTCGGCCCGAAGTTTCTCTGCCTCGGCTTCCAGCTCGATGCGGCTGAATTTGGTGAGTCGACGCAGGCGCAGCTCAAGAATGTACTCGGCTTGCAACTCGCTCAGATCAAAGACCTCGCGCAGGCGTGTGCGAGCTTGATCGCTGTCGTCGCTCTGACGAATGACCTGGATCACTTCGTCGATGTCGACGATCGCGATCAGCAAACCTTCGACCAAGTGCAGGCGTTCGAGGTGACGAGCAAGGCGATACTTGCTTCGACGAGTGACCACCTGAAGGCGGTGCTTCAAAAAGACTTCGAGCAGAGCTTTCAGCCCGAGCGTCTGCGGGCGCCCATCGACGAGAGTGACCGCATTGATGCTGAAGTTGTCTTCGAGCGGCGTCAGGCGGTAAAGCTGCTCGAGTACGGCATCCGGACTGAAACCGGTCTTGATGCCAATGACGAGGCGCAGCCCGTGGTTACGGTCGGTGAGATCTGTGACATCAGAGATGCCGACAATTTTCTTGTTGTTGACGCCATCCTTGATCTTTTCAATGACGCGTTCGGGGCCAACCAAGTACGGCAGCTCGGTAACGACGAGTCCCATCTTGCGGGCAGTGATTGACTCCACGGTTACGGTGGCACGAGTCTTGAAGGCACCACGACCGTTCGCATAGGCGTCTTTGACGCCGCTGAGGCCAATGATCCTTCCTCCGGTGGGGAGGTCGGGGCCGGGCACAAACTGCATAAGCTCTTCGAGCGTCGCGTCGGGATGCGCGAGCAAATGCCGCGCCGCCCCCACGACCTCAATGAGATTGTGCGGTGCCATATTGGTGGCCATACCAACGGCGATACCGCTGGCGCCATTGACCAAAAGGTTGGGGAAGGCTGCGGGCAACACTTCGGGCTGCGTAGTCGAGTTGTCGTAGTTGGGCACGAAGTCGACAACGTCTTCATCGAGATCATCCGTCATGGCGATCGCGGACGCTTGCAGGCGTGCTTCGGTGTACCGCGGTGCGGCGGGGCCGTCATCTAGCGATCCAAAGTTGCCGTGGCCATCGATGAGGGGCACTCGCAGGATGAAACTCTGCGTCAGACGCACCATGGCGTCATAAATGGAGGCATCACCGTGGGGGTGAAGCTTTCCCATGACGTCACCGACAACGCGCGACGACTTGACGTGGCCCTTTTCTGGGCGCAGTCCCATCTCGCTCATTTGGTAAAGAATGCGACGCTGGACGGGTTTCAGGCCGTCGCGCGCATCGGGGAGTGCGCGCGAATAGATTACGGAGTACGCGTACTCCAAGAACGAGCCCTGCATCTCGGTTGTGACATCGATGTCTTCAATGCGTTCGCCGGCAGGGGAGTCTGGGGTGGGTTTAGTGGGAGTAGCCATAGGATTGCCCTAATGTTACCGGCGCTCAACCCAGACTCAGCGAACCTTACCGATGTGTTGTCAAGTTCATTCCAGGCAATTGCGGGCGAGGAGAATCGGCTGAGCCTGCCTCCCGTGCGCCACGCCGTCGTGTTGCTCGTCGACGGCCTCGGCGCGCATAACCTCAAGGCCCGTGTGGGGCACGCGAGAACTCTGGCCAGTGCGTTCTCAAAGAGTGCCGTTATCCAGTCGGGATTCCCCACCACCACCGCGGCGGCAATAGCGAGCCTGACGACAGGCCAGCGAGCAGGACAGCATGGACTGGTGGGATACAGCGTTCTCGATGCAGGCAACGATCGTGTTATCAATCAACTCTCGGGATGGGATTCCCGCATCGACCCGGCGACGTGGCAGCGGGTGCCGACTTTGTTCGAGCGCGCTACGGAGCGCGGTTTCACTGCGGTGGCGGTCGGAGCCGCTCGCTACCGAGCTTCGGGCTTCACTCACGCGGTCTTGCGCGGTGCACGGTATGTCGCAGCGGGTTCCCTCGCCGAGCGGCTGCGTGTAGCCGTAGCGGTGGGGCACGCCAGCGCCGAGCCGTCACTCACCTATGTCTATGCGCCAGAACTCGATATGGCAGGTCATGCCAATGGCTGGCAATCGCCCCAGTGGACGCATGCGCTCGAGTCTCTTGACTCTGCGTTGGCGAGTGCCGTGCGCGAACTCACTTTCGACCAAGGGCTTCTGGTCACCGCCGATCACGGAATGATCGATGTGCCTCATGAGTCACACGTGTTATTCGACACAGCCCCTGAACTGCTCGACGGCGTCGCCTACGTTGCGGGGGAGCCGCGCTGCCTTCAGCTGCACCTCGCGCCCGAGCTCGCTGCAACAGAGCGAGCGGCGGTGCTTGATCGGTGGCAGCAGGCTGAGGGGCAACGTTCGTGGGTCACGAGCCGCGACGCTGCGATCGCTGCGGGGTGGTTCGGTGAAGTACACCCCGAAGTCACGCCACGTATCGGCGACATTATTGTCGCCGCACGCAAGGGGATCGCGTACTACGACTCCCGCGTAACTAACAACGCTGGTCGAAAAATGGTCGGACAGCACGGATCTTGGTCAGACGAAGAGCTTCGTGTTCCGCTACTGAGATTCGGCGCCTTCGCTCGCTAAGCGGGGTCTTCGTCTGGCTTCGTACCGAAGACGATGTCGTCCCAGCTCGGCATAGCAACCCTGCGGCGCCGTGATTTCGCTGTCGGCTGTGGTGCGGTTGCCTGCGGCGGCGCTGGTGCATCGCGGCGTTGTTCTGCGGCGGGCGGATCAAGCAGGCGCATCGATGGCTCGGAACCGGCTGGGGGGCTCGACTCGTCATCGTCGGATTCAAAGTTGGCCGGCTCCCGTTCGCCGCGGCGACGGCGAAGAGCATCGAGCAAGTCTGCAGTCTGGTTGCCGACACCCGCTTCAGCGCTGCGATCGCGCATTACAGGAAGTTCCGCCGGCTTGATGGGGGCGGGCTCGTCGTGGAGTTCATCAACGTCGAATGCTCCGCTGTCGAAGCGTGCGGCATCCGAAGTTCCCTCAGCGGGCGCAACGGCGCGAAGTCGGGGGATTAACGCACCGGTGGATTCGCCCTGCTGCGAGAGAGTCTTAGCTTCGTTATTGAGCGGCACAAGAGACTGACGCTTCGGGTCGTACTGCCAGCGCGCATCGTGATCGATGCTGTTCGAGCTGAACGAAAGTTTGACCGTCCAGCCATTCTCAGGATCTTTCCAGCTAGCCCAACGCTCGTCGGCGGCGTTGACATCCACAAGTCGTTCTCGAATAGCGGATCCGAAGGTGCGTGACGACGTCAGCGAGTCCGTTTCGCCCGCGACATGTACCGGCACCCCGAGCGCAGATTTGACGACGAATTCGCGTTCAGCGACGACAGGCCCCTCGAAGCGCTCTATGTAATCGATGTCGGCTCCCGTAAGGCTCGCGACGTCTTGGGCGGACATTCCTGCCCGGATATGCGCCTGAATCTCACGGGGAGCAAGCTTGGGGCCGCTGCCTGTCTGGGCTCGGCTCTGTCGCAGACGTGACTGCAACACGTTGTCAACGGCGAGACGGAAGCGCGTTCCGTCATTGCTCGACACGATCAGCGCACCGTCTTGTACTTCGATTACCCGAAGGTCTTCCATAGTGAACTTCTCCAGCCCTCACGATTCCCTTTAGGGTCGCACGCCTTGAGTGGTTTATATGGGAATAACACGCCTCCATGAACAGTTATCACAGGCGCTGCACAGTGATGCAGAATCGACGGTTTGCAATTCGTCTCGCTTTCATGGAGACTGTGCCCGCCGATTCCGGTGATTCAACGTAAAAAAGAAGTGGATGGGCATGGCCACCGACTACGACGCACCTCGTAAGACCGACGACGACTCCGAGTCGATCGAGGCTCTTAAAGAGCGTGTTCCTGACAAAATGTCGGGCTCGGTTGACGTCGACGATTCAGACAACCCGGCGAACTTTGAGCTTGCCGGCGCAGACCTTTCTGACCTGGACCTCGATGTGGTCGTTCTGCCTCCACAGGCGGACGAATTCACTTGCGTGAGCTGCTTCCTCGTGAAGCACCGCTCGCAGGTCGACCACACAACCAAGCTGGGCGCTATTTGCCTGGAGTGCGCAGCCTAGACTGCGCGATTGCTCCAGCTAACAATTCGGGAGTGCGACTCGACAACAACCAATACGGTGTCGGGTCGCTCTCATCGAGTAGCTCAAGTTTGACCACGGGCGAGACCCACCCTCGAATCATCAGCCAGGCACGCGCATCCAGTCGCTGCCCGCGTTCGAGCGTCGCTTCATCACCGGTGTAACTCGTGACTTCGCCGATGATGGCTATCGGCAGTCGAGCACTTCCCGCACGAAGTTCTTTGTCGTCGACAGTGATCTTTGGTGCAGACCACAGCAGGAACAGCACGATCCCGATGTAGAGCACTGCTGCGGTGATGTATCCCACAAAGATATTGATCGGCAGGAACACCAAAATGCTCGCGGGAATGATGAGTGCGGTGCTGATGTAGAGCCACGCTGTGGGCCACAAGCGTTCACGGTAGTAAGTCACTCATCCATTACACACTGATTTTGCGTCGGGCGTTTCGGGCCGACGCCTTATTTGCACTAGCCTCGACTCGTGATTGACAACGTAGAGGTGCTTATTTCAGCAGGCCAAACACCTGCGTACGCGCACCCGGGGGATGCCGGTGCTGACCTGTATTCGGCGGGTAACTACACTCTCGCCCCCGGTCAGCGTGAGACTGTCGCGACGGGCGTCTCGATCGCCCTGCCCGACGGCTATGTGGCGTTCGTGGTGCCTCGCAGCGGTCTTGCTGCCCGCCACGGCATCACGGTGGTCAATAGTCCAGGAACTGTGGATGCCGGCTACCGGGGTGAAATCCGCGTTACGTTGCTCAATACTGATAGTTCAGCCACATTCGAGATTGAACCGGGCGATAGAATCGCGCAATTGATCGTTATGCCCGTTTCTCGGGCCAGATTCATTCCCGTTTCTACTCTTCCCGGAAGTCATCGCGGTGAGTCGGGCTTTGGTTCGACTGGATACCGCGCAGAGTCAACACAACAAGGAGCCACTTCGTGAGCGACACCACTGAAACCGATCAGCCGCAGGATCACCCGAAGTCCGCGCCGGAGAATCGTGCGACTGATGGTCCTCTCGACGAAAGCGAAGCGAATGCGGTTCGCCCGTATGTCGATCTCGGTGGCGTGAAGATTCTTCCGCGTCAAGAGCTTCATTTGCGCCTCGAAGTCGAGGAAGCAAGCAAGCGCGTTGTCGCCGTTGGGCTCGACTACGCCGGTTCGACCCTCCAAATTCAACCTTTTGCTGCGCCCCGGTCAAGCGGACTCTGGCACGAGATTCGTGAGCAGATCATCGATCAGGTCCACACGCAGGGTGGGACAACGAAGGTCTCTGATGGTCCTTTCGGTCCTGAGGTATTCGCTGAGATCCCTGTCGCCGGCAAACCGGGCGAGAAGCGAATCGCGCGTTTCGTCGGAGTGGATGGCCCGCGCTGGTTCCTGCGGGGAGTAATCGCCGGTGAGGCGCTTACTAGTCCGGAAGCAGCAACCAAGATCGAAGATTTGTTCCGCTCGATTGTGGTCATCCGTGGCACTACGCCGATGCCTCCTCGTGACCTTATCCCGCTCCACATGCCAGCAACGGGTGAGAAAGAAACTCAGGCGTGAGTTCGGTCGACGAACCGTCGAACGCCCCTGGCGATGATCAGGTTTCCGCGGATCCGACGGTTCGTGAAGCGTTAGCCGCGGCGGCCCGTCGCTCTGCCGTTGGCCACGTTGCACCAGGGGAAGCACCGACCTCTGGCGCTCTGCTGGCAGCAATGGGAGGAGTGCGCGGCTTGGTGGAGTCCATTTTGCCGGGGCTCGCTTTCTTGGTGATCTTCACGATCACTCAAGAGTTGGTCGCTTCCGTCGTGGCTCCCGTCATCGTGGCGTTGGGTTTCGTCGCCGTCCGTCTAGCGACGAGAACTCCGGTCTCGTCAGCGATGGTGGGTGTTGTTGGCGTTGCGCTCTCTGCAGGCCTTGCGCTTTTTACCGGCCGTGCTGAAGACAACTTTCTCCTCGGTTTCGTCATCAACGCCGTTTTCCTGGTCGCGATCGTGGTGAGCGTGATTGCGCGACGACCCCTCGTTGGCCTTATCGCGGCGTTGCTGGTGCCAACCGCAGCTGATTGGCGAGAGGACAAGGCAAAGTTTCGCGTTGCACTCATCGCAACCGTGCTCTGGGCAGGCCTATTCTCAGTGCGATTGGGTATCGAACTTCCCCTTTATTTCGCCGAAGCAACCCAGGCCTTGGCGACCATGAAGCTTCTCCTCGGCGTTCCGCTGTACGCCGCAGTGCTGTGGGTTACATGGCTTCTCATGCGCACGGCTTACGGGCGCACAGCGTCCGAGTAGTTCTTCACCATCGCCGTGGCGTCGAGGCGAGCGGATGACGATGGTGTATATTTATCTCGACGTCAAGATACTTTTGGCCGCGATCGCAGCGCGCTTGTTGCGATTCAGCCTTAGGCTTGCCTTGCTGGATGCAGCGCACGCTCCGCGCAAGGATTGAAGAACCGTAGCAAGGGAGATGACAGTGTCGACAGTCAATAGTTTTGGGTCGAAAGACACCCTCACAGTCGGGTCATCCGACTATGAAGTGTTCCGCATCGACAAGGTAGCGGGATACGAAAAGCTACCGTTTAGCCTCAAGGTTCTGCTGGAGAACCTGTTGCGTACAGAAGACGGTAAGAACGTCACGAAGTCGCAAATTGAATCCCTCGGGTCGTGGGTGCCCAGTGCAGACCCCGACACCGAGATCCAGTTCACGCCTGCACGCGTTGTTATGCAGGACTTCACGGGTGTTCCGTGCATCGTCGACCTCGCCACTATGCGTGAGGCCGTCGCTGAACTTGGGGGAGACCCCACCAAGATCAACCCACTCGCGCCAGCAGAGCTCGTGATCGACCACTCGGTCATCGCCGACCTCTTTGGTTCCGACAATGCGCTTGAGCGCAACGTTGAGCTTGAGTATGAGCGCAATGGTGAGCGCTACCAGTTCCTTCGTTGGGGCCAGAGCGCGTTCGACGACTTCAAGGTTGTTCCTCCGGGAACCGGAATCGTTCACCAGGTCAACATTGAGCACCTTGCTCGTGTCACCTACACGCGTGAAGTTGACGGCAAGACTCGGGCATTCCCCGACACCCTCGTCGGCACCGACTCGCACACCACGATGGTCAACGGCCTCGGAGTGCTCGGGTGGGGCGTCGGTGGAATCGAAGCCGAGGCAGCAATGCTTGGCCAGCCCGTTTCGATGCTCATCCCCAAGGTGGTCGGTTTCAAGCTCAACGGCACGATCCCCGCCGGCGTCACCGCGACCGACGTTGTTCTTACGATTACGCAAATGTTGCGCCAGCACGGCGTCGTTGGCAAGTTCGTTGAGTTCTACGGTGAGGGAGTCGGCGCAGTGCCGCTCGCCAACCGTGCAACTATCGGAAACATGAGCCCCGAGTTCGGTTCTACTGCCGCGATGTTCCCCATCGACGACGTGACCCTTGACTACCTGCGCCTCACCGGCCGCAGCGAAGAGCAGGTCGAACTCGTCGAAGCGTACGCAAAGCTTCAGAAGCTCTGGCACGACCCGAGCGTCGAGCCTAGCTACAGCGAATACATTGAAATGGATCTCGGAACCGTCGTTCCGTCGATCGCTGGACCGAAGCGCCCTCAGGACCGCATCGAGCTCACCAAGGCCAAGAGCCAGTTCGAGATCGATCTCAACAACTACGCCTCGATGGATCACTCCAAGGTCGACGCTGCGGTTGAAGGAACGTTCCCGGCATCCGATCCAGTGGGTCTCACTCCGCAGGATGAGGACTCGGCTCACGAGCGTTCACACTCGCACGCTAGCCATGCGCCTTCGACGGCCTCGCAGCCGACTTCGGTCAAGGTCGACGGCGGAGAGCCGTTCACAATCGACCACGGTTCGGTTGCCATTGCTGCAATCACGTCCTGCACGAACACGTCTAACCCTTCGGTGATGCTTGCTGCTGGCCTCTTGGCTCGCAATGCGGCAGCTAAGGGCTTGAAGTCGAAGCCGTGGGTCAAGACCACGCTGGCTCCCGGCTCTAAGGTTGTCACTGACTACTACGCCAAGTCGGGACTTGATGAGTCGCTTGAGGCCCTCGGTTTCTACACCGTCGGTTATGGCTGCACTACGTGTATCGGTAACTCCGGTCCGTTGGAAGATGAAATCTCCACCGCGATCAATGAGAACGATCTTGCGGTCACCGCAGTTCTTTCCGGTAACCGTAACTTCGAGGGTCGCATCAACCCCGACGTGAAGATGAACTACCTCGCGAGCCCGCCGCTGGTTATTGCTTACGCCCTTGCCGGAACGATGAACTTCGACTTCGACAACGATGCACTTGGCCAGGACCAGGAGGGCAACGATGTCTACTTGAAGGACATCTGGCCCGACGCCGCCGAAGTTCAGGCGACGATCGATTCCTCGATTGACCGTGAGATGTTTACCCACGAGTATGCGGGTGTCTTTGACGGTGACGAGCGTTGGCAGAATCTGCCGACGCCGACCGGTTCCACTTTCGAGTGGGATGACGAGTCGACTTACGTGCGTAAGCCCCCGTATTTCGAGGGAATGACCATGGAGATCACTCCGGTCAGCTCGATCACGGGTGCTCGCGTTCTCGCCAAGCTGGGTGACTCGGTCACGACCGACCACATCAGCCCCGCCGGTTCGATCAAGGGTGACAGCCCCGCTGGTATCTACCTCGCGGAGCACGGCATCGACCGCAAGGACTTCAACTCCTACGGTTCGCGTCGGGGAAACCACGAAGTAATGATTCGCGGAACGTTCGCCAACATCCGTCTTCGCAACCAGCTTCTCGATGGCGTTGAGGGTGGCTACACTCGCGACTTCACCACGCCGGATGCCGAACAGTCGTTCATCTATGACGCAGCTCAGAACTACGCAGCTCAGGAAACTCCGCTCGTCGTTCTTGGTGGCAAAGAGTACGGCTCGGGTTCGTCGCGTGACTGGGCAGCCAAGGGAACAAGCCTGCTCGGTGTCAAGGCCGTAATTTGCGAGAGCTTCGAGCGTATTCACCGCTCGAACCTCATCGGAATGGGCGTTCTGCCCTTGCAGTTCCCTGAAGGTCAAAGCTGGGAGTCATTGGGACTTGACGGTACCGAGAGCATCAGCATCTCGGGCGTCGAAGAGCTCAACGATGACCGCATCCCGAGCACCTTGCACGTTGTGGCCGAGCCGACCGCTCACTCGCCCGAGGGCAAGGCAACGATTGAGTTCGACGCGAAGCTTCGCATCGATACTCCCGGTGAAGCTGACTACTACCGCAACGGTGGCATCCTTCAGTATGTATTGCGTTCGCTGGTCTAACTAGCGGATACACGACAGGCGCGCGGCGGAGAGCATTGCTCTCGCCGCGCGCCTTTTGTGTGTGCTGCTGAGGCTGTGGGTCGTCCCAGAACCTCATGCACATTTGTTCAAAACGCGCACGAAGAAGCCTAGACTGGATGCATGAATTTACTCGAGGGAATCAACGGTCCCCGAGATCTTGACGGTCTCTCCACGGCGCAACTTACTCAACTCGCGCAAGAGATTCGTGAGTTTTTGATCGAGAACGTTTCGCGGACTGGTGGGCATCTTGGCCCCAATCTGGGCGTTGTAGAACTCACCACCGCTATTCACCGGGTGTTCGATTCCCCGCGGGATGCTGTGGTATTTGATACCGGACATCAGAGTTACGTTCACAAGATTCTTACCGGTCGCAAAGACTTCGCGAAGCTTCGGTCGCAAGGCGGACTCGCGGGGTATCCGCAGCGTTCCGAATCCGAGCATGACATTGTCGAAAGCTCGCACGCGTCTAGTTCCTTATCCTGGGCTGACGGAATCTCCCGTGCTTTCGAAATGACGGGGCAGGGCGATCGGCACGTGGTTGCCGTTGTGGGTGATGGTGCCCTCACCGGCGGCATGACGTGGGAAGCGCTCAACAACATCAGTGATGACAACAGCCGCAACCTCGTGATTGTCGTCAATGACAACGGTCGTTCCTACGCGCCAACTATTGGTGGCATGGCACACTTCCTCAACAGCGTGCGAACGCGGCGTTCCTACCGCTCGCTCCACGGCTCAAGCGAGCGATTCTTTGGTGCATTTGGTGGGCCTGGGCGCGCTCTGTATCGCGGTATCCGCGGTGGCACCCACGGCTTCCTCTCACGCTTCAGCAACAACGAAGCCCTGTACTCCAATCTCGATATCAAGTACTTGGGTCCGGTTCACGGCCACGACATCGGTGCACTCACCGAGGCACTCCAGCAGGCGAAGTCGTACGGTGCGCCGGTAATCGTTCATGCGATTACCGAGAAGGGGCGTGGCTACGAGCCTGCTCTTATGGATGTCGCTGATCAGTTCCATGCGGTTGGCCAGATCGACCCGGTGACAGGCGAACCGATCGAACCCAGCGGTGCGGCATCCTGGACCTCGGTCTTTTCTGAGGAGATCGTCAAGCTTGCGGATGAGAATCCACGACTCGTCGGTATCACTGCAGCGATGTTGCGCCCTACCGGGCTTCACCGCTTTGCAGAGAAGTATCCCAAGCGGGTCCATGACGTTGGCATCGCCGAGCAGCATGCGGTTACGTCTGCCGCCGGACTCGCCTTTGGTGGGTTGCATCCTGTTGTGGCGCTCTACGCCACCTTCATGAACCGGGCGTTTGATCAAGTTTTGATGGATGTCGCACTCCATCGTGCCGGAGTAACCTTCGTGCTCGACCGAGCCGGCGTGACCGGTCCCGATGGTGCCAGTCATCACGGAATGTGGGATCTTGCGCTCTTGCAGGTCGTGCCCAACATCCGCATTGCCGCACCTCGCGACGCTGCGCGCCTCCGTGAGGAGCTGGGGGAGGCTGTGGCGGTCGACGATGCGCCAACCGTCATTCGCTTCGCTAAGGGCACTGTAGGCACCGAGTACGACGCCGTGCGGCGCACTGATGATGGCGTCGATGTGTTGCGGGAAGACGATCAGCGTGATGTTCTCATCGTTACGGTCGGTTCGATGGCTAAGACCGGGTTGCAGGTCGCTGAACTCCTTGCGGCTCAGGGCATTGGTGCCACTGTGATCGACCCTCGCTGGGTGGTTCCGGTGCCCAAGAGCGTGATTGACTTTGCTGCTGACCACCGCATCGTGATTACGATCGAGGATGGTGTGCGCGTGGGAGGAATCGGCACGCGCATCAGACAAGACATGCGGGCCAATGGTGTCGATACTGCGGTAAACGAGTTGGGATTGCCTGACAGCTTCCTCGACCACGGTAGTCGCGATTACATCCTCGACCAGGTCGGGCTGACACCTCAGCACATTGCTCGCGATGTGGTCGCTCAAGTGTTGGGGAGCAAGATCCCCGTGGCTCGTCCGCTGGCGGATCGCGACTCCGAAGAGTTCCGGTTGCCCGCCGAGCGCGGCTAGCCGCCTCGGGCCGAACGCCCGAGTAGTCTCTGTGGCGTTGCGGCGAAACCCCTTGATTAACAGCCGAAGGCCCGGTTCAGAACTGATCTGAACCGGGCCTTTGACGGATGCCGTCTATCGACGAAGGGCTACTGCACTCCGCGAATCGGCGGGTTGTGGAACGTGCTGCCGAATGCTCGCTCCGAAGCTCCCGCGCGGTCGAGGTACGGTGTGACGCCACCCATCTGGAACGGGTAACCCGCGCCGAGAATGAGGCAGAGGTCGATGTCCTCCGCCGCGGCCACGACGCCGTCTTCGAGCATCCGGTGAATCTCATCGGCCAGACCATCTTCGATCCGGATCTGAAGCTCCTCGGACGTCATCGGCGTTTTTCCGCCCTTGACGATCTCGACGGCCTTCTTGGAGACGCCCTTTGACTTGCCCTTGTTGTCGCGGTCGAAAATGAATCCGAGTTCGGCGAGCTTGTGAAGGTTCTCACTCTCGAAGAATCGGTCGGGGAACGCGGCATGGTGAGTGTCAAGAACGTGAGCTCCGACCTTCAGGCCGACCAACTCGAGGAGTTCGAAGGGAGTCATCGGCAGACCGAAGGGGCGCGTCGATTCTTCAACAACTTCGAACGGCGTGCCGGTATCCACAGCGTGCATGGCCTCGCCGAGCACCTTAGCGAGAATGCGGTTCACGACGAAACCAGGGGTATCGGTCGTGATAACAGCGTTCTTGCGGAGGTTCTTGGCCGTAACCATGGCTGTTGCGAGCGACTCATCGTTGGTGTGCGGGGTCTTCACGACCTCAATCAGCGGCATTACTGCCACCGGGTTGAAGAAGTGGAAGCCCACGACGCGCTCAGGGTGCTTGAGCTTGGCTCCGATTTGTTCCACCGACAGGGAGGACGTGTTCGTCGCCAAGATCGTCTCGTCAGAGATGTACTGCTCGACTTCAGCAAAGACGGCCTGCTTAGCGCCGAGTTCTTCATAGATGGCTTCAATAACCCAGTCGCAGTCAGCGAAGTCAGCCTTGTTGGTTGTGCCCGTGACGAGAGCCTTGAGACGGTTGGTGTCGTCAGACGAGAGACGACCCTTCTCATGCAACTTGTCGATTTCGGTGTGAATGGCGGCAACGCCGGCATCCGTTGCGGTCTGGTCGAGGTCAGTGATGACAACGGGGACCTGCAGTCGACGGACGAAAAGCAGTGCGAACTGACGTGCCATGAGCCCGGCGCCAATAACGCCAACCTTGGTCACCTTGCGCGCAAGCTCCTTGTCGGGAGCTCCCGCTGGGCGCTTTGCGCGCTTCTGCACGAGATTGAAGGCATAAATGCTCGCCTGGAACTGGTCACCGGAGATCATGTCGGCGAGAGCGTTGTCCTCTGCTTCGAAACCGGTCTTCTTGTCGGTGTTCTTGGCGGCCTTGAGCAGCGCGAGAGCAGCGTAAGGAGACTTGGCAACGCGGCCGATGCGGTTAGCCAGCATCTTGTCGGCGATGCCGATAGCGACATCCCACTTCACGGTGCGTTCGATCTTGCCCGGCTCGTTCTTGCGCTTGACCTTGGTGGTGCCAGCGATGACTCCGTCGGCCCAGCGGATTGAGTCTTCAAGGAAGTTTGCCGGACCAAACATGGCGTCGGCGATGCCGAGTTCGAAGGCCTCTGGGCCCTTGAGCATCCGGTTGTTCTTGAGTGGGTTTTCGATGACGACCTTGAGGGCGTTTTCGATACCGATCAGGTTGGGGAGCAACCACGCGCCACCCCAGCCAGGAATCAGTCCGAGGAAGACCTCGGGAAGCGCGAACGCAGGAACCGAGCTGTCGATCGTGCGGTAGTCAGCGTTGAGAGGAATCTCAACACCGCCACCGAGGGCAAGCCCATTGACGAATACGAACGATGGCACGCCAAGTTCGCTGAGCTTGCCGAGCGCCCAGTGGCCCAACTGAGCCATCTGCTTGCCGGTCTCGCGGTCGGGGATTTCGCTTACCTTTGAGAGGTCAGCACCGGCCGCGAAAATGAAGGGCTTGCCCGTGACAGCGACACCGTGGATTTCGCCAGCGGTCGCGCGTTCCTTTTGCTCGTCGAGGACCTTCGCGAACTCGAGCAGAGTTGCCGGGCCGAGAGTGTTTGGGCGGGTGTGGTCCTTGCCGTTGTCGAGCGTAATGAGCGCGAGAGTGCGACCCGCGGAGAGCGGTACATCACGCACGAAGGAGTGAGTAATTACCTCGTCTTTTGCGAGGTCCGAAAGACGTGCGAACTGTTCGGTCATTGTTACTTTGCTCCCTTGTAGTTCGGGTTTTCCCAAATGACTGACCCACCCTGGCCGAGACCAACGCACATCGCGGTGAGGCCGAACTGCACCTCGGGGTGCTGTTCAAATTGGGCAGCAAGCTGGATCATCAGGCGAACACCCGACGACGCAAGCGGGTGGCCCATCGCGATAGCGCCGCCCCACTGGTTGACACGAGGATCTTCGTCATCGATGCCAAAGTGATCAAGCAGCGACAGAACCTGAACCGCAAAAGCTTCGTTCAGCTCGAAGAGGCCGATGTCGTTGATCGTCAAGCCAGCCTTACGGAGCGCCTTCTCTGTGGACGGGATCGGGCCGATGCCCATGATCTCCGGTTCCACGCCAGCGTAGGCGAAGCTCACCATGCGCATCTTGGGCTTCAAACCAAACTCGCGTGCGGCATCCCCGCTAGCAATAATGCTGGCGGTTGCACCGTCGTTCAGCCCGGAAGCGTTGCCAGCGGTAATGCGTCCGTGTGAACGGAAGGGCGTCTTGAGCGCTGCAAGGCCCTCAAGAGTGGTTTCGGGGCGCAAGCCTTCGTCGCGGGTGGCCAAGCCCCAGCCGGACTCGCTCTTGGTGGCAACCGAGATGAGGTCAGGCTGGATGTTGTTCGCGTCGTACGCGGCGGTGGCGCGCTGTTGGCTGCGCAGTGCGAACGCGTCGGAGCGTTCCTTGGTGAGATGAGGGAAACGGTCGTGTAGCTTCTCGGCCGTGTTGCCCATGTTGAGAGCTTCAGGATCGACGAGCTTTTCTGAGAGGAAACGAGGGTTCGGGTCAACGCCCGAGCCCATCGGGTGATGGCCCATGTGCTCGACGCCACCAGCGATTGCGAGATCGTAGGCGCCGAACGCGATGCCGCCAGCCACGTTTGTGACGGCCGTCATGGCACCGGCACACATGCGGTCGATCGCATAGCCGGGAACAGACGTGGGCAGTCCAGCCAGCAAAGCAGCGCTGCGACCGATCGTGAGGCCCTGATCGCCGGTCTGAGTTGTTGCCGCGATAGCGACTTCGTCGAAGCGATCCTTGGGGATTTGCGGATTCCGCTCCAGCACACCAATCATCGCCTTGACGACGAGGTCATCGGCTCTGGTATTCCAGAACATGCCCTTCTCGCCTGCACGTCCAAACGGAGTACGGACTCCATCTACGAATACAATCTCAGTTTCCTTGGCCACAATGCCTCCACTAAATCCTTGGATGTAGCACTGATCCTAGGCTGGGGAGATTAGCGGATGGAATCCTTTGACTGTTCCTACGACTTGGTGTCCGCGGAGTCCTCAGGCGTTTGGTTGGCTTCGACAAAGGCTTCGGCGATTGACTGTGCAGATACGTCAAGTTGCCAGCGGCGGGCGCCGAGCGCCGTGAGGGCGTCTGAGATGCTGTCGACCGTGATCTCCGCCGGTGGGTTCCATGCCACACGCCGCAAGTGATCGGGCGTGAGCAAGTTCTCAATGGGGATAGACATCTCCTCAGAGAACTCTGCCATGAGGGCACGAGCCGCTTTGAGGCGACGATCCGCTGCGGGGTTCTTGTCTGACCACACTCGTGGTGGCGGCAGAGTGTCGCTGGCCACTCGCGATGCTGGAATGTCAGTAGACGCTAGCCCGGCCAAAATGGCCTGCCACCAGCGATCAATCTGGGTGCGGCTCGCGCGCCCGCTGAATTCTCGGAGGCTCGACAGCTCCCGCTTCGACTCCGGCAGCAATTTTGCGGCAGACAGCAGGGCGGAGTCCGGAACGAGGCGGCCAGGGGCAGTATCGACTTCTCGCGCGTAGGCGTCGCGGGCCAACCACAGCTCGCGCGCTACAGCCAAGTTTTTGCCGCCGCGAATGGAATGAACTCCGCTCAGCCGGCGCCATGGTTCGGCGCGCACGTGGCTCAAGTCACGAGCAAGAACTGACTCGAATTCTTGGCGCGCGATCTCGCTCTTGTCGTCGCCCTCAAGTACGTCGCCGAGCGCCTCGCGAAGATCTACGAGCAACTCAACGTCGAGCGCGGCGTACACGAGCCACGACTGGGGAAGTGGCCGCGTAGACCAGTCCGCTGACGAATGTTCCTTTGCGAGATGGATGCCCAACAAGTGTTCCACGACGGTTCCGAGTCCCACCCGCGGGAGGCCAGCGATCCGCGCCCCCAGTTCGGTATCGAACAGGCGCGTTGGGTGGAGGCCAACTTCACGCAAGCAGGTGAGGTCCTGTGTCGCTGCGTGCAGAATCCACTCTTCCTCAGCGATAACGTCGTTCAGCTCGCTAAAGTCACCAATGGCCGGCGGATCGAACAGAAAAGTACCCGCACCGCGACGGAAGATCTGGATGAGATAGGCGCGCTGCGAGTAGCGGTAGCCGCTTGCTCGTTCTGCGTCTATTCCGATAGGGCCATGGCCGGCAGCGATGGCTGCCACGGCGGCAAGATATTCGTCCCGATCGTCAATGACGTCAACGGGAACATGAGGGGCTTGGGTAGCGTGCGACTCGCCCTCGGGGGCTGCACTGTCGGTGGCGCTACTCACGCCCAGCTCTACGGGCCGACAACATAGTGACTCCTTCATTCGTGGGAGGAAGTCCGGCAAGCATGCAGACTAACTCGCTCCAGCCTTCCACATGTGCGGCGATATCGAGGTCTTGGGGGCTCCAAGACGCGCGAAGTTCGATTTGGGCGCCATCCGGTTGGGACTCAAGTTCGCCAAATCCAGTGGAGAGAATACGGGTCGCGGTTCCCGACACCTGGTCGTATTGTGCACCCCTGCTATCGAGAGCATCGACGAGCCAGGACCAGGTAACTTCACTCAGAAACTGGTCAACACCGATCTCGGGTTCGAGCGGCGCCTGAGCAAAACAGATGATCCGGAATTCGCCCTCCCACGCCTCGGGAGACGAGGGGTCATACAGAAGCACGAACCTGCCGGTGCCAAGATCGGAGTCTTCGCCGTGACGAGAGGGCGTGACATCCGCAGCTAAAGCAAAGGACCACGGGGCAATCTGCGTTGGTGCTGAAATCTCGGTAATGGCGAGCTCAGGGCGCAAAGTCGCAGCACGAAGCGACTCAACCGCTGAAGCAAATGCCGCGGGTGGTGTTGGTCCAGCTGGCGAATCGGGCACGAGTGAAGATTAGGCTTTAGGAGAACGATCGCTAGTGAGGCACGCCGCGCTAGGGCGGCTGCGAGACGGAGGTTTAGGGATGCGGGCACGGGATCGCTTGCGCATAGTCGCCGGAATCGCCGGCGGGGTCGCTATCGGGGCGGCCGCAATCGCCGCGATCGGAGTAGCGGTCGGTGCCGCGCTTTCAGTCTTTGTAGCGCGTCGTGTGGTGACGCCGCCGGGCCGAGCCGACAGTAACCTGCGAATTCTCGCTGTGGGGGAGTCCACGATCGTCTTGTCGTCGGCAGAGGAGAGCAGAGCGCCCGGTCGATTCAGCCTGTGGTTCGCCGACGAAACCGGATTCGCACGCATCGGGCCCGTGGTTTCGCAGGGCGCGCAGTGGGTTGCGCGGGAACTCATCGACGTTGAAACCGGTGTTCCGCATCCGGGAGACAACGCGCGCACGAGTGGATGGTTTTATCTGACGCCGGCTGGGCTGGGGCTTAAGTACTCTGAGGTGCTGATTCGCACAGAGCTCGGCTTCGCGCCCGCGTGGTTGATCCCCGCGGATTCGCCGAGCGCCACGTGGGCAATCCACATTCATGGTCGAGGAGTGCAGCGGCCAGAGACAGTGCGCGCGCTAGGTGAGTTTCACGATGCTGGAATCACTTCGCTGTCAATTTCGTACCGGAACGACACTGAAGCGCCCGATTCGGCAGATGGCCGGTATGGCTTAGGTTCCACCGAATATCGCGATGTTGACGCCGCGATCGCCTACGCACGTTCCGCTGGTGCCGAGCGCATTATTCTCATGGGCTGGTCAATGGGCGGAGCGACTGCGCTTCACACGCTGATCCGATCTCGCTATCGAGACATGATTATGGGGCTGGTGCTCGACTCGCCTGTCATCGCCTGGGGTCCGACGCTCGCGCTGCACGGCGACTTGAACCGCATCCCGTCGTTGATTCCTCGTGCTGCGGTAGCTGTACTGGGGAGCGACCAAGCCCAGTTTCTCGTGGGAACGGAGAACCCACTCGACTTCGCCACGCTGAACTTCGTCGAGCGCGCTCACGAGCTGGATCGCCCTATTCTGCTTATGCACAGCGAAGACGATGGCTACGTTCCCGTCGAACCCTCTCGAGCGTTGGCCGAGGCTCGACCTGACATTGTCACCTACGAGGAGTTCGACACCGCAGGTCACACGCGATTGTGGAACTATGACAGCGAACGCTGGCTATTGGCCATCCGCTCGTGGCTCGCAATCCAACGGGGTATGGATGCTGCCGCTGACGTCACCGACGTAGCGTAGGGCTAACAACGCGGGGTCGATGCACACTGTCCCGGCTGCGTGGCCTCTCTGAGCGAGAGCAGTTACGCGATGCTCTTCAGTCGAATTTGTCGCTTTGCCCGCGCCAACATGCCCGTCATGCCGCGCAATCTCAGCGGACTAACGGCTTTGGCAAGTCCCAGAGACTGCGGGTAATCGTCAGAGAGTTCTAATACCTCTTTGCTACTGAGGCCCGACAATCCTTGCGCCAAGATCGAAGCGAAGCCCCGAGTGGTCGGCGCCTCTGGTGGTGCCGTCGCGAACATGTGTACGACGTCGTTTTCAACCTCGATGAAGATGAAAACGGGGGACTGGCACTCCTCGACCCGTTCGAACAAATCGGGGTGGTCGCGGTACCGGTCTGGCAACTCCGGAAGCTCGTTCGCGAACTCCAGCAGGAGCTGCAGCCGATCCCGTAGTTCGAGCCCCAGAAAGTCGTCACGAATTTCGGCCAACTGGGATGGGATCTGCTGCTCACTCACCGCTTTAGTCTAACGGGACGGAACGTCGCCAGGTTCAGTGCCGACCGTGATCGGTACAGCAACCAAGGAGCCCCACTCGGTCCACGAACCGTCGTAGTTGCGCACGTTCTCGAAGCCCATCAGGTAGTTCAGAACGAACCAGGTGTGGCTCGAACGCTCGCCGATGCGGCAATAGGCCACTACTTGGTCGCCATTTTTGAGACCAGCGCCCTCACGATAGATCGCGTTGAGCTCATCGAGTGGACGGAAAGTTCCGTCTTCTGCAACTGCCTTTGACCACGGCACGCTCTGCGCGCTCGGGATGTGACCGGCACGCAGGGCGCCTTCTTCGGGATACGCGGGAGCGCTTGTGCGTTCGCCGCTGTACTCCTCGGGGGAGCGGACATCGATCAGTGGGTTTCCCAAGTGGGTCAGCACGTCGTCGCGGAACGCACGAATAACTGAGTCATCGCGCTCGATGATGGGGTACTCGGTGGGCGTCGGAGTGGGAACTTCGAGGGTGTATTCACGACCATCCGCTTCCCACTTGGCGCGGCCACCATCCATGAGGCGTACGTCTTCGTGGCCGAACAAGGTGAAGACCCAGAGAGCGTAGGCCGCCCACCAGTTGGTCTTGTCGCCATAAATGACCACAGTCGTGTCGCGCGCAATCCCGCTGCGTGACATGAGTTCGGCAAACTCTTTGCCATTGATGTAATCGCGAGTCACCGGGTCATTGAGGTCGGTGTGCCAGTCGATCTTGACAGCAGTGCGAATGTGTCCGGTTTCGTAGAGCAGTACGTCTTCGTCGGACTCGACGACAACGAGCCCTGGCTTGCCGAGTCGTTCTTCAAGCCAGTCTGCAGTGACCAATCGTTCCGGGTGCGAGAACTCAGCAAATTGCGGGGCTGGGTCGTGTTCGATAGTCATAGCTACCTCCGATTGTGGGTGGAAAAACTGGTGCGGGCTTCAAACTAAGCTTGATGGGTCCCTTGCCCAAGAAATTACGCATTCGCCGCTGATTACACCGCGTTGCCGTAAGACTGCGAAAAATAACCGAGGCTGAGAATGAGCGCTACTGCGCCTACGACTCCTGAGCGTCTAGTCGATCGTATCCCGTCGTTGACCGGAGCGCAGATGCTTGCCGAACTTGTGCCTCCGCGCCAGTTCACCGGCGCGACTTTGGAGTCGTACCGCCCCGACCGGGACTACCCGTCACAGGGTGCTGCCGTAGCAGCAATGCGCCACTTTCTCACTAGTGCGCAGAAGGCCAAGCTCTTCTCTCGCAAGAAGGCGCCGGTGGCGAAGCCGGGCGTGTACCTCGATGGCGGATTTGGCGTTGGCAAGACTCATTTGTTGGCTGCGCTGTGGCACCAGACCGCTGGCCGCAAGTACTTCGGAACCTTCATCGAATACACCGCTCTCGTTGGCGCGGTCGGCTACGCGCCTGCAGTGCAACTCCTCAAGGGTGCGACCCTTGTCTGCATTGATGAGTTCGAGCTTGACGATCCCGGCGACACCCGCCTTATTTCGCGGTTGCTCTCGGAACTGGTCGCATCGGGAACAAAAATCGCGGCGACATCAAACACTCCTCCCAACGCCTTGGGAGAGGGCAGATTCGCCGCCCAAGACTTTTTGCGAGAGATCGACTCTCTCTCTGCCAAATTCGAAACGATCCGAATTGATGGTCTCGATTACCGCCGACGTGACACCGGTGCACATGCGATTGCGGTGGATGATGCGGCCGCCGCAATTTCCGCTGTGCAGGGGGTCGTAACCCTCGACTCCTTCGACGGAGTGCTCAAGCACTTGGCTGGCGTGCATCCTTCGCGTTACGTCAAGCTCATCGAAGGCGTCGACGCGATTGCCTTGACCGGCGTGCACGAGTTCACCAACCAGACAGATGCACTGCGATTTGTGGCTTTTGTGGATCGGCTCTACGACGCCCAGATCCCGGTTTACGCCGAGGGCACTCCACTCGATGCGGTATTCCCTGACGACATGCTTGATGGGGGATACAGCAAGAAGTATCTCCGAGCAGTTTCCCGCCTCATCGCCCTCACTTCTAACAACGCCTAGTACGATTCGCAGTACTGGCTAGGCGCTCGGTGATCCTGGCAGTGTGCGGGGTGTCTGAGCGGGATCTAGAGGGCTGGGGAGGCTGACGTTGGTGGGAGACGTAGCAACGGCAACTATAGGCGTGGTCGCGCTCGTGACACTGCTGTTCTCCCTACTCGTGCTGTACTCAAGCACGCTGCCGGCTGTGAAATGGCGGAGGCTCGTTCTGGAGTCGCTCGCTTGCGCGATTCCAGGTGCTCTGGCCTGGGCATTGATCGTTCCCGCAATGGGGCTGAGCCTGCGTTTTGTCATGATGCCGTCGCTGGGGGCTCTCGGCGCTGTGTGTTGCCTTCTGGTGACGCTCGTGTCCCGAAGCTCAGGGGCGTCACTCGTTCGAAGTATCGCGTATAGCTGTGTGTGGGCAGTCGGCGTCTATGTGCCCATCGCCGTGCGAACGTTTGAGCCCTTCGGAACGACGACGCCGTTGGGATTGAACCCCATCGACCACGGCGGTGCGCTCGTCATGAGTGTTGCGGTTGGGGCGAGCATGCTCGCGGTGCTGGTGGTAGAACGTCACTCGCTCATCAGGGGCGCCCGAATGACGCTCCCGGCGCCAGTCGGGGTCATCGCCCTCGTCGGAGTTGTCCTGTCGTGGCTGCTGTGGCTCGTAGGGGCCGAATTTGCCCTCGACGACGTTGTAGGCCTCATCCTCACAAACGGAGCCGTGAGCGCGGTATTTGGCGTGATCGGCTGGGTAACGGTGCAGCTGATCAACCATGGAGTGGTTGGGCTGAAGTCACTCGCCGGTGGCGGTGTAAGCGGCTTGATCGCCGTTACCGCAGGTGCGCCGCTGTTCACTCCGGTATCCGCAGCAGTTGCGGGGTTGATCGCCGGTGCCGTGGCCTGTGCCTTTACCGTTCGAAAAGGATCTCCCCTGGGCAATCAGCTTCGCTTTCTCGTCAATGCCCATTTGATGGGCGGGAGCATCGGAGTGGTTTCGCTCGGCGTTCTCGCGACCGGGTCGGGATTCTTATTCACCGGTCAGACGTACATCGTCGAGCAGCAGTTTTTGAGCGTCGTTGCCACAGCAAGCTATGCGTTCGTGGTGTCGTCAGTCTTCTGGTGGCTGCTCGGAAGGATCAGGAGCGTTGTCGAGGGCCCCCGGCCGCGCATCCTCTCCTCGCACTGAACGAGTCAGGAGCGTTGCCCCGGCGAGTGCTGCAGGCATCGCGACGACCGCGCCGAAGGGAATAAGAAATACCAGATAGGTGGCAGCCCCGAACCCGACCGCCCGGGCGCGACTGCCGCGAAGGGCGCGGCGCCGAGCAGTGAGATGCAATCCACGAGCCTCAAAGGGGATGTTGCCCAGTTCGACGACGAGAAGCCAGCCGCCGAGCAGCGCGCCAGCGGTAGCAGCAACGATGCTGCCCACCACTGGGATAAAGCCGAGGACGAGAACGAGAAGGGCCAACCCGACTGTCGGAATCAGTACGCGAATACCTTCACCGATGCCCCGGCGAAAGTCCTTCCAAAACCCCAGCGGCTGCTGTGCCGGGGGAGCGCCGTGGACCGCATCCACGTGGGCCGAAATTTTGCGGTAGAACGCATCACCCACCATCAACGTCGCGGTTGTGTAGGTGTTGACTACGAGCAGGATGCTGGCGAGCACCACCGCCAAGCCCGCGGCGAACTGAGTCGCGCCCTTTGCAAGCTCGCTCCAGTCGTTGGCGAATGGCGTAATAAATGCGGCCACCGTTTGGATGTTCGCGAACAGAGTCGCGAGCACAGCAATAGCGACCACACCAACAATTGCGGCTGGGACCATTCCCAGGACCATGAGGCGAGGCGCGCTAATCCATGTCCGAAAACCTCGAAACAAAAAACTCGCACCAACGAAGAACTCGCGGATGGCCGACGGGCGTTTCGGCGAAAGCGTAGTCATGTAGCCAAGGCTACTTGGCCAAACAGAGTCGACTCTCCCGCGAGAACAGGCTTGTGAGCTGTTCAGACGGTCTAAATTTCAGTGGGCGATACCGGACTCGAACCGATGACCTCTTCCGTGTGAAGGAAGCGCGCTACCAACTGCGCCAATCGCCCGCAGAGCAATCTTCGCATATCTTGACGACACGCTCGCCGCCGAATTGGAAGTTCACGCACTCTTCGTATACAGTCATCTAGCACGCGAAAACGGGTAACCGAATAGCTTGTAAATGCGGATGTGGCGCAGTGGTAGCGCATAACCTTGCCAAGGTTAGGGTCGCGAGTTCGAATCTCGTCATCCGCTCAAGTGGGAAGTGTCAGCCTCGCTGGCACTTTCCATGTGCGGTGGAGTGGCCGAGAGGCGAGGCAGCGGCCTGCAAAGCCGTATACGCGGGTTCAAATCCCGTCTCCACCTCGTAACGAGTGTTTTACGTAACTAAATAGCATGAGCGATTGGCGCAGCGGTAGCGCGCTTCCCTGACACGGAAGAGGTCGCTGGTTCGATCCCAGTATCGCTCACAGATGAAGCCCCGGTTCGCCGGGGCTTCTGCTTTTAACTCCCTAGCGCGCACGTGTGCGAAAGCCAATGGCCCACGCGAAGTCAGCGTGGCTCCCTCCCCGCGGCATGAGAGTGCGCGACGATAGGGCCATGGGGAAAATCGGGGAACCGTCGCGCCAGAGTGAAGCCTTTGTGAAGCTCCTGCTCGACGAAGGACTGGCGACCCGCAGCCAAATTGCTGAAGCCCGCGCAGTCAAAGCACGCTCCGGCGTTCACATCGACCAAACTCTCGCGAGCCGTGGGCACCTCGACGACGCCACTTTGGTGGATGTGATCTCCCGCGTCTGGGGCATTGATCGTGCCACCATGTCTGACGTCGATGGTGACTTCGCTCGCCGGTGGAGCGGGCAGCTGTACATTGCCGAAAACTGGATGCCTCTCCGCGAGTTGCCAGACGGCCGCGCCCTCGTCGCGACCGCTCGGGTTCCGGACGAAGAACGCAGCGAAAGAATCGTTGATGCGCTCGGGCGAGACGTTGTCTTTGTGGCGGCGACATCCGCCCAAATCTGGCACACCATTATTGATGTCTTTGGGCCGCTGATTGCCGATCAGGCCGCGAATGAATTGTGGAACCGCAATCCGGTGTTGTCGGCGAGAACTGTTGCGTCCCGCGGCCAGAAGATCGGTTTGCTCATACTGCTTATCGTCTTTGTGATCGCTCTGGTGCTCTGGCCGGTAACAACGGTGATTACCCTCATCGCGATCACCAGCCTGGTATTTCTCGCAGGCACAGCCTTCAAGTTCTTTATTTCCTTGCGCGGAGCGCGGTTCGATCTCGTCGAGCGGGTGTCTGCTCGTGAAGTCGAAGCGCTTAATGACGACGACCTGCCGCGCTATACAGTGCTCGTGCCGGTTTTCAAAGAAGCAAACATCGTCGCCCAGCTGGTCAGGAACCTAGGGGATATCGATTGGCCGACTAACCGGCTTGAGGTCTTTGTCTTGATCGAGGAATCTGACGATGAAACACGAGCGGCGTTCGAGGCGAGCTCTCCACCCGATCACTTTCAGATCATCACTATTCCTGCCGGGCACCCGCAGACCAAACCGCGGGCCTGCAACGTTGGTTTGTTCTTCGCAACGGGCGACTACCTAGTTATTTTCGATGCAGAAGACACGCCTGAGCCTGACCAGCTCAAAAAGGCCTATATTTCGTTCCAGCGCGGCGGCGAGAAGACGGTGTGCGTTCAGGCAGCGTTGAACTATTTCAATGCCAGCGAAAACGTGTTGACCCGGATGTTCTCGCTCGAGTATGGCTACTGGTTCGACTACATGTTGTCCGGCCTCGATTCGCTCGATTTACCTATCCCGCTTGGCGGCACTTCGAACCATTTCCGCACGGAGGCTCTCAAGAGCCTCGGGGGATGGGACCCGTACAACGTCACCGAAGACGCCGATTTGGGCATCCGTGCCAGTGCGCTCGGCTATCGCGTCGGTGTCGTGAACTCGGCAACGATGGAAGAGGCCAACAAGTCCATTCCCAACTTCATACGGCAGCGCAGTCGGTGGATCAAGGGCTACATGCAGACCACCCTCGTGCATGCGCGTCGGCCGGTGGCACTCATGCGAGAGATCGGGTTCTGGCGATTCTGTAGCTTCGTCCTGCTTATCGCCGGCACGCCAGCCACCTTCTTAGGGGTGCTGCCGTTCTACGTGCTCACGGTTCTGTCTCTTGTTCTGCCTACAGAATTTGTGGGGCAGTTCTTTCCCGTGTGGTTGCTCTGGGTGTGCTTTCTCAACTTCATCATCGGCAGCTCGATCATGGTGTATTTGTCGATGATGGGGCCCTACAAACGGGGAACATTCGCCCTTGTTCCCTGGGCGCTGCTGAATCCCTTGTATTGGATTTTGCACTCGATTGCGTCCTACAAGGCGCTCTGGCAGCTCATCACGAAACCGCACTACTGGGAGAAGACGGAGCATGGCCTGACAAGCCAGACCAATCATGAGTGAGCCGCTGACGAATACGCGGGCGCTACGTATCGCGACCCGCCCGCCACGCACTCGCCTCGATGTCTGGCCGCGGCGCACTCCTCGACGGTGGATGCTCCGTGGGGTCTTCGCGCTTCCCTATGTCATCTTTGCGCTCGTCGTTTCAGCGCTTGGAGCGACAGACTCGCCCAACGCCGCCCTTGTTGCGCGAGCAACCCAGATAGATTGGCAGCGAGCAGACGCCCAATGGCTGGGAGATATTTTCCCGCCTATCAGCACCCTGCTGGCAGCTTTTGTACCTGGTGGGGCGCTGACGCTCTCGATCATCGGAGCGCTGAGCGCCGGAGTCTTCTTGCAGAAGCTCATCGAGATCATGGTGCAGCGGCGCTTCGCGCGATCCACGATCGTGATCCTGATGATGGCGCTCGCGCTCAACCCGCTCTTTTTCTACAACGCGACTCAAAACTATGCTGCGTTCTTGGGGCTTATTCTCTTCGGCCTCGGGATGTCACACATCGTGAGATTTGTGGCGTGGGGTAACACAGAGTCCGGTTTTCGGGTCGGAATCTACTTCATGGTTGCCGTTCTCACCGATGTGACAGCACTCGTTTACGTCACCGCTGCGGCCCTCTCCGCGCCCATCCTTCGCCATCGTCGCGCGGGAGTGTTCGGCGCTCGACGGGCGAATGCGCTCGTCATCCTCTATCCTGCTGCGTCTGCGCTCATTTCCCTCGCCGTGCTCAACGCTCTGTTTCTCGGACGTCCATTTGCCGGGGCAACGCAATCGGCATTTATCGGATTCGGCGATCGACTCGTTATCGTTGGCCAGTTCTTCAGCACTGTTGAAGGCTTCTTCGTGATCGCACCACTTGCCAGTGCGTGGCTGGTTGCGCTCATCGTTCGCAGGCCGGGCGCGATCATTATTTCGACCCTTGTGTTCGCGGCCTTTATCGTCGGGTTCGCCCTCGGGCTCTTGCCTGACGGCTCGACCGGAAATATTTTCATGGCGATGACACTTCTTGCTATCGCCCTCATTCCTACGGCTCGCAGCGCCCGGGGAACGCTAATGATCTCGCTCGTGGGGGTGCTGCAACTCCTGATTGGGTGGGCTAACGCGCTCACCAGTACGGCACTTGCTCTGTGGGCGAGCCAGATCTTTGGTGTCTAGCGCATTGAGTGACGCGGAGTTGTCGGTATCGCGGCTAAAGTTGTTGTGTGAGTAAGACTGGATTCGACCTATTTACCGACCGCAACGTCGTCGCCATGCGCGTCAACGGTGAGCTGAAAGACCTCGCCTCGACGGTGACCGACACGGATGAGGTCGAGGCGGTCACTATCGACTCGCCTGACGGACTCAACATCCTTCGCCATTCGGCGGCGCACGTCGCGGCACAGGCGGTTCAGACGATCAACCCCGAAGCGAAGCTTGGTATTGGTCCACCCGTGACCGATGGTTTCTACTACGACTTTGACGTCGAGGAGCCGTTCACGCCCGAGGATCTCAAAGCGATCACCAAGGCGATGGATCGCATCATCCGTCAGGGTCAACGTTTTCAGCGTCGTGTTGTGACGGAGGCTGAAGCTCGTGAAGAGCTCGCCAACGAGCCGTACAAGCTCGAACTGATTGGCCTCAAGGGCGCCGTAGCCGAGGGCGATGCTGACGCTGACAATGAGTCAGTCGAGGTCGGCGGCGCCGAGCTCACCATTTATGACAACGTCGACGGCAAGACGGGCGAGGTTTACTGGAAAGACCTGTGCCGCGGGCCGCACCTGCCGAACACTCGCATGATTGGCAACGGTTGGTCGCTCACACGTACCGCCGCCGCATATTGGCGTGGTTCGGAGAAGAACAAGCAGCTTCAGCGTGTGTATGGCACGGCGTGGCCGACCAAAGACGAGCTTCGTGAGTACCAAGCTCGTCAAGAGGAAGCTCTCAAGCGCGACCACCGCAAGCTTGGTGCTGAGCTAGACCTATTCTCTTTTCCAGACGAAATCGGTTCTGGACTCGCTGTCTTCCACCCCAAGGGCGGAATCATCCGTCACGAGATGGAGGACTATTCGCGCCGGCGTCACTTGCAAGAGGGCTACTCGTTCGTTAATACTCCTCACATCACCAAGGCGGCTCTGTTCGAGACCTCCGGTCACTTGGGCTGGTACAAGGACGGCATGTTCCCACCGATGCACCTCGATGAGGGCCGCAACGAAGAGGGCGAGATCAC
This sequence comes from Salinibacterium sp. NG22, assembly GCF_015864925.1. NCBI lineage: Bacteria > Bacillati > Actinomycetota > Actinomycetes > Micrococcales > Microbacteriaceae > Salinibacterium > Salinibacterium sp. NG22. The sequence goes on along the minus strand of NZ_JADYWG010000001.1, from coordinate 375,582 downwards.
TCGCCAGGGCGCCGATTACTACCTCAAGCCCATGAACTGCCCGATGCACATCCTGATTTACAAGTCGAGCGGACGCTCGTACCGCGATCTTCCGATGCGCCTCTTCGAGTTCGGCACGGTCTACCGCAACGAAAAGTCCGGCGTCATTCACGGCCTCACGCGAGTTCGTGGCCTCACGATGGACGACGCGCACATTTTCACCACGAAGGAAGGGATGAAGGAGGAGCTCACGAACACCCTCAACTTCGTTCTTTCGTTGCTGCGTGACTACGGTCTGACCGACTTCTACCTTGAGTTGTCGACGAAGGATCCAGAGAAGTATGTCGGCGATGACGACGTGTGGGACGAAGCGACGCAGACCCTTGCTGAGGTTGCAGCCGAATCCGGTCTAGAACTTGTTCCCGACCCGGGAGGGGCGGCGTTCTACGGCCCCAAAATTTCGGTTCAGGCTCGAGACGCTATTGGCCGCACGTGGCAAATGTCCACAGTGCAGCTCGACTTCAACCTTCCTGAGCGCTTCGAACTGGAATACACCGCTGCGGATGGTTCACGCCAGCGTCCGGTGATGATCCACCGTGCCCTGTTCGGTTCGATCGAGCGCTTCTTCGGTGTGCTCACTGAGCACTACGCCGGAGCATTCCCGGTCTGGCTGTCGCCGGTCCAGGTTGTCGGCATCCCCGTTGCTGAGGCCTACGAGGAATACTTGGGTGGCGTGATCGATCAGCTCACAGCGCTCGGCGTTCGCGCTGAGCTCGATGCCTCGAGTGAGCGGATGCAAAAGAAGATCCGCACTCACACCAAATCGAAGATTCCGTTCCAGCTCATTGCTGGTGAACAGGATCAGGCTGCGGGTTCAGTGAGCTTCCGTTTCCGTGATGGAACTCAGGAGAATGGAATCCCGATTGCTGATGCTGTCGCGCGCATCACTGAGGCGATCGCGACCCGAGCGCAGGTTTAGCTCGTGCAGGATTACGACGGTTCGGAATTGCCTGCGGGGGAGTCGAGTGCTGACTTCGCTGCGGTTCCCGATGCCTTCCAGCGGCTGTGGACACCGCACCGCATCGCGTACATCATGGATCAGTCGCAGCCTGACAAGGACGACTGCCCCTTCTGCGTTGCGCCGACCCTTGACGACGAGAAAGCGCTGATCGTCGCACGCGGTGAGCACGCTTTCGTTCTGCTCAACCTCTTCCCCTATAACAGTGGCCACCTCTTGGTGTGCCCCTATCGGCACGTGCCCTTGTACGACGAGGCGACGGATGAGGAGACGGCAGAGATCGCGTCACTCACTCAGACAGCGATGAGAGTGCTCCGCGAAACGTCGAAGGCTCACGGTTTCAATATCGGGATGAATCAGGGTGCGCTGGCGGGCGCCGGTATCGCTAATCACCTGCATCAGCATGTTGTTCCGCGGTGGGCAACTGACTCGAATTTCTTCCCGATTGTGGCCGGAACGAAGGCCATTCCTCGGCTGCTTGGTGAGGTTCGCGAAGAACTGGCGAAGGCCTGGCCGACGAACCACTGAGTTCAAATTGGCTGCATTCTTTTGAGGGCTCCGGTCTTAGCGTTGTAGCTATGAGCGAGAACACTTCATCCAACGAATCCGGTACGAGCCGCGTTAAGCGCGGACTGGCAGAAATGCTTAAGGGTGGCGTCATCATGGATGTCGTCAACGCTGAGCAGGCAAAGATCGCTGAGGATGCCGGCGCTGTTGCCGTCATGGCTCTCGAGCGCGTTCCTGCCGACATCCGTTCGCAGGGTGGAGTAGCTCGCATGAGTGACCCCGACCTCATCGACGGCATCATCGACGCAGTTTCAATCCCCGTTATGGCCAAGGCCCGAATCGGACACTTCGTTGAAGCTCAGGTTCTTCAGGCGCTCAAGGTCGACTACATCGACGAGTCCGAGGTGCTGAGCCCCGCAGACTACGTCAACCACATCGATAAGTGGAACTTCGACGTTCCCTTCGTCTGTGGCGCAACCAACCTGGGCGAGGCGCTTCGTCGCATCACCGAGGGGGCTGCGATGATCCGCTCAAAGGGCGAGGCGGGCACGGGCGACGTCTCTGAGGCGACCAAGCACATCCGCACCATCAAGGGCCAGATCAATGAACTGCACTCGAAGTCAGCTGACGAACTGTACGTTGCGGCTAAGGAACTTCAGGCTCCCTATGAGCTCGTGCGCGAAATCGCGGAGACGGGAAAGCTTCCCGTTGTACTCTTCACGGCCGGCGGCGTAGCAACTCCCGCCGATGCTGCTCTGATGATGCAACTCGGTGCTGATGGAGTCTTCGTCGGGTCCGGAATCTTCAAGTCGGGCAACCCGGCGCAGCGCGCGGCCGCAATCGTGAAGGCGACGACCTTCTTCGATGACCCGAGCGTTATTGCTGCTGCCTCGCGCGGACTCGGTGAGGCCATGGTTGGCATCAACGTGTCTGACCTTGCTGCTCCCCACCGTCTCTCTGAGCGTGGCTGGTAGTCACACGGTCGATCAGCTCCCTATCGGAGTATTAGCTCTCCAGGGTGACTTCCGTGAGCACCTCGCTGTGCTCGAACTGCTGGGCGAAACCGCAATCGCGGTCAAGACCGCTCAGCAGCTTGAGCATATTGCTGGACTCATCATTCCCGGCGGAGAGTCGAGCGTGATCGACAAGCTCTCTCGTCTCTATGGGCTGTATGACCCGATACGCGAAGCGATTGCGGGCGGACTTCCGGTCTATGGCACGTGTGCGGGGCTGATCATGCTGGCAGATACTGTGCTCGATTCGATCGACGGGCAACGGTCTTTTGGTGGGCTGGATGTCGTGGTGCGCCGTAACGCGTTCGGGTCACAGACTGACTCCTTCGAGACGGACATCCATGTGCCGGAGTTGGGTGACGTGCCCGTTCACGCCATCTTCATTCGGGCTCCTGTTGTCGAATCCGTTGGCGCAAGCGCGCGAGCAATCGCAACGCTTGACGATGGGCGGATTGTGGCTGTCGAACAGGGAAACCTTCTCGGTACCTCCTTTCATCCGGAGATCACGGGAGATACCCGTTTTCACGAGTACTTCGTTTCTCGCGTACGCGCTAAGCCATAGTTCCTGCATCATGGGGGAATGCAACTGTACGCAGACCTTCCCGCCCGCAGAGCTCGCCAGATTACGGCCGATGTGTTCTCGCTAGCATTCATTGTTCTCTGGATTGTGATCGGCAGTTGGGTTTACCAACTCATTGCAGCGTTCCAAGAGCTCGGCGCTCAGATGCAGGATGCCGGGGCAGGCTTCCGGTCGACGATGGTCGAGCTGGGAGACACCCTCGGTGCTGTTCCGCTGATTGGATCGGGCATCCGCGCTCCTTTCGATGGGGCGAGTGATGCCGGGGCTGCGCTAGAGGCGGCGGGGCGGAGTCAGCAGGAGACGGTTCTGGCTGCGGCAACTCTGGTTGGCGTCTTCATCGCTGCGGTTCCGGTTGTGCTGATACTGCTCGTGTGGTTGTTGCCACGGATCCGTTTTGCGGTGCGAGCGGATGAGGCCAAGAAACTTCTCGCAACGCCGGGCGGCACCGATTTGCTCGCGCTTCGCGCACTGGCTTCTCAGAATTTGACCGCGTTGTCTCAGGTTTCCGCTGATCCGGCTGCCGAGTGGAGGGCAGGGAATGCCACCACTGTCGCCCGGCTCGCCCAGCTTCAATTGAACGATGTCGGTGTGCGCGCGAGGCTTGATCAGGCCTAGCGCGGGGATTCGCGCACGCGGGACCTCGCGAGGCCAGATAGAATAGCCGTCATGTCAGGGCATTCTAAATGGGCAACGACCAAGCACAAGAAGGCGATTACTGATTCTCGCCGCGCGAAGTCATTCGCGAAATTGATCAAGAATATCGAGGTCGCCGCCAAGATTGGCGGAGCAGACCTTGCGGGCAACCCGACTCTTGTCGACGCCATTCAAAAGGCGAAAAAGACGTCGGTTCCCAACGACAACATCGATCGTGCGGTCAAGCGTGGCTCCGGCCAGCTTGGCGACGCCATCGAGTACCTCAACATCATGTACGAGGGCTACGGTCCCAACGGTGTCGCTCTCCTGGTTGAATGTCTTACCGACAACAAGAACCGCGCGGCAGCCGATGTTCGCACGATCATGAGCCGCAACGGTGGCTCGTTGGCCGATCCCGGCAGCGTTGCGTACAACTTTGAACGCAAGGGCGTCATCTCGATCACCAAGACTGAGGGCGTCACCGAAGACGACATTCTCATGGCAGTGCTCGACGCTGGTGCTGAAGAAGTCATGAACCATGGCGAAGGCTTCGAGGTCATCACCGATACAGCTCACCTGGTTGAGTCGCGTAACGCGCTTCAAGCGGCTGGCATCGACTATGACGCCTCGGAAGCCGAGTTCGTTCCGAACGTCAAGGTCGAAGTCGACGCCGATACTGCCCGCAAGGTTTTCAAGCTGATCGATGCGCTTGAAGAGTCCGACGACGTTCAGAACATCTACTCCAACTTTGACATCACGCCTGAGGTTCAAGCCGAGCTTGACGAGGACTAGTCGATGACGCTGCGTGTGATCGGGATCGATCCCGGGCTCACGCGGTGCGGCATCGGTGTGGTCGATGTTGCGCCCAATCGTCGTGCGACTTTGGTGTACGTCGGTGTAGTCCGCACTCCGCCAGCAATGGCATTGGAAGAGCGGTTGCGCGAGATTGGTGACGGTATTGACGCCATCATTGCCGAGTTCGCTCCACAGCAGCTCGCGCTTGAGCGAGTCTTCGCCCAAAACAATGTGAGCACGGTGATGGGCACGGCCCAGGCCAGTGGCGTCGCGATGTATGTCGCCGCACGTCACGGCATCCCGGTGACGTTGCATACCCCTACCGAAGTGAAGCTTGCCATTACGGGCTATGGCGGTGCGGAGAAGAAGCAAGTGGGTGCCATGGTGGCGCGCGTGCTCGGTCTCGCTGAAGCACCCAAGCCGGCGGATGCCGCTGATGCCTGTGCGTTGGCGATCTGTGGTGCCTGGAAGAGCGGCCCCGGATTCACAGCAGCACCCGTTGCAGCACGAAGCGGAGCGGCAGGCGCACCAGCGGAATCGTCACGCTCAACCGGGCTCACCCCTGCTCAGGAGGCGTGGCGGTCAGCAGAGAAGTCAGCGGGTGCTCGTAGGCTGAACCTATGATTTCTTCGCTTCGTGGCACCGTTCTCGCCGCGGTCGGAACTTCGCTGGTTGTTGAGGTCGGGGGAGTCGGCCTGAGTGTGAGCGTGACTCCCGAACATGCCCTGTCCGTGCGGGTGGGCGCTGAAGCCCAACTCAATACAGCGCTGATTGTGCGGGAAGACGATCTAGCGCTCTATGGTTTCCGCACCACCGACGAGTTAGACGTGTTCAACTTATTGCGCGGCGTCACCGGTGTGGGGCCGAAGAGCGCGATGGGTGTTCTCGCCGCTCTGACCCCTGACGATGTCGCGCGAGCTGTCGCTGAAGAAAACGACTCCGCGTTCCGCAAGGTATCGGGTATCGGCCCCAAGACTGCCAAGCTCATCGTGTTGAACCTTGCCGGCAAGCTCATTGTTTCTGCGCATCGGCCCACCGCTGCAGCACCGCGCTCTACGTCTGTGTCCGAACAAGTGTCATTGGCCCTTCAAGGCTTGGGCTGGGCCGAGAAGCTCGCTCAACCCGCAGCTGAAGGCGCGGTTCAGGATGCCGACGAGTCGGAGCAGAGTGATGTGCAGGCGATTCTGCGCCGCGCCCTGCTGCTTGTTGGCTCGCAGACCGGCAAGGCGGGTCTCTGATGGCGGAGAACGATGACGTCGTGACGTCAGGCGTCGAGTCGGATGCCGAACTTGCGTTCGAGGGTGCCCTCCGTCCGAAATCTCTCGACGAGTTTGTCGGCCAAACGAAGGTCCGCGGTCAGCTGCAGTTGCTCTTGCGGGCGGCTGCGATGCAGAATCGCACGGCAGACCATATTCTTCTCGCCGGTCCTCCTGGGCTCGGCAAGACCACATTGGCCATGATCGTCGCTCACGAGAGCGATCGCCCGTTGCGCATGTCAAGTGGCCCGGCTATTCAACATGCTGGTGACTTGGCGGCGGTACTGTCGTCGCTGCTTCCCGGCGAAGTGCTGTTCATTGACGAGATCCACCGCATGGCACGCTCCGCAGAGGAGATGCTCTACCTCGCGATGGAAGACTTCCGCATCGACATCATGGTGGGCAAGGGAGCGGGAGCGACATCCATCCCGCTCGATATCGCGCCCTTTACTCTGGTCGGTGCCACGACGCGTTCGGGCCTTTTGCCGAACCCGTTGCGCGACCGTTTCGGTTTTACAGCCCACCTCGAGTTTTATGACGAGGGCGAACTTGAGCGAGTGCTGGCTCGAGCTGCGACCATGTTGGAGCTGGATATCGACAAAGAGGCGATTGCAGAGATCGCCGGGCGCTGTCGCGGCACACCTCGAATCGCCAATCGTTTGCTACGCCGGGTTCGCGACTACGCGCTTGTTAACGGTATTCCTGCCAGCACGGATGCGGTCCGTGCGGCGCTCGAACTCTACGACGTTGACGAACGTGGTCTCGATCGCCTTGACCGCGCCGTCATGCACACGGTCCTCAGCCGTTTCGACGGGGGACCAGTCGGTCTCAGCACGTTGGCTGTCTCTGTCGGTGAAGAAGCGGAGACAGTCGAATCCGTTGTCGAGCCATTCCTCGTTCGGATCGGCTTGTTGTCTCGCACCCCGCGAGGCCGAGTGGCAACGCGCGCGGCGTGGGAACATTTTGGAATGGCTGACAGGAATTCGTCGCTGTTCAGCGATGAACTATAGTTTTACTGGCTTAACACGCGCATCAGCTTGAGCGCCAGGCCCACAGACCACCGAAAGGTACCTCATGGATCCTCTTTCTATTGCGATGCTCGCCATCCTCGGCGTGCTCATCTTCTTCATGTTCCGCAACAGCCGTAAGCGCAAAGCTCAGATGGAAGAACTGCGTGAGCAGATGATTCCTGGCGTCGAGGTCATGACCAACTTCGGTCTCTTCGGAACTCTCATCACGATGGACACTGTCAAGAACGAAGCTGAGATCGAAATCAGCAAGGGCGTTATCGTCAAGGTCCACAGCCAGACTCTTGCGAAGGTTGTCGCTGAAGACGCCGTCGAAGATGGTTCACCTCGTTCGGTTGAAGAAGCGATGGAAATCGCTAACCGCGAAGCAGCAGAGCGCGAAGCCGCTGGCGAAGCTGCTGTGTCCGAGACTGACCCGGAGTTCGGCGAGCTTTCCGACTCTAAAGACGACAAGTCGTCTAAGTAGAAGAACGAGTTCCAGTAACCCACTAGTGTTGAGAGTCGTCCTCCCCGGGGGCGACTGTCCAACGGCGTGCGATCCTGCACTGCTCTGTCAAGAAAGCTGAGTCAAATAGGTGGCAAGAACAACCCCTGTGAAAAACGCGTGGCGAGCCATCGTCTGGCTCACAGCACTCACGGTGGGGCTCGCCGTTTTGATCGGTGCTGGCTCCATGTTCGGTGCGGCCTCCTGGGCCCCGAAACTTGCGCTTGACCTTGAGGGCGGAACTCAAATCGTTCTCGCTCCTCAGCTCGAGAGTGGTCAGACGGTCACTGGCGAGCAGCTGACACAGGCTGTGTCGATCATTCGTGATCGGGTCGACGCCAGTGGTGTTGCCGAGGCAGAGGTCACCACTCAAGGTGCTAGCAACGTAGTGGTCTCGATCCCAGGCGTTCCTGACGAAGAGACGCTGAAGCGCATCCAATCGTCGGCAAAGCTCGAGTTCCGTCCGGTTCTGTACACGGATGTTGCGGCAACGTCGACGGCGACCGAAACTCCGGAGCCTACCGACACCGCTACACCTGATGGTGAAACTGCGACGCCGACTCCTGAGCCGACGCTCGCGACGACCCCAACGGCAGCACCTACCGATGCCAGCGACCTCAATTGGATTACTGAGGCGTTGTTCGACGAATTCACTAACTTTGACTGTGCTTCGCTGGATAACTTCAGCGTCGCCCCGGCGGGCGAAGCCCTCATCACGTGTGATTCCGATGGGCTGTACAAGTACATCCTCGGGCCGGTCGAAGTCGAAGGAAGCACGATCACCGACGCCTCGAGCGGACTTGTCACGAGCTCGCAGGGCATCAGCACTGGCCAGTGGGGCGTCTTCCCGACGTTCAACGCTGAAGGAACTGCGGATGTCGCTGAAATGACGACTCGCCTCTTCGGTTTCGATGAGACCGACCCGCGCAACCGGTTCGGCATCGTTCTCGATGGTCAAGTGATATCGGCCCCGACTACGCAGGGTGTCATCACCGGTGGAAACCCGCAGATTTCGGGCAGCTTCACTCAAGAGACCGCTGAGATTCTGGCTGACCAGCTCAAGTTCGGTGCACTGCCGATCGGGTTCGAAGTTCAGAGCAGCGAGAATATTTCCGCAACTCTGGGTAGCAACCAGTTGAACTCCGGATTGATCGCTGGGCTAATCGGTCTTCTGCTCGTTGTTATCTACTCACTCTTCCAATACCGACTTCTCGGTTTGGTGACGGTTGCATCGCTTATTGTCGCCGGCGTACTCACGTACTTGGTCATCGCGTACCTGTCGTGGCGTCATGGCTATCGCCTCTCACTCGCTGGCGTTGCGGGTCTCATCGTGGCTATCGGTTTCACAGCGGACTCGTTCATCGTCTACTTCGAGCGGATTCGCGATGAGCTCCGTGACGGACGTTCACTCACTGGTGCGGTAGAGGCCGGCTGGAAGCGCGCATTGCGCACGATCTTTGCCGCCAAGGCTGTCAACCTGCTCTCTGCGGTTGTGCTCTTCGTTCTTGCCGTGGGCAACGTTCGAGGCTTCGCACTCACGCTGGGAATTACGACGGTAATTGACGTACTCGTTGTGGTGCTGTTCACCCACCCGGTTCTCCAATTGCTCGCAACCACCCGGTTCTTCTCGAGTGGTCACCGTTTGAGCGGACTCGACCCCAATGCGCTCGGTGCGATCTATCGCGGACGAGCACAGTTCCGCACTCCGGCCCCCTCGAAGAACAAGACAGGCGCGAGCCGCGAAGCTGCGCGTCGACAGACTATTGCTGAACGTAAAGCTGCTGAGCTGGCAGGTACTGCCTCTGATGCCAGTTCAGATGGAAAGGACTCCTGATGGCTAGCTTCTCTAAGTTCGGCAACGACCTCTACACCGGCGACGTATCGATCAACTTCATCGGCCGCCGCAAAGTTTGGTACACGCTGGCCGCGGTATTGCTCGCCGTTTCCATCGTCGTACCGGCGCTGCGTGGCGGATATGTCTTCGGCATCGAGTTCACCGGTGGATCACAGTTCCAAATTGACTCGGTTGAGCAGCTTTCGGACCCAGATGTCAACGCTGAGGCCCAGACGCTGGCAACAGACACCGTTATCGATGTTGTAGCGGAAGCTGATCCCAAGGTCACGGTCGTCGGGACGAACTCGCTCCGTATTCAGACGGAGCAGCTTGAGACCGACGAGTCCAACGCCGTGCGTGACGCTCTTGCTAACGCGTTCGATGTCGAAAATGACCTAGTCGCGGCATCCTTCGTTGGCCCCTCGTGGGGCGCCGACATCACGAGTTCAGCCCTTCGTGCACTCATCGTCTTCATCGCCCTCGCCGCGATCATGATGGCAATTTACTTCCGTACCTGGAAGATGTCGATCGCCGCAATGATCGCATTGCTCCACGACATCGTGATCACCGCTGGTGTATACGGAGTCTTCGGTTTCGAAATCACTCCATCGGCGGTGATCGGATTCCTGACGATCCTAGGTTTCTCGCTGTATGACACGGTCGTTGTGTTCGACAAGATTCGAGAGAATACGTCGGAAGACGGCTCTGAATCGCGTCGCACGTTCGCGGAATCAGTAAACCTCGCGGTGAACCAGACTCTCGTTCGTTCGATCAATACCGGTGTCGTCGCGGCTCTGCCCGTGGCCGCCATCCTGTTCATCGGTGCTTACGTGCTTGGCGCAGGAACACTGCGCGACATCGCTCTGGCGTTGTTCATCGGTATTGTCGTCGGCACATATTCCACGATCTTTATCGCTGCTCCGCTCTATGCCCAGTTCCGCCAGAACGAGCCAGCGATCCTTAGCCGCACCAAGCGACTGACCGCTGCCCGCGCTGCAGACAAGGGCGGCAAGTAGCCACTGAGGGCGCACGAACGGTTGTTCGTGCGCAAGCAAAAACGCTGGTTGGTTGCGGTCGTGAACTTCTTGCTCTCGAACGCGTCCTAGAATCGATCTAGGAGGGAGCGGAATGAGCGATTCGCAGCAGTCATCAGCTTCTTTTCGCGCGCTTCTTCCGCGTCTGTTTTCGCGAGCTCAACCGGCGGGTTCGGTCGAGAAGCTTCTGCGCACCGTCAAGGCGAGTCACCCCAAGGCAAACCTTGCTCTGATTGAGCGCGCGTATGCCGCAGCATTTCGGGCGCACGACGGCCAGAAGCGCAAGAGCGGTGAGCCGTACATCACTCACCCGATTGCCGTTGCGCAGATTCTTGCGGAGCTCGGCATCGGTGAGAAGACGATTGCCGCGGCGCTGCTGCATGACACGGTAGAAGACACCGCCTATTCTCTCGACGAGCTTCGCCTCGAGTTCGGCGATGAGATCGCAATGCTCGTCGACGGCGTCACCAAGCTCGACAAGGTGAAATACGGCGACAGCGCTCAGGCGGAAACTGTTCGCAAGATGATCGTCGCGATGTCGAAAGACATTCGCGTGCTGGTAATCAAGCTTGCTGACCGCCTGCACAACGCCCGTACGTGGGGCTTTGTTCCTCGGGAGTCTGCCTCGCGCAAGGCGCAGGAGACCCTGGAGATTTACGCTCCTCTCGCCCACCGGCTCGGTATTCAGGCGATGAAGACCGAGCTTGAAGATCTGTCGTTCGCGGTGTTGCACCCGAAGATCTATGTCGAGATCGAAAGCCTGGTCTCAAAGCGAACCCCGCAACGTGACGAATTTGTCAAGCAGGTTATCGCGTCGGTGAAAGACGACCTCAGAACGTCACGGATCAAGGGAACCGTCGCCGGCAGGCCCAAGCAGTATTACTCGATCTATCAGAAGATGATTCTGCGGGGTCGGGAGTTCGACGAGATTTATGATCTGGTCGGTATTCGCGTGCTCGTAAACTCGGTACGCGATTGCTACGCCGTGCTCGGATCGATCCACGCTCGCTGGAATCCGATTCCTGGTCGCTTCAAGGATTACATCGCAACTCCCAAGTTCAACCTGTATCAGTCACTTCACACCACAGTCATCGGACCTGATGGTCGTGCCGTCGAGATCCAGATTCGAACGAACGAGATGCACCACCGTGCTGAGTTTGGTGTTGCTGCGCACTGGAAGTACAAGGACCGTGCCGCTGGTAAGGCGATTGAGTCAGGCCCAGCAGACAATGACATGGCGTGGTTAGCCCACATCACTGACTGGCAGGCAGAGACCTCTGATCCCAGTGAGTTCCTCGAGTCGCTGCGCTTCGAAATTGGCGCGAAAGAGGTGTACGTCTTCACTCCTCAGGGCAAGGTAATCGGCCTGCCTGCTGGCGCTACCCCTGTCGACTTTGCCTACGCAGTGCATACGGAAATCGGTCACCGCACCATGGGCGCCAAGGTCAATGCCCGTCTGGTTCCGCTTGAGACGGTACTCAACAGCGGGGACTCCGTCGAAGTCTTCACATCGAAGAGTCCGGATGCGGCACCGAGCCAGGACTGGCTTGGGTTTGTCAAGAGCACGCGAGCGCGCAACAAGATCCGTGCCTGGTTCACAAAAGAACGCCGAGACGAGGCCATCGAGCAAGGCAAAGATGCCATTGCTCGAGCGATGCGCAAGCAGAACATGCCCCTTCAAAAACTCATGAGCCAAGAGTCTTTTGCCGAGCTCGCTGCGAACATGCGCTACGAAGACGTATCCGCGCTCTATGCGGCTGTTGGCGAAGGGCACATTTCCACTCAGTCAGTGATTGAGAAGCTTGTTGGCTCTCTGAGCGCTGGAACCGAAGAAGACGACGGCGAGCTCACCTTCCCTGCTGCGGGCAAACTGCGTCCCTACAAGCATTCAGACTCAGGCATCCTAGTGCGAGGCGCGCCGGATATTCTGGTGAAGCTTGCACGCTGCTGTACTCCCGTTCCCGGCGATGACGTCGTCGGTTTCGTTACTCGTGGAGCTGGCGTTTCGGTTCACCGCGCTGATTGCAAGAACGTGCAGTCGCTTCTCGATGAGCCCGAGCGCATGATCGAAGTGGAGTGGGCTCCTACCTCTAAGAGTTTGTTCCTCGTTCAAATCCAGGTTGAAGCTCTCGACCGTGCTGGACTGCTCTCTGACATCACCAAGGTGCTCAGTGAGACCCATGTCAACATACTTTCGGCTACCGTCAACACGTCGACTGCGCGCCTCGCGATTAGCAAGTTTGTTTTTGAGATGGGCGACACGACTCACCTCGACCGTGTGCTCAACGCCGTACGGCGCGTAGACGCTGTCTACGACGTCTATCGGGTCAATAGCGGCTAGCTGGCAGAGGTGAGCGCTGCGGGAGACTGTAGCGCTGCTAAGCGCGCGAGGGCGATTCGCTTTTGTGGCAAGTTTCGGCGCGCGTTGAGTGAATCGACGCACTGACGGTAGTCGAGCTTGCCCTCGGCCATGAGGACTCTGACTGCAGCCTCTTCTCGCGCTCCAAATGGTTCGCTAAAGCGGACGAGGTCAAAAACTGTGCGCAATCGAGACGTGACGCTAACGCCCGACACCGTGTCGATGTCATCATCGGTGATGACGACCTCCCGGAGCACCGCATTCAGGCTTGGATGTGGTCGCGTTCGGGCGCCAATGGCTACGCACAACTGGTGGCGAGCCGGGGGATTGAGAGCAGCGCCCCACACCCAGGCGGCTGTCATCCGTTCGGCAATTATGCGGGCATCCAAGACGACGCCGAGCGCACGGGCGCGTAAATGAATGGTGTCGAATTCATCGATCGGGCAGAAGCACTGGTCAAGAGCGAACAGTTCACCGTCGAGTGCGGCGCATTGGAGTTCCGCTAGCGGCAAATCGATCGCGCTGAGCACTGGGGGGAGTCGTGGTGTCATGCGTCTATCGTGCGGTCGCGAGCAACCGCACGAAGACAACATCAGCGATTCAGTGGAGAACTAATCACCTGTGGACAACGACCTACTTGAGAGCGCCCAACCATGCCTTGCGGGCATCGAGCGCATCTTGGGCTGAGGCGATCTTCTTTGCATTGCCCGTGGCCTGGGCTTCCGCCAGTTCTGCCTCAAGCTTTGCGATCGCTTCGTTGAGTTGACCTAGGAAGCCTTCTGAGCGTTCTTGACGCTCAGGGTTGTTCTTGTGCCAGTGGTCCTCGTCGAGCTTGCGCACGGCAGTCTCGACCTTGCGGAGGCGTTCCTCAGCGGTCTTGATCTTGTCGCGGGGAACTTTGCCAATCTCATCCCAGCGCTTCTGAATCGAAAAAAGAGCCTTCTTGGCTTGCGCACGATCAGTTGCAGTGAGCAGCGGCTCGGCTTCGTCGAGCAGCGCTTTCTTCAACTCCCAGTTTGCGGTGAACTCGACGTTGTCGTGAGCATCAACTTCTGACTTAGCGGCGTAGAGCACGTCGCCGGCCTGCTTGAACTTCGCCCAGAGAGCGTCGTCAAACTTCTTGCCCGCGCGGCCAGCAGCCTTCCAGCTATCGAGCAATCGACGGTAGGTGTGGATGCCCTCGGCACCCTGTGCGGCAAGAGCCTCTGCTTCGTCGACAAGAGCTTGCTTGTCTGCGCGCGCCTTCTTGTGCGCGGAATCTAGTTCGGCGAAAAAGGCACGGCGGTGGGTGTCGATTGTGCTGCGCGCTGCACGGAATCGCTTCCACAGTTCGTTCGCTTCGCTCTTGGGAAGGCGAGGACCGTCAGTCTGATGGGCTTTCCAGCGCGCAAAGATGTCGTCCATCTGAGCGGTGACTTGCTTCCACTGCGCTTTGGCCGGATCGCCAGCAGCGAGCGTCTCTGCCTCAACAACGAGTGCGTTGCGGGCAGCAATTGCCTCCGTGAGTGCAGCTTTCGCTTCTTCGCTTTGCTGTTCTGTGAGCTTCGATACGGAACCGCCAAGCGCCTGCACTCGCGTAAGCAGTGCTGCGAGGTCGCCGACAGCGTTTGCTGTGGCAATCGACTCGTTGAGTGCTGTAACAGCCTTCGCGACGTCAGAGGCGGGAGCGCCGTTCTTGACCCGCTGTTCAAGCAACGTCACTTGCCCAGCAAGTTCGTGATACTTGCGGGTGAAGTAGGCCAACGCCTCTTCGGGAGTTCCGTCAGGGTACTGGCCGACGGCACGTTCGCCGTCCGCCTCGCGGACGAATACGGTGCCTGTCTCGTCGACGCGGCCCCACTCGTTCTGGTTCTCTGTAGCCAATTACTTCACCTTGCTGCTTATGCCGGAAGTTGCTGCCGGGTTACCCAAGCTTAGGACAACCGTACTCACGGTCGCTGACGCTGTTATTGGATCGTGAAGCCCGTGATGCTTGTGGCAGTCACCGGGGCCCCATCTTGGGCATCGCCAACGATGCCGCCAGCGACGATCTCCGATTGGAGAACGTCGAGTCCAGAGGTGACCTGACCGACGATGCTGTAGCCGCCGGCCGTGTCATCAGGAATGATCGCATCGTCAAAGACGATGAAGAATTGACGGCCATTCGAGAAAGCGTTGTCGCCCGTTCGTGCCATCGCGATAGTGCCTGCGGGGTAGAAGCCGCCGACTCCGGAGTTTTCAACGGGGCCGTAGGCATAGTCGGGGTCGCTCGCGCCGGTGCCGTCCAGCGAACCGCACTGAATCAATCCTGCGTTATCGGTGACGACCAGCCGGTGGCAGACGGTGCCAACGTAGTAGTCGGATGCCGCGGAGTCGACCAGAGAAGCCACGGCTTGTGGTGCCGCTGCGCCGTCGAGCTCAATGCCGAGTGCGACATCGTTGAGAGTAAGTTCCCCAGACCACGTGCGGGCTTCGGCGAGAGCAAGATCCGGAACATCCCCGACATTGCCGGGTTCGGTGGCTTCGGCCTCCGGGGTGAAGGACGGCGCAGGCTCTGGAGTTCCCGGCCCTGCCGAGAAGTAGAAGACCTGAGCCGTAGCTACGAGCGCGATGATGACAAGACCGACGCCCACGGCGAGAACGTTGTCACGCTTGCGGCGAGCCACGGTCTGTTCATGCACTGACGCACGCGCAGTGTAGAGGCGCAGTCGTTCCCGAGCTTCTCGTTGCTCGCGGGAATGCTTCTTGCTGGATGCCACCATTACTCCTTGAAGAATCGCGGACGTCGCCGCTGTCGTAGGAACGCCACAATGAACCTTACGGTCTCCCGGGAATCTCAACCAAACGCCACGACGCCCGAACGTAATGAAGGTGCACTGTGCCGACGGTCAGTGCGGGCGATTACGATTGAGCTATGGATGCTTCCGCAACTCTGCACAGCGGAGCAACACCTCTTGCCGTGCGCATGCGGCCGCTGACTCTCGACGAGATCGTCGGTCAGAAACATTTGCTGCAGCGCGGGTCGCCGCTGATGAGCCTCGCAAACGATGCCGAAGGCAGCCATGGTTCGGCATCCATTATTTTGTGGGGCCCGCCTGGCACCGGTAAGACCACAATCGCTAAGGCGATCGCACGGGGGTCTCAACGAAAGTTTGTAGAGCTTTCTGCGGTCACCGCCGGCGTGAAGGATGTGCGTCAGACCATGGAAGAGGCGCTGACTGCCCGCGATCTTTATGGTGTGTCTACGGTTCTGTTCCTCGATGAGATTCACCGTTTCACTAAGGCACAACAGGATGCGTTGCTTCCTGGGGTAGAAAACGGCTGGGTCATTCTGATTGCGGCGACGACAGAGAATCCGTCGTTCTCCGTGATTTCACCGCTATTATCGCGGTCCCTGTTGCTGACGCTCAACCCGCTTGACGACAACGATCTGGGGGACTTGGTCGATCGCGCGGTCTCAGACCCCCGAGGGCTTCGGGATGCGGTGGTGCTGGAGCCTGAAGCGCGCGCACTCCTCATCCGACTGTCATCCGGAGATGCGCGCCGGGTGCTGACTGCGCTCGAAGCCTCCGCTGTTTCTGCATCGAATGACGAAGACGCAGCAACTCCAGCGCTAGTGACGGCAGAACATGTCGCGAATGCTGTTGATCGCGCCCTATTGCGTTACGACAGAAACGGTGATGAACACTACGACGTGATCAGCGCCTTCATTAAGTCTGTGCGTGGTTCTGACGTTGATGCCGCGCTCCATTACTTGGCACGCATGATCGAAGCGGGGGAGGATCCCCGTTTCATTGCGCGGCGCGTGATTATTAGCGCCGCGGAAGACGTGGGTGTTGCCGACCCTCAAGCGCTCGTCATTGCCGTAGCGGCCGCCGATGCAGTGCAGCTGATCGGAATGCCCGAAGGCCGCATCCCGCTGGCCGAAGCTGTTGTTTATCTGGCGACAGCCCCGAAATCGAATGCCGCCTATTCCGCTTTGGATGCCGCGATAGCCGATGTGCGTGCAGGAAAGATTGGCCGGGTGCCCAAGCCGCTTCGCGATGCTCACTATCCGGGTGCCAAACGTCTCGGCCACGGAAAGGGGTATCGCTACTCTCACGATTCTGAGTTTGGAGTGGTGAAGCAGGAGTACCTTCCCGATGTCTTGAAAGGCACCGAGTATTACACTCCGACGAACAACGGCAACGAGCGCGAAGTGTCTGCCCGTCTCGTCAAACTGCGAGAGATTATTCGCGGCGAATAGCTGCCTCAACTCGCTCTCTGGCTCGGTGTGGCGAGTCGTGGCCTGCAGGGTGCTGCCGTGATAGAGTTACACGTCCCAACGATACGGTTTCGGCGCGCGGCTGCAATGAAATCGAATATCGCGGAACACCGGTCTGTAGCCGACCAGGTTCCCTAGGGTCATCCCTCTACTTCGTCTGGTGTGTTGTGTACGCGCGTTCGCGTGCGAGTGATCGCCAGATTGTTCTTACTTGAATCAATCGAAAAGGATCCTGTGTCTACTAAGTCACGTACCCGTAGCAAGACTCGCCTGTCGCGCGCGTTGGGCATTGCCCTCACGCCGAAGGCTGCCAAGTACCTCGAAAAGCGCCCCTATGCTCCCGGTGAGCACGGCCGCACCAAGCGCAAGCAGGACAGTGACTATGCTGTTCGTCTTCGCGAGAAGCAGCGTCTGCGTGCCCAGTACGGCATTCGTGAAGCTCAGCTGAAGATTCAGTTCGAGGAAGCTCGCAAGACCGCTGGCCTGACCGGTGAGAACCTGGTTGAGCAGCTCGAAATGCGTCTCGACGCTCTGCTCGTTCGTTCGGCAATCGCTCGCACGACCGCACAGGCTCGTCAGATGATCGTTCACCGCCACATCTTGGTTGACGGCCAGCTCGTCGACCGTCCCTCGTTCCGCGTTAAGCCGGGACAGCTCATGCACGTCAAGGCTCGCAGCGAAGGCATGGAAATCTTCCAGGTCGCCGCAGCTGGCGGACACGTGGATGTTCTTCCTAAGACTCCTGGTTACCTCGAAGTTGAAATCGACAAGCTGCAGGCACGTCTCGTACGTCGCCCCAAGCGCGCCGAGGTTCCCGTGACCTGTGAAGTTCAGCTCGTTGTTGAGTACTACGCAGCACGCTAACTATTGAAAGAAAGGGCCGGAGCTTTTGCTCCGGCCCTTTCTTGGTTTACGGCGGAGTTCGGCACGATTGTCGAATACCGTGTACTTGTACCTTTTCTTCAGATTGACGGGAGTAGCCATGACTGGTGGAGATATCGCAGGGCTCATTGCGGCCGGAGTGTTCGCAGTGCTGGTGGCATTGCTCGCTGTTCCTCTTCTCAAGCTGGGGAAGGTCTTTGACGAAACCAGCACCGCCATCCGTGGGGTGAGCGATAACCTCGATCCCATGCTGACGGAAGCCACGACAACGATTTCGGAAACTAACCGTCAAATCGCGCGCGTGGACGCCATCACTCGCAATGTGGAAGAAACGACGGGCAACATTTCTGCCCTCGTCGCCCTCGGCGCGGCCACCGTTGGCGGCCCGTTGATTAAGATCGCAGGCTTCAGCGCCGGAGTTCGGGCCGCTGTCCTGAGCCTTCGCCCCAAGCGCCGTCGCTGAGGCGTCGAAACCGCCTAAGCTAATACGGTTCGTGTTACCCCCAATCTGAAGGAGAAATCATGAAAGGCGCAGTCCTTTTCGTCGTTGGAATTGCCGTTGGGTTCGTGGCAGCACACCAAGTCGCAAAAACGCCAGAGGGAAAGCAGTTCTTCTCCGACGTTGACAGCAAAGCACGTGAGTTCACGAGTGCTGTTGTCGATGGCTATCGCGAACGCGAAGCAGAGCTTCGTGACGCCGTAGCGGATGTCGAAGAAGCAGTAGCTGACTTCTCTCAGCGTTCTAAGTAAGACCATCAGGGCCCTTGGGCCGCATCATTGAGTTCCCGGGGATCCCCATGCAAACCGCAGAAATCCAAAAACGTTGGCTGACCTATTTTGGTGAGCGTGGCCACACGATCGTTCCATCCGCATCGCTTGTCAGTGATGATCCGACACTGCTCTTTACTGTCGCCGGAATGGTTCCGTTCGTCCCCTATCTGACTGGTCTGGTCCCGGCTCCGTACGACCGTGCTACCAGCGTGCAGAAGTGCATCCGTACCCTCGACATCGAAGAGGTCGGCAAGACGCCACGCCACGGCACGTTCTTCCAGATGAATGGCAACTTCTCGTTCGGAGATTATTTCAAGAAGGAAGCCATCCAGTTTGCATGGGAATTCCTGACGCTGCCAGAAGATGAGGGCGGACTCGGTTTTCGACCTGATGACCTCTGGGTCACCGTGTACGAAGATGACGACGACGCTGTTGCATTCTGGAAAGAGACAGCAGGACTGCCGGATGAGCGCATCCAGCGACTCGGCATGGACAGCAACTATTGGTCGACCGGGCAGCCGGGGCCAGCTGGCCCGTGTTCGGAGATCTTCTTCGACCGTGGCCCCGCTTATGGTGCAGATGGTGGCCCCGCCACCGATGACGACCGTTACGTCGAAATCTGGAACCTCGTCTTCATGCAGTACTTGCGTGGCGAGGGCAAGGGCAAAGACTTCTCGATCCTTGGTGAACTTCCGAAGCAAAATATCGACACTGGTATGGGGCTTGAGCGCGTCGCGTTCCTCAAGCAGGGCGTCGAGAACATGTACGAGATCGACCAGGTTCGCCCTGTCCTTGACAAGGCGGCGGAGCTCGCCGGTCGCACTTACGGCGCCGACCACGAAGCTGATGTTCGGCTGCGTGTAGTCGCTGACCACGTGCGTTCGAGCCTCATGCTGATCTCGGATGGCGTGACTCCCGGCAACGAAGGCCGGGGCTATGTGCTGCGTCGTCTGCTCCGTCGCACGGTGCGCGCGATGCGACTCTTGGGCGTCGAAGGCACCACGTTCGCAGAGCTCTTCCCGGCATCCCGCGATGCCATGAAGGCGGCGTATCCCGAGGTGGAGAAAGACTACGATCGCATCTCCCGGATCGTGCTCGCTGAAGAAGACGTCTTCATGCGCACCCTCGCGAGCGGCACCACAATTCTCGACACTGCAGTAGAGAACACGAAGAAGTCAGGCGCGACTGAGCTGCCGAGCGACACCGCATTCTTGTTGCATGACACCTTCGGATTCCCCATCGACCTCACTCTGGAGATGGCTGCTGAAGCGGGGTTGAGCGTCAATCGCGATGCTTTCGACACCCTGATGAAGCAGCAGCGTGATCGCGCAAAGGCGGATGCCGGCTCAAAGAAGCAGTTCTTGGCAGACCTTTCTGTTTACGGTGCGTTCCGTGCTCTCGGCGAAACGACGTTCACCGGCTACGACACCCTGGAAACCGAGTCCAGCGTGATCGGCATCATCGTTGACGGCGTCTCAGTGAGCCGGGCCACGACCGGGCAGACGGCTGAAGTCATCCTTGCCGAGACTTCGTTGTACGCCGAGTCTGGTGGACAAGAAGCGGACGCCGGTGCCATCGTGGGCGCCAGTTTCCACCTTGAAGTTCTCGATGTGCAGCGCCCGGTTAAGGGCCTCATCAGTCACAAGGTCACCGTCACAGCCGGCGAGGTCGGAGTCGGAGATCCTGCTTCTGCGCTTGTTGACGCTGAATGGCGTCGCGGGGCGACTCAAGCTCACTCGGCTACCCACGTCATCCACGCAGCATTGCGTCAGATCTTGGGCGATGACGCTCACCAGTCTGGTTCCTACAACAAGGCCGGCTACATGCGCCTTGACTTCTCTTGGTCGCAAGCGCTGTCGGTTGAGACGAAGACCGAGATTGAAGAGGTTGCCAACACTGCAGTGCGCGACAACCTCGAGGTCTCGACGCGCATCATGGCCTTGGACGATGCCAAGGGGCTCGGCGCTATGGCGCTGTTCGGAGAGAAGTACGGCGACACAGTGCGCGTTGTCGAAATTGGCGGCCCCTGGTCGCTCGAGCTCTGTGCAGGAACGCACGTTGCACGGTCATCCGAAATCGGACTGATCTCGCTGGTAGGGGAGTCGTCCGTTGGTTCGGCTAACCGGCGAATCGAATCTCTCGTAGGACTCAATGCATTCCGCAACTTCGCGACGGAACGCGCGATCGTGTCTGAACTGACGACGAACCTGAAGACTCCGCGCGAACAGCTTCCTGACCGTATCGCCGAACTGCTGGCCAATCTGAAAGCGGCTGAGCGCAAAATTGCTCAGCTGGAGGCCGGTCAGCTGTCGCAGCGTGTTCCTGCGCTCGTGGAGACCGCTCGTGTTGCCGGATCTGTGACTGCTGTCATTGAGAATGTTGGAGAGTTGGCTTCGACCGACGATCTGCGCGGTCTTGTTCAGTCGGTGCGCGAACGGTTGGGTGCAGAGTCGGCAGTAGTCGCCCTCGCAGCCACCATCGGTGACAAGCCTGCCGTGATCGTCGCAACCAACGAGGCTTCACGGGCGCACGGCTTCAAGGCGGGCGAACTGGCCAAGGCTGCTGCTGGCGTGCTCGGCGGTGGCGGAGGCGGAAAGCCAGATATTGCTCAAGGTGGCGGTGCACACCCCGCGGCTATTCCCGACGCCCTCGCTCTCATTCTGTCGAGACTGTCGGCGTAACCGATGCGTTCGGGAACCAGAATCGGCGTAGATGTCGGCAAGGTCCGCGTCGGGGTCGCTCGCAGCGACCCCCACGGGATGCTGGCAACGCCGGTCGAGACTGTTCAGCGAGCCCAGAAGAGCGTGAAGCGTATTCTCGCGCTTGCGGAAGAGTATGACGCTGTCGAGTTCGTTGTCGGGCTTCCGATTGCGCTCTCTGGCCGGGATACCGCGTCGACGGGCGATGCGCGAGAGTTCGCTCAGCAACTCGCTAACAAGTCGTCGCTGCCCGTGCGACTGGTGGATGAGCGGATGACGACGATGACGGCGCAATCCGCTTTGCGTGCATCCGGTCGAACCACGAAGAATTCACGGTCGGTGGTCGATCAGGTTGCCGCCGTTATAATTTTGCAACATGCCCTCGACTTCGAGCGCTCGGCGGCCCGCCCGCCCGGAGAGCTCGTGGACCCGACGCAAGGATCCTGAATTATGGCTGACGAACCCAACTGGGAAGACATTTTCGGCGAGCAACCCGCCGAGAGTGCTCCTAAGTCAGCGCGCGAGGCTGCCGCGCACGGGACCGATCGTTCCGCGGAGTCGGGCCAGCCAGCTGACAGCGGCACCCCCGCCGAGCCGGCGAACCCCGTAAACCCCGCTGACCCCGCGAACCCCGCGAACCCTGTCCTGGGTTCAACGCCACCGGCGGCGAGTGGTCAGCCCATGACCCGTCGCGAGGCTCGGGCGGCGCAAGAGGCCGCGGCTGCCCGGCGGGGCGGCGATCCGCACCTTCCCGCTGTGACACAGGCGGCCCGAGAAGCCGATGCTTTCGCCACCTTTGAACAACTGACCGCCGGAACGGCAGAGTCAGGCAATGATGCCGCCGCAGTGCCCGGGGCGACGATGCCCGCGCAGGGCGATGGCGATGGAGGAGCGCCCGGTCGCAAGAAGCGTCGGTGGGGGCTCATCATCGGGCTTCCACTGCTCATCATCGTCCTCCTCGGCGCTGGAGTCGCTGCGTACGCCTGGGTCAACTACGAAGACAAAATTCGCGAAGTTCTGGGCTGGGAAATTCCCAATGACTTCGAGGGTTCGGGCAATGGCGAAGAGGTTATCGTCACAGTTAATTCGGGCGATATCGGCTCGGACATCGCTCGCAGCCTGAATGTTGCCGGCGTCACGATGAGCTTTGACGCGTTCTATGACCTCCTCTTGGCACAAGAAAGCGACCCAGCGTTCTTTCCCGGAAACTACTCGCTCCAAAAGGAGATGAGCGCGCAATCAGCTCTCGATGCGCTGCTCGATCCCGAGAATATCGTGACGGACAGGCTTCTCATCACTGAGGGCACCACGCTGCCGAATGCGCTTGAGATCATTTCTGAAACCACCGGTATTGCCTTGGCAGATCTGCAAGCGGCATCCGAAGACCTTGAGCACTTCGGGCTTCCGTCGGAAGCGGTGAGTCTCGAGGGGTATCTATTCCCCGCGACGTATGAACTTGATGGCAACCAGGATCCGTACGCCGTGCTCGACCTGATGGTCAACACGATGTACGAGAAGTTGGATGCCGCTGGCGTTGCTGTCGAAGACCGCTACCGGATTCTGACGATGGCGGCGCTCGTGCAACGCGAAGCCGGACCCAACACGGACGACTTCTACAAGATCGCGCGCGTCTTCTACAACCGGCTCGACCAGGACATGTTGCTGCAGTCTGATGCCACCGTCGCGTATGGCACCGGCAACCTGCACACGGTGTGGACGACGGATGCCGAACGTGCGGATGCGAGCAACCCCTACAACACGTACGCGAACCCCGGCTTGCCGGTCGGCCCCATCGGCCTGCCAGGCGAACTGGCGATTGATGCGGCGCTGAACCCTGCAGAGGGAGACTGGCTCTTCTTCGTGCCGATCAACCTGGCCACGGGCGAAACAGTCTTCACGACCAACGTCGACGACCACGAAGCAGCGGCACAGCAATTGCGCGACTGGTGCGCAGCGAGTGACGAAAATGGGAGCTATTGCTAGAGAATTCTGAGGTGCCGGCCGAGGCATCCGATCGTTCGAAGCTCGCGGTACTCGGGTCGCCGATTACGCACTCCTTGAGCCCCACGATTCATCGCGCGGCGTATGAGACGCTCGGGTTCGACTGGGAATATGACGCCGTTGAGCTGACAGGGGAGTCGCTTCCTGCGTTCTTAGGCGCGCTCGACCGGCGTTGGCGAGGTCTCTCTCTTACGATGCCCCTCAAGCGTGACGTAGTGCCCTTGCTCGATTGGGCGGATCCGCTCGTTGAGCTCGTCGGCGGAGCGAACACTGTCGTAGTGAGCGAAGGGCACCTTCGCGGGTACAACACGGATGTCGAAGGCGCGATGCGCAGTTTTCTCGACGCGGGCCTGTCGAACTTAGATTCCGTGTGGATTTTGGGAGCAGGGGCCACTGCAGCCTCACTTCTCGTGGCATCCATTCGCATGGGCGCTCAGAGTATTGAGATTTTTGCACGCACTCCTTCGAAGGCGGAGCCGTTGAAGAAGCTCGGCGAGTCTCTTGGCGCCACCGTCACGCTGCGGCAATGGCAAGAAGCGGCCACTGCGACCACGACGCCCGACGTCATCATTACGACGGTTCCGGGAGGCGCAATGGATCTCCGTTTCGCCGAAGCTGTGCGCACCACCTCGGTGCTCTTTGATGTCGCCTACGACCCGTGGCCGAGTGATATTGCAACGAGCTGGTTCGAAGCGGGCGGCACCGTAATCTCGGGGCATGATCTCTTGATTAATCAGGCGATCGCACAAGTGCGCATCTTTGCCGCCGGTACCTCCGACGTGCCACTGCATCATGAGGCAGACGCAATCGACGCGATGCGCGCTTCAATTGAGCAGCCCGAGGGGCACAACCATCCGTAACTGACGGCGCGAAAGTGTCACCCGCTCATGTGGGAGGATTGAGGCATGCTTCGATGGTTAACGGCCGGTGAATCTCACGGCCCAGAATTGGTCGCGATCCTTGAGGGGATGCCGTCGGGCGTCCCCATTTCTCCTGAGCAGATTCAGGCGGATCTTGTGCGTCGCACGCTCGGCTACGGCCGGGGTGCTCGCATGAAGTTCGAACAGGACGAGCTGACCCTCAGTGGCGGAATTCGTTTTGGCGCAACGATGGGAAGCCCCATTGCGCTGCGGATCGGCAACACTGAGTGGCCTCGCTGGGTGGATGTAATGAGCCCCGTTCCCGTCGATCCCGAAACCCTGCCGAAGGGTCGCGGTGCCGCTCTCACGCGCCCTCGCCCGGGGCACGCCGACCTCGTCGGTATGCAGAAATACGACTTCGCCGAGTCCCGCAATGTTCTCGAACGGGCCAGCGCCCGCGAGACTGCAGCTCGGGTGGCGCTCGGAGCGATCGCTCGTGCGTTCTTGGGCGGGCTCGGCATCCGTTTGGTCAGTCATACCCTGTCGATCGGCACCGTTCGTTCGCCCGAGGGAAGCGCGCTCCCTGCGCCAGACGACGTCGCGACGCTCGATGCTGATCTGCTGCGCTGCTTCGACCCCGCTACCTCTGAGCGCATGGTCGCCGAAGTCGATCAGGCTCACGAGGACGGCGACACTCTTGGCGGAGTAGTCGAAGTTCTCGCCTATGGTCTTCCGCCCGGGCTCGGTTCGTACACACATTGGGATCGTCGACTCGACGCTCAGCTCTCTGCCGCGCTCATGGGTATCCAAGCTATTAAGGGTGTCGAAGTCGGCGATGGCTTCGAAACCGCTGTTCGTCGCGGTTCTGTTGCTCATGACGAACTCGTGCAAGACACGGATGGCATCTCACGATTGAGCGACCGCGCTGGCGGTATCGAAGGCGGCATGACAACCGGCACCGTTTTGCGAGTGCGCGCAGCGATGAAGCCGATCTCCACCGTGCCTCGCGCTCTGCGTACCGTCGATGTTGCGACCGGTGAAGCCGCCGTTGCTCATCATCAACGTTCAGACGTGTGCGCCGTGCCAGCAGCCGGCGTTGTTGCTGAAGCGATGGTCGCGTTGACGCTCGCTAACTCAGTACTCGAGAAGTTTGGGGGCGACTCGCTTGGTGAGACCAAGCGCAACCTCGACTCGTACCTCGCATCGATCCCAGAATCGCTCAAGACCACACGGGCTTCGCGTGCTGAATGACAGCGGTGCGCTCGTCGTCATCATCGGCGCACCAGGCTCAGGTAAGACGCGCGCAGGCAAGAAGCTGGCGAAAATTCTGGATGCCCCGCTTATCGATACCGACAAAGTAGTAGTGGCATCCCACGGACCGATTCCGGAGCTTTTCGCCGAGTTCGGCGAAGAATACTTTCGGGAACGAGAGCGTGAAGCGGTCGCCAATGCGCTGCTTGAACCTGCTGTCGTCACCCTGGGCGGGGGAGCAGTGCTTAATCTCGACACGCAGGCTGACCTCGCTTCGCACCGTGTTGTCCAACTGACCATGTCAAAAGCTGCGGCTCGGCTTCGAATCGCCGGCAGCAAGCGCCCTCTGG
The DNA here is from genome assembly GCF_015864925.1 of Salinibacterium sp. NG22. Classification (NCBI taxonomy): domain Bacteria; kingdom Bacillati; phylum Actinomycetota; class Actinomycetes; order Micrococcales; family Microbacteriaceae; genus Salinibacterium; species Salinibacterium sp. NG22. Next base: position 350,005 of record NZ_JADYWG010000001.1, on the reverse strand, counting down.
CAAAGAACGCGGACGAGTGGGAGAAACTCGTTGACGCTCGCCGCCCCATTTACGACGAGCTTTCGTCGCTCACGATCGATACCTCACTGAAGCCAATGGAAAAAGTTGCGCGCGAGATCGCCGACTGGTTGGGAACCCAACAACAATGACTGAAACCACGATCATCCCGGTCGCCGGGACCAATCCTTACGACGTTCTCGTCGGCCACGGTTTGTTGCCGAAACTTGCGGAACAGCTTGGTACCCGCGTCGCGAAGGTGCTCATCATCCACCCGGCGACGCTTGGCGCGCGTGCAAACGCGCTGCGCGACTCGCTCTCCGAGAAGTACGAAGTGCTTCTTGCCGAGGTTCCGGATGCCGAAGATGCGAAGCGAATCGAAGTTGCCGCATTCTGCTGGCAGATCATGGGCCAGACTGATTTCACGCGCACGGACGCCGTCATCGGGTTCGGCGGCGGGGCATCAACCGACCTCGCGGGCTTTGTCGCGGCGACGTGGTTGCGCGGCGTGAAGCTTATTCAGTGCCCGACGAGCGTCGCCGGAATGGTTGATGCGGCCGTCGGTGGTAAGACGGGTATCAACACCGCTGAGGGCAAGAACCTCGTGGGCGCCTTTTATGCGCCGAGCGCGGTTGTTGCCGACCTCGATGTTCTTGACGATCTTCCTCGCAATGAGGTTTTGGCTGGCTTCGCGGAAATCGTGAAGTGTGGCTTCATCGGTGAGCCCGAGATCCTCGACCTGATCGAAGCCGATGTGGATGCTGTGACTGATCCGCATTCGGAGTCGTTCCGTCGTGTCGTTGAGCTCTCGATCGCGCTCAAGGCCCGGGTCGTTGGCGAAGACTTTATGGAGAAGGGCCTGCGCGAGACGCTCAACTACGGCCACACTCTTGGCCATGCAATCGAGCATGCCGAACGCTACCGCTGGCGCCACGGTGCCGCAGTGTCGGTCGGAATGGTGTTCGCTGCCGAGCTTGCGCATCTTGCGGGTTCGTTGAGTTCAGACGTGGTGGACCGTCACCGCAGCATCCTGCAGTCGCTGAGTCTTCCCATCGACTACCCGCTCGGCCGCTGGAACACGCTGCTCGCCACGATGCAGCGTGACAAGAAGGCGCGCGCCGGCATGATTCGGTTTGTCGTGCTCGACTCCGTTGGTCATACGTCGATGCTCAATGGTCCAGACGAAGCCATGCTCTACTCCGCCTACCAAGAAGTCGGGGTCTAGCGGGTCATCCTCGCTAGAGTGGAGCGGTGACTACAGTATTCGTGCTCAACGGGCCCAACCTCGGTCGGCTCGGCAGCAGAGAACCCGATGTCTATGGCGGGGGAACGCTCGTCGACTTGAGCGCCGAGCTTGACGCTCACGCGCAGACGTTGCCCAACGCGGCATCCATTGTTCTCGATTTTCGCCAGACTGATAGCGAGACGGAACTCATTTCCTGGCTTCATGAAGCTGTGGATGCCGGTGCTCCCGTCATCATGAACCCCGCGGCGTTCACTCACTATTCGTATGCGCTTCGGGATGCTGCAGCTCAAGTGTCAGGCGCTGGACTGCCTCTGGTTGAGGTCCACATCACGAACCCACACACTCGCGAAGAGTTCCGTCACACCAGCGTGATCTCGGGAGTTGCCACCGGAGTGATCGCCGGCTTCGGTTTTGAGTCCTATATTCTTGCCCTCGACGCGGTTGCTCGACGACTCAGTTAGACTCGAACGTTGGTTTTTGTCGCTAGTCGACTCAATCGCGCTTTTGCTCGTTAACAGAAACGGATTTACGCATGGCCTCTACCGCTGACATCAGGAACGGCGTCGTTCTCAACATGGACGGTGGATTGTGGACCGTTATCGAGTTCCAACACGTCAAACCCGGCAAGGGTGGTGCTTTTGTTCGCACCAAGGTGAAGAACGTTCGCTCGGGTAAGACCGTAGACCGCACGTTCAACGCCGGCGCCAAGATCGAAACCGAAACCGTTGACCGTTCCGAGTTCCAGTACCTGTACAAGGATCTCGAAAACTTCGTGTTCATGAACACGAGCGACTACGACCAGATCACCTTGAGCGAGACTGCCGTTGGCGATGCTGCGAACTTCATGCTGGAAAACCAGAATGTCGTTATCGCGCTGCACAACGGTGAGCCGCTCTATGTAGAGCTTCCGGCATCCGTAGTTCTCGAAATCACGTACACCGAGCCTGGCCTTCAGGGCGACCGTTCCACCGGTGGCAGCAAGCCCGCCACCGTGGAGACCGGTTACCAGATTCAGGTTCCGCTGTTCGTTGAACAGGGCACTCGCGTCAAGGTTGATACTCGTGACGGCAGCTACCTCGGTCGCGTGAACGACTAAATGGGGGCCCGCAGCAAGGCGCGTAAGCGCGCGCTTGACGTCATGTACGGCGCTGATGTCCGCGGTGAGAGCATCAACGCAGCTCTCGCGGCCGAATCTTCGCGCGCAATGAGTGAACCCGCCCGTGCAACAGCATGGGCTTACGCCCAAGACATCGTCGTGGGCATCACCGAGCACGGTGAAGAGATCGATGAACTCATCGAAACTTATTCGCAGGGGTGGCCTTTGAACCGCATGCCTGCGGTTGACCGTGCTCTGCTCCGCATTGGTCTGTGGGAGATCATGTACAACGACGAGGTCCCGACGGGTGTCGCGATCTCCGAGGCTGTTGAATCAGCAAAAGTGCACTCCACCGAAGACTCCGCCGGATTCATCAACGGTTTGCTCGGTCGCATCGCGGCCAGCACCGAATAGTTCGACTTATGTGACGTAGCGTTACGCCTGTGCGTGACGCTACGTTACGACCTCGCTGGCCAGCGCTTTCGTGCGGCCCTAGCGTTCAGGGATGAGTTCTTCCTCCCTTCGCGACAGCACGGCTGCCGATGCGCTGTCTGTCTCCATTCACGACCTTTCGCGCCGCTTTGGCGACCGCGTGGTCTTGAGCGAACTCTCCCTCGAGATCGCAGCAGGAGAGATTGTCGCGCTGATTGGCCCGTCTGGTTGCGGTAAATCAACGCTGCTACGCCACATCGGTGGCTTGGATAGCCCTACCGGTGGCTCAATCGCTATCGGAGGCACTCCCGTCACTGGACTGGATGCTCGCTCCGCGATCGCCTTCCAGGAACCTCGCCTTCTTCCGTGGCGCTCCATCACCCGCAACGTCGAGGTGGGGCTACCGCGCGGTAAGCGCGCCCACGACGATCGGGACCGGGTTGCCGCACTGCTTGAGCTGGTGAAACTTTCCTCGTCGGCCCATCTGCGTCCCCGGGAAATCTCCGGTGGTATGGCCCAGCGTGTGTCGTTGGCGCGGGCATTGGCTCGTCGTCCTGGCGTACTTCTGCTCGATGAGCCGTTTGGTGCTCTCGACGCTCTGACTCGCCTGTCAATGCAGGACCTGCTCCTTGATCTCCACGCCGCAGAGCCCGCGACGATCGTCATCGTCACTCACGACGTCGATGAGGCCCTGTATCTCGCCGACCGCGTGATTCTGCTTGGCGCAATTGACGCCGAGGAGAACGCCGCTCAGGCGAGCATCCGCTCCACCGTCGTCGTGCCAGGGGTTCGCCCGCGCGACCGGGGAAGCGGAGATCTTGCCGAACTGCGGGCTGAACTGCTCGAAGGGCTCGGCGTTCCCACCCATCACCTCGCGGCGCGCTAGCGTCCGCTGACCTTTTCCACCATCCATTCTCATTTCTCTCCCCTGAAGGAAACAATGTCTCCCCGTTCTCGTATCGCTTCTGTTGCTGCTGGTGTTCTTGTTCTCGCTCTTGGCGTCTCGGGCTGCGTCGAAGGCGAAGGCTCGTCGCTCTCGCCCGATGCCCCTGACGCCACCGCAGGATGGAGCAGTGACCAACTCACGGTCGACTTCGCAACGTACAACCCACTCAGCCTCATCATCAAAGAAGAGGGCTGGCTAGAAGAGACGCTTGGCGACGACGTTGAAGTCACCTGGATTCAGTCATCAGGCTCCGCCGCAGCCAACGATGCGCTTCGCTCCGGCTCACTTGATGTCGGGTCAACGGCTGGTTCCGCTGCCCTCTTGGCGCGAGCCAATGGTTCGCCAATCAAGACGATTGATGTCTACTCGCAGCCCAACTGGTCGGCAATCGTTGTTGCCGCCGATTCGGACATTCAGTCGGCTGACGACCTTCGCGGCAAGAACATTGCGGCCAATGCGGGAACCGACCCCTATTTCTTCCTGCTCCAGACTCTTGCGGAGGCCGGTATCGGCCTCGACGAGGTTACGATCACGCAGCTTCAGCACGCCGATGGAAAGACCGCGCTCGAAGCGGGAACTGTAGATGCGTGGGCCGGGCTCGATCCACTCATGAGCGCATCCGTCGTCAACGCAGGTTCGCGCATCGTTTACGACAATCCTGATTTCAATAGCTATGGCTTCCTCAACGCTACAGAGAGCTTCCTCCAGACATCACCCGACCTCGCGCAGCTCGTCGTTGATGCGTATGAGAAGGCGCGTCAGTGGGCCGCCGATAGCCCGGATGACGCTGCAGCGATCTTCGCGGATGTCGCCGGCATCGATCTCCCCATTGCCAACTCTGTGCTGCTGGAGCGCACGAATCTCGCGATCGACCCCGCGCCCGGCCAGAAGCAGCTCGACGTTCTGAATGTCATTGGCCCGATCTTCGTTGACTCAGGTGCCGTTGCGGAGCAGTCGCAAATCGATGACGCTCTCGCGTCGCTCTTCGAGACAACGTATGTCGACGCTGCGGACCCGAGTCGTGTCAGTGAATAGCGGAACGCCGGTGCTCGAGCGGCCTCTGGTCGACGACGCGGCGGCTGCCCCGGTGCCCGTCGCGTCGTCGCCACCACGGCCGCGACGCCGTTGGGTGCGGGCCACCATCCTCGGCGCAGTGATTCCCATCGCCGTGATCGTTCTCTGGCAAGCGATCGCGACATCGGGGTTGATTCCGAGCTACCGGCTGCCGACGCCGCTCAGCGTGTGGGCCGCGGGAGTCGATCTCTACGAGCGCGGAGTGCTCTACCAACACATCGCGATCTCCACGCAGCGCGTGCTACTGGGGTTCGGAATTGGGGCCATCGTCGGACTGGCGCTTGCTTCGATTGTCGGGCTCTCGGCACGGGCATCCGAACTCTTCGCACCGACTCTGGGCGCATTGCGGGCCGTGCCGTCTCTGGCCTGGGTACCGCTTCTTGGGCTCTACCTCGGTCTCAACGAAGACTCGAAGGTGGCTCTCGTCGCTATCGGAGCGTTCTTTCCGGTCTACACGACCGTCGCCCCGGCCCTTCGGCATGTGGATGCTCATCTTGTGGAGCTGGGGCGCAGCTACGGCTACTCCGGTCCGGCGTTGCTGAGCCTCGTGCAGTTGCCCGCCGTAGTTCCCGCCGTTATTTCATCGCTACGCCTTGCGCTAGCCCAAGCGTGGCTCTTCTTGGTCGCGGGGGAGTTGCTCGGCGCCTCGCTCGGGCTGGGGTTCTTGCTCGTGGATTCGCAACAAAATGGCCGAATAGATCGACTCTTTCTCACGATCATCCTGCTCGGCATTCTGGGCAAGGGAACCGATGGAGCGGTTGGCTTACTCGAACGGTTCTTACTGAAGCGTTGGGGGTCGTAACGCTGCCGCGAGCGCGGTATAGTCGGTGAAACAGATTTCCTTTAAATTCCGTCCAGAGAGGCGGGGAAGGAGGTCAGAATGTCTGTACGCACCGTCTTGCAGCATGCTGATATCACCCGAGCGTTGACTCGGATTTCCCATGAAATCCTTGAGTCCAATCGCGGTTCCGACGATCTCGTCATTCTCGGTATTCCTACGCGTGGGGTGACCCTCGCTAAGCGGATTGCGGCGATCATCCAGTCGGTCGACTCCACGTCCGTGACGTCAGGTGTACTCGACGTCACGATGTACCGCGATGATCTGGCTCAGAATCCCACTCGAGCAACTGGCCCGACCGACATTCCTGCGGGCGGCATTGACGGCAAGACCGTCGTGCTGGTCGACGATGTGTTGTATTCCGGGCGCACCATCCGTGCGGCACTCGATGCTCTGGGCGATCTCGGCCGCCCTCGCGCTGTGCGGCTCGCGGTTCTGGTCGATCGTGGCCACCGGGAATTTCCGATCCGGGCCGACTTTGTGGGCAAAAACCTGCCGAGCTCCATGGAGGAGCGTATTAACGTGCGCCTTGAAGAGATCGACGGATCGGATGAGGTGACGATCGGATGAGGCACCTACTCAGCACCCAGGGTCTGCCCCGCGACGAAGCTATTGCGATTCTCGATGTCGCCGAAGATATGGCAGCCGTCTCCGAGCGCGAAGTGAAGAAGCTTCCGACGCTGCGCGGCAAGACCGTGATCAACCTCTTTTTTGAAGACTCAACGCGCACGCGCATCTCGTTCGAAGCGGCGGCGAAGCGACTGAGCGCCGATGTCATCAACTTTGCGGCCAAGGGATCGAGCGTCTCCAAGGGGGAGAACCTCAAGGACACCGCTCAGACTCTCGCTGCCATGGGAGCCGATGCGGTCGTCGTTCGACACTGGGCATCCGGCGCTCCGAAGACCTTGGCCGATGCTGGCTGGATCGATGCCGGAATTGTGAACGCCGGTGACGGCACGCATGAGCATCCGACTCAGGCTCTGCTCGACGCTTTCACGATTCGTCGTCGTCTTCACGGGGCTGCTGCTCGGGGCAAAGGGTTGGACGGCGTGACCGTCACGATCGTGGGAGATATCGTTCACTCTCGAGTGGCACGCTCGAACGTGTGGTTGCTCACAACGCTTGGCGCTCACGTGACGCTCGTCGCCCCGGCGACTCTTCTTCCCGTGAACATCAGCGGTTGGCCTGTTGAGGTCTCTTATGACCTTGACCACGCGATCGCCCAGGGCCCCGACGTCATCATGATGTTGCGAGTGCAGGCCGAGCGCATGAAAGCAGCATTCTTCCCCAACGCACGCGAGTATTCACGGCAATGGGGTCTCAATGATGAACGGATGGCGGCCCTGCCAACAAGTAGCATGGTTATGCACCCTGGGCCGATGAACCGCGGCCTAGAAATCTCGGCTGGAGCCGCGGATTCGCCACAATCGACAGTGCTCGAGCAAGTAGCGAATGGCGTCTCGGTCAGAATGTCGGTGCTGTATCACTTGCTGTCCGGAGCTGTGGAGCGGTGAGCGCGGGATTTATGCCTGCCGCCCCTGATTGCGTACTAATCCAGAGAAGAGGACTCTCGTGAGTATCAGAATCGTCAACGCCACGCTGCCCAACGGCGAGCGCGCCGACTTCACGATTGAGCGCGGGGTTTTCACCGACGCGACATCCGCTGATCGCACGATTGATGCCTCAGGCCTGCAGGCTCTGCCCGGACTTGTTGATCTCCACACTCACTTGCGTGAACCTGGCTTCGAGCAGAGCGAAACGGTGCTCTCGGGCAGTCGTGCTGCTGCGATGGGTGGCTTCACCGCCGTCTTCGCTATGGCCAACACCATGCCGGTTCAAGACACCGCTGGAGTTGTTGAGCAGGTTCAGTCGCTCGGTATTGATCACGGGTACGCGACAGTGCGCCCCATCGGCGCTGTCACCGAAGGGCTTGACGGCGTCAAGCTTTCGGAGATCGGTGCCATGGCCAATTCGCGAGCCGGCGTGCGCGTTTTCTCCGATGATGGCAAGTGCGTTCACAACGCGTTGCTCATGCGTCGCGCGCTCGAATACGTGAAGACGTTTGACGGTGTTGTCGCTCAGCATGCTCAGGAGCCGACGCTCACTGTTGATGCGCAAATGAACGAGGGCGCAGTATCCAGTGAGCTTGGTCTTGCGGGCTGGCCTGCCGTTGCAGAAGAGTCGATCATCGCGCGCGACGTGCTCCTCGCCGAGCATGTGGGGGCACGCCTCCATATCTGTCACCTGTCGACCGCTGGCTCGGTCGACGTCATCCGCTGGGCTAAGGCTCGCGGAATTGCTGTGACGGCAGAAGTGACGCCTCACCACCTGCTTCTCACTGAGGAACTGGTGCGCGGCTACGACGCTCGCTTCAAAGTGAACCCGCCTCTGCGTCGTGACGAAGACGTTCACGCGCTTCGTGCCGCTCTCGCCGACGGAACCATTGACATCGTCGCTACCGACCACGCACCACATCCGCCAGAGGCAAAAGAGTGCTCGTGGGCAGAAGCTGCGTTTGGCATGGTCGGTCTTGAATCCGCTCTCAACGTTGTTCAGCAGGCTGTCGTCGATACTGGCCAGTTGAACTGGACGGATGTCGCCCGCGTTCTTTCGCAGAAGCCGGCCGAGATCGGTCGCCTCGACGGCTACGCGACCCCGTTCGCTCTCGGCTCGGCCGCGAATCTCGTGCTGCTCGACCCGAGCGCACGGTCAACGTTCTCGACCGAATCCCTGCGGGGCAAGAGCACGAACTCGCCCTACCTAGGCCGCGAACTCCCTGGCCGAGTGATGACCACCATCCACAACGGCTACGAAACCGTTCGCGATGGCGACGTCGTCGATGCGACTGAGGTCGCTCAGCAGGCCAGACTGGCTGAAAGCGAGGCAGCGAATGTCTAAAGACGTCTCACTGCTCATCGTGATCGGCATCCTGGTTATCTTGCTGGCACTCATGGTTGCTGGCTGGTATTCACGAAAGCGACGACAGGCTCACATCGGGCTCCCGATTGCACCGCCGGCTGACCTCGCCGACACTGAGCTGCGGTTTAGCGGCAAGTACGTATCGACCACGGTTGCCGGCGATCAGCTCAACCGTGTGAACGTGCACGGCCTGGGATTCCGGGCGAACTGTTTGCTCGAAGTGCATCCCGAGGGCATCGTCGTCTCGCGCGCGGGATCAGACGATCTCTGGCTTGCTCGTGACACAGTGCGCGGCATTTCCCGCGCTACCTGGACCATCGACCGTGTGGTCGAAAACAACGGATTGCAGGTGATCGAGTGGACGCTCGATGGCACTGCAGTCGATAGTTATTTCCGAATGGACGACCCCGAGACGTGTGAACGCGCTCTCGATACAGTCGTCGGCAATGAAAGGCAGTCCCTGTGACTTTTGAACCTGCAGTGCTCGTCCTTGAAGATGGCACACGCTATCTCGGTCAGGCCTACGGCGCCCGCGGTCAGCGCCTCGGCGAAGTAGTCTTCGCCACCGGCATGACCGGCTACCAAGAGACGATCACCGACCCCAGCTATGCGGGCCAGATCGTTGTCATGACGGCACCGCACATTGGCAACACCGGTGTGAATGATGAAGACCCTGAATCCTCACGAATTTGGGTCTCCGGTTTCGTCGTGCGCGATGCGAGCCGCGTGGTGTCGAACTACCGTGCCGATGGGTCGTTGGATGACGACCTCGTCACCCAGAACATCGTCGGCATCAGCGGCGTCGATACCCGCGCGATCACCCGTCGCTTGCGCGACTCCGGCTCCATGCGTGGAGGAATCTTCTCCGGCGCGGATGCTGAACTCAGCGACGCCGAGCAACTTGCCGCGGTCACCGCCGCAGCACAGATGAGCGGCCAAAGCCTGTCGTCTGAAGTGTCGACATCTGAGACCTACGTCGTTGCCGCAGTGGGGGAGAGCATCGGCCGCTTGGCTGTTCTTGACCTCGGAGTGAAGACGTCAACGCTCAACTACCTCGCCGAGCGAGGCTTCGACGTTCATGTGCTGCCCCAGACCGTTACTTTCGACGAGCTGCTGTCGATCGAGCCGGTCGCCGTCTTCTACTCGAACGGACCAGGCGACCCGTCGGCATCCGACGCTCACGTTGCACTCCTCACAGAGGTGCTCAAGAAAGGGCTTCCTTTCTTCGGTATCTGTTTCGGCAACCAGCTTCTCGGTCGCGCGCTCGGCTACGGCACCTACAAGCTGCCGTTTGGCCACCGCGGAATCAACCAGCCCGTCATCGATGTGCAGACGCAGCGCACCGAGATCACCGCCCACAACCACGGCTTTGCTGTTGATGCTCCGGTCGGCGAGATCAGCCAATCACCGGCAGGTTTCGGCCGCGTCGAGGTCAGTCACGTCAACCTCAACGACAACGTTGTTGAAGGACTTCGAGCCCTCGATATCCCCGCATTTTCTGTGCAGTACCACCCCGAGGCGGCCTCAGGCCCCCACGACGCCAATTACCTTTTCGACAGGTTCCGCGACCTTGTCCTCGAGAACGCAAAGGACAGCAAGTAATGCCCAAGAGAGAAGACATTTCCTCGGTACTGGTCATCGGCTCCGGCCCGATCGTTATCGGTCAGGCCGCAGAGTTCGACTACTCCGGAACGCAAGCCTGCCGCGTACTGCGTGAGGAGGGCATCCGCGTCATCCTGGTGAACTCGAACCCGGCCACAATCATGACTGACCCCGATTTCGCCGATGCAACCTACATCGAACCGATCACGTGGGAAGTCATCGAGTCGATCATTGCCAAGGAGCGTCCGGATGCGCTGCTGCCGACATTGGGTGGCCAGACCGCTCTCAACGCAGCCATCGAGCTCGACGCTCACGGCATCCTCGAGAAGTACAACGTCGAACTGATCGGCGCGAACCTCGAAGCGATCAACCGTGGTGAAGACCGCCAGATCTTCAAGCAGCTCGTGATCGATTGTGGGGCCGAGGTCGCGAAGTCCTACATCGCGCACACGGTTCCTGAGGCGGTTGAGTTCGCCGAGGATCTCGGATACCCACTCGTGATCCGCCCCTCCTTCACGATGGGCGGCCTCGGCTCGGGCTTCGCGTATTCACGCGAGGAACTGATCCGGATGGTCACCGACGGCTTGCACCAGAGCCCCACGACCGAGGTGCTGCTCGAAGAGAGCATCCTGGGCTGGAAAGAGTACGAGCTCGAGCTCATGCGCGACACGTCAGACAACACCGTTGTCGTGTGTTCCATTGAGAATGTTGACCCGGTCGGTGTTCACACCGGCGACTCGATCACGGTGGCTCCGGCGCTCACGCTGACCGACCGCGAGTACCAGAACCTTCGCAATATCGGCATCGACATCATCCGCGCGGTTGGCGTCGACACCGGCGGCTGCAACGTTCAGTTCGCTATCGATCCCGCTACCGGGCGAGTGATCGTCATCGAGATGAACCCCCGCGTTTCGCGGTCGAGCGCTCTCGCATCGAAGGCAACGGGCTTCCCGATCGCCAAGATCGCAGCCAAGCTCGCCATCGGCTACCGTCTCGATGAGATCCCCAATGACATCACGAAGGTCACCCCGGCGAGCTTTGAACCGACCCTCGACTACGTCGTGGTCAAGGTTCCGCGGTTCGCGTTTGAGAAGTTCCCGGCGGCAGACACCCGCCTCACGACCACGATGAAATCGGTCGGTGAGGCCATGGCAATCGGTCGCAACTATTCGACCGCTTTGCAAAAGGCTCTTCGTTCACTCGAAAAGCGCGATTCGAGCTTCCACTGGAAGGGCGAAGTCGGCGACAAGGCTGAACTGTTGGCGCTGTCGTCCATTGCGACCGATGGTCGTATCGTCACGGTGCAGCAGGCGATGCGCGCTGGCGCCACGACCGAAGAGGTCTTCGAGGCCACCAAGATTGACCCGTGGTTTGTCGATCAGATCGCTCTCATCAACGAAGTTGCGGTTGACATTGCGGATGCCGCAGAGCTGTCAGCCGCATTGCTCACGCACGCTAAGAACCACGGTTTCAGTGACGCGCAAATCGCTGAGCTTCGGGGGACCACTGAGACAGAGGTTCGCGACCTGCGTTGGGGACTCGATGTGCGTCCCGTCTTCAAGACGGTCGACACGTGTGCCGGAGAGTTCCCGGCTCTCACCCCGTACCACTACTCAAGCTACGACTCCGAGACTGAAGTTGCCCCGAGCGATAAGACGAAGGTCATCATTCTTGGTTCCGGCCCGAACCGTATCGGTCAGGGAATTGAGTTTGACTACTCGTGTGTTCATGCCTCGTTCGCCCTCTCTGATGCGGGCTACGAGACCATCATGATCAACTGCAACCCCGAGACGGTCTCGACTGACTACGACACGAGTGACCGTCTCTACTTTGAGCCGCTCACGCTCGAAGACGTGCTCGAGATCGTCCACGCGGAAAGCCAGAGTGGCGAACTCCTCGGAGTGATCGTGCAGCTTGGTGGCCAGACGGCACTTGGTCTTGCTCAGGGTCTCAAGGATGCCGGCATCCCGATTTTGGGAACAACGCCCGAGGCGATCGACCTTGCCGAGGAACGTGGTTTGTTCTCCAAGATTCTCGACAACGCCGGGCTGCTCGCACCCAAGAACGGCACTGCCACGAACCAGACCGAAGCGATTGAAATCGCCGAACACATTGGGTTCCCGGTTCTCGTTCGTCCCTCGCACGTTCTTGGTGGGCGTGGCATGGAGATCATCTATGACTCCGAGGCTCTCGCCGACTACTTCGAACGGGTTCGCGATGTCGTCATCATTTCGCCGAGCTCACCGTTGCTCGTCGATCGGTTCCTCGATGACGCGATTGAGATCGATATCGACGCGATTTACGACGGCACTGAGCTCTACGTCGGCGGCATCATGGAACACATCGAAGAAGCCGGCATTCACTCCGGCGACTCTGCCTGCACCCTTCCTTCGGTCACTCTTGGCCGCGACGTGCTCAAGCGCGTGCGGGAAGCAACCCTCGCTATCGCGGAAGGCGTCGGCGTGCGCGGCTTGCTGAACGTGCAGTTCGCGATCGGTCAGGGCATCCTCTACGTGCTTGAAGCCAACCCGCGTGCCAGCCGCACGGTTCCCTTCGTCTCGAAGGCGCTCGGGATTCCACTCGCGAAGGCTGCGGCTCTCGTCATGGCCGGTTCAAGCATCCGCCAACTCGTCGACAGCGGACTGCTGCCGATTCTTGACGGCTCGCAAGTACCGTCGACGTCACCGGTCTCGGTAAAAGAGGCGGTACTTCCGTTCCGACGCTTCCGCACCGTTGAGGGCCAAGTCGTTGACTCGGTGCTCGGCCCGGAGATGCGTTCCACCGGTGAGGTTATGGGTATCGACTCGAACTTCCCCAAGGCATTCGCCAAGAGCCAAGAGGCCGCGTACGGCGGGCTGCCCGATAGCGGGTCGGTATTCGTGTCGGTTGCTGACCGCGATAAGCGTGCCGTCATCCTGCCGGTTCTGCGCCTTAGCCAGCTGGGCTTCACGATTCTCGCCACCGAAGGCACCGCCGAGATTCTCGCGCGCAACGGCATCGAGGCTCAGGTCGTGCGCAAGTACTTCATGGGCCAGGAAGCAAATGCTGCTGAACCGTCGATCGTTGAAATGATCAACGACGGCAAGGTGGATGTCGTGATCAATACGCCAAGCGGACGCAGTGCGCGTGCCGATGGCTACGAGATCCGCACCGCGACAGTCGCCGCCGACAAGCCGATCTTCACGACCATGGCCCAGCTTGCGGCCGCTGTCGCGTCGTTTGAAGCTATTCGCGACGGCTTTGATGTGCGTTCGCTTCAGGACTACGCCTTGGATCGCGCCGCCGAGCTCGAGAAGGTAGCCAACAATGCCTAGTTTCTCCTCACGGCTTGCGCAGACCTTCGAAGAGTTCGGGGGAGTGTGCATGGGAGTGGACCCGCATCCGTTCCTTCTCGAAAGCTGGGGCCTCTCCAACGACGCCCACGGCGTGCGCGAATTCGCCCTTCGTGCGGTGGATGCTGCCGCCGGCAACGTGGGAATGATCAAGCCCCAAGTCGCTTTCTTCGAACGCTTCGGGTCCGCGGGCTACGCGATTCTCGAGGAGTCTTTCGCCCTGGCGCGCTCCGCCGGATTACTCGTGATTGCCGATGTGAAGCGTGGCGACCTGTCGTCGTCCGTCGATGCTTATGGGCAAGCCTGGCTGACGCCGGGCTCACCCCTGGAGGCCGACGCAATGACTGCCGTGGCCTATCAAGGAGTGTCGGAGCTGTCTGGGCCATTCGAACTTGCTCGCTCTGCAGGCAAAGGAATCTTCGTGCTGGCGGCAACCTCTAACGCTTCGGCGCACAGCATCCAATCGGCGCGAATCGCTGAAGGTGAACACGCGGGCGCGACTGTCGCCGCTAGTGTCGTGCGCGATGTGGCGGCCCTCAATACTGAAAGCGGGCTTGGATCGTTTGGTGTCGTAATCGGTGCGACGGTTGAGGTTGCCGACTACGGCATCCGCAACGGTGAACTGGTTGACTTGCCCATTCTTGCTCCAGGGTTCGGCGCTCAAGGGGCGCAGGTCGAGCAGGCCCGCGAACTGTACGGTGATGCCGTCGCGAATACGATCGTGACCGTTTCCCGCAGTGTGCTGCAAGAGGGTGCCAGTCAGATTCCGGCAGAGCTTCGATCGCTGCGCTCGCAACTTCGTGAGCAGGTTCGCTAATGGGACCTCGCCCGGAGCCACCCGCCGTTGACCGTGCAGCGGCATCTCGCGCGGCAATTGCAGCGCGACGCGCCCGGGCTTCTGTCAAACGTGAAGTTGCTGAGCGCGCTCGAACCGCCCTCAGCGTCGCTCGCACAGCATGGGCTCAGCCCGACAGCGCAGAAGCTCGACTGCTCGTGCGCGAACTACTGATGAGCGTTCCCTCTCTCGGGCCAACCCGGGTCGAATCGATCATGGCCGATCTGGCTATCGCCGATCGCAAACGGGTCGGCGGCCTCGGTCCGAAACAGCGTGAACGCCTCACAAATTACTTGTCAGAGCGTCAGGGGCCCGAGCCAACACGACTCGTTGTCTTGGCTGGTCCGACCGCTGTCGGCAAAGGTACCGTCTCCAGCTTTATCCGCGACAACCACCCCGATGTGCTGCTGAGCGTGTCAGCGACTACTCGTAAGCCCCGTCCGGGCGAGGTGAACGGTGTTCACTACTACTTCGTGACCGACGACGAGTTCGATTCTATGATCGCGAATAATGAATTGCTGGAGTGGGCGGTAGTCCATAACTCCTATCGTTACGGCACTCCACGACCCCCTATCGATGTCGCCCTCTCTGAGGGAAAGCGCGTGATGTTGGAGATTGATCTGCAGGGTGCACGCTCGGTGCGCAAGGTTATGCCCGAGGCACTTTTGGTCTTTCTTCTGCCGCCAACCTGGGAAGAATTGGTGCGCCGCTTGATCGGTCGCGGCACCGAGGATGCCGCAGAACAGAGCCGTCGTTTGGAGACCGCCAAGGTAGAAATGGCGGCCCAAGAAGAGTTCGATGTGAGAGTCGTGAACACAGAAGTAAGCCAAGCGGCTCAAGAAGTCGTAGAATTGATGGATGCGCCCGCTGGCGCGACCACTTCCGACTCCAAGGAGCACCCTCATGGCTGACAAGAACTCGGGCATCATTGATCCCCCCATCGACGAACTGCTGTCGAAGGTTGACTCCAAGTACCAGCTCGTTATCTTCGCTTCGAAGCGCGCTCGCCAGATCAACGACTACTACGCTGACCTCCACGAGGGCAGCCTGTTCGACAACGTCGGACCGCTCGTAGATTCCACGATCGACGACAAGCCGCTGTCCGTTGCTCTCCACGAGATCAACGAAAACAAGCTCGAGCTCAAGCGCCTCAGCAACGAATAGAACCTTTCGGTGGCCGCGCTCAACATTGTCGTCGGTATATCCGGCGGAATAGCTGCCTATAAGGCGGTGTCCGTTGTGCGTGAGCTGGTGCTCGCGGGCCACGACGTTCATGTCGTGGCCACGAGCAACGCTCTCAAATTCGTGGGTCTTCCCACCCTTGAGGCCATCAGCCGCAATCCGGTTCACACCGACCTCTATGAGGGTGTGGACGAAGTACGGCATGTCTCTGTCGGCCAAGCCGCAGATGTCATCGTCGTCGCTCCCGCGACTGCGAATACGATCGCTAAGATCGCGACCGGTCAAGCGAGTGACTTCCTCGGCAACACCATCCTCGCGACCCGTGCGCCCGTCATTGTGGCGCCGGCGATGCACACCGAGATGTGGCAGAACCCGGCGACCGTCGCCAACATCGAGACGCTACGTTCGCGTGGCATCCGCATTGTTGGTCCAGAGTCTGGGCAGCTGACTGGTTCCGATAGCGGGCCCGGTCGGATGTCTGAGCCCAGCGACATCGTCGCCGCGGTTCTTGAGACGGTGGTCTCCTCGCGCGACCTCGTCGGTCGCTCGGTGCTGGTCACGGCGGGTGGCACTCGGGAACCCCTCGATCCTGTGCGCTTCATCGGTAATCGTTCGAGCGGCAAACAGGGCGTCGCTCTGGCAACGGCAGCCGCGGCGCGCGGCGCTGATGTCACCCTCATCGCCGCCAATCTTGAGGTTCCGCTTCCTGCCGGGGTTCGCTGCATCCAGGTGTCTACGACCCTGGAGTTGCAATCAGCGGTGCAGGCTGCAGCGAAGTCGGCCGATGCCATCGTTATGGCGGCGGCGGTTGCTGACTACCGCCCAGCCGAGACTGCTCAATCGAAGATCAAGAAACGCAGCGATTCGAGCACCCTCGAGTTGCGTCTTGAAGAGAACCCCGACATTTTGCGTGGTCTCGCGGCAGAGAGCCCCGAGAGCCAAATCGTCGTGGGCTTCGCTGCGGAGACTGAGCCTCAAGACGCTGCGCTGCTTGAGTTGGGCCGCGCAAAGATCGCCCGTAAGGGCTGTGACTTCTTGGTCATCAACCGCGTCGGGTGGACTGAAGGTTTTGCCTCAGACCGTAACACCGTGATCGTCATCGATAAGGTCGGCGATAGAGTGGGTGAGGCAAGCGGAAGCAAGTTGTCGGTGGCTCACCGCATTCTGGATCTTGTGTTCGCAGCCCGCTGACATCCATTCATCACTACCGGAGACGGCTTATGACTTCGCCCCTGCGCACCTTCACCTCAGAGTCTGTTACCGAGGGACACCCCGACAAGATCTGCGATCAGATCAGTGACAGCATTCTTGACGCTTTGCTCGAGGAAGACCCGAATGCTCGGGTCGCTGTTGAGACTCTCGTGACAACGGGGCTCGTGCATGTCGCCGGTGAAGTGACGACAACCGGCTACGCCGACATCCCCGCGATTGTGCGTGATCGGATTTCCTCCATCGGTTACAACTCGTCTGATGTTGGCTTTGATGGTCGTTCGTGCGGTGTGTCCGTCTCTATTGGTGCACAGTCACCCGACATCGCTCAGGGTGTTGACCGTGCGCTCGAAGCGCGTGAAGGCAATTCAACAGACTCGCTGGATGTCTTGGGCGCTGGCGACCAGGGCGTCATGTTCGGGTACGCCACTAATGAGACTCCGCAGCTCATGCCCGCCCCTGTCTGGTTCGCTCACCGCATGGCCGAGCGTCTCGCGGCTGTGCGAAAAGAGGGGCTTGTCGACTACCTGCGTCCCGACGGAAAGACTCAGGTCACCGTGGGCTACGAGGGATCGGTGCCGCGCAGCATTGAAACCGTCGTGTTATCGACGCAGCATTCGCCCTCGGTGTCAACCGCTCAGTTGCGCCGTGAGATCGAAGAACTCGTCGTGCGACCGATTGCGGAAAGCTCGGGCCTCGACCTGTCGAATCTGCAATCAATCGTTAATCCCAGCGGCCGTTTTGAGATTGGCGGCCCTCAGGGCGACGCCGGTGTCACCGGTCGTAAAGTCATTGTTGATACTTACGGCGGAGCATCCCGTCACGGTGGGGGAGCATTCAGCGGTAAAGACCCCTCGAAGGTAGACCGCTCGGCAACCTATGCCATGCGCTGGGTGGCGAAGAATGCGGTTGCCGCAGGTCTTGCTGATCGTCTCGAAGTGCAGATCGCGTATGCGATTGGCCGGGCAGCACCCGTCAGCCTGTACGTCGAAACCTTCGGCACCGGCCATGTTTCTGACGAGGCCATTCTGGGCGCGATCCATGATGTCTTCGATCTGCGCCCGGGCGCGATCATCCGCGATCTCGATCTCTTGCGTCCCATTTACGCGAAGACTGCAACCTACGGTCACTTCGGTCGTGAGCTTCCTGAGTTCACCTGGGAGCGCCTTGACCGCGTTGAGGCTCTTCGCGGGGCCGCCGGGCTGTAGAGATGAGTGAAGCATCCATCGCTCGGGTGCTCATTGATTCGCCGCTGCCCCAACTCGACAGACTCTTTGACTATGCGGTTCCCGAGAAGTTTCGTGCCGAGGCGCGCGCTGGCGTTCGCGTCAAGGTGCCGCTGCGCACGCTCGGCCGGCTCGTGGAGGGCTGGATCGTCGAGCTCACCGACACCGTCGCCTACGCCGGCAAACTCAGCGAGCTTGAAGCAGTAATCTCCCCGTTCCCCGTGTTGTCTCCCGAGGTGTGGACACTAGCGCGCACGGCGGCGGATCGAGCGGCGGGCAACGCAGCTGATGTGCTGCGGTTGGGCATCCCGAAACGTCATGCTCGGGCGGAGAAGTCACTTCTCGACCCCACGACGGTGACGTACGAACCGCTCCCTGAAGCACGTGCAGTGTCGTACTTCGACGCGGGTGCCATCGGCACTCTTATCGCCGAGCACAAGCGGGCCGCGCTGGCCGCACCGACCGGCGTAGCGGAGGTCGCTCCCGGCGTGTGGGTTGGCCGTTGGGCTGTCACGATGGCCGAACTCGCCTCGCAGGCTCTTGCTCGCGGCACGACCGCGATTCTGGCGACCCCTGACTTTCGTGATCAGGAACAACTTGAGGCAGCCGTCGCGGCTCTGCTGCCCGCTGAGCGCGTGTTGAGATTGGATGCTCGCCAGAGCGTTCAGAAGCGCTACGGCAACTTTCTGCGCACCCACGAAGACACCCCGTTCGTCATCATCGGCAATCGTTCCGCGGTGTATGCACCCGCGTCTAACCTCGGGCTGATCGTGGTGTGGGATGACGGCGATCCGCTCTACAGCGAGAACCTCACGCCCTACATCCATACGCGGGATGCCGCGCTGCTCCGCCAAGAGCAACAACAGTGCTCGCTGGTGTTCATGAGCCATTCGCGCAGCACCGAAGTGCAACGACTCGTTGAAGTCGGGTGGTTAGCGGCCATCAGCCCCGGCGGCATCCGACCGCCAAAGGTGATTCCCACCGCAAACCAGGAGAGCCAGGATCGCCTCGCAGCCCTTGCTCGTATTCCCTCATCAGCGTGGAAGGCGGCGCGCGCCGGGCTCGACGAAGGTCCCGTGCTCGTGCAGGTGGCGCGCCCCGGCTACGCACCCCGCTTGGCCTGCGCCGAGTGCTCGCAGACTGCACGCTGCACGACGTGCGCCGGTCCGCTTGCGCAACACTCTGCCTCCGCCACTCCCAGCTGTGTCTGGTGTGGCGCGCTTGCCGTCAAGTGGCGCTGTCGCGAATGCGATGGCACCCGACTGCGCATGGTGGGGTCGGGCACCGGCCGTACCGCGGACGAATTGGGGCGCGCCTTTCCTGGCTATCGCGTGATCGTCGCCGACGGCGAGCATCAAATCCTCACGGTGCCGAACGAACCTTCGCTCATCATTGCCACTCGCGGCGCAGAGCCGATCGCGGAGGGCGGCTACCGCGCCGTCATCCTGCTTGACGGTGCCGGAATGTTGGCGCGAGAGAGTCTGCGCGTCGCCGAGGACTGTCTGCGCGCGTGGTCAAATGCGATTGCTCTCGGCGCTGACGGCGTCCCCTCCGTCGTTGTCGGGGTCGGCGGCTCACTCGCGACGGCACTTGTCACGTGGCGCCAAGAAGATTTCGCGCAAGCGGAACTCGCCGATCGCCGTGAGTTGCGGTTTCCGCCGGCAGTGCGGGTCGCGACTCTCACGGGAAAGATTCCGCTCGTTTCGGATGCGATTAGCCAGCTGCCGGTCGCTCCGCTCGATGTGCTCGGCCCCGTCGATCTGCCCGATGGGCTGGTTCGCACCATCATCCGTTTCGACTACAAAGACGGAGCAGCCGTCGCTGAGCAACTCAAAGCACTCGTGGTGGCGGCCACGACGGTCTCCCGCAGCAGCCGCAAACCGGGGGCTCCACGCTCCAGCCAGCCGGCGCCAGGGCTACGCGTTCATCTCGACGATCTGGAGCCGTTTGTTGACCTGTAGCCCCAGCGTGCACCCGTTCGGGCCATTTCGCGAGACAATTGGGGGATGACTTCGTTGCGACTTCTTTTTGCCGGTAGCCCCGAGGTTGCTGTTCCCAGTCTCGACGCGCTCTTGAACTCCGAGCACGAGGTAGCTGGCGTCCTCACCCGCACCGACTCGCCGCAGGGCCGTCGACGCGTCATGACACCGACGCCGGTGGCCGCGCGCGCTGAAGAAGCGGGGATCAGCGTGATTCGCGCCAATCGGCTCGACGCCGCTGCAGCATCCGCGATTACTGACCTCACTGTTGATCTGGGCGTCATTGTGGCCTATGGCGGGCTTGTTCCGGCCTCAGTTCTCACGATTCCGCGGCTCGGGTGGATCAACCTCCATTTCTCTCTCCTGCCTCAGTGGCGCGGAGCCGCCCCGGTGCAGCGCGCGATCATGGCGGGCGACACCGTCTCAGGCGCAGCGGTCTTTCAACTCGTCGAACAGCTTGATGCTGGCGACGTTTTCGCGACGATGACTGAACCGATTGGCGCCCAGCAAACAGCAGGGTCGCTCCTGCAACAGTTGTCCTTCTCGGGCGCTGAGCTGCTCAGCCGCGTGGTCGACTCCATCGGCGCAGGCACTGCCACCGCAGTTCCGCAAACCGGCGATGTGACTCTCGCGCCCAAGCTGTCGCTCGAAGACGGCCGCATTGACTGGACAGAGTCCGCTCAGACAGTGCACAACCGCATTCGTGGCGTGACGCCAGAACCCGGTGCCTCGACGACAATCGACGGAGCACGACTCAAGGTTCTCGAGGCCGCGATCGCTCGCGACGTCCCGACGCTCGCGCCGGGGCACTTCGATTTCGTCGGCAAGAAGGTGCTGGTCGGTACCGCAACCGAACCCCTTGAACTTCTCCGGGTCCATCCCGAGGGACGCAAAGCAATGGATGCCGCAGCCTGGTGGCGCGGCCTTAACTCAGAATCAGAGGTGGTGGCTTCGTGAGCTACGCACAGTCAGCCCGTCGGGTCGCGCTCGACGTCATCATGGCGGTGCGCGAGTCGGATGCGTACGCGAACCTTCTTCTTCCCGTGCACCTGGAGCGCGCGAAACTCTCGAGCGCGGATGCCGGCCTTGCCACCGAACTGACCTACGGCACGCTGCGCATGCAGGGCTATTACGACGCGGTGATCGCTCAGGCGGCCGGCCGCGACGTGTCCAAGATCGACCCGCCTGTGCTCGACGTGTTGCGCCTCGCCACGCACCAGTTGCTGTCGATGCGCGTTCCCTCGCACGCGGCAGTGGATGAGTCGGTGCGGCTCGCTAAGACGATCGGATCGCGTTCCGCGGTCGGGTTTGTCAACGCGGTGCTGCGTGCGATCACGAAGCACGATGCTGATACGTGGCGCGAGCGAGTGATTGGTGCTGCAAGCTCGGGGGAGCAAGCCCTTGCGGTGGCGTATTCCCATCCGTTGTGGGTGACCCGGGCTTTCCGGCAGGTATTGGTCGCTGAGGGTCGCGAAGCTGAGCTCGAAGGTTTGCTCGCAGCAGACAATGTTCCGGCCCGGGTATCGGTCGCGGCGCTTCCTGGATTCTCGGAGGTCGCCGACATCGATGTCACGCCGGCAGAATATTCGCCCGTTGGCGGAACTTTGCGTGAAGGAGACCCGTCGAAGAACTCGGCTATCGCCGCAGGGCGCGCTCGAGTGCAAGACGAAGGCTCCCAGATTGCGGCACTCGCGCTCAGCCGCGCTCGGCCCATTGTGGCTGGGGAGTCGTGGCTCGATATGTGTGCCGGACCGGGTGGCAAAGCCGCTCTGTTGGCCGCGGAAGCTCTGGAAGGCGGTGCCGTGCTCACCGCCAACGAACTGATTCCGGCCCGCGCCAAGCTCGTTCGCAACGCCCTCGCGGTCTTCGACGCTCCGCCTGTGGTCTGGGAGAAAGACGGCATCGATATCGGCGAGGAGCATCCCGAGCAGTTTGATCGTATCCTTCTCGATGCGCCGTGCACCGGCCTCGGTGCGCTACGCCGTCGCCCTGAAGCTCGCTGGCGCAAACAACCCGGCGATGTCGCTCAGCTGGGCGCGATTCAGACGGCGTTGCTGCAATCAGCATTGAAGGCACTCAAGCCGGGCGGGGTGTTGGCGTATGTGACCTGCTCGCCTCATGCTGCCGAGACAAAGGCGATTGTCGGTTCTGTGCTGCGCAAGGCTGAGGGCATCACCAAGATGGATACGCCCTCCGTGGTTCAGAGTTTCTCGAAAGCAGAACTCGACCTGCCGGAGGCAACTCATGTTCAGCTGTGGCCACACCGTCACGGAACAGACGCCATGTTCATCCAACTCCTTGTCAAAGCAGACTCCTAGATAGGCTCTCGGTATGTCAGTGCGCATTAGCCCCAGTATTCTCGCCGCCGATTTCGTCAACCTTGAGCGGGATATCGCGAAGATTTCGAATGCGGATTTCGTCCACGTCGACATCATGGACAACCATTTCGTGCCCAACCTCACGTTCGGTCTCCAAATGACAGAGCGTATTCAACAGGTGTCGTCGATTCCGCTCGATGTGCACCTGATGATCACCGATCCCGACCGCTGGGCCCCCGACTACGCCGATCTCGGTGCCTATGGTGTTACTTTCCACGCCGAGGCGGCAGCGGATGCGGTGGCCCTCGCCCGCACGCTGCGGGCGAAGGGTGCGCGAGCGGGCATCGCGGTCAAGCCGGGCACCGCCATCGAGCCGTACCTCGAGTTGCTCGAGGAATTCGACCAGGTTCTCGTGATGACTGTCGAACCGGGTTTTGGCGGCCAAAGCTTTATGGAAGAGACAATGCCGAAGCTGCGACAGCTGCGGGAGCTGGTCGACAAGCGCGGTCTCGACGTGTGGCTCGAAGTTGATGGCGGTGTCGATGAGCGCACGATTGAGATTGCCGCAGCTGCGGGTGCCGACACCTTTGTCGCGGGCTCCTCGGTGTATCGCGGAGATGATCCCTCGTTGCGTGTCTCAGAACTTCGTGAGCGCGCGAGCGCGCACCAGCACTGATCATCGCCGCCGCGTGACCACGCCGCCGAGAGCGAACATGGGCTCACACGGCATCCACTAGCGCCGGTTTTAGTTTTGTTTCTGGTTGACTGGTCATATGACCGATTCAGGAAAAACTAAGCCAGAGGTCGAGTTCTATGCGGGCGATGCCCCCACCGAACTCGTCATTATTGACATTGAAGAGGGAACCGGCGCCGAAGCAACTGCTGGTTCCACCGTTGACGTGCACTACTTGGGCGTCGACTTTGAGACTCTCGAAGAGTTCGACTCCTCGTGGAGCCGCGGCGAGTCCATCAACTTCCCGCTGATGGCGCTCATCAGCGGTTGGCAAGAAGGAATCCCCGGCATGAAGGTGGGCGGCCGTCGCCAGCTCATCTGCCCGCCGCACCTCGCTTACGGTCCCGCAGGCGGAGGGCATCAGCTCTCCGGCCGCACGTTGACCTTCGTGATCGACCTGCTCGGCACGAACTAGTAACCCCACGTTCGAGTCATGCGGCAAGGGACCGCCCTCCGGGGCGGTACCCTTGACGTGTGAAAGACTTCGACGCACTTTTTGCTGAACTCAGCCGCAAAGCGGTAGAACGCCCGGCCGACTCCGGTTCGGTTGCCCTATTGGATGCCGGAGTGCATTCGATCGGCAAGAAGATTGTGGAAGAGGCTGCCGAAGTATGGATGGCAGCCGAGTACCAGTCGGATGAAGAAACCGCAGACGAAATCTCCCAACTCATTTATCACCTTCAGGTTCTGATGGTTGCTAAAGGGCTCAGCCCCGAGGACGTGTGGCGACATCTCTGATGTCCCTACGACCACTTTTCGCACCAACTGACTGAGAGCTGACATGTTAAGAGTTGCAGTGCCCAACAAGGGTTCACTGAGTGAGACCGCTTCCGAAATGTTGTACGAAGCGGGCTACACGGGCCGTCGCGATCCACGCGCGTTGAATGTGCGTGACGACCGCAACGGCGTCGAGTTTTTCTATCTTCGCCCTCGCGACATCGCGACTTACGTGGGCTCGGGAGCGCTCGACGTAGGAATCACCGGCCGAGACCTCCTGTTGGATTCCGGATCCACCGCGACAGAGATCGCCAGCCTCAACTTTGGCGATTCCACGTTCCGTTTCGCCGGGGAGCCTGGCCGCTTCACTGAACTTTCCGATCTCAACGGTGTTCGCGTTGCCACGAGCTACGCCGGGCTCGTCGGTGCCTTCCTCGAACGCAATGGCGTCACGGCAGAGCTCGTCAGCCTCGACGGTGCCGTTGAATCTGCGATCCGACTTGGTGTTGCGGATGCCGTGGCCGACGTCGTGTCGACAGGCTCAACCCTGCGCGCGCAGGGCCTCGAAATTTTCGGCCCTGTCATCCTCGATTCAACTGCTGTGTTGATCAGTTCAGGCAATGAGGTTGAGGGCAGCGCCACGCTCCAACGCCGCCTGCAGGGTGTGCTTGTCGCCCGCCAGTATGTGTTGATCGACTACGACGTGCCGGTAGCCCTCCTCGAGGCTGCGACGAAGGTGACTCCCGGTATCGAGAGTCCAACCGTTTCTCCGCTCCAAGACCCCGCGTGGGTTGCGGTGCGCTCAATGGTGCGTCGCGTCGATACCAATCAGGTGATGGACGAGCTTCACGCGGTTGGGGCGCGCGCGATCTTGGTCAGCGCGATTCACGCAGCGAGGATCTAAAATGGCGGTCGCAGTTCGGGTCATTCCGTGCCTCGATGTCGCCGACGGCCGTGTCGTCAAAGGCGTCAACTTCAAAGATCTCCGCGATGCGGGTGACCCGGTTTCCCTCGCGCGGCTCTACTACGAGCAAGGCGCTGACGAGGTGACGTTTCTCGATGTCACGGCCACAGTCGAGGGACGCGCAACGATGTATGACGTCGTGCGGTCGGCAGCCGAGCAAATCTTTATTCCCTTGACGGTCGGTGGGGGAGTCCGCGAGCCAGACGATGTCTCCAAGCTTCTCGCCCACGGCGCAGACAAAGTCGGGGTCAATAGTGCCGCTCTCGCCCGACCACAGCTCATTGATGACATCGCCCACCGCTTTGGTGCCCAAGTCCTCGTGATGAGCCTCGATATCAAACGGCGTGGTGATGGTTGGATCGTCACGACCCACGGCGGCCGCACCGAAACAGACCGCGACGCGCTCGAGTGGGCGCGCGAGGCGATGGAGCGAGGAGCGGGCGAACTACTCGTCAACTCAATCGACGCGGATGGCACGAAAGAGGGCTTCGACCTCGAACTCGTGTCCGCGATCAGTGAGTTTGCGACAGTCCCCGTCATTGCCAGTGGCGGAGCGGGCAAGGTCGAACACTTTGCGCCGGCTATCGACGCCGGCGCCGATGCCCTGCTCGCGGCATCCGTTTTCCACAGTCGCCAGTTGACGGTGGGAGACGTTAAAGCTTCACTCAACAGTCATGGATTGGTTACACGATGAGCGATGAACTCACTCTTGAGACCGTCAGCGATGTGCTTGAACGCGCGCAGTTTGCTGCCGATGGTTTGTTGCCGGCAATTATTCAGCAGTGGGACACCAAAGAGGTGCTCATGCTCGGGTACATGAACGCTGAGGCGCTCACCCGCACGCTCACCGAAGGTCGCGTGACGTTTTATAGCCGTAGCCGCCAAGAGCTGTGGCGCAAGGGTGACACGAGTGGGCACCGTCAATACGTCCGCACTGCGGCCCTTGATTGCGATCGCGATGCGCTGTTGGTCGGAGTGGAGCAGGTTGGTCCTGCATGCCACACCGGCGCTCATTCCTGCTTCGAAGTAGACCCACTCGTACCTCATCAGGGGTTTTCTCTTGAATAGCACGACGAGTCGCGAGGAATTCGAGGCGCTGGTTTCCGGCGGCAATCGCGTTGTCCCCGTTATCCGTCAGCTCTTTGCCGATGGTGAAACTCCCGTTGGGGTGTATCGCAAGCTCGCCAAGGCAAACCCGGGAACGTTTTTGCTTGAGTCGGCGGGCCAGGGCGGCATCTGGTCACGCTTCTCCTTCGTGGGCGTCGCCAGCTTCGGTGTTCTCACCCAACATGAGCACGGCGTCGAGTGGATTGACTATGGGATGCCGCGCGAGCGAATCCTCGGTGATGACTGCCCGACGGCGCCGCTGGAAGCCCTCGCTCATCTCAACGAGCGTTGGAAAACGCCGCGCGTCGAGGGGCATCCTCCGCTCACCGGCGGCCTTGTCGGGTTCATTGGTTGGGAGGCTGTTCGCGAGCTGGAGAACCTTCCCGATGCCCCGCCCGCCGACTTCGAGGTTCCGAGCCAGGCGCTGAGCTTTGTCTCCGACCTCGTGGTGCTCGACCACCGTTTCGGCACCGTCATGCTCATCTCGACTGCGCTGAACGACGGGCATCAGGATGTCGAGGAGATGTGGACCGAGACCCAGTCCCGCCTCGACGTGCTTCAGTCTGGCCTCGCTCAACCCACGGACGCCTTCCTCGCTGATGTGGATATCGAGATCGATCCCGAGCCAACGTCGCGTTCCACGCCGGCGGAGTACGCGAAGTCGATCGAGAAATCGAAGGAGTTCATCCGCGACGGCGATGTCTTCCAGGTCGTCATTTCGCAGCGGTTCGACCATGAGGTTTCGGCGACTCCGCTTGATGTCTATCGCGTCTTGCGCACTCTTAACCCGTCGCCCTATATGTATTTGCTGTCGCTTGTTGACATGGATGGTCGTCCGTATTCGATCGTCGGCGCGAGTCCGGAAGCACTCGTGAAGGTTTCCCAAAAACGCGTGCACATGCATCCCATCGCCGGTTCACGACCTCGTGGCGCTGACACCGAGCGAGACCTTGAGCTCGCCGAGGAACTGCTCGCCGACACGAAAGAACGCGCCGAACACCTGATGCTTGTTGACCTCGCGCGTAATGACCTCCTGAAGGTATGTACGCCGGGTACCGTCGCCGTCACCGAGTTCATGCAGGTCGAACGATTTAGCCACATCATGCACCTCGTCTCCTCGGTGGAAGGCGATCTCAGGCCCGAAGCCTCCGCTGTCGATGTGTTCCGTGCTACTTTTCCTGCAGGCACGCTCTCGGGCGCGCCCAAGCCCCGCGCCCTTGAGATTATCGACGAGCTAGAACCCGCCCAGCGTGGCGTCTATGGGGGAGTCGTGGGCTACTTCGACTTCGCCGGCGATGCTGATCTCGCGATCGCCATTCGCACGGTCACGATCGTGGATGGCGTTGCTCGCGTTCAAGCCGGAGCTGGCCTTGTTGCCGATTCCGACCCTGCCGCCGAGCACCAAGAGGCTCAGAACAAGGCTGCGGCGCCCCTTCGCGCTGTCGCGGTCGCTAATGCGATGACTCACCTCAGCTCATGATCTGGAAACGTTCACGTTCGATCGTGCTGAGCAGCCTGGTGCTGCTTGGTGCAGTAGTAATGCTGTCGTGGACGCAGCGCTGGTTCACGATCACACTCCAGGATGAGGTGAGCGTCGAGGTGCTGGGCAGCGATGTTGCCGGGGCACTTGCTGCGCTCGCGCTCTCGACTTTCGCGCTCGTCGCAGCCCTCGGCATCGCATCGGTCACTGTACGGCGTGTTCTCGGAGTCATCGCCGCCATCGTGGGGGGAATCATCGTCGCGGTCAGCCAGGCGACGCTTGCCGACCCCGCCCGCGCAGCCTCGGAATTGATTACGGAGGCGACGGGAATCAGCGGCATCGACTCAATCCGTTCCTTAGTGGTCGCTGTTGACGGTAGTGCGTGGTCGTTCACGGCACTGGTTGCCGGCGTCCTCATCATCGCTATCGGCATCGCTGCCGCAGTTTCCGCTCGGCACTGGCCGACCGCAACCAAGAAGTATGACCGAACGACCACGGTTATCGCCGATGATCCGGCATCACAGTGGGATGCTCAAAGTCGAGGATTAGACCCGACAGAGGGCTGATTGGCAACGCCAAGCGGGTTACTCCCGCTACAATTTAGGATCAGCAAAGAATGGAGCCTGATGAGTACTGATACTGACCCCGGCCACGGAAATTCCCCGGCGGCATGGACCGCTGTAGTGATCATGTTGGTCGCGTTCACGATCGGAACGCTCGCTTTTTGGTTCAACGTGGCATGGCTGGTGTACGCATCGGCTGGGCTGGTCGTCGTTGGTCTCCTTGTTGGCCAGGTGCTGAAGAAGCTTGGCTATGGCGTGGGTGGCGACAAGCTCACCCCCAAGCCGCACAGCTAGAGTGCTCTCCGATTTAGTTGACGGCGCGCTCGAAGATGCCGCTGTCCGTCGTGAGTCCGTCAGCCTTGCTGATGTAGAGCGTGCTGCCGCTGATGCGCTTCCGGCGTTAGATGCGCTGGAGGCGTTGTCTCCTCGCGAGCGAGTTCACATCATTGCGGAGATCAAGCGGTCAAGCCCGTCTCGTGGTGCTTTGGCTGAGATCAGCGACCCGGCGTCGCTTGCGACGTCCTACCAAACTGGTGGAGCAAGCGCGATCAGCGTTCTGACTGAACAGCGTCGTTTTGGTGGTTCTCTCGAGGACCTCATGACGGTGAAGTCGATCGTGCGCCTCCCGGTGCTTCGCAAGGATTTCATTGCTGAGCCGTATCAAGTGTTTGAGGCGCGAGCCGCTGGTGCTGACCTCGTTTTGCTGATCGTGGCGGCCCTGGAGCAAGAGAAACTTCGCACGCTCTACGACCTCATCGTCGAGCTAGGCATGACGCCGCTCGTCGAAACACACTCCGCAGACGAGGTCTCTCGTGCTCTCGATGTTGGCGCAAGCCTCGTCGGCGTTAACGCGCGCAACTTGAGCACTTTCGAACTCGATCAGAATCTGTTCGGTGAGCTTGCCGACCAGATTCCTAGTGGAGTCATCCGTATCGCAGAATCAGCGGTCAAAACGGCCGCTGATGTCGCGCACTATCGCAACGCCGGCGCCGATGTGGTTCTGGTTGGCGAGGCTCTCGTCACCGGTGATCCGATCGCCACGTTGCAAGACTTTTTGGACTGCTAATGCTGAAAGATGAACTGGGCCCCTACTTTGGTGAGTTCGGTGGTCGATTCGTTCCTGAATCGCTCATCGCTGCTCTCGACGAGTTGGATGCCGCCTATAACGAAGCCAAGAATGATCCGGAGTTTGTCGCTGAGCTTGCCGAGCTTCACGCAAGCTACACCGGTCGGCCGTCGATTATCACCGAAGTACCGCGGTTTGCGGAGTACGCCGGTGGGGCTCGCATCATTCTGAAGCGCGAAGACCTCAATCACACGGGTTCGCACAAAATCAACAATGTGCTCGGCCAGGCGTTGCTTGCCCGTCGCCTGGGCAAAACCCGCCTCATTGCTGAGACCGGCGCCGGTCAACACGGCGTTGCAACGGCCACCGCTGCTGCGCTCTTCGGAATGTCATGCATCGTGTACATGGGGGAGGTCGATACCGAGCGTCAAGCGCTCAATGTTGCCCGCATGCGGCTTCTTGGCGCCGAGGTTATTCCGGTAACTGCAGGGTCGCGCACTCTCAAGGACGCGATCAACGAGGGTTTGCGCGATTGGGTAGCCAACGTCGATGACAGCCACTACCTCATGGGAACTGTTGCTGGCCCGCATCCCTTCCCCGTCATGGTTCGCGACTTCCACCGTGTCATCGGTGACGAAGCTCGTGAGCAAGTCATCAAGCTGACGGGCGCACTGCCGGATGCCGTCGTGGCGTGCGTCGGTGGTGGCAGCAATGCCATGGGTATTTTCCATGCCTTCCTCGACGACGCCGATGTTGCGCTCTACGGCTACGAGGCCGCTGGAGAGGGCCACCTGACGGAACGTCACGCCGCTACGCTCACTCGCGGTCGTCCCGGTGTTCTCCACGGGGCGCGCAGCTATATGCTGCAAGACGCTGAGGGCCAAACTATCGAGTCGCACTCCATCTCTGCCGGTCTCGACTACCCCGGAGTTGGCCCTGAGCATTCGTGGTTGAAAGACATCGGTCGAGCCAACTATGAGCCCATTACTGATGCTGAAGCCATGGATGCGCTGCGCCTGCTCAGCCGCACCGAGGGCATCATTCCCGCAATCGAGTCGGCACACGCCCTCGCCGGAGCGATCAAGCTCGGCAAGGAACTTGGTCCGGATTCGGTGATCCTCGTGAACCTCAGCGGCCGCGGCGACAAAGATATGGAAACTGCGGCGGAATACTTCGATCTGATCGATTCGGCTGAGAAGGCGTCAGCGGAGGACAGGAAGGCGTCCGACAAGAAGGCCGCCGACGAGCAGAACGCTGCGGGGGATAAGTCATGAGCGCTGTAGAAGAAGCAATCGCTCAGGCGAATCGTGACCGTGCGGGTGCCCTCATCGGCTACTTGCCTGTCGGTTTTCCCACTGTTGCTGAGAGCATCGAAGCTGCTGTGGCCCTCGCAGAGAATGGCGTCGACGTCATTGAGCTCGGCCTGCCGTACTCAGACCCCGTCATGGACGGCCCTGCTATTCAGAAGGCTACCCAGCTCGCTCTCACGAACGGTTTTCGCCTCCAGGACGGCTTCGACGCGGTCGCCGAGATCACGTCTCGCGTGTCGACGCCTGTCGTTCTCATGAGTTACTGGAATCCGATCATGCAGTATGGCGTCGATCGTTTTGCAGACGAGCTGAAGGCTGCTGGCGGAGCGGGAATCATCACGCCAGACCTCGTGAGCGATGAGGCCGCTGACTGGATTGCCGCCTCCGAGCGCACCGGTCTTGACCGCATTTTCTTGGCGGCTCCGTCCTCCAGTGATGAACGGCTCGTGCGCGCTGTTGAGGCCAGCACCGGCTTTGTCTATGCCGTATCGACCATGGGTATCACTGGTGCACGTTCCGACGTAGATATCGCGGCCAAAACCCTCGTGGCACGCTTGCGTGAGGCAGGCTCCACGAGTGCGTGTGTCGGTCTGGGTATCTCCACTGCTGAGCAGGTTCGCGAAGTTCTTACCTACGCGGATGGCGCCATTGTGGGGTCCGTTTTCGTTAGTGCGTTGTCTTCCGGTGGGGTGGATGCTGTCGCTAAAACGGCCGCGTCGCTTTCGACCGGTACTCTTGCTTAGTCGCAGTTCAGAAAGGTCACCGTTTTGTCACTAGTGCCGTTGAGCATTCCCAGCCCGCCTGATTCATGGGCGACGCTTGTTACCCTTCCGTTTGGCCAGTGGTTCAGCAACCTGGGCCTCAATTTCGGCGGTACGGTCGTGATTCACACGTACGCGATCTGCATCCTGATCGGCATTATTGCGGCAACATGGCTGACGTCACGTCGGTTGACTCGTCACGGTGCTGAGCCCGGGATTGTCATTGACATCATCATTTGGGCTGTCCCCCTTGGCCTTGTGGGTGCACGTTTGTATCACGTGTTCACCCACCCGGGCGATTACTTCTACGATGGCGCAGACCCCTGGGAGGTCATTCGCATCTGGAATGGTGGAAACGCCATCTTCGGATCGCTGATTGGTGGTGCTGTCGGTGCCTACATCGGTGCTCGCCTGACGGGCATCCGTTTCTGGAGCTTTGCGGATGCACTGGCGCCCGCAATTTTGCTCGCTCAGGCCATTGGCCGCCTCGGTAACTACTTCAATCACGAACTCTTCGGTCAGCCGACGGCTTTGCCCTGGGGCCTCGAGATTGAGGCGGGCAACTCGGCTATTCCCGTTGGCCTGCCGGTTGACACTCTCTTCCACCCGACCTTCCTGTACGAAATGGTCTGGAACGTCGTCGGAATCGTCTTCTTGCTCACGATGGAGCGCCAGTACGGCTTCGTCAAGAAGCACGTTCTTGGCCTCTCCGTTCCTGTTTTCGCTGCGGTCGGTCCTGTCCGGTTGCAGTGGGGCAAGGTCTGGGCCTTGTACATGATTTGGTACGGAGTCGGCCGCTCGTGGTTCGAATCGATCCGTATTGATCCCAGCGAGGTCTACTTCGGTTTGCGCGTGAACGTGTGGGGAGCCATCCTTACTGTTGCGCTCGGTATCCTGCTCTACGTCATTCAGTCTCGCCGTCACGTTGGTCGCGAAAAGAGCGCCTACGTCGACGGTCACGTCTGGAGTGCCGATGGTGTTGTAAACTCCGATGAAAGATATTCCGAGCATGACATTGTCGTCAGCGCTGCGGAGGAGTCCGCTCCTGTCGTAGATTCGAAGTAGTCCGCCACAAGCGGCCACACCCCCTCAGGCCTGAATCAGGTACTGATTTTCTTTGGGCCATAGAAGTCCCTCTCCGCACCAGTAATACGTGAGGACGGTACGGCATGGCTGTTACCCCACCCTTTGAACGCTTTGGTTCTATTCCCGCAGCACAGGGAATGTACGACCCATCCAATGAGAAAGATGCCTGTGGCCTTGCCATGGTGGCGACGCTTCGCGGCACGCCGGGGCATGACATTATTGCGACGGCTCTAGAAGCGCTGCGCAACCTTGAACACCGCGGGGCCGTAGGGTCCGACGCGGGCACCGGTGACGGTGCTGGCATCATGACGCAGATCCCGGATGCCTTCTTCCGCGATGTTGTCGACTTTGAGCTGCCTTCTGTTGGCCGCTACGCCGTCGGCATTGCGTTCTTGCCGCTCGACAGTGTTGCTCGTGATGACGTCAAGCGCGGCATTGAGAAGCTAGCGGAAGAAGAAGACCTCACTGTCCTCGGGTGGCGCACTGTGCCGATCCAGCCGGGGGAGCTCGGTTCGCTCGCACGGGGAGCAATGCCCGCATTTGAGCAGCTCTTTCTGCAGTCGAAGCGCGTTGACCTCAAGGGCACGCTTCGCGGCATCCACCTCGATCGCCAGACCTACCGCTTGCGCAAGCGGGCTGAGCGGGATCTGCACGTCTACTTCCCGTCGCTGTCGTGCCGCACCATTACCTACAAGGGAATGGTCACGACTCTGCAGCTCGAGCCGTTCTACCCTGACCTGTCAGATGAACGCTTTGCCTCGAAGCTCGCTCTCGTGCACTCGCGGTACTCCACCAACACGTTCCCCTCATGGCCGCTCGCACAGCCGTTCCGTATGGTCGCCCACAACGGTGAGATCAACACGGTGCAGGGAAACCGCAACTGGATGCGCGCACGCCAGTCGCAGCTTGAATCTGCCGTTTTCGGCGATATCAAGGACATTCTGCCGGTCAACACGCCTGGCGCTAGCGACTCGGCGTCGTTCGATGAGGTTGTTGAGCTTCTCAATCTCGCTGGCCGTCCGCTGCCGCATGCCATGATGATGATGGTTCCGGAAGCGTATGAGAACCAGACAGACACCGATCCTCGTCGCCGTGCATTCTACGAGTACCACTCGATGCTCATGGAGCCGTGGGATGGTCCAGCCGCCCTGGTCTTCACCGACGGTTCGCTCGTAGGCGCGACTCTCGACCGCAATGGGCTTCGCCCCGGTCGCTACCTTGTCACCGACGATGGTCTTGTCGTGTTGGCGAGTGAGATTGGCGTCTTCGATATTGAGCCGACGAAGGTCGTGCGCAAGGGTCGGCTTCGCCCGGGCAAGATGTTCCTTGTCGACACGGCTGCCGGTCGTCTTATTGAAGATGATGAGATCAAGGCCGAGCTTGCCGCGTCGCGTCCCTGGGCTGAGTGGCTCGAGAGCGGCCGCATTGCTCTCGAAGAACTTCCCGAACGCGAACACATCGTGCACACGCCGGCGTCAGTTACGCGCCGCCAACGTACCTTCGGTTACACCGAGGAAGAAGTTCGCATTCTCATCGAGCCAATGTCGCGACTCGGTGCAGAACCGCTGGGCGCCATGGGCTCTGACACTCCCATTGCCGTGTTGTCTCAGCGACCCCGTTTGCTATTCGACTACTTCACGCAGCAGTTTGCTCAGGTTACGAACCCGCCGCTTGACTCGATCCGCGAGGCCGTCGTCACGTCGATGCGCCTCGGGGTTGGCCCTCAGCGCAACTTGCTCAGCGCAACTCAGGACCACGCTAGGCAAGTAGCGCTAGCGTTCCCGGTGATTGACAACGATGAGCTAGCGAAGATCCAACACATCGAGCCTCATCCTGGCAGCCGCTTAGCTACCACGATCAAGGGTCTCTATCGTGTGGATGCTGGTCCGTCCGCGATGCAAAAGCGTCTTGACGAAATGTGCGCGGAAGCTGACGCAGCAATCGCCGACGGCGCAGAATTCATCGTGCTCTCCGACCGCGATTCCAACAAGGATTTGGCACCGATTCCGTCGTTGCTCATGTTGGCAACGGTTCACCACCACCTCATCCGCCAAGAAGAGCGCATGAAGGTCGGCATGATCGTCGAAGCTGGCGACGTGCGTGAAGTTCACCATGTTGCGCTTCTAGTGGGTTATGGCGCTTCCGCCATCAACCCGTACCTCGCTATGGAGTCAGCTGAAGAGCTCGTGCGTAATGGCACTATCACCGATATCACTCCCGAGAAGGCTGTTCGCAACCTGATTACCGCGCTCGGTAAGGGCGTTCTGAAGATCATGTCCAAGATGGGCATCTCTGTGGTCAGTTCCTATGCTGGCGCTCAAGCTTTCGAAGCTGTTGGTTTGTCGCAGGCGTTCGTTGACCAGTACTTCACGGGAACCACGAGCATCTTGGGGGGAGTCGGTCTCGACGCGATTGCGCGCGAGAACGCTGCCCGCCACGTAGCGGCGTACCCCGAAGACCGCGCACCCACGGTTCACGAACGACTCAACACGGGTGGCGAGTACCAGTGGCGTCGCGAGGGTCCGCCCCACCTCTTCAACCCGGAGACCGTATTCAAGCTGCAGCACTCTACTCGCACGCGCCGCTACGACATCTTCCGCGAGTACACCTCGAAGGTCGATGAGCAGGCCGAAGCGCTGATGACCCTTCGCGGGCTCTTTAAATTCAACATGACGGATCGCACGCCGGTTCCGATTGATGAGGTTGAACCGATCTCGAGCATCGTTAAGCGATTTAGTACCGGTGCGATGAGCTATGGATCGATTAGCAAGGAAGCGCACGAAACCCTTGCTATTGCGATGAACCAGCTCGGCGCGCGCTCGAACACTGGTGAGGGCGGGGAGGATGTCGATCGACTTCTTGACCCCACTCGCCGCAGCGCCATTAAACAGGTGGCATCCGGTCGCTTTGGCGTCACGAGCATGTACTTGACGCACGCTGACGACATTCAGATTAAAATGGCTCAGGGAGCGAAGCCCGGTGAGGGTGGCCAGCTTCCCGCGGGCAAGGTTTATCCCTGGATTGCGCGCACTCGACACGGCACGCCCGGCGTCGGCCTCATTTCGCCGCCTCCGCATCACGACATCTATTCGATCGAAGACCTCAAGCAATTGATCTTCGATCTCAAGCGCTCGAACCCTTCGGCGCGGGTGCACGTCAAGCTCGTGAGCCAAAAGGGCATCGGTGCTGTTGCTGCCGGTGTCACGAAGGCAAAGGCCGATGTTGTTCTGGTGTCCGGCCACGATGGCGGAACGGGTGCTAGCCCGCTCAACTCGCTCAAGCACGCCGGAACGCCGTGGGAAATCGGTCTTGCGGAAACGCAGCAGACCCTCATGCTCAATGGCATGCGCGATCGCGTTGTGGTGCAGGTAGATGGCCAAATGAAGACCGGTCGCGACGTCATTATTGGCGCGCTTCTCGGTGCCGAAGAGTACGGTTTCGCCACCGCACCTCTCGTTGTCTCTGGTTGCATCCTCATGCGTGTGTGTCATCTCGACACATGCCCGGTCGGTGTTGCCACGCAAAACCCCGTGCTTCGGGAGCGCTTCACCGGCAAGCCAGAGTTCGTCGTCAACTTCTTCGAGTTCTTGGCTCAAGAAGTTCGCGAATACCTCGCTGAGCTCGGCTTCCGCACTCTTGAGGAAGCCATTGGCCACAGCGAGATTCTCGACGTCAACCGCGCTATTTCACACTGGAAGACTGACGGTCTCGACCTGTCGCCCGTGTTCAATGGTCCGGAGTTCAGTGACACTGAGCCTCGCACGCACGCTGTCGAACAGGACCACGAGCTTGCTGAGCACTTTGACCAGCAGCTGATCGCCCTGAGCGAGGCTGCTCTTGAACGCAAAGAGCCTGTCTCGATCGATCTCCGCGTTCGCAACACCGACCGCGCGGTCGGCACGATGCTCGGTCACAATGTCACGTTGCGCCACGGTGAGCACGGCTTGCCCACCGACACGATTTCGATCACGCTGCACGGTTCTGCCGGTCAGTCGCTGGCCGCGTTCGTTCCGGCCGGTATTTCGATCAAGCTGTATGGCGATAGCAATGACTACGTCGGAAAGGGATTGTCTGGCGGTTCCGTCGTAGTACGCCCTGATCTGACGAGCACGTTTGCGGCGGAGACCAACGTCATCGCCGGAAACGTCATTGGTTATGGCGCTACGAGCGGCAGCATCTTCATTCGCGGCAAGGTTGGCGAACGATTCATGGTGCGCAACTCGGGAGCCACTGCCGTCGCGGAGGGAGTGGGAGACCATGCCCTGGAGTACATGACCGGTGGCCTCGTTCTCATTCTGGGAGCCACAGGCCGCAACCTCGGCGCTGGTATGTCGGGCGGCACCGCCTACATCCACCAGCTTCGCGAGGAGCGCGTCAACGGTGACTCACTGAGTTCCGGCGAGCTTCAGCTGAGCGGACTCGGCGGCGCCGACGTTGAGATCGTCAAGGATCTTCTCGAACGCCACCTCGAAGAAACCGGCTCGGTCGTTGCCGAAGGCATGCTGGCAGACATGGATGCCACGGCAGCCCAGTTCACGAAGGTTACTCCTCGTGACTACGCGGCTGTCATCCAAACTCGAGAGACTGCAATAGCCGAGGGACTCGACCCCGACGGGGACGTTACCTGGGCTCGAATTAGGGAGGTAACCGGTGGCTGATCCCAAGGGATTCCTCAAGGTTCAAGAGCGTGAATTGCCGAAGCGGCGGCCTGTCAGCCTTCGGTTGATGGATTACAAAGAGGTCTACGAGCAGCAAGAATCGGGTGAACTGGCCCGTCAAGCTGGCCGCTGCATGGATTGCGGTGTGCCGTTCTGCCATCAGGGATGCCCGTTGGGCAACCTGATTCCCGAGTGGAACGACCTTATGCGTCGCGGCGAGAGCGCTGAAGCTATTGAGCGCCTCCATGCGACAAACAACTTTCCGGAGTTCACCGGACGTTTGTGTCCAGCACCGTGTGAGAGCTCGTGTGTTCTGGGAATCAATCAGCCTGCCGTCACGATCAAGCAGATCGAAGTCTCGATCATTGATCAGGCGTTCGCCGACGGTAATGTCACTCCGCATCCTCCGGGACGTTTGACGGGTAAAACTGTTGCTGTTGTCGGTTCGGGGCCCGCCGGCCTTGCGGCTGCTCAGCAGTTGACGCGCGCTGGCCACACGGTCGCTGTTTTCGAACGTGAAGATCGCATCGGTGGATTGCTGCGCTACGGCATCCCCGACTTCAAGATGGAAAAGCGCCACATAGAGTTGCGTTTGGCTCAAATGCAGGCCGAGGGAACTCGTTTCCGTGCCGGTGTGAACATCGGTGTCGATATTTCGTGGAGCGATCTTCGCACCCGCTACGACGCTGTCGTAGTTGCTACCGGATCTACCGTGCCGCGCGATCTGCCCATCCCCGGCCGCGATGCGCTCGGCGTTCACTTCGCTATGGAGTACCTCGTTCAGTCGAACCGCGCCGTTGCCGGCGACACCGTGAGCGAGCAGGTCACCGCAGAGGGCAAGCACGTCGTTGTTCTCGGTGGTGGCGACACTGGTGCTGACTGCATCGGCACAGCTCACCGTCAGGGTGCATTGTCGGTCACAAACCTGGCCATTGGTGTTCAGCCTCCCGCGGAGCGCCCGGAACACCAGCCGTGGCCATTGACACCGACCCTGTTTGAGATGTCGAGCGCCCACGAAGAGGGCGGCGAACGTGAATACCTTGCATCGACGGTGGAGTTCTTGACGAACTCGGTCGGCGAAGTTCGTGCGATTCGTGTCGCTGAGACCGAGTTCCTCGACGGCCGTCGTGTTCCTAAGGCTGGAACCGAGCGGGAGATTCCTGCCGACCTGGTTCTTCTTGCACTGGGCTTCACCGGGCCTGAGACCGAAACGCTCTCCACACAGCTTCCTCTCGCAGCGGATGCGCGGGGAAACCTCTCGCGCGACGAAAGCTACGAGACCG
Organism: Salinibacterium sp. NG22; assembly: GCF_015864925.1. Lineage (NCBI taxonomy): Bacteria > Bacillati > Actinomycetota > Actinomycetes > Micrococcales > Microbacteriaceae > Salinibacterium > Salinibacterium sp. NG22. Next base: position 312,046 of record NZ_JADYWG010000001.1, on the reverse strand, counting down.
CAACCCCCGGCGTCTACGTTGTCGGGGATGCCGGCCGTGGGCAGTCGCTCATCGTGTGGGCTATCGCCGAGGGAAGGGCTGCGGCATCCGCCGTAGATCGCTACCTTGAAGGGGAGACGCAATTGCCATTCCCTGTTCGCCCAGACGATCGCGGCATGTCTCTCTAGAAGTTCCACCACCACCACTACCACCACCACTAACCCGTCAAAGGAAGTTATGAGACGCGCAAAAATCGTCGCGACACTCGGCCCGGCTACGTCGAGCTACGAGAACATCAGAGCAATCATCGATGCAGGTGTCGATGTTGCCCGGATGAACCTCAGCCATGGAAGCTACGCCGTCCACGAAGAGGTGTACGCGAACGTTCGTCGCGCCGCTGAGGATGCCGGCAAGCCGGTAGCGGTGATGGTTGACCTCCAGGGTCCCAAGATTCGTCTCGGAAAGTTTGAGGACGGCCCCTACGACCTCGCGGTCGGCGACATCTTCAAGATCACTATCGACGACATCGTGGGTAACCGCGAGATTTGCGGCACCACGTTCAAGGGTCTTCCTCAGGACGTTGCTCCCGGTGACTTCTTGCTCATTGATGACGGCAAGGTCAAAGTTAAGGTCGTGAGCGCGACTGACACGGTTGTCACAACTGAGGTCATCGTCGCCGGTGCGGTTTCTAACAACAAGGGCATCAACCTTCCCGGAGTTGCGGTCAATGTTCCTGCTCTGTCAGAGAAGGATGAAGACGACCTGCGCTGGGGCCTCAAGCTCGGCGCAGACCTCATTGCTCTTTCTTTCGTGCGCAACGCAGAAGACATTGTTCGCGTCCACGAGATTATGGACGAAGAGGGCCGTCGGGTTCCCGTCATCGCAAAGATCGAGAAGCCTCAGGCCGTCGACCACCTCGAAGCGATCATCGATGCGTTCGACGCCATCATGGTTGCCCGTGGTGACCTGGGCGTAGAGCTTCCTCTCGAGGCTGTTCCGATTGTGCAGAAGCGCACCGTTGAACTCGCGCGTCGCATGGCGAAGCCGGTAATTGTCGCGACTCAGATGCTTGAGTCGATGATTTCCAGCCCCGTGCCGACCCGTGCTGAAACATCTGACGTCGCGAACGCAATTCTCGATGGTGCTGATGCCGTCATGCTCAGCGGTGAGACTAGCGTGGGGGAGTACCCCGTGATTACCGTTCAGACCATGGCGAAAATCGTTGAGTCCACGGAAGAGCACGGTCTCGACCGCATCGCAAAGCTGGGCACCAAGCCCAAGACTCAGAGTGGTGCGATTACTCTTGCGGCAGCCGAGGTCGCTTCATTCGTTGAGGCGAAGTTCGTCTGTGTCTTCACGGAGTCGGGAGACTCTGCGCGTCGTATGTCGCGTTTGCGCTTCCGGATCCCTATGAAGGCGTTCACTCCGAGTCCAGAAATCCAGCGTCGCATGTCGCTGATTTGGGGCATTGAGTCGTTCATCGTTGACCGCGTTACGCACACCGATGAAATGTATCGCCAGGTAGACGAACTTCTGCTTGGCCAAGAACTCGCTGAGGTTGGCGACAAGGTCGTCGTGATTTCGGGATCCCCTCCCGGAATTTCGGGTTCCACTAACGACCTGCGAGTGCACGTGATCGGCGATGCCGTGAACGCCAAGGCACCCGCGTGGGCTACGAAGTAGCGTCAGCGCACTAATAAACGCCCAGCAGCGGCGCGAACTCTCGGGTTCGTGCCGCTGCTGTCGTTAACAAGAAAAACCGGGAGCACGTGCTGCTCCCGGTTTTTCGTGTAAATGTTGTGCCGAATGTGGGACTCGAACCCACACGTCCTTTCGAACAAAGCATTTTGAGTGCTCCGCGTCTACCATTCCGCCAATTCGGCTGACTACAACGCTGAATAGAATACCGTAGGCTTGCACTTGTGACTGACCAAAACACCAATCAAACTGCTCCCCGCCGCGTTGTCGTTGCCGAAGATGAGTCGCTCATCCGCATGGACATTGTCGAAATCCTGCGGGATGCCGGCTACGAGGTTGTCGGAGAAGCGGGTGACGGCGAGACTGCTGTTGCGCTCGCTACCGAGCTTCGCCCCGACCTGGTCATCATGGATGTCAAGATGCCTCAGCTCGACGGAATCTCCGCTGCGGAGCGCCTCAGCGCCAACCACATCGCCCCTGTCGTACTGCTGACTGCCTTTAGCCAGAAAGAACTCGTAGAGCGGGCTTCTGAGGCCGGAGCGCTGGCCTACGTGGTCAAGCCCTTCACCCCGAACGATCTTCTTCCGGCAATCGAGATCGCTCTCAGCCGTTACACACAGATCCTCACCCTCGAGGCTGAAGTGAGCGACCTGGTTGAGCGTTTCGAGACCCGCAAGCTCGTCGACCGCGCTAAGGGACTGCTGAACGAGAAGATGGGGCTCAGCGAGCCTGACGCTTTCCGTTGGATTCAGAAGGCATCCATGGATCGCCGCCTGACGATGCACGATGTGTCTCAGGCCATCATCGACCAGCTCAGCGCCAAAAAGTAGCAGGCGCCCGCACCTTCTCCTCTGGGGTTCAGTTGCGGGCTCTCAACGCCGCTGAGAACTCCTAGCGGGGTTTCGACACGCCCGTCGCTACGCGGTTGGGCGATCTTTCAGGATGTTCGTAATCCGGATGGTGGAGAGCCGACGTTCTTCCTCATCGCGGATAACGATTTCATGTGTCGCTAGAGTGCGCCCGAGGGCGATCGCGGTGCAGGTAGCGGTGACGATGCCCGAGCGCACGGAGCGGCTGTGGGTCGCGTTGATTTCGATTCCCATCGCGACACGACCAGGGCCGGCGTGGATCGCCGACGAAATTGATCCGAGGGACTCGCCGAGCACGACGTGAGCGCCTCCGTGCAGGATGCCGATCACTTGAGTGTTGCCTTCAACGGGCATCGTTGCGACGGATCGCTCTGCGCCAAGTTCGAGAAACTCAATACCCATTTTTCGCGTGAGAGAGCCGCCCCCTGACTCGACAATTCGCGCAAATAGTTCGGGATCGAGGTCATCGGGGTACTTCACAGAGGGTGTCCTTCGCATTCGGCCGTTTCCGCTGTCGGCAGCCGCGGCTAGGCTGGCTCCGTGTCGGATTCCCAAAAGCCTACTCTTATGATCATTGATGGCCACTCGTTGGCCTTCCGAGCCTTTTATGCGCTCCCCGTCGACAGTTTTCAGAACCGCGAGGGGCAGCACACCAATGCCATCCACGGTTTCTTGTCGATGCTGATTTCTCTCTTGCAGAACGAGAAACCTACGCATTTGGCCGTTGCCTTCGATATTTCACGGTACTCATTCCGTACGCGGGAGTATCCCGAGTACAAGGGAACCCGTGGCGAAACGCCGGTGGAGTTCGTGGGGCAGATTCCCTTGCTCGAAGAGGCCCTCAAGGCGATGGGCATCCAAACTCTGAGCAAAGAGGACTACGAGGCTGACGACATCCTCGCCACCTTGGCGCACGAGGGCTCAGAGAACGGCTTCCGCGTTCTAGTGGTCTCCGGTGACCGCGATGCCATTCAGATGGTCAACGACAACGTCACCCTGCTGTATCCGAATGCTCGCGGTGTTTCTGAACTCAAGCGTTACGACCGTGACGCGGTTTTCGAGCGGTACGGCATCGAGCCTCACCAGTATCCGGATGTCGCAGCTCTTGTCGGGGAAACCAGCGACAACCTGATCGGCGTCGACAAGGTGGGGGAGAAGACTGCAGTCAAGTGGATCAACCTCTACGGCTCTCTCGATGAGGTGTTGGCTCACGCCGAGGAGATCAAGGGCGTTGTAGGCCAGAACCTTCGTGATCAGATTGATCGCCCCGTTCGCAACCGCAAGCTCAACCACTTGCTCACCGATGTTGAGCTTCCGGTCAATGTCGGCGATCTCGATCGCCGTGCGATCGACGAGGCTGCTGTACGTGAGGTGTTCGATCGCCTGCAGTTCAAGACGCTCTTGCAGCGCGTGATGAAGATTTCTGCGGTCGAAGGCGGCGGTGATGCGCAATCGTCGTCAGCAGCGAGCGCTCCTGACGATGCTGCAGCTATTCCTGCCGTGCGTACCATGGTTGACGAAGAGTTGGCCAAGTGGATTGCGACCAATAGCAACGGCAGTACGTCACCGCTGGGGCTCACCATCGCGAGTGTTGATGGCGTTGTCACCGGTCTTGGTCTTGCGACGGTCTCAGAGACAGCCTTTGTGCCGTGGGCGGCGGATCGCCCTGACTATGACGCGCTCACGCAGTGGCTCGCAAGTGACGCCCCCAAGTACATGCACTCCGCTAAGTCCCAGCTCAAAATTGCCGCCAACTGCGGCCTAACGATCGCGGGCGTGGCGTTCGACACAACGCTCGCGTCGTGGCTCTTGAAGCCGGGCGGCAAGCCTGAAGAGCTTGAGTCTCAGGTGTACAACTACCTCGGCGAAACCATCGAGCAGGGCGACCCCAACCAGTTGGTTCCGGAGACTGAAGAACTGAGTCCCGCCACCAAGTCGTGGTACGTCGTTCGCTTGGCTGCTTACCTTGCTGGGCGCCTCGACGAGGGCTCTCTGGCTGTGCTCACCGATATTGAGATGCCGCTCGTGCCTGTCTTTGCTCAAATGGAACGCACGGGCATTGCGGTCAACCGCCAGTTGCTTGACGACCTCAGTAGCTCCCTCAGCACGACCGCGGCCGATGTCGCCCGCAATGCGTTCGAGGTCATCGGTCGCGAGATCAATCTCGGTAGCCCCAAGCAATTGCAAGAGGTTCTCTTCACGCAGCTTGAGATGCCCAAGACTCGCGCGAACAAGACGGGCTTCTCGACGGATGCCGCGAGCTTGGCTGACCTCCAGGAACAAGCACCGCATCCGTTCCTCGACTTGCTCTTGCAGCACCGCGATGCCACCAAGCTCGTGCAGATCATCACCGGCATTGAGAAAGCTATCGATGCGTCGGGCCGGGTGCACACCACGTACGAGCAGGCCGGCTCGAGCACCGGCCGAATCGCCTCGAACGATCCAAACCTGCAGAACGTGCCAGTCAAGACGGCAACCGGGCGCCAGATTCGTGCTGCTTTCGAAGCGGGAGAGGGGTATGACACGCTTCTCACCGCTGACTATTCACAGATCGAAATGCGCATCATGGCGCACCTTTCGGGCGATGAGGGGCTCATTCAGGCTTTCAACGAGGGCGAAGATCTTCACCGCTTCGTTGGCTCTCGCATCTTCGGCGTTGAGCCGGCCGATGTCACTCCCGAAATGCGTACCAAGGTGAAGGCAATGTCCTACGGCTTGGCATACGGGCTGAGCGCGTTTGGCCTGAGCAAACAGCTTCGTATCGAGACGAGCGAAGCCAAAGCACTCATGACGGATTACTTCGCGCGGTTTGGCGCGGTGCGGGACTACCTCCGCAACGTTGTCGAGCAGGCCCGAGTTGATGGGTACACCACAACGATTTTCGGCCGCCGTCGGCCTTTCGGAGATCTCACGTCAAAGAACCGAGTGTTGCGCGATAACGCGGAACGTCAGGCACTCAATTCGCCCATCCAGGGCTCGGCAGCAGACATCCTCAAGCGGGCCATGCTTCAGATCGATGGCGATATCCGTGAGGAGGGCCTGAAGTCACGAATGTTGCTTCAGGTGCACGACGAATTGGTGTTCGAAATCGCTGGAGGTGAGCTCGAGCGAATGACTACTATTGTTCATGAGCGAATGTCAGGGGCTGCAACCCTGTCGGTTCCGCTTGATGTGCAGATCGGCACCGGTCACAACTGGGATTCGGCGGCACATTAGGCTCGCACCGTGCGGCATCCACTCTCAGAGCACCCCACAAAGGAGCAGCGGTGAGTAGCACAACGGTAGTGATTGGTTCACGGGTTGGCCTGCACGCGCGTCCCGCTTCTGTCTTCACGCATGCCGTTGCGCAGTGCGGAATCACGGTGATGCTGACGGATGCCGCGGGCTCAACGATCAACGCCGGCAGTATCCTCGGCGTGCTCGCGATGGGTATCGGCTATGGCGATGTCATCACTCTCAGCTCAGACGACGAGGCGGCGGAGTCCGTCTTGGCGTCCCTCGCCGAGCTGCTCGAACGCGAACTCGATAGGCCCTAGCGTGACCTCGGGGCGGATTGCCCGCCCCATCAATTCCCGACGATCAATCAAGGAGCCAGACAACGATGTCCGATTTGACGCCCTCTACTTCTGAAGCTGCAACCTCGGGTCGGCAGGCTACGCCGCTCGATGCGATTGCTGAGGAATGGGTCACCACTCTGGTTGAACTAGACCCGACCATCGGAACGTATATCGGTTCGCCGGGACAGCACTCGGGGTATGCCGACTATTCGCCCGAAGGGCATGCTCATGTTGTGGCGTCGACCAGGGACATTCTTGCTCGGCTCGAAGCCGCACCGGTGATGGATGACGTTGATCTCGTTACAAAGTCCGACATGGTCTCCACTCTGAAGCTCGATCTAGAGTCCGATGCCGCGCAATTGTGGAAGCGCGATCTTAATAATCTGGCGAGTCCCGCCCAAGAGATTCGTGGCGTTCTCGATCTGATGCCGACCGCATCGAGCGAAGATTGGTCCGTGATTGCGGAGCGCCTGCACAATATTCCGGAGGCGATCAATGGCTACATCGCCACTCTTCGTCACGGTATGGATGGGGCAGTGGTTCCTGCGCAGCGTCAGGTTGCCGAAGTTGTGGCGCAAGCCCGCCAGATCTCAGCCCCCGGAGGATTCTTCGAGTCGTTCATTGCGCAGGCTGAGGCTGTGGGCGGCGACAGCGCTCTCCAAGCAGCGCTGGCTGATGGCGCTGCCGTTGCGGCATCCAGTTATCAGCAACTTGAGCGTTTTTTGAGTGACGAGCTTGCTCCGCGGGCGACACCTCAGGACGCTTTTGGACGCGAGCTTTACGCGTTGCAGTCTCAACGCTTCCTCGGTGCCACGGTCGACCTCGATGAAACCTATGAGTGGGGGATTGAGGAACTGGCGCGCATGACTGCTGAGCAAAAGCAGATCGCGAACGAGATCAAGCCGGGAGCATCCATCGACGAAGCAATCGAGCTTCTTGACTCTGACCCTTCGCGAACGCTGCACGGCACCGATGCCCTGCAGAGGTGGATGCAGCAGCTCAGCGATGAAGCCATCGAAGCGTTGGCAGGCACCCACTTTGATATCGCAGAGCCCATGCGCGCGTTGGAGTGCATGATTGCGCCGACTCACGACGGAATCATCTATTACACGGGGCCGAGCGATGACTTTTCGAGGCCGGGTCGCATGTGGTGGTCTGTGCCGGAATCGGTCACTGAGTTCACCACGTGGCGCGAGGCGACAACCGTGTATCACGAGGGCGTTCCCGGGCATCACCTTCAGATTGCCCAAGCCGTCTATAACCGCGATCAGCTGAATACCTACCGTCGGCAGCTGTCGGGAACCTCTGGCCATGCCGAGGGATGGGCGCTCTATGCTGAGCGGCTGATGGCGGACCTCGGTTTCCTCGACGACCCTGCCAATCGACTCGGGATGCTCGATGGTCAGCGGATGCGTGCTGCCCGCGTCGTTCTCGACATCGGTGTCCATCTCGGCAAGCCCAAGCTCACTGGTTCGGGCGTCTGGGATTGGGATTATGCTCTCGATTTCATGACGAACAACGTCACGTTAGATCCCGCCAATGTTTGCTTCGAAGTGAACCGTTATTTCGGTTGGCCAGGACAGGCACCGTCATACAAGGTGGGGCAGCGCATCTGGGAGCAGCTGCGCGATGAGTGCAGTGCCATTGAGGGCGCTGATTTCTCACTTCGTGAGTTCCACCGTCGTGCCCTCAATGTGGGTGGCGTTGGGCTGGATACCCTTCGGGCCGCGCTTCTGGCCCCCTACACGGCACGCTGATCCTCGGCAGGATTTTCGCTCGAGAGGTCTGAGGAATCCCGCAGCACGAGATACCTCGAAACACGGCTGATAAGTGGTTGGTTTTACCGCCGTCGAAGCGCTAGGCTGGAGTGTCGCATTTGTGACTTCTTATTCGCCTGCCTGCAGCGAGCACACAGATTCATTTCGCCGTCGGCCCAATTATGCGCTTTTCGAAGCGTGACCCATACCGGAGCAACTACTACATGACAAACGCAACGACTGACAAGGCACCCAAGCAGGTCGCCATCAATGACATCGGATCTGCTGAAGATTTCCTCGCCGCAGTCGAAAAGACGCTGAAGTTCTTCAACGATGGTGACCTTATCGAAGGTACCGTCGTCAAGATCGACCGTGACGAGGTTCTCCTCGACGTCGGTTACAAGACTGAGGGTGTTATCCCCTCTCGTGAACTTTCCATCAAGCACGACGTTGACCCCACTGAGGTTGTCAACGTTGGTGACACCGTTGAGGCCCTCGTTCTTCAGAAAGAAGACAAAGAAGGCCGCCTCATCCTCTCCAAGAAGCGCGCACAGTACGAGCGTGCATGGGGCGACGTCGAGAAGATCAAGGAATCGGATGGCGTTGTCACCGGTTCGGTCATCGAGGTTGTCAAGGGTGGACTCATCGTCGACATCGGACTTCGTGGATTCCTCCCCGCATCGCTCATCGAGCTTCGCCGCGTTCGTGACCTCACGCCGTACCTCGGCCAGGAGATCGAAGCCAAGATCCTCGAGCTCGACAAGAACCGCAACAACGTTGTTCTGTCGCGCCGCGCACTCCTCGAAGAGACGCAGTCGGCTAGCCGCACTTCGTTCCTCAACAACCTCGCCAAGGGCCAGGTTCGCAAGGGTGTCGTGTCGTCGATCGTCAACTTCGGTGCGTTCGTTGACCTCGGTGGCGTAGACGGCCTCGTCCACGTTTCTGAGCTCTCGTGGAAGCACATCGAGCACGCTTCAGAAGTTGTTGAAGTTGGCCAGGAAGTTACGGTTGAGATCCTTGAGGTTGACCTCGAGCGCGAGCGCGTGTCGCTGTCGCTCAAGGCAACGCAGGAAGACCCGTGGCAGGTATTCGCCCGCACCCACGCAATCGGACAGGTTGCTCCCGGTAAGGTCACCAAGCTCGTTCCGTTCGGTGCGTTCGTTCGCGTCGCAGACGGCATCGAGGGCCTCGTGCACATCTCCGAGCTTTCGGGTAAGCACGTTGAACTCGCCGAGCAGGTTGTTTCGGTCGGCGACGAAGTATTCGTCAAGGTCATCGACATCGACCTCGAGCGTCGTCGCATCTCGCTTAGCCTCAAGCAGGCTAACGAGGGTGTTGACCCCGAGGGTACCGAGTTCGACCCGGCACTCTACGGAATGCTCACCGAGTACGACGACCAGGGCAACTACAAGTACCCCGATGGTTTCGACCCCGAGACCAACGAGTGGAAAGATGGCTTCGAGTCACAGCGCGAGAAGTGGGAGCAGGACTATGCTGCAGCCCAGGCGCGTTGGGAACAGCACAAGAAGCAGGTTGCCGCCGCAGCGATTCAGGAAGAGTCGATCAGCAGTGCACCCGCCGGAGCATCGTCGTTCTCCAACGACGACGCTGCAACGAGTGCAGGCGCGGGCACGCTCGCAGACGACGAGACTCTCGCCGCTCTGCGCGAGAAGCTCTCGAGCAACAACTAGTAGCACTTAGCTGAACAGTGTGGCCAGTCTCCTTCGGGAGGCTGGCCACACTCAGTTAACGAGCCACGGCTGTCCGCTGAATGATCGGCGGCAATCGGGCGGGGGAGTGCTCTGCTCAGCTGGCGAGCCTGAGCGGGGTGCCTAGGTTGTGCGCTTTGTGGCGCGTCGCGCTCGTCGAACTCGTGCAACCAGCCACGCCACGAGCCCGATGAGGGCAAGCGTTCCGATGACAGGAACAATGAGCGCCATCAGACTGAGCAGTACGCTACTGATGTCCTCTGCGGCGCTGACCACTGGTGCAGCCGCTCCGGCAGTAGCGGCGTTGAGCACAGGGCGTGCAGCCATTTTGGTGGCGTGCGTGCCGAACGCAAGAATGATTCCGATAACGACGGGCACCCACGCCTCTGACGTGAAAAATGATGCTGGATCGGTGACCACTGCTGTCTCAGAAGCGGCACCCGTACCGAAGGCGATACCGCCTGCTGCGGGACGCGCGATGGTCTGAATCCAATCGTTCACGGAATCCACGACGGGCACTTTGTCGGCGATTACTTCCACGACGAGCAGCACCCCGAGAACGGCGATCACCCAGGGGTTTTCGAGCCACGACCATGCGGCGGGCAGCTCTACAAAGTCAAAGACTCGGCCGGCGATGCCCAATATGAGAAGCGGAATATAGGCGTTGAGGCCAGCCGCAACGGCGAGGCCGCTGCCGGTGAGTATTTCGAACATCCGCTCTCCCTTTCAACAGGCTGAGGTTAGCATTGAGGAATGCACTTGATAGCGCTCACCGGTGGGATTGCTTCGGGAAAGTCGACTGTAGCTAAGCGGTGGGCTGAACACGGAGCTGTCGTCGTCGACGCGGATGCTCTCGCCCGCGAAGTGGTTGAGCCAAGCTCTCCGGCGCTGGCCGCGATCGTCGATCGTTTTGGTGCAGACATCCTTCACAACGATGGATCTCTCAACCGCCAGGCTCTCGGCAGCATCGTTTTTGGCGACCCGGATGCCCGTCAGGCTCTCAATAGCATCACCCATCCGGCGATCAGTCGGCTCGCCCAGCAACGTTTCGCGGCCGCCTTCGATCGCGACCCTGAGGCGCTGATTGTGTACGACATCCCCTTATTGGTGGAGTCGGGTCAACCCGTCGATAAGTTCTCGGCAGTAGTGACGGTTGAGGCTGATCCAGAAACTCGCATTCAGCGTTTGATCGAGCACCGCAACATGCCGCGCAGTGAGGCAGAGGGGCGCGTCGCGTCTCAGGCGTCGAGCGCCAATCGCAGAGCGGTGGCCGACTTCGTCGTGGATTCCGGAGCCGATTTGACGGATACAGAACGTCACGCTGACGAAGTGTGGCAGTTGCTTCGCGACCAATTAGTGAGTTCGCGCTAAGCGTTCGCTTGGCGACTCCGTTTTCGGGTCGTTGTCAGTGCCGGTGCCTACACTTGAGGTATGGAACCAACTCGCTCAGTACGTCCTTTTGAGGTAATTAGCGAGTACTCACCTTCCGGAGATCAGCCTCAGGCGATCCGCGAGCTTGCTCAGCGAATCAATGCCGGCGAAACCGATATTGTGCTGCTCGGCGCCACCGGCACGGGAAAGTCGGCAACAACCGCATGGCTTATCGAACAGGTGCAGCGACCAACGCTCATCATGTCCCACAACAAGACTCTTGCCGCTCAACTGGCCAACGAGTTCCGGGATTTGATGCCCAACAACGCGGTGGAGTATTTCGTTTCGTACTACGACTACTACCAGCCCGAGGCCTACATTCCGCAGACAGATACCTTTATCGAGAAGGACTCGTCGGTCAACGCCGAAGTCGAGCGACTGCGACATTCCACTACCAACTCTTTGCTCAGCCGCCGCGACACGGTCGTGGTCTCCACAGTGTCGAGCATTTACGGGCTTGGCGCTGCTGAGTCCTATCTTGAAGCGATGATCGCCCTGCAGGTGGGAATGCGCATCGATCGCGAAACGCTCATCCGCAAGTTTGTGGGAATGCAGTATCAGCGCAACGACTACGACTTCTCGCGGGGAAACTTCCGCGTGCGCGGCGACACCATTGAGATCATTCCAGTGTATGAAGAGCTTGCTATCCGAATCGAGATGTTCGGAGACGAAATCGAGGCGCTCTACTCCCTGCATCCGTTGACCGGCGACATCGTCAAGAAGATGGATTCGGTGTCGGTGTTCCCTGGCACCCACTATTCGGCAAGCCCCGAAACGATCAAAACCGCAATCGTGTCCATTCAGGAAGAGCTCGCCGACCGGCTTGGCGTGCTGGAGCGTCAGGGAAAGCTCCTCGAAGCTCAACGCTTGCGTATGCGCACGACCTTCGACATCGAAATGATGGAGCAGATCGGTTTCTGCAACGGCATTGAGAACTATTCTCTCCACATGGATGGGCGCCAACCCGGCGAACCACCAAGCTGTTTGCTCGACTACTTCCCGGATGATTTTCTCGTGGTGCTCGATGAGTCGCACGTCACGGTGCCTCAGATCGGCGCCATGTACGAGGGCGATGCCTCACGAAAGCGCACTCTTGTGGAACACGGGTTCCGCCTCCCGAGCGCGCTCGACAATCGCCCGTTGAAATGGGAAGAGTTTCTTGAGCGTGCCGGCCAGAAGGTCTACCTTTCTGCGACACCGGGCAAATACGAGATGGGTATCACTGACTCCGTTGTCGAGCAGGTGATCCGCCCGACAGGACTCATCGATCCGCAAATCGTCGTTAAGCCGTCGAAGGGTCAAATTGACGACCTTCTCGAACAAATCAGGCTTCGCGTCGAGAAGAACGAGCGTGTGCTCGTCACCACGCTCACAAAGAAGATGGCTGAAGAACTCACCGAATTCCTTTCGGAGAATGGTGTTCGGGTGCGCTACTTGCACTCTGACGTCGACACGCTACGCCGCGTGGAGCTACTCACCGAGCTCCGACAGGGCATCTATGACGTGCTCGTGGGCATCAACCTCCTGCGGGAAGGGCTTGACCTTCCCGAAGTGTCGCTCGTCGCGATTCTGGATGCAGACAAGGAAGGCTTCTTGCGGTCGTCCACATCACTCATTCAAACCATCGGGCGTGCCGCTCGAAACGTCTCCGGCGAGGTTCACATGTACGCCGACGTCATTACGCGATCGATGGCGTTTGCGATCGAGGAGACTGATCGTCGCCGCGAAAAGCAGGTGGCATACAACACCGAGCACGGTATTGACCCCCAGCCGCTACGCAAGAAAATTGCTGACATCACTGATGCCCTTCTCCGTGAGGGCGCTGACACCGCAGAGCTGCTCGCGACCCGCAATCGTGACGGCAAGAAACGCACTCCGACGCCCAAACTGGCGCGGGAAGGAATCGCTGCCGCCGGCGGAAATGATCTTGAAAATATCATTGGCGATCTCAACGAACAGATGCTTCAAGCGGCATCCGAGTTGAAGTTTGAGCTTGCTGCTCGATTACGAGATGAAGTTCAGGAACTCAAGAAGGAACTGCGCCAGATGGAGCAGGCTGGTCATTTAAAGTAGTAGCCAGCGTTTCGTGCATCGCAATCATGCGGCGCTCCTGAGCGAAGGAGTCGTGGGGGAGTGCGGTCGTTCGCGCCGCCCCACGTCGTTCCTCTACCGGGATATCGGCAAGAACTCTGAGCGCGTGAGCGATATGAGTAAGATCCGGAGCCACCGTGAGTCCACCGCCATCGGCGAATGCAATGTGCTCCTTGCTCGCGGTAGTGATAATCGTGGGAGTGCCCGTAGCGAGGGATTCCAGAGCTATGGCCTGAGCGCACGATCCGTTTGTTGTGACGATCGCAAGGTCTGCAGTCGCAAAGACTTCTGCTCGCTCCACCAGCGTGAGATCGTGCGCGCTCAGAAATTGAAGTGAAATCCCCACCGCACTTCGTTCGAGCCGGGCACGCAGCGGGCCATCGCCCAAGATCACCAAATGGAGGTCCTCGCCCTGAGAAGCTCGGTGTCGCACTGCGTCGATCGCGACTGAGACCGCTCCCGAGGAGGTGAGCGGCGCCGCACATACGACGACCAATTCGGCGCCGCTTGAGTCGCGGAGAGTGCTGTTGTGGCGCAGCGGAGAGAACACTTCGACGTTTACCCCTGACGGGATGCTCACAACGCGATTGTCGGGAGCGAACGCCGTTGCAGGGTCGGTCGCCGTGCGCGAGTTTTCGAGGGTCGCAGAATCGGAACCCTGCGCGCCGACTACCCCCGTGTGAATGACCTGATCGAACCCCAGTGGGGTGTGTGCCGTAGCCCACTCGGCTTCGTCATCGTCCGTGAGGAGCACGGCCGGCACACGGTTGTCGCGAGCCCACGCGCCCAGTTCGCGAGCACTGAGGCGGTCGGCGACTTCGATCTGATCGGGCACAAGTTTTTCGAGAGCACGGCGCACAGCTTTGGCGATAGGAACGAATCCGCGGGATAATGCTCGGCCACGAGCGGGGACCGTGACCACAGTGCCGTATTCGGTCCAGGTCACCGATGACTCGGCTCCGGGGATGACGATGGAAAACTCGTGCCCGGCTGCCTGATACGCCAGACCACGAGAACGCACAGCGCTTGAAGGCAATAAGGCTGGTGCCGAGTAAAAGCTCGTAACGTGCGCAATGTGCATTCACCCATTATCGCGGGGACGAGCACTCTGTGCTGGGCGAACGTCCAGACAATGTCAGTGGTTTCCGTAGAATAGGAAGAGTGACTACAGCACAGTCGATTCCTAATTCTCACCTCAGCGTCCGTGGCGCTCGGGTTCACAATCTCAAGAACGTTGACCTCGAGATTCCGCGCGACTCTCTCGTCGTCTTCACTGGTCTTTCCGGGTCAGGCAAATCGAGCCTCGCGTTCGACACTATTTTCGCAGAGGGCCAGCGACGCTACGTCGAATCGCTTTCGGCCTATGCGCGTCAATTCCTAGGCCAGGTCGATCGGCCAGACGTCGATTTCATTGAGGGACTCAGCCCGGCGGTCTCGATTGACCAGAAATCCACGAACCGGAACCCACGGTCAACCGTCGGAACGATCACAGAGATCTACGACTACATGCGACTGTTGTGGGCGCGCATCGGAGTTCCGCACTGCGCCGTGTGCGGCGAAAAGATTGAGCGCCAATCGGTGCAACAAATTGCCGACCAACTGATGAAGCTTGAGAGCGGCACACGCTATCAAATTGTCAGTCCCGTCGTTTCTCAGAAAAAGGGCGAGTTCGTTGATCTCTTCGCGGAGCTCGCCTCGAGCGGTTACTCCCGCGCCATCGTGGATGGCGATGTCATCCAGCTCAGCGAGCCTCCCAAGCTGAAGAAGCAGTACAAACACGATATTTCTGTGGTCGTTGACCGGTTGGTGGCAAGCGACGACATCCTTACGCGCCTTACCGATTCACTCGAGACCGCACTGCGACTCACCGACGGAACTGTCGCAATCAACTTTGTTGACGAGGAGGGGGATGCCGCGTGGCGTTCGTTCTCCGAGAAGCTGTCCTGCCCCAATAATCACCCCATCCAGCTCACCGAAATCGAGCCACGCACCTTCTCATTCAACGCCCCTTTCGGCGCGTGCCCGGAGTGTTCGGGGCTCGGTACCCGCATGTCGATCGACGCAGAGCTCCTCATCGCCGATGATTCAGTCAGTCTCTCTGAGGGCGCAATCTTGCCCTGGACGAACTCGGGCAAGGGTCTCTATAACTACTTCGAAAAGTTGCTCGGCGGCCTAGCCCTCGACCTTGATTTCTCGCTCGACACTCCGTGGGGCGATCTCCCCGAAGATGTTCGCGAAGCAGTATTGCGAGGCAACGATTTCAAGGTGTCCGTTAAGTGGAAAAACCGCTACGGGCGCGAGATGAAGTACTCCACGGGGTTTGAGGGAGTGATTCCCTACATCGAGCGCAAATACCTCGAGGCGGAGACAGATGTTCAGCGCCAGCGCTATGCGGCGTACCTCCGCGAGATTCCCTGCCCCGTATGTGATGGCAAGCGTTTGAAGCCAGAGGTCTTGGCCGTTACTGTCGCTGACAACAGCATTTCTGACATCTGCGAGCTCAGCCTCATCGATGCCTACGGCTTCATGAATGAACTGGTTCTCTCTGAGCGGGATGCCCACATCGCTGCTCAAGTGCTTCGCGAAATCCGATTGCGCCTAGAATTCTTGGTCGAGGTCGGCCTGAGCTATCTGAACCTCGCACGTGCGGCCGCAACATTGAGCGGTGGCGAGGCGCAACGCATTCGTCTGGCGACCCAAATTGGCTCCGGTCTCACTGGCGTGCTCTATGTGCTCGACGAGCCCAGCATCGGACTTCACCAGCGTGACAACCGACGATTGATAGAAACTCTCGTCAAGCTCAAGAACCTCGGCAACACCCTCATCGTGGTTGAGCACGATGAAGATACGATTCGCACCGCCGATTGGGTTGTCGATATTGGGCCTGGCGCCGGCGAACACGGTGGAGAAGTCGTTCACTCCGGTTCCTACGAAGAGCTACTCACCAATACACGGTCGATAACCGCTGACTACCTGTCGGGGCGTAAGGCCATCGAAACGCCGAAGAAGCGTCGCCCGATTGACAAGGCGCGCCAGATTACCGTTGAGGGAGCGAAGGCGAACAACCTCAAGAACGTCACCGTCAAATTCCCGCTTGGCACGTTCACCGCGGTCACGGGCGTCAGTGGTTCTGGAAAATCAAGCCTCGTCAACGACATCCTCTACAAGGTCCTTGCCAACGAACTCAACGGTGCGCGCCAGATTCCAGGCAAGCACACGCGAGTCACGGGCCTCGAGAACCTCGACAAGGTAGTTCATGTCGACCAGAACCCGATCGGACGCACTCCACGATCCAATCCCGCCACGTACACGGGCGTCTTCGACAAGATCCGCACGTTGTTCTCCGAGACCGCGGATGCGAAAGCTCGAGGATACTTGCCCGGTCGCTTCAGCTTTAACGTCAAGGGCGGTCGCTGCGAGAACTGTTCGGGTGACGGCACTATCAAGATCGAGATGAACTTCTTGCCCGACGTGTACGTCGCGTGTGAAGTGTGCGGGGGAGCGCGCTATAACCGCGACACCCTCGCCGTAAAGTACAAGGCCAAGAACATCGCTGAAGTGCTCGACATGCCGATCAGTGAGGCCGCGGACTTCTTCGAGGCAATCACGAGCATTCACCGTTACTTGAAGACGCTCGAAGAGGTCGGGCTTGGCTATGTGCGTCTCGGCCAGAGCGCGACAACTCTCTCGGGCGGTGAGGCACAACGAGTCAAGCTTGCTACTGAGCTCCAGCGCCGATCGATGGGGCGCAGCGTCTATGTGCTCGATGAGCCAACGACAGGTCTCCACTTCGAAGACGTGCGCAAGCTCTTGTTGGTGCTCAACGGTCTCGTTGATAAGGGAAACACTGTCATCGTGATCGAGCACAACCTTGATGTCATTAAGTCTGCTGACTGGCTCATTGATCTCGGCCCCGAAGGCGGGTCTGGCGGCGGAGAGCTGCTGTCCGTCGGAGCTCCCGAGAAGGTCGCCAAGGTCGCGGGAAGCCACACTGGCCAGTTCTTGGCTGAAGTATTGAGTGGCAATCGTGTCTAGGCCGCTGGGAGTCAACGGTGGCTAACACTGTTCCTTGGCGCCCGCGCGCAGGAGACATCCCTAACCAGCCTGGCGTTTATCGGTTTACCGACGATAAGAAGCGCGTGCTCTACGTGGGAAAAGCGAAGAACTTGCGCGCCCGTCTCAGCAACTACTTTGCACCGCTGACCACTCTTCACGAGCGCACTCGACGGATGGTGCTCACCGCAACAAATGTTGAGTGGACGATCGTCGGCAATGACTTTGAAGCGCTGCAGCTGGAATACACCTGGATCAAAGAGTTCGATCCGCCGTTTAACGTTCAGTACAAAGACGACAAGTCCTACCCGTACCTTGCGATCACGATGGGTGATCCTGTTCCACGGGTGCTTGTCACGCGCAATCGTAACCTGCCCAATGCGCGATACTTCGGCCCCTATTCGCGCGCGTGGGCCATCCGCGACACGGTCGATGTGATGCTCAAAGCTTTCCCGATGCGCAGCTGCTCGACGTCGGTCTACAAGCGCGCCCAACAAACTGGTCGCCCCTGCTTGCTCGGCGATATTGGTAAGTGTGCGGCGCCCTGTGTCGGCCGAGTGACGCTCGAAGAGCATAAATCGATTGCACTAGATTTTGCGTCGTTCATGGGAGGCAACGACTCTCGAATGCTCAACTCAATCAAAGCCAAAATGGCAGAGTCCGCAGCGACTCAGGAGTATGAGGCGGCCGCGCGCTATCGTGACCAAATTGGGGCGATGGAGACAGCGCTCGCTAAAAACCAGATCGTGTTGTCCGAGGATGTGGATGCCGATTTCTTCGGAATTGCGCACGATGAGCTCGCAGCCGCCGTGCAACAGTTCATTGTTCGAGGCGGCCGAATTCGCGGTGTTCGTGGATGGGTCGTCGATAAAGAACTGGATGTCGAACTCGGCGGACTGGTCGAATCTGTGTTGCAGAACGCCTACGACGACACCGTCCCACCGCGCGATGTCCTCGTGCCAGCGCTGCCAGAGGACGGCACTGCGCTGGAAGAGTGGCTAGCGCAGCGCCGTGGGCCGGGCGCGCGCGTCCGTTTGAGGGTCGCGCAGCGGGGCGAAAAGGCGTCACTGGCACAGACCGTGGAGACAAACGCTAAGAACGCGCTCATGCTCTATAAGTCGAAACGGAGCGGCGACTTCGTTGCTCGTTCGCAGGCGCTGGCAGATATCCAGGAAGCATTGGGAATGACCGAGGCTCCGCTTCGGATGGAATGTTTCGACGTTTCGCACCTCTCAGGCACGAATGTGGTTGCATCCATGGTCGTCTTCGAAGATGGACTGCCCAAGAAGCAGCACTACCGGCGTTTCAATATCCCCGAGACCACCGACGACACTGATTCCATCTACCAGGTCCTCACGCGTCGGCTTGCCTATCTTGCCGCCGGGAATGCGGTCCCCACTGCCGCTGAAGCCCAGGCGACTTCGCCCAACAAGACGCTCAGTACGGGGGAGCCCGATGAGGATGCCGCAGTTTCTGCGGAGCTCGCGACCGATGTCGTGGCTCCTTCTCCCAAGTTTGCTTATCCGCCCCAATTGCTCATCGTTGATGGTGGGCAACCGCAGGTTTCAGCGGCACAGCGCGCTCTCGAGGAGTCCGGCGTTTCCGGTATCCAACTCGCTGGAATTGCTAAGCGACTAGAAGAGATCTGGCTGCCCGACTCTGAGTATCCGGTTATTCTTCCCCGCAATAGTGATGCGCTTTTTTTGATTCAACGCATCCGCGATGAGGCGCACCGCTCCGCAATTACTCATCAGCGTCAGCGAAGGTCAAAGGACATTTCCTCGATCCTCTCCACTGTTCCGGGCCTCGGCCCGTCCCGCATCAAGGCGCTGTTGCAGCACTTTGGCTCCGTCGCTCGGCTCAAGGCGGCAACGCCCGAACAGATCACAGAGGTCCCGGGAGTCGGAGAGGCGACTGCTGCCGCGATCATCGATAAGCTCGGTCAGCGCTAGCTCAGGTAGTCTGAAGCCACCATGAAACCCGTGACAGAGCAGCAAGAAGTTCTTATTGTGACTGGCATGTCGGGCGCCGGTCGTTCGACCGTCGGCAACGCGCTAGAGGATCTCGGCTGGTATGTCGTAGATAACTTGCCACCTCAGATGCTTCTGCCTCTTGTGGACCTCGCTCACCGCGCCGGAGATTCCCTCCCACGCGTGGCTGCGGTTATCGACGTGCGTGGTGGCAAACTCTTCTCGGATGCCCAGCATGCAATTGAGGCCCTCCGTGCTTCCACTTCTCTTCGGGTTCTTTTTCTTGATGCCGAAGATGCCGCGCTGGTTCGCCGTTTTGAGCAGGTCCGCCGGCCGCACCCTCTCCAAGATGAGGGAACCCCGCTCGATGGAATTGCTGCCGAACGAACCCGTATGGCGGAGATTCGCTCCAGTAGCGACATCATCATCGACACTACAGACCTCAACATCCACCAGTTGGCGATGACCATCATCGAAAAGTTCTCTGCGGAGAGCGACGCTGGATTGCGTATTACTATTGAGAGCTTCGGATTTAAGTACGGACTTCCAGCAGACGCCGACATGGTTGCTGACTGCAGATTCTTACCTAATCCCTTTTGGGTGCCCGAGCTCAAAGCATTAGACGGACTCGATGAACGCGTCCGTGCCTATGTCGTTGGGGCGCCAGGAGCACAGGAGTTCGTTGCAGATTATGCGCGAGCCCTCGAACCTGTATTCGCCGGGTATCAGCGCGAGAATAAAAGACACGCAACGATCGCGATCGGCTGTACTGGTGGCAAACACCGTTCGGTTGCGATTGCCGAAGAGCTGTCAGCTATTCTTAGCGGCCTGCCCGGTGTAGCCGTAAGCATTAAGCATCGGGACCGTGGACGAGAGTAGATTGCTCATCCAACAGAACCGCCATCTTGGAAGGAAGGCCAGTTAGTGGCATTAACTGCTGAAGTCAAAGACGAACTGGCACGAATTCAGTTGGGCAAGACGACTGAGCGCGCTGCAGAGCTCGCAACAATTTTGCGGTTCTCGGGTGGTCTCCATCTGATTTCCGGACGTATCGCCGTCGAATCTGAGCTGGAAAGCGAATTGCTCGCTCGCCGTGTGCGGCGCGACATTGCTGAGCTGTACGGCGTTCGCTCTGAGATTTCGCGCGTTGCGTCTTCCGGTGGCCGGCGTACGAACAATCTTCTGGTGCGCGTTCTCGACGGGGGAGAGACCCTCGCTCGCCAGACTGGACTTTTGGATGCCCGCCGCCGCCCCATCCGCGGCCTCCCGAACCGCGTGACTACTGGCGGCCGCGGTGAACTCGCTGCTGTCTGGCGTGGGGCGTTTCTTGCGGCAGGCTCGCTCACAGACCCGGGTCGCTCGGCCGCTCTCGAAGTAACCTGCCCTGGCAACGAGGCCGCAATGGCGCTCGTTGGCGCTGCAGGTCGACTCCGCGTCGCCGCAAAGGCACGCGAGGTTCGCGGTGTTCACCGTGTCGTTGTTCGCGATGGCGAAGCCATTAGCGCCATGCTCACGATCATGGGCGCCGAGACGACTGTGGTGAGCTGGAACGAATTGCGTCAACGTCGCGAAGTTCGCGCCACCGCCAACCGCCTAGTGAACTTTGACGATGCGAACCTTCGCCGTTCGGCGCAAGCTGCTGTTGCCGCGTGCGCCCGCGTCGAACGCGCTCTTGAGATCCTGGGGGATGACGTGCCGCAGCACCTGCGTTACGCCGGCGAACTTCGCCTCAGCCACCGAGACTCAAGCCTGGACGAATTAGGCCACCATGCTGATCCGCCGATGACGAAGGATGCTGTTGCTGGCCGCATCCGTCGGCTACTGGCAATGGCGGACAAGCGCGCAAGCGACCTCGGTGTAGCCGGTACTGAAGCAAACCTTCCCGCTGAGTTGGACGAGGCTTAGCGTTCCCTCCATACGACACGTGCGTCGGATGGACGTGGTTAGACTGGATGTATCTCACCTGACCGTGCTCGCCAGCCGGCGCAGGAATCACGATCCTAGGAGGACTTCCGATGGCTGATTACACGCTTCCAGAACTTTCGTACGACTACTCCGCGCTTGAGCCAAGCATCAGCGCCATGATCATGGAGTTGCACCACAGCAAGCACCACCAGGCATATGTCACTGGTGCGAATGCTGCGATCGCCGGGCTTGCTGAAGCTCGCGATTCCGGAAACCTCGCCAATGTAAACAAGCTCGAGAAGGACCTCGCGTTCAACTTGGGTGGACACATCAACCACTCCATTTTCTGGACCAACATGTCGCCCAACGGTGGCGACAAGCCCACCGGCGACCTTGAGAGCGCCATCGACGACCACTTCGGCTCGTTCGATAAGTTCACGGCACACTTCACAGCGACCGCTATGGGCGTGCAGGGTTCAGGCTGGGCAGTGTTGGCTTGGGACTCCATCGGTGAGCGCCTCATCATCGTTCAGTTCTTCGACCAGCAGGGCAACTTGCCTGCGGGCATCGTTCCTCTCCTCATGCTTGATGTGTGGGAGCACGCCTACTACCTCGACTACAAGAACGTGCGTGCTGACTACGTCAAGGCGTTCTGGAACATCGTTGACTGGGCCAACGTTCAGGACCGCTTCAGCGCAGCGCGCTCGAAGACAAACGGTCTGCTGCTACTCTCGTAGCGGCATCGTGGCCGGGTTAGGCCCCGGCTTTAGCCCAGTCTCCACCCAAGCAACACCCCCACCACTACAGCACGACGCGTCCTAGACGCCTGATTTTCTGGAGCAACAGTGAGCGTAAAAATCGGTATTAATGGTTTCGGTCGCATCGGTCGCAACTTCTTTCGAGCGGCAATGGCTAAGGACAGCAACATTGAAATTGTTGCGGTCAACGACCTCACAGACAACAAGACCCTCGCTCATCTCCTCAAGTACGACACCATCACTGGTCGTCTAAACGCTGAGGTTACGTTTGATGACGAGCAGATCGTCGTCGACGGCAAGGCAATCAAGGTTTTCGCTGAGCGCGATCCCTCGAACCTCCCGTGGGGCGAGCTTGGCGTCGACATCGTCATCGAGTCGACCGGTCACTTCACCAAGTCGGCGGATGCCGCGAAGCACATCGCTGCTGGTGCCAAGAAGGTCATCGTTTCGGCCCCGGCTTCGGGCGATGACGTAGCAACTCTGGTGCTCGGCGTCAACGAGGGAATCTACGACCCCGCCGTTCACAACATCATCTCGAACGCATCGTGCACGACCAACTGCCTCGCACCGTTGGCCAAGGTCTTCATGGACAACTTCGGAATCGACACCGGGTTCATGACGACTGTTCACGCGTACACCGCAGATCAGAACCTTCAGGACGGCCCGCACGGAGACCTTCGCCGCGCTCGCGCAGCAGCGCAGAACGTCATCCCGACGTCGACTGGTGCAGCTAAGGCACTCGGCTTGGTCATCCCTGAGCTCGTCGGCAAGCTCGATGGTTATGCACTTCGCGTTCCCGTCATCACTGGTTCGATCACTGACCTCACCATCACGACTTCGTCTGAAGTTACGGTCGAGCAGGTCAACGCGGCGTACAAGGCCGCGGCTGAGGGCCCTCTCAAAGGCATCCTCAAGTACACCGAGGACCCCATCGTTTCCACCGACATCGTCGGCGACCCACACTCGTCGATCTTCGATGCAGGACTGACGAAGGTCATTGGCAACCAGGTCAAGGTCGCTTCGTGGTACGACAACGAGTGGGGTTACTCCAACCGCCTCGTTGACGTTGCAGAATACGTCGGCGCCCGCCTCTAACATCCAACGACTATGAGCCTCAGAACTCTTTCAACGCTTCCCGACTTGCGCGGTAAGCGCGTGATCGTCCGTTGCGACCTGAACGTACCCCTCAAGGACGGCCAGATCACGGATGACGGTCGCATTCGTGCATCGTTGCCCACGCTCAACGCACTCATCAATGAGGGCGCTCGCGTCGTCATCGTGTCTCACCTGGGTCGCCCCGGTGGTGAGCCCGATGCTCAGTACAGCCTCGAGCCGGTCGCACAGCGGCTCTCGGAGCTGTTGGGCAAAGCCGTTGTGTTCGCTAAGGACACCGTCGGGCACGCCGCTGAGCAAGCGGTTGCCGAGCTCGACGATTGCGGCGTAGCGCTGTTGGAGAATCTGCGGTTCAACTCCGGTGAAACCTCAAAGTCAGAGACGGAACGTGAAGAGTTTGCCGCCAAGCTCGCTCGCTTCGGCGACGCGTTCGTCTCTGACGGTTTCGGAGTAGTTCATCGCAAGCAAGCAAGCGTGTTCGAGTTGGCTAAAGCCCTCCCGAGTGCTGCTGGTTTGCTTATCGAGACTGAACTTGGCGTTCTTGAGCGCCTCACGGTAACCCCAGAGCGTCCTTACACGGTCGTGTTGGGCGGTTCTAAAGTTTCTGACAAGCTCGACGTCATCGGCGCGCTTCTTCCGCGCGTTGATTCGTTGCTCGTTGGTGGCGGAATGCTCTTCACCTTCCTTGCCGCGCAGGGCTACAAGGTTGGAGCTAGCCTCCTTGAGAACGATCAGCTCGATACAGTCAGGGGCTATATCGCCCAGGCTGAAGAGCTGGGTGTCGAGATTGTTCTTCCGACAGACATTGCAGTGGCCGCTTCGTTCGGACCGGATGCCGCTCACACGGTAACGCCGGCTCAGGCGATCGAAGATACCGAGTTCGGTGCTGCTGGCATCGGGCTCGACATCGGGCCAGACACTGCAGCTCGATTCGCCGAAGTAATTCGGGCCTCCAAGACTGTTTTCTGGAACGGGCCTATGGGCGTGTTCGAGTTCCCAGCATTTGCGGCAGGAACGAAGGCAGTCGCGCAAGCGCTCACGGAGACAGATGGATTCGGCGTTGTCGGTGGTGGCGATTCTGCCGCAGCCGTTCGCGCATTAGGTTTTGACGACGACCAGTTTGGTCACATTTCTACGGGTGGCGGTGCGAGCCTCGAGTTTCTCGAAGGCAAGCAGCTCCCCGGACTGGAGGTACTTGGATGGCAAAGGTAAAGCGCGTCCCGCTTATTGCGGGCAATTGGAAGATGAATCTTGACCATCTTCAGTCAATCGCGTTTGTGCAGAAGTTGGCATGGACGTTGAAAGATGCAAATCACGACTTTGGTGTCGACGGTGCAGAGGTTGCGGTGTTTCCCCCGTTCACCGATCTGCGTTCGGTGCAAACCCTCGTCGCAGCGGACAAGCTTGACGTACGCTTCGGCGGCCAAGATCTTTCCGAACATGATTCGGGTGCATACACGGGAGAAATCTCCGGTGCGTTCCTGTCATCGCTTGACTGCCGCTATGTGCTGGTCGGTCACTCCGAGCGTCGCACGATGCACGGAGAAACCGATGAGCAGCTTGCTCGCAAGGTTGCCGCAGCGCTGAAGCACGGCCTCGTGCCGGTTCTGTGCGTCGGCGAGACCGCGGATGACCTCGAAGCTCACGGTCCTAGTGCTGTCCCCGTCGCTCAGCTGAAGGCCGGACTCGCTGGACTCTCTGGCACGCCAGAGCTCGTAGTTGCTTACGAGCCCGTCTGGGCTATCGGCTCGGGCAAGGCCGCGACGCCTGAACAGGCCGAGCAAGTTGCGGCACGACTGCGCGAGACCCTCGCTGAGGTGCTCGGCGATGATGTCGCTGCGGCCACACGAATCCTCTATGGCGGTTCCGTGAAGTCAAGCAACATTGCGAGCCTCATGCGCGAACCCAACATTGACGGCGCTCTTGTGGGCGGTGCAAGCCTTGATGTGGCGGAATTTGCCAGCATCTCGCGCTTCTCCAAGCACGTCGGCACCTAGCCGTTATACTGTTCGAGGCCGGAACGGCCTGTTCGAAAGGTTCTTTGTGGAAATTCTCCAAGTTGTGCTGCAGGTATTGCTCGGCATTACGAGCTTGCTGCTCACACTTCTCATCCTTCTTCACCGCGGACGCGGTGGAGGTCTCTCCGACATGTTCGGCGGGGGAACCACGTCCAATCTGGGTGCTTCCGGTGTTGCAGAACGCAACCTGAACCGCATCACTGTGATCCTGGGCGTCGTATGGATCAGTTGCATCGTCGTACTCGGTCTCATCACCAAATACAACGGCGCTTAAGAACCTCCAGTTTTAGCAAACGAAGGAACACAGTGGCAGCAGGCGGAAGTGCAATTCGTGGGTCGCGCGTTGGCTCGGGCCCCATGGGGGAACAAGATCGTGGTTTTCACGCTGAACGCGTGCAGATCTCGTACTGGGACGCTCTCGGGAACGAAACCGTAAGGTCGTTCTCGGCGAACGTTCCCGACGACGAAATCCCCGCGACGATTGATTGCCCGTCGTCCGGTCTTCCCGCGGGCCGCGACAAGGAGAACCCGCCGTCGGCTTCGAAACTGGAGCCCTACAAAACCCATCTTGCCTACGTCAAAGAGCGTCGCAGCGATGACGAAGCGACTGAGCTCCTCGATGAGGCTCTTCTGCAGCTTCGAACCCGTCGTGGCACGGCTACCGCGGAATAGCACGATCGCTGTCAGCGTGGTCTTTTAACATCGCATAGTGCGGTCGACACAAGCCTAAGAACAGAGGCCCCAACCGAATCGGTTGGGGCCTCTGTTCGTTAAAACCGCATCTGAGGTTTAGTGCTCGTCCGTGGAGTCTGCGCTGGTCCAGAACTGCCCAGGATCGATCAACGATGCCGGAACTTGGGCTGCGGCGTCGGAATCGACAAAGAACAAGGTTTTGCGACGGCCTTCAAGGCCCGCTGCGGGAACCTCGTTGTAGCTGGCACCGGCCAGAGTGAGTCCCAAAGCGGAAGCTTTATCGCTTCCGGCAACGACTGCCCAGATTCGAACTGAAGAGTTGATCACTGGCAGCGTGAGGCTCACTCGTTCGTCAGGGGGCTTGGGGGAGTTGCGCACAGCAATAACGGTTCGCTCGGTTTCACGGATGCCTTCGCGCTCCGGAAAGAGCGAAGCAATGTGACCGTCCGGGCCGACCCCGAGGAAGACGATGTCGAAGTTCGGGTACTTGCCGTTACGTGCGGAGTGAGCTGCCAGGTCGTTGGCATAAGCCTGAGCCGCGTCATCCAGAGTGAGACCCGAGTCGGATGCCGCAACGGCGTGGACACGGCTGGGGTCGACGGGGATGTGATCGAGCAGAGCAGCGCGCGCCTGAACATCGTTGCGCTCGGGATCGCCGGCAGGCAGCCAACGCTCATCGCCCCACCAGAAGTTAACGCGTGACCAGTCAACACCGTCGCGTTTGGACGACTTATTGATGGCTTCGAGAACTGCTATCCCCATACTTCCACCGGTAAGAACCACGGTTGCTTCATCGAACTCGGCGATGAAGTGGGGGACTTTCGAGAGAAAGCGCGCAGCAACAGCTTTCGCCAGCTTCGCTTTATCGGTGTGGACTATCGCACGACGTTCGTTACTCATTCGCTCTTCGCCTTCGTAGAGTTGTTGATCTGAACCCCAGTGATCTCGCTGACACCGTGACGAACCACGTCACCAAAGAGGCTGTCAGGGTCGAGGCGGCGGAGTTCTTCCGCCAGACAGTCGCGAAGACTGCGCCGTGGCAGCGAAATGTCGTGCACGGGCTGGTCTGGCTGTGTCAACGTTGCGATGTTGGCCATGTTGCGCTCGAGCGTGATCGTGCCCGATGCTCGCTCAAGGATGACGGCGTGGATGCCGGTGGGAACAGGCGAGCCCTCAGCCACGTGCAGCGTGACCTTCACTTTGAGCTGCATCTGCAACCAGGCTGCGAGCAGCATCGTGGAGGCGGAATCGGCGGCGCCACTGACGGTGACGGCGGTGATGGCCTCGTACGGAGGCTGATCCAGCACAGCGGCAAGCTGCGCGCGCCACAGCGTAAGTCTGGTCCACGCGAAGTCTGTGTCACCAGGTACGTAGGTCTTGCACATGCGGTGCATTGCATCCAGCGGGTTGGTGCTGGCAGCCGCATCGGTGATGCGGCGCTGTGCAATACGACCGATTGGTGACTGTGAGGCACTAGCAGGGCCTTCACCGGGCCACCACGCGACGACGGGAGCATCGGGCAGGAGCAATCCAGTGACGAGGCTCTCCTGGTCGAGTGCGGCATCTCCGTGGGCGGTGACAACGATTACCTCGCTCGCACCGGCGTCTCCGCCAACACGAATCTGAGCATCAACGCGAGCGTCGTCGTCACGAGCGGATGACGCGCTGCTCGTTGACACAACCAGTACACGCATCGGGTGTTCACGCGAGGCGTCGTTTGCCGCTTCAATTGCTTCTTCTTCGTTGCCGAACTCGGTCGCAATGATGAGCGTGAGCACGCGACCTAACGCGACCGCACCGCCATCCTCTCGAATGCGCACGAGCGCTTTCGAGATTTTCGCGGTTGTGGTGTTGGGCAGATCAACAATCATGGTCGTCTCCAGACTCGTCCATCGCGTTCCATGAGGTCGTCGGCAGATTTGGGACCCCACGTGCCTGGACGGTACTGCTCCGGTGCGCCTTGCGTTGCCCAGAACTCTTCAATGGGATCGAGAATCTTCCAGCTAAGCTCGACCTCTTCGTGACGAGGGAACAGCGGCGGATCGCCAAGCAATACATCGAGGATGAGTCGTTCGTAAGCTTCGGGGCTGGCCTCGGTGAACGCGTGGCCGTAGCCGAAGTCCATGGTGACGTCGCGCACATGCATTTCGGCGCCGGGAACTTTCGACCCGAAGCGAATCGTGACGCCCTCATCGGGCTGTACGCGGATTACGAGAGCGTTTTGCCCCAGCGCCGAAGTGCGGCTCTCTTCAAAGAGATACTGCGGAGCGCGCTTGAAGACGACGGCAATTTCGGTGACCCGTCGTCCGAGACGCTTTCCAGCGCGGAGGTAGAACGGAACGCCTGACCATCGACGCGTGCCAATGTCGAGGCGAATCGCTGCGTAGGTTTCTGTCTCGGATTCGGGATTCATCCCGTCTTCTTCGAGGAAACCGGTGATCTTTTCGCCACCTTGCCAACCGCCGGCATACTGCCCGCGCGCGGTGTGCTCGCCAAGATTGTCAGGAAGGCGAACCGCCGAAAGTACCTTCTCCTTTTCGGCGCGCAGATCCGCGGCGTCAAAAGAAACAGGTTCTTCCATCGCCGTGAGAGCGAGAAGCTGAAGGAGGTGGTTCTGGATGACGTCGCGAGCTGCGCCGATTCCGTCGTAGTACCCGGCCCGGCCCCCAACTCCGATGTCCTCTGCCATCGTGATCTGAACATGATCGACGTGGTTGGAGTTCCAGATCGGCTCAAAGAGCTGATTGGCAAAGCGCAACGCGAGGATGTTCTGAACGGTCTCTTTGCCCAGATAGTGATCGATGCGAAACACACTGTCGGGAGGGAATACCGATTCAACGACGTCATTGAGCTCGCGAGCCGTCGTGAGATCGCTACCGAATGGCTTCTCGATGACAACGCGACTCCACTGCCCGTCGCGCTGTTCTGCGAGCCCGGAGTTACGGAGCTGCTCCGTTACCTGCGGGAATGACTTCGGAGGGATCGAAAGATAGAACGCGTGGTTGCCCATCGTGCCTCGCTCACTATCCAAATCGGAGAGTGTGTCCTTCAGGCGTTCGAAGGCCGCGGCATCATCAAACTCACCCTGCACGAAGCGAATGCCTTGAGCCAGCTGCTTCCACACATCCTCGTCAAAAGGCGTGCGAGCGTACTGTTTGACAGCGTCGTGAACGACTTTCTCGAAGTCTTGGTCTTCCCAGTCTCGTCGAGCAAAGCCGACGAGTGCGAAGCCTGGGGGAAGTAGCCCCCGGTTGGCGAGGTCATAGACGGCCGGCATGAGCTTCTTGCGCGACAGGTCGCCGGTTACGCCAAAAATGACCAGAGCGCTCGGACCAGCAATACGGTTAAGCCTGCGGTCAGAACTCAACCGCAGGGGATTGAATTCAGCACTGATGTCAACGGGGGACATACTTCTCCTCTACGTGCGGCACGTACGTGCTGCAGCTATCCGATCGCGTCGAGAACCTGCGGCAACGACACCTTCGGGTTCGATACCGTGAGGCTCAAGACGGGGCGGCCGTGCTCAGCAAGCACGCTAGCGTCACCGGCAGCCTGAGCGCGGATGAGCTGTCCAAACGTGAATGGACGGTCGGGAATCTGCAGATCAGATTCTTCGACCACAATGATTTGAAGGAACACACCAATTGCAGGCCCGCCCTTGTGGAACTGACCAGTGGAGTGCAGGAACCGGGGTCCCCAACCGAAAGTGACTGGGCGCTTGGCGCGCGCCGCAGTCTTCTCTCGAAGTTCCGAAAGTTCCGGGTAGCCAGTGCGGTCGGCGTAGACCTGAATGGCGACGTAACCGTCGTCATCGAGGTAGGACAGAAGCGAAGACACAACTCCGGCGAGGTCGCTGCTATCAGCCACTACGCCCTCGGTGCCCCGAACCTCGATGTCGCCAACCGAGAAGGCAGGCGCCTGCTGAGGAGTCGGGTTATCAATGAGTTCCCGCGCTGCGTTCTTTGCAGCCTCAACATCGGGCTGATCAAAGGGGTTGATGCCGAGAAGGCGACCAGCGACGACAGTGGCGTACTCCCAGAGCAGCAACTGTCCACCGAGCGAACCAGCGATTTCAATCTCGCCCTCTGCTACCTCTTTGGTGTCGTCCCAGTCTCCGACGAGTCGAACGATTTGGAGGTCATCCAAACCTTCCGTGACCTCGGGGGAGTCAGTGCGCAGGACAACGGGAAGAAGTCCCTTGCCGAGCTTTCCCGTCGACTCAGCGATGAGCTGCTCAGCCCAATCTCCAAAGCCGAGGATGTGGGTTCCGTCGGTCACGATGCCGAGCTTGTCTTTCAGCGGGTCAGTTCCTGCAATCGCAGCGCCAAGCACGAGACCAGGGTTGCTCTCGTTGTCGACAGCAAGCTCAACCATGACGGCTTCGGCCTCGTCGAGAAGCTCGGTCAGATCGACACCAGCCAGTCCAGACGGAACGAGTCCGAAGGCGGTGAGCGCCGAGTAACGGCCGCCGACGTTGGGATCAGCGTTGAACACGCGGTATCCCGCAGCGCGAGCCGCGACATCCATCGGCGAACCGGGATCAGTGACGATTACGATGCGCTCCCGTGGGTCGATTCCGGCATCCGTGAAGAACTTTTCGTAGATGCGTTTCTGGGAATCAGTCTCGAGCGTAGAGCCCGACTTGGACGAGATGACGACGGCCGTCGACTGAAGACGATCCGCGAGGGCAGCCTGCACCTGTGCGGGGTCTGTCGAGTCGAGAACTGTGAGTTCAACTCCGTACGTGCGAGTAATGACCTCAGGGGCAAGCGACGAACCGCCCATACCGCCGAGGACAAAGTGATCCACGCCGTCGGCGCGCAGTTTGTCGCGCAGAGCGTAGATGTCCTCGATCATCGGCCGACCGACGGAAACAGCTTCGACCCAGCCCAGGCGCTTCGCCGACTCTTCTTCGGCCGCAGGGCCCCAGAGAGTTGCGTCGCCGCCAGTGATGCGGCTTGCAACTAGATCATTGACGAGCTGCGGAACGATGCGGTCGACGGCTTCTGCCGCCGCACCGGATACTGCAAGCTTCACACTCATTTTGCGGCCTCAAGAGCAGCTGACACGGTGTCGAGCAGCTCGTTCCAGGACACGATGAACTTCTCAACGCCCTCCTTTTCGAGCAGCGCGGTCACCTCGTCATACGAGATTCCGAGTGCGGAGAGTGCGTCGAGAGTGAAGTTTGCCGCGTCGTAGTGAGCCGTGACCTGCTCGCCCTCGATTACGCCGTGGTCGAAGGTCGCTTCAAGCGTCTTCTCCGGCATCGTGTTCACCGTCTCGCCAACGGCAAGCTCCGTGACGTAGAGCGTGTCGGGCAGGCTCGGGTCCTTCACACCGGTGGAAGCCCACAGCGGACGCTGCTTGTTTGCGCCAGCGGCAATGAGAGCCTGAGCGCGCTCCGTAGCGAAGGCGTTCTCGTAGACCTGGTACGCAAGACGAGCGTTTGCAATACCGGCCTTGCTCTTGAGAGCCTTGGCGTCATCGGTGCCGATCGCGTCAAGACGCTTGTCGATCTCGGTGTCGACGCGGGAGACGAAGAACGACGCGACCGAGTGAATCTTCGAAAGGTCGTGGCCGGCAGCCTTCGCCTTCTCCAAACCAGCGAGGTAAGCCTCGATAACTTCGCGGTGACGCGCCAAGCTAAAGATCAAGGTGACGTTGACGCTGATTCCGGCTGCGATCGTTGCAGTGATGGCCTCAAGGCCCTCAACGGTCGCGGGAATCTTGATCATTGCGTTCTCGCGGGCAACCTTCGCCCAGAGCTGCTGAGCCTGAGCAATCGTGCCAGCGGCATCATGAGCCAGTCCAGGTTCAACCTCGATCGAGACTCGACCATCGCGGCCGTCAGTTGCGTCATATACGGCGCGGAAAATGTCGCTGGCGGCAGCAACATCATCGGTCGTGATCTCGAACACAGCATCAGTGACGCTCGTGCCCTTGGCCGCCAGAGCAGCGACCTGCTCGTCGTAGGCCTCGCCCTTTGCCAACGCCGTGGCAAAGATCGTGGGGTTAGTCGTGACGCCAACAACGTTGCGTGAAGCAATGAGCGACTGGAGTCCACCCGAGTTGATTCGCTCACGCGAGAGGTCGTCGAGCCAGATGCTTACGCCGACGCCCGAGAGCGCTGCGGTGGGTGTTTCGTTAGTCATTTCTTGTCTCCTTATCTGGGGCGCCTAGACGGCGTCCAGAGAATCGCGTGCAGCGGCCACAACGGCCTCGGTGGTGATTCCAAACTCACGGAAAAGAGTCTTGTAGTCGGCGGATGCTCCAAAGTGATCGATCGAGATGCTGCGACCTGCGTCGCCAACGTACTCGCGCCATCCAGTGGATACTCCTGCTTCAACCGATACGCGTGCACGCACAGTAGAAGGCAAAACGGACTCGCGGTATTCCGCGGTCTGCTCGGCGAACCACTCAAGGCTAGGAGCGGATACGACGCGCGCATTGATTCCGTCAGCCTTGAGCGTCTCGCGCGCTTCCACAGCGAGCTGCACTTCAGAACCGGTGGCAATCAGGATTACGTCCGGAGTTCCGTTCGGCGCCTCAGCGAGCACGTAAGCTCCCTTGGCTACGTTCGCAGCGGAAGCGAAGGTCTCGCCAGACGCGTCGGCATCCCCACGATCGAATGTGGGCACGTTTTGACGGGTGAGGGCGATACCCGCTGGGCCGTTACGACGCTCAAGGATGGTCTTCCATGCCCAGGCGGTCTCGTTGGCGTCGGCTGGGCGAACTACGTCCATGCCAGGAATCATGCGCAAGCTAGCAAGCTGCTCGATCGGCTGGTGAGTAGGACCGTCTTCGCCGAGGGCGATCGAGTCGTGAGTCCAGACAAAGATCGACGGCACACCCATGAGAGCGGCCAGTCGAACAGCAGGACGCATGTAGTCGCTGAAGATCAGGAACGTTCCGCCGAAAGCACGAGTGTTTCCGTGAAGAACGATGCCGTTGATAATCGCGCCCATGGCGTGCTCGCGGATACCGAAGTGGAGTACGCGGCCGTACTCGTTTCCGCTCCACTCGCCGGTGGAGTGCTCGCTCGGCACGAAGGACTTCGCCCCGGCGATGGTGGTGAGGTTCGATTCGGCGAGGTCGGCAGAGCCACCCCACAGCTCGGGCATGATGGCACCAATAGCGCCGAGTACCTTGCCGCTTGCCGCACGAGTCGAGACGTCTTTGCCTGCTTCGAACTGGGGGAGTGCTTCTTCGACGCCCTCAGGCAATGCACCAGAGAGAACACGGTCGAGTAGAGTCTTGCGCTCGGGGTTTGCCGCAGCCCACTTGTCGAAGGATTCTGTCCACTCAGCGCGCTGTTGCTTGCCACGGTCGATAGCTTGACGCGTGTGAGAGATAACGTCGTCGTCGACGACGAAGCTCTGTTCGGGATCAAAGCCGAGAGCCTTCTTAGTGCCAGCAAGTTCTTCAGCGCCCAGAGCGGATCCGTGGATCTTTCCGGTGTTCTGCTTGCTGGGGGCTGGCCAGCCGATAATGGTGCGCAGAATGATGAGCGAAGGCTGGTCGGTGACGGACTTGGCGTCTTCGATCGCGGCGTTGAGCGCCTCGACGTCTTCGACGTATTCGCCGGTCTTCTTCCAGTCGACGACCTGTACGTGCCAGTTGTAGGCCTCGTAGCGCATCTTAACGTCTTCGGTGAAGGCGATGTTGGTGTCGTCTTCGATAGAGATCTGGTTGCTGTCGTAGATCGCAATGAGGTTGCCAAGCTTCTGGTGTCCCGCGAGGGACGAAGCTTCTGCTGATACGCCTTCTTGAAGGTCGCCATCACCGGCAATGACATAAACGAAGTGATCGAAGGGGCTCGTGCCTGCTTCAGCCTCAGGGTCAAATAGTCCACGCTCGTACCGTGCTGCGTAAGCGAAGCCGACAGACGATGCGATTCCTTGCCCGAGAGGGCCCGTGGTGATTTCTACACCCTTGGTGTGCCCGTACTCGGGGTGCCCCGGAGTGAGCGAGCCCCACGTGCGTAGAGCCTTGAGGTCGTCGAGTTCAAGCCCGTACCCCGCGAGGTACAACTGAACGTACTGAGTCAATGAGCTGTGGCCCACCGAGAGAATGAACCGGTCGCGGCCAATCCACTGATCGTCGCTCGGATCGCGACGCATCACCTTCTGAAAGAGCAAGTACGCTGCAGGCGCCAAACTCATCGCGGTACCGGGGTGACCGTTACCTACCTTCTCAACAGCATCTGCCGCCAGAATTCGAGCGGTGTCTACCGCTTTGTTGTCGATGTGATCCCATTGAAAAGCTGCCATGAGAATAATGACCCTTCTGCAAGCGAAGTGCCTAGCCAGAAACGGCTAGGGCACATGAACGACCCGCCACACGCCTTCGTTGGCTCGGTCAGTGGTTTTGCCGTAGTGCACTGGTGGTGCGCGCGAGCATGCCACCGACAGGCGGGCACCCCAAGTATAGGGAACCCAGTAGATGATCGCTCCCTTGCTACGGTGACGGTCAGCAGTTTTTGTTATGCGGTTTAGAATCGTAGGTATGGATGTCACTTTAGAAGCCCCCACGCAGCAGCAACGCATTGGCATCCTTCGCAAGATTCGCGCCTACGTTGCTCTCACGAAACCGCGGGTCATCGAGCTTCTGCTCGTCACCACGGTGCCCGTTATGGTGCTCGCCGCTGGCGGAATCCCTAATCTGTGGCTGGTTTTGGCCACCTTGGTCGGTGGAATTCTCAGCGCATCCTCGGCTAATGCCTTCAATTGCTACATCGACCGCGATATCGACCGCGTGATGGCCCGCACCAAGAACCGACCTCTCGTGACAGGCGAGCTCAGCGACCGCGAGGCTCTCTTGTTCGCGTGGATCAGCGGAGTCGGCTCGGTTGTGTGGCTCGGGTTGCTCACGAACTGGCTTGCAGCAGCGCTGTCGCTGTTCGCGATCCTCTTCTACGTTTTCATCTACACGCTTCTTTTGAAGCGTCGTACACCCCAGAACATCATTTGGGGTGGCATCGCCGGTTGCATGCCCGTGCTTATTGGCTGGGCTGCCGTCACCAATGATCTCTCGTGGGCAGCGTGGATCTTGTTCGCCGTTGTCTTCCTTTGGACGCCGCCGCACTACTGGCCGTTGTCAATGAAGTACCGGGCTGAGTACCAATCTGTTGGCGTTCCCATGCTCGCTGTCGTTCGTGGCCGCGCCGCTGTCGGACTCCAGGTGATCTTGTACGCCTGGGCAACCGTCGCGTGCTCGTTGCTTCTTGTACCGGTTGCTGACATGGGCATCGTATACACGCTCGTAGCGAGCCTGAGCGGCGCCTGGTTCATTATCGAATCTCACCGTTTGTACTCGACGGCGATCCGTCATGGAGACGTCAAAGCTATGCGCGTATTCCACAGCTCGATCAGCTATCTGACGCTCGTATTCCTCGCGGTGGGCATCGACCCGCTGCTGCCGTTCTAGCAGACACAGCAACACCGGGTCGCACCTCGCGGGCTACGTTGTGGCGAAAGACTTCTCGTCGGCTGCCGCTCGCTGCGTAACGCTGGGGCGCAGCGAGAGCACTACGGCCGTCATAGCGGCCGCAATTGCACAAGCAATAACCATGTGGCTACCGACCAGAAGGATCGGCAGTCCACTACGGGACTGAATGATTCCGATTGTGGCCTGAACGACTTCGAGCACGAGCAGAATCACTGCGAAGTCAAGGATTCGACGGTGGCCGCCCTTGGCGAGCAGAATCACCAACGCGAGAGTCGTAGCGAGAAGCACATAGCCCGGCCAACTGTGGACGTGTTGCAGGATGCCCGCATCCAAACCATTGCGCGCCGTGCCATCGTCGCCCGCGTGCGGACCAGCACCGGTCGTGAGAATACCGGCAACGATCGTCAACGCGACGAAGAGGCTCGTCACATGGGTCACGATCGTGATGGGGCGCGACACTTCACTCTGGGTCCCACGAAGCCCGGTCCAGACTCGATAGACGAGGGCCGCGCTCACCGCGACAAGGATCGCTGAGATCGCGTAGTGGACGCCTACGATGCTGGGGTCGAGCTGAACGCGCACGGAAAGCCCACCGATGAGTCCCTGGAGAACGGTACCGCCGAGGATCAGAAGGGCGAGCGACATCAGGTCGCGACGTTCACGGCGGATTCGCAGCACCATAAGAACCATCAGGATGGCGACGAACCCCACGATGATCGATAGCAGTCGATTGCCGAATTCGATAGCGCCGTGCAGCCCCATCTCCGGGGTTGCCACGAGAGATGCGTCGGTGCACAGCGGCCAAGTAGGGCAACCGAGGCCAGAACCAGTCAATCGAACGGCCCCGCCCGTCGCCACGATCAGTATTTGGATGACTAGCGTCGCCACTGCAAAAATTCTCACTCGAGTGTCTACAGATTGGGGCAATCGTGCGATGACGGCGTTCACGGCCGTACCTCCTGTTATTTCGGGCTTCTGCCTGTAGAATGGATTGCGTTCAGGAACACAGCCCACGCCGGGAAGTCAATGTTGACAGCGAGAGAATCTTTCGCTCGTCCTGTTTCAGTCTAAGTTCGCCCGCGCAGTGTTGTGACACAGCGCACGCGGCCCCACTAAATATTCCCGGCAAAGTGCTGTGCGAAGGAATGCCAACGCAGCCACCTTGGTTGATAGGGGCAGGAAAAGAGGTACCAATGTCCGACGTGCTGATCGATCGTCCGGAACTCAATGGCATGGGCCAGTATGAGTTTGGCTGGGCTGACTCCGACGTTGCGGGAGCCTCTGCGCGACGGGGCATCAACGAAGAGGTCGTTCGCGACATCTCTACGCTTAAGAACGAGCCTGAATCTATGCTCAAATTGCGGCTTAAGGGCCTTGAGCTCTTCGGTCGCAAACCGATGCCGAAGTGGGGCGCCGACTTGTCGGGCATCGACTTCGACAACATCAAATACTTTGTGCGCTCCACTGAAAAGCAGGCGCAGACGTGGGAGGACCTTCCCGCAGATATTCGCGATACCTACGAGAAGTTGGGTATTCCGGAGGCAGAGCGCAACCGTCTGGTTTCGGGCGTTGCTGCACAGTATGAGTCCGAGGTTGTTTTTCACTCGATCAACGCCGAGCTTGAAGCCAAGGGCGTCATCTTCATGGACACTGACACGGCGCTGCGCGAGCACCCCGAGTTCTTTGACGAGTACTTCGGCACTGTGATTCCCGCCGGCGATAACAAGTTCGCTGCGCTGAACACCGCCGTGTGGTCGGGTGGTTCCTTCGTTTACGTGCCCAAGGGCGTCCACGTTGAGATCCCGCTTCAGGCCTACTTCCGTATCAACACGGAGAACATGGGCCAGTTCGAGCGCACGCTGATCATCGCTGATGAAGGTTCGTACGTTCACTACATTGAGGGCTGCACGGCTCCGATCTACAAGTCGGACTCGCTTCACTCGGCGGTCGTTGAGATCATCGTAAAGAAGGACGCTCGCGTTCGCTACACGACGATTCAAAACTGGTCAAACAACGTGTACAACCTCGTCACCAAGCGCGCTATCGCTCACGAAGGCGCAACCATGGAGTGGATCGATGGCAACATCGGCTCCAAGGTCACGATGAAGTACCCGTCGATCTACCTGGTGGGGGAGCACGCAAAGGGCGAAACCCTTTCGGTGGCCTTCGCCGGCCCCGGTCAGCACCAAGACGCCGGAGCCAAGATGATCCACATGGCGCCGTACACGACATCCTCGATCGTCTCGAAGTCTGTGGCGCGCGGTGGTGGTCGTGCTGGTTATCGTGGAGAAGTCCGCGTTGACGAGAAGGCCCATCACTCAGCAAACACTGTTCGCTGTGATGCGCTGTTGGTCGACACTATTTCGCGCTCTGATACGTATCCGTCGATTGACATTCGAGTGGATGACGTTCAGCTTGGCCATGAAGCAACGGTTTCCAAGGTCAGCGCTGAGCAGCTCTTCTACCTCCAGTCGCGCGGCATGGAAGAAGATGAGGCGATGGCGATGATCGTGCGTGGCTTCATCGAACCCATCGCGCGCGAACTGCCCATGGAGTACGCCTTCGAACTCAATAAGCTCATTGAACTGAGCATGGAAGGATCCGTCGGCTAAATGACCGTCGTTACACCAGAACAGCACGGACTCACGGCTCACAGCGACGGTGGATGGGACGCAAGCGAAAAAGGCTTCGTTCCCGTTCAGACTCGCTCAGCACGCCCTCAGTCTTTCGAACACACCGATTTCGCTCCCGTCAACGGGCTAGAAGCGGAGTGGAAGCTCACGCCAGTGAAGCTCATCAAACCGCTCCTTGACGACGCACTTGACGGCGCTCCCTACGCGATCGATACCGAGGCCCCTGAGGGCATCAGTGTCGAGTGGGTAGCGCGTGACGACGCGCGCATTGCTTCGGCAGGCGCGCCAGAAGAGCGTGCCTCCGCCAATGCGTGGACCAGCTTCGAGCAGGCCCTCGCCATCACCATTACGGGCGAAGAGCACTCAACCGTGCGAATCTCTCGCTCAGAGTTGGGCAGCACTGCACGCGCCGGCCACATCGTGATTACCGCGCGCCCACACAGCAACGGCACCGTCATTGTGGAGTCCACTGGCTCCGCACTTCTCAGCGAGAACGTTGAGGTCGTTGTTGAGGAAGGCGCAACGCTGAACTTTGTCAGTGTTCAGGACTGGGCAGACGACGCCATCCATCTCGCGAGTCATTTCGTACAGGTCGGACGCTCAGCCACGCTCAAGCACACGATCGTGTCGCTTGGCGGCAAGGTTGTTCGCGTCAACCCTTCGGTGCACTTGTCAGGCGAAGGCGCCGACGGCGAACTCTACGGTCTCTATTTTGCGGATGCGGGACAACACCTCGAGCAGCGTGTTTACCTTCACCATGAAGCGGCCCAAACTCGCGGTCGCGTCAGCTACAAGGGTGCCCTTCAGGGCACCGGTGCACGCACGGTATGGGTCGGAGACGTCCTCATCGGCCCTCACGCTGCCGGCACCGATAGCTACGAACAGAACCGCAACCTCGTTTTGACCGAGGGAACGCGCGCTGACTCAATCCCGAACCTTGAGATTGAGACTGGCGACATCCAGGGTGCCGGCCACGCTAGCGCAACCGGCCGTTTCGATGATGAGCAGTTGTTCTACCTGCAGGCTCGCGGTATCTCCGAGTCAGAAGCACGACGCCTCGTCGTGATCGGCTTCCTCTCTGAGATCGTTCAGAAGGTCGGCGATGAGCAACTCGAAGCCCGCCTTCACACCGCCATTGAGGCGGAGCTGGAAGGAACCATCTCGTGACCGCTCAGCGCGTGTGTGGCGTGGACGAACTTGAACCCAACAAGGCCTACCGCGTAGAGCTTGAGGGCACAGCGATCTGTGTCGTAAAAGACTCTGCCGGCACGGTCCATGCCATTGGTGACACGTGCACTCACGGCGACATTTCGCTTGCGGAAGGTTTCGTCGAAGACGGAGCCATCGAGTGCTGGGCCCACGGCTCACTCTTTTCGCTCGACACCGGTAAGCCCTTGAGTTTGCCCGCCTATGAACCTGTACCGGTCTTTGTAGTGAAGATCGACGACGACGGAGGGGTCCACATCGACCCCGAGGACACCGTCGCCATCGAGAGCTAATAGCTCTCCATACGAGACCATTAAGGAAAGAAATAATGTCAGTACTGTCAGTCAAAGACCTGCACGTCAGCGTCGAAACCGAGCAGGGCACGAAGCAGATCCTCAAGGGCGTCAACCTTGAGATCAAGCAGGGCGAAACTCACGCCATCATGGGCCCTAACGGTTCGGGCAAGTCCACGCTTGCCTACACAATTGCGGGTCACCCCAAATACCACGTCGAAAGTGGTTCCATCACGCTCGATGGTATTGAGGTGCTCGACATGAGCATCGACGAGCGCGCTCGCGCAGGTCTCTTCCTCGCGATGCAGTACCCGGTTGAGATTCCCGGTGTCAAGGTCGCTGACTTCTTGCGCACGGCAAAGACCGCTCTTGCTGGCGAAGCTCCGGCGCTTCGCCCGTGGATCAAGGAAGTCAACGGTGCGATGAAGGCACTGCGTATGGACAAAGCTTTCTCCGACCGCAATGTCAATGAAGGCTTCTCCGGTGGCGAGAAGAAGCGCAACGAGATCCTCCAGCTTGAACTGCTCAAGCCAGGCTTCGCAGTCCTCGACGAGACCGACTCCGGCCTTGACGTCGACGCCCTCAAGATTGTGTCCGAGGGTGTTAATCGTGCGCAGGAAGCAACGGGTCTCGGGCTGCTGCTGATCACTCACTACACGCGTATCCTTCGTTACATCAAGCCCGACTTCGTTCACGTCTTTGTTGATGGTCGCGTTGCTGAACAGGGCGGACCCGAGCTTGCAGATCGCCTTGAAAACGAAGGTTATGATCGATTTTTGACCGACACGAGCGTAGCGTAGGCGTATGTCTACTGTTTTGGCGCCCGCCCTTTTCGACGAGGTCGAAGAGGCTCTCAAAGATGTTGTAGACCCTGAGCTCGGGGTCAACATTGTCGACCTCGGACTCATCTACGACCTCAGCTGGGATCCCGAGAACAACGCACTGATCATCAGCATGACGCTCACGTCCGCGGGTTGCCCGTTGACCGACGTTATCGAAGAGCAGATTGCACAGTCGCTCGACAATGTCGTAGAGGCATTTCGCATCAACTGGGTCTGGATGCCCCCGTGGGGTCCAGAGAAGATTACTGACGATGGTCGCGACATGATGCGGGCTCTCGGCTTCTCGATCTAACGTAGGTTTCTGCGCCTCGCAGATTCCGGAACTTGTTGGTTCGGCTCTGCAGCACGGGAATCGTGTTGCAGAGCTTTTCTCCATGCGTAGGAGAGCAAGGTTGCAGCGAGGACCACTTTGATTGCTGCGCCGACTAGAAACGGTGTGACCCCGATATCGACGAGGTCCGGCAGGGTGTACTCGCGGCCCAGACTAGACAGAGCGCGCGCCAACCCCAGCAGTCCCATTGCGTAAATGGCTGCCGCTCCCAGAGCTGCAGCTGCTGTTGTCTTCCAGAATGTTCGATCCCAGCGCCGCTCGGCAAGCGCACCCATCAGCCAGGCGCCAACGATGTAACCGATGATGTAGCCGCCTCCGGTGCCCGTCAATACGTCAAGCCCTCCGCCAGCGTCACTAAAAACCGGGAGCCCCAGCGCGCCAAGCACGGCGTAGAGCACCATCGCCAGGGCTGCCCGAGTTGCCCCCAATGAGAGTCCTACGATCATGACGGCGAGTGTCTGACCGGTAATCGGAACTGGGTACAGAGGAATCACGAACTGCGCAGCCAGCGCAGTGAGCCCCGCTCCAGCCACAACGTAGATGACGCTCGCAGCCCAATTCGGCCCGAAGATGAGATCGACAATAGTTGGCTTGAACAATCGAGTAGCGATGCTCACGATGGCAGCCTCTTGCCTCTCTAATCTCCGAACTGCACTGCGCAGTGGATGGTAGGAAGTAGACTAGTTGGTTGGTGCTGTCGCCCACTAACCCCAACCCCCAAGATTTGGACGTTTTGCCGTGCTTGCTGTGCATGATCTCGAGTTGCGCGTTGGCGCACGCATGCTGATGCAGGG
Source organism: Salinibacterium sp. NG22 (assembly GCF_015864925.1). Classification (NCBI taxonomy): domain Bacteria; kingdom Bacillati; phylum Actinomycetota; class Actinomycetes; order Micrococcales; family Microbacteriaceae; genus Salinibacterium; species Salinibacterium sp. NG22. The sequence goes on along the minus strand of NZ_JADYWG010000001.1, from coordinate 270,899 downwards.
CGTCAACTTCCGTGTCGATCGCGGAGACAAAATTGGGCTGGTTGGCCGCAACGGCGCTGGCAAGACCACGCTCACTAAGACGCTCGCCGGGGAACTCGAATCCACAGGCGGCAAGATTGAGCGCACCGGCGAGATCGGGTATCTCCCGCAAGACCCCCGTTCCGGAAATCCGGAAGACCTCGCCCGCACCCGCATTCTTGATGCTCGCGGCCTCGGCAGCATCGTATTGAAGATGCGTCAGGCGCAGGACGAGATGGGCAGCAGCGATGCCGCGGTGAGCACCGCTGCGATGGATCGTTACGGCAAGCTCGACGATCAGTTCATGGCCTTGGGCGGATACGCCGCCGAGGCTGAGGCAGCTTCCATCGCCAGCAATCTGAGCCTTCCCGATCGCATCCTTGACCAGCAACTCTCCACGCTCTCGGGTGGTCAACGCCGCCGCATCGAACTTGCGCGAATCCTGTTCTCTGGCGCAGACACCATGCTCCTCGATGAGCCCACAAACCACCTCGACGCCGACTCTGTTGTGTGGCTGCGAGAATTTCTGAAGAACTTCAGTGGCGGTCTGATCGTGATTAGCCACGATGTTGAGCTAGTCGAAGACACTGTTAACAAGGTCTTCTACCTCGACGCGAACCGTCAGCTTATCGATCAGTACAACATGGGTTGGAAGCACTACTTGCGCCAGCGCCAGTCAGATGAGGAACGCCGCAAGAAGGAACGTGCCAACGCCGAGAAGAAGGCATCGACCCTTCAGGCTCAGGCTGCTCGCTTCGGGGCCAAGGCCTCCAAGGCGGCGTCTGCTCACCAGATGGTTGCTCGAGCCGAGAAACTGCTTGCCGGTCTCGACGACGTTCGGACCGCTGATCGTGTTGCCGCTCTGCGCTTCCCCGATCCTGCTCCCTGTGGTCGTACGCCGCTCATGGGCCACAACCTCAGCAAGAGCTATGGCTCGCTCGAGATCTTTGCGTCCGTCGACCTCGCAATCGATCGCGGTTCGAAGGTAGTCATCCTCGGCTTCAACGGTGCGGGAAAGACGACCCTGCTCCGGATGCTGGCCGGCGTCGATGAGCCAGACACCGGTGAAGTCGAAGCTGGTCATGGCCTGCGCATTGGTTACTACGCTCAAGAGCACGAAACCATTGACGTCAAGCGCTCTGTTCTCGAAAACATGGTGTCGTCGTCGCCGAACATCACTGAGATGGAAGCACGTCGAGTTCTCGGCTCCTTCCTGTTCAGTGGGGATGACGCCACGAAGCAAGCCGGCGTGCTGTCGGGTGGAGAGAAGACTCGTCTCGCTCTCGCAATGATCGTCGTGAGCGGTGCCAACGTGCTCCTCCTCGATGAGCCCACTAACAACCTTGACCCGGCCAGCCGTGAAGAGATTCTCGGTGCTCTCGCGAGCTACACGGGCGCTGTTGTGCTTGTAAGCCACGATGAGGGCGCTGTCGAAGCCTTGAACCCTGAACGAGTTCTGATCTTGCCTGACGGCATCGAGGACCACTGGAACAAGGACTACGCCGACCTCATCAGCCTCGCCTAGCTAGGGGAGCGCGGCGACGACGACGCATCCGGCTTATTCCGCGAGCGGAAGCGTCGGGTGCTATTTAGGCGTCGAGGATCGCGTCTTCGATTTCCGCATCAGTAGGACCGCGTTTCACTGCCTTGTCGCGACGTTTCTTAGCGCGCTCCCGTTCAGCGGGATCCTCTTCGTTGACGAGACGATACTCCTGACGCACAGCCCAGGCGAGCCCAATGAAAGCAAGCACGCCAAAAGCGACCCACTGGAAGGCGTAGGAGAGATGCGCGCCTTCATCGAGGAGAGGTTTCGGGTAGGCCAGTGGCATATCGGCCACCGCGGGGGACTCAGACGCCAACAGGCCGTACCCGCCGACATAGGTTGGTTCGCCCACTAGTTCCGCAACGGTCGGCAAATGAATAGTCGCGATCTGTCCCTCGGGCGCTGAGCGGTTGTAGACCGTTGGTTCGCTCGGCTTGAGTCGGAGGACAAGGTCAACCTGTCCCGTGGGGGCAGCGGGCACAAAATCGGGTTCGTCTTGGCTGTTTCCCGACGGAACCCATCCGCGGTCGACAGCAATAATTTCGCCGCTGACGAGTTTGAAAGGCACGAGCACTTCGAATCCCGGCTGGCCACCATACGGTCGCCCGCGCACAAGAAGTTGTTCAGCAGTCAGGTATTCCCCAGTGACGGCCACCGACATCCACTTGTTGTCGACATCGAACTCATCGAGCTCGGGCATCACGCTCGCGAGATCCTGAGGCGTTGCGTCCCAGTTGTCACTGACGCGCGCAACTTCAGCGGCCGCTTCCTCCCGCCGGTCAAACTGCCAGTGTGAGAGAAAAACGCAGCCGATAGCGAAGGCGATGACCAAGGCTAGGTACCCAAACCACCGGCGAGAAAAAGCGAAGCGCCACCGATTCATGCGCCGCTCCCATCCGGAACCACAGAAACGGCCTCAGTGAGATCGCTCACTACGACAGGAAAATTGCGGGTTGTTAGATACTCACTGAGGTAATCGACGTGGTCAGTACACGCCAGCCACACCTTCACCCGATCCAAGCCGTGGATGCGCGGATTTCGCCAGTTAACATTCCACTGCGCGGGCGCTGTGCACCCTGCGCGCGAACACTGTTGTGTGCTCGGGCCGCTCTCACCGATCACCGAGCGGCCTCATCCGTTCCTTGAGCGCCGAAGGAGTCACCTGAGGTCAACGCGAATTGGCCTGGCGTAGTGACCGTGTCTCCACGCCGGGAACCAACGTTGGCCATCACGACGGCAACGTACGGGAGAACGACAGCGCCAAGCACGGGCAGCACAAGCCACCACCCCCGCACAAAGACGCACAGCAGGACGCACACGATGCGGATCCCCATAGCTATGGAGTAGTTAATGACACGGCGACGCCGTTCATCATCGGGCCGCTCAGGGAGCGACGTAATCGACTCAGGAGTGTTCATGGGCTTTCTTAGGTTGCCGAGGTGACTGCACCCTAAGCCTACGCCGCTGCTGGCGACTATATGCTGGGAACCATGAGCACCACAGCAACTGAATCACGAATCGTTCTCGTCACCGGCGGTAACCGCGGTATTGGCCGAGCAATTGCCGAAGAGTTTGTGGCTCAGGGCTACCGCGTGGCCGTCACCGCCCGATCGGGCACGGGCCCCGAGGGCACCCTCACGGTGACCGCAGATGTCACGGATGCGGCAAGCATCGATGCTGCCTTCAGCGAGGTTGAGTCCAAGCTCGGCCCCGTCGAGATCGTTGTAGCGAATGCCGGAATCACCCGCGACATGCTGCTGATGCGCATGAGCGATGACGACTTCACCGATGTCATCGACACCAACCTCTCTGGAGCTTTCCGCGTCGTGAAGCGTGCGTCCAAAGGCATGATGAAGGCCAGATTTGGCCGCGTCATCCTCGTCTCGAGTGTTGTAGGCCTGCTCGGCTCGGCCGGCCAGGTCAACTATTCCGCCTCCAAGAGCGGACTAATTGGACTCGCTCGGTCTCTCACTCGTGAGCTCGGCAGCCGGGGGATCACCGCCAATGTTGTTGCTCCCGGCTTCATTGAGACCGACATGACTGCGGCGTTGCCTGCCGAGCAACAGGATGCCTACCTCAAGCAGATTCCCGCGAACCGTTTTGCACAGGCCGCTGAAGTCGCAAAGGCGATCACGTGGCTTGCCAGCGACGATGCCGGCTACATCTCAGGCGCGGTCATCCCCGTCGATGGCGGACTAGGAATGGGTCACTAGCGAGGTTTCGTTCTCGAGTCTCTAGCCGCGGAGGCCCAGTAGCGGTAGGACCGCGCTGAGGTCACGCGTGTCAATGTGCACGTCAGCATTTGCTCGCACAATCGGCTTAGCCGTGATGCCGATGGAAAGCGCGGCAGCGGCCATCATCAATAGATCGTTGGCGCCGTCACCGACCGCAATGGTGCGAGACAGGGGAGTGTCGGAGTCGGCCGCCCACTCTCGCAGTGAATCTGCTTTGGCCTGAGCGTCGATTACGGGGCCGAGGACAGCGCCCGTGACCAGACCGTTTTTCACTTCGAGGCGGTTAGCGCGGGCGTAGTCCAGACCGAGGCGCGCGGCAAGAGGATCAAGAAGCTCATGGAAACCGCCAGAAACTGCCGCAACACGGCCGCCGGCCGCTTTGACGCCAGCTATGAGCTCCTCAGCGCCGTTCGTGACGCGGATGTCGCGAGCACACTCGGCAATCACTGACTCGGGCAGTCCGGCCAGGGTCGCTACTCGCGCTCGAAGGCTCTCTTCGAAGTCAAGTTCCCCGTTCATCGCGCGCGTAGTGATCTCCGTCACCTGCGGCTCGGACCCTGCCCGCGCAGCGAGTAACTCGATTACCTCGTTCTCGATCAACGTGGAGTCGACGTCAAAAACTACGAGAAATTGTGCCAAGGCGAGGACCCTTCAATCGACGGTTCATGTCGTGGGTTTCGAGAACCGCACGACTTCACTCGTCAGACTATCGGGATCGCCCTCGTTGCCTCGCCCATGGGAGCCAGCAAAGCAATAGGATGAACACATCATGGCTAGCGTTCTCACCTTCTCCGACGTCACCGTCACTCGTAGTGGCAATACGATCCTCGACTCTGTTTCTTGGAGTGTAGAAGCTTCCGATCGGTGGGTGATTCTCGGTCCCAATGGGGCAGGCAAGACCACGCTGTTGCAGCTGGCCGCCGCTCAGATTCATCCAAGTTCGGGAGAGGTCACGGTGCTCGACAGCACTCTTGGCGCCTCCGATGTATTTGATGTGCGTCCGCGCATTGGTTTCGCCTCGACCGCTCTTGCCCGCCGCGTTCCCGGCAACGAGAGTGTTCTCGATGTTGTCTTGACCGCTGCATACTCGGTGACGGGTCGCTGGAACGAGCAGTACGAGAATGTCGACGTGCGTCGTGCACGTCGCGTGCTCGCCGAGTGGAGTCTCTCGCACTTGGAAGAACGTCGGTTCGGCGATCTGAGCGATGGCGAACAAAAGCGGGTGCAGATTGCACGCTCCGTGATGACCGACCCAGAACTGCTCTTGCTCGATGAGCCGGCAGCAAGCCTCGACCTCGGCTCGCGTGAAGAACTAGTTCAACTCCTGAGCGGTTACGCTCAGGCAGATACCGCGCCAGCAATCGTGATGGTGACGCACCACGTGGAAGAGATTCCGCGAGGATTTACCCACGCGCTGGTTTTGTCCAAGGGTTCCGTGCACAGCGCGGGTAAGATCGATGACGTTGTTACGTCAGAGAACTTGAGTGCCGCTTTCGGTCTCGAACTCATCATCACAAAAGACTCCGGCCGCTACACCGCGCGTGCTGCCTAATCCTCTGATAGGCTTGTGTGTCGGTCCGCGTGACCGCCTACGTCTTTTATTTATTCAAGAACCCAGGGAAATCCAATGAAGTCCGAGACCCACCCCACATACATGCCCATCGTCTTTCGCGACCTCGCGTCTGGCTCCACGTTCCTCACTCGTTCAACTGTGACGAGCGAGAAGACGATCGAGTGGGAAGACGGAAACACCTACCCGGTCATCGACGTCGAAATCTCCTCCGAGTCGCACCCGTTCTACACGGGTAAGCAGCGCATCATGGACTCCGCAGGACGCGTTGAGAAGTTCAAGAACCGTTACAAGGGCTTCGGCAACTAGTAACACCCAGTTTTTCCTGAAGGCGATCGGTTATCCGGTCGCCTTCAGTCGTTAACGGCACGACCTCATTCGTGCACCGTCACCGTGCGGCAGCAACAGCAACCACAGAAAATGCGCAACGTTCCACAGAACGTTGCGCATTGCTGATTAAGGCTGGGGGAGCGCTACTGCGGGAACGAGCGTACTGGCCACTCCAGGTTCGCCACGAAGCTCTCGTCGCCCTTGGACCTGCGGATGAACTCCTGAAAGCTTGCCGACTGCTCGGCGTACCAGCGCTGTTGCAGCGCGTGCAATTCGCCAAATGGAATGCTGAGCTGCTCCGTGTACTTCAGGAGCAAGGCCTGAGCAACGCGGGCGGCAGCGATCGCATCGGCGCCGGCGTCGTGCGCATCGTCCAGAGTGACACCGTACAGCGCCGAGGTCGCTTCGAGAGTGCGCTTGCCCCGGCGGTAACGATCAACGCCTTTGTCGATAACCAGGGGATCGATGACGATATACGGCTCCGCAAGGCCCTCGATTGAATGCCGGCGACATTCGCGGTCGAGCAGCGAAAGATCGTATGGCGCGTTGTAGACGACCAGGGGAATGCCCTGTGCGCACGTGTCTTTCAACGTGTTCGCAATCTCAGCGACGACAGTCGCCGCGTCTCGACCCTCAGCTCGTGCTCGTTCAGTAGTAATTCCGTGAATCGCGGCAGCGCCATCCGGAATCTCAATGCCCGGGTCGGCGAGCCAATCCCACCGAGACGTCACCACTCCCACCTCATCGACGAGGGCGATACAGGCGGAGACGATGCGACTGGTCTCCACGTCGACGCCAGTGGTTTCAAGATCGAAGGTGGCTAAGGTGCCGGAGTTGCTCATGAACTCAGCGTAGGGCGAGACACTGACACCGGGAACTCGGCTCGCGGAGTTGCGGCGTCGAACTCGCCGGGCAACGCATTCGAAGCCAGGATGTCAGCAACCACCGGCACACTGCATAAGATTGTTCGAATGAGACCAGCATCGCCGTACGGAGCACTGCTCGACGCCACCCCGGCGAGGCACTCCGTTGTTGAAGTGCTCGGCTCATCAACGCACTACTGGGAGTACGGCCCGAAAGATGCCGACACCGTTCTGGTTCTGGTGCATGGTTTTCGGGGCGACCACCACGGCCTCGAGGCAGTCTGTGCTCACATTCGCGGCATCCGCATCATCAGTCCCGACATTCCGGGTTTCGGTGCGTCCGAGCCGCTCAGCGGTCGGGCACACGACATCGAGGGGTATGCGCTCTGGCTTCAGAGCTTCGTCGAAGGACTCGACCTCAACGGGAGCGCCATTATTCTCGGGCATTCCTTCGGATCGATTGTGGTCTCTGCCGCACTTGCCCGTGGCCTTGTTACGCCACGGCTCATTCTCGTCAATCCCATCGCAGCGCCGGCACTCTCGGGGCCCAACGGCGTGCTCAGCAAGATAACGCTCTGGTTTTATCAACTCGCCCGGGCTCTGCCGCACGCGATCGGCGCGCCAATGCTCAGCAACTGGCTCGTCGTGCGCGTGATGAGTCTTGCCATGGTGAAGACTCACGACCCAGAACTTCGACGCTGGGTCCATCACCAGCACCACGCGCACTTCAGCAGTTATGCCAATCGCGACAGCCTGCTTGAAGCCTTCGAGGCATCCATCGGATCGGACGTCAGCATGTTTGCCTCGGAGATCACCGTTCCCACGCTCTTGATCGGGGCTCGCAATGACCCCATCAGTCCCGTTCCTGCTCAGGAGCGACTGCACACGCTCTTCGCTGACTCACAGCTCGAAATTTTCGACAACGTTGGCCACCTCATCCACTACGAACGGCCGCGCGAAGCCGCCGAACTGATCGTTAGGTTCCTGAATGCGGGAACAGTTGCGGAGCCAACCTCATGAAAATCATTTTTGATTGCCGCTACACGCGCATCGGCCGCCACGACGGCATCAGCCGCTATGGGGCGCGCCTCGTCGAGGAATTGAGCAAGCTGCACCCCGTGACGATGTTGGTTTCCGACAAGCGCCAACTTGAGCTGCTGCCTGACTTGCCCTGGGAACTGGTCTCATCACCCACGGGCATCCTAGAACCGCTCGTTGCCCTGCAGGTCAATAAGTTGAAGCCGGATGTCGTGTTCACCCCCATGCAGACGATGGGCCCGTTCGGTCGCAAGTACACTCTCGTCACGACAGTGCACGACCTCATCTACTACAAGCACCCCACTCCGCCTCGCAACCTGCCGTGGGCAGTGCGTGTGATGTGGCGTGCGTATCATCTGACCTGGGCTTTCCAACGGGCACTTTTGAACAGAGCAGATGCCCATGTCTCCGATTCCCAGACGACACGTGACCAGATGCTGGAGCATAACCTCACGCGCAACCCCATTGCCGTCGTGACTCTTGGCACCGATAGTCCAGCCGAATACGTTCCCCGGGTGGCACCGACGACTCGCGAACTCGTCTACATGGGCTCGTATATGCCGTACAAGAACGTGGGGCTGATTGCTCGTGCACTCCACGATCTGCCCGGCTACACCCTGCACCTGATGAGCCGCGTAGACGAGACGACGAAGGCAGAGTTGACAGCACTCGCGCCGGAGTCGAGCCTCATCTTCCACAACGGAGCAAGCGACGAGGTCTACTCGGAGACACTCTCGCGGGCGACCGCTCTTGTGACAGCATCTCGCGATGAAGGCTTTGGCCTCCCACAGGTTGAGGCGATGGTTCTTGGCACGCCGGTGGTCGTCAGCGATACGGCGATCTTCCGCGAAGTTTCAGGCCCCGCCGGCGGATTCTTCAACCCAGACAAAACTTCAGAACTAGCACGGGAAGTCAAAGCCCTCGAGGATCCCGCTACCTGGCAAGCGCGCTCAACCGCCGCTCGGCAACGGTCTGCAGAATTCACTTGGCAAAAGGGTGCCGCAACGCTTTACCAAGTCCTTCAGGATGCCGTAGCTGCCCGCGAGGCGAAAAAGAACGGTTAGAGAGAAGCTACCCGTCACCCTCGCGTCGAGCTAGGGCGTTCTGTGCTGCGAAGTCGTCGCCGCCCTGGCGTTCTGATTCCTCTTCGATGGGGTCATCGAAATCGATGAGCGTCAGTGTGCCTTCGTCGTGGCGGAAGCTATGCACTGAGCCGTTGGCGATTCGTCCGTGGGGGTGCCCCGGAGCGACCGTGGCGAGCACCGTCGCGATGACTCCGCCGTGAGCCACCACGATAATTGACTCGCCGTGATGGTGCTCGGCCAAACGAACGAGAGCGGGAACCACACGCTTCGCTACATCCTCGCGTGGCTCTCGGCCAGGAACCTCAACGTCGGTCGGATAACGGGCATCGATTTCACTATCGGTGCAGCCTTCGGCAACACCATAGTTGCGTTCGACAATCGCGGCTACGGGTTGGGGAGCAGGAAGCCCGACGATGCCCGCAATAATCTCTGCGGTTTCCATCGCCCGTGAGAGCGGACTCGCGAAGATACCGTCCCACTGACGGCGAGCAAGAAGTTGCCCAGTTGTGCGTGCCTGCTCGCGACCCGTGTCATTGAGAGGAATGTCGGTACTGCCCTGAATGCGACGCTCGAGATTCCAGTCAGTCTCTCCATGGCGCACGAGATAAATGAACACAACGCTCCGCTCACAACACAATGATCAGCACAGAACACTCGGGCGATCTGCGCTGCTAGGCAGCTAAGCGCTCCACAAGTTCGCCAAGAACTGCGGAAGCGCCACCATCGATCTTAACGTCGGCGCGCTTATCGGCTTTGGTCACTCCACGATTGATGATGACAAGGGGGATCTTCTTGCGCATCGCTCGCTCAACAAGGCGGATGCCGGAATTGACGACGAGAGATGACCCCGCGACGATCATGGCATCCGATTGGTCCACGAGCGAGGCACCCAGCTGGAATTTTCTCGTGGGAACGAACTCGCCAAAGAACACGACATCCGGCTTCAGAACGCCGCCGCAGACGGTGCACTCGGGGATCACGAAGTCATCGACATTGTGCACGTCAGCATCGCCGTCTGGATTAAGCGTGTGAGAGTCATCTTGTTCGAGCCACGGGTTCAGTTCAGAGATACGGGCCGCTAGGGGAGTGCGGGCAAAATACTGTCCGCACCGCAAGCACCGAGCACGATCGATGCTGCCATGCACATCAACAACACGGGTGGAGCCAGCGCGTAAGTGCAAACCATCGACGTTCTGAGTCACGATGCCGTTGCTGATCCCTCGGCGTTCAAACTCGGCAAGGGCATCGTGGCCCTCATTCGGCGTCGAAGAAGCGAAGCGTTTCCAGCCAAGGTGGCTACCCGCCCAATAGCGTTTGCGAAAATCGGGCGAACTCTGGAACTGTTGAAAAGTCATCGGATTGCGCACCGCGGCGCCTTCACCGCGATAATCGGGTATGCCTGAATCGGTGCTAATTCCAGCGCCGGTGAGTACGCTAATGACCTTGCCCTGAAGCAGTTCTGCAGCACGATCGATTTCGTTGCTGATCGGGAGTGTGTTCACTCTCCAAGCGTAAGCACTTCAGGCTCGTCCTCTGCCATTTCAGATTCACCTGATGGCGAAACCGCACAGTAGGGAACACACCGTGAACGTCATTCGGGTAACCGATCTCTCCGATCCTCGCCTTAGCGACTTCGCCAACCTCACGGATGTTGCTCTGCGTCGCCGCACAGAACCGGCTGGCGGTCTCTACATTGCCGAGTCGTCCAAAGTGATTGCGCGTGCACTTCGGGCCGGTCATGTGCCACGCGCGGTACTCGTTCTCGAACAGTGGCTCGACGACGTGGCCGAGTTGCTCGGAGATTCTCCGGTTCCGGTATACGTGGGGGAGTCGCAGCTGCTTGAACAGCTCACGGGCTTCAATCTGCACCGCGGCGCCCTGGCATCCATTCACCGTCCTGCCCTTCCCAGCGTTGCCGATCTAGTGGCGGATGCGCGCCGCATCGTCATCCTGGAAGACATCGTTGATCACACCAACGTCGGTGCAATTTTCCGCTCTGCCGCTGCGCTTGGAGCGGACGCCGTGCTCATTACGCCACGGTGCGCCGATCCGCTTTACCGGCGGAGCGTGCGGGTCAGCATGGGAACGGTTCTTCAAGTGCCGTGGACTCGCCTCCAGAACTGGCCTGCTGACGCGGCCGATCTCAAGGCCGCTGGCTTCCATCTCGCAGCACTCGCCCTCAACGATGACTCCGTCGACCTCGATACCTTCGCCGCTGATGCCCCTGAGAAGGTTGCGCTGATCTTGGGGACAGAGGGCGATGGTCTTTCTCTGAGCACGATCGAAGCGGCCGATACCGTCGTCAAGATTCCGATGATGCACGGCGTCGATTCGCTCAATGTCGCCGCCGCCAGCGCAGTGGGTATGTACATGCTTCGAGCACGCTAGCCACCGCCATAGCTTCACCTGTTAGCGTTATCCGGTGCCGCTGACTCAACGCCAAATCTTCCGTCGCCGTCGTATTGTCGTATTTGCTGTTGTTGGTGCCGTTCTGGCGACAGCGTTCTATCTGCCGCTGACGCTACTCGCGCCGCTCGACGAGGTTTCGGCCCACGTTCTCCCCCTTGATGCACCGGTGCCAACGGAGCCCGAACTCACTCTTCCCAGCTATGGCGCCTCGGCGATCGGCGCCCTCGACCGCCCCGGCGTGCTCGCGCAAGCGGGCAGCACTGATGCGGTTCCCATCGCATCGATTACGAAAATTATTACCTCTCTTGTAGTGCTCGACGCTAAACCGCTTGAGGTGGATGAAGCGGGCCCGACCATTACGTTCGGACCGACCGACCTCGACTACTACTACGAACAGCTCGCGCAATACGGGTCGGTTTCACCGGTCTATGACGGCCAGCAGCTGTCTCAACGCGACGTCATGACTGTTGTTTTACTCCCCTCAGCCAATAACTATGCTCAATCACTCGCGCACTGGGCATTTGGCTCTGAGGAAGCGTTCGTCGCCGCGGCGGCAACGTGGCTGGCTGACAACGGCCTCGAAAATACGACCCTCACAGAAGCATCCGGAATTCAGGAAACGAATCGAAGCACGGCGGGCGACCTCACTGAAATCGCGCGCTTGGCGATCGAGAATCCGGTCATCGCGCAAATCGTATCGACCTCATCCGCAGACATTCCGGGTATCGGTGCAGTTCACAACAGCAACCAACTTCTCGGCATCGACGGCGTCGACGGGATCAAGACGGGAACTCTCGACGTGGGGTGGTCCTGCCTTCTGTTCTCCGCCGACGTGACCGTTGGTGATGAAGTCATCACCCTGGTTGGCGCGGTCGTCGGCGGGCCAGACCACCCCACGATCAATGCGGCGATTCGCGAGCTCATTGCGGATGCCACTGCCGGGTTCTCCGAAGTTGAAGTGGCGACAGATGGGGAAGAGTTCGCGGACTATGACACGCCGTGGGGCGATGAGTCTGCTGCGATCGCTGCGTCGACCGTTACGGCTGTGGTGTGGGGCGAGGATGAGATCTCCGTAACAGTGGAAGCTGCCCCTGTTCGCCTTGCTGCGGCCGGGGAAAACGCGGGCACGCTTCACGTGCAGGTCGGCACGGAAACCTTCGAGATCCCACTGGTGTTTAGCAACGAAATCGATGATCCAGGGGCCTGGTGGAGGCTCACAAACCCACAAAGTTTGTTTTAGTTATGGAATAAACACGGCACTCACAGGAGGTCGCGATAAGGTGGAGTGCATCTGGAGCACCTGCTCGATTGACAAATGGCTGGGAAGTCATTCAAAACATCTGAGGTCACGTGAGTAGTTCTCTCTCAGCCGATCCCACACGAATCATCAAGACTGGGCCCCGCGGAGTCGGTAGCCCGATGAGCGAATTCGCATCATTGTTGCGCACCGTTCGCGAAGCAGGTCTGTTGCGTCGCAACAGACGCTTCTACATCATCACTTTTGCCGTGATTACCGTCGCTATGGCCGCCGCTTGGGTTGGTTTCGCGATGCTTGCCGGCACGTGGTACATCTTGTTGATCGCCGCGGCGATGGGCATCATTTTTACGCAATACGCATTTTTGACACACGAACTGGCGCATCGCCAAGTTTTTCAGTCCAGCAAGCTCAATGACACTCTGGGGCGGCTTATGTCCGACCTCGTCGTGGGTATTAGCTACGCCTGGTGGATGAACAAGCACTCGCGTCACCACGCGAACCCCAACACGGTCGATAAAGACCCTGATATTGAGACTGACTTCATTATTTTCCAGAAGGAAAAGACTGTCGGCCTCAAGGGTATGACTAAGTTCATGGCGAAGCGCCAGGGCTACCTGTTCTTCCCAGCGCTTTTGCTTGAGGGCTTCAACCTTCATTCACACGCTTTCCAAGAGGTCTTCAACTTCAAGAAGAAGGTCGACAAGCGCTGGCTCGAGATCAGCCTCTTGCTCGTGCGCAACATCGGCTACCTTGCCGTCGTGTTCAGCTTCCTCCCGCTCGGCATGGCATTTGCCTTCTTGGGCGTTCAAATGGGAATCTTCGGGCTTTACATGGGCGCATCGTTCGCTCCCAACCACAAGGGAATGCCGATCTTGCCCAAGGGGTCGAAGGTTGACTTCCTGCGTCGTCAAGTTCTGACGAGCCGCAACATCCGTAGTGGTGTGTTCATGAACCACTTCATGGGTGGACTCAACTTCCAGATCGAGCACCACCTTTTCCCCACGATGCCGCGTCCGCATTTGCCTCTCGCCGCTGAAATGGTGAAGGAGTACTGCAAGACCAAGGACATCAAGTACACCGAGGTCGGACTCGTCACTTCGTACGGCATAGTGATTCGCCACCTCAACGAAGTCGGCCTGAGCGCTGACGGTGATCCCTTCGACTGCCCCGCAGCCGGCCGCACCGGTTACACCGGGTAGCGAGCTAAGAAACATAAGAAAAGAGGGCCCCTGCCAATGGCAGGGGCCCTCGTTTCGTCTCCAGCCGCTCACTAGCGGTGCGCTGACCACGCGGGTGCTGTGGCGCGCGTTGATGCCCTCACGGGCCTCCTAGAGTCCGTGAGGGGCGCTTACGTTTAGAAGCCCGGTCGTTTCGCTGTGACGTTGTCGCCCGACGACTGGTGACGGATTCGACGCAACACCCACGGCACAAGGTGTTCACGCGCCCAGCCAATGTCTTCGACGCGCGCTTCGCGCCAGAGACGCGGAGGAAGCGGCTCAGGCCGGAAAGGTTCAAGTTCGTTGGCAACATTGAGCGAGTCGAGCACCATGCGAGCCACCGTGTGATGACCAACGGGGGAGAAATGGAGGCGGTCGGGTGACCACATGCGTGGGTCGCCGAGTTCGCGCAGGGCCCACATGTCGGCGACAACGGCATCGTGGCGTTGGGCTACAGCGCGAATGTTTTCGTTGTAGATGGCAACCTTGCCGCGCATGCGATTGAGGACGGGAGTCATCCCGATATCAGGGCCGGTAAAAAGCACGACGGTCGCGCCGTCCCGGCGAAGCTGCTCGACGAGAGTATCTACGCGCTGAGCGACCTCATCGGCATCCGAACCTGGGCGGATGATGTCATTGCCGCCAGCGGAGACGGTGATGAGATCAGGCTTGAGCTCCATTGCCGGCTTGAGCTGTTCAGCGGCAACCTGGTTGAGCAGCCGACCGCGAATTGCCAAGTTGGCATACGCAAAGTCTGGTTTGTGGGCGCCGAGCACTTCCGCAACGCGGTCAGCCCACCCGCGGTTACCGCCGGGGGAGTTGGGTTCGGGGTCGCCGATGCCCTCTGTAAAGGAATCTCCGATGGCAACATATCTGCTCCACGGGTGTTGTTCTTGCATACGTCTAGCCTGTCTCAAAATCTGCCTGTGCGCTACCCGGGTGGTTCCTGTGAACAGCCTGTATTGCTTTGACCCCCGGATAGGGCACGTGGTTATCTCTTCTCTGTTGGTTTTCATACCGAAGACCACTTAACAACCGTTTGGAGAACACACAATGGGAATCATCGGCTGGATCGTACTGGGACTCATCGCCGGAGCTATCGCTAAGGCAATCTTGCCCGGACGCCAGGGCGGCGGTTGGCTCGCAACACTCCTTCTGGGTGTCGTTGGAGCACTCGTCGGAGGATTCGTGGGAGGCGCCATCTTTGGCATTGGCCTCGAAGAGTTCTTCTCCATCGAAACGTGGCTCGTAGCCATCGGCGGCTCAGTGCTCGTGCTCTTCCTCTATGGACTGATCACGCGCGGCTCACGTCGCTAAACACTCTTGGGTAAAAGGGGCGGTGCACTTCGGCGCACCGCCCCTTTTCTGTCGTTGCCGCGGTTCTCCGGCGACGGTGTCCGAGTCTTGTCCTCACCGTCAGAGCCACCTGCGACAATGGCGCTATGGGTAAGCAAGACGGTCGCACGCGGCATGTAACCGCGCCGGGCGTTGACGACAGCACTGCCACCATCCTGCACGTCGACATGGACGCGTTTTTCGCCTCCGTCGAGCTGCTCGATCACCCCGAGCTCATCGGCAAGCCCGTCATAGTGGGACACAACTCCGTTCGCTCAGTGGTCACAGCTGCGACCTACGAAGCTCGCAAGTACGGCGTCAATTCTGCGATGCCCATGGCCCTTGCCCTGCGCCGGTGCCCGAATGCAATCGTCCTAGAGCCACATTTCGAGCGCTATCAACATTTCTCTTCCGTCGTCTTCGATATCTGCGACCAGCTCACACCCAAGGTGGAACGGCTGGGCATCGACGAAGCATTTCTGGATGTCGCGGGCGCACGTGCCATCTACGGCTCACCCATCGAGGTAGCCACGCTGCTGCGCCGGCGGGTATTTGCAGAGACCGGCCTCGTCTGTTCGGTAGGGGCCGCCGCATCGAAGTACGTGGCGAAGGTTGCGTCGGGGTTGTCTAAGCCCAATGGACTGCTGGTTATTCCTGCCGACCAGACGATCGAATTCTTGCATCCGCTGCCCATCACCGCCCTGTGGGGCGTCGGCGGCAAGACTGCTGAGTCGCTGCAGCAGCGTGGTTTCAGCACAATCGCAGACATCGCCCATGCAGACCGAGAAACTCTGACGCGCGCGGTCGGTGAAACTGGCGCAGTGAAGCTCCACAACCTCGCCTGGGGCAACGATCCCCGCAGCGTCGTTGAACGTGCCGCGGAGAAGAGCATCGGCCACGAGACGACCTTTGAGTACAACGTGTTAGATGCCGATGAGATCCGCCGCGAATTGCTCCGGCTCTCCGGGAAGGTTGCCGCACGGTTACGAGGCGCTGGAATGGAGGCGAGCACCGTGGTGTTGAAGCTTCGGTTCGAAGACTTCAGCACAATCACCCGGTCGAAGAAATTGCCCGCCCCCACCGATCTCGGCCGGACCATTTACGAGACCGTGAGAG
Source organism: Salinibacterium sp. NG22 (assembly GCF_015864925.1). Lineage (NCBI taxonomy): Bacteria > Bacillati > Actinomycetota > Actinomycetes > Micrococcales > Microbacteriaceae > Salinibacterium > Salinibacterium sp. NG22. The sequence continues at coordinate 254,883 of NZ_JADYWG010000001.1, read as the reverse complement.
ACGTGTATGCCGACTTCGCTCGCGAAGGTCGCCCCGTACGCCTTGTCGGCGTGCGCGGTGAGCAACTCGTCGAACCGGGCGGCGGACAGCTGAGTTTGTGGGACACCACCGACGGATGGCGAGACGCCGAAGAGGCCATGGAAGCGGCATCCGCTCGCTTCGGAACCGGTGCCATTGGACCAGCGCGTCTCCTGGGCTCGCAACGTTCAGAACGGCCGCGCCTAGGTCAACGCGACTAATCGCTCGCGCTTTTCACGCCCCCAGGCCCGAAACGCTCCGAACACGAACTCAGTTGTCAGTAGAGAACGGTAAAGTCTTATCAAGTGAGCACTCCATTGCCTGGCCCCACCGTGGGCACCTTCGCGGCGGAACACCTCTCACCGTCGTACCCTGAACGAGCCGCCCGAGGCACCGCATCCAAATTGCGAGCGTGGCAGGCAGAAGCCCTCGATCTCTATTTTGAGAAAGAGCCCCGCGACTTTCTTGCCGCCGCAACTCCGGGTGCAGGAAAGACCACATTCGCACTCCGACTGGCCGTTGAACTCTTCGCCAGACGGGAAATCGATCGTGTGACCGTCGTGGCGCCGACCGATCACCTCAAACGCCAATGGGCCGACGCCGCCAACCGCGTCGGAATCCGCCTCAATCCCTCGTTCTCCAATGGAGACGCGTGGGGTGGTCGCCGTTTCCACGGTGTCGCCGTCACCTATGCCCAAGTCGCCATGAAGGCGTCGCTGCATCAGGAAATCACAGATTCGGCCCGCACCCTCGTGATTCTCGATGAAGTGCATCACGGCGGAGACGCCCTCAGCTGGGGCGATGCCATCCGCGAATCGTTTGGCCGTGCCACCCGGCGGCTCTCGCTCACCGGCACCCCGTTCCGCAGCGACACCGCCCCGATTCCCTTCGTGACCTATGCGCCCAATCATGAGGGCATCCGCACTTCGGTCACTGATTACAACTACGGTTACGGTCGCGCGCTCGAAGACGGCGTTGTTCGTCCGGTCATCTTCATGGCCTACGCCGGCAAAATGCGCTGGCGCACCCGCATGGGCGACGAGATGGAAGCCCGCCTCGGTGAAGGCGACACTAAAGACGTCACCGCGCAGGCGTGGCGCACAGCTCTTGACCCCAAGGGCGAGTGGATGCCGGCGGTGTTGCGGGCGGCAGATCGTCGCCTCAGCGAAGTGCGGCATTCGGTCCCTGATGCCGGAGGGCTCGTCATTGCGACCGACCAGCTCACCGCTCGCGCCTACGCCACACTCATCAAGGACATCACGGGGGAGTCCGCCACGATCGTGCTCTCCGACGAGAAAGAGTCATCGTCGCGCATCGAGAAGTTTGCCGAAAGCGATAGTCGCTGGATGGTGGCCGTGCGCATGGTGTCTGAAGGTGTCGACGTTCCGCGACTTGCCGTCGGCGTGTATGCGACCTCGGCATCTACCCCGTTGTATTTCGCTCAAGCTGTTGGTCGTTTTGTGCGCACCCGTCGCCGCGGTGAGACAGCATCAATCTTTTTGCCGAGCGTTCCGAACCTGATGAATCTCGCCGGCAAGCTCGAGAAAGAGCGCGACCACGCTCTCGATCGCAAAGAGTCGCCCGATGACCTGCTCGATGACAGCCTTCTCGATGCAGAGAACCGTGAAGAGAAGACCAGCGATGAACTCGCCGACGAGTTCACCTGGGAAGCCATTGAGTCCGAAGCAAACTTTGACCGGGTGCTCTTCGACGGCGCCGAGTTTGGTTTTGCCGCCGAACCGGGCAGCGACGAAGAGCTCGACTTCATTGGGCTTCCCGGCATTTTGGAGCCAGAGCAAGTGCGCGAACTTTTGCTGCAGCGCCAAAAGCGCCAGTCGAAACGCGCCGAGAGTCGCCCCAAGGAAGAACAGCCGCCGCCCCTGTACCGCACGCTCAAAGAACAGCGAACCCTATTGAACAACCTCGTGGGCCGCAGAGCGAAGCTTTCTAACGAAGCGCACGGATTGATCCACGCGGAACTCCGTCGCGTCTGTGGCGGTCCTGCGGTTGCTCAGGCTACGGTGACGCAATTGCAGACCCGCATCGATTACCTGCGTAAGGGCATGCACTAGTCGCTAGCAGCGAGGCCTCACAGGTGTCGCGTTGTGCGTTTCGCCGGGCGAGACGCGAAGACCGCCGGGTGCTGCGCGTGTGGTTAGTCGTGCATCCGTCTGTTAACAAGAAAACGCCCCCGGTATAGGACCGGGGGCGTTCTCATTACTGAACTATCAAGATCAGAGGGGGCGGATGTTCTCCGCCTGGGGACCCTTGGGTCCCTGTGTGATGTCAAACTCAACCTTTTGGTTCTCGTCGAGCGACTTGTAGCCATTTGTTGCGATGGCCGAGTAGTGGGCGAACACATCAGGACTTCCGTCCTCGGGGGCGATGAATCCAAAGCCCTTTTCTGCGTTGAACCACTTGACGGTACCTAGTGCCATTTAAAACTCCTCCAGGAGCGTTCCTCAGGCCCCGACAGTCGAGGCCTCATTCATGCCTTTGTCTAGAACATGAACGATGGCCTAAGGCTATATCAGGAAAGCCCTGCATGTGTCATCTATTTCGAAAAAGTCACATAACGGTAATGAAGTCGTCATCAGTGGAAATCTCGTGATCGGGTGTGGGGGAGCCCCGAAAGCGGTTCAAAGCGGTCTGCGACAACATTAATCACACCGTCAACGGAGCGTTCAAGAACGCCACGAACGATGAGCGCTGCGCTGTCACGAGCCACTCGACGGTAGCGCCCCCAGACTCCAACACTGCAAATAACATTGATAAGGCCGGTCTCATCTTCGATGTTCATGAACGTGATTCCGCTGGCCGTTGCGGGACGTTGGCGATGAGTGACAACACCGCCAATTTCGATACGACGCCCGGATTCAGCGGTCATCAGGTCGGTTGCGCTCAGGATTCCTCGCGCGCTCAGGGCCGACCTCAGATGGGCAACCGGATGGCTTGCCGGCGAAATCCCCGTAGACCAGAGGTCGGCCATCAGATCATCCACCGGGCTCGACATCGAAAAAAGTGGCGGCTGAACGGTGACCATACTGTGGGGAAGATACTCCTCGCGATCCTGTGCCGCGCTACCCGCATTCCACATTGCTTCACGACGAGTGAGCTCGAGAGAGTCGAAAGCTCCCGCCGCTGCCAAGGCCTCCAATTGTTTCGTCGTGAGACCAACCCGCCGCACCAGATCATTCATCGACACGAACTCGCCGGACTCCCGTGCGGCCACAATTTTCTCCGCAATCGCCGTTCCGACACCCTTTACTTCGTCAAATCCCAGACGGACCGCAAATGCTCCGTCACGGCGGTGGTCGTCGGTATCGAAGGGCGCTGAACGGTCGAATGGTCCAACGGGAGGTTGTTCTGCATCGAGGCAGCGGTCGCTTCCTGTCGCCTCGACCCCGTCTCCCAACGCTTCCAATCCGGCAAAGACACCCGAGCGCTGGAGGTCAGGGCCCAGCACGACCACACCGTGACGGCGAGCATCCGCCACCAAAGATTGCGGCGAATAGAAACCCATTGGTTGCGCCCGCAGTAGAGCAGCCAAGAACGCAGCGGGGTAGTGGAGCCGCACCCAGGCACTCGCGTACACGAGAAGCCCAAAGCTCAAAGCGTGGCTCTCGGCAAAGCCAAACCCGGCAAAGGCCTGGATGCTTTCGTAGATACGGTCGGCATCCGCGTCGATGATGCCGTTGCTTGCCATTCCCGCATAGAGCTTGGTGCGCAGCTTGTCGATGCGTTCAATCCCACGTTTCGACCCCATTGCCCGCCGGAGCAGATCGGCATCGTCAGCCGAGCATCCGCCAACTGCGACCGCAATTTGCATCAGCTGCTCTTGAAAAATCGGAACGCCAAGAGTGCGTTCGAGCGGCTCTTTCAAGTTGGGGTGCAGGTAGGTGATCGGTTCGGCGCCCATCTTGCGACGGACATAGGGATGCACAGCACCACCCTGAATCGGGCCGGGGCGCACGAGCGCAATCTCGACAACAAGATGGTAAAACTCGCGCGGTTGAAGACGCGGCAGCAGCCCCATCTGAGCACGGCTCTCGACCTGGAAGACGCCAATGGCATCTGCTCGACACAGTTGGTCGTAGACGCCCTGCTCTTCAGCGGGGATAGTCGCAAGATCCCATCGTTCGCCCAGCGCCTCGTCAACGAGATCGAAACTGTATTGCATCGCCGACAGGATGCCGAGACCCAGCAGGTCGAACTTGACCAGCCCCATCCACGCACAGTCGTCTTTGTCCCACTGCACCACGGTGCGTTTGTCTTTGCGCGCGTGCTCAATCGGCACGACCTCACCGACCGGTCGCTGCGTGAGCACCATGCCACCAGAGTGGATGCCGAGGTGCCGCGGAAACTTCATCACCTGCTGGGCAAGCTCCAAGACCGAATCGGGGATGTCATGGTCAACTCCCGAAACGTCGGAGCCCCAGCGCTCCATCTGTTTCGACCACGCATCTTGCTGCCCTGGGCTGTGCCCGAGGGCTTTCGCCATATCGCGCACCGCAAACCGGGGACGGTACTGAATCACGTTCGCGACCTGCGCCGCGTTCTCGCGCCCATACCGTTCGAACACGTACTGGATCACTTCTTCACGACGCTCGGAGTCGAAGTCGACATCGATGTCTGGTTCCTCTTCTCGCATCGCTGAAATGAAGCGCTCGAACGGGAGCTTGTACCGCAAAGGGTCAACCGCCGTGATCTTGAGCAGGTAACAGACCACAGAACTGGCGGCCGAACCGCGCCCCTGGCACAGGATGCCGCGCCCGCGCGCAAAGGCGACAATGTCGTGCACGATCAGAAAATAGCCGGCGAAGTTTTTCTCTTCGATGACATCAAGTTCCCGCTGAATGCGTGCCCGGTTAGCTTCCGACAATTCAATAGAGCGGTCTTTTACTCCGGCCCACGTCAACTCGCGCAACCAACTCGCGGGCGTGTGCCCTTCGGGAACGTCCTGATCAGGAAGTGCCGGCTTCGCCTGCCGAAGTTCGAATGCTGCCTCGTCTGCGATCTCCACTGTCGTCGCTACTGCTCCGGGATAACGCGCAAAAAGAGCAGCCATCTCAGCTCCCGACCTCAGATGAGCTGTGCCTGCAGCCGGAAGCCAACCATCCATTTCGTCGAGACTGCGACGAGCCCGCACTGCCGAGATTGCCGAGTGCAAGTGATGCTGGCGAGGAGTCGCGTAGTGAGCGTTTGACGTTGCAACGACCCTCAAGCCGCGTTCGGCCGCGAGCACGACAAGAGCATCGTTGAGAGCGGAGTCGAGCGGGTAACCGTGGTCGAAGAGTTCAACGATCACCGCCTCTGGCCCGAATAACTCACTGAGCCGATCAAGCTCCGCTCCTGCCGCGAGCATGGATGCCGTGGTAGGAGCGCCATTACCCTCGGGGCCGCTGAGCGCACGACGAACCGCCCCCTTGCGACATCCCGTGAGCACAAACCAATGCCCGGATGCCAGCTCGGCGAGTTCGTCGAGATCATAACGAGGTCGCCCCTTTTCGCCGCCAGCCAATTGAGCTCGCGTAATGGCCAAGGCAAGACGGTGGTAGCCCTCCTCTTTTCGGGCAAGCACGAGAAGATGATCGCCTTCGGGGTCGGCTATACCGTTTTGGGGCCCGCTGAGCCCGAGCGAGAGCTCGGCGCCAAACAGAGTGCGCAACCCCAATTCAGCGGCAGCCTCGGCCATGCGCACAATTCCATAGAGCCCATCGTGGTCGGTGAGAGCCAGAGCACTCAGCCCAAGCCGCGCTGCTTCTTCTGCGAGCTTCTCGGGCATACTCGCGCCATCGAGAAAGCTGAAACTTGAGTGAGCATGCAACTCTGCATACGGCACGGCGGTGGCGTCCGGGCTCGCCGCGGCTGCCTCGTCGGTCGGCGGCGCGCTGGGAGCGATGTAGGGAGCGCGTTTGCTGGAGACCAGCGACATAGCTCGACCATCACCGGCTTCACCAATCGGCGTGACGGTGCCAAAACCCGACAGCGTGCGTTCAAGCTGCCGCCACGGTATGGGTGGATTAGACCATGCCATCAGTCATACCTCGCTTCAGCCCACCAACCGCCGTCATCGAGCACAAGCAGCCACGCACAGCCGGTGTCGTCAACAGCTTGAAAACGCCACGAACGACCAGGAGAATCAGCCTCCCACCAGCGCTCAGCGAGCGGCCACGGCCCCGCCCACGCCGTGAGGGTGCGGGAACGCGAATCGCTGGTGGAAAATTGGGCGGGCGGTGCAGCAACGTGGCCACGCTCATCCACCGACACCGTGGTGCCATCTTCGGCAAACACGTGCACGGCATGACGGGTGGAGAAGACTGTTCCCGGCAGTGGAGCAGGTAAGACGCCGGGCCACGGTCGTTGTGGTGATCGTTCGGTGACGCTGCGGTCGCCCCACGCGGTGAGCCGTTGACGCGATTGCAGAGTTCGCCCACCCTCAATCGTGGGCACAAGAACACCACCGTGACCGAGCATGCTCTGCACTCGAGAAAGTCCGTGATGGATGCGCGGCTCTAGCCCCGACCCCCACAGCCCCGTCTCATGATTGCCGATCTCATCCACTGTTTCGGGCACGATGCGCACCCGGCTAATGCCCGAGCTGAGCCCGGCTTCGATGAGATTGGACCCTTGCACTTGCCAGCGCACGCGGTCAACAACATCGCTGGCGCTGAACGACCGCGGATGCAACCACACCCGTTCGGCGACCTCACCCGATTCTGAATCAAGTTCGATTCGAATCGCGGTCGCCACCAGTCGAGCCCGGACAAGGCCCGCTACAAAATCGTCGGCGCGACTGCGAATACCGAAGGCAACCTGATCTACGCGATCAAGGGCAGGTTCAAAGTCGATCACGACGTCAAGGTCGAGTGGGGGAGTACGTGCGATAAAAGCCTGCGGATCCCGGCCGCTGGCAAGAGCGTGCAGTCGACCGCCGAGTTCCCCAAAACGAGAGCGAACGTCGAAGCGATCGAGGTTCGCAAACTCACCCAGTGTTGAGATGCCGAGTTTCATCAACAGCGTCACGATGGGTGGCTCTTCTAATACCGCAATCGGAAGTGGCGCCAAAAATTCGGCAGAGCCGCCAGCGGGCACCAACCGCACTCGCCCTCCTCGCGAACGCGGGTCTGCGGCAATGGTGCTGCGCGCAGCGTGAACCGCAGTGAAAAGGGCGTCAGCGATGCCTACCCGTGCATCGGATACCGCAATCTCATTTACCCGATCGACAACAGTCAACGCCGCGGCTTTCTCTCCGCCGTAATACTGGGCAGCACCCCGCACGCGAACGGCACACATGCCTGGTCGCAACACCTGCACTCCCGGAATCAGCTCTTCGACCCCGGCAAGCACTGGTTCGAACGCTCGACTGTCGAGAGCCGGATCGTAGGGTCGGTCGATAATTCCCGGAAACCGCGACTGGGCTTCTCGCAGCCGCAACCCGCGAGTGATGCCCTCGGCGCGAGCAGATGCTGCCGCCGCAAAGACAAGCCCATTCTCGATGAGGACGAGCGGGGCATCCGCTGGCAACTTCTCCTGTTGTCGCGCAGCAACCACGGGCCAATCCGGAGCCCAGAGGACCAGAACTCGGGGGAGTGGCTCAGGCAACGCCCCCGACCTGGCATTCATGCCGAGACCTGCTGCGGCAAAAGCGTCAGCGGCGCAGGAGCCATCTCCGGCGCGCCATAAGCACGAATTTGTTCCGAAGCATCAGGTAGCCAGATGCGTGCGCTGCGTGGTCGCCCCGCATTCTTGCTCGTCACCGTGACCGTCACTTCACGCGCAGCCAAATGCCCATGGCCGTTGCCAATACCGTGCCACTGGCTCTCGCCCAATGACACCATCGCCTCACTCTGCGGCCACGACCCCACCATGAGCAGCGTTGATTTGCGTTGCCTGAGCCGCGAAGCCAACCTGGCCACCGCAGAATCGGATGCCCGTGCCGGTGGGCGCGCGACGACGACCTCCACAACGTCAGCAATCGCTGCTGTCACCGCCAACCACTGGTCACCCGGATGCGGCACCAGTACGAGTCGTTCAAGATCGACCCCGAATCGTTGAGCAGCTTCGATCCCAAACTCGGGAATCCCCACGACAGCACACCACGACCCTGCTGCGGAGGGAGCGGCTAAGAGTGTCATGATGAGCATCGCCGAACTATCGACCGAGTAGACGCTGCCCTGCTGCAAACCGCCGCCAGGTAGTAACGACGCAATAGCGGGATGCGTGGGAATGAGCGTTGAGCTCAGCGTGCGGGACTGCATCTGGCTGATGCGGGACTGCAATTCAGCGACGCGTTCTGCCGCCGTGAGTGTGCTCCCGACACGGGCTTCTCGCCCAGCCGAAAACTCTTCAGCGGTCGCTGAAGTGGCGGAGGCGGATACAGGGGACACCTGTTCATATTCGAACATATGTTCGAGTGTGTCAATTGCGTACGACATCCATCGGCGTGTCTTTGCGATGTCGCCGGCATGTTCTAGCGTTACCCCGTGAGTTATATCGAAGCAGTAGATCTCAAGAAGACGTATACGCCTAAGGGCGCAGCCCCGGTGCATGCCCTCGACGGCCTCAACTTGGAGGTTCCTCAGGGCACAGTAACGGCTCTGCTTGGTCCGAATGGTGCGGGCAAGACGACCACCGTGAAAGTCCTGACGACACTCATCCGCCCCGATTCAGGTTCAGCGACCATCGACGGTGTCGATGTCATCGCTTCCCCTGAGCGCATCCGCCCCATGATTGGCGTCTCCGGCCAATATGCCGCCGTCGATGAGAACCTCACTGGCTTCGAGAATCTCGATATGGTCGGCCGGCTTTACCACCTCGGCGCTAAGCAATCTCGCGAGCGAGCACGCGAACTTATCAACCTCTTCGACCTCACCGAAGCCCAAAACCGTCCCGTCAAAGGATTCTCCGGCGGCATGCGTCGCCGCATTGACCTCGCCGGTGCCCTTGTTATGCGCCCACCGGTGCTCTTTCTCGACGAGCCAACCACCGGTCTCGACCCGCGCAGCCGCATTGGCATGTGGGACGTCATTACAACGCTCGTGGGGGAGGGCACCACTGTGCTCCTCACCACCCAATACCTTGAAGAAGCAGACCAACTCGCCGACAGCATTTCTGTCATCGACGACGGCAAGGTCATTGCCCAGGGCACCTCAGATGAGCTCAAAGCATCCATCGGCGGTCAGCGAGTTGAAGTGAGCCTCGTGTCGCGGGATGACGCGACCGCCGCCCACGAGATCCTCACTCGTTTCGGCAGCACCGAACCTGCCGTGAGTCTCGACGGCCGCGGCCTGACCGTCAACGCGGAAGATGCTCCCGCCGCGCTGCAGTTGATTCTCACGGAGTTCGCGAGCCGCGGCATCCAGCTCTACGACGCAGGAATGCGTCGCCCCACTCTCGACGATGTGTTCCTCAAGCTCACCGGACACACGGCAAGCGCCGACGAAACCGACACTGATACGACGGATGCAGCACCAGCACAGAAGGCACAGAAATGACCGCCACAGCACCCACGACAGCACCGAGCCCGACCGCCACGTCATCGGTCATGAACTGGCTGAATGACGGGTGGATCACCACCCGTCGCAACCTCATCAAGATCAAGCGTGTGCCCGACATTCTGGTCTTCACCACGTTGCAGCCCATTATGTTCGTGCTGCTCTTCACCTACGTCTACGCCGGCGTGATCGATATTCCCGGCAGCACGTACACCGAGTTCATCATGGCTGGCATCTTTGCTCAGACAGTGGTGTTCGGGTCAACCTATTCGGGGTCGGCGATGGCCCAGGACCTCAAAGACGGCATCATCGATCGCTTCCGCACTTTGCCCATGAGTCCCTCCGCGGTATTGGTCGGTCGAACCAACGGTGACCTTCTCATCAACTCGATATCGATGATCGTCATGATGGCCACGGGTTTGATTGTCGGATGGCGCATCAACTCGAGCCCGTTCGAAGCGATCGCTGCGATCGCTCTGCTCTTGCTCTTTGCTTATGCGCTGTCGTGGGTGATGGCATTTATTGGAATGAGCGTGCGCAGTCCAGAGGTCATCAACAACGTCTCGTTCTTGGTGCTCTTTCCACTGACCTTCATCTCCAACGCCTTTGTTCCCGCCGAGACCCTCCCGGGACCGCTACGCACGTTCGCTGAGTTAAACCCTGTCTCAGCTCTCGTTCAGGCAGCCCGCGAGTTGTTCGGAAACACCCCGGCCGGGGCGGTGCAGTCCGGTGTGTGGTCACAACAGCACCCCGTCCTTACGGTGCTGATTGGCATCGTCGTGATGCTCGCAATTTTCGTTCCGCTCGCGATCCGCAAGTTCGCGAGCATCAGCACGCGCTAAGCGTGAGAGCGCGACCACTCCTTGAAAAATCTAGGCAGTGGACCCCAACGGTGCTAAGGTGCGGATACTTAGAGACGCCCCACCCACCGGGGTAATTGCGCCACGATAAACCTCCGGGCGCACTCCGACACCGCCCGAAACGGAGTTCGAGATGTTCGCCACCCTTGGACACGTCGTCATGAAACTCTTCATGCTCGCCTGGGTCCACACATCTCCTCATTCGTGGCGCGGCCTCCCCAAACCGGAGGCTGGCCCACCCGTCCTCGCCGACGGACCCCACGTCCAGAAGGTTCTGCTGTGCGGCTCCGGAATCGTCGTGGGATACGGGGTTGCGTCTCACGAACTTGCCCTCGGGGGATCGCTCGCTCGCTCGCTCGCCGCTCTGACGGGTCAGGGCATCGAGGTTGCGACCGTCACGAGTGCTCGGCTGACAACACGCGAGGCGCAAGCAAAGGTCGCAGTAAGCGACCTCACCGATGTGAAAGCGGTCGTCTTGTCCTTCGGCGTCTTCGAGTCACTCACCTTCACCCCGGCCCGCACATGGGGGCGCGACATGGCACGGCTCGTCGATTTTCTACTAGAGAACTCCACACCCGATGTCGGAGTCTTCATTTTGGGATGCGTGCCGCCCAAGATGTCACGCTTTCCCGATAGCTATCAACGCCGCATCCACCTGATGACCGAGCGCTACAACACAGAAATTGAGCGGTTGGTGGCACACCGCGAGCATGCCCACTATGTGCACTTCTCGCCACCCATCGAAGACCCTGAGGCAATCGACGGCCGTCAAAGTTATCGGGCGTGGGCCGACGCCATGGCCCCCGATGTCGCAGAATTCATTCTGAGCGGCTCGGTCAGCGAATAGTCGTTGGACCTTGTGCGGTTAGCCCTTGCGCGGTTGGGGACGGAAGCTCTTTGCGCGCGCGGGGCGCTTCGACGCACCCTTACCGTTGTGGGTGCGTCCCGATGATCGAGCTCCGGTGCCCTTTTTATTTCCACTTCCCGACTTCTGAGCCGCTCGGCTCGGGGGAGCGTCCTCGGCAGCATCGTTGGCGGTTCCGGTCCCGCGCGAGCTGCGCGCCGTGCGACCACGCACGATGCCGATGAACTCTTCCACGAGCGGGTCGACTGAACCATCGCGCCAGACCACGGCAACCTGCCACTCGGGGCCGTCGTCGAGCATTCGGGCAACAACGTCTTTTCGTGTCAACGCTCGAGCAACTGCTTGGGGCAGAACAGCAACCCCCACGTTGGCAGCGACGAGCTCGACCGCATCGCGCCAGTCGCCACGAATAACGTTCTCGGCTTCCAGCTCAGCGAGAGCAAGCGAATCAAGCGCTTCGATGGCATGCCCCTTGGGAACAACAACGACGGCGCGCTCCGTATAGAGCGGAATAGCGGCGAGTGGCCGATCACTGTTCTCAGCACGGTCGACCGGAAGGCGCAGCAATGCGACATCAGCTGTTCCCGCCCGCAGCATGTCGAGCGCAGGCTCTTGTTCTGCTGCGACAAGATCGAGAGTCGTCTCGGGCAGGCGTTCATTCCAGACGCGAGCCCACTTACCGGGAGTCGCTCCGAGCACAAATGCGACCGTGAATGGTGAAGACATGTCTTCAGGTTAGTCTTGGGGGGTGCCAGTCCAGACCATGAAGCCCGCAACCGTCGCCAAAAAGCTGGGGATTTACCTCCCCGCCGCTCCGGAAGAGTTCCGCGATTCCGAGATCAGTCGCGAACAGTTCGCAGAATTGCTCGCCACTCCGCCCGAGTGGCTCACGCAGTTGCGTGCAGAAGGACCGCACCCACGGCAGGTTGTCGCCCAAAAGCTCGGCGTTTCCACGTCGGGGCTCGCCCGCGCCGGAGCACCCGACGTCATGACTTCGGATGAAATCAAGGCACTTCTCGTCGAAATGCCTGCGTGGCTCGTCGAGGAGCGCGCAGTTCACGCCGCCGTCAACAATGAGAACGCGCGAATCAAGACAGAGCGCGCCGCCAAAGCAGAACGCAAATAATTTCAGTTTTCCTCATTCTCGCTGGTTCTGAATAGTTTTCAGCTCTATACTCGTTACCTTGAGGGTGCCCGTGTCTGGGCGTTCGGGTGGGGAATTGATTGCTACGTAGCTATGCTGCGCTATTGGCGTGGCCAATAGTCAAACTGTGGCTTGCAGTGAAGCCACAACGGTGGCGCGCGCTCACTCTTCCCGCTGATGACCCCCGCGTCGAAGCGATTGGCCCCGATCCCGACCGCGTACTCCTTCTCGGTCCAGGAAAATCATCGGGCTATGGCGTGCACACGCATCAACTCGGACTCGGCGGTCATCTCGCTCGAGAACTGTCATCCCTGACCCAGCGCGGTTGCAGCGTCGACATTGTCTCCGACCCCTCGATGTCTGCCGCTGATACCGGTGTCGTCATCCGATGGGCAAACCTTGAACGATTTGACGCCCTTGTGCTCACGCTCGGCGGGGGAGATGCCCTGCGTTTCCGATCCCTTTTCGCTTGGCGAAGGGATGTCACTGACCTGTTGAACACGATCGAAGAGTGCGGCGGCGGCGCAATGCACACGTTCATCGTTGGCGTAGCTCCGCTCGATGACTTCGTGTCGCTTCCCGCACCGTTGCTGCGCATCGTTAACCACAACGTCGCCAATCTCAACGCGATTAGTCAGCAGTTGTGCTCTACTCGCCCGAGCGCGACCTTCGTTCCCGCCACGGCATCTGCGGGAAACACTCGGGTGTCGCTCGATAGCCCCACCTACGAGCACTGGGCCCGCGCACTTGCGCCCGCCGTTGCGCGTTCTCTCACTGCCGTGGCTGTGCCTCCCACTGAACGCCCCGGTTCGATTGTCACTCCGCCACCATTCGAGAGTTCAGTACTCACCCGCAAGACGGTGTCGACATCGTTGGCAACAATCATGAATTCGGCGCGCGAGCTTTTCGGCACAGCAGGCGCCGCTATTACCTTCCATGATCAAGACGCCCACTGGTTCACGTCGATATCGGGCGTTGGCTCGATGCATCGTGATGAAGCTGGCGCGTTCTGCAGCGCAGCGTTCACGGATCGTGGTCTTGTCGTTTTGGAAGACACCCTGAACGATGAACGGTTTGCCGATCATCCGTGGGTCATCGAAGGCCCGCGCATCAGGTTTTATGCTGGCTACCCGGTAGCAGCCCCCAACGGCGACATCGTGGGGGCCGTGTGTATCTTCGATACGGGGCCGCGCCGCTTCGATCCCAGCCACGAAACATTGCTGCGCGAGCTCGCTCATCGTGCAGAGACGGCGATACGCAGTCGATAATTGCCGTACCTTGGATACGGAGGTCATTTCTGAACTCCGAGAAAGGCTCCAATGTCTGGCACTGAGTGCATCCACGGCTTCGAAAACGGTCTCTGCGATTCCTGCTTTCCGAAGGCTGTCCCTGTCAAGCCGGTAACGCGTGCCACGACCTCTTCTCGCACCAAGCGAGTTCCCGGAACTCCTCGCGCGTCGAGCGCGAAGGTCCCGTCGCTGTCGGACCAGCGTGTGTATCACGTCACGCACATCAGCAACTTGGAGAGCATCCTTCGGGAGGGTCAGCTCGTCGCGGCCGCCTCAATTGAGGATGCAATCCTCGACATCAGTTCGCCCCTCACTCGCGAGCTCCGCGGCGCAGCATCGCTCAGCACCGGCGAGCCTGTTGACCGCTACGTTCCGTTCAGCTTGGTCCCGGAATCCGCCGCGTGGCGCGAGCTCCGTGCCGGCGCCTCAGAACCGCGCTGGTCAGATGCCGCTCGCACTGCAACTCCCACAGATTTCGTGTTCTTGGTCAGCACTGTTCGCGCTCTCGGCGAGGATGCCGTTCTGGCAGATGGCGACGCCGCAGCAAGCTTGACGCGCTTCGCCACTGATGAAAAGGCCATCACCCGGATGCTCGGCAACCTGCGTGCCGATGAGCTCACCGACGACGCTGAAGTTCTCATTCATGGCTCCTTCGCTTTCGACGATGTGCAACTCGTCGGAGTTGCCAGTGATAAGGCTCGCGAGCGTGTGAAGTCGCTTCTTGATGGCGCCTCGTTTAAGACGAAGGTGGCGGTTTATCCGCCATGGTTCATTCTGTAAAGTTCGCGGTACCGTTGGTACATGGCCAACGACTTTTCGCACCACCCTGTTGATCCCACGTCGGCTGCTGCCCTCGCTGCAAGCGGATTGCGTTACGACCTAGTCGATACGTCTAATCGGGCTGCGTTCGAGGCGTGGTTTCAAGCTGATTCCCGTGGATTTCACGGCCCGGCGATGTCGAAAGAACAGGTCGATTCAAGTTTTGCCGGCGTAACGTATCGCCGCACGATCGGTGTTTGGGATGACCGCTTGGTCGCCCCGGAGGTTCCGGTCGCAACCACCAGTTCGTGGACCGAGCAGTTGACGGTTCCTGGCGGCACGAGCATTGCTGCGTGGGCTATCAGCTCGGTCACGGTGTCGCCGACGCATCGTCGTCGCGGAATCGCTCGTTCGCTTCTCGAAGGCGAACTGCGCTCGGCCGCTGCGATGGGTCTGCCGATGGCGATGCTCACCGTGTCGGAGTCGACGATCTATGGCCGCTTCGGATTCGGTCAAGCCGTCTTCGCTGCTGATCTCACGATCGATACGACTCGGGCTTCGCTCGTGGCTCATGAGCGCCGTGGCACTCTGCAGCACGTGGCACCCTCCGTCTTCGTCAGCGAAGCGCCTACGGTGTTTGAGCGTGTCCGTCTGGCCACTCCGGGACAAATCGCCGTGTGGCCGCTGCGCTGGGAGCAGATCGCCGGCACTTCGCCCGGCGATGAGGAGTACACCAAGAACACCCGTGTGGTGCGATTCGATGACGAGAGCGGAACGCCGCGCGGATTCGTGGTGTACCGGGTGGCGGCCGGCGGAGCCGACTTCACCCACCACAAGCTCACGGTCGATTATCTGCTGGCTGAGACTCCGGAGGCCTATGAGGCGCTGTGGCGCTTCGTGTTGGAGGTCGACCTGGTGCGTGAGGTGAAAGCAGAACTTCGCTCTATCGATGAACCGTTGCTGTGGCTGCTGTCCGACATGCGTGCCGCCCGAGTGTCCCCAATTGACCACTTGTGGTTGCGCATCCTCGATGTGCCCGCCTCGCTCACCGCTCGCACGTACTCGACGTCCGCCCAGCTCGGATTCGATGTCAGCGATGACCTCGGCTTCGCGCACGGCCGCTTTGTGCTCTCGACAGATGACGCCGGGATGCCGCAGGTGCGTCAAGTAGACGATCTTCCCTCCGATATTGCCTCGGTGTCCCTCTCGGTCAATGAACTCAGCTCGCTGTATCTCGGCGGAGTCACGGCATCAGCGCTGGTTGCTGCCGGCCGCGTTCATGAGCTGACTGAGGGTGCTGCGGCGGTGGTGGAGCGTGTGTTCCACGCACCGACGACGCCGTGGTTGAGCATCTGGTTCTAGCCGTCACTCGTGCGCTGCTGGGCGTTGCTCACGGCGAACAGTGCGAGAATGAGTCCATGACTGCTGCCCTGAATCATGTCCACGATCTTGCCTCTTTTGTCTCCGCATCACCGTCGTCTTTTCACGCCGTAGCGGAGGCTGCGCGCCGCTTGCGTGACGCCGGTTTCAGCGAATTGCACGAGGCTGATGACTGGAATGGCGCGCGCACTCGCAAGGCAGCGAAGTACTTCGTGATCCGCGACGGTGCGATTGCGGCATGGATTCAGCCGACGAAGGCTACCGGCACGACGCCGTTCCGCATCCTCGGCGCCCACACTGATTCACCAAGCTTCAAGCTCAAGCCAAAGCCCACCACAGGCTCGGAGGGGATTCTTCAGGCCGGAGTTGAGATCTATGGTGGCCCGCTGCTTAACTCGTGGCTTGACCGCGAGCTTGAGTTTGCTGGCCGGGTTACGTTCCGCGATGGCAGCACTGAGCTTGTACGCACCGGTCCGTTGCTGCGTTTTCCGCAGCTCGCCATTCACCTCGATCGTGGCGTCAATGACAAGCTCACGCTCAAGCGCCAAGCTCACATGAACCCCATGTTCGGTTTGGGCGAGCGCGACGACGCCGACGTGCTCGGTCATCTCGCCTCAATCCTGTCGTCGAAGGCAAAGAATCGTTCTGCTGAGGACATCGACGGGTACGACATTGTGGTTGCGGACACCGCGGCTCCCGCCGTCTTTGGTCTCGATGATGCGCTCTTCGCCTCCGGTCGTCTCGACAACCTGTCGTCAGTGCACGCCGGTCTCGTCGCTCTGCTCGGTCTCGACACCAAGCTCGATCACATTCCGCTGTTCGTCGCGTTTGACCATGAAGAAATTGGTTCGGCATCACGCTCAGGTGCTGGCGGGCCGTTCCTCGCCGACCTCATTGCCCGCATCAGTGCTGGTTTGGGCGGTTCCGAAACGGATCGGATGCGTGCCGTCGCTGACTCCTGGTGCCTGTCGTCGGATGCCGGCCACGCCGCGCACCCGAACTACCCCGAGCGTCACGATCCCGCCAACCGTCCGCGTCTTGGTGGGGGACCGCTGCTCAAGATCAACGCGAACCAGCGCTACGCCACCGATGCGCTTGGCGCTGCGGAGTGGGCTCGCGCGTGCCGTCAGGCTGGCGTTGAGTACCAAGAGTTCGTGTCGAACAACGACATGCCCTGTGGCTCCACCATCGGGCCCATTACGGCAACCCGGTTGGGCATCCGAACGATTGATGTGGGGCTTCCGTTGCTCTCGATGCACTCCGCTCGCGAATTGTGCGGCGTCGCTGACCCGCTGGCGCTCAGTTCAGCAATCGCCGCGTTCTTCTCGCCCGAGTAAGGCGAGCGCTCGGCGCCCCAAGCCCGACTGTACTGACAGCGCGCTCATGCGGCACCGCCGCTGATCGCCACGCTGTCTAAGCCGCGACGGGTTAGAACAGGGGAGCGATCTCGTCGGTTGCGCCGGGCAAGCTAGCGTCACTCGCGGTGGCTCCGGGGTAACCGGGGCCTGCGGGGCAGACTGAGCGGCGCTGGAATGCTTCGGCAGCACCGCGCGCTCTGACATCCGCAGCCTCGTTGAGCGGATGCCCTACGTGCCCTCGGACCCATTCGAAGCGGTAGCGGCGGTCGGTGATGGCGTCGTCAATCTGCTTGATGAGGTCGACGTTCATGACGGGCTTGCCATCGCCTTTGCGCCAGCCCTTTTTCTTCCAGCCGGGCATCCATTTGGCGATCGAGTTGATGACGTACTGGCTGTCGCACAAGATCAGCAGATCATCGTCAACATGCGCCGTTGCCCGGAACAACTGCAGCACCGCCATGAGCTCACCCTGGTTGTTGGTGGCGTGATCCCAGCCGCCAGCTGCCCAGGTATTGTCGTCGACGTACCACGCCCATCCGGCTGGCCCGGGGTTGCCGAGCGCCGATCCGTCAGCAGCAGCAGTAATCGTCATAACAACCTTTCGAAGAACTCGCGGAGTGAGAGAACTGCCGCGTCCTATCGACTCTAGTAGCTGGTTATCGTCACAGATTCTGCAGGACACACCTCTCTGAGGACGAATCGGTTTTAGGGTAGTACCGTGCCCGAAACCCCCACTCTCGTTCCTGCGCTTGAAATAAGCGGACTTACCAAGCGTTTTGGCGAGAAACTCGCCGTCAACGCTGTCGACCTCACGGTTCCCCGTGGATCTTTTTTCGGCCTCGTTGGTCCCAACGGTGCTGGCAAGACCACGACGCTCTCGATGGCCACGGGCCTTCTCCGGCCCGACGCTGGCACCGTTTCCGTGCACGGTCTTGATGTGTGGAGCAATCTTGTCGAGGCAAAGAGGCGCATCGGCGTGTTGAGCGATGGTGTTCGGCTCTTTGACCGCTTGACAGGCCTTCAACTCGTAACCTACGCGGGCCTCTTGAGCGGGATGGACCGTGCCGTCGTCGCCGAACGCGCCGCTGATCTTCTCGAGTTGTTCGACCTCGATGCCGTGAGTGGCACTCTCGTCGTCGATTACTCCGCCGGCATGACGAAAAAGATAGCGCTCGCCTGTGCTCTGATTCACGCCCCGCAGTTGCTCGTGCTCGATGAGCCGTTTGAATCCGTTGATCCGGTGTCTGGCGCCAATATCCGTGACATTCTGCACGGGTTCGTTGAGTCCGGCGGCACCGTCATCGTGTCCAGCCACGCCATGGATCTCGTTCAGCGCATGTGCGACCATGTTGCCGTGATCGCCGATGGTCGAGTGCTGGCATCCGGAACCACGGATGAAGTACGCGGCTCATCGACTCTCGAGGACCGCTTTGTGGAACTCGTCGGCGGGCGCCGTCACGGAAAGGGCCCCGAGTGGTTGCGCATCTCGTAAGGCTGCGCTTCAGGCTCCTTGCCAATTCGCTCACTCGAAGTCCGTGGCAGGCGGTTGCCGTGGTGCTCGGCACTGTCTACGGCATGTTCATGCTGTTCCTCGTGGTCGTGGGCCTCCTCTTCCTCAGTACGGCCCCCGAAAGCCTCGGGCGCACCGTCAGCGTTGTTGGCGGTGCCATTCTGGTGCTGGGATGGACCTTCCTACCGCTGCTTAGTTCGGGCATCGACGAAACGGTAGACCCGGCACGGCTCGCAACCTTCCCCATCCCCATCAACACGTTGCTGCTGGCCCTCGCCGTGAGCGGAGTTCTTGGGGTCCCCGGAATCATCACCACTCTGGCCGCGCTTGCAACGAGTCTGGTGTGGTGGCAAACGCCACTCATCGCGATCGTCGCTCTGCTCTGTGCGGCAATCGGTGCCCTCACGAGCGTCGTAGGGTCACGGATGCTCGCTGCCCTCACGGTGCGCATCTCGTCGGGGCGTCGAGCTCGTGAAGCAAAGACAGTGCTCGTGTTGATTCCGCTCTTGCTGCTCGGGCCGGCGGTGCTCGCGCTGTCCACACTGTTTCGTGAGCTTCGAACCGTGCTTCCGATCATCGCCGACGTGGTGGCTTGGACGCCGTTCGGGGCTATTTGGGCTGTTCCTGGTGATCTGGCTCTCGGGCGGCCGGGCGCAGCAGCTCTGCACGCCCTCATCGGCATCGGCACGCTCATCGCAGCGACCGCGGTATGGCGCTGGGCATTGGATCGCGCCCTCGAGCGCCCGGCGACCTCCACATCCCACAGCAGTGCTCAACGCGGACTCGGTTGGTTTGCTGTTTTCTCCGGCACTCCCACGGGCGCCGTGGCAGCCCGCGCACTCACCTATTGGGCGCGCGACCCGCGCTACGCACAGTCGCTCATCAGCGTGCCGCTCGTGCCCGCGATCGTATTCTTCTATAGCGGAGCAAGCGGCGATTTGAGCGGTCTGCTCTTCGTCGGCCCCATCGTCGCGGTGCTTCTGGGCATGTCGATCTACACGGATGTGTCGTACGACAACACCGCTTTCAGCCTCCACTTGCAGTCCGGGGTGAGCGGCCGCGCCGATCGATGGGGAAGGGTGATCGCCGTGAGCGTCTTTGCCGTCCCTACGACGATCATCCTCACGGTTGCGAGCGTCTGGGTCAGTGATAGCTGGGAGAGACTGGCCGGGATGCTCGGCATCTCCCTTGGCCTCTTCATCACCGGTCTGGCACTGTCATCGCTTGTTTCCGGGCGATTCGCATTCGCTGTGCCAGCTCCCGGAGACAACCCATTCAAGTCCCGCCCCGGCGGGGGATTCACCCTTATGCTCTCGATGTTTGCATCGTGGACCGCATTGGCGCTCTTGGCTCTTCCCGAAATGGTGCTCGCCATTATCGGTTTCGCAACGTTCAACCAGTCACTCGGCTGGGTCTCTCTTGCCGTCGCACTCGTGCTGGGAGGCACGCTGCTGATCATTGGGGTGCGCTGGGGCGGAAAGCTGCTCGATGACAACGGGCCAGAGATGCTGGTGCAACTTCAACGCCAGAAGTAGCAGACCGTCGCTCTGAGCGTCGGCACCTCACAACGGCCGGCACTTCACAAGAATTGCCGAGCAGGCTAACGCGTGAGCAGCTCCGCCCGCTGAGGGTTAGCTTCGAACCAATCGGAAACGTACCAGCACATGGGCAGCACGCGCAGCACCGAATTCACTTCGACATCATCGACCGCAAACTTCACAAGCTGGGCCGCGTAACCCTTGCCGCGGTGAGCGGGCTGGGTATACGTGTGGTTGAAAGAGATAGACGATCCGTTAGTGCGATAGTCCGCAACGGCAACTAGCGCGCCATCAACTTTCATGATGTACCGCGCAGCATCTTCCTCATGCACAAACTCTGTAGCCATAACTCTCTACCCTAGGCCGGAAGTGCCGCTTCGATGGCACCAACGATGGCCGGGTCATCCGGAACCACCGTCGGGCGAAAACGAGTGACGTCATCACCTGGCGTCACGAGGAACTTTTCGAAGTTCCACGCGACTCGACCAGCTTTGCCTGAACCATCCGCCGTCTTCTTGAGCTCGGCGTACAACGGGTGGGCTGACTTGCCGTTGAGCTTGACCTTCTCAAACATGGGGAACGTGACGCCCCAGGTCGTGGAGCAGTATTCCGCAATCGCTTCTTCCGTGCTCAGTTCCTGCAAGAACTGATTACTGGGGAAGCCCAAGACAGTGAAACCGCGATCACCATACGTCTTCTGCAGTTGCTCCAACTGCTCGTACTGGGGCGAAAGGCCACACCGTGATGCCACATTGACGATGAGCACCACCTTGTCTTGATAATCCGCCAGCGTCGTCTGGTTGCCGTCAATAGTGGTGAGGGGAATGTTTCTCAGTTCGGTCACGTTTCAAAACTACGCCCGCAGTCTGTACGCGCGCCGACGACATTCCGAATGTTGCCAGCGAGGGTCGGTAGCATGGGAGTTTCCCCACTTCCGCATTCGTGCGGTTCACCGAAAGTGAGTTCATGCCCGATAGCCCCCTGTCAGCAAGCGCGTACGAGGTGCTTGGTGTTGAGGCGTCGGCATCGGAGTCTGAGCTGAAGAAGGCATTTCGGCGGGCGCTCCGGGAGACTCATCCCGATACCGGGGGAGACCCCACACGGTTCGCAGCCGTTCAGGATGCGTGGGAACGTGTCGGAACGCCCGAGAAGCGACGTCACTACGACGCCGGGGCAGGATCACACGCTCGCTCCGCCTCCGGCAGTTCTTCTTCATTCTCGTCACGCGGGTCAGCGCCACCGCGGGAGGATTCTCGACCCCGCGCTCGAACCCACGGTCACCCTGGAGGATGGCGCCGAGAACGATTCCTCGCCAGTATGCGGGAATGGGCGGGCCGCGGTGTCTCGCTCGACAACCCTTACGACCCAGCCCTAGTTCGGAGCGCTCCGCGCGAAATTCGCCGAACCCTCGCCGACGCCCTCGCCGAAGAAGCAACCGCCCGCACAGTGAGTGCTCTCGGCATTGGGTTCACCATTTGGCACGACGTCTCCACCGGCCCCCCTGAGCGCAAAATCGATCACGTGGTACTTGGTCCGACAGGCCTCTACGCGATGCTCTCAGAGGACTTTGGTGGGCCCGTGAAGGTGCGCCGCGGCGAACTCATCGGGCCTGACGTTCAGCCCGAGAAGCCCATGCACGAACTTGCCTCGCGCGCCAAAACTCTTAGTCGGCAGCTGAAAGTCAATTTCACCTGCTTCGTGATCGTCGTGCCAGACGATGCGCTCGCCCAGCCCCAAGAATCACTCGGCACCGTCAAAGGTCAACCTGCCGTTGCTGTGCGTCAGAGCGTTCTGGCGCATCTGCTTCGCACAGGCCCAGAGTCGAGCCACGGGCGCCAACTGGGCGGCAACGAACTCTTTGATGTTCGCACTCGACTCTCGAACGGCATCCGCTTCGTCGAATAGCGAGGTGCCGGTCGCTGTTTCACGCGGCGACACTGAGCGTTCATCTGCGAGAAGCGCTTGGTGCGGCTGACGGTGTTGATCGCGGGAGTAGGGTGAACCCGTGAACACCAACGCCACGCTTGCTCGGCGATTGACCACAACTGATGCGACGGTCATCGGTGTGGGATCAATGATCGGTGCCGGCGTCTTTGCGGCGTTTGTTCCCGCGGCTCAGGCAGCAGGCGCCGGACTTCTAATCGGCCTAGGCATCGCAGCGATAGTCGCGTGGTGCAACGCGGCAGCAAGCGCCCAGCTGGCTGCGGTGTATCCCGTCGCGGGTGGCACCTATGTCTACGGTCGAGAGCGTTTGGGCCCCTGGTGGGGCTATTTCGCGGGGTGGTCCTTTATCGTCGGCAAGACGGCCAGCTGTGCCGCCATGGCTCTCGTTTTCGCGGCGTACGTAGCGCCGGACGGATGGGAAAAGCCCGTCGCTGTGCTTGGCGTGGTGGCTCTCACGATCGTGAACCTTCTCGGGGTCACACGCACTGCAGCAGCCACAAAGGTGATCGTCGTCTTCGTACTCGTAGTGCTTGTCGGTGTATTGATAACCGTTGCGGCGTCGCCCCTCGTGGAACCCGAACCGATCTCTCTCTCGGGGCCGATCGATGCGTACGGCGTGCTTCAATCAGCCGGCATTCTCTTCTTTGCATTCGCTGGCTACGCTCGGATCGCGACACTCGGCGAAGAAGTGTCCAATCCACACCGCGCCATCCCTCAGGCGATCATGATGGCTCTGGCCATCACGGCCGGGCTCTATCTGGTGCTTGCAATCACGATGTTGTCAGTCCTCGGCCCTGAAACCCTCGCTGCCTCTCAAGCGCCGATTGCTGACCTACTTGTCGCCGCTGGCTGGGGCTGGGCCACGGGCCTGATCTCGCTTACCGCTGGCGTAGCTGCGTTGGGCGCACTGCTGGCATTGATGGCGGGGATTGGTCGTACCACCCTCGCAATGGCTCGAAACTCTGACCTACCGCGCTGGCTAAATGCCGTGCATCCTCGTTTCAGGGTTCCTCACCGCGCAGAATTGGTGCTCTCCGGTGTTGTAATCGCCGTCGTGCTTGTGTCGGACCTTCGCGGCGCAATCGCGTTTTCGTCTTTCGGCGTTCTGCTGTATTACTTTGTTGCCAACATCGCAGCCTTTACTCAACCTGCGACGCAACGCCGCGTTCCCCGAGTCATCAATGTCATTGGGGCACTCGCGTGCCTCGTTCTCGTCGTCACGGTTCCGGTAGTGGGACTCGCGGTTGGAGCAGTAGTCCTTATGATGGGGATTCCTGTACGTTTGCTCTCCAATCGCCAATCTCGCAAACTTTCTGACCATGACGCATAGGCTGGTTCTCTCTTAAGAAAGAGGTAAATAGGTTCGTGATTCGCGTAATTAGCTACAACCTTCGCAAGCACAAGGCCGCCATCGAACTTGATGCGCTCGCCCAGACTCCTGATCTCGATGTTCTCTGTCTTCAAGAAGTCATTTCGTCTCAATTGCCCGACGAAATTGGGGGATTACACTTGGCAGACTCGACCAAGAACAATCGGCTTGGCCTTGCCGTCTATTACCGCCGTGACCGCTACGAGCATCGCGCTAGCCAGTCGTTCGAGCTAAAAAAGTCTCTGCATGACCGCATTTTCACCCCGACCACTGAGCGCTTGGTCGGCACCCATCTTGTCGATCGCGCCACCGATGAGGACATGATCGTCGCATCGTTCCACGCGGCACCGCTGACCGCGCTCAATTCGCTTCGCCGTAACCAAATCAAGGCCGCGCACGAGATGCTTCACACCCTCGGGTCAGGTTCGCCTATCTTGATGGTCGGGGATTACAACTACCCTCTCTTCAAAGATGGCCTGACGCAGCGCGTCAAGCAGACTGGGTATGACCTTTCGTTGAGCGATCGCACCACGTACACGAACTACAAGTTCTTCCGTGGGCACTTCGATTTCGTCACATCGCAGGGGTTCTCGATCGAGGGCGTCGAGACGCTTGCGCGAGGGGTATCCGACCACTTGCCCATCTTGGTGACGGCCTCGTACGGCACTGAGAGCACGCATAAGTCAACAATGTCGGCTGAGCCGCTCGCGAGCTAACTCTCCACTCTGTGAGTCACACAACGAGGGCCCACTACGCAATTGCGTAGTGGGCCCTCGTTGTCTGTCGCGAACGTTGTTTGTCACGAACGTTCTGTGCTGCGAACGGTGCCGTCAGCGGACTGTGACTAGCCTTCGCCGCCGAGATTTCCGGCAAGACGCTCGTGCATGTACTGGCTGGCTTCGTTCATGCCGACGAGAACGACGCGCTTTTCTAGACGCTCGTATTTCGTCGTGATCGCGTCTAGCGCCGCAACCGTCGATGCGTCCCAAATGTGGGAGTTCGACATGTCGATGATGATGCGGTCCGGGTCATCGGTGTATTCGAACTGTGTTGTGAGGTCATTGCTCGAAGCGAAGAACAACTCTCCGTTGACACGGTAGTAGGCGGTCGGCACAGCCTCGTCATCGGGCAGCGTGCGCTCAACTGTCGCGAAGTGCGCAACGCGGCGTGCAAAGGCAACCATCGCGACGATCACTCCGACTAGCACGCCAATTGCAAGGTTTTCGGTTGCTACTACGACGGCAACGGTTGCGACCATCACGGTCGTTTCGCTCTTCGGCATGCGCTTGAGCGTCGACCAGCGGATGCTGTGCCAGTTGAACGTCGAGATTGAGACGATGATCATGACTGCCACCAGCGCGGCCATCGGGATGATCGCCACGACGTCGCCCAAAACCACCACCAGGATGAGCAAAAAGATGCCGGCGAGGAAGGTCGAGATGCGGGTGCGCGCACCCGATGCCTTCACGTTGATCATGGTCTGGCCGATCATTGCGCAGCCGCCCATGCCACCGAAGAGACCGGAGAGCACGTTGGCAACGCCCTGGCCCCACGCCTCGCGAGTCTTACGCGAGTGGGTGTCGGTAATGTCGTCGACCAGCTTGGCGGTGAGGAGCGATTCGAGCAGTCCCACGAGAGCCATTGCGATCGCGAACGGTCCGATGATCTGGAGAGTCTCCAGGGTCAGCGGCACGTTGGGAATGAAGAGCTCCGGCAGGCTACGGGGAAGTTCACCCTGGTCGCCAACGGTGGGGACTGCAATGGCCATCGTGACCGTGATGACTGTCAGGAGCACGATAGCGACGAGGGGTGCGGGAATCACCTTTGTGAGTCGTGGCATCAGCACCATAATGAACAGCCCCGCTCCGACGAGGGGGTAGACCATCCACGGCACGTGAATGAGGTGTTCAAGCTGAGCCATGAAAATCAGGATCGCGAGCGAGTTCACGAAGCCAAGCATTACGCTGCGCGGGATGAAGCGCATGAGCTTGGCAACACCAATCACGCCAAGGAAAACTTGAAGCAGACCGCCGAGGATGACCGTCGCGATGAGGTAGTCCATGCCGTATTCACGCGCGACGGGCGCGATCACGAGAGCAATCGCTCCGGTTGCCGCAGTAATCATTGCAGGGCGGCCGCCAAGGAAGGCGATGGAGACAGCCATCACGAAGGAGGAAAAGAGCCCAACTCGTGGGTCGACTCCGGCGATGATCGAGAACGAGATTGCTTCAGGGATCAGGGCGAGAGCAACGACCAACCCGGCCAAAACCTCTCTAGTGAGGATGCGTGGCGTGCGCAGTGCCGTCATTACTGACGGATCTGCACGATACCGGTTTGACTTGGGTGCTTGAGCAATGGCGATGAGATTCTCCTACGGACAGTGCTGCGCGGTCGCGCGGCGGGAAAAAGAGTGAGGAGCCTGAGTGCGTGATTCGCACGACTCATTGCCGGCGACAATGCTGACAAGAGACCAGAGATGATCCGATCAGACGAGAGCGGACGACAGTAGGTGTGTCTGAGTCCTCGTCCACGATAGCCGATCGCGCAGATTCATGGGTGACTCCCAGCCTGCGCGACGCCGTTAGAACAGTCGGGTGCGCGTAAAGACGCCAGCGAAGAGCGCATGGGTCAGAGGAAGCGCCGAGCTAATCATCAGCACCAGGCCGAGCGTCGGATCGGTGGCGCGCAGCAGAATGCCACCGATGAGAAGCGCCGTGAAAAGAACAGAAGAGAGCACACGACGAACTAGCTGTTCAATGGCGCGAAGGCGCTTATCGGCGCTTGGCGTCTCGACGGCGAGTTGGCCACGCTGCATGAGGGTCGCAACGCTCTCGAGTTGCTGCGGGAGGCGCAGAATGAGGCCAGCGGATGACAGAGCTTGTTTCGCGAGCTCCTTCACTGTTCCGCCGCCTTCGTTTCGGGCAAGACGTGCGGCGAACGGCTCAATCGCGGTCCACACGTTGTAGCCGGGGTTGAGGTCGCTGGCGACGCCAGACGTCACCGACACTGCACGGATGATGAGCAGAAAGTTTTCGGGTAATTGAAACGGCATGGTGCGTACGACTTCGCTGAATTCGTTGCCAAACGCACGAAACTCTTGGGGATCGACCTGTTGAAGTTCGCTAAAGCCCATTCCGCCGAAGCGGTCGAACAGTTCTCCCATGGCGCGTTCGAGAGGCGCGCTTTCAGCGGTGCGCAAGAGGATTCCCATGTCCCGCACGCTCGCGACCAGCCCGGGGGCATCTCTCGCGGCTGCGGCAATGATGAGGCGTTGAAGACCGCGACTGAGGTTCTCGGGAACTTCGCCCATCATCCCGAAGTCGATAAACGTCAGCGTCCATGCCGGGGTGGACACGTCGGCACGGGCAGGATCTGCCGGCGTCACGAAGATGTTTCCCGGATGCGGGTCGGCATGGAAGAAGCGATGAATGAAGAGTTGTTCAAACATTGCGCGCGACAACTCGTCGGCAACTTCAGCAGGATCAATTCCAGCCGCGATAAGCCGTGCATGATCGTTGATCTTGATGGCGGTCGCGTCGGCGAGGGTCAGAATCCGGCGAGTCGACCGCTCCCAGACCACATCGGGAGCGCCAATGCGGGGGTCGTCAGCGAAGTTCTCCGCGAAGCGTTCAGCGTTGCTGCCCTCATTGAGATAGTCAATCTCTCGCAAGCTAATAACGGCGAACTCTTCGAGCAGAGCGGGCAGATCGACGCGCCGAGATACAAAGCGAACACGACTGAGCCATCGGGCAACCCGGCGAAGGGCTGCGAGGTCGACGGTGATGATGTCGGCGATACCTGGTCGCTGCACCTTGACTACGACACCGGAGAAACCGACATCCATCGCGTCGCTAGGAGTGAGGCGTGCTCGGTGCACTTGACCGAAGGATGCCGCGGCCACGGGCGTTGCATCGAAGTAGTCGTAGGCACGTTCGAGAGGAATGCCGAGTTCTCGTTCGACACTCTCGCGGATGAGTGTGAAATCGACCGCAGGAACTTCATCCTGCAGTCCCTCAAGTTCGCGCGTGATCTCGCCCGGAAGCACGTCGAGGCGCGACGACATGAATTGCCCGACTTTGATCATGAGCCCGCCGAGGTCGACCGCGAGGCTGTGAAAACTCCGAGCGATATGGGCTGCACGCGCAAGACGGCGTCGGGCAGCAATCCATTCGAGCCCGAAGCGTGGCAGAACGAGTTCGAACCACCACTCGAGGACCATGTACCGGGCAGCAAAGCGCAGGATACGACGATAGCGAGCGCGCAGCTGTCGAGTGTCGGTCATCAATTCTCCCTAGTGCCGACGATGGCGGCTTGTCCGCTCAGTCTTGGGCGAGGATCGCGTAAAGCTTACGGCGCGCATCATCGATGACACTGATGGCTTCTTCCACCTGTTCGGGGTTTCCGGTGCGCATCAGCGGCACAACTGCCTCCGCCAGTTTCGCGGCGGCGTGGGGGAGTGCGGTGGGGCGCGAGGAGTCCTTCGCTTCAGAGTTCTCCCACGGAGCTGGGCGGCCAGCCTGAGCTTCGCCGTGGCCCTTCTCAGTGAGCGTGTAGGTCTTCTTGCCGTCGGCTTCGTGCGCTTCGATCAGCCCTTCGTCCGCGAGCAACTGAAGGGTGGGATATACGGAGCCGGGGCTCGGCTTCCACGCTCCATTACTGCGCTTGTCGATTTCTCGAATGATTTGGTAGCCATGCATTGACTCCTCCGCCAGCAGGGAGAGGATGGCGACGCGAACGTCTCCGCGGCCCATGCGGGGGACTACGCGACGTTCGAACTCGGAGCGCACGTTGTCGAGCGCGTCCCAGAGTCCTTTGCCTGCGTGGTCGAATGCGTCTGCGAACGGACGGCGAGAATCCCGGCCGCCGGTTCCGAATGAGTTGTTCATGCTGATCCTCCAGTCGGTGGATGCGGGGCACGAGCGGCCTCGCCGATACTCAACGATACATCGTTACCATTCGCTCTCCACAAAGCTCAGCGAACCCGCAGCATTCTCGTCGATGGCGGCGGCAACCGAGTCAGTTCGCTGTGATCGTGCAGGTGGGAGGAGTTAACTGGGGGCATGGCAGCTACCGTCTCAGATCAGCTCATCGGCCAACTACAACACGCAGGGGTCACCCGCATCTACGGAATCGCGGGTGACAGCCTCAACCCCATCGTCGACGCGGTGAGGCGCACCGGCGGGTCCGCCAAAGGCGGCATCGATTGGATTCATGTCCGCAACGAAGAGGCCGCAGCATTCGCGGCCAGCGCCGATGCACAACTGACCGGACAGCTCGCGGTCTGCGCCGGCAGCTGCGGGCCTGGCAACCTGCACCTCATCAATGGCCTCTTCGATGCGCACCGCAGTGGAGCGCCGGTGCTGGCAATAGCCAGCCAGATTCCCTCGGCTGAAATCGGCAGCGAATACTTCCAAGAGACTCATCCTGACCGCCTCTTCGTCGAGTGCTCCAACTACCGCGAACTCATCTCAACGGCCGCACAAGCTCCCCGAGTTGTGAACTCCGCACTTCGCCATTCGATTAGTCTCGGCGGAGTTTCCGTCATCACGCTTCCCGGAGACATCGCCGGGCTCGACGCTGTCGGCAGCGCACCACAGCTGGCTCGCCCGGGTATTCCGGTCTTGGCCCCTGCGGCTACCGATGTGGCGTCTCTCGCTGAGGCCATCAATTCATCAGAACGGATCGCGATCTTCGCGGGAGCCGGAGTGGCGGGCGCGCACGATGAGGTCGTAGCGTTCGCAGACCTGCTTGCCGCTCCGGTCGGCCACACCCTCCGGGGCAAAGAATGGATCCAGTACGACAACCCGTTCGATGTCGGGATGACCGGAATGTTGGGTTACGGCGCAGCGCACGATGGCATCCACGATGCCGATCTCCTCATCCTGCTCGGCACCGACTTTCCCTACGAACAGTTCTTGCCCGATGGCTCACACGAACGCATCGCTCAAATCGACACGAAGGCAGAGCATTTAGGGCGACGCACCAACGTCGACATCCCTGTTCACGGCGACGTGGCAGCCACTATCTCCGCCGTGACACCGTTGATCACGAACCGCCCCAACCGGAGCTTTCTGGAGAAGACCCTCAAGCGTCATCACCGTCTGTTGAATAGCGTGGTTGACGCCTATGCCAAGAATGTCGACAAGAAGATTCCGATTCATCCTGAGTTCGCCGCGTCGCTGCTCGACGATCTCGCCAACGACGACGCGATCTTCACGGCCGACACGGGCATGTGCAATGTATGGCAGGCCCGCTACATCAACCCCAACGGCCAGCGCCGTCTCATCGGCTCGTTCCTGCACGGCTCGATGGCGAACGCTCTACCTCAGGCCATTGGCGCTCAAATGAGCCACCCTGACCGGCAGGTGATCGCAATGTGCGGTGACGGGGGACTCTCAATGTTGATGGGCGAATTGATTACCGTCGCTTCGCACAAACTGCCAGTAAAGATCGTCGTCTTCAACAACTCAACCCTGGGCATGGTCAAGGTCGAGATGCTTGTTGACGGGTTTCCCGACTTCGGCGTGGATGTTCCGTCCGTTGACTTTGCGGCGGTAGCGAATGCTCTCGGAATCTTTGGCCAGCGAGTAGAAAAGCCCACCGACATCCACTCGGCACTCGAAGCGGCGCTCGCCCACGACGGGCCAGCGCTCGTCGATCTCGTTACCGATCCGCTTGCGCTGTCACTTCCGCCCACCATCACCGGAGAAATGGCCCGTGGATTCGCACTTGCGATGTCGAAAGTGGTCATGAATGGGGGAGCGGGCGAGGCTGTGAAGCTCGCGAAAAGCAACATTCGGTTGCTCCCGGGCGCCCTGTAACCCGGCCATATCAGGCGCCTGCGGAAGCTCCCACGAGTTTCTGCAGGCGCGCATTCTGGCCCGGGTGATCCGTCAGGGCAAAAAAATAGCTCGGACCCATAATCATGGATCCGAGCTATTTCGATGTCTTACGACACCTCGCTGTGCGCGAAGGGGGACTTGAACCCCCACGCCCTTTCGGGCACTAGCACCTCAAGCTAGCGCGTCTACCAATTCCGCCATCCGCGCGCATCTGCGGCGCTACAAGAGCACCGCCGAGATAAGAGAATAGCATCCTTTTTGAGCACCAGATGACGCCATGAATAACCACCAGCGAGAGTCCTGTTTCGGGTATGCCGTGGCGTGCAGATATTTACTGGCGAGACGGCTAGCGTGGGCATATGACTTCTGAGCCAGAACTCGAGCGCACAGCACGCATTGCGCAAGATCTCATCCGTTTTGATACTTCCAACTATGGGGAGGGTCGATCGAACGGCGAGACTGATGCAGCCGAATACTTGGGTGCGTTGCTCGAGGAGATGGGCCTCACCACTCAATACTTCGATGCTGCCACCGGCCGCACGACGGTCATTGCCAAGGTGGAAGGCAGCTACGACACCGAGTCTTCTGCGCCGCACGCGAAAGAGCGTCCCGCGCTCATTCTGCACGGCCACACGGATGTCGTGCCGGCTGATCCCAAGAACTGGTCAGTAGATCCGTTCGGAGGAATCATCCGCGACGGCCTCCTGTGGGGCCGCGGCGCCGTGGACATGAAGAACATGGATGCCATGATCATCACGGCGCTCGGCGACATTCTGGGTGCCGGCAAGCGCCCCGCTCGCGACCTCACGATCGCCTTCTTCGCTGACGAAGAAAACGGCGGCGAATACGGTTCGCACTTCATGGTCAAGAAGCACCCCGAAATTTTTGCGGGAGCAACCGAAGCCATCAGTGAGGTGGGCGGCTACTCTGTCGATCTCCAGGGCCAACGCGCTTACCTTCTGCAGACGGGCGAAAAGGCTCTTATGTGGATCAAGCTCACCGCTCGGGGCATGGCCGCTCACGGCTCGCGCGTTATCAGCGACAACGCTGTCACGAAGCTCGCGGAAGCTATCGCGATCCTTGGCCGCCAAGAGTGGCCAGTGCATCTCACTGACACTACGAAGCTGCTCATCTCTGAGCTCTCTCGCATTCTCGACATTGATCCAGAAGAGGTCGGTCCCGATCAGTTGATTCTGGCTACCGGCACCGCTTCTGGGTTCCTGCAGGCGACGTTGCGCACCACAAGCAACCCGACGCTACTGAAGGCCGGCTACAAGCACAACGTTATTCCAGACGTCGCAGAAGCACTC
Organism: Salinibacterium sp. NG22; assembly: GCF_015864925.1. Lineage (NCBI taxonomy): Bacteria > Bacillati > Actinomycetota > Actinomycetes > Micrococcales > Microbacteriaceae > Salinibacterium > Salinibacterium sp. NG22. Next base: position 223,200 of record NZ_JADYWG010000001.1, on the reverse strand, counting down.
GTCGACATCCGCACCCTTCCCGGCGAAGAGGATGCGGTGCTCGCGCAAGTGCGTGCACTCTTGCCCGATGAGATCGAGATCGAGATGATGCACCGCGACATCGGCCTCGAAACAAGTTTCGATGGGCCCCTTGTCGATGCGATGGTCGCAAGCCTCGGAGTCTTCGATCCCGGTGCCCCTGTTTTGCCGTACCTCATGTCGGGTGGCACGGACAACAAAGCGCTCAAGCTTCTCGACATCACCGGCTATGGTTTTGCTCCGTTGCAGTTGCCGCCCGAGATCGACTTCCCGGGGATGTTCCACGGCGTTGACGAACGTGTGCCGTTGGACGCATTAGTCTTTGGCAGGCAGGTCTTGGGAGACCTGCTTCTCAAGTACTAGTTCTTACCTAAACGGGAGCGTTCCATGGGGTTCATTGAGGCCATAATTCTCGGGCTTGTTCAGGGCCTCACGGAGTTTCTTCCGATCTCTTCGAGCGCCCATTTGCGCATCATGGGCGAGTTTTTGCCCTCCGCGAGCGACCCGGGTGCCACATTCACGGCAATCACCCAGTTGGGCACTGAGCTCGCCGTCATCCTCTTTTTCCGCAAAGATATCGCTCGCATTCTGAGTCGCTGGTTTCAGCAATTCCGAAAGCCTCATGGTTCCCACGGCGAGAAGATCGATCGAAATCATCCGGATGTACGGCTCGGCTGGCTTGTCATCATCGGCACTATTCCCATTGTGCTCGTGGGCTATTTCGCTCAGGAGTACATCCGTTCGACGTTCCGTTCACTCTGGTTGGTTGCCACAGTCCTGATCGTGTTCGGCATCATCTTGGGAATCGCTGACTACCTCGGCAAGCGCACGCGCGCTCTGGAAGACATGAGCTACGGCCATGGCATCACGATCGGCCTTGCCCAGATGCTCGCCTTGGTGCCGGGTGTCTCACGGTCAGGGTCGACGATGACAGCGGGCCTCGCTCTCGGCTACACGCGCCCCGCTGCGGCACGCTTTGGCTTCTTACTGGCGATCCCTGCCGTCTTCGGCAGCGGACTCTATGAGCTCGTGCACAGCTTTGGCGAGCCCAACCAAGTGTTTACCTATGCAGAAACGGCCGTCGCCACGGTGATTGCATTTTTCGTGGGCTACGTCGTGATCGCAGCGCTTATGCGCTACATCGAAAAGCGTTCGTTCCTGCCGTTTGTCATCTACCGCGTGGTCTTGGGCGTGACGCTGTACGTGCTGCTGTCGCTCAACGTGATTCAGCCGGTCTAGCCGCACTAGAGTTTCGGGCCGGGCTCGTCATGTTGCCCTGGCCCTTTCCACGGTCAGAACACCGAACAGAGCGCGATTAGTCCTTGCCGCGCCACGGCTCGTCGCCGGCGGCACCCGGATCGGGCTTGTCATCGCCGCTTCGCAAGTATTTCTCGAACTCTTGAGCAATTGCTTCGCCGCTGGCCGAAGGAGAGTCGACCGTGTCGCGAGCACGTTCGAGCTGCTCGATGTACGACGACATGTCATCGTCTTCACCGGCGAGAGCGTCAATGCCTGTTTCCCAGTCGGTCGCTTCAGTCACGAGATCGCCGCGGGGAATCACAACATCCACAATTTCTTCGAGCTTGTCGATGAGAGCGAGAGTCGCTTTCGGCGATGGTGCGTTGTGCACATAGTGCGGAACGGATGCCCAGATCGACATCGTCGTAATGCCGCTAGCTTCTGCGGCCTGACCGAGTACCGACAGGATGCCAACGGGGCCTTCGTAACTGCTGCGCTCGATGTCCAATGCGGTGCGAACGGCGGAATTTTCGCTCGACGTGAAGACTGAAATGGGGCGAGTGTGGGGCACATCGGCCAGCATCGCTCCGAGGAACACGATCGAAGAGATGCCGTTGTCGACCACGGTCTCGAGGATGTCGCGGGTGAATGCTTTCCAGGAGCGCGAGGGTTCTGTGCCGAGCAAGAGATAAATGTTCGACTGATTGTTGGCGCTCAACTGCAGTTCTGCATCAGCGGCGATACTCTCAGGACGCTCGGCGTTGGGGCGAGACGGGCCGTACATTGTGACCGACGGCCACGTCATGACGCGGTTGCCGTCGTCGTCGTGGGAGAGCACTGGACGGTTGAACTGGTAGTCGAAGTATTCTTCGGGATCGACTTCTGAGATGGGATACACGTCGAGTTGCTCTTTGAGCGATCGCACTGCGCCGCTCGCTGCTTCACCGGCGTCGTTCCACCCCTCGAAGGCGACGACGAGGAGTCGTCCGTTCGCAAATGGGGTGTTAGTCACTGGTCTCCTTGTGGTGCGTGGCAGGAATGTTGTTCAGTCAAGGATAGAACTACGATGGTCCGTTGTGACTCACTCCACTCCGGCGGCCGTCTTGTGGGACATGGACGGCACCCTCATCAACTCCGAACCGTACTGGATTTCTGCGGAAACCACGCTTATCGAATCGTTTGGCGGCACTTGGACGCATGACGATGCCATGGCCTGTGTGGGCAAAGGACTTTTCGAGTCCGCTCGAGTCATGCAGACGAAGGGCGTCACTCTCGACGCCGTCACGATCGTTGACCGTCTCACCGACAGCGTGATGGCGCAACTCAAGGAATCCGGCATCCCGTGGCGACCGGGAGCTCGCGAACTATTGCAAGAACTGCGCACTGCTGGTGTTCCCACCGCAGTCGTCACCATGTCAGTCGGCCGCATGGCTCATCACGTTGTCGAGAACCTGGGCTTCCACGGCTTTGACGCCGTCATCTCCGGGGACGACGTCGAAAACGCTAAACCCCATCCTGAGGCCTACCTCGCGGGCGCGGCGGCACTCGGTGTCGAAATCACCGACTGCGTTGCCATCGAAGATTCCCCTCCCGGTGCCACTTCGGCGTTCGCCTCGGGTGCCACTGTCATCGGTGTTCCCTTCATGGTGGACATCCCCGAAGACAAAACCCACGCACTCTGGCCAACTCTTGACGGCCGCACCCTGAACCATCTCTCCGAACTGCACACAAAGGTGACCACGCGATGAGCGACGTATTCCGACGACAGAGCGGCCCCTTCCGTGAAGGGGACCGCGTACAACTCACCGGGCCCAAAGGGCGCCTCAACACGGTGACTCTCGAAGCTGGGGGATCGTTCCACACTCACCGTGGCGTCCTCAGCCACGACGTCATCATCGGTCAGCCGGATGCCAGCGTTGTAACGAGCACCAATGACATCGAATACTTGGCGATGCGCCCACTGCTCACCGATTTCGTCATGTCGATGCCGCGCGGTGCCGCAATCATTTATCCGAAGGATGCCGCCCAGATCATCGGCCAAGCCGACATCTTCCCTGGCGCCCACGTTGTAGAAGCCGGTGTCGGTTCAGGTGCGCTCTCCCTATGGCTGCTGCGCGCCATCGGCGCGAGCGGACAGTTGAACTCCTTCGAGCGTCGTGAAGAGTTTTCTGAGATCGCTCAATCGAACGTCGAGACCTTCTTAGGCGCGAAACCCACGAACTGGACGGTCACGGTTGGCGACCTACAGGAGCAGTTGCCGGCATCCGTTGAGCCAGGTTCTGTTGACCGCATCGTGCTGGACATGCTCGCGCCCTGGGAGTGCATCGAGGAGTGCGCCGACGCGCTCACTCCCGGCGGAGTGTTGCTCTGCTACATCGCAACGGTCACCCAGCTGTCTCGTGTCGCGGAGGCGATCCGCGCTACTGGCCTCTTTACGGAGCCCGATTCCAACGAAACGATGGTGCGCGGCTGGCACGTTGAAGGACTCGCCGTTCGCCCAGATCACCGCATGGTCGCCCACACTGGTTTTCTCATGACGGCCCGTCGTCTCGCGCCAGGATCAGTACTGCCCGAGCTCAAGCGTCGCGCCTCAAAGACTGACTTCAAGGACGAAGATGTCGAAGTCTGGACACCCGGAGCGCTCGGCGAACGAAACGCCAGCGCCAAACGTCTCCGCAAGACGGCGCGCGAAGCGAAGGCCGCGGCTGAGGCCGGGGCTTCTGACCGGTAGAGTGTTGGCGATGTCTGTGACGATGAAAAGAGTGTTTGTGCGCAAGCTTGCAGTGGTGGCCCTCAGTGCCGGAGTTGTTGTCTCGTTGGCGGGTTGTGCCAATGGTCCGTTGAGCTTCGCGGACTGCACCCCGGTTTATTCCTCTGGCTCCAATTCCGCGCTCGTGAGTGCTTCTGGCGCTCTCAGCACCGACCCCGAGGCCGAGTTCCCGACTCCGCTTATTTCAACGGATGTCGAGAGCGAGCTCGCTATTGAGGGCGACGGCGATAAGGTCGGCGCTGGTGACATCACGACCCTTCAAATCACGATTTACAGCGGCGAGACCGGCGAACAGCTCATCTCGACCGGACACGACACCGCGGGATTGCGTGTGGCTGTCACCGAGGGTGCACCGCACTTTGGTGACATTGCTCAGTGTGCGACTGTCGGTTCGCGCATTGTGACCACGGGCACGGCAGGCGACATTCTCGGCACAGAGAACATCGCTCAGAACCAGCTTCCGCTCGCCGACGACGACACCATCGTGATGGTGAGCGACGTCGAAAATCGTTATCCCGGCAAGGCAGATGGAGCCAACAAGCTCGCTCCTGCAGGATTCCCCTCCGTTGTGCTGGCTCCGAATGGTCAGCCCGGTTTCACGTTCCCGTCCGGCGATGTGCCGAGTGACCTCATGTTCACAGCGCTGAAGGTAGGCTCTGGCGCGCCTCTCGAAGAGGGCGACGCAGCAGTAATGCACGTGAGCGGAATCGAGTGGGGTGCTGAAAGCACGTTCACCAATAGCTGGGCAGAATCTGGCGTTCCCGGAACCTTCCTCGTAACGGGCACAGAGACCGCCGATTCGAGCCTCCCTCCCGGACTCACCGAAGCCCTCATCGGCCAGACTGTTGGCTCGCAGGTGCTCGTCGTGTTGCCCGCGGATGTCGGCTTCGCCGCTGATGCCTTGCCGACTGGCGTCACGAGCGGCGCCACCCTCGTCTTCGTATTCGACATCCTCGGAATTCAAGAGCAGTAACCGCAACCCACGACACGGCCGGGTGTCAGAGACATAGGATTTGACTCGTGCCAACACCGAAAGTTCCCAACGAAGAACGGCTCTTTAGCCTCGTTTTGGCGTTGCTTTCCACCGAAAATGGGCTCACAAAGAGTGAGATCCTGTCGACGGTGCAGGGCTATCGCCAACGCTTCGTACACTCGGGGGATAACGCGAACCTTGAGCGCCAGTTTGAGCGCGATAAGGACGACATTCGCGAGCTTGGGGTTCCGCTCGAAACGATCGAGCCTCCCGAGCAGGCTGGTAATAATCAGAATCTTCGCTACCGCATCCCTCGCGTCGACTACGAACTTCCCGAGGACATCAAGTTTTCGGCGGAGGAATCCACGCTTCTCGGTCTCGCCGCGATGGTGTGGCGTGAGGGTTCTCTCTCTGAGGGTTCACGCCGCGCCATGGTAAAACTCCGATCGCTCGGCATCGAGACGGCGGAGCCGGTCCTCAGCTACGCGCCACAATTGCGGGTGCGCGATGCATCCTTCGAACCGCTCCGCGAAGCGATGGATCGGCGCGTGCTTGTCAGCTTCGAGTATTTGAAGCCGGGGGAGCAGTCATCGACTACTCGGCTCGTAGCGCCACTCGCGCTCGTGCAACATCAGGGCCGCTGGCACCTGTATGCCAAAGACCCGAAGACGGAACAGTTCAAGACGTTCCTCTTGCGACGCATCGTCAGCGACATCCAGCGCAGTAAAAAGACATTCGACTACGTAACGGATGACGCCGCTGCTCAGGCCTTGTCTGGGCTTGAGCAGGTCTGGCAGTCCAACGTCGCTGTGCTGCGGGTGGAACCCGGCACCGACGCCGCTACTCGTCTGGGCAAACGTCGTGGAGCGGTGTTGCATCCGGATTGCATGCTTGAGGTCAACTTCACTGACGTCAACATCATGGCCGACGAGCTCGCCAGCTTTGGGCCCGAGGTTGTTGCAGTGTCTCCGCCCCATTTGCGGTCCGCCGTTATTGAACGACTCACGAGAACGGTGGCAGACCATGGCTAAAAAAATTCCGCCGCTGCGCGCTCAAGACAAGCTGGTCTTTTTGCTCGCGCTCGTGCCTTATCTCATGGACCGTGACCGCGTCAGTGTCGCAGAAACAGCTCTTCACTTTGGCGTGCCCGAGCAGAACATTCGCGACGCAGTACGACTCATCGCGGTTTCAGGAATCCCTGGCGATACCGCTACCTATCAGGCAGGCGATCTCTTCGATATTGCCTGGGACGACTTCGAAGATAACGACCAGATCGTGTTGACGCACCTGGTCGCTATCGATGACACGCCACGTTTCTCCGCCCGTGAAGCGTCTGCGCTCATCGCGGGCTTGCAGTACCTCTCGAGCCTGCCCGAGCATGCCGATCGCGAAGCTATCGCAACCCTCACCTCGAAGCTGTCACGGGGAGCATCCGCGCAACCAACGGCCGTCGCGGTAGAGTCGAGTGCGCTCGACGAGACGCTTGCCCTCATCCGTGAGTCCGTAGCAGCGGGTACCCAAATTGAGTTTGACTATCGCAACTCGCGCGGCGAGTCCGAGCGGCGCCGGATTGACCCGCTCCGGGTTGAATCAGTGGACGCGGACTGGTACGTGCGTGGCTGGTGCCATTCACGGGAGGATGTGCGCACCTTCCGTCTCGACCGCATCTCCAAACCGGCGATGACAACCGAGGCGATCACGCACACTGCTGGCGATGTGAACTTGCCGGAAACGCTCTTCGATACTTCTGCCGAAGACATTGAGGTCACCGTCGAGGTGGCCCGGAGCGCCATCGGCCTGCTGGGGGACTACGTGCCAGAAGATGCTGTTCTGGTACCCGCGGGGGATCGCGTGCGCACGGTGGTTCGTGTTCCCCACTTTCACGGTCTCAAGCGACTCATCGCTGGCCTCCCCGGCGTCGTAACCGTCGTGGCGCCCGACGAGGCCCGACGTGCGGTAGCGGGCTGGGCCCAGGCTGGGTCCGACCTCTACGCGGAACAGCGATAGGTGCCGCGATGATTGCATGGTGGGGCTGGCTGCTCATCTGGGTGGGGCTCGTACTCATCTTGGTCGCGATGCTGGGTGTTGTTGCGTGGATCTTGTTCCGTAAGGCAATGGTTCTGATGAAGGATCTTTCGGATGTCGTCGAGAAGACGTCGATTCTGGATGTCGAGTCGGAGAAACTCAGCAAGCCACAACTGGCAATCCTCACCGAGATGGTGGAGATTCGCGATCGCCATGAAGCGCACAAGCGCCAGCGCGCTGAAGTCAAGCTCGCTAGGCACGAACGCCGCATTGCTCGCGCTAAGACAATCACTAAGCGCGACGCTTCTCAGATGCAGTGGCCCAAGGAGTGGTCATAGGTGGGCTGGGTCTTTGCTGCTGGCCTGATTCTCATCGCTCTGCTCTGGTTCGCAACGTGGTTGCGACGCCGGACTATCCGGGCGTATTTGCTCACGGCCGGCGCGCAGACAGCGGGCATCAGTAGCGAGTATCGCCGCCGACGGCGAGCTCCCCGCATTGCGGTGCGCTACACCGACAGCGCGGGAATCGAGCGAGTAGTCGTGAAGTCGTTGGTGAGCGCGGGCGATGCGCAATTGCTCGCGAAACCCGCCGTGGTGCTTTACCACCCCAAGCATCGCAGCCGTTCTGATTACGTTCTTCTCGGCTTTGGGCGACAGCCTCAACGGTGGTTTCCCGTTGAGTTCGCACCGCGCGAACCATCAGCCCGATAACGGTTCATTGTTCGGCGCATCACGGCAAATCTAGGTATGATTGGCCAACGCAGCCTTCGATTTTTAAGGAAGTTCTCCATGCTCGGCAATCTCAGCGGTTGGCACCTCGTTATTCTCTTGGTCGTCATCCTCTTGCTCTTCGGCGCACCGAAACTTCCTGGGCTCGCGCGCAGTCTCGGCCAGTCAATGCGCATCTTCCGCAGCGAGGTCAAGACGATGAAAGACGAGAACAGTTCCGATTCCCCAGCCGACACTTCGGCGGATTCGAACAGCGACACTCCTCCTAAGTCCTAGCCCCTATGGCAGTTCGCGCCGAGAGGTGGCGTTCCAAGAGTGAAGAACGGATGTCACTCGGCGCGCACCTCGTAGAGCTCAAGAAGCGGTTGTTCATTTCCGCGATTGCGATCATTGTGACCGCTATCGCAGGTTTTATCTTTGCGAATTTCTTTATCGACGCCTTGCGCGCACCGATTACCAACATCGCTGACGCAACCGGCCGCGGTGCCGCTCTCAACTATGACGCGGTAACTCAAGCATTCGATATCCGTATGCAGATCGCGTTCACGGTGGCGATCGTCGCCGCAAGCCCGGTGTGGCTGTACCAAGTCTGGGCGTTTTTGGTTCCCGGCCTTGTGCGCAAAGAAAAGCAATATGCAATTGGCTTTTTAGCAACCGCGATTCCCCTGTTTCTCGCAGGGTGTGCCGCCGGCTGGTATGTAATGCCGAACATCATCACGCTCATGTTGGGCTTCGCGGGTGACCAAGATCTCTCCAATCTGAACGCAAAGTACTACTACGACTTCATCGTGAAGCTGCTGCTCTCGGTTGGGATCGCTTTCGTATTGCCCGTTTTTGTGGTGCTTCTCAACTTGGTGGGGGTGCTGTCGGCGAATGCAATTCTCAAGGGGTGGCGCGTCGCCATTTTGACGATCTGCATCTTCACCGCAATCGCTACGCCTGCCGCCGACGTCATTTCAATGTTCCTGCTCGCCATTCCGATGATCATTCTCTACTTCATCGCAGCACTGATTGCGTGGCTTCATGATCGACGTGCGGCCAAGAAAGCTGCCGCCGTTGACGCCGAGTTGCGAGCAGAAGGCTAAGCAATCACCGTTTAGGCTGTAGTCAATGACTGAACTGTCTCCCGCCGAACGGTACGCCGCGGCAAAGAAGCGTCGGGGATACCCCGTTCTTGAAGCCTTTCGCGCCAGCCAGCGCTTCGATCTCGATGAGTTTCAGATCTCAGCCTGCCAAGTTGTCGAAGACGACAAGAGCGTTCTCGTCGCTGCTCCGACTGGAGCTGGCAAGACGATCATCGCTGAGTTCGCTATCTACCGCGCCATGCAGCTCGATGGGCCGAAGGTGTTCTACACGGCGCCGATGAAAGCGCTGAGCAATCAGAAATTTCAGGAGCTCGTCGCCGAGTACGGTCCCGAGAACGTAGGGCTGCTCACCGGTGACACAAACGTCAATGCCAGCGCGCGCATTGTGGTCATGACCACCGAAGTGCTGCGCAACATGCTCTACGCCAAGTCTGACCTGCTGAAGAACCTCAGCACGGTCGTGATGGATGAGGTGCACTTCCTGGGCGATCGCTTCCGCGGCGCCGTGTGGGAAGAAGTGATCATCCATTTGCCTGAGGACGTTCACATGGTCTCGCTGAGCGCGACTGTGTCGAATGCTGAGGAGTTTGGTGACTGGCTGCAGGCCGTTCGGGGCGATACCGAAGTAATCGTCTCAGAAGACCGCCCAGTGCCTCTGGAGCAGCATGTGCTCGTGGGCACGAAGCTCATTGACCTCTTCGACTCGTCAGGCTTGGCCGCAACGAACCGCGTGAATCCAGAACTCGCGCAGATGGCGCGCTTCGGTGGTCGAAGCCAGAGTGTCGGCAATCGCAGAAAGAGTAGTCGCCATGACTCTCGCGGCGGTCGCCCGGCACGTTCTCGCATGGATCGCGCCGATGTCGTCGCAATGCTGTCGTCAAAGAATCTTGTGCCAGCCATTTTCTTCATTTTCAGTCGCATGGGCTGTGATCAGGCGGTGAATCAAGTGTTGCGCGCGGGCGTTCGCCTGACGACATCCGAGGAGCGCGACGAGATTCGCGAGATCGTGGAGGCTCGCTGCCGCACGCTCCTCGATGAAGATCTGGCTGTTCTCGGCTATTGGGATTGGCTCAGCGGTCTCGAGCGGGGCGTTGCCGCCCATCATGCTGGCCTTCTTCCCGCATTCAAAGAGGTCGTCGAAGAACTTTTCCAAAAGAAGCTTGTCAAGGCTGTTTTTGCGACAGAGACGCTCGCGCTCGGCATCAACATGCCGGCCCGTACCGTTGTGCTCGAAAAGCTTGAGAAGTTCAACGGCGAAGCTCGCGTTCCGATTACTCCGGGGGAGTACACCCAGCTCACCGGTCGTGCCGGCCGTCGCGGCATCGACATCGAGGGTCACTCCGTCATCCAGTGGGTGGACGGGCTCGACCCGCAGGCGGTGGCATCCCTCGCGTCACGCCGCACCTACCCGTTGAACTCGAGCTTCAAGCCGACCTACAACATGGCCGTGAACCTCATCGAGCTGTTCGGTCGGGAGCACACTCGCGAGATTCTGGAATCGAGCTTCGCGCAATTCCAAGCCGACCGCGCTGTCGTCGATTTGGCTCGCAAGGTTCGTTCGCAGAAGAACTCGCTCGACGGCTATGCCAAGTCAATGGAGTGCCACTTGGGCGACTTTGGCGAGTACTCCCGCATCCGTCGTGAACTCAATGATCTTGAAAAGAAGTCGCAGCCCAAGAACGATGCGGGGCACCGCGCCGAGCGTGAACGGCGTCAGCGCAAGCTCGCCGATCTGCGTCGCCAGATGCGCAAACACGAGTGCCATGCCTGTCCAGAGCGCGAATCTCACGCACGCTGGGCCGAACGCTGGTGGCGCCTGAAGCGCGAGACGGATCAGCTGACTCGTCAGATTCAGAACCGCACAGGAGCGGTTGCCAAGATCTTCGACCGCGTCACCGATGTGTTGACCAAGCTCGGCTACATCGAGCCGGGAGCCAACGGTGAAATGACGATCAACTCCTACGGCCGCACGCTGCGACGCATCTATGGAGAACGCGACCTCCTCGTTGCCGAATCACTGCGACACGGGTTCTGGAACGAGCTCGACGCCCCCTCTTTGGCCGCTATGGCTACGACGCTGGTGTACGAGCCCCGTCGCGACGAAGGTGACCTCAGCGATCGTTACCTCCCGCGTGGTGCCTTCCGTGAGGCCTTCGACAAGACGACCACGCTGTGGGCAGAGCTCGACGATCTCGAGCGTGACAACCGTCTCCCCGGCAGCCAACCACTCGCGGCTGGGCTCGCGCTCGCTATGTACCGCTGGGCGAACGGAGCCAACCTTGACTCCGTGCTCGATCTCGCGGATATGGCTGCGGGTGACTTTGTGCGCGTCACCAAACAGACGATCGACCTTCTTGACCAGCTCTCGGTCGTCGCTGATGGCAATGTCGGCCCGACCGCGCGCAAGGCGCTCGACGGCATCCGTCGCGGAATCGTCGCCTACAGTTCTGTCGCTTAGGCTCGAACGCGTGATGCCCGATAAACCCGTTGCTGTGCTGCCCTTCTGGGCTGCGATTGTGGTTGCACTGGCATCCGGCCCCATTTTGGATGCAGGGTTCCCAGACAAGAGCGTCTGGCCGATGACCTTTGTCGGCATCGCGCTCGTGCTCATCGCCCTTCGCGGGCGGAGCTCCCGTGGGGCATTTCTCGTCGGTTTCCTTGGCGGAGTGGCGTTCTATTTGACGCACATTTCCTGGGCATCTCTCTTTTTGGGCCCTGTGCCGATGCTGGCACTGTCGTTTCTTGAGTCGCTGTTCGTCGCGCTCGGCGGGCTCGCAATCACCCTGGCCTATCGCTGGTTGCCGCGCGCTTTTGGAGCGGGCTGGGGAGCAACGCTGGGCCTCGCCGTTGTGGTTTCAGGCCTCTGGACGGCGCGCGAAGCGTGGATGAGCGTCTGGCCCTATGGCGGCTTCTCCTGGGGCCGCGTTGCTCTATCTCAGTCGGAGAGCCCGCTTGCAGCCCTCTTCCCGTGGCTCGGCGTCTCGGGCGTCAGCTTCGTAATGGTTCTTGTTGTCGCGCTTTCGCTTGCCGCCGCCGAATACACCTGGCGTAACTACCGCGAACTTCCCTTGGATGAACGCGCCCAGCACCTCTCGCGGGCGCTACGCACCGCCTTCATACCGGTAACGGTCGTCACTCTGCTGCTGAACGCACCCTCGTGGCACGCGACCCTCGACGGAACACTCCGCGTCGGCGCAGTCCAAGGAAATGGAAAAGCCGCCTATTTCGACGAGCGCGACCGCGGTGACCTACTTCAGGCGCAACTCACCGCCACCGAGCCGCTCTACGGCCAGGATCTCGATCTCGTGGTGTGGCCCGAGGGCGGCACCGATCTCTCGCCGCTGAGCAATAGTTACGCGGCAGCAGCCTTCGATTACGTCGTCGATAACGCCAATGCACCGCTGATTTCCGGCGACATCACCGAGCGTGACGGAAACATCTATAACAGTCAGTTGTTGTGGATGCCGGGGGAGGGCGTCGTCGATATTTACGACAAACGCCATCCCGTTCCCTTTGGCGAGTATGTCCCCAACCGCGAGATCTGGGAGCAGTTTGCGCCCGACCTCATCGGGCTCATTGGGCGCGACTATTCAATCGGCAGCACCGATATGGTCTTCGATGTGAACGGTGTGACCCTCGGCGTCAACATCTGTTTCGACATCGTCGACGACCAGATCCTTACAGAGTCCGTCGAAGAGGGCGCTCAGCTCATCATCGCGTCCTCCAACAACGCGGATTTCGGCCGCACCGATGAGAGCGCCCAACAGCTCGCAATGGCCCGCATTCGCGCGCTCGAACTCGGCCGCAGTGTCGTCAATATCTCGACTGTCGGTTTGAGCGCGATCATCGCCCCCGACGGAACCACAATTGCTGAAGTACCGTGGTACACGGCGGCCACCATGGTCGAAGACGTGCCGCTCTCCACCAGCATCACTCCGGCCGTTGTCTGGGGTCGCGAGCTCGAGTGGCTCGTGTCAGGAATAGGGCTCGGCGCACTCATCGTCGCAGCAATGGCCGGTCGGAGAAAAAATGCCTAACGTCGTCGTGGTCGTCCCGACCTATAACGAGATCGAGAACATTTCCGCGATCGTTGGCCGACTTCGGCAAGCCGTGCCACGCGCCCACGTGCTCGTGGTCGATGATTCGAGCCCTGACGGCACGGGGGAGCGCGCCGAAGAGCTCGCCGCCGCCGATCCGGGCATCACTGTGCTGCACCGCGCCAAGAAAGAGGGACTCGGCAAGGCCTACCTCGCCGGCTTTGCGCTGGCCCTTGAGCGCGGTTATGACTACATCGCGGAGATAGACGCCGATGGTTCCCATGATCCGTCTGATCTTCCGGCGATGATTGCTCTCGCCAAAGCAGGCAACGATCTTGTCATCGGTTCCCGCTGGGTGCCCGGCGGTTCCGTCAAGAACTGGCCATGGTTTCGGCACACCATTTCGCAAACGGGGAACGCCTATGCCCGCGCGGTGCTGCACTCCGACATCCGGGACATCACTGCAGGGTTCAGAGTGTTTCGCGCGAGTGCGCTGCGAGAGTTAGGCCTCGACGGAGTCTCGTCGCAGGGCTACTGCTTTCAAGTAGAAATGGCCTGGAACTTGGAACGTGCGGGCTACCGAGTGGCGGAGCATCCGATCACGTTCGTTGAGCGCTCAACAGGTCGATCAAAAATGCATGCAGGAATTGTTGCAGAAGCACTGCTCAGGGTCACCGGCTGGGGAATAGCGGCGACCCTGAATGCAGCACGTCGTTAGTTAGGCGCCGATCTTCTGCTGGCCGCGACGGGCACGCAAGAAGTCGAGACGCTCTTGGAGAAGCTCTTCTAATTCGGGGCGGGTACGACGTTCGAGAAGCATGTCCCAGTGGCTACGGGGAACCTTCACGTCGACCTCATCGAGTTCTACCAGCTCGCCGTTGTCATCGAGGAGTGTTCCTTCGTGACCCGTCTTGGCGTCAAGCCACTGCTGGGGAACTTCGGCGTCAGACGAGAACATCACTTCAAACGTGGTGCCGTCGGCCGCCTTGTATACGCTCTTTTTCCGCGGGGAAAACTCGACACCCTCTTCGCTCTGTAAGCTCTGGGTACCAAGTCTCATGCCGCGCAAGCTGCGATCTGCCATCGTGTGGCCTCCTTCAATTCGCGGTTTCTACAAGTAATAAACCCTCTTGCTGAACGTATGCTTCCAAGGGCGCACTGTTCACAGCGACTTGTCAGCATTTGCCAACATTTTCGCTGCCCAGAAGTGGAGTGTGCGCCGCCTTGATCAGGCGCGCGATTTCACAACTTCGAGGGCGAGGTCTGCTCGATCGGTGACGATTCCATCGACACCGAGGTCGAGCAGGTGACGCATTCGCTGCGGTTCATTGATCGTCCAGACGTGCATCTCGAGTCCGAGAGTGTGCACGCGGTCGATCATCCGCTGAGTGGTCACACGCAACCCTAGTGCCTTCTCGGGTACTTGGATGGCAACCAGTCCACTGAGCGCGCGGCGAACGGCGGGCGAAATTCCGGTCTTGGCGCTCAGTAGCGCCAGAATGAAACGTCGAGCGGATGCCGAACTCGCCACTCCTGGCAATTGTTCGACTGTGGCGGCACGGCGGGCTTCATCGAATGAAGTCACGAGCACTCGATCGACCGCGTGGATATCGCGGATCGCGCGCGCGGTGGGAAGCACCGCGCCTTTGTTCTTGACGTCGATATTGAAGCGAGTCTCGGGAAAGGCATCGAGAGCCTCTCCCAACGAGCAGAAGCCTTGACCTTCGCCCAGATCAATTCGCCGCAACTCTGTCATCGTGAGCTGATCGACCATGATGTTCCGGCCGGCGACGCGAGTGAGACTCGGGTCGTGAGCGACCACAGCTACACCGTCGAGGCTGACGTGAACATCCGTCTCGATGTAGTGCGCACCCACCGCGACAGCTTTCGCGAACGCAAGGAGCGTGTTCTCGGGTGCTTCCACCGCAAGCCCCCGGTGCGCGAGCACTCGGGGGCGAGCGGGGGAGAGGAACGACGAGTTGGCGCTAACGCGCGACTGGTCCTTTGCCACTAAAGAATCCTTCACCAATGCCCTTGAGCGCTTCCGTCAGTTCAGACGGGATAATCCACATCTTGTTGGAATCACCTTCTGCAATCTTAGGCAGCGTCTGGAGGTACTCGTACGCCAGCAGCTTCGGGTCGGGGTCGCCCTCATGAATCGCCGCGAAGACGGTCTTGATCGCAGCAGCTTCACCATCAGCACGCAGCACAGCAGCCTTAGCCTCACCCTCAGCCTCAAGGATCGCTGCCTGGCGCGAACCCTCCGCTTCGAGAATCGCGGCCTGCTTGGTTCCCTCAGCGGTCAAGATCTGCGCACGGCGGTCGCGCTCGGCACGCATCTGCTTTTCCATCGAATCTTGGATCGAGAGGGGCGGGTCAATGGCCTTGAGCTCGACGCGACCTACGCGAATTCCCCACTTGCCTGTTGCTTCATCAAGAACAACGCGCAGTTGCGAGTTGATGTTGTCTCGGCTCGTGAGCGCCTGTTCAAGGTTGAGGCCACCGACAACGTTTCGCAGCGTCGTGGTCGTCAACTGTTCAACGGCCCCGAGATAGTTGCCGATCTCGTAGGTCGCGGCACGGGCATCCGTTACTTGGAAGAAGACGACGGTGTCAATGGAGACGACGAGGTTGTCTTCGGTAATAACGGGCTGCGGGGGGAACGAGACGACCTGTTCACGCAGGTCGATGAGGGGCAGCATCCGGTCGATAAAAGGAACAAGGATGTTGAGGCCCGGCAGCAAGGTCTTGCGGTACTTGCCGAGGCGTTCGACGACTCCGGCACGCGCCTGCGGAACAATGCGGATTGCACGGAACAACGTGACGATCACGAAGATCGCCAGAACGACGAGCAGAATAATCACAAAGATCTGGCCTATGAAGCCAGCAGGATCAGTCACTTTTCTTCCTTTCTCGGCGATTTTGTGGTCGCACGAGGTTGAGTGGAGCCGGGTTTGGCAGATTCAAGAACGACAACGGCCATGGCACCTTCGATGGCCGTGACCGAAATTCGCTTGCCGACGGGAACCGCCGACGGTGGCGAGCTGTCTCCGATGCGGGCAGTCCAGGTTTCGCCATTGTCGAGTTTGACTTCGCCAATGCCATTGGCGAAGGGGCCTGTTACGCGACCGCCGAGATCATAGAGAGCGTCGACGTTGCTCTTTGCAGGGTCGGATCCCTTTTCGAGATTCATCAGCAAAACCGGCCTGATGGTGAAGATGAGAAGGCCAGAGATCGCTGCGGCGAGAGCGATCTGGATGTACCACGGCCAGCCGAGAAGGTTGGAGCCGAGCCCACCGATGAGAGTGCCCGCGGAGATCATGAGGAACGTGAATTCGAGAGTCATGACTTCGATCACGATGAACAACACGACGAGGGCAAGCCAGAGAATCCAGAGGTACTGGGTCAGATCAATAAGCATTGTTCCGGCGCCCTTCATCGTTGCGCGGTTCGACAAATCTTCAGTCTCGACGCTAGCACTTACCTCACTGCACAGCACGGCATTGACCGCTAAAGTCGTAGGGTGAACAGCGATAATTCGAATCCTCTGGCAGCCCACTCGCTCGATGGCGCTCGCGCGCTCATCACTGGTTCTTCGCGGGGGATTGGCGCCGATACGGCCGCCTACTTCGCCGAAGCGGGCGCCCGCGTTGCCGTGAACTACCGCAACAAAGAGGCTCGCGCCCTCAAGCTTGTCGCTCAGCTCAACGAGACTGACGGTTCGGCGATTGCCATTGGCGCCGACCTCACTAACCCCGAGACTGTTTCTGCCCTGTTCGAGACGGTGAAGACTGAGTTCGGCGGGCTCGAGATTCTGGTGCTCAATGCCTCCGGCGGCATGGAGGGTGGCATGGCTGAGGACTACGCCATGCAGCTCAACCGCGACGCTCAAGTCAATTTCTTGAAGACCATGATGCCGCTGCTGCACGAAGGTTCACGCGTTGTCTTCGTCACTAGCCACCAGGCGCACTTCATCCGCACCGTTGAGACGATGCCCGAATACGTTCCGGTCGCGCTGAGCAAGCGTGCCGGCGAGGATGCCCTTCGCGAATTGATCCCTGAGCTTGAGGCTAAGGGCATCGGCTTTGTCGTTGTCTCGGGCGACATGATTGAGGGAACGATCACCGCGACGCTGCTGCAGCGCGCCAACCCTGGAGCGATCGAGGCTCGCAAAGAGGCTGCTGGCCGCCTGTACAACGTGAGCGAGTTCGCCGCCGAGGTTGCTTCTGCTGCCGTTGAGCCTGTGCCCGAGAACAACACTCGCTACGTCGGCGACGTCTCAGACTTTCTGAACAAGTAGCGACCCGCGGATGCCGGTGAACCGAACTACCAGCCGTGTGCTGTTGTTCGACCGCGAGCAGCGCTTCTTGCTTTTTCTGACGAAAGCGCCGGATACAAGCGGTGTCGCGCGCTGGCTGACGCCGGGTGGCGGCGTGGACCCGGGGGAGTCACACCACCAAGCGGCACTACGCGAGCTTGAAGAAGAAACCGGACTTGTTATCGAGGATCTCGGTGCTCCCGTGTGGTCGCACGACTTCGTGGTGGAGTGGGATGAAGCTGATCATGACACGGGTCACGCCGAGTTCTACCTCGCTCACACGGATGCCTTCGAGCCGTCACAAGAACAATGGACAGCCGACGAACGCGTCGACGTGTTGGCACACCGGTGGTGGACCATCGATGAGTTGGCCGCCACATCCGATCGTTATGAACCCGCCGAGCTTGTCGGCGTCATTCGAACGCACCTCCAGGAGATGAACTGATGAGCCGTCCGCTACCGCACTACTCAGTGCCGGATGTCGAGTACTTGAATGAGATTGAGTTCGACACCATCACCAATGATGATGCTGTCGCGCTGGGGCTGATTGCCGTACAGGTCATTCAGGAATGGGATCTCAATCTCGCAGTCGAAATCGTTCTCCACGGTGACGTTGTCTTCAAGGCGAAGCTGAAGTCGACAAACGCAGACAACGACCCCTGGCTGGCGGGAAAAGCTGCAGTTGTGAACCATTTCGGCGAAGCGTCGCTCGTGGTCAAGCTGCGCCACCTCGCGACCGGTACGCCGTTTGAAGATCGAACGGATGTCGACCACGACAGGTACAAGGCTCACGGTGGATCGATTCCGCTGTGGGTCGACGGCGCCATCATCGGCACAATGACCATGTCGGGGGAGCCTGACGCTATCGATCACGAAGCCGCTGCTGAGGCGCTGGCGAGGTTCGTCAGCAGCCGTAATCCGAGTTTTTAGTGTGCTGCTGCAGTGAGCACGGGTAGAACTTCATGTCCTCAAACCGGGGCTTAGTTGACAGACTCTCATGTTTTTGCTAACCTGCCTATGCGGCTAAGGCGCAAGCCTTCGACGCCAGCGCAAGGTGAAATCACGAGTGTTTAAGTGGGGGAGCGCCATGAGCGAGGTGCGCAGCGGGCTGCACATTGTTGCCGCTGCGGCCGTTATGGCGATGCTGACCGGGTGCACCGGCGCCTCAGAGGCAGACGTCGAAGTGAGAGTTCACGCGCCGGACCGCACAAACACGGCCAGTGATTCCGTTATGTCAGAAACTCCAGAATTGATGGCGTTCGACACCGAGGGCGAGGTTGTCCTAGCGACGAGCACCAATGCCGGCGGCTCTATCGATGTGTCGCCATTCGCCCCCACAACAGAACGAATCGCAGTGTATTCAGATTGTGTTGGTCTTGGCCGCATGACAGTGTCGCTCGGTGACGTCGCACAGTCTTCTCACGACTGTCGCGAGAGTTCAGATGACGCAGTCCACCGAGACGAGCTGGATATCGATCCCAGCGGCAGCTATTCAATCGCAGTAACGACCGACAACCAGCAGCCCTGGACCGTGGCGGTCGTGGCGTTGCCGCCGTTGCAGCCCTGACCTCTGCCGCCCCTCTCGTATACGTGTTTAGTATCCGATAATGCACATTATGTCAGCTCAAGGAGATTTCAACACTCTCTAGCGTTTAGCCGACCGGCTGGCAACGAACAAAGGATTCCGGAATGGATTTCGTTTTCACCGTCGTCGTCATCGTCATTCTGTTTTATGTGCTGCACCGAGTCGTTCGCAGCGCCGTGCGTGATGGCATCCTCTTGGCTGACGAGGAACGCCAGTCAGTCGATCACCACAAACCTGAATAAATCTCTATCAAGAACTTGGTTCGAGAACAAAGAAAGGGAGCAGGCAGCCCGATCGGCCGCCCACTCCCCTGCGCCCTCGTCAGATAACGACGAGAGGTGACCTAGTACTTGTAGGACTGCCCGCCATCGATCGGCAGAACGGTTGCGTTGACGTAGCTGGCGTCATCGCTCAGCAGGAATGCCACAACGGCCGCGATCTCAGGTGCTTCACCAAAGCGCTTGGTCGGGTTTCCCTGAATGAACTGCTCGGCAGCGCCACGCGGGTTTTCGGCATCAAGCTGCTTCATCGAGTTTTCGACCATCGGCGTCCAGATGGCGCCTGGTGCGATCGCGTTGATACGGATGCCGTGCTCAGCATATTCAATACCCGAGTTGCGAGTGAGACCCACGACGCCATGCTTGGCTGCTGCATAGCCGGACTGGTTTCCGATCCCGCGGATGCCGCCAACGCTCGCCGTGTTCACGACCATGCCGGAACCCTGCTCGCGCATGATCTTGAGAACCTTCTCGAGGCCCAAGAACACACCGCGCAAGTTAATGGCGACGACCTTGTCGAACTCTTCTGCGGAGAAATTTTCAGTGAGGTTCTGCTTACCTTCGATGCCGGCGTTGTTGAAGAAGCCATCGATGCGACCGAAGCGTTCTACGGTTTCCGCGACGTAACGATCAACATCCGACTCTTTGGACACATCAGCGACGACAGTGAGAACTTCGGCGTCGGGCGCGGTCTCAGCGATCGCGGTGACGGAGTCGGCCAAGCCGCTTTCGGATACGTCGACGAGAGCGAGTTTGGCGCCCTCCCCCGCTAGTCGCACTGCGGCCGCCCGGCCGAGGCCTGACCCTCCGCCAGTGATGAGAACTACGCGGTCTGTGAAGCGATTCATGAATTGCCTTTCGAGTGGTTTCACCGCTCAACTGAATTCAGAGCGGCGGTAATGAGTGCGCGTGATGCTGTCCAGCGCACAACCTCAGCTCGAAAAGTCAGAAGCGTGCGTCGAACGATTGCACAAGTTTGACTATAC
This sequence comes from Salinibacterium sp. NG22, assembly GCF_015864925.1. Classification (NCBI taxonomy): domain Bacteria; kingdom Bacillati; phylum Actinomycetota; class Actinomycetes; order Micrococcales; family Microbacteriaceae; genus Salinibacterium; species Salinibacterium sp. NG22. Next base: position 203,158 of record NZ_JADYWG010000001.1, on the reverse strand, counting down.
GATTGCTGGCTGAATGTCGCCTCAGAACTATCACCGCGATTCTCCACAGCGCTCGGTTGCGGCAATGCCAGCCCATCGTGATGCGGGACGAGCCACGCGTGCCCGAATCCCCGCTCGGCTCTCCGGCTGGCCAGCCTATGTGCGTTGGGCTGGCCGACCGAAGTGGGAGTTAGAACGCCGCGTTGATATCTACGACGTCAATGACCTTCTTGTTCACGAACTCTTGAATACCAAGGTTGGTGAGCTCGTGGCCATATCCCGAATGCTTAACGCCACCGAACGGAATGTCAGCCTTCACCATCGTCGGGTGGTTCACGTACACCATCCCCGTGTCGATCTTTCTGGCTACCTTTTCACCGTTCACGGTGTCCCTCGTAAAGACCGAGCCGCCAAGACCGAACGGCGAATCGTTCGCCACCGCAATCGCCTCCGCTTCATCTTTGACCCGGATGACGATGGAAACAGGTCCGAAGAACTCTTGGTAATAAGACGGATTTTTCGAGTCGATTTCGGTGAGAATCGTTGGCTGGAAGAACGCTCCGGTTGTGGGCACCGGTGTGCCGAGGGTTTCTGCCTTCGCTCCCCCGGCAACGGCATCCTTCACCTGGTCTGCAAGCTTGTCCGCTGCTGACTGAGACGACAGCGGAGCGAGGGTCGTCGCCGCATCCATCGGGTCGCCCGCTTTCAAAGCGGATACGCCGGCGCGGAACTTCTCGAGAAACTCATCGAACACATCGTCGACCACGATCATTCGCTTGGCTGAAACGCACACCTGACCGGCATTCCAGTGGCGGCCGAATACGGCCCACTCGACTGTTTTGTCCATATCGGCGTCCTTGAGGACGACGAACGCATCGGAACCGCCCAGTTCGAGAGTGCTTTTCTTCACCGCTTTCGCTGCGTAGGCCGCAATAATCGACCCCGCTTCCTCACTTCCGGTCAATGCAACACCGCGCACGCGCGGATCGTCAATGACGTGCTGAGTGAGGTCATGAGGCAGGTAGAGGTTCTTGAATCCGCCCGCGGGAAGCCCCGCACGCGCAAACAGATCATCGAAGATTGCCGCGGACTGCGGAACATTGCTTGCGTGCTTCAGGAGGATGGTGTTGCCCGCGACCAACTGCGGCGCGGCCACACGAACCACCTGGTAGTAGGGGAAGTTCCAAGGCTCAACCGTCAGGAGAACACCGAGCGGCTGGCTAACGATCTCGACGTTGCCCTCTGCGGCGTATTCCACGGGAACCTTCTCGGTTTCCAGCAGCGACTCGCCACGCTCTGCGTAGTACTCGAGGATGTCGGCCGATAGGTCAACTTCGGCCTCAGCCTCGGCGATCACCTTTCCCATTTCCAGAGTGAGCAGCTCTGCGTAGCGACGCTTGTCGGCTCGCAGGAGCTTCGCGGCCTTGGCCAACACCGCCATCCGGGTCGCATACGAGGCTTCGCGCCACGACAAAAATGCTTCGTGCGCCGCGGTGATCGCTTCATCCACTTCACTCACCGTTGCATCGGGGAAGGTGGCGACGACTTCATTCGTATACGGGTTAATCGTTTGGTAGGCCATTCTGGCTGATCCTTTCGTTGGTTGATACTTTTCGGGAGGGAAAACTGCGGCTTACTGGGCCGCGGAAAACGATACGAGCCGGGCGAGCGCGGACGAGTCACTCAGTGTGGAAGGGTCGATCGGTGTTGGCGACACGAGCGTGGCCGCTGGCGCGACAGGAAGAAACCTTTGCGTGGCTTTCGCAGTCTCGGTGAGAGGAACGATGCGAAGCGCTGCGGCTTTAAGGGTGAAAATTGCGGTCATGGTGGTCCTCAGGCGAGAGCGAAAGATATTCGCTGCCGAGGACTAGAGCAACAAGATAAACGTTACTCCTCATGCCTGAGAGTTTCGCAAGTCTCGGGCATTTACGAGACGGAGAATTGTGCCTATGTGTGCAAAAAACTCGCCGTGCCGCCCCAGAGTTCTGAGTTGCGGATCACGGCGAGTCTCGTGTTCATGGGGCGCTGCCCCACCTGTAGTCAGGTTACGTCGGACTATTCCTTGTCCAGGTTCTGAGGACCGTCCTCCGAGTTGAGTTCGTGTTCGTCATAAACCGGAGAAACCTCGTGGAGCTCTGAACCTTCGGGCGCACCGCTCTCGGCAAAAGGAACGACTGGCTCGCCCGCGACCGCATCGTTAGTGGCGACCGCATCGGCTTCAAAAGCGTCATCCGGGTACTCGAATCCGGATGGAGTGGAATCTGACTTCATGGTGCAGCCTTCCTAGGTTGAGCAATTGCGCAGGAGTAACCTCACGCGTCTGTGTCTATTGAACGCCGCAGTGGCACCTAGGGCAAGCGTGATTCTCCGCTGAGGAGTGCCCCGACCTCGCGGCGACGAATCATGACCAGCGCGAGGCCAGCGACGAGCAGCATCAACGGCAGTTGAATCGGCAACACTGACCCAGAACCGGTGAACGCGAGCGAACCAGACTCAAGTGCGGTGATCGTGATGTTCGCCCAACCGATCAAGGAGCCATCCGCTGCGGTAACTGCCAAGCGGTGAACGCCTGGTGTGAGCGTCGAAGGAATAGTTGCTGAGACAGTTCCGGCGGCGGTGACCGTCGGCGATCCCAATAGAGTCGGCGTGGAGTAAATCCACGTATTCACGACATTGCCGGCATGCGCTGTGCCCACAGTGATCGTGATGGTCTCCCCCGGACTCGCGCTCGTGGGGGCAGACACCGAACCCCGGTTCGCCGCCGTGAGGGTGGCTTCAGGAACAGCTACAGGAGTAGTCGGCGTCGCTGGATCAGTCGGATCGGTCGGGTCAGTGGGGTCAGTGGGATCAGTGGGATCAGTCGGGGCCGTCGTCACCGTGCAGTCGATGGTGCCGGCCCGCAGCGCGATGCCGTCGGTGTTCGAGTCATCCGACCAAAACACCGCTTTGGAGTCGGAGACGCACTCGGACTGCGGCACGATCGTGAAGCCCTCGTTGTTGAGGTTCGGCATTCCTGTGGGGCGTTCGAAGACGGTGGCGACTTCGAAGGAACCAGCCGTGGCGCCATCCTGAGCAATCTCGAGAATGGCGCTGCGACCGTTGCAAGTGTCGTCACAGATCGCCCAGAGTGCCCCGAGAGCGGGGTCGAACTCGAGTTCCATGACGCTAGAGAAGCCACTCTCGATCGTTGCAACCCGCTGGAATGCACCCGAATTCTGGTCGAGCGCGTAAGCGTAGATCGTGCCATTGGCTTCGAGCCCCACGAAGAAGAGTCCCTCACCGTGGCCGGCGTAGGTGCTGGGATTGTAGAGCGCGCTCGTGGTCTCATCCCTGAATCCTTCAGCGACCAGGTAACTGTCGGGAACCCACGCGATGCCCTCAAGCCCCGCATTCGCTGCCACAGCGGGCAGGTCAGCGGTGAGGTTCCACTCCTGGCTGGCCGTCAATTCGGATGCAGCGCCCGCCACCCCATAGCGAAGAATTGTCGGGCGGCTCACCCCGCTGTTCGCGTTGTCACGTTCGCTCGCGATGAAAACTCCCCCGGAGGCGCCAGCCGAGGTCAGCGCGACGCCTTCGGCATCCACGTCTCCGGTACCGTCGGCGTAGTGCAGCAGCTTGCCGTCGTTCCACGAGTTCGTTGCCACTGGCGCCCAGTTGGTGCCATCAAAGACAAGCTTGTACAGCGCACCGGGGCCGTTCTTTGCCGCCCAGAGCACGTCACCTGACACTGCGGCTTCAAAAGCAAGCCCGCTCATGTTGTCGCTGAACGCGTCCTTCGCGTTCGCCGTCGAAATCGTCGACGCCCCAGGCCATGTCGACGTTTCGAGTTCACCTACGCAACTGTTGGGCGTCCCTCTGGTCGAGGCCTTCGACGTCGCGAAATCGCCGGTGCCGTCGGGGCAGCGCGCGTAGGTTGTGGCGGCATGCGCCGTCCAGACGTAACTGTCGATCAGGGTCACGCCGTCAGCATCGAAGAGCCTCGCCGAGTCTCCCCCGCCGAGCCCAAAGTCGGGCTCGACGACGAGATAGTCGCCCGCAGCAATCGTCGTGCCGGCAGCGAGCGTGAAGGCGTGACTGTCGTCGTTGTCCTTGAGGATGAAGCCCGAGACATCCATTGAATCTGAACCGTTGTTCTTCAGCTCGACCCAGTCGCTCGAATCGCCGCTTGACTCGATTTCGTTGATGCGGATGGGCGCGCTGCAGTCGTTGACTGAACCCTTGGTGGAGCTTGTCGTGTCGCCAAACCCAGTGCCGCACACCCCGAGGGTTGTGGGCGAATGGCCGCTCCAACTGCGTGAATCGATTGCGGTGAAGCCGTCGGCAGCGAAAACGCGGACCGAGTCGGCCGTGCCGAGGCCGAAGCTCAACGCCGGCTGGTCAAAGACGTAGAAAGCCCCGGCCGCAAGTGATGTCCCGGCAGGGATCCGCGCGACGTGGCTATCGTCATTGTCTTGGATGACCCAGTTAGAGAGGTCAACAGGGGTGCTGCCGCTATTGAAGAGTTCGATCCAATCGGTAGCATCACCATTCGACTCGATTTCGTTGATGCGAACGCTCGGGAGCTCGGTGGCAACGCAGTCGTTGGCGGCACCCTTTGTCGTGGTGTTCGTCGTCGCAAACTCGCCGATGCCGTCTGGGCAGCGGCCGTAAGTAGTGCTCGCGTGCGTTGTCCAGCTGTAGCTATCGATCAGCGTCGTGCCGTCGGTGTCAAAGACGCGCGCGGCATCCGCACCGCCCAAGCCGAACGATGGCTCAAACGCGAAGAAGGCGCCCGGCTCGATCGTCGTCCCGCTAGGGATCGAGTCGGTGCGGCTGTCGTCGTCGTCCTTGAGAACGAGGCCCGACACATCCACCGCAAAGGCGCTGATGTTGGTGAGTTCGATCCAGTCGCTCGTATCGCCGCTCGACTCCACCTCGTTGATGCGTACCGCGGCTGCGGCCGTGATCTCGCAGGCGTTCGCTGCGCCCTTGGTGGATGCCACAGTGTCGCGGAACTCCCCCGTGCCGTCAGCGCAACGCCCATAGGTGGCAGTGGCGTGGCCATCCCACGCAAACGCGTCGATAGCCGTAATGCCGTCGGCGGCAAAGAGGCGCGCGGTGTCTGCCTTACCGAGTCCGAAGCCCTCCGGATTGGCGTCGTCGTTGACGTTGATGACGAGGTACTCGCCGGCCGCGATGCTGGAGCCGGCGGGGAACGCTAGGGCGCGCTCGTCGTTGTCGTCCTTGATGATCCAGCCCGAGACATCCACTGTGTCGGTTCCCGTGTTCACGAGCTCAACCCAGTCGAAGTCGTCGCCGTTCGATTCAATTTCGTTGATGCGCACCGACGACAACTCGGCGGCATCCGCCGACACCGTCGAAACGGTCGCGGAAGTCACTACGAGCGGCACCGCCAACGATAAAGAAATGAGGAGGGCGGCAAGGGGCCGTCTGCGCATGGGGAATGCCCTTCGAGGCTGCGGTGAGGATGCCCGGTCGGGAGAGCAGGCGTGCGCAGTCTTGGGCAACGATGTGAACCACCGGTGAACGCGAATCGACCGGATAGTTCGCAATCAGCGACGCCGACTGGTTTCCCATGAAGCCGTCATAGAACTATCCGCTAGTATCAGCGGCGCTCGCGATCACCACCCGCGCGGCCAGATTCTTCTAGGGGCATTTGCCATGATCACTCGCTCGATAACCTCACGCACAGCACTCGCTTTGTCGCTGGGGGGAATTCTCATCCTCTCCGCGTGTGCGTCAGGCGCTGCCGACGACACGGCGACCGCTACCGCGACGCCGAGTATCGAGCCGAGCGCTGCAGCGTCTGCGATCGACATCCCGGATGCCTGGTCTGGCGTCATCGACGCCACTGCCATTCCGCTCGGAGACGACCGCACCTCCACCTCCCCCGCTGTCGACTATCTGTACTCCTGCAAGACCGACTTCAGCGGGCGCGGACCCGTGAACGGCGGACCGTGGATCGACTACGACGCTGGCACGTGGGATGCCACGACAAAGGACACCGTCGAGGGCGCCGTCTCGTGGCCACAGGCCTATTACGAGGAACAGGTCGGCCACGACACTCGCACCATCCTGACTGCCAATGTGCCGACCGAGCAAATGACCGGCACGTTCCCCATCGCCGATACCGACCCGGCAAAAGAATTCGACCGCAACCCCAACGAGATTGACGAGAAGCTTGTTGAGCTCACTCTTAGCGTCGCTCCCACCGTTGCCGCCGAGCCAAGCTGTGTTGCGATGGGGGCCGTTGGAGTGCTCAAAAATGGCGTCTACCTCTATAACGCGGTGGATGCCTCGGGCGGGGATGCGGTCGCCCACGAAACCCAAGACCTGTGTGACGGGCATCCGGATGGCGGCGATTACTACCACTACCACGACGTACCGTCGTGTCTCTTGGATGCCGCCCCTGAGACCGGATCGACCCTCGTCGGCTACGCCCTTGACGGTTTCGGCATCTACATCGAGCGCGACTCGAACGGCAATCTCCCCACCAACGCTGACCTCGACGAATGCCACGGCCGCACCAGTACCGTGCTCTTCGACGGCGTTGAGCAAGAGATGTACCACTACAGCGCCACGATTGAGTTTCCGTTTACGGTCGGATGCTACGTCGGCGACCCTGCACCCGTGCCGTCACACGAGCACTGAGCATCGGCCGCGTACGCTGCCGAAGTTCCTCAGGAACTCCAAGCGCTGCGGATGGCGGTGACCACATCCTCTTCGCGAACCTCATGCCCCTTCGCCTCGAAGACCAGTTCACGAATGCGTGACACGATCGCCCCCGGCAACACGGATGCGCCTTCTGAAACGCGGGTGCCAGCACCCGTGCGCGAGTAGACGAGCCCGTCAGCTTCAAGCATCTTGTACGCCTTCGCAGCAGTTCCGTTTGCCACACCAAGGTCGCTCGCGACCTGTCGCACCGTGGGGAGCCGCTCGCCGCTGCCTACCTGACCCGAGACGATCATCCCTCGAAATTGCTCGTAGATTTCGTTGGCGTCGGTCACGAGCGCACCAACTCCGGAGAAGACACACGCGACCGCTTGCCCTGAATCCCTGTCACAAGCATGAGCAGTGCGGCCCCCTGCAGCACTGCGCCAGCGACAGCGATCGGCCCGGCGAAAGATGCATAGCCCAACGGTACAAAGTAATCGACGGAATCCACCGAGATCACGCTGGGATACATCGCAGTTTGACCGATAAGAAGGAGGGCGCCGCCCAACGGAAGTAAGACCGTCGCGATAAATAGTCGAAGCACGATAGAGGCGGTGCGCGTACGCTCGCGAGTCTCCGCAGTGACGGATTCGGGGCTGGCGAATGGGCGAACAGAAATGGTGCGCAAGACCCACCACACCTGAGCAGCGAGCGCCACAGCGAGAATCATCACCGGGACCGAGTAAGCCCAGCCGTAAAATGTGCTGGCTCCGTACTCATCCCAGGCAGCATCGGTGACGCCGATAGGTCGCGGCCCGCTGACCAAAGTATGCAGCCCGAATCTGTCGGTGATCGAGTGCACTCCTGCAAATAGCGAGACACTCACGAGCGCGCCGAGAGCGCTTGCCGCGCTTGCGAGCTCTTTACGACTGGCGAAACTAGTCCACCCACGCGGCTTCAATGACAACACCGGCGTCTCGACCGTCACGGACTTTCGTGCAACCCGCACCATGACTACGGCCAGCACCACGACCGCGACGATCAACGGCAGCGGATAGCGCCACCACGCATACGCCCACGGCTCGGGGCTGAAATCGACGTTCAAGTTCGGCAACAGGTAACGCTGCGCCAAGTCGAGTAGCGGAAAGAACTGGACCGCGAGATGCACAATCAATACCGCCACTGACCCTGTGACTGAGACTGAACGCATGAACGCACTGCGTCCCGGCAGGACAGTTTCGGCGGTTCGCCCTCGCCTCGCGAAAAGGAGGATGACGATTGCGATTGTCGCCAGGATGAGTGGAGACTGTAAGACGAGCAGTAGGTACGACATTGACGGCTCCTTCAACTTGTGTCACTCGCATGATACAAGATTGAAGTGATCGATTGTCAACACTTCAACGCAAGATCTGCCGGAATACTTGCGAAAAACTCACATACGTTACACTTTCCAGATGGAAAGTGATTCCGCGGACTCCCCCACCGCCCCAGATTCCGCCCCACAGTCCACGCGGGTTGAAGCCTCTCGCCAGCTCCAACAGCAACAAGAAGTGCGCGATTCGTTGAACCAGCGAGGGCCGTCCCGAGGCTTCGCTTGGTTCAGCCTCTGGAGCGCTCTGATGGCAGCGAGCTATATCGGCGTGTTTCTTTTCGCATTTTCCGTGAGCATCGGCACAGCCGGCGACAGCAACCCCGACAAGTTCTCGCAGACATCGCTACTCCTCGTACCAATACTGGCCTTCACCACGATGACCACGGGCACCCGTGAACGGTTCGGCATCCGAAGAGCACTACCGCGAGCAGTATGGATTCCCTTGGCCCTCGCGATCATCGCGATGACCTTTCTGTCGGGTCTGTCGGTGTTCGACGTGCCCTACTCCCCGTGGCTCATCGCACTCGTCGCTCTCACCGTCTTCGTTCCTCTGGCCGCTCCCGCCATAGCTCAACTGATCCGGGTGCCACGTTCACGCACCCCGGCGGGCCGCAGCCCCGAACCGCTCAGCACACCCGTGCGCTGGAACACCGGGATCATGGGAGCGGTAGCGGGCTTGCTCATCTCATTCGGCACTATTCCGATCGTCTCAGCACTGCTGATGATCGCGGCGCTCGCGGGCATCGCGTTCACGTACGTGCTGAACGAATCTGCATGGGTCTTGCCCCGCGTCGGTTTCGAATGGGGCTGGATACAGTGGACTGCCTTCGGCATCACCACGAGCACGCTCTTTGCATTTGCGATACTCGCTCCGCTGGCACAGTCGCCATCCCTCGCGGCAACGATAGCTGCCGGAATCGCGGTCTTTCTCGTCATGCTCGCGGCTTCCGCGCTGCCTGCGCACCGAGACGCACGTTCATGAAACAGCATCCTCGTCACCAGCTGGACGACGCATTTCTGACCCCGGTGAGACTGTCGCTCATGGCCGCACTCGGCCCGAGAAACGAGATTGACTTCACGACGCTAAAACAACTCCTCGAAGTTGAGGACTCGGCTCTCAGCAAGGCGATCAGCTATCTTGCGGATGCCGGCTACGCGAAAGTCATCAAGGGAACGGTCGGCAATCGTCCGCGCACGTGGGTCACCTCGACGGCATCCAGGTATCGCGCGCATCAGCAGCACCTGCTGGCATTGCGAGCGATCACAGAGCAGGGCTAGCCGCGCAGAAGTTAGCCGCATCTTCGCCAAGAACTAGGGACTCGGCTGCCGTTATTCGCGAGAGCGCTCCCTAGGAGGGCTTTCACAAATTCGACCGAATAGGCTCGGACTGCACATCTGTTCCCTGCCCACGCACTCGACGACAGGACCACCTGAATGCCACCCCGCGACTCGCAATCCTCCCCAAACGCATCATCCGGCAAAGACCTCACTGTGAAGCAGCAGCGCGATGCGCGCCGGGCCACAAAAGTCGCCGCGCTAAAAAAGAAACAAGCCGCCGAGAAGCGTCACCGTGTCATCGGTATCGTCATTAGCAGCGTCGCCGCGGTAGGCGTCCTAGCATTGGTCATCGTAATGGTGGTGGCGAACGGAACTCCGCGAACTAGCCCCGAAGCCATCGAGATCGACGGTGTGCAGAATTATCCGAATCTGGTCGCCGGTCATGTTGAGGGCACCGTCGATTACGAGCAAAGCCCGCCGGTGGGCGGTGAGCACGCATCCGTGTGGCTGAATTGCGGCGTGTACACCGAGCCAGTGCCGAACGAAAACGCCGTGCACGCTCTTGAGCATGGTGCCGTGTGGGTGACGTACGACCCGGAGCAAATCTCGGGTGACGAACTGGAAACGTTGCAGGATGCAGTTCCGTCGACCTATTCAGTGCTCTCGCCCTTCGAGGGCCTTCAGGCACCCGTCGTGATTTCTGCGTGGGGAAACCAGGTTGAACTTGACGGGGCAGATGATCCCCGTATGCAGGACTTCGTTGACAAGTTCTGGCAGGGCGGCGAAGCACCTGAAATTGGGGCTTCGTGCTCCGGCGGAATCGACGGCGGCGGACGCATCGCATGACCGACGGCGATGGCGGTTCACCACGTCACCGCTGGCTCCGCTTAAGCGCCATGGCGATCGCAGCGCTGCTGCTGGTTGGAGTCGGCGTTCTCGCTGGGCAAAAGTTGTTGCCCGCTGAATCCTCGGATCCCTTGACGACGAGCGCCGAAGCCGGTTTCGCGCGCGACATGCAGACGCACCACCTGCAGGCTGTCGACATGGCGATGATCATTCTGGAAAAGAGCGAGAATCAAGCCATACGCACCTTGGCCTATGACATTGCGACGGCGCAGGGCCAGCAAGCGGGACAAATGTTCGCGTGGCTCATCATGTGGAATTTGCCGCAAGCCTCGAGCGAACCTGCGATGACGTGGATGATGGATGACGGCGAGCACGACTCGCACGGCGCCTCGGATTCCGACTCCACGACCGCGATGGCAATGCCTGGCCTCGCGACGTACGACCAGATGGAAGCGCTCAGAGCGAGCACCACGGATGCGGACGCGATGTTTCTTGAGCTCATGATTGCCCATCACGCGGGCGGTGTTGACATGGCGGAGGGCCTGCTCGAGCGCTCCACCAACGATGTCGTGACGTCGTTGGCCGAGGGAATGGTTGCCGTGCAAATGAGTGAGATCAACTACATGAACGAGTTGCTCGCAGGTCTTGAAGGATAGAACTCAGACTCCACGGCGACGAAACAGCACCCACGCGATCGCTAGGCTTCCGGCCGCCCACAGAAACAGCGCCACCATGCTCGCGCCGGGTGGAAGCTGCAAAATATTTCCATACTGAAACCACGGCTGGAAGGTATTCGGGCCCAGCGTTTCCGCTGCGTCGCGCCCCGACGGGAATACTCGGCCAATGTTAGTCAGCCAGACAAGCGGGGTGTCGACGGTTATGCGTTCCATTTGGCTCGTCAGCGTCGACACGACGACGAAGATCGTCGCCAAGGCGAAAAGTGCACCGGAGGCCGAACGCGCGATCATGCCGACACCGCATCCGAGTGCCGCGACTAGCCCGAGCGCAATCGTCCCTTTGGCGATAGAGATCCATACGATGCTCGCTGACAAAGTGGCGGGGAAACCTTGGTCCTGCTGGATGGGCGTCGCCACTATCGCAGCCAGCAGTAACGCGATTGCCCCTACAGCCATCGCTGAGGTGACCGCAATCCCGGTTTTCGCCGCCAGCAACCATCCGCGCCGGGGTACCGCCGCTAGCGCCGGCCGGATGTTTCCGGTGGCAAAGTCCGAGGTCGCGACAAGAGCGCCGAACGCTGCGATGAGGAACTGGCTGAGGGCCAGCCCACCGCTTATCACTGTCATCTGATCGTAAAAGGTCAACGAAGCTAAATCCCAGGCGGTAATTGGCGCCTCGAGAATGTCAGCTGGATTTCTCGCGACAGCCCAGCGCCACGCCATAAACACAATTGCGCCCGCACTCAACGCCAACAACCACCGCGAGGAGGGCAAGGTAAGTGCCTTCAGCGCCTCGGATCGAACTACTCCCGTAAAGCTCAATCCGCGAGCAGGGCTCTCCACTCGCATCGCCGGCCGCGAGGCTTGTGACTGGCGACCGTTGCGCGCGACTTCCAGATGAACTGACCGTCGGGCAAATATCACAGCTGCGGCAGCGAGGAGGAGCGCTGATCCGGAGGCGAGCACAGCGAATCCTATGGACGGCTCCAGCGCTGATGCGCTAGTCCCTTCCAGCACGAATGGCTCTGCCGGAGCTCGCGTCGTGAGCGCTTGGAGTGCGCTGGCAGGGAGCATCTCCACGAACCGAGGAGCCCAGGTTCCTCCGAGATAGAAGAGCGTGCTTGGCATCAACAAGACGATCCCAACGAAGACGATTGAGGCGGTCACCGCTGATCGCGCAAGCGCACCAAATGCAAGACCCAGGACCGCGAAACACCCAGCGCCCGCGACGACGCTGAGCAAAAGATCAGCCGAGCGATCGAGGCTGGGCACTGTGTAACCACGCGACGTCAGCGTTATGGATGCAATCCAGCCGGCAATAGACGTCCCTGCCGCTACGGAAAGTGCGGAGAGGCCAATGGTCGGAAGGGTCTTCGCCAAGAGGAGCTTTACACGCGAGGGGACGGCAACCAACGACCCCGCCAAGGAGTCGTCTGTGTACTCCGAAGTTATGGAGATGAGACCGAGCGTCGCGGATAACACCGCCAGCGGAAGCGCACTCACCGATATCGATTCGAAGAGCACTGAGGTGCCATCGGTGTCCAGATCGGTGCCGACAACCAGCGGCACGAAGAACACGCGAACCGTCGCCAGCGCAACCGGCAGTATAAACATCAGTACTGTGATCAGCCGTGGTGGACGAAGAGACCAGAGCTTGAGCGATTCCGAACGGAGAACGCCCCAGATTTGCGCGAGCTCCTTAGCCTCGAGTGCGCGTGCGAGGTCGGGACTCACTCCTCCGATCCCTGTCGAAATTCGACACTCGAATCGGTGAGTTGACGATACGTTTCTTCCAGGGATTCCACCTGAGTGCGAAGCTCAATGAGCGGGATGTTCAACCGCGCCGCTAGCAGTCCGACGTCTGCGGCAGTCGAACCTTCAACTGCCAGCGCATCGCGCTCCTCGACTGCCCGCGCCCCGGATGCGGCGAGCGGCTCGATCAGTTCGCGCGCGCGCGGGCTGCGTACGATTACGCGTTCAGCGCCCTGCAGCCGCGCAATATCCGACAGCGTAGAGTCCGCAAGGACCTTCCCGCGCCCGACAATCACGACGTTGTCAGCAGTGAGCGCCACCTCGCTAATGAGATGCGAGGAGAGCAGCACGGTGCGTCCTTCCGCGGCAAAATCGCGCACCAGTTCCCGAAACCACATCACGCCATCGGGATCCAAGCCGTTCACCGGCTCATCGAACACGAACACCTCGGGATCGCCCAGCATCGAGGCCGCGATGCCTAGCCGCTGGCGCATCCCCAGCGAATAGCCGCCAACGCGACGAGAGGCCACAGCGCTGAGCCCGACCTCCTCGAGCACAAATTCAATGCGGTCGTTGGATATCCCGTGGGTGAGTGCAAGAGCGCGCAAATGGTCGAAACCTGAGCGCCCTGGATGCGCGTTGCGAGCATCCAGCAGAGCCCCCACATGGAACAGCGGGTTCTTGATCTCCCGGTATCGCCGACCACCGATAAGAGCTGCCCCTGAACTCGCGGCTTCGAGCCCGAGCAGGATTCGCATCGTCGTGGTTTTGCCTGAACCGTTTGGGCCGAGAAACCCTGTGACACGTCCGGGCGCGGCCAAAAAGCTCAGATCATCGAGCGCGAGCTTGCCGCCAAACCGCTTCGAAAGGTGACGAAACTCGATCAAGTTACCTCCGGTTGCCGATGTTGGGCCAACACGCCCCGTTTAGACGTGCTGTGCGAATGGCGCGCGCACACTTCATCTAACGCGTCTCAGCCCGAACATACAGACTCGCGGCGCAACTTGCGTGGGTATTGACGATGTTGGCACCCCCATTGATGCGCACCCACGCCCCAGTATCAGTCCACGACGGGAATGGCCACACCGCATTGCAGGTAACGTTTACTCGCGCCGAGCCAACGCCGCTGCACGACGCTGTGGCAACGTTGTTGAGCGAACCAGCATTCCAACAGCTGGCCGCCGCGTTTGCGGGCGCGGCGATAAGAAGTGGACTCAGAAGAGCGAGGCCGACCGCAGCGATGAGTCCCTTGGAACGTAGTTGTGAAGATTTCATAATAATTCCTCTCATTTCCGTTATTGGAAGAATACTCACACCTTTAGAACGAGTTGTCTACCCCGACTTTCACAAACTTTTAGGGACTGTCGCAATAATGGTCACAAGCATCCGCGAACCCGCAGAGCCGCGACATCCGCACCGCTAGGGAGGCACCCACGATGGCCAGCACGAGCACCCCCGACTCCCCCAGTTCTCACGCGGCCGATAGCCACGACATCATTCGGGTGCGGGGCGCTCGCGAGAACAATCTCACGGACGTGAGCATTGACATCCCGAAGCGCAGGCTCACGGTCTTCACTGGCGTATCGGGCTCAGGCAAAAGTTCACTCGTGTTCGGCACAATCGCTGCCGAGTCGCAGCGCATGATCAACGAGACCTACAGCGCATTCTTGCAAGGCTTCATGCCCTCGCTCGCTCGCCCCGACGTCGACCTGCTTGAGGGCCTCACGACGGCGATCATCGTCGACCAAGAGCGCATGGGCTCGAACGCCCGCTCCACAGTTGGCACCGCGACTGATGCAAATGCCATGCTGCGCATCGTCTTTAGCCGCCTCGGCCAGCCCCACGTTGGCTCGCCGCAAGCATTCTCGTTCAACGTGGCCTCTATCTCCGGCGCAGGCGCTGTCACCTTTGAGAAGGCTGGCGTCACGACGAAGGAGCGCCGCGAGTTCAGCATTACCGGCGGCATGTGCCCGACGTGCGAAGGTCGGGGCACGGTCAACGACATCGACCTCACGCAGCTCTACGACGACAGTAAGTCGCTCGCCGAGGGCGCGTTGACGATCCCCAACTACACCGCCGATGGCTGGATGGTGCGCATCTTTACCGAGTCAGGCTTCCTCGATCCCGACAAGCCCATCAAGAAGTACACCAAGACTGAGTTGCACGACTTTCTCTACAAAGAGCCGGTCAAAGTCAAGATGCAGTCGATCAACATGACCTACGAGGGGTTGATCCCCAAGATTCAAAAGTCGATGCTGTCGAAAGACCGCGAAGCGATGCAGCCCCACATCCGGGCTTTTGTCGATCGCGCGGTCACGTTCACGGCCTGCACCGATTGCGGCGGCACTCGACTCAACGAGGGTGCCCGAGCATCCACAATTGCCGGAATCAATATTGCGGATGCCTGCGCCATGCAGATCAGTGACCTCGCCGAGTGGGTGCGCGGGCTGAACGAACCATCTGTAGCCCCGCTGCTCGAAGCGCTGCAGCAGACGCTCGACTCGTTTGTGGAGATCGGCCTCGGCTATCTCTCCCTCGACCGTCCCGCCGGAACCCTTTCTGGCGGCGAAGCGCAACGCACCAAGATGATTCGCCACCTCAGCTCGTCGCTCACCGACATCACCTACGTTTTTGATGAGCCAACCGTCGGTCTCCACCCGCACGATATTCAGCGGATGAACGAGCTCCTGTTTCGCCTGCGCGACAAGGGAAACACCGTGCTCGTGGTTGAGCACAAGCCAGAAACGATCTCGATTGCCGATCACATTATCGACCTTGGCCCTGGTGCCGGCACCGAGGGCGGCCAGATTTGCTTCGAGGGCAGTTTCGACGAGCTGCGCCAAAGCGACACCGTCACCGGCCACCACATTGACGACCGAGTCTCGGTCAAAAACGAAGTGCGCTCCCCCACCGGCATCCTGGAGATTCGCGGCGCCGACTCCCACAATCTTAAGAACGTGGATGTCGACATCCCGCTGGGCACCCTCGTCGTCGTGACGGGCGTTGCCGGTTCGGGCAAGAGCTCATTGATTCACGGATCGGTGGTGCCCCGCGACGGCGTTGTGTCCGTCGATCAGGCCGCCATCAAGGGATCACGCCGCAGCAACCCCGCCACGTACACCGGGATGCTCGAGCCCATTCGCAAAGCATTCGCCAAGGCCAATGGCGTCAAGCCCGCCCTGTTTAGCGCCAACTCCGAAGGCGCCTGCCCCAATTGCAACGGCGCCGGCGTGATCTACACCGACCTCGGCGTCATGGCCACCGTCTCGACCCCGTGCGAGGTCTGCGAAGGAAAGCGCTTCATGGCCTCCGTGCTGGAGTACACGCTCGGCGGGCGTGACATCAGTGAAGTGCTCGGGATGTCCGTCGCCGAGGCCGAAGCGTTCTTCGGCGAAGGCGAGGCACGCACTCCCGCGGCCCACGCCATCCTCGACCGGCTAGTTGATGTCGGGCTGGGCTACCTGCGCCTCGGGCAACCACTGCCCACGCTCTCGGGCGGAGAACGTCAACGTCTCAAGCTCGCCACCCAAATGGCTGACAAGGGTGACATTTATGTTCTGGATGAACCGACCACTGGCCTGCACTTGGCCGATGTTGAGCGGCTCCTAGGCCTGCTCGACCGCCTCGTCGATTCGGGAAAGTCCGTGATTGTCGTCGAGCACCATCAGGCGGTCATGGCCCATGCAGACTGGATCATCGATCTCGGTCCTGGTGCCGGAAACGATGGCGGCTCGATCGTTTTCGAAGGCACTCCGGCAGATCTCATCGCCGCGAAGTCAACCCTTACGGGCGAACACCTCGCGGCGTATGTGGGCGATGGCGGGTAAGACAAACCGCGCACTACACACTCCTGTTGCGGTCTACCAGCTATAGATTCGCGGAATGATCGCGTGGCGCGCCGACTCATCGGGTCCAGGAAACACCACGAAGATCGGCAAATGGTCAGGGTCTCGGCCCTCGAGCACCTCAATCCCATCGAGCTGTTCACGACGGACGTGGCTCGACTCTCGACGCATCGCATCTTCACACTGTTGCAATTCTTCCAGGGTGTCGGCACTCCAAATGAGGTACTGGATACCCACTGAGCCGAGTACGCGACTCGGCTGCGCATGCTTACCGCGAAGGTAGAGCTCATAGTTCTCAGGGCCAACCAACAGCGCTGCCGACTCATCAAGAATTGAGCATGTGAGCCCGAGAAGATCGCAATAGAACGCGACCGATCGATCAAGATCTGAAACAAATGCGACGGCGGATGAGAGACGCACGATAGCTCCTCACTGAACGATTGTGAGCTTCGCCGATTGGCGCGCTCACTCTGGCGGTGAGCAGTGGCACCAGCAGTTCGCTCGCTATTCAAGGTACGCTCACGATGCCCGAGCAGCGAGTCTCTTCACCGTTTCCTCAGGCAGCGTTCAGATTCGATGCCGCCCGAGACGCTGTCGACGCCGAAGCCGTACGCTTAGTGCACGCCACCTAACTGGGGAGAGATCGTGACATTTTTTGAGTCCATCGCCACCGTATTCCGCAAGTACGCGGACTTCACCGGGGTCGCAAGCCGCCCCGAGTACTGGTGGTTCGCGCTCTTCTCCTTCATCACGTCGGGAATCGCTGCTTCGCTTGACCCGAGCAGTGGCAACGATTTTGGTCACATGGGAGCAAACTTCGGGCTTTCAGTGGGTCTGAGCGCCGCCTGGTCACTCGCTCTCCTCGTTCCTCAACTCGCCGTCACCGTTCGCCGTTTGCGCGACACCGGCCGCAATTGGACGAACATTTTCTGGATACTGGTTCCGATCGCCGGTGCGATCGTTCTGATCGTTTTCCTGACTCAGCCGAGCGTTACGCAGCAGAGCGTTGCCGGGCAAGTTCCCCCGCAGGTCGCAGAGACTTCATAAGGAATCCATAGACTTCTGGGCCAACATGGCTCTCCTCACGATCAGGAGAAACCATGAATCGACTTGTCACAACCGTGGCCACTGCAAGTGTTCTGCTGCTAGCGCTTGCCGCCTGCACTACTGCTTCAGTAGAACCCACCGAAACCGCCGAAGCAACCCCAGAATCGACCGAGACGGCTACAGCCTCGACAGCCACCTTTGCGGCATCCACGGGTGATTGCGACGCCATGGCTGCGACACTCCGTGACGTCGAAAGCGCGAACGCTGACCTCGCGGATCCCGAACTCACGGCAGTCTGCGATGGCGACACCCTCACCATCAGCAGCAACAGCATCCCCGACTATCTCTACATCGCGACGACACCGGGCTCGCCCAAGGTGTCCGAACTCACTATGACGATCCCTGTCACCCCTACGGAAGCTGACGAACCCGGCTCCGTGCCGTACCTCGGTGCTCTCGGAGTTGCCGTCAATGGAGTTCCCATCTACGGGCCGACCGAAGGCACCGGTGGAGATGTGCAATCCCTAGAAGGCGCGCTTTCGGTCTGCGGCAGCCACAGCGGCCCGACCGACTTCCACATCCACTGGTTTGGTTACGCCGATGGGGTCGACTGCCTCTACGACGCTGACGAAGTTGAAACCGGTGAATCACTCGTCGTGGGATGGGCTGCCGACGGCTACCCCATCATGTCCGGAGTCGTGTGCTCAGATGACGACTGCAGCGAGGTTGTTCAGCTCACGAGCAGTTGGCAACTCACCGACGAATCTCAATTCGCCACTGACACTTGGGCGGCCCACAGCTACGTTGAAGGCTCCGGTGACCTCGATGAGTGCAACGGACGCGTCGATAGCGACGGCCAATACCGTTACTACTCCACCACCACGTTTCCGTACTTCCTCGGCTGCTACTACGGCGATGTGGCAGATGACGCTTTGAGCGGTAACAACGCCGCAGCTCCCGGTGGCGGCCCTGCATGATCCCCGCGACTGAACGCGCGACAAACGCCGTAAATCCGGCCCGCCGTAACTTTCTCGCGTTCGGGTTACTCGCCCTCACCGGCACAGCGCTCGCCGCCTGCACAACCGCCGCCGCTGACGACGACGACACCAGCGCAGCTGAAGAAACGCCTAACGACACCGATATCGGTTTCTTCACGGACATGGCTCTGCACCACGAACAAGCCCTCGCTATGTGCCAGCGCGTGCTCGGTCGCGACAACGGCGACTCTGTGCAGTCGCTCGCCGCCGACATCCTTCAGAATCAATCGTTCGAACGGGGCGTCATGCACACGTGGCTCACGGTGTGGGGCGAGAGCACCGCGCCGCCTGAGACGGTGATGGCTTGGATGGGAATGGAGATGCCCGCAGCCGATATGACGGGTCTCGCCACTGACGAACAGATGAGCTCCCTCTCGACCACAACTGGGATGGATCAGGGGCGCCTCTTCTTGAACCTCATGCGCGCGCACCACGTCGGCGGTGTCCACATGGCGGCCTATGCGAACGAGCACGCCGCGGTGAGCACAGTACGGGCAACAGCCGAGCGGATGGATGTCATCCAAACGTATGAGATTGGGATCATCGACCAGCTGCTCTCGACCACCTACCTCTAACGGGCCGCTCTTATTCAGAGTGATAGCCTCGATTGAGATACCCCCTCAGCCAAGGCCATCATGCTTTCGAAACCAAAAATAGCCGGAACACAAGCGTCCGCTGATGACTGCCTGTGTTCACCTTTCGTGACTGCGCTTGACGTTTCGGGCGCCGCTATCTCGGTCATCGGCGAACACGGTAACCAATCGACGGTGTGTGTGAGCGGCCGCCTCGCTGGCCGACTGGATGCTCTCCAGTTCGAACTCGGCGAGGGTCCAGGCCTGCAAGCACTCACTACCCGATCCCCTGTTCTCTGTTCCGACCTCGCTCACGTCCCCGACTCGGCCTGGCCCGTGTTTCTGGGTGCCGCACGGGAGCTCGGCGTTGGCGCTATTTTTAGTTTCCCGATGATGCTGGGCACCGCGGTAGTCGGAGTGGTCGATTTGATCACCACGACACCTCGACCCGCTGACGCCGAGTTCATCTCGAGGGCCCAAGCGCTGACCCGTGATGTGGCGCTCACTGCCGTCGAACGAGCACTCACGGCCGCGCAACAACACAGCTCGCCCGAGTCTGATCAATCACCAGCGCTGCGACGCGAAGTCCATCAGGCGACAGGCATCATCATTTCGCAGCTGGCGCTCTCGGCACCGGATGCGTTTGCCCGACTACAGGCCCACGCATTCTCGACTGGGCGCCCCATCGACGATGTAGCACGTGACATAGTTACGCGCGTGCTTGAGTTCGATCCCCTCACCGAATAACCGCCTCCCCCGCAGGAAAGAAGCTTCAGATGGATGGAACAACCCGCGAGGCCCAGATCAGCGCCGCATTTGTCACTGTTGCGGAAACGCTCACTGTCGACCATGACCTGGTCGACGTGCTTCACACGTTTGTCGAGCGTTGCGCAGAGATCGTTCGGATGGATGCTGGCGGGCTCGTTCTGGTTAACGACGCTGGTGAACTCCAACTCATGACATCCACGAACGAAGCAGCCGTCATGCTCGAGAGTATGCAACTTGAGGCAGCCGAAGGACCATGCCTCGATTGTTTCCACACCGGAAATGCGGTGGCGATCGACAATATTTCAGCGTCCGAGGCGTCGACCGAATTTCGTGCCGCTGCCGTTGCCCAAGGCTTCAACTCGCTGTTGTCGATCCCCATGAAGGTCCAAGGCGCGGTTATCGGCACCATGAACCTCTTTCGCGCAACGACAGAAGCCGTCAGCTCTCGAGACGCTGCGGTAGCTCAAGCGCTCGCGGACGTCGCGACGATCGGCATAACCCACGAACGCGCACTCCAGCACGCTCACCTCGTAGAGGAACAGCTGCACAACGCTCTCAACAGCAGAATTGCCATCGAACAGGCGAAGGGCGTCATCGCAAACGGCTTGTCCCTCAGCATGGACGATGCCTTCGCACTCCTGCGCAAGTATTCCCGCGACTGCAACCGAACGATTCGGACAACCTCCGAAATGGTCAGCCGGCGCGAGATTACGGTGCAGCAGATTGTCGAAGCCGCAACCAAGAGATAGTGCTCTCAGCATTTCTTCAGAATCCGGTTACAAGCCCGGGTGTACGCTTTAAGTAGTTGCTCCAGACCTTGGCAACGGAATTTGTTCCGTTTCGACCAAGGATGGCAATGTCCAGCTCAGGTACAAGCCTCACCATCGGGGTTCTCTCCGAACAAAACTCTCGCGAGCATCGGGTCGCTCTCGATCCGACCGCGACCAAACACCTCGTTCACGAGGGCTTCACAGTGCTCGTCGAAGCGGGGTGCGGATCAGGGGCGAGCTTTACCGATGAAAACTACGTCGCCGCCGGAGCCACCCTCACTACCTCGTCTCAGATAATCGCTACGTGCGATGTACTCGCTTCTCTCTCGCTTCCCTCGTCGGATGTTACTGACGGTCTCACCGCGGGGCGGACCGTTATCGGCCTTCTCGACCCGCTGAACAATCTCAGCCAGGTGTCAGCGCTTGCTGGCCAGGGAATCACTCTCGTAGCGCTAGAGCTTCTCCCCCGAACGCTCAGCCGTGCCCAATCGATGGATGCTCTGAGTTCGCAGTCAAGCGCTGCGGGCTACCGCGCGGCTATCGTGGCCGCCGAAAAATTCGGACGCTACCTCCCGATGATGATCACGGCATCCGGTACTGCAACTCCGGCGAAGGCAATCGTCATTGGCACCGGCGTCGCCGGACTCCAAGCAATCGCCACGGTGAAGCGACTTGGTGCTGTCGTTACGGGCTACGACGTGCGGGAAGCATCCCGCACCGAGGTCGAGTCGCTCGGCGCTAAATTTCTCACGTCCTCGGTAGCTGCTGGCGCCGGAGAGGGCGGCTATGCCCGACCGATGACTGCGGCTGAGCAAGCCGTCCAGCAGAAAGAACTTGCGGATGCCCTCGTGAGCTTTGACATCATCATTACGACCGCAAAGGTGCCGGGTCGCACTCCCCCGCTGCTGGTCTCGCAAGACACTCTCGCCGCGCTGAAGCCCGGCACGGTGTGCGTCGACCTTGGCGCCAGCGACAAGGGCGGCAACGTATTCGGCTCGAGTGATGGTGAATCCTCAACGACCGTAAATGGCGTCGTAGTCGTCGGCGCCGGCAACCTTGCCGCCGACCTTCCTGCCTCGTCGTCTCTGATGTACGGCCGAAACATCGCTGCTGTTCTCGAAGCGCTCGCCCCTGAAGGCGCAATCGCGATCGATCCCAGCGACGAAGTCCACAGCGCCATCGTCGTTTCCCATGCAGGAGATGTCACGAGTGCCACCGTGCGTACAGCCCTCAATCTTGAGCCGCTCGGCTCCACCGAACCTCTGAAAGCTCAGGCCAACTGATGGAAACCCTGTACAGCAATCTCGCCATCTTCGTTCTCGCGCTTCTCGTGGGCGTTGAAGTGATCGGCAAGATTCCCTCGACCCTGCACACCCCGATGATGTCGGGATCAAATGCCATCCACGGGGTCGTGATCGCTGGTGCCGTTGTCACGGCATCGCTCGCCGACTCCCCTACCGGCTACATCCTGACCTTCATTGCGGGTGCCTTCGCGGCCGCGAACGTCTTCGGAGGCTATGTCGTCACTGACCGGATTCTGAAAATGTTCACGAGGCCGACGCCTCCCAAGACCGCTGAAACCAGCAGCACCACGGAGGACGCATCATGACCGGCTTCGAGTTTCTCGTCGGAATTCTCTACTTACTCTCGGCGTCGCTCTTCGTCGTCGGCCTTCACATGATGCGGGCACCCGCGACCGCCCGAAACGGTAACCGCATCTCTGCTGTCGGCATGATTATTGCCGTCCTAGCGACGATCATGCTTGCCCTCGTTGTCGATGGCGGCGAATGGATTGCGTGGGTTGCCCTCACTGCGGGCGTGCTCGTCGGTGCAGTGTTCGGGGTTTACCGTGCTCGCACCGTAAAAATGACCGATGTCCCTCAGCTCGTGAGCGTGTTCAACGCCGTCGGAGGCAGCGCGGCTGCCGCAATCGCCTTTGCCGCGTTCATTCTCGCGACGAGTGCCGATCCCCTCGAATTGACGGTCTCTATCCCCGTCGTGCTCGATGTCCTCATTGGCTCCATTACCTTCTCCGGCTCGCTGATCGCGGCTGGAAAGCTCCAGGGCATCATCCCCGGCAATCCCGTGACGTTCCCCGGCTCCCGCCTGCTCAACGCGCTCGTCGCGGCGATCGCGCTCGGTGCGAGTGTCGCGGCAGTGATGCTTCCCCACAACACACTGTTGCTCCTAGTGGTGCTCGTGACCGCACTCGTCCTCGGCATTCTTATGGTGCTGGCGATCGGTGGCGCCGATGCTCCCGTCGTCGTTTCGCTCCTCAACGCCCTGACCGGCCTCGCCGTGGCCATGGCTGGCTTTGCGATCGACAATCAGGCGCTCATCATCGCGGGTGCTTTGGTCGGCGCAGCGGGCACCATTCTGACGCTGCAGATGGCGCAAGCGATGAATCGCTCAGTGCTCTCGATCATCGTCGGCGGCTTCGGCACTGGCGAGGCTACGGCGACGGCAGGACCAGCGGATGCGGATCTCACCAATGTGCGAAGCCTCACCTCCGATGATGTCGCCATTCAGCTTGCCTATGCGCAACACGTGCTGATCGTGCCCGGCTACGGACTCGCCGCCGCCCAAGCCCAACATGAAGTCGCGGAGCTCGCCGCTCTGCTCATGGCGCACAATATCGACGTCAAATACGCGATTCACCCGGTTGCCGGCCGTATGCCAGGCCACATGAATGTGCTGCTGGCCGAAGCCAACGTGCCCTACGAACAAATGCTCCAGCTCGACGAGGCAAATGCAGCATTCGATAACTGCGATGTTGCTCTCGTAATCGGCGCCAATGACGTCTGCAACCCGGATGCTCGAAAGCCGGGCAATGCCGTCTCCGGAATGCCCATTCTCGACGCTGATCATGCCAAAGCCGTTGTCGTCATCAAGCGGTCGATGCGGCCTGGCTATGCGGGCATCACGAATCCACTGTTCACCGATCCCAAGACGGGGATGCTCTTTGCTGATGCCAAGAAGGCGCTCAAGGACATCACCGTCGCTGTCAAAGAATACGTCTCGGCCTAAACCGAGCAGAAGCCACCCGGCTTCGCTATCACCCATCCCTGAAGGAGCACGACGATGACTACACGCCCAGCCACCGCCCCCACTAGCTCGCTCCACGAGACGCCGAAGGCGGTGGCACTCGAGAGCGATCTCGTAATCTCCGTCACCGGTCGTCGCGTTCTGGCAGCGTTGCGCCTTGCCACAGGATTCCTCTTCCTGTGGGCGTTCCTCGATAAGACCTTCGGGCTCGGTTTTTCTACCCCGGCCGAACGAGCATGGATCAATGGGGGCGGCCCGAGTCAGGGTTTCTTGACCGGTGACGCGGTTGTCGGCCCTCTAAAACCGGCGTTTGCCGCAATCGCGAGCCCCGCCTCCGACATTCTTTTTATGCTCGGGATGATCGGAATCGGTGTCGCAGTGATGCTGGGCATAGGCCTACGCATCAGTGCCGTCGCCGGAACCATCATGATGCTCCTGATGTATCTGGCGGAGTGGCCGTTCGCCGCGAACGCCGGCTCCACTAACCCGCTGGTGGATTACCACATCATCTACGCCCTCGCACTCATCACCATCGCTGTTCTGTCAGCCGGGGATACCTGGGGCGTTGGCCGGGCGTGGAAGCGCCTCAGCATTGTGCAGAAAATGCCGTGGCTCGTTTAGCAATTCGACCTTGCAACTGACAACCAACCCTTAATCGCTCAGGAGAAAGAAGAAAACCATGAAGGCAGCACGTTTCCACGGACGCAAAGACATCCGCATCGATGACATTCCGGAACCAGAGCTTCGGCCCGGCGCAGTCGCTATTGATGTCGCGTGGTGCGGCATCTGCGGCACAGACCTTCACGAATATCTCGAAGGCCCGATCTTCATCCCCGCAGCGGGGCATCCGCACCCACTGACTCACGAAGAAGTTCCCGTGACTATGGGTCACGAATTCTCGGGAACAATAACTGCTCTTGGCGAAGGGGTCACCGACCTCACGGTCGGAGAGAACGTAGTCGTGGAGCCGTACTTTGTGTGCGGCGAGTGCGCCCCGTGTCGCGCCGGCAACTACAACCTCTGCACAAAAATGGGCTTCATCGGGCTGGCTGGTGGAGGCGGTGGCTTGAGTGAAAAGATCGTCGTCGAACGTCGCTGGGTTCACCCGATCGGTGACATCCCCCTCGATCAGGCCGCGCTCATCGAACCCCTTGCTGTCGGCCATCACGCGTTCGTGCGCAGTGGCGCTAAAGCCGGAGATGTCGCGTTCATCGGTGGCGGTGGCCCTATCGGTCTTCTGCTCGCCGCCGTGCTCTCCGCCGAGGGAATCACCGTCATCATGTCTGAGCCAGGGACAGCGCGCCGCGAAATGGCGCTCTCGACGGGGGTCGCCGATCACGTGATCGATCCCAGTGTTGAGGATGCCGTAGCCAGAGTCATGGAATTGACCAACGGAGTCGGCGCCGACGTCGCATTCGAGTGCTCGAGCATCAACGCCGTACTCGATCAGCTTTTTGATGCGGTGAAGCCGACTGGCGTAATTGTGAACGTCTCCATCTGGGGTCACCCGGCGCAACTCGATATGCAAAAGCTCGTACTCAAAGAGATTGACCTGCGCGGCACGATTGCCTACGCCCACGACCACCCTGCAACCATCAAGCTCGTTCAGGATGGCAAGGTCAATCTTGAACCGTTCATCACCGGTCGGATTCATCTCGACAAGCTCATCGACGAGGGCTTCATGACCCTTATCGATCACAAGGAGACCGCCGTGAAGATCATTGTTCGTCCGGAGGTCAGCAATGTCTCATGACATGACGGAGGCCGGCTGGTCTCCACAGGGACCGGTCGTCGAGTTGTCCGATCAGGCAAGTCTGGATCTGCTTGCCAGCAAGAGCTTTGGTCATCTCGCTCTGAGCAATGATGGGCGGCCGGATATCTTCCCGGTCAACTACTACTGCGACAAGAAGACGATCCTGTTTCGCACTGCGTCAGGCTCAAAACTTCACGAGCTCACCGAGAACATGCATGTGGCTTTTGAAGTCGATGTGAAGACTCCCGACGACGTGTGGAGCGTCGTAGTCAGAGGGCTGGCAACGGTTCTTGACGATGCCTCTCAGGTGACTGCTCAGGCACTGAAGACCCTCCCCGATTGGGTTCCCATCGAGTCATTTGTCTACATCCTGATCGAACCAGAATCTATCCGCGGCCGCCTCTTCGAACGCCGCCTTCCGATAGGACACAGCTAACGCTCAGCACTGCAACGATGGTCGGCCGCTTCTCTGAGCGACCGACCATTGTTGCGTCCCGGCGAAACACGGTTGAGCCGCCGCGAGAGAAGCGCACTGCACGGCAACTAGTTACGCTGGGGGGATGAACGCATGCCCGTGCCAATCGTCCGAAACCTACGACGATTGTTGCGGCCGCTTCCATCGCGGTGAGGCACTGGCCCCCACCGCTGAACGGCTGATGCGTTCGCGCTATAGCGCCTACGTGCGTGGCGAAACCGATTACCTCCTGAAGACCTGGCATCCGTCTACCCGCCCGACAACGCTTGAGCTTGATCCGGATGTGCGCTGGTACCGTCTCGATATCGTCGCGCGCACGGGCGGCAGCATGTTCGACACGGCGGGTACTGTCGAGTTTCGGGCCCACTATCGCTTCGATGGCGGAGCCGACCAGCAACACGAGAACAGCAGATTTGTGCGCGAAAATGGCGCCTGGCTTTACGTTGATGCCGTCTAATGAGTGAGAACCAAGGAGAACCGGTGAACTACATACTCTCGATCGATCAGGGCACCACCAGCACCCGTGCGATCATCTTCGATCACGATGGCAAGCCGGTCACCTCTGGCCAGCTTGAGCATGACCAGATTTTCCCGAAAGCGGGCTGGGTCGAGCACGATGCCGCCCAAATTTGGAACAACACTCGAGAAGTAATTGGTCAGGCGCTCTCCAAAGCGAACGTCACGCGCCACAGCATTGCCGCTGTCGGCATCACTAATCAGCGCGAAACGGCCATCATCTGGGACCGCGCGACCGGCAAGCCCGTGTACAACGCCATCGTCTGGCAAGACACCCGCACCCAGGCGATCATCGATCGCATTGCGGACGGCGACACCAACAAGTTCAAGAAGATCACCGGGCTGCCCCTCGCCACCTATTTTTCGGCATCCAAAATTGTGTGGATGCTCGAGAACGTCGACGGAGTTCGCGAGCGTGCCGAGGCAGGCGAGCTTGCCTTCGGAACCCCCGACACCTGGCTGCTGTGGAATCTCACCGGCGGGCCTGACGGCGGAGTTCACGCCACCGACGTCACCAACGCGAGCCGCACGCTGCTCATGGATCTCGAAACCCGCACGTGGAGCGAAGACATTCTCGCGGAACTGGACATTCCCGCATCGCTTATGCCCGATATCCGCAGCTCGTCTGAGGTCTACGGCACTGTCTCCACGTCGAGTTTGCTGCGCGAGGTGCCCGTTGCTGGCATTTTGGGCGACCAGCAGGCCGCGACCTTCGGGCAGGCTGCGTTCGACGCCGGCGAATCGAAAAACACTTACGGCACAGGCAACTTTCTGCTGACCAACACGGGCACTGACATCGTGCATTCCGAAAACGGCCTCATCACGACGCTCGCCTATCAGCTCGGCGATGATGCACCCCGCTACGCCATCGAAGGCTCGATTGCCGTGACGGGTTCACTCATTCAGTGGCTGCGCGACAATCTCGGCATCATTTCTCGGTCTGAAGAGGTTGAGACCCTCGCCGCCTCAGTCGACGACAATGGTGGCGTCTACTTTGTGCCAGCCTTCTCTGGCCTCTTTGCGCCTCATTGGCGTCCGGATGCCCGGGGAGCGATTCTCGGACTCACTCGTTTCGCCAACAAGGGCCACATAGCTCGCGCCGCGCTCGAAGCCACTGCGTTCCAGACCAGCGACGTCATCGAAGCCGCCAATGCGGATGCCGATGTTGCGATGACAGAGTTGCGGGTAGATGGCGGCATGGTCGCCAACTCCGCACTCATGCAATTTCAAGCGGACATCCTCAACATGCCGGTCATCCGACCTGAGGTCGCAGAGACGACAGCATTGGGCGCTGCCTACGCTGCGGGCCTTGCGGTCGACTATTGGAGCGGCCTCGATGAGCTGCGCGATCGCTGGAGCGAGGGCGAGCGGTGGGAACCGACGATGGACGATGCCGAACGTGAGCGCCTCATCCGCAATTGGAAGAAGGCCATCACGAAAACTCTGGATTGGGTCAACGAAGACACCGACTAGGCGGTTCTAGCGGTTGGTGGCAGCGACCCACTCGTCGAGCTTGCTCGCGGCAAGTCCTGAATCAACGACGTGCTCGGCGCGCTCAAGTTGCTCTTTCAAGCGTGCCAGCAGCGGACGCTGACTCTGCTCTGGATCCTTCGCCAGCTCGAACGAGGCGAAGCCTGCCGCGGCGTTCAGCAACACAACGTCACGCGCCGGCGACTTTTCGCCAGCGAGAATCGAGCGGATGACCTGGGCGTTGTACTCGGGATCCTTGCCCAGTAGCGCCTCGATCGGCGCCCGCGGGATACCCAACTCCAGCGGGTCAAGATCGTGTTCGGTAACGAAACCGCGCGACACTTCCCAGACGTGACTGTGCCCCGTGGTGGTCAGTTTGTCGATTCCATCGTCGCCGCGGTACACCAGCGCCGTCGCTCCGCGAGTCTGGAACACTCCGACGAGGAGACTGACACGTTCGCGGCTGCCGACACCGACCGCCGAGGCTTGCGGGCGGGCGGGGTTGCAGAGCGGACCAAGAATGTTGAACAGCGTCGGGATTCCTAGCTCGCGCCGTGTCGGGCCGGCGTGTGCAAAACCGGGGTGGAACAGCGCAGCGTAAACGAACGTGATGCCCACCTCGGCTAGCACTTCGGCTACTCGCTCGGGCGTGAGATCCAGCTTGAGCCCCAGCGCGCTCAGAACATCGGATGCTCCGCTCTTGCTGCTCGCGGCACGATTGCCGTGCTTAATCACTGGCACGTCCCCCGCTGCCGCGATGATCGAGGCAACGGATGAGATGTTCAGCACGGCGCCGTAGGGGTCGCCACCGGTACCGACGATGTCCAACGCCATGGGATCCACGGGCAACGGCACGGCGCTGGCCAACGCAGCATCGCGAAAACCAACAATCTCGTCAACGGTCTCGCCCTTGATGCGTAGGGCGATCAACATCGCTGCTAATTGAGCGGATGTTGCTTCTCCGTTCATCACGGATTTCATCGCCCACTCAGCCTGACTAATCGACAAATCGGTGCGGGAAACAAGCGTCGTAAGGATTTCTGGCCAAGTTGGGGATGAAGACATGAGTGAAATCCTACCGATCCTGAACCGACAGGCCGGGGATTGAAAAACTAACGCCGAGTTATCAGCCATAATAGATACGTGACCACAGCTGCCCTCAACCGCTCTCTTGGAGCCCAGTCTGTCCAGCGACCGAACACTGTTGCGGTCGGTACCATCGTTTGGCTTGGTAGCGAGGTGATGTTCTTCGCCGGCCTTTTCGCCATCTACTTCACTCTGAAGTCGACGTCCCCCGAATTGTGGGCGGAGCAGACCGCCAAGCTCAATGTGCCATTTGCGACCACGATCACGATCATCCTCGTGCTCTCGTCGGTCACGTGCCAGTTCGGCGTCTTCGCCGCTGAGCGCATGCAAGTGCGTCGCACAGGCAAGCTCTTCGACATGCGCAAGTGGGGCATGACGGAATGGTTCTTCCTTACCTACTCCATGGGTGCTGTCTTCGTAACCGGTCAGGTTTTCGAGTACGCCACGCTGGTTTCTGAGCACGTGAGCCTCTCGAGCGACTCCTACGGCTCAGCCTTCTACATCACCACCGGATTCCACGGACTCCACGTCGCCGGTGGCCTCATCGCCTTCTTGCTGGTTCTTGGTCGCGGATTCGCTGTCAAGAGCTTCGGACACAAAGAGGCAACGAGCGCAATCGTTGTTTCCTACTACTGGCACTTTGTCGACGTAGTGTGGATTGGCCTCTTCCTCATCATCTACGTGCTCAAATAAGAAACGGAATAGACGTAATGGCCACCAAGGCAGCTCGCGCGTCACGCAGGTCACAACCTGTCGGTCGACGCCATCCTCTTGCGACTGTAGCCCTCCTGCTCGTCGGTCTTCTGGGAACGGGCGGCGCGTACGCGCTGTTCACCTCGAGTGCAACGGCAGAGACCAGCGCATCCGCCGAAGCTCTTGTCGAAGAAGGCGGAAAGCTCTTCGCTGCAAACTGTGCAACGTGTCACGGTCTCGATCTCGAGGGCACGACTCAAGGCCCCACCCTCATCGGTGTAGGCGCCGCGGCGACTGACTTCCAAGTGGGAACGGGTCGCATGCCCCTCGCGTTCTCCGGACCGCAGGGTGAAGTAAAGCCCGTGCAGTTCACTGAGGAGCAGATCCAGGCTCTCTCCGTTTACGTCGCATCGCAGGGCCCCGGCCCCGCAATTCCCGCCGACATGTACCTCACGGGTGACGCTGATGTATCAAACGGTGCTGAGCTCTTCCGCATCAACTGCGCAATGTGCCACAACGTTGCTGGTGCCGGTGGAGCACTCACCGAGGGCAAGTTTGCTCCCGCGCTCGCTGATGTAACCCCGAAGCACGCCTACGAGGCAATGCTCACTGGCCCACAGAACATGCCCGTGTTCAACGACACCAACCTCACGCCTGAAGAAAAGGCCGACATCATCACGTACCTCAAGTACCTCGATGAGACGCCCTCTGTTGGTGGATTCACGCTTGGATCACTTGGCCCCGTTTCTGAGGGACTGTTCATCTGGATCTTCGGCCTTGGCGCGATCGTGGCAATCACGGTCTGGCTCACGGCTAAATCAAACTAGTTAGCGACCGCTGTACAGCGGACGGTTGAAGGGATAAGAATGGCAGACGACCACGGCGATACCGCCGGCAGCACCGCTGCGGGTAAGGACGTCGAGCAGCACGGGGCTCCTGCGCACAGCGCAGGTACCGCCGTCGTCGCAACCGACGAGGTGCCCAACCCTGGGTTTCCCCCGCATCGCCCCCGCGTAACGGATCTCGACCCCAAGGTCGACAAGCAACAGGAACGCCACGTTTCGACGCTGTTCCTCCTTTCCATCGTGGGAAGTGTGCTTGCCGTTGTCGCTTACTTCGTGTTCCCGATTGAGCCAGGAAATATGCAGTCGGTGCGTAACAACACCCTGTTCCTGGGTCTCGGCATAACACTGGGGCTGCTCGGTATCGGCATCGGTGCCGTTCACTGGTCCAAGGCTCTTATGCAGGGTCACGACCTTGTTGAGCAGCGCCACGGCACGCGAGGCAGCGAAGAAACTCGCGCCAAAGCCGTCGAGGTGTTCACTCTCGGCAACAAAGACTCCGGATTCGGCCGTCGCACCCTGTTGCGTCGCTCCCTCATCGGTGCCCTCGTTGTCACCCCGCTTCCCGCGATCGTGCTGTTCCGTGACCTAGCTCCGGCTGACGACCCGGTAGCTCTTCTCAAGCACACCTTCTGGGAAGAGGGCATGCGCTTGACGCGTGACCCCAGCGGAACCCCCATCAAGGCATCGGACCTCACCATTGGTTCGGCCTTCCAAGTGATCCCTGAAGGCCTCAACGACTCTGAGCACCGCATCGAGGAGAAGGCGAAAGCCTCCGTTCTCCTCGTTCGCCTCAAGCCTGAAGACCTCGAGGTCTCGGAGGGTCGCGAAGACTGGAACTACGACGGCATCGTCGCTTACTCCAAAATTTGCACCCACGTTGGATGCCCGGTGGCACTCTACGAACAGCAGACGCATCACTTGCTGTGCCCGTGCCACCAATCACAGTTCGACATCAAGCGCGAAGCAGCCGTGATCTTCGGCCCAGCGAAGCGTCCACTTCCGCAATTGCCGATCACGGTCGACTCAGAGGGCTACCTCATCGCTAAGAGCGACTTCACTGAGCCCATCGGACCAAGCTTCTGGGAGCGCAAGCTATGACAACCACCCCCACCCAGGACGCACAGCCCAAGACACGCGGACAGCGTTTCACGGGAGCTGCAGCCAACTACATTGACGAGCGCACCAGCATTTCTGGGCTCGTCAAAGAGGTAGGTCGCAAGATCTTCCCCGACCACTGGTCGTTCATGCTCGGAGAGGTTGCTCTCTACAGCTTCATCGTGATTCTTCTTTCGGGAACGTTCCTGACGTTCTTCTTCGAAGCGTCGATGGTTGAAGTCCACTACGAGGGTTCTTACGCACCGCTCAAGGGAATCGAAATGTCAGCCGCCATGGCGTCGACACTAGACATCTCCTTCGACATCCGCGGCGGACTCTTGATGCGCCAGATCCACCACTGGGCAGCGCTGCTGTTCGTGGCCTCGATCGGTCTGCACATGCTCCGCGTGTACTTCACCGGCGCGTTCCGCAAGCCGCGTGAGATCAACTGGTTCATCGGCTTCGTACTCTTCGTACTCGCCATGGCAGAGGGCTTCACCGGCTACTCGCTCCCCGACGACCTGCTTTCCGGTAACGGTCTGCGCATCATCGACGGAATGGTCAAGGGAATCCCGGTCATCGGCACGTGGATCTCTTACCTGCTGTTTGGTGGAGAGTTCCCCGGCGTCGACATCGTCAGTCGCTTGTACATCCTGCACATCATGCTGCTGCCGGCGATCATCATCGCTGCAATCGGTATTCACATGCTGCTGCTCGTGATCAACAAGCACACCCAGTTCGCTGGCCCCGGTCGCACCAACGACAACGTCGTCGGTTCGCCCGTCATGCCTGGCTTCGCTGCGAAGGCTGGTGGATTCTTCTTCATCATCTTCGGTGTCATCACGCTGATCGCATCCACGTTCTCGATCAACCCCGTGTGGGTCTACGGCCCCTACGACCCCTCCCCTGTTTCGGCAGGTACCCAACCTGACTGGTACATCGGATTCGCCGACGGCGCTCTCCGACTCGTTCCGCCGGGGTGGGAAACCGAGTGGTTCGGCTTCACGTGGTCGTTCAACATCATCGCGCCGCTGGTGATTCTGGGACTCTTCATCGCCATCGTGGCCTTCTACCCCTTCATCGAGGCGTGGGTTACTGGCGACAAGCGTGAGCACCACATCGCTGACCGTCCCCGTAACGCTCCGACCCGTACCGCTATCGGTGCAGCCGGCGTCACGTTCTACGCAGTCCTCTGGGCCGCCGCGAGCTCTGACCTCATAGCAACTCACTTCAAGTTATCTATCGAAGGCGTTATCCACTCCTGCCAGGCTCTCCTTATCTTCGGGCCGATCATTGCGTACTTCCTCACGAAGCGTGTGTGCATCGGGCTCCAGAAGAAGGACCGCGAGATCGCTCTTCACGGTTACGAGTCGGGTCGTATTGTGCGCCTGCCGCACGGTGAATACATTGAGGTGCACGAGCAGCTCGACGACTACGAACTGTGGAAGCTCGTCAGCTACGACGACTACAAGCCGCTCATGGTGCGTCCGGATGCTCAAGGCCGCATCACCGTCGGACAGAAGTTCCGAGCGTCAGTGTCTCGCTGGTTCTTCGAAGACCGCATCGCGCCGGTCTCGCAGAAGGAAATCGAACAGTCCAAGGATGAGCACCACTAAAGCTGCTCCCCGCTACGACTGCTGTGGGCCTCGCCGAATTCATTTCGGCGGGGCCCACACTCGTTTAGGCACTCGGATGCCGCGCCGGTTGCTCCCCCACCGCGGGCCGGCAGGAGTCCGCTCCACCGCACACGTCACCGTGCGCCGACTCGCTCACGCCATGGCCGGCGACGGCGGCTCAACGCTGCTCAGCCAGGCCGCCGGACTGCCGGAGTGAGGGACTGCTGCTCCACCCGTGCGGTTGCTAACTAGCCCGCGGAACAGCTTCGGAGACCTGATCTGATTGTCTATGCGGTCAATCCGCGACGCGATTAGTCCGCGACGCCAGAAACGCTCTGGCGCCGATCGGACACCTCGGTAGCCGGGGCTGGATTTCCCCTGTCGTCACCGCACGCGTGCCGCATCGCTCCCATACGCGCAGACGCAGAGTGCGGCACACAGGGAACTGGGCACGGCCTGGCACGGCACGGCCTGGCACGGCCTCGCACTACTGCACGGCCTGGCGCAACCCGACACGGTTCGACACAGCAGGCAGCATCGCATGGCATGGCATGGCCTCGCATGGCCTGGCCTCGCATGGCCTGGCCTCGCATGGCCTGGCCTCGCATGGCCTGGCCCGGCACGGCCCGACCGGGGAGACGGCACGGCGCCACGGGCCTCTGCGCAGCTCGGAAGCAACCCTCTGCAGCCCCTAGTGGCCTATTGACGTGGCATGTGTGGCCGGCCGCGACGCCGATTCCAAAGTCGCGTCGCCCCGTGAGCATCCTGAGCCCCAGCACCCGACACCCAACACCCAACAGTGATCCGGGCACAGACTTCCACGGAAGCAAAAGACGGCGCGGACGCAGTTGGGGACGCTAGAGTCCCGTGGAGTTACTAAAAGACGCGCTTGAGAAAGTCCGCCGTCGACATGTAGCCGATGCGCTCAAAGAAGTCTGCAGAGCCGCGGCTGGGCACCGTGAGCTGGCGCACGCCACGCTCGAGACATACAGCCTCGACAGCTTCCACTAGTCGCGTACCGATTCCGGTGCTCTGAACAGTGCTATCAACAACGAGCTCCTGTAGTTGAGCGGAGCTGCCGTTGGTGTGCAGCAGGTGCGCAATCGTCGCGAAAGCGTAGCCGACGACGGCACTTTCCGATTTCTCGGCAACGAGGAGGAGCGTTGTCGCCCGGTCATCGACAGCATGTACAAATGCGGAGTCAAATGCCGACCGGTCCGGTGCGTACTCAGTTCCGAGTTGCTTGAGCAACTCGAACACTGAGGCAGCGTCGTTGGCGGTGGCAGGGCGAATCTGCACCGACTTAGCGGGCGAAGTATCCGCGGTAGTACTCATACGTCCACCCTACGAGGCTAACGACGAGGATACCTCCGCCGATGAATGCAATCCAGGCTCCAATGGCAACGCCCAGGAACACGAGCGAAGCAGCGCCGGCGAGAACGATCGGCCACCAGCTCCACGGGCTGTAGTGCCCTTGCTCGGCGTCGCCATCTTCGATATTGGCGTCGAGGCGATCCTCAGCGAGTTCGCCGCCCTGAGCTGCGTGCACCTTGCTCAGGTAGAAACCGATGAGAAGGAACAGGAGCCCGCTCAGCAGGAGAGCAATGGTGCCCACCCACTCGATGCGCTGGTGACTTGCGTCCAGTAGCGACCACACCGTGTACAGCCCTGAGAGGAGAAGGAAGAAGACGGTCAGAATCCAGTAGAGCTTGACGTTTGCATTCATCGGTTACTTCACCTTCTCGTCTGCGAGGTCGTAGACCGGTGCGTCAGGCGCATCCTTGCCTGGACCGATGCCAACAGGGATACCCGCTTCGGGGTGGTTGAGGTCGAATGCCGGAGATTCTGAACGAATTCGTGGGATCGACGTGAAGTTGTGTCGCGGAGGCGGGCAGCTTGTGGCCCACTCGAGCGAGCGTCCGTAGCCCCATGGGTCGTTGACAGTGACCTTAGGCGCCTTGCGCGTGGTCATGTACACGTTGAAGAGGAACGGGATCATCGACACTGCGAGGATGAACGCACCGATGGTTGACACCTGGTTCATCCACGTAACACCATCTTCAGCAAGGTAGGTGCGGTAACGACGCGGAAGCGCGACTACACCGGCCCAGTGCTGGATGAGGAACGTCATGTGGAAGCCGATGAAAAGCAACCAGAAGTGAATCTTGCCGAGACGCTCGTTGAGCATCTTGCCGGTCCACTTGGGCCACCAGAAGTAGAAACCGCTGAACATGGCGAACACGACGGTTCCAAATACGACGTAGTGGAAGTGAGCCACAACGAAGTACGTGTCAGAGACGTGGAAGTCGAGCGGCGGGCTAGCGAGGATAACACCGGTGAGTCCACCGAAAGTGAAGGTCACGAGGAAGCCAATAGCCCAGAGCATTGGCGTTTCGAACGTGATGGAGCCCCGCCACATTGTGCCAACCCAGTTGAAGATCTTCACCCCTGTAGGCACTGCGATAAGCATTGTCATCAGAGAGAAGAACGGGAGCAACACAGAGCCCGTGACGTACATGTGGTGAGCCCACACCGTTACGGACAGCGCAGCAATCGAGATTGTTGCGTAGACCAGAGTGGTGTACCCGAAGATCGGCTTGCGGCTGAAGACCGGGAATACTTCAGAGACGATTCCGAAGAACGGAAGCGCAATGATGTACACCTCGGGGTGGCCGAAGAACCAGAAGAGATGCTGCCACAACAGAACTCCACCATTGGCGGGGTCATAGATATGAGCGTCGAACACCCGGTCAGCACCGAGACCAAACATGGCCGCGGCCAAAACGGGGAACGCCATCAGGATCAGCAGCGACGTCACGAGGGTGTTCCAGGTGAAGATCGGCATGCGGAACATCGTCATGCCAGGAGCGCGCATCGTGATGATCGTAGTGATGAAGTTCACGCCACCCAAGATGGTACCGAAACCGCTCATCGCGAGACCGAATACCCAGAGGTTTCCACCGATTCCCGGGGAGAACGTGGTGCTGGAAAGCGGTGCGTAGGCGAACCAACCGAATGATGCCGCGCCCTGCGGGGTGAGGAATCCAGCGACAGCAATCAGCGAACCGAAGCTGTAGAGCCAGTAGGCGAATGCGTTCAGTCGCGGGAAGGCAACGTCGGGAGCACCGATCTGAAGCGGCATGAGTACGTTCGCGAACCCAGCAAACAACGGGGTAGCAAACATCAGCAACATGATCGTGCCGTGCATGGTGAACAACTGGTTGTACTGCTCACCCGTTGCCACGATCGACAGTCCCGGCTCAAAGAGCTGGGCGCGGATGACAAGCGCCATCACACCGCCGAGAAGGAAGTAGAAGAAAGAAGTGATCAGGTACATGTACCCGATTGTTTTGTGGTCGGTCGAGGTGATCCAGTTCACCAAGACGTTGCCCTTACGTTCGACGCTCATGAGCCCTATTCCTCGTCGCTGCTGCCGTTGCCGGGCAAGTTCTGGTTGACGTTGTAATCGAGACCGAGTTGACCCTCGAAGCCAGCAGCACGCTGGGCGTCAATGTAGTCCTCGTACTCAGCCTCGGAGACGACCTTCACAGTGAAGAGCATGAGCGAGTGGTATTCACCACACAGCTCAGCGCACTTGCCCTGATAGGTGCCTTCCTTGGTGGGGATGAAGTACATGTAGTTGGTCTTGCCTGGCAGCATGTCCTTCTTGTACAAGAAGTCCACGACCCAGAACGAGTGAGCGACGTCGCGCGCCTCAACCTTGATCTCGACCTTCTTGTCGACAGGGAGAACCAGTTGGGGCAACGAGTCAACGTTGATGGTGCCATCCGGGTTGAAGTCTGCTTGAACACCGGGGCTGTAGACGTTTTCGTCAATGTAGTTGAAGTCCCACGCCCAGCGCTTTCCAATGACCTCAATCTGAACATCCGGGTTAACTTCAACAGCTTCAATAGCCGCCTGGTCACGCGCGGTGAAGGCGAAGAAGCCCAGAACCAAGATGAGCGGTACAACCGTGTAGAAGATCTCAATCGGCATGTTGTAACGGAGCTGGACCGGAAGACCGGTCTGTCCGCGACGACGGCGGTACACAACCGCTGCCCAGATGATGAGGCCCCAGGTGATGACACCAACGACCAGCAGAACGATCCACGATGTGACCCAGAGGCCAATCACGCTACTCGTGTGGTTGGTGGTGTCTGGACTTCCTGGCAAATATCCCTGCAACTGGTCCTGAGTACAGCCGGTCAGGACCAACATCGTAACCAGAGCGAGTGGGATCGCTGCCAATCGAATTCGGCGGTTAGAGCGCACCTGTGACCTCTCGAAGAACACGGACTAATACCTTTCCAGTGTATATGCAGCGAGAGGGGGTAGTGATTACCGGCTCGCCCCGCACAAGCGAAAAGGTGCACCGAATCGGCGCACCTTCTCAAAAAATTGCTATGAAATTAGTGGAAACTGTCGCCACAGGCACAACTGCCCTCGGCGTTGGGGTTGTCAATAGTGAACCCCTGCTTCTCGATCGTGTCTTCAAAATCGATGCTCGCACCGTCGAGGTACGGAACACTCATTTTGTCGACGACTACCTCGACACCCTCACCGAAGTCACGACTCACGTCGCCGTCGAGGAAGCGCTCGTCGAAGTAGAGCTGATAGATGAGTCCCGAGCATCCGCCCGGCTGAACGGCAAGCCGAAGACGCAAGTCATCGCGCCCCTCTTGCGACATGAGGCTACGAACCTTGTTCGAGGCAGCCTCAGTCAGTGCAACACCGTGGGTGTCAGTTTCAACAGCGGAATCAGTCATGACGTAATTCTACGCCCGACGTTCCAACTTTGCGAGCAGCAGCGCCTCCGTGAGGATAGCCCGCTTGAAAACGCCAAGGTGAAGCGACTCGTTGGGGCTGTGCGCCCGCGACTCGGGATCTTCGACTCCAGTCACAAGAATCTGGGCTTCAGGAAAAACTTCGACAAGATCCGAAATGAACGGAATAGAGCCGCCAATTCCAGTCTCAAGCGGTTCGTTTCCCCACGCCTCGCGCATGGCTGACTTCACGACGTCTACAGCCCACCCGCTCGTATCGACGAGGAAAGGGCTACCCGTGTCGACGTCGGAAATTTCGAGATGCGCACCGAAGGGCGCGTGGGATTCGAGGTGGCTGCGAAGCGCTTCGAACGCGTCATCCGCATCCTGTCCAGGGGCAATTCGTGCACTCACCTTGACTGTGACAGTGGGCGCCAACGTGTTTGACGCGTTCTGGACGCTAGGCGCATCGATCCCGGTAACAGTGATTGCCGGCTTGTCCCACAATCGACTCAGCACACTTCCCGAACCCACTGAGGTGACGCCCTCGAGCAACCCTGCCTCGTGACGAAGTTTTTCTTCACTGAACTCCGGAGTCTCGGATTCACGACTCGTCAACCCCTGAACAGCGACAGCACCGTTCTTGTCGTGAAGGGTCGCCAGCAGTTTGATGGTCGCAAGCATCGCATCCGGAACCGCTCCCCCGAACATTCCCGAGTGAGAGGCGTGCGCCAACGTGGACACCTTAAGCTTGAAGGTCACGTTGCCACGGAGGCCGACCGTGAGCGACGGCGTGTTCACATCCCAATTGTCGGAGTCAGCAACCACGATCACATCAGCCGCGAGCTTGTCGCGGTTCTCGACGATGAAGTTAGCAAACGACCGCGAACCGAACTCCTCTTCGCCCTCGAAGAAAGCAACAAGGCCGAGATCAAAGTCGGGCCCAACGGTGTCGACGAAAGCGCGGATCGCCGCAACATGCGCCATGATCCCCGCCTTGTCATCAGCCGCGCCGCGACCGTAGAGACGATCACCGCGCACTGTCGGCTCGAAGGGAGGCGAATCCCAATCGGCATCCTGACCGGGAGGCTGCACATCGTGGTGCGCATACAAGAGAATGGTGGGCTTTCCGTTCTTCGCCTTGCGCGTGGCAAGCACAGCCGGATGCCCGAGCGTGTCGCCATCGATCGGCGCCTGAGCCAGCTCAACGGTGTCGAAAATTCCAATGCCGTCGATCAACGCTCGCGCAGCTTCAGCACTGCGAGCGACCTGATCTGCATCGAAGCCATCCCATGACACTGAAGGGATGCGAACCAACGTTGACAACTCCGCAATCGTGGCCGGTAAAGCGCCATCGACAGCCTCAGTTAGAGCAACGAGCAAAGGATCGGGAGTCGTCGACGCTGACGTCGGCTGCGGCGTGTGAG
Source organism: Salinibacterium sp. NG22 (assembly GCF_015864925.1). Taxonomy (NCBI): domain Bacteria; kingdom Bacillati; phylum Actinomycetota; class Actinomycetes; order Micrococcales; family Microbacteriaceae; genus Salinibacterium; species Salinibacterium sp. NG22. Next base: position 163,777 of record NZ_JADYWG010000001.1, on the reverse strand, counting down.
TCATACGAGTAATCTTAGATTGACACCAACGCAAGGAACCCCGTGGCAAAAACATCTTCGACCGAAAACACTCCCAATCCTGAGAACTCCGACGCGAACGACAGCGTCAGTTCCGGCAAAGGACGTCCCACCCCCACGCGCAAAGAACGTGAGGCCGCAAACCTTCGCCCGCTGGTCTCCAACGACCGCAAAGAAGCTAAGCGTACCGCTCGGGCCCAAATGCAGGTCGAACGCGAACGAGCTCGCGTGGGCATGGCGAACGGTGAAGAAAAATACCTGCCGATCCGCGACCGCGGTCCGCAGAAGCGTTTCGTGCGCGACTACGTAGACGCGCGCTTTAACGTGGGCGAGCTGCTTGTCCCCGTGATGTTCGCCGTGATTATCCTCACGTTCATCAACGACCCCACGATTCAAGCCCTCGGCTTGCTCTTCCTGTGGGGCTTCTTCATCATCGCCGCAATCGACGCCGTTCTACTCGGACTGCGCTTGCGCAAACTGATCAACGCCAAATTTGGTGAGTCTCGCGCCGAGCGCGTGCGCTGGTACGCCGCGATGCGTTCGCTTCAGCTGCGCATCATGCGTTTGCCGAAGCCTCAGGTGAAGCGCGGCCAGTTCCCGAGCTAGTCACGACGCCGGCCGGTTCCTGAGGGAATCGGCTATGCAGCGTTCTCTGCGCGAAACAGTTTCGAGAGACCGCGATTGATTGAGCGCGCCCACAACGGGCCGCGATAAATGAAGCCTGTGTAGCCCTGAACGAGCGTCGCTCCCTCGCGGAGACGCTCAGCGACATCCGCAGCCGTTTCGACGCCGCCCACTGAAATCACACAGAAATCGGCGGGAACAACGGCGCGAATTACGCGCAAAAGCTCGAGCGAGCGAGCAGCGACAGGCTTGCCCGACACTCCCCCGGCTCCGGCGGCCTCAACGACGTCGACAGGGGTCGCAAGGCCCTCACGCGACAGGGTCGTGTTCGTGGCGATGATGCCGTCGAGTTCGTCGACCGCAAGCTGAGCAATGGCCCGAGCCTCGTCATCCGAAACATCAGGGGCAATCTTGACCAGCACGGGAGTCTGGCCAGCAGCCGACTTGACCGCAACCAACAGCGGCTTGAGCTTGTCGATCTCCTGAAGGCCACGTAGCCCCGGAGTATTGGGGGAACTGACGTTCACCACTAAGTAGTCTGCGAGCGGCGCGAGGGCACGAGTGCTCGAGAGGTAGTCCGCAACGGCATCCTCGACGGCAACAACGCGCGACTTGCCGATGTTGATGCCGATGATCGGACGCCCCGGGCGTTTACGAGCGCGCTCAATCACCATCGAGGCTTTGGACGCCCCCGCATTATTGAAGCCCATACGGTTGATAACTCCGCGGTCGGCAACAAGCCGAAACAACCGCGGCTTGGGGTTGCCAGGCTGCGGTAACGCCGTAATCGTGCCGACTTCAACATGGCTGAAGCCCAATTGTCCGAGCCCGTGGATGCCGGAACCCGACTTATCGAAGCCTGCTGCGACACCGAACGGTGAATCAAAGGTCAGCCCCAGAGCTTTCACCTGAAGCGCAGGATCCACCGGACGCTGCAGTAGCGTGCCCACACCAATCACCGGAAGCACCTTGATCACCGAAAAGGCCAGCGAATGAGCAAACTCAGGGTCGAGTCGTTTGAGAACAGTGCGGAAAAAGAAGTCGTACATAGCTAACGGTGCTCTCAGCGATAGAAGGCGGGAAACAGCGAAACCGGATGGTTTAGTTAGAAGCGGTGCCGTGATCCAACCGCAGTTGGCTAATAGCAGCATCAAAATCGTCGAGCGAGTCAAACGCCTGATAAACGCTCGCGAAACGCAAGTAGGCGACCTCGTCGAGATCGCGCAGCGGCGAAAGAATCGCTAGGCCGATCTCGTTGGCATCAATCTGAGCAGCGCCTGTCGCACGAATGGCCTCTTCAACCTTCTGCGCCAACACTGCGAGGTCAGTATCCGTGACCGGGCGCCCCTGGCACGCCTTGCGCACGCCGCTCACGATCTTCTCGCGGCTAAAGGACTCGACAACACCGTTGCGTTTGATGACGTTCAACGAAGCGGTCTCGGTGGTCGAGAAACGGCGACCGCACTCGGGGCACTGCCGGCGACGACGAATCGAAAGACCATCATCGCTGGTGCGCGAATCAACAACCCTGCTGTCAGGATGCCTACAAAAAGGGCAATACATAATGCCTTAAGAGTACCCGCTTAGCGGTCGCGGAATCGTTCACTCACAGCCGAACCGTGGGCAGGAAGATCCTCAGCAGAACTCAACGCCACAATGTGCGGCTCCAGCTCGCGGAGAGCGTCATGGCTGTAGCGAATGATCTGCTGCGGGCGAAGGAAGGTATACGCCCCGAGCCCGGAAGAGAAGCGAGATTGACCGCCTGTAGGAAGCACGTGATTGGAGCCAGCGAGGTAGTCCCCCAAGCTCACGGGTGATTGATCACCCAAGAAAATTGCTCCGGCGTTATCGATCATGTCGAGCACGGCACCAGACTCTTCCGTCTGAATCTCGAGGTGCTCCGGGCCATACGCATTGCTGAGCGCGGCAGCGGCTGCCATATCGCTCACGAGGACGATCGCTGATTGCTGGCCGTCGAGAGCGGCGCTCGCGCGAACGGAGTGCGGCGTCACGGCAAGCTGCTCGGCCAGGTGCGTGCGAACGGCATCCGCAAGTTCTTCTGAGTCTGTAACAAGCACGGCGGCCGCAAGTTCATCGTGCTCTGCTTGACTCAGCAAGTCGGCAGCAACGAGGCGCGGATCAGCAGAACCATCAGCGATAATCAAAATCTCGGTAGGGCCGGCCTCGGAATCGATGCCAACCACACCACGAACGGCACGTTTCGCCGCCGCTACGTAGACATTTCCCGGACCAGTGATGATGTCAACAGGGTCGAGCCCCAACTCCTGAACGCCATAGGCAAACGCGCCAATTGCACCGGCACCGCCCATCGCGTAGACCTCATCGACGCCAAGAAGACCGGCGGCGCCGAGGATCGTCGGGTGAACTGCTCCCCCAAACGCTCGTTGAGGCGGAGAGGCCAAGGCCACGGAAGAGACACCAGCGACCTGCGCCGGAACGACGTTCATGATCACACTCGACGGGTACACGGCCTTGCCGCCGGGAACGTAGAGACCGACCCGGTTGACAGGCTGCCAGCGCTGAATAATCTCGGCGCCGTCGCCCAACTGAGTCATCATCGCGGGCGGCACCTGCGCTTTGCTCGCAGTGCGCACTCGGTCGATTGCGAGTTCGAGAGCCTCGCGTACGGCAGGTTGGAGCGCCCGCGTGGCGCGAGTGATCTCATCCGCGTGAATTCGTACGCGCTCAGGAAGCACTCCATCGAGGCGCTCTGCTTGATCGAGCAACGCTTGCTCGCCGTGTTCGCGTACATCCTCAATCAGTTGGATGGCCGCGGCAGACGCAACAGACACGTCCATTTGGGCGCGAGGGATGACACGAGTGAGTTCCGCACGACTCAAAGCGGCGGACCGAAGATCAATAGTATTCAGCGACATAGCTCAACCATGCTAGTTCGTTATCTGCAAGGAATGCGCCTACTCCAATTAGGGTTGTAGCAAGCACATGGAAAATTCAGAAGTAGCAGACGGAATCGACGCCTTCAAAGGCGCCTTCAGACGACACGCAGCCGGCGTCGCAGTGATCACTTCGCTCGCGCCCGACGGCCACCCTGTCGGCTTCACCGCCACGTCTCTCGCCTCGCTTGCTGCCGTGCCACCGCTAGCCACCTTCAACATGGCTCAAGTCTCCAGTTCTTGGCCTGCCATCACCGTCGGCAACAGAGTTGCTATCCACATGCTCGGCCCGCGAAGCCGTCATCTGGCCGAGAAGATGGCGGCCGATCATGACCTGCGATTTGTGGGCGACCACTGGAGCCCAGGCGAACACGGCCTCCCGCTGCTTGAGGAAGCGACCGCGATCGCGATCGGACACATCATTGAAGTGCATCCCGTGCATAACAATGCGATTGTCGTCGTCGAAATCGACCACGGCACCCTTGGCACCGAAGACGAAGCATTGCTCTACCACGAACGCACTTATATGCGTCCCGTCGAGCTCACGGACGACGAGCAGCGCTAACGCGTTTCGTGCAGTCCTAGCCGAGGCAGCCCGGGCCAAGCAGCGACTTCAACTCTCCGTAGAGATCTGCCGAAACTTTCACCCGATACGGGAGCTCAAAGACCCGCGCAACATCGTCACGCACGAGGCGTAATCGCACCTCGATGTTTCCGGAATGACGGATGAGGACCTCGCCAAGTCCCGAAACAACCTCGGTCGTGGCTCGCTGTTCTTTTAGCGTCAGTACGATCGGCCCAGAACCCAAACTCGCACCTAGATCGGGCGAGAACATGCTCACTGCGTGCAGGTTCATGCCATCGTCGCGAGCACTCGCGCGACCGCGAACCACGACGATGGAGTCATTGACCAGCCCGGGCGCAAATTCTTGATAGGTCTTGCCCAAGAACATGACGTCGATTTCGCCGCCGAAGTCTTCGACGGTGACGATTCCGTACTGGTTACCGCTATTGCGGGCTACCCGATGTTGCACACTCGTCACCAACCCGGCGATCGAAACATGCTCGCCATCCGCGACCACGTCGCCCGAAAGCACCTCAGTGATGGTGAAGTCTTGATGCTTCGCCAGCTGAATCTCAAGACCCGATAGCGGGTGATCAGAAACATACAGGCCCAGCATTTCGCGCTCAAACGCGAGCTTGTCGCGCTTCGACCACTCCGGCCGCTCGGGAACGCCATCCTCGTCTTCGTTGAAATCGAAGATTCCGCCGAAGAGGTCTACTTGACCGTTGGCTTCGTTTCGTTTGAGGCTGACGGCTGAATCGCACGCGTCTTCGTGAATCTCCAACAGGCCACGACGGGTCGCCCCGAGCGAATCGAAGGCTCCCGACTTGATCAGAGACTCGACCGTGCGCTTGTTGGCGACTTGGATCGATACCTTCCGCAAGAAATCGTGGAACGATTCGAAGCGCTCCTTTTCAGTGCGCGCCCGAACGATTTGCTCCACAACCGCAGCGCCCACGTTGCGCACTGCTCCGAGACCGAATCGGATGTCGCCAGCCACAGCGGTGAAGTTCACCGTCGACTCGTTAACGTCTGGCGCCAGAACCTTGATGCCCATGCGACGGCACTCGCTCAAGTACATGCCCAGCTTGTCTTTGGAGTCACCAACACTCGTCAACAGCGCTGCCATGTATTCGGCGGGATAATTCGCCTTGAGGTACGCCGTCCAGTAGCTGAGCACGCCATAGCCGGCGCTGTGCGCCTTGTTGAAGGCGTAGTCGGCAAAGGGCATCAGGGTTTCCCAGAGGACCTTTACGGCCTCTTTACTGAAGCCGTTGTCGAGCATTCCGGTTTCGAAGCCGATGAACTGCTTGTCGAGTTCTTCCTTCTTCTTCTTACCCATTGCGCGACGCAAAACGTCGGCTTGACCCAGAGTGAAGCCTGCGACCTTTTGCGCCACAGACATCACTTGCTCTTGGTACACGATGAGGCCGAAGGTCGTGCCGAGAATTTCTTTCAGCGGCTCTTCAAGCTCGGGGTGGATCGCATCGATCCCTTCCAAGCCGTTCTTACGCAGCGCGTACTTGGTGTGGGAGTTCATGCCCATAGGACCCGGGCGGTACAGCGCGATTACAGCCGAGATGTCTTCGAAGTTGGTGGGTTTCAGCTGCTTGAGCAGCGCTCGCATGGGGCCGCCATCAAGCTGGAACACCCCGAGAGTGTCGCCTCGCGCCAGCAAATCGTACGTCTTCTGGTCGGCATCGAGATCGAGGTCTTCAATGATCAAAGGTGAACCAGTATTGGCAGCGATCATTTTGAGAGCATCTTCGATCACCGTGAGGTTACGAAGACCCAAGAAGTCCATCTTGATCAGGCCGAGGCTCTCCAACGGCGGCTGATCAAACTGGGTAATGATAGCGCCGTCATCTTCACGACGCATGATGGGAAGCACATCGAGCAATGGCTCTGCAGACAGCACAACGCCGGCGGCGTGCACACCCCACTGGCGCTTGAGTCCCTCGAGGCCAACAGCGGTTTCGAAGACCTTCGCCGCTTCATGGTCCGTATCGAGAATGCCCCGGATGTCGGCGGCTTCTTTGTACCGTGCCGCATCTTTATTGCGCACGTCGCCGAGGGAAATATCCTTTCCCATGATGGCGGGAGGCATCGCCTTCGTCAGCTTCTCACCGACCGAGTACGGCATTCCGAGCACGCGAGCGGAGTCTTTAAGAGCTTGCTTGGCTTTAATCGTTCCGTAGGTGACGATCTGCGCAACCCGGTCGTCACCATACTTGTCGGTGACATAGCGGATGACTTCGCCGCGGCGCCGGTCGTCAAAGTCGACGTCGACGTCGGGCATCGACACACGCTCGGGATTGAGGAAGCGCTCGAAGATTAGCCCGTGCGCAAGAGGGTCAAGTTCTGTGATGCCCACGGCATAGGACGCCATCGAGCCGGCGGCGGATCCACGCCCTGGTCCGACGCGGATGCCCTGGGACTTTGCCCATTCGATGAAGTCTGCGACCACCAAGAAGTAGCCGGGAAACCCCATCTGTTGAATGACATCGACCTCGTACTTCGCCTGGGCGAGGTGCGCGTCAGACGGTGCGTTGTTGAACCGTTTGTTCATGCCACGGGCGACCTCTTTTTCGAACCAGGTCGCCTCGGTCTCCCCTTCGGGAACAGGGAAACGTGGCATGAGGTCGCGGCCTTCGAAGCTGATCTCACTGCGTTCGGCAATAAGCAGCGTGTTGTCGCAGGCTTCAGGATGTTCGCGGAACAGCGACCGCATTTCAGCAGCCGTTTTAAGGTAAAACTCGCTCGAATCGAACTTGAAACGGTTCGGGTCGTCGAGCGTTGATGCCGACTGCACGCACAGGAGCGCGGCGTGTGCCGTGGCATCGTGAGCATGCGTGTAATGCAAGTCGTTCGTCGCGAGCAGAGGCATATCGAGCTCTTTAGCGAGCTTCAGAAGATCGAGCATTGTGCGGCGCTCGATATCGATGCCATGATCCATGATTTCAGCGAAGAAGTTTTCTTTGCCGAAAATGTCTTGGAACTCAGCCGCGGCTATTTTCGCCTCGTCGTACAGGCCAAGGCGGAGCTTCGTCTGAACTTCGCCACCGACACAGCCGGTTGTGGCGGTAATGCCCTTGGAGTACTCGCTCAGAAGTTCGCGGTCCATTCGAGGCTTGAAATAAAAACCTTCAATAGATGCTCGTGACGACAGCCGAAAGAGGTTGTGCATGCCTTCGTTGTTCTGGGCAAGCAATGTCATGTGGGTGTAAGCACCACTACCACCGACGTCATCACGCGTCTGGTGGCTACCGCCCCAACGCACCCGCGTCTTATCTCTTCGCGACGTGCCAGGGGTGACGTATGCCTCTGTGCCGATAATGGGCTTGATGCCGCGGGCTGTCGCCTGTTTCCAGAAGTCGTAAGCGCCGAACATGTTGCCATGGTCAGTGATGGCGATCGCGGGCATGCCCTGCTCAACAGCGGCATCCAAGAGCGGACCGACGCGAGCCGCTCCGTCGAGCATCGAGTACTCACTATGAACGTGCAAATGCACAAACGAGTCGTTATTGGCAGCCAAAGACACTCCGAATTCTTTCGAAATCCAGCCTAAGCCAGCGGGCCGACGAGACTATAACTGACGCGCCCTAGTCGGCTCGAAGCACCTCAAGTGCTGCCTGAAGGTCAGCCGGATACGGCGACTCGAACGAGACCTGTTCGCCCGTTGCGGGATGGGCAAAACCGAGCTTATGGGCATGCAACCACTGCCGCGTTAGTCCCAGCCGCGTCGAAATCGTGGGGTCGGCACCGTACATGGTGTCCCCGACACAGGGATGCCGTTGCGCGGCCATATGAACACGGATTTGATGCGTGCGCCCGGTCTCTAAGTGCACCTCGACCAGAGCGGCCGACGGGAACGCTTCCAACGTTTCGTAGTGGGTAATCGAGTCTTTGCCGCCCGAGACCACTGCAAATTTCCAGCTGGAGCCCGGATGACGCCCGATCGGCGCATCGATGGTGCCGGCGAGCGGGTCGGGGTGCCCCTGCACGACAGAGTGATAGATCTTGCTGACTTCACGGTCATGAAATGCACGCTTGAGTTCGGTGTAGGCCAGCTCAGACTTCGCGACCACCATGAGACCACTTGTTCCAGCATCTAGACGGTGGACGACTCCGGCACGCTCTGCGGCACCCGAGGTCGAAATGCGGTAACCCGCACCTGCTAGCGCGCCAAGTACCGTAACGCCATCCCAGCCAATTGAAGGGTGCGCCGCCACTCCGGCTGGCTTATCGACAACAACAATGTGCTCGTCGTCGTAGATAATGCCAAGAGAGTCAAGAACTACGGGGACGATCTGAGGCTCGGTCTTGGAAACCCACGATACTTCGAGCCAGGAACCGTCAACGAGGCGGTCAGACTTACCGACGGCAACACCATCCATCGTCACTCCGCCGCCCGCCGCTACCTCAGCGGCGAAGGTGCGGGAGAAACCCAGCAGTTTGGCGAGAGCTGCGTCGACGCGCTGCCCCGCAAGGCCCTCAGGAACCGGCAAGCTTCGGGTTTCCATGATGCTCCTTGATAGTGATGCGTTTAAACGGACGTGCCGCACTCCCCCAGCGCGGCTGGGATTGGTGCGAACACAGCAAAAGCCGCCAGCGGCGGCGGAGCCTAAGCTCTCACCGACCGACTGACGGCCATTGCAGAAAAACTAGCTACCGGAGAATCCGGAGAAGCTGGCGGGAGGCTGCTGTGCCGACTGAGGCGCAGCGAAGTCTTCCGGAGTCAAGTGACCAGAAGGCTGCGATGCCGGAGCCTGGCCCTGCTGAGCTGCTGAACCACCAGCGGTGACGAGGCTCGAAGAATCGAGATCGTGAAGCTGGCCTTCGATGTAGCTCTTGAGCTTCTCGCGGTACTCACGCTCGAAGCTGCGAAGGGACTCGATGCGACCCTCAAGAGCTTCACGTTCGCGTTCGAGAGTGCCGATCTGCTCGCGCTGCTGCGCTTCAGCCTCGGCAACGAGCTCAGCGGCTGTTGCCTTGCTTGCAGCCACAACTTCGGCGGCAGATGCCTTGCCCTCAGCGAGAATCTCGGCAGCGGATGCCTGACCCTCAGCGATAAGAGCGTCGCGCTTCTGAACGCCTTCGCGGACGTGCTCTTCGTGCAAGCGACGCGCGAGCTGAAGAAGATTGTTGGTGCTACTAGCGTCGTCGAGGACCGACGACGCCGGCTCGATGGCGGCGGGTGCAGCAGGAGCGGGCGCGCTTTCAATTGCAGCGGGCGCCGGAGCGGCAATCGCGGCAGGAGCAGCGGCAGCAGGAGCGCTACTCGCGTTCTGCTGAAGTTCAGTTGCGCGAGCCTCTGCAGCGCTCAAGCGCTGACGAAGCTCGTCGTTCTCTTGGTTAAGACGGCGCAATTCAACAACAACCTCGTCGAGGAAGTCATCGACGTCATCTTGGTCGTATCCCTCGCGGAATTTAGTTGATTCAAACCGCTTGTTGACCACGTCTTCTGGAGTCAAAGCCATTTCCGCCACCTCTAACACTTTCTTTCAACGTATACACAACGTTCAACGTTCGCATCACATCGTAGTAACGAAACCTGATTAGTTGCCGCATGCTCTCCGATAAGAGTACATCTGTCGCGGCTAGTTCTAAAAGCCCCGCAAAATGGAGGTAAGGATGATGCATACGAGCATGACCAGCATCCACGACAGATCGAGTGCTCCGTTGCCGATTCGAATCATCGGGACAACTTTGCGAACCGCCTTGATCGGAGGATCAGTGATCGTGAACACAAGCTCAGAAAGAACCAGTCCAATGCCGCTGGGGCGCCATCCTCTAGCGAAGACGACGACGAGATCGAGAATGAACCGAGCCCACATCGCGAACATGAACAAAGTGATGGCGTAGTAAGCCACCAGGGCGATAACAGAAACGGGATTCACCCCTCTAGATTAGCGGGCTTCACATCACCCGCCGTGCAGTGCGGCTACTGAGCGAAGAAGGAAGCGTCGACGTCAGACTCAACTTCAGCCTGTTCGCCGCTCACGGCAACGTGTGCCGGAGAAAGCAAGAAGACCTTGCTAGTGACGCGCTCGATCTTGCCGTAGAGGCCCTGCGAGAGTCCGCTGGCAAAGTCCACGAGACGACGAGCATCCGGCTCGCTCATCTGCGACAGGTTGATGATCACGGGGATGCCCTCGCGGAAGTTCTCAGCAATGAGCTGAGCATCCTTGTACTGGCGCGGGTGCACCGTCAAAATCTCGTTCATCTCTGCCTCCGCAGTGCTGGGTGCAGCGCGACGCAACGGAGTAACCGGGGCACGGTTAGAACTCGCTGGTGCGGGTGCTGCTGCAACAGGGGCAGCCGGCGCGGCTGGTCCCTGCTCGTACTCGTAGTCCTCATCGGCGAGGCCGAGGTAGACCATTGTCTTGCGCAGTGGGTTGGCCATGATAATCCTCCGAATGGTGAAGCTTCTGCTTCGAGATTAACCATGGTCGGGTCGTTTTCCCGTGATTGCCGTGCCAATTCGTAGGTGTGTCGCGCCTTCGGCAATAGCCTCGGCGAAGTCTCCTGACATGCCCATAGACAACGCTGCAGCCTCGGGATGGTTCAGCTGCACGCGCTCGGACAACGCCCGCAGAGCGGCGAAGGCAGGCCTTGGGTCGCCGTTGAGCGGCGCAACGCCCATGAGGCCGCGTAACCGCAGCCCTGACGCGGCAGCGACGCGGTCGGCGAAGGCTTCCAGCTCAGCGGGCACTACGCCACCGCGACCGGAATCATCGGTGAGGTTGACTTGAACGAACACATCAAGCTCAGTGTCAGCGTCGTCGTTGGCCAGCGCGGTGATCAATGAATCACGATCTACGGAGTGCACCGCCTGACAATAGGCCCGCACCTGGCGTGCTTTCTTGCTTTGCAACTGACCGACAAAGTTCCACCGCAAATCGAGGTCAGCCAACTCGGCCGCCTTCGGTTGCGCTTCCTGATGACGATTCTCGCCAATGTCACGAACGCCCAATCCGTGCAGCTCTCGGACGAGGCTCGCCGGATGGAACTTGGTAATGACGATGCGCGTGATTGACGACAGATCGCGGGATGCCGCGCGTGCGGCATCCGCGATCGTGTCGTCGACCTCTGCGAGTCGTTCGCCTAACGGAGTCAGGTCGACCATTGCGACTACTTCAGGAAGTCAGGAACGTCGAGATCGTTGTCGTTCTCGTCGTCATCATCGAAACTGCGATCGATCGGTGTCGCGGGAACTGCACTCGGCTGCGACTTCCAATCGGCTTCCTTGCTCGGAGCCTTCTCGTCAGCTGCGATGTGCTCGGCCGGGGGCTCGGGAACAACGTAGTTGGTGCGGCGACCCTCAACAGGCTTAGCCGAGGGCTCTCCCCCGTCGAAGCCAGCGGCAATGACGGTGACGCGAACCTCGTCGCCCAGAGTGTCGTCGATGACGGCACCAAAGATGATGTTGGCCTCACGGTGAACGGCTTCTTGAACCAGACGAGCGGCATCGTTGATTTCGAAGATACCGAGGTTTGATCCGCCCTGAATCGAGAGCAGCACGCCGTGCGCTCCGTCAATGCTGGCTTCGAGCAACGGTGACGCCACAGCAAGTTCTGCTGCTTTTATCGCCCGGTCGGCCCCGCGTGATGAGCCAATACCCATCAGTGCAGAACCGGCACCCTGCATGACCGACTTGACGTCGGCGAAGTCGAGGTTGATCAGACCCGGGGTCGTGATGAGGTCGGTAATGCCTTGAACGCCAGCAAGCAGAACCTGGTCGGCGGTCGAGAATGCTTCGAGCATGCTGATGCCGCGGTCGCTGATCTCAAGGAGGCGGTCGTTGGGAACGACGATCAGGGTGTCGACCTCGTTCTTGAGGGTCTCTACACCGATCTCTGCCTGAGACGAACGACGCTTGCCCTCGAAACCGAACGGCTTCGTGACAACACCAATCGTGAGCGCGCCGATCGACTTAGCGATGCGGGCGACGACGGGAGCACCACCGGTGCCCGTTCCACCACCCTCGCCTGCGGTAACAAAGACCATGTCGGCGCCCGCAAGCGCCTCTTCGATCTCTTCGGCGTGATCCTCGGCAGCACGACGGCCAACCTCAGGATCGGCGCCGGCTCCAAGTCCGCGCGTGAGTTCGCGACCGACGTCGAGCTTGACGTCTGCATCGCTCATGAGCAGCGCCTGGGCGTCGGTATTGATCGCAATAAACTCGACGCCTCGCAGGCCGAGCTCGATCATCCGGTTGACAGCGTTCACGCCACCGCCACCGATGCCGACTACCTTGATGACTGCGAGGTAGTTCTGGTTTGATGTCACTTTTCGGCCTCCACTGGAAACTATCAACCTCGACTTGAGGTTTAAAGTTATGCTCAGTATGTATTTCTTTTGTTGAGAGTATGCGGACAGCACCCCACACGGATGCACAACTGGCCGCGTGTCGGAAAGTGTTCTGGCAATTAGCGGCCTTGCCGCACGCTCAGCGCTCGCGAAGGGCTCGCGAAGGGCTAGCTGGGACGGAAAATGCCATTGCTGGGAGCCGACACGTCGAACTCGCCCGCTTCATCCGACGATCGAGTAGAGATGAGTGCTTCGAGCAAAGCTGCCTTTTCGTCCGAATCGCTAGCGCTGCCCCACACCACACGCTGACCTACCCCGGTCAACACAAAGGACACGTCATCCTTGGTGGTCGCAGAAACGCTTTCGACCCGCGCTCGAAGCTCCGTTGGCAGAGATAACAAAACCTCCGTCGCCGCGGTAAAGGCAGAACTCGAGACATCCGCTCCCCCAATATCGATCAGCGGCACTCCGGGGATCCGTTCTGCTGATTCCTGGATGGTGATTCCAGCGGGATCGAGCAACGTGAACACTCCGTTGATCTTCACTGACCCAATCGGTTCGCGTTCAACAATGTGCACGAGCAAAGTATCGGGCGGCACAATTTCGGTGACATAACTGCGGATCAACGGGAAGACCGACAGTTCTTCGTTGATGGCATCAAAGTCTAGGAGCGCGAGCGGCGTTCCCTGTTGGGTCTCCACGGCAGCTTGCACCTCAGCGGGATCGATGCGGTTCGTTCCGTCAACAACTACCGTGCGCAACGCCAGAATCGGCGAGAACACAGCGACCGCGATCAGGGCGAGCAACACGGCGACGAGCCCAGAAACCGAGAGCCACACAAACTTACGCGTGCGTGCGCGACGCGTAAACCGGCGAAGCTCCGCTTTCTCTGCACGCTTGCGCGCCCGCGCAGCACGACGAAGCTGTCGCTTCGCGTGAACTTCAGGATTGGGTTCTCTGCGCTGCTTTGTGGGGCGCGGACGCGGGTCGGCCGCGGGCTTCGGCGCCGCTTCCGGCTTCGCTTCCGGCTTCGCTACGGATAGCCCGGGCTTCGGCGTGCGTGCGGATGTGGCGTCTTTCGCCGGCTGCGGCGAACGCTTTCGGCGAGACTTCGCCGGAGGCGGATCCGGCTGGGCAGCAGACTTATCGAACCCTTCAGGCCTCTTCACTCGGCACCTGATCTGCGACCGTCCCGGATGCCTCGACAACGGGATAACGATCGATCGCTGCGACAAGCTGCGGGATGATGCGATAAACATCGCCACAGCTCAGGGTCATGACGATGTCACCCTCCTGAGCAATCTCAGCGACGCGTTGCGCCGCCAGCTCCCAGTCGGGCTGGTAGTCAACCCGCGAAGGATCGGCGAAACCAGACGAGACGAGTTCTCCGGTGACACCAGGAATTGGGTCCTCGCGCGCACCGAACACTCCAAGAACAACGGTGTGATCTGCCAACCGTTCGTAAACCTCGGCAAATTCAGGCGCCATGTCGCGGGTGCGGCTAAAGAGATGCGGTTGGTGCACAGCGATCAGCCGGCCGTTGCCCAACACACTGCGGGCGCCGCTGAGGGCTGCTTCGACCTCGGTGGGGTGATGAGCGTAGTCGTCGTACACGCTCACTCCGTCGACGACAGCATGCAGCTCGAAACGGCGCTGCGTGCCCGCAAAAGTGGAAACCGCATCAATGGCGGCTCCCAGTTCGTGACCAAGCCCGATCAGTACCGCAATCGCGCCTGCAGCGTTGAGAGCGTTGTGGTGCCCAGGAACAGCGAGTTGCACCCGCTCTTCGCGACCGTCGACAACGACGGTGAATGCCACGGGCCCGAGAGACGTGACGGAATGGATGCGCACGGTCGCGTCATCCGCTTCACCAAACGTCACCACGTTGTCGTGCGTGAGTCGTTTGGTCACCCGAATTGCGCCAGCATCATCGCTGGAAACGACGACGGCTTCAGTAGCCCGCGACGCAAACTCTACGAAAGCGTCATCGAAGGCCTCGTGGGAGCCGTAGTGGTCGAGGTGATCCGCATCGACGTTGGTAATCAGGGCGACAGCGGTGGAATAGAGCAAAAATGAGCCATCAGACTCATCTGCTTCGACCACAAACAAATCATCGGTTCCTGAGCCCGAACTAGTGCCCAAGCCCTGAATCACGCCGCCGTTCACAAAGCTGGGAGACGTGCCCAGTTCGCGCAGCGCGGTGATGATCATTCCGGTCGACGTTGTCTTGCCGTGGGCGCCCGCGACGGCAACCAGACGAGTCGAGCCCACGAGCCATGCGAGAGCATGAGAGCGGTGGAGCACAGGAATGCCACGCTCAAGCGCAGCGAGGTACTCGGGGTTATCGGGCCAGAGCGCGCCCGTGTACACCAGCGCTTCCGCTTCACCGAGGTGAGCGGCGTCGTGGCCGATCGAGATCGTTGCACCCGCTGCGTTCAGCGATGCGGTGTTTGCGTTCGCGGCCTTGTCAGAACCGGTGACCGTAATTCCGGCATCCAAAAACATGTGGGCGATGCCGCTCATACCCGCGCCACCGACACCAACGAAGTGCGCCGAACGCAATGGTCCGGGCAACGGCATAGACAAGTCGGGAAAGATCATGATGTCAATGGTAGATCGCGGCCGAGGGCCAGATCGACGAGTTCAAGCATCCGGTCGGTTCCGTCGAGGGAACCAACGCTCGAGGCGCGGGCAGCCATGTCCGCAATAAGGGCACGTTTGCGCAGCATCGGAACGAGTTCGGAACTGACCCATTGGGGCACGAATCGGGAATCCGTGACGAGCACTGCGGCTCCGGCCTCTACTGCTGTACGAGCGTTGTATTTCTGCTCGCCATTGCCGACAGGGTACGGAACGTAAATCGCGGGGACGCCGAGCCCGGTGAGTTCGGCGACAGTTGATGTGCCCGCCCGCGCAATCGCAAGATCGGCCGCCGCGAGGGCGAGCTCCATGCGGTCGCAGTATTTGACCACGATGTAGCCGGGGAGTTGCTGATCATCGACAGCGTCTCGGTACTCCCCCGTAATGTGAAGCACTTGCCAGCCCGCGCCCAAAATGCGCGTGATCGACGCAGAAATAGTGTCGTTGATGCGTTTCGCTCCCGAAGAACCACCCGTCACCAGGAGGGTCGGCTTCTTGGGATCAAGGCCGAAAAAGGCATCCGCCTCGGTGCGCGCCGCAAAGCGGTCGAGATTCTCAATTTCGGCACGCAAGGGCATACCGACGACTACGCCGCCACGAATCGGAGTGCGGTCGAAGGCTGTGCCCACAAACTTCGTAAAGAAAGAGCCGAGACGGTTCGCGATGCCCGGGCGACTATTGGCCTCATGGATGACGAGAGGAACCCCCGCCTTGCGCGCGCCCAAGTAGGCCGGCGCCGCAACGTAGCCGCCGAACCCGACGACCACATCCACGCCGCGCTCGGTAATGATCGAGACGACCTCGTCGATAGTGGCGCGCAGCCGAGCCGGAAACTTTAGTGCAGCGCGGTTTGGCCGACGCGGAAACGGAAGCTTCGCGATCGTGAGAAGCTCAAAGCCGCGGGCCGGGACCAAGCGGGCCTCTAGCCCCTCCTTCGTGCCCAGAATCAACACCTCAGAGTCGGGTTCGCGCAGGCGAATCCGTTCGGCTACTGCGAGCAAAGGATTAACGTGGCCGGCGGTACCCCCACCGGCAAGAAGGTAAGTAGTCATCGGCGTCCTCGTGCTCGATTAGCCGCCAGCATGCGGGAACGGTCAGCTGCAGTTTGAGCAGGAGCAGCCGCGGGGGTCGCGGCACTCGGGGCCGCCGTAGGAGCACTCGCCGGCCCCGAAGGCCGAGGCGCAGCGGAGGCCGCCTTGTGGTCAGACCTCGCGAACGACAGCACAATTCCGATAGCCAGCAGCGTCGCGATGAGCGCAGAGCCACCCGTGGATATCAAGGGCAACGGAACTCCAAGAACGGGAAGAACTCCCAGCACCACCGCAAAATTCACGAACGCCTGGCCGACCGTCCACACCATAACGCCCGCAGTCGCGATGCGAACGAAGCTGTCGTTGGTGGTGCGGATGATGCGGATAAAGGCAACTGCCAACACGACGAACAACAGCAGAACGACGATCGCGCCAATAAGCCCGAGTTCCTCGCCGATGATCGCGAAAATATAGTCGTTGTCAGCGTGAGGCAGCCATCCGCGCTTGGCAACCGAGTTGCCAAGCCCGCGACCAAAGAGGCCCCCACCGGCGAGAGCCCAATTTGCGTGATCGATTTGCCAGCACGAATCCTGATAGTCGAGCTCGGTGCATCCGTTCAACCAGATATCAATGCGCGAGGTACGAGAACTACTAGTGGTGGCGAACAGCAGCGCCCCGACAACAACGGCAAGGACACCGATCGACAGGAACTTCAGCCGCACACCGGCGAAGAAAAGGCACGCGAAGACGATGAGAAGCATGATGGATGCTGTTCCCAAGTCATTACCGATAAGCACGAACCCGATAGCGGCGCCGGCAACCGGCACAACAGGCAGCACTACCTGACGCCACTCACTCAGCACGTCTTGCTTGGTCGAGAGCACCCAGGCCACCCAGATGATCACGGCGACCTTCACGAACTCAGACGGTTGTGCGCTGAACGATCCGATTTGAATCCAGTTTCGGTTACCTCCGTACTCCAAACCGATACCGGGGACGAAGACGAGAAGCTGCAAGACCGCGCCAAGCACAAGCCCAGGAAACGCCCACCGCTTCCAGAATCTTGTCGGCGCGCGTGACGCAATGAGCATCAGCGGGATGCCCAAAAGAGCGAACAACCCCTGACGCAAGAAGCTGCCGAAGAATCCTTGATCGGCGGCGTAGGACTCCACCGATGACGATGAGAGCACCATCACGAGCCCAAAGATTACGAGGAAGAGCGTTGTTCCCAAGAGCAGGAAAAAGTTGCTCGATTCTCCCGAGAAAATGCGTTTGACCGGCACGCGAGCCGCGACAGGCTCCTGCTGCTTCGGAGATGCGTCCGCGGATGCGGCGTCAGGTTGCGAGGCTTTCGGCCCGTTGGTCGGCCCGCTACTCGGCCGCTGGGGTCGGTGTGGTCGCTGAGGAGGCGTCATCGTCGTTCCCTCCTACTCGTTCGAGCACTGCTGCTGCGAACTTGTCTCCGCGATCTGCGTAACTCGTGAATTGATCCATGGATGCTGCCGCTGGCGCCAACAAGACGGTGTCGCCTTCGGCAGCGATTCCGTGCGCCATCTCGACAGCACGGGGCATCACGTGATCAGTGTCAGTCGAGTCAACCTCGAAGACCGGAATCTGGGGCGCGTGTCGCTGGAATGCGGCCTGTATTGCCAGCCTGTCGTTACCAATGACAATTGCCGCCTTGAGCCTCGGTGCATGTTTTGCGATCAGCGGTGCGACATCAATGCCCTTGAGGAGGCCGCCCAGAATCCACACCACAGGGTCGGCCGCGGAAAGCGATGCACTCGCGGCGTGCGAATTAGTGGCCTTGGAATCGTTGATCCACGTCACTCCCCCGCTGACGAGCACAACCTGGTTACGGTGGCCATCAATTTCGAAACTAGCTACGCCCTCACGCACTGCGTCGATGCTTACGCCAGCGGCTCGAGTGAGTGCACTCGCCGCGAGAACATTGGCGACCATATGAGGCGCCGCAAGGTTGCGCTGGCGCAGCTCGTCGAGCGTGAAGAGTTCGAGGGCAGCGTTGTGGCGGTCATCGCCGAACGCGCGGTCAGCGAGCAAGTCGCTCACTATCCCGAAGTCGCTGGGACCCGGCGTATCGAGTCCAAAACCGATCGCCCGGCATCCCTCGACCACCTCAGCATTTTCGACCATGGCGAGCGTCTCGGGCACCGCGCGATTGTAAACAGCGGCAATCTTCGTGTTGGCGTACACAGTCGCTTTTGCGTACGCGTAGGCGTCGCGAGAACCGTGCCAATCGAGGTGGTCGTCGGCAAAATTGAGACAGACACTGGCGAGCGGTGAGATCGCACCAGCGCCCTCTCGCGGCATCCCATGAAGTTGAAAACTCGAGAGCTCAACGACGAGAAAGTCAAAGCCATCGGGGTAGCGAATAGCGTCAAGTACCGGGATCCCAATATTGCCGACTGCACCAGCTCGGAAGCCTGCCGTTGTCAGAATGTGGGCGGTCAGCTGAGCCGTGGTCGTTTTGCCGTTGGTGCCTGTGATGGCGATCCATTCGGCAGGCGTGCCTGTTTTGTCGCGCAGACGCCAAGCGAGCTCAATTTCGGTCCACATCGGCACAGCGTTTGTGCGGCACCACTCCACGAGAACGTGATCGAGCGGATAGCCAGGTGACACGATGACGACGTCCGGGGCGTGAGCGGTGAGCGCGGCCAGTTGTTCGTCGGCGCTTCCGCCAAGTGCCAGCTCGGCACCGATAACCTGCGTCATTTCAACGCGGTTCGCGGATGCGGCGTCTGCGACCACCAGCACGCGAGCCTTGAGTTCGGTGAGGGTGTCAGCCGCCGAGAAGCCGGTTGCACCCAGCCCGAGGACCGCGACGCTCAGTTCGCTCCAGGCCGAGTTCCAGCTGGTGAGTGAGGTGAGATCGCGCACGACTACTGATTGATCCATTCGAGATAGAAGGTTCCGACGCCGGCCGCGACGAAGAGCGCCGCAATAAGCCAGAAACGCACCACAACAGTGACTTCTGCCCAGCCTTTGAGCTCGAAGTGATGATGCAGCGGGCTCATGAGGAAAATACGCCTACCGCCGGTGATCTTGAAGTAAGCCCGTTGCAGAATCACGGAACCGGTGACGATAAGGAAGAGTCCACCGATCAGGATGAGCAGCAGCTCGGTGCGGCTCATGATTGCGAGAGCAGCAAGCGCGCCACCAAGGCCAAGTGAGCCGGTGTCGCCCATGAAGACCTGTGCCGGTGACGTGTTCCACCAGAGGAAGCCGATGAGAGCACCAACGATCGCGGCAGCGATGATCGCGAGGTCGAGCGGGTCGCGGACTTCGTAGCACTTGTACAGCACTTCGCGATCAATGGTGGGGTTGCTGCACGACTGATTGTTCTGCCAGAAACCGATGACGATGTAGGACGCGATCGCGAAGATCGCTGAGCCGGTCGCGAGACCGTCAAGACCGTCGGCCACGTTCACACCGTTAGACGTGCTGACGATGATGAGAGTCACCCAAATCGCAAAGAGAATCGCGCCGGTAACCACTCCAAAAGTGGCGAGGTCGAGCCAGCTGATGTCGCGTAGTCCCGAGATCATCGATGATGCTGGTGTGAGTCCGCCAGGATCGGGGAAGTTGAGAGCGAGAGCAGCAAAACCTGCGGCGACGATGACCTGCCCAGCGACCTTCGACCAACCGCCAAGGCCGAGACTGCGCTGCTTGCGAGTCTTCATGAAGTCATCGATAAAGCCGATGATGCCAAGGCCAACCATGAGGTAAATAACCAGGAGGCCCGACAGTGTCACGTCCTCGCTGGCGACCCAGTGTCCGACGAAATAACCGATCGTCGCGCCCAGAATGAAGACGATTCCGCCCATTGTCGGGGTGCCACGCTTGGTGTGATGGCTCTCGGGACCGTCGTCACGAATGAATTGGCCCCACTTGAGGCGCACAAAGAGCTTGATGAAAAGCGGCGTGAGCAGCAGCGTGAAGAAAAGGGAGAAGCCCGCTGCAACGAGAAGCGCGATCATGCGGTCACCCCGGCGATCCGGTCACCCAGGTGCCGCAAGCCAGCAGAGTTCGACGATTTCACTAGCACGACGTCGCCCTCTCGCAGTTCTTCACGCAGCACAGCGTATGCCTCTTCGACGCTATCCACGAGGACCGACTCTCCATCCCACGAACCTTCAAGACCCGCTGCATTGTGGATGTGGCGAGCTTCGTGCCCGACCACAATGAGCTTCTGTACGTTCAATCGCACGATTAGCCGACCGATACGGTCATGCTCGTCGTTCGCATAGTCGCCGAGCTCAGCAAGCTCACCCAGCACCGCAACGGAGCGATTTTCGGGGCCAACGATCTGAACAAGCGTCTTGAGCGCAGCCGCCATCGAGTCAGGGCTCGCATTGTAGGCATCATTGATGACGGTGATGCCGCCGGGAGCCTCCAACAGCTCCATCCGCCAACGTTCGGCGCGCTCGATGGATTCGAGCGCCGCAACCGCGCGCGCGGGATCGATGCCCAGAGCGCGTGCTGCCGAAATCGCCGCCAGAGCGTTCGTGACATGGTGTTCGCCGAGAATGCGCAACTGCACGGGAATCATCGCGCCTCCGACGTGCAACTCAAACGCGGTTCCGTGGACCGTAGCCTGAATGTCGTCAGCCCACACCTCAGCACTCGAGTCGAGCCCGAACAGGGTGACCTTGGCCTCCGTCTGCTGCGCCATAGCTTTGACGCGACCGTCGTCGTTGTTCAAGACGGCAGTCGCGGACGAAGGCAGATGGGAGACCATCTCGGACTTTGCTCGGGCCGTGACTGCGGCATCCCCGAATTTGCCGATGTGGGCCAGACCCACCATCAGGACGATGCCGACGTCGGGCATGACAATCGACTGAAGGCGCGTGATGTCGCCAAGGCCGTCTGCTCCCATCTCCACAACGAGAAATTGAGTGGAATCAGTGACGTTGAGCATGGTGATGGGCGCACCGACATCGTTGTTGAACGAGCCCTGAGGCGCAACAGTTTCACCCTCGTGCTCCAGAATCGCGCGCAGCATGTTCTTCGTCGTCGTTTTACCGTTGGAACCGGTCACCGCGACAACTTTGAGATGACCCTTGCTTCGCACAGAAGCAACGACTGCGCGCGCGAGAGCTTGGAGAGCGATTACCCCGTCGGCAACAATGATCTGCGGAACGTCAAGATCGAGTAGTCGTTCGGCGACAACGAGCGTTGCGCCATTCGCTACTGCGGTGGCCGCGAAGAGGTGACCATCAGTGCTTTCGCCGCGCAGAGCAAAGAAGATGGAGCCTGCAGTGCTGAGCCGGGAGTCAGTTTGCACGCTGCTCGCGGGGAGGCGTTGCTGACCGTCGCTGCCATCACGGAGTTCTCCGCCAACGGCGGTGGCAATCTCGGCAATGCTCAGTTCGATCACGTGATGTGCTCCAGGGGTAGGGGGCCGCGGGGGAAGCTCACCAACGCAGCGGCAGATCCGGTCCCGAAGTGTTTGACGGGGTAACACGGTAGGTGGTGAGCGTTTGGGCCATGATGTCGCGGAAAGTCGAGGCAATGGCGCCGGAATATATGCTATCCGGGATCCCGGCTGTCGCGATCACTATGTACTCAGGGTCATCTGCTGGGGCGAGCCCCGCATAGGAAATCACTACGTTGCTGCCATAGGCACCGTTCTCGGCAACCTGCGCTGTTCCACTCTTTACGGCGACCCGATAGCCGGGAATCTGAAGATTCGGAGCCGAACCACTAGCGCTGTACACCATCTCCATCATTTGGAGAGTCTGATCAGCAGCCGTCTCGGAAATAACCCGAGTGCCTTCAGTTGACGGCGTATCGGTGACCGTGCCGTCAGGCCACGTGCAGCCCTCAACAAGAACGGGAGGAAGTCGAATACCATCGTTGCCGAGCGCCTGGTACGCGCTCGCCATCTGAATGGATGTCGTGCTGAGACCTTGGCCGAATTGAACGGCGTAGTTCGTACGCGCGTCCCAATCCTTGGCTTCGTAAAGAGTGCCGCTCGATTCACCGTTGAAGCCGATACCGGTTGCTTCACCGAGCCCGAACTTCTGAAGGTAATCATGTCGAGACGCGGCATCGAGAAGATCCGTGTACTGAGCAACGGCTGTATTGGAAGATTCCACAAGTGCTCCCGCGAGAGTCAATTGTTGGTCTTCGTGATAGAAGGAGTCGCTGATCGTTCCGCCGCCGTTGGTCAGCTCTAGCGCATAGGGCGAGACAACTTGCGTTTGCTGGTTGGCCACGCCCGCATCGATCAGAGAGGCAGCAGTCAGTGCTTTCACGGTCGAACCGGGCTCATAGGGCGTACTGAATGCTCGCGAGCCCAGGGCTCCACGCTCGGCGAGGTCGACGTTGTTGGGGTCCACGGTCGGCCAGTCGCTGACGGCAAGAAGGTGAGCATCGCTGACGCGCATCACGACACCCGTTGCCCACGTAGCGCCGAGCGACTCCGCGGTCTGCGCCATCCGCTGCTGAACGTAGAACTGAAGATCTCGGTCTATCGACAGCGCGAGCGTGCCACCGTCTTGCGGTTCGATCGATTCCACCGCGCTTCCGGGCAACGCGACGCCATCTTCACCACGCGCGTAACTCGCTTCAACGTCTTGACCGGCGAGGCACTCATCGCCTGTCAGCTCGACGCCGGCCTGCGGACCGTCGGTGCCGATGAATCCCACGAGGTTGCCGGCGATTTCGCCGTTCGGGTAACTGCGTTCTGGACTCAGTTCGTAGTAAAGCCACGTGATGCCTAGCTCGCCAACGGTCTGATACTGCTCGAGAGTGATGCCCTTCGCCAAGTACTCGAAGTCTGATTCTGGGTTGTCCAGAATCATGGCGAGCAATTCATCAGGATCTCCCCCAATGATGTCCGTGATCTTCGTCAAGTCCTCAAGCACGACCACAGAAGCGTTCTCACGCAACAGGGTCACCCGTGGCGAAATGACGATATCGAAACGTTCGACACTGTCAGCGAGAACGGCGCCCTTCGTGTCAACGATGTCCCCGCGCGTTCCGTACGTCACCCGAGTCAGGGTTCGTTTGGTATCAGCTTCAGCGTTGAGCGTTTCTGCCTGCACGATCTGCAGGTCGACGAGACGAACCATGAAGACACCCGTCAACACCACGATGGTGAGGATGACAAATGCCACTCGCGCGCGAGTTGAGCGTGGTTTCATCGAGTCTCCCCCAGAAGGTTCATCTCAATCATCGCGTGACAGGTGCCGGAATCGCGTTATTGGAAGGCTGTGGCGCGGCGGTAGCCGAATCCGCAACAGCAGTTCCTGACGTGCTAGCAGCAGTCGTTGCGGCAGCAGTCTTGGCTGCGGCGGCGGCCGCAGCATTTTCCGCACTCACGAGCGGAACACCAGAAAGCAGCGTGTTGCCGACAAGGCCACAGTTGCCACCACATCCGGTGGGATCCGCACTGCCCGGCAGGCGGAATACCGAACCATCCGAGATGTTCAGCGAATATGGCGTCGTGTTGGGAACCATGCCGAAGCCTGCTGCCTGAGCAGCGAGATTCTGTGACGACGACTGCAACGAGAGCGACTCAAGCAAGCTTTGCTCGGTGCGGATCAGCACCTTCTGCTCGTACTGCAACGAATCGATCTGGTAGGCACCCTGGGTTACCACGATGCTGAGCAAGAGCTGCGCCGCAAGAATCACGAACAGGCTGCCAACGGTCACCACGGCGTAGAGCATGCGCGGTCGAGCTTTGCGCTGTGCCTTCGTCGTGACGATCTCGATGTGAGACGGGCGTTCCGTGGGCTGGTAAAGCGGCTGTGGCTGCGCATAAGCGAGGTTGGTGCTCATGAGATGACTCGCATTCGTTCTATTGCTCGCAGTCGTACGGGCTTTGCTCGAGGGTTAAGGGCTTGTTCTGCTTCGCTCGCTTGCTCAGATCCACGAACAAGGAGTTTGAGCTCCGGCTTGTGCTCCGGAAGTTCAACCGGAAGCCCTGCCGGCGCAGTGGACTTGGAGCGGCGCTGTAGCTCACGCTTGACGATGCGGTCTTCCAGCGACTGATAGGCCAGCACGACCATTCGTCCGCCGAGGGCGAGCGAGTCGACGGCAGCGGGAATCGCCCGCTCGAGCACCGAGAGCTCTTGATTGACTTCGATTCGCAGCGCCTGGAACACGCGCTTTGCGGGATGTCCCGCACGCTGTGCTGCCGCCGGCGTAGCCGCAATGACCAGTTCCACCAGTTGAGCGGATGTCGTCAAGGGCTGCTGCTCACGGAACTGGACGATGCGGCTGGCGAAACGCGGCGCTAGCTTCTCGTCGCCATACGCGTAAAAGATGCGGCGAAGTTCGAGCTCGCTGTACGTTGCGAGGATGTGCTCGGCCGTGACCGGCGTCGAGGTATCCATCCGCATGTCTAGCGGAGCGTTTTGAGAATAGGAAAACCCGCGCTCGACACGGTCGAGTTGGAGTGAGGAGACTCCGAGGTCGAAGAAGATGCCCTCGACTGACGAGATTCCCAACGTAGCGAGTGCCTGCGGAATTTCGTCGTAGACAGCATGAACAAAGTGCGTGCGGCTAGCGAAAGGCTCAAGCCGGCGTCTAGCGATAGCAAGAGCGTCCTCGTCTCTGTCGATGCCCACGAGCGTGAGGTCCGGGAAACGCTGCAGGAAAGCCTCCGCGTGCCCGGCCATGCCGAGGGTGCCGTCAACAAGAACGGCTCCAGGAGCGTTCAGCGCCGGCGCGAGCAACTCAATCGAGCGCTCAAGGAGTACTGGGGTGTGGATGGTGTTGTCAGCCATGGCGTAAGGGCCTAGTTCTTGGATGCTGATCCCCATCCGATTCGACCTGATATCGGGGAAGAAAATCAGGGCGTTCGGCTGGGAGTCAGCGTCGAAGAGCTAGAAGAGTCCCGGAATCACCTCCTCGGTGGTGTTGACGAAATCGGCCTCGGTGGCCTCGTAGTAGTTGTTCCAGGCTTCGGTGTCCCAGATTTCAGCGCGGTTACCCGCACCGATCACAGTCAGGTCTCGCCCTAATCCGGCGTACTCACGTAGCCCAGCGGGGATCGTTACCCGGTGCTGCTTGTCAGGCGTCTCTTGGTTTGCACCAGAAAGAAAGAGACGCAAAAAATCGCGCCCCTGCTTGCTCGTGACAGGCGCCTTGCGAATCGCCTCGTGCATTACTTCGAACTCGCGCTGGCTGAAGACGTAGAGGCAACGTTCTTGGCCACGAGTGACCACGACGCCGGACGCGAGCTCCTCGCGAAACTTCGCCGGAAGGATGATGCGGCCCTTGTCGTCGAGCTTGGGGGCGTAGGTGCCTAGAAACACGGCGCCCTCCCCTCAATCTCCGGCCCGGATTCTGGTTGCCTCCACTTTACTCCACTTTCAACCACATATCTAAGGTTTTCGCGCACATTGCGTAAAAGTTATCCACAGAGGCCAATGAATACAAGGAAACTAGGGGTGGAGGAAAATGGAGCAGAATCGACCGAATATACGTTTCCAACCCCGTTCTGGGCACAAAAAAAGGACCAGCCCGAAGGCTGGTCCTTGAAAGTGGAGAAGGTTGGAGTTAGCTATTGCCGTCCTGGCGGCGATCCCAACGCTGGTTGATTGTGTCCATAAATGACGTGCCGCGCTTGGCGGAGCGGCCCGATGAAGCCGACGACGGCTCCGGTACTTCGTGGTCGTCTCCAGCACGAGGAGGCGCCACGAAAAGCAGAACACCAACGAACATGACGACGAACCCAAGCACGCCCACGAGAGGCTGCTGAATGATCACGCCTGTCAACAATGCAATGATTCCAGCGACCCCGACTAGGACGCCAACAACCATCATTCGATAGTTGGGCTTGCCTTTGCGAGGGCTGACTGCGCTGACGAAATCGGCGTCGTTTTGATAGAGGCTGCGCTCCATCTCATCGAGGGCCCGCTGCTCTTGCTCTGAAAGCGGCATTCCGTTCCCCTCTCTCTGGGATTTACGGCTAGGTCTCTATAGTACGCCCCCATTCACTAGGTAGGCTAGACGAGTGCCTGAGAGTAACCAGTTAGTTGACCTTGTCCAGCTGAAAATCGATGAATTTCTCGCCGAGAAGCGCAATGAGCTTGACGCAATCGCCCCCGAGTTGACCGCCCTCACCGACGTTGGTAGCGCGCTCTTGTCTGGCGGCAAGCGTTTTCGGGCGCTTTTTTGCTACTGGGGATGGCAGGCAGTCGCCGGGCTCGCCTCGTCTGATGACCCGTTTGCTGAGAACTCCGTGAGTAAAGACCTCACGGGCGTACTGCTGTCAGCCTCCGCCCTCGAGCTCTTCCACGCCGCAGCGCTCGTTCACGACGACATCATGGATCGCTCCGACACCCGCCGCGGTGCGCCTTCAGCCCATCGTCGCTTCGAGAAGATGCACCTCGACGGCGGATGGAGCGGCAACGCCGAGGCGTATGGAGAGTCATCCGCACTCCTGCTTGGTGATCTACTCCTGGGCTGGAGCGACGAGCTCTTGGGCCGTGGGATCGCGACACTCCCCCGCCCTTCGGCTTTGGCCGCGCGTAAGGAATTCATGACGATGCGCACGGAGGTCATGGCCGGGCAGTTCTTGGACATCCATGATGAAAGCGCATGGGCAAGCTACCCCGAGTCAGAAGCCCTTGACCGTGCGCAGCGCGTCTTGATCTACAAGTCTGCGAAGTACAGCGTTGAGGCCCCTCTTGCGCTTGGCGCCAGCCTGGGCGCCGGCACTGACGAACAAATGGCCACTCTTCGCGCCTTCGGTTTACCTCTCGGCGTTGCTTTCCAGCTGCGCGACGACGTGCTTGGTGTTTTCGGTGACCCGGAAGTGACGGGCAAGCCCGCCGGCGACGATCTTCGTGAAGGCAAGCGCACCGCCATCATCGCAATCGCTCGCGAAAAACTCTCGAAGAGCGCCAACGCCATCCTTGACGAACTGCTGGGTGACCCCGATCTCAGCGATGAGCAAGTGAACATGATTCGTTCGACGCTCGAAGAGTCGGGCGCCGTCGCGAAGGTTGAGAAGGCGATCTCGCGCAATCTCGAACGTGCGTGTGAGGCAATCGAGAACGCGGACCTTGCACCGACAGCGCGCGCACGCCTACTCGAGCTGGCCGAAGCGGCGACTACGAGATCGTTCTAGAGCGCTGGTGCGCAAGCGCACCGCGCAGCTAGTGATCTGGCGCGCTACGAGATCTTAGAAGCCGAGGGCCTGAGCGACGCGGCGGACTTCGGCCTTACGTCCAGCCCGGAGTGCTTCAACCGGCGCTACACCCAAACTCGGCTCGCTCGAAAGCAACCAGTTCATTGACTCATCGAGCGAGAAGCCCGCGTCAGAAAGCACGACAACGGTTCCCCTGAGCTCGCGCAGCGGCGCTCCGTCGACGATGAACACGTCGGGAACCTGCCACACTCCATCGATTTTGCTCGCGAGGAGAGCGCCTTCTTCAATGAGGCGACGCACTTGGCTCACCTTGAGCCCGAGAAGCTCGGTGAGGTCTGGAACAGTAAGCCAGTTGATGGTGGGTGATTCAGTCACACCTTAAGACTGCCACGACACTGGAGTTAAACCTGACAGTTCGCACGGCATACCCAGAATATTCACTAGCAACTTAGGTAACACCAGTCACATTGGCAACACCAGCCACAATGGTTGACACTAATAAGCTTCTGTGACAGCGTTGAGCCGGTGATCTCAGTGATCGCATGTACCTTCTCGGGGCCGGGAGCAGGAAGAACGCTATGACACACTTCATGATGGACGACACAGACAGCATTGCTGCGACCGTTTTTGCGGGGCTAGTGCCCGCACACGCAGTCGACACGCCTGATCGCGCTCGACGGATCGCCCAGCAGCGCTCCCGCATGAACCGCAGCGTCATGAACACGGTTCCTGTTCTCCTGGTTGGGTCCCTTGCCGCTGCGACCTTCAACCTCACCGGGCCCGTCGAACCGGTCAACGCCAGGACGCCTGATGACCCCCGGCTCTCCACTGAACGTGCCACTAAGCCTTCTCGTGTGACGACTCCCACGATCAGCGAGGCTTCGACAACGATCATCGGGCCCGCTCCGGCGAGCTACCGCGTTGCCGAAGGCGACACCGTCAGCGACATCGCTTCTCGCTATGGCCTCTCTACAGCATCCGTTCTGGCGCTGAATGGGTTGAGCTGGTCGTCAATGATCTTTCCCGGCCAGGAACTCAAGCTGACCAAGGATGTCGTCAACACCGTTCCCAGCGTGAACCACGTCAAGACCACCAATGGTCAGTACACAATCGTCGCTGGTGACACGATCAGCGGCATCTCGCACAAGTTTGGCGTCTCGACGATCTCGGTGATGTCGGCAAATGGCCTCGGCTGGTCGAGCATCATCTACCCGGGTCAATTGCTGATTATTCCCGGGAACTTGAGCTCTCCCACGCAAGAAACCGAAGAATACGATTTCACTGCGGATGAGGACGACGCCCCGAGCGACAGCGCTTCTTCGGCAGAGAGCGAGGATGCCGCAGAGGCTCCAGTCGAAGTTGTGGTTGAAGCGCCGGCGCCGGTAGTTGAACCAGAGCCAGCACCGGTAGCCGAAACGGCCCCCGTCGAAGGAAGCACCTACCTCGTTGTTTCTGGCGACACCGTATCGTCGATCGCATCACGCGTCGGCATCTCGACTCAAGCGCTACTCGACGCAAACGGCCTGTCATCGTCAACCGTTATCTTTATCGGCGACAAACTGACGATTCCCTCATCGAGTTCTGTGCCGGCCAGCACAGGTGGAAGTGTCACCTACCTCAACTCCGAGATGCGGGCGAACGCAGAAGTCATCATTCAAGTCGGTCGCGATCTTGGCGTTTCCGACTATGGCATCACTATTGCCCTCGCGACTGCGATGCAAGAGTCGAGCCTACGCAACCTCACCTGGGGCGATCGCGACTCCGTTGGTCTCTTCCAGCAGCGCCCAAGCTCAGGCTGGGGAACTGTCAGCCAACTCACGACACCTTCCTATGCTGCGAAACTTTTTTACGGCGGACCGAGCAACCCAAATAAGGGAATCACGCGCGGATTGCTGGAGATCTCAGGCTGGCAGAACATGAGCGTAACGAAAGCGGCACAGGCCGTGCAGATCTCAGCTCACCCGGATGCCTACGCAAAATGGGAGACTTCCGCCCGATCTTGGCTAGAACAGCTCGGCTAAGAGCCAGAACAGCCGTGTCTAGCGGCACTCTCGAAGCTCAGAACTTTAGACTCTGAAGGTGAATGCGAACTCTACTGATCCGATGATCGGCCGTCTGCTCGACGGTCGGTATCAGATTCGTTCGCGGATCGCGCGCGGCGGCATGGCAACCGTGTACCTTGCTACTGACCAGCGTCTCGAGCGCAAAGTCGCCATCAAGGTCATGCACGGTCACCTTGCTGACGACAGCAAGTTCAAGGAACGCTTCGTGCAAGAGGCTCGATCCTCAGCGCGGCTAGCCCACCCCAACGTCGTCAACGTCTTCGATCAAGGCCAAGACAGCGATATGGCCTACTTGGTGATGGAATACCTGCCTGGCATCACGCTGCGCGATCTGCTGCTGGAACACCGCATCCTCACTACCGAGCAGACGCTCGACATTATGGAAGCCGTGCTCGCCGGCCTCGCCGCCGCCCACAAAGCTGGCATCGTTCACCGCGACCTCAAACCAGAGAACGTCTTGCTCGCCGACGACGGCCGCATCAAGATTGCTGACTTCGGACTAGCGCGCGCCGCTAGCGCCAACACCGCCACCGGCGCCTCGCTGCTCGGCACAATCGCGTATCTCTCCCCCGAACTGGTGACTCGTGGACTGGCAGACACCCGCAGCGACATCTACGCCGTCGGCATCATGATGTACGAAATGCTCGTAGGCGAGCAGCCTTTCAAGGGCGAGCAGCCCATGCAGATCGCTTACCAGCACGCCAATGACGCCGTGCCGAGCCCGAGTTCACGCAACCACCTGGTGCCCGCCGAACTCGACGACCTCGTACTGTGGGCTACCGCGCGCGAGCCGGACGACCGCCCCAAAGACGCACGCGTGCTGCTCGACCAGCTGTACCAAACGCACAGCTCACTCATGACCGCCCTGCCGCCCACGGCATCCACCGCAGTACAACGAACGATGGTGCTCCCGAGCGCGCCGGCAGAAGAACCACAGAACTCGACGGCAGACACCCAGGTGTTCGGCGCAGAACTTCAGCAGGTTGCAGCTCCGGCTCCTACCCAAGTGTCCGAGAACACCACCACCCTGTCGACACGAGCCACGAAACGAAAGTCACGCGGCTGGTGGCTGCTCATCCTCATCGTTCTACTCGTCGGCGGTGCAGCCGGTGCTGGCTGGTACTTCGGGGCTGGCCCTGGCTCACAAGTGACGATTCCTGACAGCATCCGCAATGCAACGCCGGAAGAAGCCCAAGCAATCTTGGAAGATCTCGGGCTTGTTGTCAGTGATGAACTTGGCGAAACCTACGACCCCGTAGTCGCGGTCGATCTTGTGGCGAACTCAGCTCCCGAAGTGGGTGCGAGTGTGCCGAATGGCTCTCCCGTGCAGTTGCTGATCTCGCAAGGTCCCCGACCGCTCGCTGTGCCTGACTTCTCTGGAATGACGGAAGAAGAAGCGCGTGCTGCTATCGAAGCAGCCCCCTTCACTCTCGTAGAGCCCATCATCAAACAGTTCGATAGCGATATCGCCGCCGGTCTCGTCGTTGATGCACTTGGTGCAGACTCTGTATCAATTCTCGGAGCCGAAAACTACGGTGAGCTTCAAGACGTAACCCTCGTCATCTCCGCAGGCTCGCTGCCCGATGTCACGTGCTCTACCGTCGACGAAGCAACGCAAACTCTTGCCGGCGTCGGGCTGAACGCGGAGACCGGCATCGAAGTGTTTAGCGATTGCCAAGAAGGCAGCGTCGTAGCCATCGACTCCGAAAAGAACGCGGATGGTGTTCCCCGCACATTCCGCGAAGGCGACACTGCGACTCTCATCACCTCGAAGGGCCCTGACCTCGTGCAGGTTCCTGACGTTTCTGGAGAGACAATCAACGGTGCCATCGCAGAGCTCGAGGAACTCGACTTCATCGTCAACGTCGAGACCGACCTGCCGCAGGGGTTCTGGGGGTCCGGCCTCGCCATAGTTTCCGGCACTGACCCATCAGCGGGCGAGGCGATCAAGCGCGGCTCTGAAGTCACCGTTTACGGTCCGCAGATCTAGCTACGGTTCCCGCCACTGCACCAAGTGGGCTGTGGCTCACTACACCGCGAAAAACGCCCGCCACCCGTGACGCTCTCCTGAGAGAGAGTGTGGGGATGGCGGGCGTTTTCAGTGATGCTAGAAAGCGCGAAGCTCCTCGGCTACCAAGAAAGCGAGTTCAAGCGACTGCATGTGGTTGAGTCGCGGGTCACACAGCGACTCGTAGCGAGTTGCGAGAGTAGCCTCATCGATCTGCTCCGAACCGCCCAGGCACTCCGTGACATCGTCGCCGGTGAGCTCAATGTGGATACCGCCGGGGTAGGTTCCCGCAGCGCGGTGCGACTCAAAGAAGCCCTTGACCTCATCAACAACATCGTCAAAGCGACGTGTCTTGTAGCCAGTGGGTGTGGTGAGCCCGTTGCCGTGCATCGGGTCGGTGATCCACAGCGGCGTCGCGTCCATCTCCTTGATGGCCTCAAGCAGCGGCGGAAGCGCATCGCGAACCTTGCCAGCACCCATGCGGGTAATGAAGGTCAGACGGCCGGGCTCGCGCTCAGGGTCAAGCTTGTCGATGAGCTGCTTCATGGTCTCGGGCGTCGTAGTCGGACCGAGCTTGACGCCAATCGGGTTACGCAGTCGCGAGAAGTAGTCGATGTGAGCACCATCGAGGTCGCGCGTGCGCTCCCCGATCCACAAGAAGTGGGCGCTCGTGTTGTACGGCGTGCCAGTGCGCGAATCAATGCGCGTCATCGGACGCTCGTAGTCCATGAGGAGACCCTCGTGACTCGAGTAGAACTCGGTGCGCTTGAGCTCGTCGAAGTCAGCGCCTGCCGCCTCCATGAAGCGCACAGCCTTGTCGATCTCTTTAGCGAGGCTTTCGTACTGGCGATTCGCCGGGTTAGCAGCGAAGCCCTTGTTCCATGAGTGCACCTGGCGAAGGTCAGCAAATCCACCCTGCGTGAACGCACGGATGAGGTTCAGTGTCGACGCTGCCGTGTGGTAACCCTCAACCAGACGGGCGGGGTCAGCAGTGCGAGACTCCGGCGTGAAGTCGTAACCATTAACGATGTCGCCGCGGTAGGCCGGCAACGTCACGTCGCCGCGCGTCTCAGAATCACTCGAGCGAGGCTTAGCAAACTGGCCAGCCATGCGGCCCATCTTCACGATGGGCTTCGAAGCGCCATACGTG
The DNA here is from genome assembly GCF_015864925.1 of Salinibacterium sp. NG22. Classification (NCBI taxonomy): domain Bacteria; kingdom Bacillati; phylum Actinomycetota; class Actinomycetes; order Micrococcales; family Microbacteriaceae; genus Salinibacterium; species Salinibacterium sp. NG22. The sequence continues at coordinate 131,322 of NZ_JADYWG010000001.1, read as the reverse complement.
AGGACTACAGCCATCTGCAGAATCGTCTTAACACGATCACTAATCTGCTGCGCGGTCGCGCCCGCGAAAGTCTCGGCGCAGTCACCGCCCTGCAGCAAGAATGCCTCACCCTGAGCTGCGCGCGCGAGGCGCGTACGCAGACGATCTACTTCGCCCGCGAAAACGAGGGGCGGCAGCGACGCAATCTTGCTGGAGGCTTCGCCAACGGCGTCGGCATCCGGCCATTGCGGCTGCTGCTTGATGGGGAGGGTGCGCCAGTTGTCTAGCCCCGCAAGCACGGCGGGATCAGCGAGCACGACTGGTTCTGACGGGTCGACCACGAGGAGTTTCCTTCATACAATTACTGCGAAAATGAACGGGTTTGTGACCCACTACGAGCCTACCGGCACAAGTGGGTGCTGAGTGTCACCGTTACGGCACTGCTCCACGGTGAGGTGTTGCACCACATAACCGACCGGCTGCTACCGACGAGCGGCGCGATCCTTCACTGATGTTGCGTAGACATCGACGTACTCTTGACCGCTGATGCGGTTGAGTTCATACATGATCTCGTCGGTAATCGAACGAAGGATGAACCGGTCACCCTCCATCCCTTCGAAACGGCTGAAGTCGAGGGGCTCACCGAACACAATTCCGATGCGGCCCATACGAGGGATCTTCGTGCCGATCGGCATCACTTTTTCGGTGTCGATCATGGCGACGGGAACAACAGGCACGTGGCCTTCAAGAATCATGCGTGCGACGCCGGTGCGGCCGCGATACATTTTTCCGTCGGGGCTGCGCGTTCCCTCGGGATAGATGCCGAGCACCTCTCCGCGAGCCAACACGGCTAAGCCCGTGTTCAAGGATGCTTCTGATGCTTTTCCGCCGGAACGGTCGATCGGCAACATGCCCGTGCCATTGAAGAAGGCACGCGAGAGCCAGCCCTTGATGCCTCGGCCAGTGAAATAGTCACTCTTGGCGAGAAAGAAGATGCGGCGGTCCATGATGAGCGGCAAGAACACCGAGTCGATGAACGACAGATGATTGCTAGCCAGAATGACGCCACCCTTGCGCGGGACGTTCTCCAGACCGGAAACCCACGGACGGAAGACGGTCTTCAAGATGGGACCGGCAACCAGATTCTTCATAAACCAATAGAACATGGCACCTCAATTCCTCGTCGCGGGACTCCCCACTCTACCGTTTGCCGGAACGTACCCCACAAACGGGTGCAAATTTTCTCCCGCGCCAATGCGCACGTGGTTAGGCGTGCCTGACCTCGCTAGAGTGGAGTAGACCACCTACCGGTGCCAAAGGAGTTGCCGTGAAACAGTTTGATGTACCAGCCATAGTTGAGGCTGACCCGGAAGCAAACGCTACCGATCTTTTGATGGATCGCGTTGCGGCCACACCCAATAACGCGTTGTTCTCGCTCCCCACCGCCAATGGTGGCTGGAGCGATGTGACTTCGTCAGAGTTTCTTACCCAAGTGAAAGCCCTGGCCAAGGGACTCGTCGCTGCTGGCATTGAGCCCGGCGACAAAATTGGCCTCATGTGCAAGACCCGCTACGAGTGGACGCTCATTGACTTCGCGACTTGGTTTGCGGGCGCAGTGCTCGTGCCAATTTACGAGACCAGCTCGCCCAGCCAGATTCTGTGGAACATCACGGACTCCGGCGCAACAGGGATGATCACGGAAACGCCCGATCACTTCGCACGCTTCGACGAGATTCGTGCCGACGTGCCGGGCATCGCCAATCTGTGGCAGATCGATTTGGGAGACCTCGACAAACTCGCCAAGTCGGGTACCGACGTCAGTGACGACGAGATCGAACGTCGCCGCAATCTGGCCAAGGGCTCCGATCTCGCGACGCTGATCTACACCTCGGGAACTACTGGAAAGCCCAAGGGCTGCATCATCACGCACTCCAACTTTGTTGAGCTGTGCCGCAACTCGCAAAAGGCGATCCCCGAGGTCGTCAACCCCGATTCGAGCACGCTGCTCTTTATTACGACAGCGCACATCTTTGCTCGCTTCATCTCGATCCTCTGCGTCCACGGCGGCGTCAAGGTCGGCCACCAGCCTGATACCAAGTTGCTGCTGCCCTCGATGGCGTCGTTCAAGCCGACGTTCCTCCTGGCTGTGCCGCGGGTATTCGAGAAGGTCTACAACTCTTCCGAGCAGAAGGCCGAAGCTGGCGGCAAGGGCAAGATCTTTCGCAAAGCTGCCGATGTCGCGATCGCACACTCGAAGGCACTCGATGAGGGACACGTGCCTCTGGGTCTCAAGATCCAATTCGCTGTCTTCGACCGTCTCGTGCTCTCCAAGATTCGCGCAGCACTCGGCGGGCGCGTTAAGTACGCGGTCTCCGGATCCGCGCCACTCGGATTGCGTCTCGGTCACTTCTACCGCAGCCTCGGCCTCACGATCCTCGAGGGTTATGGGCTCACCGAGACCACGGCGCCGATTTCGGTGAACAAGCCGTCCAACTTCAAGATCGGCAAGGTCGGCCCGCCGCTCCCCGGCGTTTCGGTGCGGATTGCCGAAGACGGTGAGATTCAGGCCAAGGGCGTGTGCGTCTTCGAGGGGTACTGGAACAACCAGGCTGCCACCGACGACGTCTTTGAAGACGGCTGGTTCAAGACCGGAGACATCGGTCAGTTCGACGAAGATGGATACCTCGAGATCACCGGTCGCAAGAAGGAAATCATTGTGACCGCCGGAGGTAAGAACGTTGCTCCCGCAGCACTCGAAGACCCCATCCGCGCAAACCCGATCATCGGCCAGGTAATCGTCGTGGGTGAACAGCGTCCGTTCATTTCGGCCCTTGTCACTCTTGATGAAGAAATGCTGCCCGTGTGGCTCGCCAACAATGGGCTCGATGCAACCTGGACGTTGGAGCAGGCGGCGAAAAATCCCGCCGTCCTCGCCGAAGTCCAGCGTGCGATCGACGTGGGAAACTCCCGCGTCTCTCGTGCCGAGTCGATTCGTAAGTTCCACATCCTCGATGCGGACCTCACCGAGGAGAGCGGTCACCTGACGCCCAAGATGAGCATCAAGCGGAATGTGATTCTGGCTGACTTCGCCGATGTGATCGAGTCACTGTACTCAAACTCGCCTGCGACAGAAGGAATCTCACTGAAGTAGCACGACAATCGTTGAAGGCCCCGTCATACGCAAGTATGGCGGGGCCTTTGTCGCGTAGATCCCCCACAGCATGCGCTAGCGGGCGCACTCGATTGCACGCCCTTTCTCGAAGCGAGAGGGCGCGTGACGCGGGTGAGGTTTAGTACCAGGGTGCCTGACGGATGGCGCGCATCGCTTCGCGCTTAGCCTCAGGTTCGAGGCCCTCGATATACAAATGGCCATCGAGATGATCCGTCTCGTGCTGCAGCGCTTGGGCCATAAGCCCTTCGCCGCTGAGCTCAACAGGCTCGCCCGCGAGATCGACTCCGGTCACTCTGGCGAAGGGATAGCGGCGACGCAGGAAATAGAAGCCGGGCACAGATAAGCAGCCCTCATCCACCAGCTCCGACTCCCCCGAGACTTCGGCAAGCACCGGGTTGATGATGTAGCCGATATCGCCATCGATGTTGTAGCTGAATGCGCGCAAGCCGACGCCGATTTGGTTAGCGGCGAGCCCGGCGCGGCCGGGCAGCTTGACCGTCTCAATGAGGTCGTCGATGAGCGCAGCAGCACGGGCATCACCGATAACAATGGGATCGCATGCTGAGCGAAGGACGGGATCGCCAAACAGGCGAATCTCACGAACAGCCATAGTGTCAGTTAGCCCGAACTGCGGGAAGACCATCCATGACAACCGCCGCGAGTTCGCGAGCAGCAGCCTTGGTCAACCGGTTGAGGTCACGGTAGTGAACGACCGATCCCGTAGCCAAGCTGGGGTCGTAGGGCACGCGAACGATCTCACGAACGCGCGACTTGAAGTGAGCCTCGATCTCCTCAAGCTTCACCAAGTTGGTGCCCTGAGTGGCGGTGTTGATAGCCACGACAGCATTCTTGACGAGATCTTCGTGCCCATTGGATTCGAGCCACGTGAGAGTCTCTGATGCGAGACGCGCTTCGTCGACGCTGCCACCGGAAACGATGACAATCGAGTCAGCACGCTGCAGCGTTGCCCGCATCACCGAGTGAACAATTCCGGTTCCACAGTCAGTGATGGCAACCGAATAGAAACGTTCGGCCATATCGGCAACGACGTTGTAGTCGTTTTCGTCAAATGCTTCTGACACGTGCGGGTCAGTGTCGGATGCCAAAACGTCGAGACGAGTCTCGTCACGAGACACCACTGTTTGGAATTCGCTAAACGTATGGAGCGACTCTGCACGCATCACGACATCGCGAACCGTTGCACGGGTTTGCTTATCGATTCGCTCGGCAAGCGTTCCGCGGTCGGGGTTGGCGTCGATCGCAATAATGCGGTCCTCGCGGGTATCTGCCAACGCCATCCCAAGAAGGGCTGTGATGGTGGTCTTACCGACCCCGCCCTTGCGGGTGAGAACAGGGACGAAACGCGTTCCACCGACGAAAGTCTTGGTAACACGAGCCTCAAGAGCCTTGCGCTCTTTCACGCGGTACGAATCGCCGAGGTTCACAAGATGGAACGTCGCAGCGTAAACGAGTTCTTGGAAGAATCCCTCGGGTGCTGCGGTGCGATTCTTCTTGCCAGGCTTGATCAGGCGCTCAGCGGTCAGCATCGTCGCCGTCTCTGGCGTCGTCGCGCGAACCTCGGTGCGCTGGCGACCGCGACGAGTCGTCGGGCGGTCTGCCGGTGGCAGCTCCGGAATAACAGCCACCTCGGGCACGGACTCGGGCGGGATAGTCACGACCGACTCCGGCGCAAACGTAATTGTGGTGGTTGCCATGGTTGCGACATCCACTTGATGAGCGTTGACAGCAACATCGTCGATCGCCACGGCAGCTTCATGCTCGGGCGTCTCGCGAACAGCGACCGGCAGCGAGAGCGTGAACGTCACGTTATCGGGGTTCGGAGCCTGCTCGACTGTCGACTCCTTCGCATCGTGATCGGTCGACGTATCGCGCTCGTCGACGGACGGCTGCACATCAGGTTCATTGCGCTTCGTAGTCACGTATCGATCCCCTCCAGAAAGCAAACACACCACTTTACCGCGTTAACGAGCGAGACGTGACCGATGTGCTTACAACGATCACGTCCCTACCCTACAAACTTCTGCGGATTAGCTGGGTTCGATTTCCACAAGCAAGTCGCCGCCGTCTACCTGCTGCGTCTTCGGAATGGCCAATCGCTTGACCGTTCCTGCAACGGATGCCGTGATTGCGGCTTCCATCTTCATCGCTTCGATCGAAGCCACAGTGTCGCCAACGGCAACGGTTGCGCCCTCTTCTACCTGCAACGTGACAACGCCGGAGAACGGTGCCGCGACGTGTCCAGGCTTAGACGCATCAGCCTTCTCAGCCGCAGTCGAGTCGACCTTGATGCTCTGATCGCGAATGAACACCGGACGCAACTGGCCATTGAGGGTCGCCATTACTGTGCGCATACCCTTCTCGTCAGCTTCACCGATCGCTTCGAGACCGACGAACAATTGCACGCCCTTCTCGATCTCGACAACGTGCTCGTGACCCTGCTGGATGCCGTAGAGGTAATCCTTGCTATCGAGGGCCGACAAGTCGCCATAGGTTTCGCGAGCCGTCTCAAAGATCTGGGTGGGACCAGCGAACAGCAACCGGTTGAGCGCTGAGCGTCGTTCCTGAGGTTCGCCATCGAGCGCGGCCTGATCGTCAGCACTGATTTCCTCAATGCCGATCTTGACGTTGCGCCCCTTCAGCACCTTCGAGCGGAAGGGCTCAGGCCAGCCACCGGGCAGTTCGCCCAATTCGCCAGCCATGAAGCCAATCACCGAATCAGGGATGTCGTACTTGTCGGGGTTCTCTTCGAAGTCGGCAGGATCGGCGTGCGCCGCTGCTAGAGCCAGCGCAAGGTCACCGACGACCTTCGACGACGGGGTGACCTTCGGCGGACGGCCGAGCATCTTGTTGGCCGCAGCGTAAAGGTTCTCGATTGTCTCGAACTGGTCAGCGAGACCCAGCGCAATCGCTTGCTGACGCAGGTTCGACAGTTGACCACCCGGAATTTCGTGGTGGTAGACCCGCCCTGTCGGACCGGGAAGGCCCGATTCGAACGGCGCGTAGGCGTGACGCACTGCCTCCCAGTAGGGCTCAAGATCGGAGACGGCGTCAAGCGAGATGCCCGTATCGCGTTCGGTGTGGGCGAGAGCCGCGACCAAAGCCGACATGGATGGCTGGCTAGTCGTTCCTGCCATTGGAGCGCTCGCGACATCCACTGCGTCTGCACCGGCACGGGATGCCGCCAGCAGGGTAGCCAGCTGGCCGCCTGCCGTGTCGTGAGTGTGAACGTGCACCGGAGCATCGAAACGCTCACGCAAGGCCGTTACAAGCTTCTCAGCGGCTTCCGCCCGCAAGAGACCAGCCATGTCCTTGATCGCGAGCACATGGGCGCCGCTCTCCATGATCTGGTCGGCAAGCGTGAGGTAGTAGTCGAGCGTGTAGAGATCCTCATTCGGGTCAAGCAAGTCACCCGTGTAGCAGAGGGCAACTTCAGCAACAGCAGTGCCCGTGTTCAGCACAGCATCAATCGCCGGTCGCATCTGCGAAACATCGTTGAGCGCGTCAAAGATGCGGAAGATATCGACACCGGTATCAGCGGCCTCACGTACGAAGGCATCCGTAACTTCGGTCGGATACGGCGTGTAGCCAACCGTATTGCGACCGCGCAACAGCATCTGGATCGCCACGTTCGGCAGAGCTTCGCGCATGGACGCGAGACGCTCCCACGGGTCTTCAGCGAGGAAGCGCAGAGCGACGTCATACGTTGCTCCACCCCATGCTTCGACCGAGAGCAATTCTGGCGTCATGCGAGCCACGTGTGGCATTACCGCGACAAGGTCACGAGTGCGCACTCGAGTGGCGAGCAACGACTGGTGGGCGTCGCGGAAAGTGGTTTCGGTCACGGCAAGCGACTTCTGCTCGCGCAGAGCCGAGGCGAACCCGGCCGGGCCGAGCTCCAACAAACGCTGACGCGACCCCGCCGGAGCTTCTACCGAAAGATCGACCTCGGGCAGCTTCAATTGCGGGCTGATGATGCCAGCGCCATCGCCATTGGGCTGGTTGACCGTCACATCGGCCAACCACGTGAGGATCTTTGTTCCGCGGTCCTTGGAGCGATGCGAGTTGACGAGCCACGGGCGCTCGTCAATGAACGCGGTGCTCAAATCGCCCGCAATGAACTCGGGGTCATCGAGCACACCCTGAAGGAACGGGATGTTCGTGGTCACTCCGCGAAGGCGGAACTCAGCGAGTCCACGGCGGGCGCGACGCACAGCCGACGCGAAGTCGCGTCCACGGCACGTCATCTTGACGAGCATCGAGTCGAAGTGCGGAGAAATCTGTGAACCAGCAGAAACCGTTCCACCATCCAGACGGATGCCGGCACCGCCAGGCGAGCGGTAGGTCGTGATTTTGCCAGTGTCGGGTCGGAACCCGCTGGCCGGGTCTTCGGTCGTGATGCGGCACTGCAGCGCCGCTCCACGCAGCTTGAGCTCGTCTTGACGCAGCCCTAACTCGTCGAGGGACTCCCCAAACGCGATTCGCATCTGCGATTGCACGAGGTCAACATCGGTGACTTCTTCGGTCACCGTGTGCTCAACCTGGATGCGCGGGTTCATCTCGATGAAGACGTGCTCGCCCTTGCGCTCCCCCGCCGTGTCGAGCAAGAACTCGACTGTGCCGGCATTGACGTAGTCAATTGACTTCGCAAAAGCGATCGCATCGCGGTACATCGCTTGACGCGTGTCTTCGTCGAGGTTTGGTGCCGGTGCGATCTCGACAACCTTCTGGTGACGACGTTGAACCGAGCAGTCACGCTCGAACAAGTGGATGGTGCCGCCATGGGCATCAGCGAGAATTTGGACTTCGATGTGGCGAGGGCGAACAACCGCCTGCTCAACAAACATCGTGGGGTCACCGAAAGCGCTGTCAGCTTCACGCATCGCCTCTTCGAGGGCGCCGCGCAAATCTTCCTTCTTCTCGACACGGCGCATACCGCGCCCTCCGCCGCCAGCTACAGCCTTGGCGAAGACCGGGAAACCAATCTCGTTGGCACCCGCGATGAGTTCATCGAGATCGGTGCTGGCCGGAGTTGACTTGAGAACGGGAACTCCCGCTGCAATTGCGTGTTCCTTGGCCGTGACCTTGTTGCCGGCCATCTCAAGCACCCGGGTCGGCGGTCCGATGAAAGTGATTCCCGCTTCCGCCGCTGCGCGAGCGAGGTCAGGATTCTCCGAAAGAAAGCCATAACCGGGGTAGATCGCGTCGGCGCCGGATTCTTTGGCGACGCGAATAATCTCCGAAACATCGAGGTATGCGCGGACAGGATGCCCCTCCTCACCGATCTGGTAAGCCTCATCAGCTTTCAGACGATGAACCGAATTTCGGTCTTCGTAAGGGAAAACGGCCACAGTTCTTGCCCCGAGCTCGACAGCCGCACGCATTGCGCGGATAGCAATCTCACCTCGGTTGGCAACGAGAATCTTCTTAAACATTCGGTCCTTCCTGACAAAAACCAAGCCTAGAGTGATTGAACTCTGGCAGTTTCCTCAAGGGTGCGCAAAAGTTGGCGGTGTTTTAGGTTTCTTAACAGTAGTGAAGGTATCGTCGTTACTCGTGCACGTACTTAGCGTTAGCTCCCTCAAGGGGGGCGTGGGAAAGACGACCGTCACGCTTGGGCTCGCTTCGGCAGCTTTCGCTCGCGGTCTTCGAACTCTCGTCGTCGACCTTGATCCCCAGTCCGATGTTTCGACCGGAATGGACATTGATGTCGCCGGTCACCTCAATGTGGCTGACGTGCTCGCGTCCCCGAAGGAGAAGATCGTGCGTGCCGCGATCGCGCCGAGTGGCTGGACCAGGGGCCGTCCCGGCAAAGTGGATGTGCTGATCGGTTCGCCGTCCGCCATCAACTTCGACGGACCGCACCCCAGCATCCGCGATATTTGGAAGCTTGAAGAAGCCCTTGCCAATGTCGAAGCTGACTACGACCTCGTGCTCATTGACTGTGCACCATCTCTCAACGCGCTCACCCGCACCGCGTGGGCTGCCAGCGATCGTGTAGCGATTGTTACCGAACCCGGCCTGTTCTCCGTTGCGGCTGCCGACCGAGCCCTCCGCGCGATTGAAGAAATCCGCCGCGGACTCTCCCCTCGCCTTCAGCCGCTCGGCCTCATCGTGAACCGACTGCGTTCGCAGTCGCTTGAGCACCAGTTCCGCATCAAAGAACTACGCGACATGTTTGGACCGCTCGTGCTGTCACCACAGCTCCCCGAGCGCACATCGCTTCAGCAGGCACAGGGTGCCGCGAAGCCGCTCCACGTGTGGCCAGGCGAGAGCGCTCAAGAAATGGCGCGCTACTTTGACCAGCTCCTTGATCGCGTCATGCGTGCGGCACGCATGGGCGAATACAGCAACGGCCAGTAGCGCACATTCGGCTTCACCGAAGCCGGCGTAACGCCGCGGCTGTTATGGCGAGCCCGAAGAGGCTCTGGCGAGCGCTGTCTAGGAAGCGCGGGATGCGCGGCGCTTAGCCAACTCATCCATGGGGTCTTCACCCTTGACCGTGTCGAGGTCGATGAGGCTTGTTTCGACCTCACGCAGGACCTTGCCTACGGCGATGCCAAAGACACCCTGGCCGCGGCTGACGAGGTCAATAACTTCGTCGTTTGACGTGCACAAATAGACACCGGCACCGTCACTCATCAGAGTGGTCTGCGCGAGGTCGTGAATGCCTGACTCACGAAGTTGGTTAACGGCGATACGGATCTGCTGAAGCGAGATTCCCGTATCGAGGAGGCGCTTAACAAGTTTGAGCACCAAGATGTCGCGAAAGCCATAGAGTCGCTGCGAACCTGACCCTGCCGCGCTGCGGACAGTGGGCTCAACGAGCTGCGTGCGAGCCCAGTAATCGAGCTGACGATAGCTAATGCCGGCCGCCCGGGCAGCGACGGCGCCACGGTAGCCAGAGTTGTCGTCTAGGTCTGGCATTCCATCGGTAAAGAGGAGCCCAAGATCGTAGCGTGACTCTTCGCTACGGTTCACTTCACTCATGGCTTTGCCCCTTTAGTTCTGATTGATCAGCACGAAAACAACGAACCTTCATGTTGAAGTTGACGCTTAATGTTTCGTGTTACCCCACGGTAGTCACGCCCACTGCCTCTATCAACGACATTCGCAAAAAATCGGCGGCGTGTCGGAATCAGTCGGGTAAAACTGGGCCAACCTCGCGAAACCGCGTTCGGTGCGAGCCGAAAAACGGTCAACAGATCGACCGTACTACGAATCCAACCGACTGAGTGCGGATCGGATAAGACTGCTTCGAACAATCTCCAACTGGCCCGCAATTTCTCGCGCCATCTCCGCAGCACGTGCTCGACTTGACGCATCCTTGCGACGAGCAACCGGCATAAGAGCACTCTCGATAAGCCCCAGCTCCCGCTCTGCCGCCGCGCGGAAGCCACGAAGGTGTCGTGGCTCAATACCGCTGCGTTGGAGCTCTACAAGCGACTTGAGAACCGCAAGGGCATCTTCACCAAAAACATCGGAGGCAACAATGAGAGACGACGAAATAGCATCGCCCAACAGCATGGGGCTGGCGCCGGCTTCGCGGATCAGCTCATCGCGCGTGAGCTTGCGCTCAGCCGACAACATGGACGCGGCAGCAACCGCCCCGCCAGGCAGCTCAGGCGTGCGCCCGGCATCCATCTCTTCTAAATAGCCACGAATGACCTTCAGCGGAAGATAGTGGTCACGCTGCATCGTAAGAACAAAGCGCAAGCGCTCCATGTCTGCCGAAGAAAACTTGCGGTAACCCGAAGCAGTACGCGCCGGGGACACCAACTTGCGCTCTTCAAGAAAGCGCAGTTTTGAGGGAGTTAGATCAGGAAATTCAGGACTGAGCTTGGCAAGAACCTGCCCAATGCTCAGAAGCGCTGGTGCAGGAGTTGAACGCGTTTGACGCGCGACCCCAGCCACTAATTACCAGCCGCTGGCGCAAGATCGCGACGCGAAGGATAAAACGTGAGCTTGTACTTGCCGATCTGAACCTCAGCGCGGTCGCGAAGAACAGCAGTGGACTCAATGCGGTCGCCGCCAAGATAGGTGCCGTTGAGCGAGCCGAGGTCTTTGACCTCGAAGGCTGTGCCCGAACGCAAAAACTCGACATGGCGACGGGAGACCGTGACATCGTCAAGGAAAATATCGGCCTCAGGGTGACGGCCCACCGTGGTGACGTCAGCATCTAAGAGGAAACGGGCACCCACATTCGGGCCGCGACGGACAATCAACAGCGCAGAACCCGAAGGCAAGGCCGCGATCGCGTCTTGCTCGTCGACGGAAACATCAACACCCATAGCAGCTACCTGCGCCGCGAACTCGTGACTGTACGTAGCAGTGGTGTCGATCCGCTCGACAATAGGCTGCGCGGACGTCTCATTTGCCGACTCTACGTCGGCGCCGTGACCATTATTCATTGACTCAACCATCGCAAACCTCCCTGACTGACCAGCGTATCGGATCAGAACACAACTCAGACCCTCGGAAGACGAGAAATACGGACGGATTGCGCAACATAAATGAAGCCAGCCCACCAATACAAGAACGCGCCCCAGAGCGCGAACGCCCACCCGATTGGATCAGTGACCCCGGCGATAGCCGGGAAAGCTTGGCCCAGCATCAGAATCGGCAACGCATAGAACAGTGCCGCCGTGGCAACTTTGCCCAAATGGTGCACCGGTAGCGGGCCAAAACCGTAGTTCGCCGAGATGATTCCCAAAATCACCAGCATGATGTCGCGCCCGACGATAACCAAGAACATCCACCAGGGGATGACGTCGCGCGCGGCGAGACCAATCAACGCGGCAAAAATAAACAGTCGGTCGGCCGCCGGATCAAGCAACTGGCCGAGCCGCGTGATTTGGTTGAAACGACGAGCAATCACGCCATCGAGGTAGTCGCTCAGACTGGAGAACACAAGAACGATCAAAGCCAACGCGTCTTGGGCAGAAATGATCAGATATAAGAAGACCGGAACCAACGCGAGCCGGATGAAGCTCAAGACATTGGGCACAGTCCACACACGATCGCTGATCTCGGGTGAACTACGGGTGGCCACCTTCTGAGTCTAGCCAGCATCCGCACGCAAAATGCCGCGAATGCAACGCAAACTTGTCGCGACGCAGGCGTACCCTTGAATGCATGTCATGCATCCGCTTCAATACCCCAGCCCAGCGGGAACAAATGCGAGCAATGGCCCCCTCGATGCTCACGGCCGAGGAAGCCGCGGAACTTCACCCTGCGCCCGAGGTAACCGCGAGCAAAATCGCGAGGATCCGCATACTGGCGGCCGACCCCAATCCGAAAATTCGCGAGAGTGCCGCAAGTAACCACAACACGCCCATCGACGTGTTCGAAACGCTCGCCCGCGATACTGACGACGGGGTGCGCGCCTGTGTGGCTCGCAACGAATACGCTCCCTGCGACGTGCTTCGGATGCTCGCCGACGACCCCTCGGAGACCGTGCGCGGTTTCTTAGCAATCAACTTCTTTGTTCCCGAAGACACCATGCTCACACTCGCCGCGGACACCAGCGCCACTGTGCAGCGACTCGTGCAGTGGAAAACTGAACTCGCCTCCGTCTAATGGCTGCCGGAACAGTTCGCGTCGATAGCTGGTTGTGGGCGGTGCGCGTCTACAAGACTCGCTCTCAAGCGACCACCGCGTGCCGTGCTGGCCACGTAAAGATTGGTGGAGCGAGCGTAAAGGCAGCGCAAGCTGTAAAAGTCGGTGACCAAGTGCGCGTTCGTATCGCCGGATTCGACCGCATTTTGGTCGTCAAACAGACCATCGTGAAGCGCGTTTCGGCAGTGACCGCTGCCGAGAGCTATGTCGACGAGACTCCCCCACCGCCCACTCGCGAAGAGCGTGCCTTCGCACCGATGCGTGATCGTGGCGCCGGTCGTCCCACCAAACGTGAGCGACGCGAGCTCGAGAAGCTACGCGGCCGAGACAGCGCAGACACCGGCGACGAATGGATGACCGAGCTTTAGCTCGCCTCAGTCCGATCCTCGGGCGCCCCCGCGTGCGCTTGAGCCTGATGTTGCGCCTCCGAGCGGGCCCGACGTGACACTAGCCACACAACTACAGCGGCAGAGGCAGACACCGCAACCACCCCGAGCAAGAACACCACGTTATCGATGCTCGCGCCCGTTGTGGCGGCCCATGACTCTGCACGGTACTGAGCGGTAATCGGGACGAAACCGCCCAGCGACGCGGTTCCGTCGCTGACCAGCAGAAGGACGCCGATCCCGATCGTGAGCGCGCCAGAAATAATCATGGTCCACGAATTTGACCAGTTGCGGATCCTGAGCGTGCGCGGACGCAGCCAGGAACGCCCACGAGATCCCACCCGCTTCCACACCGCAGCAAGCACGAGTAGAGGCACCGTGAGCCCGAGCGCATAGAGCGTAAGCATGATGGCGCCGTACGCAGCGTTTCCACTCAGAGCCGCAACCGCAAGCACCGAACCAAGGATGGGGCCAGCGCAGACACCGGCGACCGCGTAAACCATGCCGAGGGCGAAAACGGAAACTGCAGAGGTTCGATCCGTCGCGGCATCCGCTTTTTCTGTTCGGCTGAAACCGGGAATCGGGATGCCGAACAGCTGAATTGCTCCAGCGACGATCACCACGATTGCAGCGCCAACCACGAGAGCACCGCGATGCTCATTAACGAGTGACCCCAGCGTGGCCGAAAACACTCCCAGCGGAACCAACGTGGTCACTAAACCACCAAAGAACAACCCCGTTCGGGCGAAAAGCTTTGCCGCTGAACCAAACGCATAGGCAAAAAACGCCGGCAGCAGCATGACCGAGCACGGGCTCAAGAGCGCAAATAACCCGCCGATGAACGCCCCGGCGTACCCGATGTCCACCGTTACTGGCCTGCCAATCGGAGTTGCTCATCGATCACGTCACGGAACACCTGAAGAGGCTGAGCACCCGCAATCGGCACATCGTCGATCACGATGGACGGCACACTCGAGACACCAATTTGCTGCGCTTCGGAAACGTTCGCTTGAACCCGAGCAATCAGAGCCGGACTGCTGAGGTCTGCCTCAAACTGAGCAAGGTCAGGAACCCCAATGTCGCGGGCGTACGCAAGAAGCTTTTCTCGGTCAATCTCGAGATGTCCCGTTTCGGGCGCCGATTCATACACCGCTGTGTTGTATTCCCAAAAAAGACCTTGCTCGCCCGCCGCGTGGGCTGCAACAGCCGCCATCACCGAGGTTTCACCAAAAATGGGGTAATCGCGCCATTCGATGCGCAGCTGCCCAGCGTCGACGTATTCGCTGATCAGCTCAGGAAGCGTCTCGCGCGACAACACACCGCAGAACGGACAGCGATAGTCCGCATATTCGACGAGCACGACGGGAGCATCAATCGCTCCCATTGCCGTGGGGTCTCCTTCGATTCGACGCGCCAAGTCGATCGTGGGCTCGCTGCCCTCTTCGGCGGAGACCGACGGCAATGCCTGAGGCGTTGACGATCCGGAGTTTGCCTGGGCCCCGGCTACGAACGCGACGGTGAGCAGCGCCAGCGCGCCGAGACCGCCGAGCAACATGCCGAGTTGCTTGCGAGAATACTTGCGGCGGCCCCGTGGAGCTCGGTTCGACTGTGGCTGGCCGCTGTTTTTCACGCTACAGATCCTCTCGGGGCACTCAACTACCCTGCTGCTCGACCCCAAGAAGAGTCATCCTCCACCCTACCCAGTGACGACGCACAGAAGCACCAGAGCACTGCCCGTCGGCATGCTCAGACCGCGCGGTTAGACCGGTTTGCTTGCCGCACCATCGAGCCACAGCGTGTCTGACTCGTCGCTATGCGTGCCCGAAGTGCCAACATGTTTGGAGTCGATACGAGCACCCTTTCTCGATGACTCGAGAAGCCTCCTCTTAGTCTGCGGCGAGCAGGGCGTCGATCTGGCCGATAGCCTCTCGCATGCCTTCTTCCATACCCATCTTCACCATCTCTTCGAGCTGCTCTGCTGACTCGAAGCCCGACAGGATCGTCAGCCGGGTGCCGCTGTCAATGGGCTCGAACGTTAGAAGAGCGGTCGTGACACCGATATCCCCCGATGGTTCGCCCTGGTCATCCGCAAACTCATCTTCGATGGAAACTTCGCGCGGCTCGGTAATCGACAAGATGCGCCACATACCGTGCATTCGCTCACCATCAGGACCTTGCATGAAGTAATGAGCGCGCCCACCCGGCACAAACTCGTAGCGCACGAAAGTTGCCGGCCACTCGGGCGGCCCCCACCAGCGCTCGAGCTGACGCGGATCGCTCACCAGCTGCCAAGCGCGCTCAAGAGACGCGGCAAGTTCGGTGGTCGTCGTCAGGGTGAGTGCTTCAGGATCAGTGTGAGTTGTGACGTTCATTGCTTCACCATTTCTTTAGTCGTGAGGGATATCGACCCGAGCCCCTGAACTCGTGGGGCTCGGTGGTGCCTCAGTGGTTGCGTCATCCCGCAACACGTCAGCCATTTGCAGTGCACGCTGCTTCCACACCGCTTCGAAGTGAGAAAGAAGCTTTTGGATGTGATGAATGGACGCGAGATTGCCGCTGACAATCTGCTCGCGACCCTGCCGGGACTTTGTCACCAACCCTGCTGCCTGCAGGACGGCCACGTGCTTTTGCACTGCGGCGAAACTCATGTCGTAGCGCTCGGCGAGACGCGACACTGAAGCATTTTCGTGCAACACGCGATCGATGATGTCACGTCGGGTGGCATCGGCGAGGGCGCGGAACATCGCGTCAACTTCGGAGTCTGTCAATTCATATACAACCATTTGGTTGTATATTATGGCAGCGGGAAAATCAGCGCAAGGGGTAGCGAGAAAACTCTCGCCGCAGGCGCGCGCTGGGGAACGCTAGACCTTACGCAGCGTCAAGATTTGCTCGGCGCGACCGAACGGCCCCTGCTCGTCGTGGAGCACCGTGGAGGTCAGGCCAATGCCATCCGAGCCAAAGTTCACCGCATTCTCGAGACCAAGCCACTCACCAGCCGGCAGTCGGTACAAGTGCACCTGCAGGTCGACGTTGGGGAAGGCATACCCGCCCGCCCCCGGTTTGACGCGAGTTGCGATGCCGTTGCTGGTGTCAACGAGGCCAGCCAACCGAGCAAAGTCGCTCACCGGCTCATCAGCGAGCAAGGGATAAGGGGTGCGCAACCACACCCGGCCGCTGCCGGCGACATGTTCAGGAAGCGCCCGCGCTTCAATCGATTGGATATAGCCGCCGGGCCACTCGGAGAGGTTCACTGGCTCCCCCGCGAGCTCACGGCCGGGCATCCGTTGGTCAACGATTCCCTCAACCTCTGAGGTATCCGAAATTTGGAGACGCCACGCCGTCGCGCGCACGGCAACACGGCCGCCCGCACTGAGCTCCGCCTGCACTAGTTCGATTGTTCGCCCTGGCCGCACCACCGACGCTACGATCTCGAAGTCGCCGACAGGGATGAGACCCAAGATCTCGTAACTAATGCGAGCGATGCGGAGGCCTTCGCGTGCCTCAAACGCTTCGAGGACGTGCGCCAGAATACCGGCGACCGGAGCCATGTGCTGCTCGTGCGGATTCCACGCACCCTGCGCGTGAATGGTCGACTCGAAATGGGTGGAATCGTGTCGGAGATAGTAAGACTCTGCTTGTGGGGTCACTCCCCCAGACTAGTTAGCTCGTCGCGCGCCGGCATCATTTCGAAGCCCGCACTGCCCACCGACCACGAGCGCACCTCTAGTGCGATCGAAGTAACTCGATCAATTCAGCCTTCCTGAGCGCCGAATACCCCTGGAGACCCAGTTCCCGGGCTCTCTTCTTAAGATCTGCCACGGTCCAATCGTCATAGGAACCTGCCTCGCCCCCGCGGTGTCCCACCTCGGAACGCCCGTCCCGCGCGGCAGCGTTAGAGATGCGAGCCGCCTTCTCCGCGGAAGCGCCGTCATCCCTCAACGACTCGTACAGTTCAGGATCCTTGAGGCGGGAGTTTTTGTTCTTAGGCATCTGCCTTCACCTTCCTGACGTTACCGACCACGGCGATAGTGAGTAAGTCGCGCTCTGGGCCGGGCGCCGCCGTTCGTGTTCTGCGAAACGTTACGCACCGCATCCGGCGTTATTGACGATTGTGCGCGAACGCTCAGCGAGCACGGACTGGATACCCAGCAAGATGGCGACTACAGCGACAGCGAGAGCGACGAAGACAGCGCTAGAAGAGGGTCGGTTGCGGCATTGCGCGCGCCGCCAGCTCGGGTGGCATTTCCTCGGCGATGAGCGAACGACCGACTAGACCGGAATGTACCGGCGTATGGGCACGGGAACCGACGATTCCTGTCGCGGGATCGAGCAGTGTTCGCTCCAGCCCGTGACGACGGATAATCGGCTTCAGCTTGGCGGCCAACCACTGGCGATATTCCTTCGGCGCATAGTTGCCTCGCGAATACATCGAACGATATTTGCCGAGCAGTTCAGGATGCGCCTGCTCAAGCCACCCGAGGTACCACTCCTTTGTTCCCGGCTTCAGATGCAGTGCCGAGTACGTAATTGAGGTTGCCCCGGCCTCTTTAGCCTGAGAAACGGCACGCTCAAGATGGTCTCGCGTGTCGGTCAAGAACGGCAGAATCGGCATCAAAAAGACAGCGCAATCGAGTCCAGCATCGCGCACAGCGCTCACCGTCGCCAAGCGAGCCTTCGCGGTAGGCGTGCCAGGCTCGACGGACTGCTGTAGCTCGTCGTCGTAAATCGCGATCGACATCCCTACATCAACAGGCACATGCTGGCTTGCCTCGGACAAGAGGTCAAGATCGCGCCGCAACAACGTGCCTTTCGTCAAGATTGACAGGGGCGTTCCGGATGCCGCAAGGGCGGCAATGATGCCGGGCATCAGCCGATACCGGCCCTCCGCGCGCTGGTACGGATCCGTATTCGTGCCGAGCGCGACCGGATGCCGACCCCAGCTGGGTTTGCTGAGCTCCTTAGCCAGAACCTCAGCCACGTTCACCTTGACGATGATCTGCGTGTCGAAGTCTTTGCCCGCGTCAAGATCGAGGAACTCGTGGGTCGGACGAGCGAAGCAATACGTGCACTGGTGCAGGCATCCGCGCATCGGATTGATCGTCCAACCGAAGGGCATATCGCTGGCCGTTGGCACTTTGTTGAGGGCGCTCTTGGCAAGTACTTCGTAAAAGGTGACGCCGTCGAACTCCGGGGTTCGCACCGTGCGCACCAAGTTGTTGAGCTTGGCGAGACCAGGCAGCGCGTCGGGGGCCTCGCTATTGACCTGCTGCCCACTCCATCGCATACCGTATATTCGAACACATGTTCGAATAGTGCGCAAGCCGACGCGCGCGAGCCTAGGCCGCAGACACCAGCTCCCGCGCGAACTGTGCAATATCGCGAACCTGGGCCGAATCTCTCGTGAGCTTGGCCGTCGTGAGCGCGCCGTCGTAAAGAACAATGAGCCGCGTGATCACGCCCTCGGCCGCATCCGGCCCCATGATGTGGGTCACATGAGTGCGAAGCACCCGACGGTATCGGGCAATCGATGACTGCACGTCAGCCATGTCGGGGCACTCGATGGCCGCATTAGTGAAGGGGCAGCCATAGAAAGTGCCCTCATCGACTTGATCGGCGACCGCGGTAAAGAGACGCGCGACGCGTTCTGCGGTCGAGGCGCGCTCGTCGTCGAACTCCGTCACCCGGTCCAACCAGGCATCCGCCTCTTCATCGAGGTATGCCGCGATGAGAGCTTCTTTGCTCGGGAAGTGGTGATACATGCTGCCTTTGGCAACTCCCGCTTTCGCGATCACCGTATCGATTCCGGTGGCATTGATGCCATGCGTGTAGAAGAGATCCGCCGCGGTAGCGAGGAGCTTCATTCGCGAAGTCACGCGGATCTGAGGAGTTTCTGAGGCCATGTTGCAATTCTAGACGAATCCGTCTATATTTTCTAGACGGATCCGTCTAGAAACGCTGGATGGCCAACACAAGGAGTTTTCAATGTCAGACCTCAAGATTGCCGTCGTCATCCTCGAAACGCTCGAGAACAACAACGCTCGCGTCTACCGCGGCCTCAAGACCGCCCTCGAATTCAAGGCCGCTGGCGACGACGTGATCGTCATGTTCGACGGTTCAGGCGTTGAAACCCTCGCGAAGATTGCTGACGCTAGCCACCCCATGCACGGGCTCGTTACCGCTCTTGGCGACACGATCATCGGTGCCTGCGAGTTCTGCTCCAAGTCGCACAACGTCTTCGAGCCCATTCGCGATGGCGGCTTCCCCCTGCTTTCCGACAACGGTGGCGAAGCCAGCGTTCGTAAGCTCGTCGTCGACGGCTACCAGATCTTGAACTACTAGCGCCAACTCCCCCGAGCAGCGCAACGGCCCGGCGTGACCCACCACGACGGTGGGCACCCGGGCCGTGCACAGTTCTTCATCGACGTGAAGCGAGAACGCGCACTGCAACCAATCCGAGGATGACACCGAAGATCATGTGGCCCATCAAGGACAAGAGCGCCGCGGTATCGATAGCGAAGAGCGCACCGCCGAGCATAAGCGGCATCATCATGAGGGGTCCAAGGACCCACCAGATCGCGCCGTAGACGAAACCGACGACCGCACCACGGGCGTAGTTCGTGAGAAGCAGGTTGCCGAAGAGGACCGTTAGCCCGATTCCGATCATGATCGAAATCATGAGGTGAACGAGGAATCCCACGACGGCCGATTCAGAACCAACCATCATGGCGAGCGTGGGCAGCATGCCCATCATTGCCATCATCATCCCGAAGACGACACCACCGGCAACACCGCCGACGACACCCGCCAGGATGCGACGACCGAACGTGGCGGAAGGGTGAGAGGTGCTGGATTTGTTCGCGGTGGTGGAATCATTTGTTGCAGTCATTGAACTACCTTTCCCGTAGGTGTTGCATGTAATTGGCGACACTACGGAAGGGGTGAGACGAGTTCAGCAATCTCGAATACACAGCGACGACCGAAACCGCGTCCGGTGTTGTCAACACCGAGGGATGGCGATAATTCGCCACACGATTGAGCACCGCTGGCTCGCGAGCAGCGCTAGCGCTGCTATCGTCGTGGGAGTGTTTTCTAAAGTGACTGTTCCGACAACTCTCCAGACGCGAGACGGCGAAATGATTCTTCGCTACTCCGCTCTTGGCGACATCGACACCATTCTGCAGCTCCTCGCAGACGACGCGATTAGCGCGCTTCGAGGCGACAACGCACGACCAGAAGACCGCCCCGCCTACGAAAAGGCGTTCCACGCCATCGCCACGACGCCCGCGAATGCCCTCCTCGTTGTCGAAGCGCCCTCAGGGGATGTCGTCGCCACCATGCAATTGACCGCCATTCCCGGAATGGCCCGCCGTGGCTCGCACCGCCTCCAAGTCGAAGCCGTGAGAGTAGCCGCGAGCCAGCGTTCGAGCGGAATCGGCGGCGCAATGATGCGCTGGGTTATCGATACCGCAGCGCCCACGCTCGGTGCCTCCCTCATCCAGCTCACTTCTGACGAAGCCCGCACCGACGCCCACCGGTTCTACACGAAGCTTGGCTTTGAGGCGTCTCACATTGGTTTCAAGTACGCCGTCGACCTGCACCGCGAAACCCCAGCTCAGTAAACGCGGGTTCGCGGTGCACTAGTCACGGCAGGTGACTCCTCACGCCGATAGCGTGCGCCCGCATGCTCCGCCGGCAGCCTGTTGCCACGCCCATGCAGCTTGTGGCGCAGCGTGCCTTCGACGTATTCCTCGGGATAGGTTCCGCGAGCCCGAAGCACCGGAATGACGTGCTCGACGACATCCTCAAACGTGCCCGGCGTGATCGCGTAGGCAAGGTTGAAGCCGTCGACATCCGTCTCTGCCACCCACGCCTCGAGCTCATCGGCGATCTCTTCGCCAGAGCCAATGATGAACGGCCCTAAACCACCAATCGCACCAAGCCGCGCGATGTCCCGAACCTTCCATTCGCTGCCGTCGTCATTGGCCTGCTGAAAGTTCGCCACCGTCGACTGGATTGCGTTGCTCTTGACATTGCCAATGGGCTCATCGAGGTCGTACTGCGAGAGGTCGATGCCCATCCATCCCGACATGAACACCAGCGCACCTTCTTCGCTGGCGTAGCTCAAGTAGTCGTCATACTTGGCGTGAGCCTTCTCCGTTGTCTCGTCCGTGATGATCGTCAGAAGCGTATAGATGCGCGCCGAGTAGCGATCGCGCCCTGCCTCTTCAAGAGCATCCCGGATGCGGCCCACCGTTGCTTTGAGCCCTGCCTTGGTCGATGCCGCGACGAAGATCGCCTCAGCGTTACCTGCGGCGAACTGGATTCCTCGCGGCGAAGCACCGGCCTGGTAAATGACCGGTGTTCGCTGCACCGACGGTTCTGACAAGTGGATGCCGGGAACAGTGAAATGTTTGCCCTTGTGCTCGATGTCATGCACCTTGCTGGGGTCAGTGAACACACCGGACTCCCGGTCACGAATCACAGCATCGTCTTCCCACGACCCCTCCCACAACTTGTAGAGCACCTCAAGGTATTCGTCAGCGTGGTCGTAGCGATCATCGTGTTCGAGCTGATCGTCGTTACCCATGTTGCGGGCAGCCGAGGGCAGGTAGCCGGTCACGACATTCCAACCGATCCGACCCTGCGTGAGGTGATCGAGCGTCGACATACGACGAGCAAAGGGGTAGGGATGCTCGTAGGCGGTTCCCGCCGTGATGCCGAATCCGAGGTTTTCCGTGACATGCGCCATGGCCGAGACGAGCAACAGCGGATCGTTCACCGGAACCTGGGCACCGTGGCGAATGGCGGCCTCATTCGAGCCGGCGTAGACGTCATAGGTGCCGAGGACATCCGCAATGAAGATGCCGTCAAAGGTTCCCTTTTCGAGCAGCTGCGCGAGTTCGGTCCAGTAATTGAGGTCTTTGTAACGCCACGATTGGTCGTCGGGATGGCGCCACATTCCGGAGGACTGGTGAGCGACGCAGTTCATATCGAAGGCGTTGAAGCGAATTTGTCTAGGCATGCCCTTATGGTGCGCCGCAGCATCCGATAGCGCACCTGAGCACGAAACAATCGGCGAAACAGAAGGACACATATCGACATATTCTCGCTTCGTCGCGTGCTCGGGTGCACGCTTGTCCGCATCCCCGAAACATTGGATGGACGAATGCACACGACAGCCCCCACTGCGCCTCGCACCGTCGAGCGCGCCCACCGCTCCGACGCCGATGCCCTGCCCGCCGCCGGGCTGAGTGCGGCCGAGTTTGCGGCTGCCTTTCGCCAGTATCCAGGTGGAGTTGCGATTGTGACGGCCGACTCTCCCCTCGGCCCTGTCGCCGTCACTGTGACGTCGATTGTGTCTGTGAGTGCGGATCCCCCGCTATTTGCGTTCTCCATTGGACATCAGGCATCCACCGCTACGGGGATCCGGAACGCGGATTCCTACGTCGTTCACTTTCTCAGCAGTGAACAATTGCCGATCGCGGAGCTGTGCGCGACAAGTGGCATCGATCGGTTCGCCGACCGCTCGCTGTGGTCGCGGCTGCCGAGCGGTGAGCCATACTTTCCGAGCGCTCCTGTGCGGATTGTTGGCCAGCGGGTCGATCAACTCGACACGGCGTCCGCGTCGTTAATTCTGGTTTTGGCGCAGGCGTCTCATGTGGGAAGCGAAACGGATGCTGCTCCCCCGCTGGTCTACCACGACCGCGGCTGGCACGAACTCGGCGAGCACTCGCAACTCGGGAAACGCTAGCTCCAGACTTTAGCTTGCAGTCGTTTCTGCCGCGTGGGCAGGCGCAGCGTCCTTGTCATCGCCCCAGCTCTCGACGAGCGTGATGCGGCCGCGGGATTCCTTGACCGCGAGCACCAGCGCGATGATACCGGTCGCTATTCCGATGACTCCCAGCGGGTTCGCGATACCGATGGCAATGCCGAGAGCGGGTTCGTTCGGCCCACTCACGATTGTTTGCAGACCTTCTGGGGTGTTATCCGGAATCATGAGCCCCAGCAAGAACGCACAAACGCCGGAGGAAATGAGCATCGCGTGGGTGATGGGTCGCGTGCCGAAACCGCGAGTCTGCGTGCGCCGCATAGCCAGCCCGACGAGTACAAATACGACGCCGAACAGTATTCCAAGCGTTGTCGCATAGACGATGGTGAGATCTCCACCGATGCCAAAGAGATGGCGGCCGAAAGAGACCCAGCCAGCCACCGCGATCCCGAAGCCAATCACGGCGACACCCGTGCGGCCAGATCCGGGCTCTCCTGGAGTCTCTCGAACTCGAATAGCGCTATACGTCACTGGCAATCCTTAATCTTGCGGCGTGTGATCAATCGTAGCGATGACGAAACAGAAGGCGCGCCTCTCCCCACGAGAGACGCGCCTTCGTCAGAGAAGCAACGAGCGTGAGCTACGGAGCTACGCACTCCTGAGACATCGTTCCCAACCCGGTAATTGCGCTGCGCACAACTTCGCCCGCGCGCAAATAGCGGGGCGGGTTCTGGCCGAAACCGACGCCGGGCGGTGTGCCGGTGAAGATCACATCGCCGGGGCGCAACTCGACAATGGACGAGAGTTCACTGACGAGTCGCGGCACAGAAAACACCATGTCGTTCATCGGTGCGGTCTGCACGAGAGCATCATCGATCCAACATTCGAGAGTGATCGATGACTGCTCCAGAAAGCTTTCCGTGTCAACGAACACTGGCCCGAGTGGTGCAAACCCTGCGAACGACTTGCCGAGCGAAAACTGCGGTGGCACTCCTCGCATCTGCACGTCGCGCGCCGAATAGTCCTGACCAATGCAGAAGCCTGCGATCGCCGCGAGTCCGTCGGCTTCGGCTATGTTGCGACCGCCAGAGCCCACGACAGCGACCAGCTCCACTTCCCAATCGACACTGCCGGTCGGCAATTCGAGCGGCTCAAACGGGCCCGAGATTGACGACGCAAACTTTGTGAAGACCATCGGATGCTCCGGAACGTTAAACCCAGACTCCACAGCGTGATCAACATAGTTGAGTCCGACCGCGAAAATCTGCTGCGGGGCGTGCGCGAGCGCACCCCACTGAGCAGGTTCAACTTCGGACTCGCTACGGTCGCTTGCTACGGCATCCGCCGCCCACGCCTGGAACGGCGCCCAGTCGCGGTAGAGCTCGTCGACCGTGGCCGAGAATCGACCAGCACTCGCACGCTCGATATCGACAACGGTGCCGTCGACGAGGAGCGACGATCGCCCGTCAATGACTGCGAGACGCATTGCTATTTCTCGGGAAGCGCGACGATCGCGTCGAGCTCAACGTCGAAGCCACGAAGGTTGGCCTGAATCGTCGTGCGCGCCGGGAGCGGTGCCGTGAGGAACTCTGCCGCGATCTCGTTGAACTCAGCGAAGTCATCGAGCGTCTTGAGGTACACGCCGTAACGTACGGTGTTTTCAAGGCTCGTACCGGCAGCCTGAGCAACGGTCTCGAGGTTGCGGAAGGTCTGGCGAACCTGCTCAGCGAAGGTCTCGCCGACGCGGTTGCTGTCTTTATCGAACGGGCCCTGACCGGCAAGGAACACGAGCGAGCCTGCGACGACAGCAGAGCTGTAGGTGCCGGCGGGCTGAGGAGCGTCTGGGGTGGTGATTGCGTGGAACATTGATGCCTTTCTTTGGGGTTGGTTGGGGTGCCCGCACTAAACCGTGCGGGGCTGATCGCCATGAAGGCGAGGAACTGACGCGAGAAGTTTCTTGGTGTAGTCGTGCTGAGGTGAGGTAAGAATGTCGGCGGCCGCGCCTGATTCGACGACTTCACCGTGATACATCACGTAGACGTAGTCGCAGAATCGCGCAACAACGCCCATGTCGTGAGTGATCATGAGCACCGCCATGCCGCGATCGTCAGCGAGAGCACCGATGGTCTCGAGCACTGCAGCTTGCACGGTCACGTCGAGCGCACTCGTCGCTTCATCCGCAATAAGCAGTCGGGGTGACGATGCGATCGCCATCGCGATCATGATGCGTTGGCGCATTCCGCCGCTGAGCTCGTGAGGGTACTGACGGTAGACCGCAGCGGGGTTGCGGATACCGACCGCATCCAAACTCTCGATAACGAGAGCCTTGGCCGTCTTTCGCAGCTCGGGGCGGTGCGCCACGAGAACGTCGCGCACTTGGTGCCCTACTCGGAACACCGGGTTGAGCACCGACATCGGGTCCTGGAAGATCATCGAGGCTTTCGCACCACGTACGCCCTGGATCGCCGAGAGCGGCGCTTTGAGAAGTTCACGACCATCGAGGGTGATGGACGATTCCTCGCCATAGTGGGCGATTCGTTCGTCATTCAAGCGCAACACCGACATCGCAGTGACCGACTTGCCGGAGCCCGATTCGCCAATGATTCCCACGCGAGTTCCCGCCTCGACGCGAATGGAAACACCGCGCACAGCGGGCGGGGCGGATGCCGAGAACCGTACCGAAAGGTCCCGGATTTCTAAGAGTGCTTGGTCGCTCATGCGCGGCTCCTCGTCACGTTTATCGGGCTAGTGAGATCGGGGTCGATCGACAGCGGACGGTGCCGCGACGCCGGATCGGGCTCAAGAACCGCTTCGATCAAGGCACGAGTGTAAGGGTGCTGCGGGTTGCTGAAGACTTCATCAGACGTTCCGTACTCCACAATCTCCCCCAAGTACATGACAGCGACTCGATGCGACATGGCGCGCACGACGCCCAGGTTGTGGGCAATAAACAGGTACGCGATTCCTTGAGTGCGTTGGAGCTCTTGAAGAAGTTCGAGCACTTGAGCTTGCACCGATACATCGAGCGCACTGGTCGGTTCGTCGCAGACGATCAGCGACGGGCTAACGCCAAGCGCCCGGGCAATCGCGATGCGCTGGCGTTGACCACCAGAGAACTCGTGTGGGTAGCGGCCTGCCATCTCCACCGACAGCCCAACTTGCTCGAGCAGTTCGCCCACGCGGGCACGGGCGCCTGAGCGCGGCACGATCTTGTGTACCAGCATGGGCTCCGCGATTTGCCGACCGACCGTCATCCGCGGGTCAAGTGTGGCGTACGGGTCTTGAAAGATCATCTGCAGGTCGCTGCGGATAGCGCGCATGCGGGTCGGCGTCACTTCGGCAAGGTTCTCACCTTGGTAGGTGATGGTTCCTTTGAAAGGCATCAATCCGAGCACGGCGCGCGCGACGGTCGACTTGCCCGACCCTGATTCGCCCACGAGCCCGACCGTCTCGCCGGCGGCGAGGGACAGCGAGACGTTATTGACGGCGGGCTTAGCGTTGCCCGTGCCATAGCGAACCGTGAGGTCTGAAATTTCTAGTAACGGTGAAGGGGTCATGCTGTTCTCCTTCTCAAGACGTGGCCAGGCAATTCATGGGTGTGACGGCCGTCGCGCACTACCCGTACGCCGTTCACAAAAACGTGGGTGACTCCTTGCGGCGCTTCCAATGGGGACGCGTAGGTTGCCCGGTCCGCAACGGTCGACGCATCGAATACCGTGACGTCAGCGCACGCACCCACAGCGAGCACGCCGCGGTCGGTGAAGCCCAGTCGAGCTGCCGGCTTCGCAGTCATCTTGTGCACGATCTCCACGGTGGTCATGCCAGCACGCGAGAGTTCGTCGAACGAACGCGGGAAGGTACCGATCGACCGCGGATGAGGCAGATTGGCCTCGTGGGTCAGGCTGAGGGCGAGCCCGTCCGATGCCACAGAAACGAGCGGATGCTGCAGTACCCGGAGTGCGTCGACGGGACGCGTACCGACGACAATCACGTCAACGTTGAGATCGTTCGCACTGAGGAGTTCCACAGCGAGGGCGCCCCACGACTGGTGAGCGGAGTCAGCAACCAGTTCTGCGAGCGTCTTGCTGACCGCGAGAGGAGTCGCCGAAGCCTTAGCGACCGTGATGGCTTCCGGTGGGAACCCTGCTCCCGACTCGAGCATCCCGGCAACGGCGGCCGGAGCCTCGGCAATGCGCTGGGCGATCTCGGCCACGGGAAGTGCTCGCAGCTCGGTCGGTAAGAGTTGAAGCATTGTGGTGTGACCGGCGAGATACGGATACGCATCGGCCTGAACATCGACCTCCGCGTTCTCGACGAGATCGATCGCGGCGTCAAGGGCGCTGCCATCGTCATCGCGGATTGAGCGAAAGTGGGAGATCTGGAGGCGTGCTCCGGAGGTCTCGGCGATCTGCAGCGCCTCGGTTACGGCAGCGGCTAGCCCATCGCCGTCGTAGGCACGCATGTGCATACTGAGCAAGGCGTTGTGCTGAGCGATCGAACGTGCGAGTTCAGTCAGTTCGTCCACGGGGCTCAGCTCGCCCGGCGAGTACATGAGGCCCAGGCTCAAGCCCCACGCGCCTGCCGCTAGTGCCTCCTGCAGCTCGGCGACCATGATCGCCCGTTGCTCGTTTTCCTGACCGGCGCCGAGCCCCGCCCGGGTCTGCGCGGCGAGCACAATTGTTCCGTGCCCCACCAGTGGTGCGACATTCGTCGCCGCCGGTGTGCTGTCGAGCGCGGCAAAGTACTCGCTTACCGAGTTCCAGTGCACGTCGACGTCAGCGACGATATCCACCGGGCCGATGATGGCGCGTACGTCGCCGGGGTTGCCGCGGATCGGCGCCGGGCTCAACCCGCAGTTGCCAATCACTTCGGTAGTGATGCCCTGCAGTACCCGAGATTCACATTCGGGGTACGCAAAACGGGTGAGATCGGAGTGCGTGTGGATGTCGATGAATCCTGGCGCCACGATGAGGCCGGCGCAGTCCACGACCACGTCGGCATCGCCCTCGGGAAAGTGACCGATGCCGGCGATCATTCCGTCGGCGATCAGCACGTCGGCGTCGAACAGCGGGGCGCCAGTTCCGTCGGCGACCTGCCCTCCGCGCAAGAGCGTGATGTGGGTCATGAGCGGCGCCGCCGTCTCATGGGGTTGGCGGATTCAGCGATCAGTTCGCCAGCGAACATCAGCACGGCAGCGACGAAGGTGATGACAAGGCCCGCCGAGATCGCGTACCAGGGAGACGTGACGTAGTAGTTCTTCGAAGCCTCAAGGATCGTGCCCCACGTGGAGGCGGGCAGATCGACGCCCAAACCGAGGTAGCTCAGACCGGCTTCGATCAGAATGGCTTCTGCCATCAGCGTGGGGATCAGCGTCAACAGTGGACCGGCGGAGTTAGGAAGCACGTGGAGGCCCAAGATTTGAGTCGGTCGCACTCCCCCGACCCGCAGTGCTGTCACGAACTCGCGCTCCTTGAGACTGCGCGTTTGCGCTCGCATCAAAAGAAAGACGCGAGGGAAGAAGAGGAACCCAATAATGACCGTGAGCGACAGACTCGTGGTGCCGAAGCTCGCGACCATCAGAATGGCAAAGAGCACGAGAGGGAAAGCGAGCGTCGCCGAAGCGACACTCGTGAACGCGCCATCCACAAACCGTCCGGCGTTTCCGGCGATGAGGCCGGTGGGGAGACCGATGACGAGAGCAACGAGAACGCTGCCCGCCGCGATCACGAGTTCGAGTTGAGTGGAGTACACGAGTCGAGCCCAAACGTCGGCGCCCGCTTCATCCGTTCCCAGCGGATGCGCAAAACTCGGAGACAACAGGATGGACGACGCGTCAATCGCCGACGGCGAGTACGGGCTGAAGAGTGAGGGCCAGACCGCCATGAAAAGGGCTATCACGCCGACGACAATGAGCGAGAGTCTCGCGGGGCCGACGGCGGCGATGACAGCGAAGGTGCGCGACAGGGGTGTTCCGCTCGTGCGGGGTTCTGTGAGTGTCATTCTGTGATCCTCGGGTCGACGAGACGGTAAGCGAGGTCTGCGAGGTAACCAACGAGCAGCACCACAATCGTGGTGAGCAAGACGGCGCCCTGCACTACTTGGTAGTCACGGTTGAGAACGCTCGACAGCAGGAGTTGGCCGATGCCGCCGAGGCCAAAGACGGCCTCCACGAGCACGGCGCCTCCGACGAGCGCTCCGATCTGTACTCCCACGATCGTGATCATCGGGGTGACAGCATTGCGCATGGCGTAGATAAAGACTCGGCGCGGTGTCGAAATGCCCATGGCCAGCGCTGTGCGCATGTAGTCCTGACGGAGAACGTCGGAGGCTTCGGCATAGACGAATCTCGTCAACACTCCCCCTAGGAAGATCGCCAGCGTCGTGACCGGCAGAATCATCTGGATGAAGAATTCCCCGAAGTCCTCGAAGGGGCTGGTGAATCCACCCGACGGCAGAATGTCGAGCGTGACCGAGAAGATGATGATGAGGAACAGGCCGAGCCAGACCGCAGGAATCGCGATCGCCAATGTCGTAACCAGACGCACTGCCCGGTCGACGATTCCGTTGCGGAAGTACGCAGCGGCCATTCCGAAGATTATGGAGAGCGGTACGGCAATGAGCACGGCTCCCAGGATGAGGAACAACGTGGGCGGAACAGCGCCCGCTACGAGTTCAACGACGGCTACCCCGCTGCGGCTCGAGACTCCAAAGTCTCCGCGCAGTATGTCGCCAAGCCAGATGCCGTACTGAACCGGCCAGGGCTGGTCGAGCCCCATTTCTGTTCGTAACCGCGCCAGCGTTTCCGCCGCATCCGGCCGCCCCGCCTGGGGACCGAGCAGCAGAACTGCCGGATCCCCAGGGGTGAGCCGAAGAGCGAGGAAGGCGAACACCGAGACGAACCACAAGACCACGGCGAGCTTTGCCGCCTCTATTCCTGCGCGTCGCATGATTTTCACGATGCTGCCTCCCTCGTTTCTTCTTCGTGTTGCGTGCTGTGTTGTGCGCGGTATTACTTGCTGACGGTGACCTGCGAGAGCAGAGCCCAGCCGAGCGGGTTGACCTCGTAGCCCGAGACATCCGGACCAGCGATCGAAGCAACCGGGGTCGACTGCACGATCATGATGGGGAGTTCGTCAACGAGAATCTGCTGGAGTTCGCCGTAGAGCTCGCCCCGAGTTGCCTCGTCAGAGACGCGGGTAGCGTCAAGAACGAGATCGGATACCGTCTGGTTCTGGTAGTCATCCGCAAGGTGCGGAGTCATGATGATGTCGAAGAAGGAGTGGGGGTCCGCTCCTACGTTGAACACATTCCAGGTGGCGTCATAGCCGCGGCTAACGTAAGCGTCGAGCCAAACCGAAATCTCTGTGATGTTGACGTTCAAGGTCACATCGATTTCAGCCAAGGATGCCTGCCAGACGCGGGCGAGCTGTTCAGCTTCCGGGAAGCCGGAAGGTACTTCGAGCGAGAACTCGAGGTCAGACTCGCCAGCAGCAGCGAGCATTGTCGCGGCCTTGTCGAGGTCGTACTCGTAGCCATCCTGCTCGGAGTAGGCCCAGCTGCTCTCAGGCAACGGGCTCCAGCTGCTCGAGCCGCCGCCACCGTAGGCGATGTCCCGAATGGAGTCCTTGTCAAGGGCGTGTGCCAGAGCCTGGCGCACCATCGGGTCAGCAAGCTTTCCCGATGAGTTGAACTCGATCAGCGAGAGGCTGTTCGATGCCACTGGCTCCACGAGGGAGGCCCGGTCGGCGTCGAGCTGTGACACCGTCGCGGCCGATGCGCTGGCAAGAATGTCAACGCTTCCGCTGTAGAGGTTGTTGAGCGCGACCTGCTGGTCGGTGATTGGCTGCAATCGAAGAGTTTCCGTCGGCGACACATCACCGAAGTAGTCATCGAAGCTGGTCAGCACGATCTCAGTGTTCGCCGTCCAGCTCTCGAACTCGTACGGGCCTGAGCCCACCGGGTCAGAAGTGGCGGTTTCGAAGCTCGAGGGAGCCACGATGGCGATCGATGCGAGCCCTGCGAGGAACGTAGCATCCGGGTTGTTGAGGGTGATGACGACAGTCGACTCATCCGTTGCCTCGTACGAGGCGACGTCGGCAAGACGGCCCGACCAGATGGAGTCTTCTGCTGTGCCGGCGCGCTCCATCGAAGCGATGACAGCATCAGCGTCAACTGAGGTTCCGTCGTGGAATACGGCATCCGGCGCTAGGCTGAACGTGAACACCGTTGCGTCTTCGTTTACCTCGTACGTCGCGAGGTCGGGCTGAAGCTTCAGCTCGGCGTCGTAGTCGACGAGAGACGAGAACACGAGCTCACGAATCGCAAATTCGAAGATGATGAGCTGATTGGTGTGAGGATCGAAGTTGTCAATGTCGCCCGCCAGAGCTACGACTACCTCATCCTTGATTGCTGCTGGGTCGTCGTTATTCGATGACTCAGCAGCGCATCCTGTAAGCACGAGCGAACTTACTGCGGCAAGGCCGATCAACGACCGACGCCATGGTGACTTGTTACTCATTGCGCTACCTTTCTGTTACTTCTCTTGGTTGGTGCAGGGGTGTTACTAGTGACCCGCGGGCTGGTTAGTGCCTACCGACGGGATTCCAGATGTCGACGACTTCGTTGCCGTCGACCACGTGTACGCGACTGAACATGTTCACGACGCCACACGCATGATTAGGGATGATTCGAACTCGGCTTCCGAAGCCGAGTTCGTCGATGCCGGCTCCGTTGAGGATGCCGTGCTCTTCGTACGCACGCTCGAAAACGATGTTGTCGGCGAGAGCTCCTTCGGGAGCCGTCACGAGCCCCAGGGTGTCGCCGCGGTTAGAGCGGTCGGAGCTCATCGCCTTGATGCCCGCATCAATAACGCGACGATCGGCAGCGGGAACGCTCACCACGGTGCTGAGCACGGTAAGGGCGCACTGTGCGCTCAATGCCGATCCGAGTCGGAATTGGTTGGCATCGAAGAAGACGTAGGTTCCGGCGCGGGCTTCGGTGACACCAGATACGCGCGGTGCAGATTCCCAGCCGGGCGTCGAGCCGACTGAGACCACCGAGATGGTGTGACCGGATGCTCGCAGCTGTTCCGCTACGGCGACCAACGACGAGGCGGCGCCCGTTCCAGCCGCGACGATCTCATCGCGAGAGCCCTTGAGGCTCGCAAGCTGACCTTCGTGCATATAGACGCCATCGAGCAGGATGCCCGGCAAGGCGGCAATTTCAGCCGCGACGTCTTCCGCTGCGGCAGCCAGCACTCCCGTACGAGCGAGGCCAGTGTCGATCTCCAGAATGACCGGGATCGTAGAGTCAGCCGCCACTGCAGCCTGGGACAACACTGCAGCGAGTTCGACCGAGTCAATTCCGACCGCTAGGCGCGCGGTGTGGTTGGCCTCGGCGGCAAAGCGAGCCTTCTGAGCAGAAGCCGGAGCATTCGCCCAGAAGACGTCGTCGATTCCCGCCGCGAGCAAGGCCTCGGCCTCCGCCATTGTCGCGCAGGTGAATCCAACAGCGCCGGCCTGCAACTGCAGTCGAGCGACTTCAATCATTTTCGAGGTCTTGAAGTGAGGACGAAGAGCAACCTCCGCCTTCACCGCGAACTCCGCCATCATGCTGATGTTGCGCATCATCTGCGCGCGATCGATCAGCAAGGCCGGGGTCTCCACAGAATCGAACAGGGTGGGGCTGAAGGTCATGATCCGCTCCTCATCATGTCGGCGGCATCCCGAATCCACGAGAGTGTCGGTGCGGTTGCTGTGCCGTAGTTGTAGAGGGCGAGCTTGCTCACTCCCGAACCGCGGATGGCATCCACTTTCGACAGAAAGCTGTCTTTCGTCGGGTGGAAGCTAGTCCAGAGAGTGATCGCGGAGGCCAGGGACTCTGCTCCACGATCGGAGAGCGCGGCCGCGGCGAGAGTGTGGTCGAGTTCACGAGCAACCTCGCCAGCGGTCGGATAGTAGCTTTCGAGAACGAACGAGTCGGCGACAGCAACACTTGCTGCGACATCCACGCCCTCCATCCAGTTGCTGAAGGCGGGTCGGCCCCAGACGGCTGCGCTGAGGTCGAGCACTGCGCCCTTGGAGCGAATCTCGCGGGCAACACGGCCAGCGAGCTCGGTGACCACGTCGTTTCGCATGCGGGTGTACGCCGCAAGGTCGGGCCACATCATGTGGAGCGATGCAATCTCGGCGCCATCGTCGGCATCGCGACCCGCAGGCGCTTCGGCGTTCCAGGTGCGGTGAAGCTCCTGCGAGACTCGAAGGCGAAGAGCGCCGACGTCGACTCCGCGGGCCGTTCCCTGCTCGCGGCAGTGGCTGCAGAAGCACAGTGATAGTAAATACCGCGTGGTCGGGTCGAGGCGGGCGCCCCAGAGTTCGTGCGGGTGACCGTGGTTGTAGAGCAGGTACGAGAGGCTTTCGACCAACACGCGGTCGAACAGGCCAGAGCCAGCAATCTCGCCCACAAGCTCCACCGCGTACTGCTGTGCAGCCGGATTGGCCGGGCACAGTCCATGAGTGAAAGCGTCGCCGAAGCAGTTCTTGATGGCTGCTTCAGGGTGCTCAGTTGCCATCGTGGTGTTGTGGAAAGCGATGCCCCATCCGCTGAGAGCGACGCCGGCAACATCCGCAGCGCGCTTGAGCGAGGGATAAAGATCCGGATGCTCGGTCGCGATGGAGGAGGGCGGAACGGCCAAGCCGCTGAAGTTGTTGAAGCCGAGGGGCAAGTGACTCGTATTCGCTTCCGCCACCGTCGAGACACGGTCGAATCGGCGAGGAGAAATGACTTCGGCCGAGTGATACGCCGTGGCGATGACGAGGCGGTCAACACCGAGTTCGGCAACCGTCTCGACGACACGTTCGGGACCGTCAGCGATGACGTCCCAGGGGTAGATGAGAAGTGATACTTCAGACAACGGGAACCTCCTGATAAATCTGTTCGATCAAACCGAGAGTGGGTTCGAGATCGTCGAGCCCGAAACCCTCTTCTTCGTCGCGGAAGCTTGTCCACTGGCTAATGAACGGCGCCCGGTCGATGTTTATCGAAGGTCCGCTGCGCTCGATGCCGATAGCCGAGATCGACCACGAGCCATCCATATAAATGCGGGCCGTTCCTCTGGTGCCCATCACGATGAGCCCTGTACCGATGGGATCGAACGGCACCCACGACATATCAATGGTTGCAATCGTCGAGGCTCCGGCCCGCGCGACAACACTCGCGTGGTCTTCAGTCTCGTGAGCGGGGTTGACGCGCACGAGAGCTGCGGTTTGGAACTGCAACTCCTCACCGAGGATTGCGCGAGCACGGTCGAAGGCATGCACGCCATTCGTCACGAGCACTCCCCCGCCGCTGACAGCGGAGTTGAAGTACCACCCGGGAAGGCTGTCCTCTTCGAGATGAAACTGCATCCGGTCGCTGTAAGTCAGAATCTCGCCGAGTTCTCCGTCAGCGACGGCACTAACCACAGCTTTAACGCCAGCCCAGTGGCGGGTGGACATTCCGACGAAAAGTCGCCCACCTTTACTGAGAGCGTCACGCAGCGGTGCAGGATCTTGCCCAGGAACACGATGGGGTTTTTCCACGAGAACGTCGAGCCCCGCCGCAACCAGCTCTGTCGATTGCACGAGGTGCCCGGCAGAGGGAGTAGCGATGATCGCGCTATCGAGGTCGTGCTCCTGAGCAAGCGCCTCCTGCACGGAGGTATAGGTACTAGCGCCAGAGTCTATGACGCTAGCTCGCGCCAGGTCCGTGTCGACGACAGCAGCAATCTGGTCACCGACAGCACGAACTGCAACGGCCTGACGGTGACCCATCACCCCCGCACCAACGACAAGGACCCGGCGCGCACTCATGCGAAAATTCCTTCGCTCTTCATTTCCTGCAGTACGTCGCGAGCGGCCTCAAGAGTGAGGTCGATGTCTGCTTCGGTGTGCGCGAGCGAAATGTGGTTGCGCTTGAGCGTCATGGGGTACATAACGAAACCGCGGTCGGTCATCCGACGGTGGAATGTGGCGTAGGCAACGTCGTTGTTCTCCAGAAGGTCGTTGTAGCTCTTGGGCTCACGGTCCATGAAGTAGCAGATGAAGACGCTGCCGAGGCCGGTCACGTGGGCCGCAATGCCGAGTTCGGTGGTGATGTCGCGAAGCCCATCCCGCATCCGAGCACCGAGGCGCCCGGTGTACTCGTGCATTCCCACTTCAGGATCACTGGCGACCGTCATGGTGGCAATTGCTGCAGCCATCGAGACGGGGCCGCCGTTGAAGGTACCGGCGAGCATCACGCCACCACCCGCTGACGAGAAGTTGTCCATAAGATCAGCGCGACCGCCGAGTCCCGCTACGGCGAAACCGTTCCCCATCGACTTGCCATAGCTGGTGAGGTCGGGGGTGATTCCGCAGATCTCTTGGTAGCCACCGGGAGCGTGACGGAAGCCAGTGATGACCTCGTCAAAGATCAGGATGCTTCCCTCAGCCTGGGTGATTTCACGCAAGCCTTCCAAGAAGGACTGGTCCGGAAGCAGGGCTCCAACGTTGTGAGGCACGGGTTCGAGGATGATCGCTGCGATCTGATCCGGGTAGCGCTCGTATAGCGCGCGAACCGAATCGAGGTCGTTGAAGTCAGCGACGAGCGTGGAACCGAGTGCGTCTTCGAGGATTCCGGTGGAGAGCGGGTCGACAGTTCCGATGCGGTCGGCGGGCGACGCGACGTTGCGAGCAACGGCATCTCCCCAGCCGTGGAAGCAGCCTTGGAACTTGAGAAGGTACTTGCGGCCGGTGACGCCACGAGCAAGTCGAACAGCTTGCATCGTGGCTTCGGTGCCACTCATTGTCGTGACGGATTTCTCAACCGAAGGGATGAGTTTCGCCACCATGCGAGCAACCTCGACTTCGAGTTCGCTCACGCCCAGCCCTACGAGGTCAAGGCCGTTCAAGCTCTGCGTAACTGCGGCTGTTACACGTTCGTCAGAGTGCCCCAACAAAATGGCACCGAACGCTGCGTGGTAGTCCACATAGCGGCGACCGTCATAGTCCGTCAGGTAAGCGCCCTGAGAATCGCGGAAGGCATACGGCGCACCAAAGTTCCGAGTTGCCGAATTCACTCCTCCGGGAATAAATTCTTTGGCTTCGCTGATCAGCGCAGCGGCTGTCCTAGGCACGGTATCTTGCTCCTTTTTAATCGATTGGGTATTCATCGCGGCGGGCTATCTGGCGAGCCGTGGGTCAGGGATCTCGAGAATCGAAAGAGCATCCTGGTGAAGGATCGACTCAACGGTTTCTTCGAGAACGTGGGGCAGGTTGCCCGCACGGAAGTCGGCAAGAGAACGGAAGCGCGCGATGGCGTCGGCCGGCTCCCATAGCGGGTAGTCGCTGCCGAAGAACAACTTGTTGACGACGCCCCACTCTTGAGCCATGACAAGAGCCATGAAGCCGTCCATGGGGCGGTGCCAGCTAGCTGACACGTCGGCAAACACGTTGGCGTGCTTGCGCAGAACGACAATGGCGTCGCGCTGCCACGGGTGACCCATATGCGCCATGATCTGCTTGAGATCCGGATGCCGGCGAGCGACTTCTTCGACAACGAGCGGTTGGCTGAGCGAGAGTCGGCCCTGCGCACTCGGTGTGGCTCCCATGTGCCAGAGGATGGTCATCCGGCGTTCGGAGCAGAGTCGGTAGAACTCATCGAACGCGGGGTCAAGCGGATCGAAGAGCGAGAGAACCGGGTAGAGCTTGACGCCCTTGAAGCCGAGTTCATACGCCTCATCGAGCTGGTCACGCCAGTCGGCGTCTAGCGGATCGAGCGCAGTGAAGGCGACCGTCGGCGTTGACAGCTGGGCGCAGTAGTCCGCGACGAAGCGGTTTGGAGTGTGCACGCCAGCACGGGTAGCGGCGAGGCCGAAGACGATCGCGACGTCGACGCCGGCCTTCTTCATCGCGGCGTCGTACATTTCCGGCGAGATGCGCGGGTACGGTTCGCCGTACGCAGGTTCCCAGTTCTTCTTGTGCTCGTCGCCCCAGTGTTCGGGCTGGTGGTTGTGGGTGTGGACATCAACGATCATGGTTATCTCCTTTTCGCTGGCCGCCGCGCTCAGCACGGAACGCGGCAACAAATCGTGGGTCGGCGGCAAGTTCGGCCGCCACATCGTGAACGCGCTGGGATAGCGATTCGCGCAACTCCGGCGCTAGCTCGCCGGCTGGCCCAGACACACTGATCGCGACAGGAACGTCGAGCCCCAGCGGGATAGGAACCGCGAGGCAAATAACGCCGAGGTCGCGCTCTTGGTCATCAAGGCTGTAGCCGCGTTCGCGAATGGTGGCGAGGTTCGCATCCATCTGCTCGCGATTCACGATCGTGTACTCGGTGAAGCGCGCATAGGGCTCTTCGGGGAGGTGCTGGCTGATCTGATCTTCTTGGATCTCTGAGAGCAGCATCTTGCCGATGCCGGTGCAGTAGGTGTAGTCAAGTGAGCCGTCACGAGAGCGGAAGCGCAACGGACGGTCTGGTTCTTGCACGCACAGGTGCAGAGCCCAACGACCTTCAAGAACACCGAGGTTGGCGGTGAGACCTGTCGCATGAGCGAGAGTCTTCAAGTACGGCGCGGCGACGTCGGCCGTGTTGGCGACTCGACGGTACGACTCGGAGATATCGAGCACTGCATGCCCCAGCGCGTACACCGGGGGGTCACCCTCGCGGTAGACAAAAGCTTCTTGCTCGAGCACCGAGAGCAACCGGATGAGGGTCGACTTGGGGAGTTCGAGCTCGACCGATAATTCAGCGAGGCTGAGCGCTTTCTCCTGCGCGCCGAGCACCTTGAGCACTTTGAGGGCCTTGACTAGCCCCTGTGAATGATACGACGTGGCACTGCGTTCCATGTGAAGGACTCTAACCAGCGCACTGCCAAAAGTGAAGCACATGGAATGTTAATTCCATGTTGCGCGATGTGGAACCCAGCGGAGCCTGCGGAGTCGAGAAAATGTCGCCAGGGTCGCTCCCCAGTGATTGCCCCGAATGCGGGGATTGTCTTGAGAGAGCCTCACCAGAAGACTGAGAAGAACTTTTTTTCTCGAGGAGACCAATTGGCTATGCCCAGCGACGGCCGTGTTGCCGTGTACATCGATTTCGACAACATCGTTATCTCGCGCTACAACCAAATACATGGCAACGGGCAGTTCTCCAAAGACAAAGCTCGAACTCATAACTCGGCTCGCACAACGCCGAGTGCTGTCGGCGTCAGGCTGCTCGAGGCCGAAGTGGATGTCGAGGCGATCCTCGACTACGCCTCCTCCTTCGGAACAGTTGCCTTCAGCCGCGCCTATGCCGACTGGTCTGTGCCGGTGAACGCCAGCTACCATAAGCAACTTGTCAATCGTGCCGTGGTTCTGGTTCAGCTCTTCCCCCTCACTGCCTTAATGAAAAATGGCGCCGACATCCGACTCGCCGTGGATGCCATGGAAGACATGTTTAGACTCCCTGACATCACACACGTCGTGATTGTGGCTGGTGACTCTGACTATGTGGCACTTGCCCAACGCGCGAAAACGCTCGGGCGCTTTGTCGTCGGAGTGGGAGTTGCCGGAGGAATAAGTGACGCTCTCACCTCATCGTGCGACAAGTTCGCAGACTACGACTCGCTGCCAGGCGTGCAGTACAAGACGCCGCCCACGCAGCCAGACCCCGGTGTGAGCGCCCAAGCGACCTCGTCAGCCCGGGCACCACAAGAGTTGACGCCCGCCGCGCCCTCCGTGAAGAAAGTCGTCAACGTCGCGAAGAAAGCCGCAGTTACGAAAGTCGTCAAGACCGCCCCCGCACAAAAGAGCGCCTCAAGCACCAATAAACCTGCGACAAAAGCCTCCCTGCCTAAGGCAGCGCCGACAAAGCAGGCGGCTACCGCCTCTCAGCCAACAAGTACTTCAACCGCCGTCACTCCAGCCATCGGAATGCGGCCCTTCAAAATGCTCGTGCGGGCCATGCGACTTGTTCAGCAAAAGGAGGACTCCGAGTGGCTCAACAGCTCGGCGGTTAAAAACCAAATGCTGAGAATCGACCCATCTTTCAACGAGGCCGCGTTGAATTTCAAAACTTTCCGAAAATTTGTGGACTCACACAGCTCGAACGTCGAGGTGCGAGACCGAGAAGGAGCGCAAGAGCTGCGACTGCGCGCGAACGCGACTCAACCCAAGTAGCACTCGGAGGCACACCCACTGCAGGATGCGACGCGCGGTCGCGAAAAGCGAGCCATCAGCTTAGCGAGTGCGATCACGAGCACGCACGCTGAGAGCACGATGGTCACGAGACCACGACTTTGCGTACAGCTCCACCGTCGGGTCCGCGAACGAGTGCTGCAGTCGACGCTGCGCCCCCACCGGAGTGGCGTTCAGCGGGCACGTCCACCCGCAGGACTCAGTTGAGCAACCGCTCCGCAAGCAGTTCGAGAGCGCGCACGCGCACAGGCGAGGTGTTCGCCGCGTCCGCATTGTGAGCCGACAACCCAGGCACGACCATTACTTCGTCTACGCCGAAGCGGGTCGCGAGCGAGCGAATGCGTTGCGCTGCAGCCACGGGTTCGTCGATGACCCACCGTTCGGCCATGTCATCCACCATCTGTTGCTGCGGCGCAGCGAGTTCGGTGGCGGCGGCCTCTTCGATTGTCGAGAGCGGGCCGAGCGGCATGCCGCTGAGCAGGCGCGCCATTTGCTGAAGTTGGGGCAGGGCTGCGGCACGCGCATCCGCCGCCGTTTCGGCGACAGCCACGTTCAAAGTGAGGAACGTCTTGGGGGCCTTCAGCAAGTCTGACGGCACAAAGTTGTCGCGGTAGAGGCCAAGAATGCGCGCGGTTCCTTCGCCCGAGAAGTGGTGGGCAAAAACGTACGGCATGCCCTGAGCTGCGGCCAGCCGGGCCGAGTAGTCGCTGGAGCCGAGCAACCAAAGATCCGCAACGGATGCCGCGTTCGGCGTTGCCGTGAGTTCGTAGCTGCGTCCTTGCTGCAGTTGCAACGTGGCGCCCTCGGGATTCATGAGGCTGCGGATATCGGCCACGTTGCGCGGGAACGCGTCGACGTCGCTAGTGGTGCCGGTCATCCGCAAGTAAGAAGTGATTACGGGGTCGCTGCCGGGAGCGCGACCAATACCGAGGTCGATACGACCAGGGAATGCCGCTTCAAGAATCGCGAACTGCTCCGCGACGACGAGGGGCGCGTGGTTGGGAAGCATGACTCCGCCAGAACCGACACGAATGCGCTTCGTTTGGGCCGCAAGAATGCCAATCAATACTGCAGGGTTCGTGGACGCCACGGCCTTCATATTGTGATGCTCGGCGACCCAGTACCGCGAGAAACCGAGGTCGTCGGCGCGCTGCGCGAGCGCGGTTGTCGCCGCCAGCGCGTCGGCCGAAGTCTGGTTGCTGCGAACAGGAATGAGATCAAGAACAGAAAGGCGAAGTGGTGTAGTCATCACTAGTATTCAACGCTCCCTAGGCGCGGATATTCCTGAGTGTGGCTGTGAGATTCGGTCCGTCGCCCCCATGACCCCCGAACAGATAGCTATGGTGTCCAAATGAAGATTTCGGAGTTGAGCCAGCAGACCGGGGCTTCCGTGGCCACGATCAAGTACTACCTGCGCGAAGGCTTGCTGCCCGCGGGCGAGCGCTCGGCACCGAACCAGGCGACCTACGACGAAACTCATGTGCGCCGCATCCACATGATTCGTGCATTGACGGATGTGGGCGGGCTGTCTGTCTCCGATGCAAAACGAGTCACGAATGCAATCGACGGCGAGCTGCCCCTCACCCGCGCGTTTGAGATCGCCCAGAGCACCGTGTCGGAACACGTGCAGACCGAGTCGCTGGATGCAGACGCCCTGGCCGCCGTGGATGAGGCCGTCGCCGGCTGGGCATGCGGCCCTGACGACCCAGGACGTTTAGCTGCAGCGCGCGTGGTGACGACTTTGCGCCAAGCCGGCCAGGGCGCTGAGGCGCCCTGGCTCAAGGCCTATGCGCAGGCGGCCGAGTTGGTGGCTGAGGCGGACCTCGACCTTGTGGACACGCGCAGTGACCTTGCGTCACAGGCAGAAACAGTGGTGGTGGGCACCGTTCTTGGCGACACACTTTTTGCGGCGCTGCGTCGGAGCGCGCAAGCGGCGGCGACCATTCGTCGCTACGGAGACCCCGGTCGGTCGTAACGCCGACCAATTGCAGGGAAAAGGTACTTACGGATAGTGAAACTATCCGATAGTGTTGCTATCGACTTGAGGAGCAACCATGACCGCCACGCCCATCGCACCGTTCGGACTCAACCGCGCACTACTCCACGCACCGTTGCTGTGGCTCGCCATTCTGATGGCCATAGCGAGCATCCTGGCCGCGATCGGACTCGTTGTAGATCCGCGCCTTGTCACCGGTGCTCCCCTGTGGGCTAAACCCCTCAAGTTTTCCCTGTCGATCGGCCTGTACGCACTGACCTTGGCGTGGCTACTCGGAATGCTGCAACGACACATACGACTGACTTGGTGGCTCGGCACAATCACCGCCGTCTTTTTGGCAGTTGAAATGGTCGTCATCGGCGGCGCCGCTGCACTCGGCACCACGAGTCACTTCAACGTAAGCACCCCGCTCACGACGACACTCTGGTCGGTGATGGCAGTGTCGGTCGTGATCGTCTGGAGTGCCGCTATTTTCGTGGCGATCTTGCTGTGGCGTCAGCAGCTTTCGGACCGTGCTCGCGCCCTTGCTATCAGGGCTGGCCTCGTCATTGGCGTGGTCGGCATGGGATTGGCCTTCTTCATGACGTCGCCCAATGCTGAACAACTCAGCGATTTTCAGGGCATCGCCGGTGCACACACGGTTGGTCTCCCCGACGGTGGCGAGGGGTTGCCCCTTCTTGGCTGGAGCACCGTCGCCGGCGATCTCCGCGTTCCGCATTTCATTGGGATGCACGCCCTGCAGCTTCTCCCCCTCAGCGCACTCTTCTTAGAGCTCCTCGGACGCCGCTTCGGCGCGCTCCGCAACGAGGCCGTGCGACTCCGCATTGTGGCGATCCTCACGGTTCTCTATGGCGCGATTACCGTGGTCCTCACCGCGCAAGCGCTCAGCGGGCAATCGATCATGCAACCGGATGGCGTCGTGATCGCGGTCACCAGCGTGTTGTTGGCGAGCGCTGCTACCGCAATCGCATTCTCGCTGAAAGCGCAGCATCCGGTCGCCGCGCACTAGTCCGCCTGCGCGGCGCTGGCCCCTCACTCCCTAGACTGGGGCGATGCACGCTGCTGATTCGCCGCCATCCGATCCGACTTCGCCCATTGCGTCAGCGGAGCCGACGTCGACGGATGACACTCGAGAGCCGAAACGAACGCGGCGCCTCACCCGCACCATCTTTATTTCACTCGCTGCAATCGTTGTGCTGCTCGTGGCCGGAATGCTCGTGTGGGCGAACGTGGGGGTGATGCAGGCAGAGCCGGACGCACTGGAGAGCGTGCGCACGAACCCGGCCGTGCACATCACCGAAAATCAAAACTCCTTCATCCTCACTCCCACCGGTGACGCTTCAGGCGAAGGTCTCGTGTTCATCCCGGGAGCAAAGGTCAGCGCGGATGCCTACCTCTACAAGCTCTCTGGAGCGGTGGCCGAATCAGGGCTCACGGTTGTCGTGACGAAGCCCATCCTGAATCTCGCATTTTTCGACCAACGGTCACTTGACACTTTTACGGCGGCGGCGCCCGACGTCGATGAGTGGATAGTCGGCGGACATTCGCTCGGCGGCGTTCGAGCATGCCAATACGCCGAACAGCCCGACGTGAGCGGCCTCATTCTCTTCGGAAGTTACTGCGCCAACGACCTTTCCGAGGTTGACGCTCGCGTTCTGAGCATCAGCGGAAGCAATGACCTCCTGAGCACGCCCGAGAAAATCATGGATGCGGCCGACCTGCTGCCGACATCCACCACCTTCTTTCCCATCGACGGTGCCAACCACGCCAGCTTCGGTGACTACGGAGTGCAGGCCGGAGACGGTATCGCGACGCTCGATACGTCCGTAGTGCGCGACGTGATCGCCGCTGAAGTGAACAGTTTTGTGACCAATGGATAGCACCGAAGAAGCTATGGAATTAGCGAACTGGGGTCTCGTGCTGATCCCAATTCTGGCGGTCATGGCACCATTGCTGGCGCGCGCGCTGTCTCCCCTAGTCCG
Source organism: Salinibacterium sp. NG22 (assembly GCF_015864925.1). Taxonomy (NCBI): domain Bacteria; kingdom Bacillati; phylum Actinomycetota; class Actinomycetes; order Micrococcales; family Microbacteriaceae; genus Salinibacterium; species Salinibacterium sp. NG22. The sequence continues at coordinate 88,203 of NZ_JADYWG010000001.1, read as the reverse complement.
CATCTCGATCGTTGTCTTCGAGCTTCTTCTCGGCATCCTGATTGGGCCTAGCGTTCTTGGCTGGGTTGGCGAGTCAGAGTTTGTCGAACAACTTTCTGACTTTGGCCTCGCCATGCTGTTTTTCATGGCCGGGAACGAGATCCGGCTCAGCAACATTCGTGGTCGGAATGGTCGGCGTGCGTCGCTGGGTTGGCTTATCGGCTTGGTCGCCGGAATCGCCGTTGGCTTTCTCATCGAGCCAGGCTTCGGCGCTGTAGTCATTGGCATCGCATTGTGTTCGACTGCGCTCGGAGCGATCATGCCCATCCTGCGCGATGCCGGCGAACTTCCCACTCGCTTCGGCGGCTCCGCAGTCGCACTCGGCGCTGTCGGTGAATTCGGTCCGCTGATCGCCATCTCTATTTTTCTCGGCGCTAGCTCGCTCGGAGTCTCAACTGTCGTGCTTGGCGTATTCATCCTGATTGCGATGACCCTGTTGTTCCTCGCGGCGCGCATCGAACACAACTCGCTCCACCGCCTCGTGACCGCAACCCTGCACACCTCAGGTCAGTTCGCGATCCGGCTCGTCATCTTTATCGTTGCTGCGCTTGTTGTGCTGAGCATCGTTCTCGACCTAGATATGCTCCTCGGCGCATTCGTTGCCGGATTGCTCTGGCAGGTCATGATGCGCCAAGCGCCCGAGCGCGACCGCGCGATGGTCGACTCGAAGTTGGATGCCATTGCATTCGGATTCCTTGTTCCGATCTTCTACATCAACACGGGAGTGTCTTTCGAGCTCAGCGCTCTCACCTCAGACTGGAGCGTTGCGGCGCTCGTTCCGGTCTTCCTCGTGCTGCTGCTCATTGTGCGCGGAGTGCCCTCGATGTTTGCTGCCCCGAAGGGCTCCAGCAAACGTGATCGCGCCGCCCTCGGCCTTCTCGGAGCAACAGGGCTTCCCATCATTGTCGCTGTTACCGCAATCGGCGTCGACAGCGAATACATCGACTCCGGCACCGCTGCCGCTCTGGTCGGCGCCGGCCTGCTCTCCGTGCTCATCTACCCCGTAATCGCGATGGCCTTGCGCGGAGACGCAGCGGAATTGAAGTCGAGCAGAGCCGGGGACGGCGTTGAAGATTCTCCCCACGAGCCGCACATCGTCGAAGAGGCGTAAGAACCGCCGCGACCGGCGCCGCCGAGCCGCCTCCGTGCTTACGCGAGGATCGGGATTGTGCCTGTCGCGGTGTACCCCGCGGAGTGAGGCAATGGCTCGCCAAGAACATCCGACGTGTCGTGCGCGATAACGGCCGCTTCGGCAGGAGTCTCGACGTGGGCGTGAATGATCGGAATGGACTCGGTGAGCGCCACCAGGCCGTCGCTGATCGTGACGAGCGGATCGGCATCCGTGCTGGAGAAAATCGGGAACGAACGCCCCTCATCGGGCAAGCGGCGACCACGGCGAATGACCACAATCGTGGCGGCGGCAAGCGGGATGGCGACAGCGCTGGGAGCAGCAACCCAGAACGACGAGCTCATGAGCCCGTAAGCGCCCCACACGCTGTAGCCGAAGACCAACAACCACTGGGTCGTTTCGGAAATACCGGCAAGACGCACCGCGTCGTTGCGGCTCTGCCACGTGATGCGTGCCTGAGGAACCCACATGAGGAACGAGAAAACGGTGCCCGCGAATCCGAGTGCGTTAATAGCGATTTCGGTGATGTTCATACCGGTTGATCTGATCTTTCTGACGGCCTAGGGAAGAACTCCCGAGTGGGCACGATTGCCGGGCATCAACGCGATGTCACGCTCATTCTAAGCACAAATTTTGTCGTGCACCAGCACCCCTTTCGCGCGATTTTCAGACAATAGTCAAGGTCGAACTAATAGGGTAGGAGGACCCAACAACCGGGGTCACATGCGCGACGCAGCGCAACGAAATGTGATCGACGCATGCCACCCCATTCAGGAGGAATTAATGCGCGCTGTCATGTTTAACCAGTGGAAGACATTTCCGACGCTCGAAGAGGTCGAGAAGCCTACCCCCGGCCCGGGTGAGGTTCTTCTCAAAGTTGCCGGCGCAGGTGCCTGCCACTCCGACGTTGCTGTCTATAGCGAGATGGATGAGACGATCGCTGGCCCGCAGCTTAAGCCAAGCTACATTCTGGGTCACGAGAACTCAGGCTGGGTTGAGGAAGTCGGCCCCGGCGTCACCGGAATCACCATCGGAGATGCTTTCCTCGTATACGGCCCCATTGGATGCGGGCACTGCCCCGCATGCTCACGCGGCCAAGACACCTATTGCCACAATCAGGCTGACATGCCCTACTTGGCGTCGGGCCTCGGACGCAACGGCGGGATGGCCGAGTACATGACAGTGCCGGCACGCAATCTGGTGCCGCTGGGCGATGCCGACCCTGTTGCCGCGGCTCCCCTCTCTGACGCAGGCCTTACCCCGTACCATGCGATCAAAAACTCACTTCCAAAGCTTCAGGGCGGGGGCAAAACAGCTCTTGTCATCGGGCTGGGCGGACTCGGCCAACTCGCCGTGCAAATCCTCACGGCCATCACCGGCGCCACCGTCATTGCGACGGACACGAAAGAAGATGCCATGGAGCGAGCCGCGAGCCGTGGCGCTATTACGGTTCCGGGAGGCGAAGACCAGGCAGCGCGCATCCGCGAAATTACCGGTGGGCGCGGAGTCGATGTTGTCTTCGACTTCGTGGGAATTTCACCCACCGTGGAACTCGCGATGAAGTCAGTTGCCGTGCAGGGTCGCGTCACGATCGTCGGAATCGCTGGAGGCACCTACGAGTGGGGATTCTTTACGGTGCCGTACGAAGCCGAACTGCTCAGCACCTATTGGGGAACCATCGAAGATCTCTACGAAGTGGTTGCGCTGTATCGCGCCGGCAAGATCACGCCCGATGTCGAGATTTTCGACATGGATCACGCACTTGACGCCTACAAGAAACTCGAATCCGGCGAACTCACCGGTCGAGCTGTGGTGGCACCGCACGCCCGAAGCTAAACACTCTCGGCTTCGGCCGCGTCGCGTTAGTCCCCTTGCGGGAGGCTAGCGCGACGCGTTCCACTTCCAATCAGCGACTTCGGGCATGTCTTCGCCGTGTTCGCGGGTGTATTGCTGCGCGTGCAGACGAGTGTCGTGCATCTCTTGCCAGAACGCAGCATGCCTCGAGGTGAGGCCCGGCACGCGCTCGAGCACGTCAATCACCAAGTGATAGCGGTCGAGGTCGTTGAGCATCACCATGTCGAACGGTGTCGTCGTCGTACCCTCGTCTTTGTACCCACGCACATGCAGATTGGAGTGCCCGGCTCGCTTATACGTGAGGCGATGGATCAGCCACGGATAACCGTGGTGCGCAAAGATCACAGGCTTGTCTGTTGTGAAGATCGCATCGTATTCGGCGTCACTGAGACCGTGCGGATGCTCCGACTCGCTGTGCAGACGCATCAAGTCGATGACGTTGACGACGCGCACCCGCAGCTCGGGGATCCGCTCGCGCAAGATTTGCGCGGCCGCCAACGTTTCTAGGGTCGGGACGTCGCCGGCGCAGGCGAGTACGACATCCGGTTCTTCACCAACGACTTCGGTGCCTGCCCAGTCGAACAGGCCGATGCCGCGCGTGCAGTGCTCGATGGCAGCCGGCATATCGAGCCAGTTGTTTTCGGGATGTTTGCCCGCGATGACGACATTGATTTTGTCGACGGAACGAAGGCAGTGGTCGTAGGTGGCGATGAGGGTGTTGGCATCACACGGCAGATAGGCGCGCACCACATCGGGCTTTTTGTTCATGACTAGGTCAAGGAAGCCGGGGTCTTGATGCGAGGCACCGTTGTGATCTTGACGCCACACGTGCGAGCTCAGCAGATAGTTGAGCGACGACACTGGTCGACGCCACGGGATCGCGTTCGCCCCCTCAAGCCATTTGGCGTGCTGGTTGAACATCGAATCGACGATGTGGATGAACGCCTCGTACGAATTGAACATGCCGTGGCGGCCGGTGAGGAGGTATCCCTCGAGCCAGCCCTGACACTGGTGTTCGCTGAGCATCTCCATTACGCGCCCCGCGCGAGCAAGATGATTGTCGGCGTCGATGGGCAGGAACTCGGCATCCCACTGTTTGTCGGTCACGTCGAAGACCGCGCTCAGTCGATTGGATGCCGTGACGTCGGCCCCAAAGATGCGGAAGTTGTCGGGGTTGTCGCGCACCACATCGCGCAGCCACTCCCCTAGCGCGCCCGTTGCCGAGCTAGTCGTTTCACCCGGATTCGGCACGTCAACGGCATAGTCCCGAAAGTCGGGCAGCCGCAACGGTGCTCGCAGGAGTCCGCCATTGGTCACCGGGTTGGCACTCATACGGCGATCGCCAGTCGGCGCGAGCGCGGTAGTTAGCGCGTTCGGTGCGCCACTCTCGTCGAAGAGTTCCTCAGGACGATACGAGGCCATCCATTCGTGAAGCTGCAGGAGGTGTTCCTCGGTATCGCGCACACTCGCGAGCGGCACCTGATGAGAACGCCAGTTGTTTTCGACAGGATGTCCGTCGACCACTTGTGGGCCCGTCCAGCCCTTAGGAGTGCGCAGAATGAGCATCGGCCAGGCCGGGCGCCCCTCGAGCGTTCCCGCCGCCGCATCCGCTTTGATCTGAGCGATGTGATCGACGATGTCATCGAGAGTCGCTGCCATGCGTTCGTGCACGGCGCGAGGGTCCTCGTCGTCAAACCCGCCCGAGACAACGTAGGGCGTATGCCCGTAGCCACGCATCAGGTCGCACAGTTCATCTTCAGGGATGCGGGCCAGCACAGTGGGGTTCGCGATCTTGTAACCGTTGAGGTGCAAGATCGGCAGCACGACACCATCACGTTCGGGGTCGATGAACTTGTTCGAGTGCCAGCTCGTCGCGAGCGGCCCGGTTTCGGCCTCGCCATCGCCGACAACTGCCGCGACAAGAAGATTCGGGTTATCGAAGGCGGCGCCGTAGGCGTGCGACAGGGCATAGCCCAGCTCGCCACCCTCATGGATGGAGCCGGGAGTTTCGGGAGCCGCGTGGCTCGGAATGCCACCCGGGAACGAAAACTGTCTGAACAGCTTGCGGATGCCATCCGCGCTCTTATCAATATCGCCGTACGTTTCGCTGTAGGTGCCGTCGAGGTACGCACTCGCGACAACAGCGGGGCCGCCGTGTCCGGGGCCAGCAACAAAGATCGTGTCGGTGTCGCGTTCCTGAATAATGCGGTTCAGGTGAGCCCACACAAAGTTCAGGCCGGGCGTTGTGCCCCAGTGACCGAGGAGTCGGGGCTTAGTGTGCTCGCGGCGGAGGGGTTCACGCAACAGAGGGTTGTCGAGCAGATAGATCTGGCCGACCGCAAGATAGTTCGCTGCTCGCCACCACGCGTCCAGTTGGTCGAGAGTGTGGGGCTGCACTTCGGCGGCACGAGGGCCACACCAAGGCTGACGGGCGACGGGTTCTTGAGCAGGCACGAGATTCTCTCTTTTCTTCACGATGATGTGGTTGAGGTCATCCGTTCGATCGCTACTCAACTCTCGTTGAGGGCGCACCGCCAGTGTAGGAGCAGACCTCAGCCCTGTGGGCCGAGTTCAGCGAGTCTGAGGGTACGCCGATACCGCGCACAGCGGCTCAGGCAGTTACCCTCAATACATGAGTTCCCGAAGCGCACGACAGCAGGGTGCGCTGGCGTCATGGAACGACGAACGTGGCTTCGGTTTTATTACCGTTGACGGCCCGAGCAGCGCCAACGGCGCGGGCAGCACTGGTCGCGGCAACCGCACCGGCGAAAGCGTCTTTGCCCACATCTCTGCCTTCCCACGCCGCGACGCCCGCCCGGCGCCCGGCGAACGGGTCAGCTTCACAGTCGAAACCACGAACGACGGCAAGACTCGAGCGCGCAACATCCGCTACCTCTCCGCTTCAGGCCGCCCCATCCGCGCCCGCAAGAGCCGCCCGGGAACAATGAGTTACGTCGTATTGGCCACCTTCGCGATCGCGATCAGCATCGTCACCGCAATCGGTGCACTCCCGTGGCTCTTCGCAGCGCTTTACCTCGTGATGAGCGTCATCACTTATGCCTCTTACGCCACCGACAAGAAGGCCGCCCAAACCAGGCAATGGCGGGTCACAGAAAGCGCTTTGCTCGGGCTCGGACTCTTCGGCGGCTGGCCCGGAGCCATCGTTGCCCAACAGCGTCTTCGCCACAAAACTCAGAAGCCAATGTTCCGCCAAGCCTTCTGGGGCACCGTGGTTCTCAACATTTTGGTGTTCGCCATTCTGACAACCGCGTTACGCGAACCTGTTATCGAACTCTTTCGCTTGATCGTGACCGCAACCGCGCCCTAGCGACCAGCCGTTACGCGAGCGAGAGAAAGAGTTTCTCGATCTCTTCTGATTGAGGCGAGCCTTCAGCATCCGGATTGATGAGGCACTCTTTCATCGCTTCGGAGATCACGAGGAACCCTGCGCGGTCGAGAGCTTTCGAGACTGCAGCCAGCTGGTGCACGACGTCGCGGCATCCGGCTCCCGTCTCGACGGTGGCGATCAGTGCGCCCAATTGCCCCTGAGCGCGACGCAAGCGATTCGCGATTTTCTTTTGCGCGTCGGGATCGGCTACCGACACTGATTCGGATGTGAAGGAATCCATAGTTGTCTCGCTTCTCTCGTGTGAGTTGACAGTTTCGATACCCCATGGGGTATAGTCTGAGCATACCCCCTAGGGTATTGCAACGGATAGCCAATCAACGAAAGCAGAGTTATGTGCAGAGCAGTCACGTGTCGCGTATGCGACAAAACAACGTGGGCCGGATGCGGAGACCACATCCAGTCCATCAAGCGCAGCGTGCCCGCATCCAACTGGTGCAACGGCAAGCACTCGCAATCCGAGATTGACGCCGCAAAATCCACTCAGGGCGGCTTCTTTGCCCGCCTCTTCGGTCGTTAGGAGACCCTATGTGCGCACAAGTTACTTGCCAGAACTGCAGTAAACCCACTTGGGCTGGCTGCGGAGAACACATCGAGGATGCCCTCGCCAACGTTGCCGAAAGCGATCGTTGCCACTGCTAACACGCAGACACCGTTAACGACCCACCGTCGCTAACACCATCCCTCCCCCGGACATAGCGAACACTCACTGGAGTAAACATGCTTCTCGAACGCATCTATGACACCGACCTCGCTCAGGCTAGCTACTTCATCGGTTGCCAGGCCAAGGGCGAAGCGATCGTTGTTGACCCCCGCCGCGACCTCGACGTTTATCTTGAGATCGCCGCCAAGAACGGGATGACCATCACGGCCGTCACCGAAACCCACATTCATGCCGACTACCTTTCGGGCACCCGCGAGCTCGCCGCTCGCACCGGCGCGGAAATTCTCGTGTCAGACGAAGGTGGCCCCGACTGGACCTACGGAAGCGCTTTCGACGGTGCTGTGCGCATGAAAGACGGCCACATCATCACCCTCGGCAACATCACGCTGAAGGCTGTTCACACTCCCGGGCACACGCCCGAGCACCTCTCGTTCCTGGTGACTGATGGTGCGCAAGCGGATGCTCCCGGTTTCATGCTGAGCGGAGACTTCGTCTTCGTCGGAGACCTCGGCCGCCCCGACCTTCTCGATGAAGCTGCCGGCGGCGTCGACACCCGTTTCGGCGGAGCGAAAGACATTTTCGCGAGCCTGCGTGACCGCTTCCTCACTCTCCCCGACTATGTGCAGGTTTTGCCTGCCCACGGTGCCGGTAGCGCTTGCGGCAAAGCTCTCGGTGCAATTCCGACAACCACTGTCGGTTACGAGCGCGCGTTCGCGTGGTGGAGCCACTACGTCGAGAACAACGACGAGCAAGGCTTCATCGACGAGCTGCTCAACGGTCAACCGGATGCTCACGCCTACTTTGGGCGCATGAAAGTGCAGAACCGTCAGGGCCCGAATGTCATGGGCACCGTTAGCCCGCTGCGTGAATACACGACCGAGGAAGTTGCGGCGGCTCTCGACGCCGACAGCGCCATTCTCATCGACACCCGTCACAACAGCGAAGTTCACCGTGGCACTGTGCCGCGATCCCTCAACGTTCCGGGCCCCGAGAAGGCCGCAAGCTACGGCGCCTGGGTGTACAACCCCGACGCTGAGACGCGACCCGTCATCCTGCTTGCCGACGACCTTGAACACGCACAAGAGTTGCGCAATCACCTCGTGCGCGTGGGCATCGACACCGTGTCAGGCTTCGTGACGACCCTCGATGGACTCACCCTCGTGGTGCCCGAGCTCGTCGACCCCGCCACCCTCAATGACGTCGATCGCGTGCTTCTGCTCGACGTTCGCAACAAAACCGAGTTCGCCGAGGGACACATCCCCGGAGCAGAACAACTGAGCGGCGGCCGCGTCATGTGGTCGCTCGACCAACTCCCCCACGAGGGAACCATCGTGACGTATTGCCAAAGCGGAGTGCGCAATAGCGTGGCCGCGAGTGCCCTGCGCCGCGCGGGCTACCACGTTGCCGAACTCGATGGCTCGTACCTTGGTTGGCTGGCAACTGCCAGCGCAGTACCCGCGGTGTAACGCGCCCTCATGGAGCCGAATCTGATTATCGCGCTGGCCCTCGCCGTGCTCGTGGGAGTTTCTCTCGGGATGCTCGGCGGGGGCGGCTCGATCCTCACCGTGCCGATCCTCACCTACGTTGCCGGCTTTGAGCCGCAGCAGGCAATTTCGGCTTCGCTATTTATCGTGGGCGTCACGAGCGCCGTCAGCGTTTTTCATCATGCTCGAGCAGGGCGCGTTCGCTGGCGTACCGGATTAATTTTCGGCGTCGCTGGAATGGCAGGCGCTTTTGCCGGAGGCATCGTCGGCGGCTATATCCCTGGCACAGTGCTGATGGTGCTCTTCGCCGCCATGATGGTCGCCACCGCGACGGCCATGATCCGCGGGCGAAAGAAAGTACCGGCAGGATCAATTCACGAGCCCACACAGCTCCCGGTCATCCGCATTATTCGCGACGGCTTCTTCGTCGGCATCGCCGCCGGGCTCGTGGGTGCTGGGGGCGGCTTCCTCATCGTGCCCGCGCTCACTCTTCTCGGCGGGCTTCCGGTGGCGGTCGCCGTGGGCACCTCGCTGCTGATTATTGCGATGCAGTCGTCGGCAGGGCTCGTCGCCCACCTCTTTACCGTTGAGCTTCCCTGGCCAACCATCACCGCGTTCACCGCGATCGCCGTAGCGGGCTCGTTTGTGGGTGCAGCCCTCGCGGGGCGCATTCCCGAAACCGCTCTGCGCAAGGGATTCGGAATCTTTGTTCTCGTGATCGGAGCCTTCGTTCTCGTGCAAGAAATCCCGCAGTTTATTTCGCTCGTGACAGGAGCGTGACCGGTGTCGACCACCACGCCAACTAAAGCTCCCACCGTCGGCTCCATTGTCGAGGGCTACAGCATCCCTGTCGTGAACGAGCGTGCAGTTCGCGTGGCTGCGGGCATGCTCCTTATTGGCGGTGCCGTCTCGATCGGCTTCGCGATTGTCGAGCATTCTGCGGTGCCGCTTCGCCCCTTCGGAGTGTTCTTCATGATGGATATGCTCCTGCGCGTCACGGTGGGTGATCGCTGGTCACCCACACTCGCGCTTGGTCGCCTCATCGTTCGCACGCACGAACCGAACTGGGTCGGCGCCCCGCAAAAAGAGTTCGCATGGTGGCTCGGTTATGGTCTTGCGCTGATCTCCTGCGCCGGCATGGGGGTGCTCGGCGCTCCGCTCGAAGCGACCCTCGCACTCTGCAGCCTGTGCCTCACCATGCTGTTCCTGGAAGCCGCGTTCGGCATTTGCGTTGGGTGTTCGCTTCAACGACTGCTTTCGAAAACTCCACCCCAATACTGCCCAGGCGACACGTGCCGGGTTTCCGAATAACCACTCGTTCCACAAGGAGAAATAATGTTCCGTCCCCTCACCGCTCTCGCCGGTTCCCTCGTCGTGCTGGCTTCGATTGCCGGATGCTCGGCCGCAGGCGATTCCGTCGAACTCAGCGCTGACACCATCCTCATCGACGTTCGCACCCCGGCCGAATATGCGGCAGGGCATCTTGAGGGCGCTAACCTCCTCGACCTCAACGGAGGCGAATTTGCTGCAGCACTTCCCACTCTCGACCCCGAGGCTGAGTACGCCGTCTATTGCAAGTCAGGCAACCGTTCAGGTCAGGCCGTCGCGCTGATGGAAGATGCGGGCTTCGAGAACGTTATTGATCTCGGCTCCATCGGTGAAGCAGAAGCATCCACCCAGATCGCAGTTGTGCAGTAACTCAACTCCGTCCGTTCGTGGCCGCACATTCAAGCAATCGATGGATGCTGCGGCTCCGAACCACTGCGGTGAACACAACGCCCGCTTCCAGTACGCACTTCAGCGCCGACAACCGGTTTGACCGCGCCACCGCGGGGTTTTCCCGCGTCGTGGTGCCCACCGCTCTCGGCGACGTTGTTGTGCACGTGGATCCGAATGCAGCTGCGCGCTCAGATACCGCCACTGTGCTTCTCCACGGTGCCGCAGGTTCGTGGACCACATGGTTGCCCCTCATCCGCGCCGCTCACAGCGCGCACGAACCATTGCAGAATGTGGTTGCGATCGATCTTCCCGGCTGGGGTGAGAGCGGAAGTGTCCGCCCTGGCACCTCGGTCGAAGACATGGTGGATGCAGTGGCCCACGTCACGAGCACCCTCGGCTTTGCGAGGTGGAACGTCTTCGGTCACTCTCTGGGAGGGCACCTCGCGCTCACGCTGGCGGCTCGGTATCCGGAGCGCACGTTGAGCGTGACGGCCATCTCGGCGACCGGACCTGGCGCGCTGGTGGTGCTGCGGCATCCGATTCGGCGTTTCACCGTTCTGCCGCTGTTGGCAGGGATGCTCGGTGCCATGCGGTTACTTTCCGCGCTCGGTCCTGCCGGACGAGTGGTCGTGCATGCGTTGCACCGCATGAGACTCCTCGCACCGCTCAGTGCTCCCCTTTTTGAGAACCGACGTGAGCTCGACAGTTCAGTATTCGATTCACTCGCCGCCGAAATCCGCCCGCGCTCGTTCGTTCAGGGTGCGGAGGCTGCGGCCCGTTACGACGAGCGAGAGTGGTCGAACATTGAGTGCCGCGTCACGCTGGTTCGTGGCGAACGAGACGCTTTTGTGAGCGCCACTGACGATGTCTGGTTTGCGAAAGCACTCCCTCATGCCACCCAGCAGGCGCTGGCGAATGTCGGCCACTTTGCGCACATAGAAACTGTAGGAGTGCGAACGTCGACTCCTCGGTCACGACAACTGGCTGCCTAGCGCAGCACTGCAGCACTGCGGCAGTCTGCAAGAGAGGATCACGCGCGGTGTCGCTGAGATCAAGCAACTCGGTGCGATGAAGCACCGCGAGGGAGCACCTCTCAGTCCTGCGAGTGGCTAGCGTTGTCGGTAGTTAGTTTTTCTGTGGATAAAGGCGGTACTGGTGCTCCAACTCGACAACATCACCAAGAGCTTCGGGGTGCGCCCTGCACTCGACGGGGTGACCTTTGCCGTGCGCGATGGGCGCATGACGGGTTTCGTTGGTGGCAACGGCGCGGGCAAAACGACGACGATGCGCATCCTGTTGGGCGTTCTCAATGCGGATGCCGGTGAGATTCACCTCGACGGCAAACCTCTGGGCGCAGAACAACGGCGTCGTTTCGGCTACATGCCCGAAGAACGTGGGCTGTACCCGAAGATGAAGGTGCGGGAGCAGCTCGTCTATCTCGCTCGGCTCCACGGCTTCACGCAGGCCGCGGCTGGCCGCAACGCTGACAGCCTGCTTGAGGAACTCGGCCTCGGTGAGCGTCGCGATTCCACCCTCGAGAGCCTCTCGCTCGGAAATCAGCAGCGCGCGCAAATCGCAGCATCTCTCGTGCATGAGCCTGAAGTACTCGTGCTCGATGAGCCGTTCTCGGGGTTGGATCCCCTCGCCGTCGACACAGTCGTAGAGGCGCTCAAGCAGCGGGCGGCATCCGGCGCATCGGTGTTGTTCTCCTCGCACCAACTCGAAATCGTCGAGCGGCTCTGCGACGACCTAGTCATCATTGCGGATGGCAGCATCCGGGCATCCGGAGAACGCGAAGCTTTGCGCACCCAACACTCGGCACCGCGCTACGCCATCGCGTGCAGTAGCGACCTCGGCTGGCTTCGCGGCGAACCTGACATCACTGTGGTCGAGCTCGATGGCGGCCGCGCCACTTTCGATGCTGCCGAGCCCGCCGCGGCGCAGCGCGTCTTACGACGGGCACTCGCCGACGGCGACGTCACCTCTTTTTCGCCTCAGCGCGCATCCCTCGCCCAAATCTTCCGAGAGGTCATCTAATGAACGCCACTACTGCTGACCGCCGCTCCCCCCGCTTTGCGCACTCGGTAGCGCTTGTGGCCGAACGAGAAATCACCACACGACTGCGCTCCAAAAGCTTCCTCATCACCACCGGCATCCTGCTCCTTCTCGTTCTTGGCGGAGTGATTGCCGGCGGAATCATGTCGAAGAGCGTCTCGACCACGCCGGTGGCCGTTGTCAGTTCGGTGTCGTCCGAACTCTCGAACATCCCCGGACTCGAGATTACGGTCGTGGACAACCGCACTGAAGCTGAAGCCCTCGTCACCGAGGGAACCGTGGATGCCGCGGTCGTGCCGTCGGAGGATGGCTCAACGATTCCCGTTACCGTCATCGCCGCAAGCGATGCGCCGTCGTCGCTCATGCAGGGGCTCAGTGTGAGCCCGGAGCTGATCCTCCTCGACCCGAGCGACACGAGCTACCTTCTGAGCTATCTCGCTGCGTTCGGCTTCGGCATCATCTTCTTTGCTTCGGGCATGACGTTTGGCCCGATGATCGCCCAGAGCGTTGTGGAAGAAAAGCAGACACGCATCGTGGAGATTCTGATGTCGGCAGTGCCCGTTTCGGCGCTCATGGCCGGAAAGGTCATCGGCAACTCGCTACTGGCCTTCGCTCAAATCATCGCGATTGCGGTGCTGGCGATCGTCGGCCTTTCGGTCACCGGCCAGGCTGAGCTGCTGGCACTTTTGGGCGCACCGCTGCTGTGGTTCGTCGGATTCTTCATCATCGGCTTTATTCTGCTCGCGGCTCTGTTCGCCGCTGTTGGTGCCATGGTGTCCCGTCAAGAAGATCTGGGAACAACGATGACGCCCGTGACGATGCTCATCATGTTGCCGTACTTCGCAATCATCTTCCTGCACGACAACCCCGTCGCTCTGACGATCATGTCGTACGTGCCGTTCTCTGCACCGGTGGGGATGCCGATGCGCCTCTTCCTCGGAACCGCCGAATGGTGGGAGCCACTGATTTCCCTCGCGATACTCGTCATCACGGCCGGGCTCGCCATTCTTCTGGGCTCGCGCATCTACAACAACTCACTGCTGAAGGTGGGAAGCCGGGTGAGCTGGGCTCAGGCCATCAAGGGCTAACGAACGGTGATGTGCTCGTTGTCTGCCGGCATCGCGTCGCGCTCTTCTGATTCTTCGTCAACTGACACGGAACCGAAAACCATCGGTATTCCGTGCGCGGTCCAGACAGAGGCGCGATCCATCAACTGAGCGTGCACGTGGGGCTCGCTGGAGTTGCCTGAATTTCCGCAGGCGCCGATGGGCTGACCAGCTGTGACCCTGTCGCCAACACCTACGATCGCTGATCGCTGCTTCACGTGGGCAACGAGGGCGAACACCCCGTCATCACCACGAATGGTGATGGTGTTTCCCACGATGAAACGCGGGCCGCCTAGTTCTCTGAGCGTGCCTTCGACCATCATGTAGCCGAAACCAAGCAGTGATGCACGGGCTCGGTGGTCTCGCTGCGAGTCGGCAACACGCACCACGACCCCGTCGATCATCGCTCGTACCGGCTCGCCAAACGCGGGATATTCGGTGGGGTATCGCAACACGATCCCGGTGCCGAATTCGGGCCTCACCCGATCTGCGGGGTCACAGACGAGGTCCACAGCGTGCGTCTGGCCGTAAGCGCGAACCCCGTGGCTTGGCACGCGCGTTGCGGGACTGTTCAATGCCATCCACCGGCCGGTCACCGGCGACGTCACTGTCCGTGGCTCCCACGTGGGCAGGAGTTTCACCCCGGGAATGACTACGGCGAGAACGAGCAGCATCCCCAGAATCCCCACCAAGGGCAGCACCGATGCCACCGTTTTTACCGGGACAAACGGAATAACCTGGGCGCCAATTGTGCCCACAAAGATCGCAATAACCGACACGAAGAGCAGCACGCCCCGCGCCCGGTAAATCGCACTGATCAGCCCATTCATAGCGTTGCTTTCTTTGCCGTGGATGCGCTCGTGCGCGCCTCTGAATTGCCGGCGGTTAGCTGGCGAACCACTCTGAATCTCTCCAGCACCACGATGGTGTCATCGTTAACTGTGAACGCTGGGTCGCCGAGGTACGCACGCATGTCGTCGCCGTGCCAATAGCGTTCGTGACCAGCGCGCCACTGCGCAACCGAGGAATAGCCTTCGCCTTCGTCACGAGCGTGCTCCCACCCCACGTCGGCAAGCCGCCTCTGCTCGACAGCCACAATTTCGATCACGGCAACGGGGTCGTCTTGCGAATCCACCACAGCGCAGCGCTCCCCTGCCGCAGGCAGAGGGTCGTTTTCTATGCCGTATTCCACCAGAGTCGACGTCGTCGACGTTTTCTCTCCGGCCAGAATGGCCGCCACCAAGGTGTCGCGCAGCGCCCCGGGAAAACCGAATTCTGAGCGCGGCAAATCGCTCTCGTTGCTCGCCACTTCTAGTCTTCGGCAACAGGCTGCGGCGGAAGCTTGCGCACCTTTGCGCGGCGGCGACGGCGTGCCGGGATCATTGCGCGCATCTCTTCGAGCTTGCCGAAGCAGAGTAGGCGGTCGTTCGCCTCGAGCACAGTGCTGCGCCGGGGGTTCGGCACAACGTTGGAGCCGCGGTGCAGGGTGAGCACGGTGATGTCTTTCTCGCCGAGACCCGATTCGCCCAGCTGCTTGCCCACAAAATCTGCGTCGCTTCCGACAACGATTTCGGCAACGCCATAGCCGGTTGACACGCTGAGACGCTGGCGAACATCGATCTCGGGGAATGCCACCTGGTTGGCGATGTAGTCAATGATCGCGCCCGCGACATCCAACCCGGTTGCACGCTCAATGCCCTCAAGCCCGGGCGAGGAGTTGACCTCCATCACGAGCGGGCCATCTTTGCCCTCAAGCATGTCGACGCCGGCAACGCGCAAGCCCATAATCTGGGCGGCCTTGACGGCGGCGCGGTGGTACTCCGGCGTGAGTTCAACAGCTTCGACGTTGCCGCCGCGGTGCACGTTCGACCGAAATTCGTCGCCAACCGCAACGCGACGCATCGCCGCAACAACGCGGTCACCGACGACGAGGGCGCGGATGTCGCGGCCCTTGCTCTCAGAGATAAAGCTCTGAATCAGCACGTTCTGTTTCGTCGAATGCAGGGTCTCGATGATCGCCTTGGCGACCTGAGTGTCGGGAGCCAGAATCACGCCAATGCCCTGCGTGCCTTCGAGCAGCTTGATGACGACGGGCGCACCGCCGACGCGCTCGATGGCCATCTCGACATCCGCCCGGTTGTGCACAAAGGTGGTCGCCGGCATGGCGATGTCGTGGCGAGAAAGAATCTGGGTGGCACGCAGCTTGTCGCGCGAGTTCGTAATTCCGCTCGAGGTGTTCGGCGTGTAGACATCCATTTGCTCGAACTGGCGAACAACAGCCGTGCCGAAGTAGGTGATGGAGTTGCCGATGCGGGGCAGGATGGCGTCGTAGTCCGACAGCAACTTGCCGCGATATTGCAGATCAGGTTCGTCACCCGTGAGGTCGATCGCGAAGCGCAAAGTGTTGAGAACCTTCACCGTATGCCCACGTTGCTCAGCGGCCGCCCGAAGTCGCACAGTGGAATACGCCTGCGGCGCACGGGAGAGGATAGCGAGTTTCATCGAATGACCTGCCAAGATAAGGGGGTGATAGAGCCCACCCATTCAAACACGATCGCAGGCTGGCGTGAGTGGGTTTCCTTGCCCGATCTTGGCGTGCCGTGGATAAAAGCCAAACTCGATACTGGGGCGCAGAGTTCTGCCCTCCATGCCGACGATATCGAAGAATTTGTGCGCGCCGATGGCAGCGAGTGGGTGCGTTTTCGCGTCCGCCCGTGGCAGAGGTCCGATAAGGACGACGCTGTAGTCGAATGCGCTATCCACGATCGCCGCACCGTACGTAGCTCGTCGGGGCACCGCGAGGATCGCATTGTCGTGTTGATCGATGTTGTGCTCTGCGGGCATACCGTCACCTCCGAAACGACGCTCACGAACCGTGACGAAATGGGCTTCCGGATGCTCGTGGGCCGCGAAGCACTCAGTCAAGAGTTTCTTGTTGACTCAGGCAAGTCATTTCTCGGCGGTCGACCGCCTCGTGTGACGCGTCGTCGCAATCAAGGCCAGGGCTAGTCGGGCTGCTGGCTCGTCATCATCGTGCTGATCATTTGCCGCAGCCACGGGCAGCCCGAAAGCGCACCGGCATGAGAAAGTTGTGGCCCCAGCGGCCGCTCACGCGAGTCATCGCCGCCGTTGTTGCGACCGCGCTGCTGGCTGCCGCGACCTTCGGCATCATCGCGGCCGTGCAATCCGCCGCGTTTGCGGCAACGTTTGTACGCGCCCACGGCACCGACCTCGTGCTCCACGGCGAGACCTTCGAGTTCGCCGGTGCCAACAATTACTATCTCGGGCACAAGCCCGAGAGCACGGTAGTCGCGCTGCTTGACGACGCTGAAGCGGCAGGGCTCAGCGTCATCCGAACCTGGGGGTTTCAGGACTACGGAGACACCGACGGTTCGGGAGTTGCACCGCACGACTTCGAGGGTGTCTGGTACCAAGTGTGGGATGAGGCCGCGGGTGCCCCTGTCGTGAACTCGGGAGCGACCGGACTCGAGCACCTTGACATCGTGATCGCCGAGGCAGAAGCACGCGGCATCAAGCTCGTCATCCCCTTCACGAACAACTGGAATGCTTACGGCGGCATGGACCAGTACGTTCAGTGGGCTGGCCTCGACGAGCACGCCGATTTCTACACCGACGAACGCATTCGCGACTGGTACAAAGACTGGGTATCGACGGTACTGAATCGCACCAACACGATCACGGGCGTGCAGTACAAAAACGACCCGACGATCCTTGCCTGGGAACTCGCGAATGAGCCCAGCTGTGCAAGTTCAGGTGTCTTCGCCGACGGAGAGTGCGACACCTCAACCATCACCGAGTGGGCGGATGAGATGAGCACCTACGTGAAGTCGATCGACCGCAATCACCTGCTCAGCGTTGGTGACGAAGGATTCTTGTGCGGTGACGAAGACTCCTGGACGCTGAATCAACAATTTGGGGCATCTG
This sequence comes from Salinibacterium sp. NG22, assembly GCF_015864925.1. Taxonomy (NCBI): domain Bacteria; kingdom Bacillati; phylum Actinomycetota; class Actinomycetes; order Micrococcales; family Microbacteriaceae; genus Salinibacterium; species Salinibacterium sp. NG22. The sequence continues at coordinate 70,802 of NZ_JADYWG010000001.1, read as the reverse complement.
GTTACGGCGCCGGCTTTGGCGAAAACTGTTCCAACGGCGTCGACACCGTTGCCCTCGCAGCTCTGCGCCACATCGACATCATGTCGGTGCATCTCTACCCCGACACCTGGCAGGTCTCTACAGAATGGGGCACTGGCTGGATCGAGAAGCACGCCGAGGCCGCAGCAGAACTTGGCAAGCCCGTGTATCTGGGCGAGTTCGGGGTGAAGGATGGGTCAACCCGGTCTGACACCTACGCGACGTGGTTAGCAACAGTGCGCGACGGCGGCGTGGATGGTGCCCTCTTCTGGATGCTGGCATCCGACCAAGAAGACGGAAGCCCGTACCCGGACTACGACGGCTTCACCGTGTACTGCCCGAGCGATGCGTGCTCGGTTGCCGGAGATCACGCGGCGGTGATTCAGGGCGAGAACTAGCCGTTTCTCACACGCACTCACCTAGTCGACCATAGTGACCTGATTGCGCTCCCAGTCGTTCTGAGTATCGTGACCCCATGAGCATCGACATCCCCTCTCATGAAGACCTAGTAGCACTTTCGCAGCAGCGCAACGAGGCAAGCGTTTCGCTGTATGTCTCGCCAGGATCGACCGATGGCGGGCCACCGATCGGTCGCGACACTGAGGCGGCGCGACTCGCGCTCCGCTCGGCAGCCACGGAAGCGATGGCAGAGCTCGGCGTGCTTGGCGTAGAAAAAGCTGAGTTAGACGCGATCGGCCAGTCGCTAGGAGCCTTGGATCACGACACCGGTTTTTGGGCTTCTTCTGCGCGTTCAGTCGCTGTCTTTGTCTCGCCAGAGATCACCCAGTCGTTCCGCCTGCGCAATGAACTTCCCACCCTCGTTGCCGTTGGTGATCGATTCGATCTTGGCCCGCTGCTGCGTGCAACCACGTTCGGTCACTCCGGCTATGTGCTGGCCGTAACACTGGGCAGTGTGCGACTTCTCTCCCTCAACGCCGATGATTCGAGCGACGAGATCGCATTGCCCGACCTCCCCGAGGATCTCGGCAGAACGCTTGAAACCGCCGACAATCACGGCAAGGCAGACACTCCTCGAGCGGATGGCGCCTTGGGGTCAAAGGTAGAACTTCGTCGCTACTGCTCGCTGATTCAGGAGGCGGTGCTCTCCGTCATGGGCAACTCGGGGTTGCCTTTGGTACTTGCCGCATCCTCCGACCTGAAGCCCGCCTATCGTGAAATCTCTACCTATCGTGGACTGCTCTCATCAGCCATTGACGCGAATCCCAGTTCGCTCTCGATCGACGATCTTGAGGATCGCGGCCGTGCCATTCTTGCCGAACACCACACCGACGAGCTCGCGTCGTGGCGCACGAAGTTCGGCAACAAACAGAGCAATGGACTCGCTAGTTCGCAGTTGAGCGATGTTTCCCACGCCGCCGCCGCCGGTCTCGTTGACACGCTTCTGTTCGATCTGGCGTCGACCGACGAGGGCAGTATCGACGAGTACGGCCAAATTGTCTTCGCCAGCGAGCCCGGCCCGAGCACGTACGGTCTCGTTGACGAGCTCGCCGCGCGCGTCTTGAGAACCGGTGGCACAGTCAAGGCAGTTCGACGCGATGACCTCCCCGACGACTCGCCCGTTGCCGCAACATTCCGCGGACCGCTCTAGGTCTCGAATGCTGAAGGGCGCTGCAGCGGAGGTTTACCCTCGGCTGCAGCGCCCTTCGGCGTGGGTGGCGCGCAATGCACTCAGTGGGCGCCGTGCGCCCACCGGTCCACCGCAGTGGATGCGCCGGTGCTCGCCCCTTCGAGAGTTACTGGTGGGCGCCGCCGTCGATACGAATCTCGGTGCCGGTCACAAATGCGCCATCTTCACTAGCGAGCATGGCGACGACTCCGGCAACTGCTTCGGGCCCCGCGTACCCTTCCTTGATCGCTGGGCTCATCTTCATGAACAGCGAGTAATCGGCGTCTTCAGGAATACCAGGCCCCATGCTCTGCTTGCTCTCGCCGACGCCTTCGGTCATTCCTGAAGAGATCGATCCGGGCTGAACGGCAGTGAATCGGATTCCCTGCTTCGCGTACTCAGCGGCAAGCGCGTGCGTCATCGACTGAACGCCCCCCTTGCTCGCGGCGTACGCGGACATGTAGGGGTGACCAAAAGCCGCCGAGGTCGAGCTGAAATTTACGACCGCGGATCCGTTGCCCTCGAGCAGCGCGGGAATGGCCTCCCGAATCATGAGGAAGGTACCGACCAAGTTGACGTTGAGTACCTGCTGAAAGAGTTCAAGGGACGTCGAGTGGGTGTGCGACGAGCGCAGGATGCCAGCAGCGTTGACGAGAACATCAAGTCCACCCAGCGTGCCTAGAGCAGTTGCGACAGCGGATTTCACCGACTCCTCGTCGGCAATGTTCACTACGACGGTGGAAAGGCGCGCTCCAGCTTCGCCCGCTTTGCTGACCGTATCTGCCAATCCCGCTTCGCTCACGTCGGCGGCAACGACGTCGCCGCCCTCGGCGAGGAGTCGAAGCACGGTGGCTTGGCCGATGCCTGAGCCTGCGCCGGTGACAATGGCGCGACGTCCGGAGAACCTGTTCATTGGGTGCCTTTCTAGGTGGGTGTTGGCCCCACGGTACGGCAAAGTGGCACAATGTGCCAGAGTGACAGTTGATGCAGTTCACCATTCAGCGCGTACGCTCCTCTATATGAATGCAGAACCTCTCAGCCTTACGGAGCGTCGCAAGCGCGACACTCAGCTTGAGATAGCTCGCACAGCCGCGCGACTCTTCTCGGACCGCGGCGCGGCCGCAGTGACCGCCGAAGAGATTGCCCAGCAGTCCGGTGTTGCCGTACGCACCTTTTACCGGTATTTCAGCAGCAAGGAAGATGCCGTAGCTCCTCTTTTGACGATCGGCGCGGACCAATGGCACGCGCTCGTCGCCGCAGCCGACCCTGACGAAAATGTGCTCGCCGCCCTCGAACACACGATCTCCGCCGTACTTACCCCTCGCAATGCCGAGGAAATCGAGGGGCTGCGCTGGACACTTGGTCTGCTTCACGCCGCCACCAGCGACGCCGCTTTGCAACACGTGTGGCACCGCGTGAACTCCGACTCAGAGGTGCAACTCAGGTTGGTCCTTGCCCCCATAATGCCGGCGGAGACAACCCCGTTGACTCTGCGCTTGCTCGCCGCAGCGGCCACGAGCGCTCTGCGCATCGCCCTCGAAGCCAGCGCTGAAGCCGATCGCACCATGAAGGATCCCAGCGTGCTCGCCTCGCACGCGTTAGACGCGTTCAGGCAGCTGACCAGCGGGCTAGATTTCGCACCGACCCCGAGAGCTAGTTAGCCACGCCACTCTCGCCCCAGCAGCAGATTCTGCTGCTACCAACCCATCGTGCCCGGCGCGCCCTTGAACGGCCCGACGAGGTTCTTGGTGATCCACCCGCCGTAGAAATCTCCCTCTTGGGAGGTCACTAGCTCGCCGTCGATCTCGCACGAGTCCATCTGGCCCGGGTAGAGCGCAACTCGGGGCCCCAAGGCATCGAATCCTCGAGCAGGGTCGGGGTAAGTCCACCCCGCACGTTCGGCCACGACTCCCCCGGCGACCACGTCAAAGTAGTGCGCTTCGCCCTTGAACTCACAGAAGCTTGTGCCCACCACCGGCCGGAGCGCTCCGTCTACGAAAGACTCGATGGGCAAGTAGTAGACGGGCGGATGACTCGTCTCCAGCACGCGCACAGTACCGGTGGTATCCGCAATCACTTCCCCGCCCAGTCGCACCACAACCCGCTGCGACATGTGCTCCACGCGTGGAGGACGCGGGTAGTCCCACACTGACTCTTGCCCCGCTTTCGGCGTGATGGGCTTGGGACGGGGAAGGCGGCGAGGTGCGGGTGCGGGCGTCATATACCCATCCTGCCGTTGGCTGCTGGGATGCTCCTGCACGAGTATGTACTGCTAGCGCGACGCCGTTTCGAGGGCGCCCGGAACGCGAGCCGTGCGATAAGTATCGACGACAATCACAGTGCCCACGATCACGAGAGACAACGCCATCGAGGCAAGCACATCACTCGTCCAGTGGTAGCCGAGATAGAGGCGACTGACCGCTGTTCCGATGACAAAGATAACGGCCGTAACGTATGAAAGAGCGGCGATCCACGGTGCATGGCGGCGCGAAAACACAAGGAACGTGAGGATCAGAAAGAAGTCTGCAACGCCCAAAACATGCCCCGAGGGAAACGAGAACGTCATGTCGTGGCCGTAGAGCATGAGGTCAAGTGGCGGGCGGTCGCGCTGCACCACTCGAGTAATGATCTGCACAATGACGACGCCGGTAAGCGTGCCGGCAGCGAGCAAGAATGGTCGCCAGGAATGCTCAGCGCGGATGCCCCACGTGAGCGTCACCGCCAGCACGATAATCGGCAGCGCGATTGGCCCAAATATCTCGGTGAAGATGATCATCAGGAGAGTCAGGCTCTCTGATTGGTTCGACGCGAGCCATGCCTGGATCGCGGTATCCATGGGCTCAAGCACGGTGGGCTGCAACACTGCCCACCAGAGAAAGCCGAGGGCTGCAGCCCCTGTTGTCACCAAAATGCCGGCGACGACATACAGTCGCTTCTTCGTCGAAGTGGTCACGAGTCGCTCTTCGCTAAAGAGTCTGGAATGCAGTCGTGCTCGACGGGAATTGTTCATAGATGATGCGGGATCGTTCATGCTCCGGCTTCCGAGTGTGTCGTGGGGATAGGAGATAGTAACCCGAGAGGTGCTTCGCATACACTGTCCGTCATGAATGATGTTTCAGCGACTGGCGCAGCCCGCGGCGCACACAACAGCACGGCTCTTCGTGTTCTTGCACGACTTGGTTTTGCCGTCAATGGTCTTGTTCATATCTTGATCGGCGCTTTGGCCATTGGCATCGCGACGGGTGGCGGGAGCACGGATGCGGATCAGTCGGGCGCCTTCCGCCAGCTGGCATCCAGTCCGGGCGGCGTCTTTCTCTTGTGGTCCGTTGTGATTGGCATGTTTGCGCTCGGCCTCTGGCTGCTCATTTCGGCCTTCTTGATGAAGGGAGGCGATTCCAAACGCCAGTGGGCACGACGCGGTGCGGAAGCCGCTAAGGGGCTCACCTACTTCGCTCTGGGTTCAACGGCGATTCCTTTTGCACTGGGCGGCTCTAGCGATTCCTCCAGCAGCACGAGCAGTCTCAGCGCTGACCTGATGGCCAACCCCGTTGGCCTTGTTGTGCTTATGGTGGCGGGAGTGGCCGTCGTGGGTGTCGGGGCGTATTTCGTCTACAAGGGCGCAACAAAGAAGTTCACCGAAGACATCTCGCTTCCTCGTGAGCCTCTCCGCAAAGCAGTCATTGGGCTCGGTATCTCTGGGTACATCGCTAAGGGAATCGCTATCGCCATCGCGGGAGTGCTTGTGGTGGTCGCGGCTATTACGCACGACCCCAGCAAGTCCTCGGGCTTGGATGGCGCACTGACGAGTCTCACTGAGTTGCCGTTCGGCGTGGTGTTGCTGATCGTCATCGCGATCGGACTCATCGCCTACGGACTCTATTGCTTCGTTCGCGCTCGGTTCGCTCGCTTGTAGATCGCGCTCGCCTCGCGAGCATTGAGCGTGCACGATGTTCGCGTATTTACGCCCCGGTACCAGCACCAGCGCTGGTGCCAGCGCTGGTGCCAGCGGCATTATTTTCTGGCCCACGCCGCTTCCCTTTATGGATTCGGCGCTCACCATCGATCTTTGCCGCAAGCGGTGCGGCCACCACGATAGCGACCCCCACCCCGAGCAGGAGGGCACCGACCGTATCGGTGAGCCAGTGGGCTCCTAGGTAGGTACGACTCAACATCATGAGCACCGTGTAGATCGTTCCCGCGATCCACACCCATACCCGTGGGAAAAGGATCGCGAGAACGAGTGCCATCACGGCGGCATTACCGACGTGCCCAGAGGGGAACGAACCAAAGTCCACCGTCACGAGGATCGTGTCGGGGCGCGTTCGTGCAAAAAGATGCTTGAGCAGCTGAACTGAACCGCCGGTGAGCACCGTCGCGATGGTGAAATACAGGGCAGCCCACGGGCGTTTGATGAGCAGCAGAGCAATGATGATCACGCCGGGCACGATGAAACTCGCCACGATCCCCGCGCCGAGAAAGTTCATCATGAGCGATAGCGACTGCCAGACCGGGTTTCGATAATCGGCAAGCACGGCCATCCACCACTCGTCGATGCCGAGGGGCATCCCCTTGTCTCGCAGCACGATGAGTGCTCCCAGGGCGATTACGAGCCCGAGGGAGGCGAGACCACTGATGAGCGGCCACAGACGACGGACGCGATGGGCGCGTTCGTCCGCTTCAACTTCGGGATGCGTGTTCACCATGACGCAATGCTAAAACTTTGTTCGGCGGGTTGCCTACCTTCGCAGAACTCCCTCGCCCGCAAGCGACTAGAGTCATCTCACTGTCGACTCCGGCCGGCACACAACGGCAGCAGCCACACTGTCCGACGACCACCTAGCCACACCTGCGCCCCGCGGTGCAGCCCGACACGATAGAGGGAAACCGATGACCGCGAAGTCCACTAGAGGTGCATCGTCGCCGCACTCCGCCGCCGTGGTCTACAACCCCATCAAGGTTGATCTGGATGCCATTAAGGCAGCGGTCGCAACTCTCGAAAGCGAGACGGGCTGGGCGCCGACCACGTTCCACGCCACCAGCAAAGAAGATCCTGGTGTCGGTGCAACGAAAGAGGCTCTGGATGCTGGCGCCGATGTCGTGATCGTTGCGGGCGGCGATGGCACTGTGCGTGCTGCCGCGGAAGCCGTTCACGACAGCGACGCCGCTCTGGCTCTCATGCCCTCGGGCACCGGTAATCTCTTTGCGCGCAATCTGGGCCTTCCCCTCGACGACATTGAGGGTGCGGTTCGAACCGCCTTCACCGGGGTCGATCGAGCAGTCGACATCGGGCTCATTGACATCCGCGATGAGAACGAGAAGGTTTCGAAGCACGCATTTGTCGTCATGGCCGGCCTGGGGCTCGATGCCAAGATGTTGGCTAACACCGACGATGATCTCAAGAAAAGAATCGGCTGGCTCGCCTATGTGAGTGCGATCGCGAAAGCCCTCACCGACAGCAGCGAACTGCGCTTGGACTATCGTCTCGACTCTCGGCGTTCACGGTCTGCACGCGCCCACACCGTCATCGTGGGAAATTGCGGTTCACTGACGGCTAACGTTCTGTTGCTTCCGGATGCTGCCCCCGACAACGGATTCTTTGACGTCGCGGTGATGCGCCCTCAGGGCATCATCGGGTGGGTTCAAATTCTGGTGAAAGTGCTGTGGGAGAACGGAGTGCTTCGCCGCATCAGGGGTGGGAATCGCCTCACCACCAGGGACGTGCGAGCGCTGAGCTATGTGAAGGCGAAGCAATTGACGGTTCGTCTGAGCACGGCCGAAGAGATCGAGCTCGACGGCGATGGCTTCGGCAGGGCTATCGCTTTCAAGACGCGCATCAAAGCGGGCGGATTGCGGATTCGGATGCCGCAGGTCGAATCGAAGTAGCCAGACGCAGGGACAGGGCCGAGTGCTGACTGCCGCATGCTGAGTTAGCTCGGCTAGCTCGGCTCGCTCGGCTCCACCACCTCTGCCGCCGTCTCAGACTCAGCTTGCTCGGCTTGCTGTTTCTGCTGTTCGTGCTCGGCGTGTTCCAGCCGCGCGTTCAGAGCCGCGAGGATGCGGGCAATGTCCATGGATATTGCCGCGGAGGCGCCCATTGTCGTCGCGTTTGCGTCGGCTTTGCGGGCATCCAGTTCAGCCGTCAAGGCGGCAAGAGCATCGGCGGCGAGAGCGTGTGCCTCTTCCCGTTCTTCCACCGAATCCCAGTCGCGTAGGGCTGTTGCGAGAGCGGCCAGCGATGCGCTCAACGCTGGTCGCAATTCGGGCCGCAGCTGCACCTTGATTGGCGTGCCCCAGACGGCGCCGGTGAGCACATCCGTGATGTCGCGCACATGGAAGGTCACGTTTTCAAGCGCCGCGAGATCTTCATAATCCGCTTTCACGTCGCGGCGGTAGCGGCGGGCGCGCGGGTTTGCTTTGCGACTTTCGTCGGCGAGGAGCACAGCTTCGCGCACCTCGCCAGATACGGCGAGAAGGGAATCTTTGCCGGACGCCCAGCCGTCGCGTTCCGGCGGCCAGCTCTCGGCGAGGGCCTCAGCGATCTCGGAGAGATGGTCAGAGAGCACCGCGCGAAAGTTCGAGAGCTGCTGATCAACCGCGTTGTGGGTGAGCGCGGGAAAGATCAAAAGGTTGACGAGCAGCCCAACGACGATACCGAGAGTCGCCTGCTCGAGGTAGCCGAGCGAGTAGTCGTCGGCATCCGGCCCGCCAATGATGAGCACGAAAAGTACTGTGACAGGGATGTATTCGCGATTAGCGCCGAACCAGCCCGTGGCCGCGACGAGCGCCCCGGCACCGACGGCGAGGGACATCGTGAGCACGCTCGGCGAGCTGAAAATAATCACGGCGCCCGCAAGTACGATCGCGACGGCAAGGCTTCCCAGAGTTTGCGCCGCGTTCCTCATCGACCCCATGAGCGTGGGATACATCGCAACGATCGCGCCAAGAGGGGCGTAGTAGGGGTAGTTGTCGGCCACGCCCGGTAGGTAGGGCGCGATCGTCCACGCGATTGCGACGGCAAGGCCGGTTTTCGCGGCCTGCAGCATGCGGGTTCGGGTGATATCGGACCGCATCCGTCCCGCCGTTTTTTTGACAGGCTGCAGCGTATTTTTCACCGGCTGCAGCCTAATGTCGTCGAGTCGAAGGCGTTTCACGCGTTCACCGTGATCTCAGCTGTGCCTGGAGATGGTTCCGGATGCTCGATCCTGACGCGATCGGGCCGGAAGCCGTGCTCGATCCCCCACAGCACCGCAGTGGTGCGGCTCGTCACGCCGATGGCGCGGTAGCAGCTGCGAATGTAGGTTTTGATCGAGTTGATCGAAAGGTGGGTGCGTTCGGCGATCTCCAAATTCGAGAGACCCTGGGTGATGAGGGCAAGCACTTCTGCTTCGCGCTCGGTGAGGCCTTCCTCGCGGCCGGGCCAGTCTCCCGCTTGGACAGTGGGAATGTTGGGGCCGCCAAGATGCACGCGTTCACTGCCCACGTGGATAGCTTCAAGAGCCGCCACAAGTTTGGATGCGGGCAAGCCCTTCGACACGTAGCCGTCGGCACCATTGCGCAGCACCGCCGCGATGTGTGCCGGGTCTAAGTTCCACGAGTACACAACGACCGCGCCGATCGAAGAATTCGCGGCAAGCTGATGCACTACGGCTCGGTCACCTTGAGTGCCCGCAAAGGTGTCGTACAGGGCGATGTCAACGCGCTCATCCACCTGTTTATTGAGGTCGAGCTCTACGACACGGATGCGGTTGGTGTACGACCGCAGCATCCCGACGACACCACGGGCTACCACCTCGTAATCGTTGACGAGGGCAACATGCAGAGCTTTCATGTGTCAACGATAAGTGTCGCTGCCTGACCGTGGGGAAACTTCACCCCTAAGGGTGAAGTCATGCAGGTACTGCCCAGAATATTCTCAGCCTGTGGCGTGCCTGCCGCTCTACGCCAGCGCTGGCAGGCACGCCACGCCAACCCCCACTCCCCCACACGAATAGGAACTCTCATGAGCGCATCAGACAAGGTCGAGAACGCCGCCGAAGACTTCACCGGCAAGGCAAAAGAGGCGGCCGGCAAGGTCACCGATAACGAAAAGCTCGAAGCCGAAGGCCGTGCCGACCAAGCGAAGGCCGACCTGAAGAAGGCCGGCGAAAACGTGAAAGACGCGGTTTCGGAATAGCCGCTACCGTTCCCTGCAGTCTCCCCCACTAGTTCTTCCCGAAAGGCACATCATGAACACCCTTCTCATCATCGTCGCAATTATCGCCGTTGCCCTGCTCCTCACCGGCGGACTCGTGCAGTCGCTCAACTTCCTCCTCTGGGTCGGAATTGTGCTGGCTGTCATCGCCGTCATCGTCTTCCTCGCTCGCAAGCTCACCGGTGGTCGGGTCTAACACCAATAGTTTGCAGAGCTAGCTGAAGCAGTTCATCAGCCCTCCCCCCAGAGAACGATGAACTGAACGAGGTGCGCGCAACCCCCTGGTTGTGCGCACCTCTCTGTTAACGACGCACGACCCGAGGATCCCGAATGTGTAAAAAAGCTAACGCTCGCTCTAAGAACACCCCGCAACTTCCCGCTGTGACGGTTGAACCACCGTGTGAAGGGGATTCGGATGTGATCGCGCCGCCGTTCCCTCCGCTCTCAGCGAGCGAGCACGCAGCACTCCACGCGAACGACGACCCGATCGCCGAGTGGATAGAAGAACTCGCTCCTACGACCGGGCTTTAACTAGGCGCGTTTCGTCGCGACGTACACGGTGTTGGATGAGACCCCACCGGTGAGCGCATTGTCAAAGTCGACCGCATGCGCGATCGGGTTCTCGAACACCTGGCCGAGGCGCTCCATGAATTCATCGTCACTCGGGTCATCCGACCACAGAGCAAAGACTCCGCCGTCAGTGAGATGAGCGCGCACGCGACGAAGACCCGCAACGGTATAGAGGTCAGCGTGGCTGGGGTCGAGTTGGTGACGGGGTGAGTGGTCGACATCCAGAAGGATCACGTCGTAGGGCTCGGTCGGCTCGGCGCGCATCACGGCGAAGAAATCGGCGTGCGTGAGCGTGGTGCGGCTGTCGCTGGTAAGTTCTGCGGATACCGGGAGCAGGCCACGATTGTGCCAATCGATCACGGCCGGTAGAGCATCGATCACTTCGAGTGACGCCACTCGCGAGTCGGCCAGAGCCGCGACGGCCGTGTAGCCGAGACCGAGTCCTCCATTGACGACGCGCAATGCGTCTCCGTTAGCCGCCGCAAGCCCAAGATCGGAAAGCGCGATTTCGGCCACAGTGAAGAGGCTCGACATGAGGTATTCCTCACCGAGCTTGACCTCATACACGTCAACATCGAGTGTTGGCTCACGTCGGCGTCGCAGGTTGAGTTCCCCCATCGGGGTCTCTTGAAAGTCGAGCTCTTCGAAGCGGGAGATAGCCATGGGTTGAGCCTACGTGTCGACGACCGTCGCCGACACCGCGCGGGTCTGGGCCGCTCTAGGCTGCAGCACCAGCAGCTGTTGCCTCCGGTACTTCGACGAGCTGTCCCGTGGAGACATCGTAAATGTAGCCATAGACCGGAATGCCGCTCGGCACCAGAGGGTGAGCTTTGATTCGGGTGACGTCTTCGAGAACGCTCTCGGCCTGGTCCGCGATGGTGAGCCAGTCAATATATTTGGCTTCGGCCGAGCCGGGACCGGTGCCCACGTCTTCGAATCCGGCATCGCCCAGAGCAGCGGCCTCAAGGCTGTTGGCCAGAAGCCCCCGCATTACGTCATCGGTGAAGAACTGCATCCCGCAGTTGGTGTGGTGAATCACGAACCACTCCTTCGTGCCGAGGAGTTTGTACGAAATCACGAGTGACCGGATGGCGTCGTCGGATGCGCGTCCTCCCGCATTGCGGATGACGTGCGCGTCGCCCTCGGTCAACCCGGCGTATTGTGCAGGGTCTAGGCGCGCATCCATGCAGGTGAGGATCGCGAAGCCACGAGCGGGTGGCAAAGCGAGTTCGGATTTGTCGCCAAAGTTTTCGGCATAGGTGGCGTTGGCGGAGAGGACTTCGTCGAGCACTGACATGGTGCGCTCCTTCGTGGGTTCGGGGTTAGCAACGGATGTCGTTGACACGTCGCGAGCATAATCACCGATCCCGGGTAACGGCCGATTGTTTCGCTACGCTGCAGAGCTGCGCCTCACTGTCAGCTTTCTGCCGAGGCGCGCGAATATCCGAATTCGCCGTGATCCGTGGCGCGACTATGGCCTGCGCTGCGGCCGTTCCCTATGCTGAGGAAATGACAACACTTGCGTGGGATGGCTATATCAATGCTCGAGATTTGGGCGGCTTTCCCACGGCGTTGTCACGCAGCGGCGTAACAGCAGCGGGTCGAATCGCCCGCGGACCGCGCCGAGAGCGGTTGACCGCGGCCGGATGGGATGATGCGCGGGCCTGGGGTTTGGCATCAGTTGTTGATCTCCGCTGCGAGCACGAGGTTGGCCCCGGTGAGGGCGATCACGTGATTTCAGAGGCGGTGCTCGATGGCATCATGATCGTCAACTCCCCCACTGAAGATCAGAACGATCCCGAGTTCTGGGAGACCTGCGCCCCCATTCTCGACTCCCCCGAATACTGGCAACACAACTGGCGGTTGCAACCCCAACTAGTGCGGGGCGCGCTCGAAGCAATCGCCGCTGCCACCCCCGGAACGCTCGTGCATTGCAGCGCCGGTCGCGATCGCACCGGCATGATCAGCGCTCTACTCCTCGGCAACGCTGGGGTTGATCCCGCCGCCGTCGCCGCCGACTATGCAACCTCCGTGCACGCGATGGCCGCCGTCGAGCAGCTTGCTCCCGGCGCCGAACCAGAGGAGATCCGCTCACCCGCTGAGGTGGACGAATGGATGCGCGACAAACTCCCCATTGTTCACGGGACTGCCACGCGAACCCACGAGGTCTTCGACCTGCTCGGTGTCTCGATCGCGACCCGTTCGGCACTGCGCAGGCTGCTGATCGCCGAGCAGCCCACGCAATAGTCCAACGGTCGGGGTTTAGGGCGTCTCCGGAACTTCCGGCCCTTCCGGCGGTGCGGCCGGTGCGGGTGCCGATGCATTTCGGTGCCGCCCGGGTTGCGGTTTCTGATGACCCATTTCGCCTCCGATGCGGCCGCCAAACGGCCGACCGTGGTCAGCGTATTCTTCGCGGAAGAACCCGAGACGCCACTCGCCCATTTCCATTCGCGCGCCCGTTCTGAGCGTGCGTGCGCCGGGATCCTGCCCTGTGAGCGGGCGCGATCCGCCACCGACGGCACCGATGGCGTGGAGCACGTACTCATCGTCGTCATCGTGGCGGATTTCGGCGTGGATTGGCTCGAGGCCGGGAAGCTGCAGGTCCGCGGCAGAAGACGATCCAATAGTGGTGACTTCTGATCGCAACTCGAACTCGCGCGGCATTTGGCCGTTCCAGTTTTCGGAGCCGACGACAAAGAACAGTCGAGGTCGCCCCGCACCCGCCGTGTAGTGCGTCGTGGTGATCTGTTTGCGAACAAACCGATCGAAGGTCGGCACCAGCGGCAGCAGCGTGCTTGGCGGAAACTGCATTTCGGATGCCGTCGCCGCGCCCGCATCACGGCGCCGCAGCAGCGGAGCAAGAGCAGCGCGACTCCCCAGCGAAATGTGCGGAGAGCCAGTGAGCACTCGTTGCGCGACGGAAGGCCTGATCGCCCCGACACGAGCGATGAGACCGAGCGGCCCTGAGAGCGCGACGGTAAGCCCGCGGTCCGCCAAGACTTTGGCCACGCTGCGCACGTCTTTGAGCTTCACCGTTCGCGCCTGCAAGAACAGCTCCGGCTTGCTCGAAAATACGGCGATATCCATGCCGTTGGCGTTGATCGTGCCCGTCATTTTTTCTGTCTCGAGCGGTGATGCTGCTGACTCCCCGCTGCCCGGTGACGCGGCATCCGCATCGTCAAGTATTGGTTCGATGAGCGAGAACGCCAGATCGATGTCGAACCTCGTTGAGGTACTCATCGTTACGGGGCGGTCGGTTCGGAGCCGGATCCCTCGCTGGTGGTCACCCGCAGGGTTCCGTTGAGTTTCCAGGTCGCGCGGGGCGCATCTTGGCCAACATCGCGGGGAACTTCGACGGTCATGTCGATGAAGTTGTAGTCGATGACAGCACTGCGACCGGTGAGATAGGACCACATTTCTTTGCCAAGATCTGTCCAGTCTTGGATGTTGTGGGCGTCGGGGCCTAAACCGTTTTCGGCGGCTGCTGGGCTGTTGAGATCAGACATGGTTTCGTCCTTTTCGCTCGCGTTGAGGAATCGGGCAACCATCGTGATCGGTAGCCGCCCACTGTAATGCCACGATAATCGTGTGCCTCAGACGGCGGAAGAGTTGCGGCCCAGGTCACGGCATTCTCACTGGGAAGGACGGCGTGCGGGGCGGATGCTCGCGCTCCCCTAATTACGCTGCGGAGCGACCGCGGCCAACCAGCCCGGCACGCACGAGCAGCACGTAGAGCTGGCATCCAAGGCAGTAGTCGAAGACTGAGTTGAGGAACGCGGCGATGAATGCGAGCCCCGCGAAAATTACGAGAGCGTAGGGCACAGCCGCGAGGTGCAGCACAATCCCGATTACGGTGACGAAGAGGCCAACACCCTGCGAGAACGTAGGCGGGCGTGGGTCTTCGAGGTGGCTGGGCGCGCTGAGGCGCGGACGGATCGCGGCCTTGAAGAAGAGTCCATACGGGTGACGCTGGATGCCAGCGAAAGCGCCCCACGCGAACAGAGCCGTGATGAGGCTCAGGAGAATGAAGGCCGGCTGGCTGGCGCGCTCGGCAAGGGTGGCCGGGAGCGCTGCTGCGGCATCCAATCCGAGGCCGATCACGGTGAGCAGCAGAACGGCGGTGATGCCGGCGCCGAAGCGGGGACCGCGCGGGTCGATTCCGGCCTGGCCCGGCTTGGCTGCAAGAGCTGCTTTGGAGTCGGAGAGTTGCGTCGTTCCGGCGGCGTGGGTGTCATTCGAAGTCATGGGAGTCGCTATCTGTGATGCGCGGGGTGCGGGCGCTGTCTCGGGGTGGACGGGTGCGAAAACTGGTGGTTAGACCAACGCGGGGGCGAGCATCCGGTCCAGTTCGGCACGGACGTCGTTGATCTTGGGGGCTCCGCCGATGCGGGCCTGCAGCACACCGTTGCCATCAAGGATGAACGTGGTCGGAGACTGCAACAGGTTGAACTGGTTGGCGATCTCGGGACGCGAGGTGACATCCACATTGACGTGAACAACGACGCCGGTTCCGTCATCGAACTCGCTGGCAAGGCCGCTCAGCTGAGTGTGGACAGTAGGGCAGATTGCACAGGCTGCGGTGGAGAACTGAACCAGCGTGACGCGACTGCCGAACGGGGCGGCACCGGGAATCGAAATGCGATTCTCTTCGGATGCGGCGGTCGAGGCGTCGGTTCGAGTGTGCTTAATGCGGCCGGTACGAGCACGCCAAACTAGGCCAAGCACAGTGGCGAGAGCCACGAGGCTAAGAAGCACAGTCAGGGTTTCCACAGCGTTCACCTTTCGAGGTTATTGCGAGTTCAGGGCCGTCGCCGTTGTGTGACGCGAAGTTACTGACGCGACGTCGTACGGGGACGGTTGGTTACCAAGAGAACAAGCCGAATAGGGCTCCGGATATTCCACAGGCCGCCAGAAATCTGGCGGCCTGTGGAACGAGCTGTGCTGATCGGGCGCGTCTTGCGGGCTCTGGGAGTCTCGCGAGCCTGATCAGTCGAGCAGCACTAGATGCTGTTGTGGTCCTTTACTGCCGCTTCCATGTCGGCAAGCCCTGGTGCCATGGCGGCATCGACGGCGAGGGGGTTGGATGCGTTGAGTTCCTGCATTCCGCGGCCGTCGGGTGCCGATGCGTTGATCTCGTGCTCGTCTGAGGCAAGTCCGGTCATGACCTGAGCGACGACGTCAGAAACGGGGCGGCGCTCCCAGTCAGCGTTCTGGCTGCTCATCATCTCGGTGTCGGTGGCGCCGGGGTAAACCGTGGCCACGTGCACGCCAGTGCCGTGGAGTTCGCGACGCATCGCTTCACCGAACGCGGCCAGACCAGACTTGGTGGCCGCATAGACGGCGTAGAACGGCATCGCGACAAGGGCGATCTCGCTCGAGATGTTCAGGATGAGGCTTCCGTTGGCTGCACCGCTGGTGCGCAGCTGCGGCAACAGTGCCTGCGTAAGCAGCACCGGTGCGGTGAGGTTGAGGTCGATCATCGCGGTGGCTTCTGCTGCGGTGGACTCTTCGAGTCGTCCGGCACGCACGTTTCCGGCGTTGTTCACGAGAAGGTCGACGGTATCCCACGACTTCACGGCGTCAGCAACGTTCTGCGCGCCATCCGCTTGCCCGAGGTCTTGAACCAGAATTTCGGAGGTTCCACCGGCGTTCTTTACGAGGTCGGCAGTCTCCTGCAGTGTGGCTTCCTTGCGGCCAACGAGCAGCAGGTGTGCACCCTTGGCAGCGAATTCGAGGGCGATAGCCTGACCAATTCCTTGGCCAGCTCCGGTGATGATTCCGCGACGGTTGTTGAGATCCATTGTGGGGATCCTTCCTATTGTGGGGACGGGTCGCGAGGGCGACCCGGAAACAAACTCTCGTTCTGTACCGAACGGTACCATAAACATCTGGCTGCTCTCCGAATAGGTCGGTATTCTGTTCCTCACACAATGACGTGCAGCGGAAAAGAGGAGCTCATGCCTTACTTCACCGTAAATAAAAAAGCCCAGCCCAACTCCGGCGACCACGAAGTTCATGATTTAGCTTCGACTCGGGGCTGCCTGCCTAGCGTCGAGAATCGCACCGATCTCGGCGAGTTCGCCTCGTGCAGTGAGGCCGTGACTGCCGCGAAGAGCCAGTACCCGAAAGTCAACGGCTGCTACTGGTGCGCGATCACCTGCCACACGACCTAACACTGCTCGCGCCAGTACTGTGTGACCATGCCGAACCGCATCCTCATTTCTGGCCCCGTGTCGTGGAACAGCATCGTCTATCTCAATCACTTGCCCGAACCTCGCCCGCACATGCAGTTCGCGCTAGAAGATTTCGAGACTGTCGGCGGCACCTCCGCCGGTAAGGCTCTGCACCTAGCCGGGTTGGGCCGAAGGGTCAGTTGCCTTACTGCGGCGGGTGATGATGCGGCGTCTATCCGGCTACGCGCGGTGTTGGAATCGGCGGGGATTGAGCTGCTGTGCGCCACCGTTCCCGGCGCCAGTGAACGCCATCTGAATCTGATGACGCGGGCCGGTGAGCGAGTGTCGCTCTACCTGTCGACCCCCGCTTTCATCGAGCCGGATGTCGCGCAGTTTCGCGCGCTGGCCGAAGGTGCGGAGGCGCTTGTTATGGACCTATCGGAGACCTCTCGCGCGCTTCTCCCCGAGGCTGTGGCATCGGGTATCCCTATCTGGACTGATCTCCACGATTACGACGGCCGGTCAGATTTTCACGAACCGTTCGTTCAGGCAGCGTCGCACCTCTTCATGAACGCCGATGGGATGCCGGACCCGCTGCCTTTCATGCGCGATCGGGTGAACGCGGGTGCAACGGTGGTCGTGTGCACGCTAGGTGCCGAGGGAGCTATGGCGCTCGACGCCGATGGACTCCACCGAGTGGATGCCGTACCTGCCGAAATCCGCGACACAAACGGTGCCGGTGACGCATTCTTCGCAGGCTTTCTGCACGCAACATTGTCGGGCGCCGACACGGATGGGGCACTCGCTACGGCAGCCTCGCAGGCGGTAGTCGCGCTCGAGTCGAAGCACCTTCATCCGTGCGTTGAGAACGCGCTTGGGTAGTCTTCGATTTTCTTCGCCGAAGCCTGCCCTCGCGGCCATGATTCAGCAAACGCCTTCCACAGCATCGGCAGAAGCAGGGCCGAAATGACCAACAAGACACCGCCGAACACTAGAAAAACAGTCGGCGCATCGGTAGCCGTCGCCAAAAGCCCTGCGAGCCCAGCGCCCACAGGAAGCGCGATACGAGCCAGCACTAGGTAGGTGCTGCTAACACGGCCTAGCATGTGCGGTTCGACGGTGGCCTGCCGGATGGTGATGGTCATCACATTCCACACCGTGACGGCTGCACCGTTGAATGCAAGCAATACCGATGCGAGCCAGAGGTCACGTGTCCAGGTGAGGGCGATGATCGAGACCCCGCTAACGAAAACGGAAATGGCTGCAGCGCCTGGCGCGCCTAGTCCCCGAATGACCTGAATCGCGATGCGTGAACCGGCTAAGGAGCCGACTGCAGCCAGAGCCAGCATGATGCCGAACCCGATCTCGCCAGATTGCAAGTCGCGCAGCGCGTAGATCGCGGCAACTCCCCAAAACGCTCCGGACACTCCTGCCCATACCGCCAAGAGTAAGGACATGACGCTAAGCAGTCGAGAGTGCATCACTACGCGAATCCCCTCGGCCAGCTCCTCGAAGAAATCCCGGAGGCGCCCTCGCCGAAGCACTCGATGCGGCACAGCAGTTTCGGGCGCACCCTCCACTTCGCCCAGCGACACCAACGCAAGGGAAGCGGCAGCCAGCACCAGCACGTTCGCGAGTATCGGCAGTGGTTGAGCCACTGCGAACAGAATCCCGCCCAGCGCCCGCCCGACGAACATCTCGCCGACAATCTGGCCGGATTGCAGGTCAGAGTTCGCGCGTCCCAGATTGTCCGCAGCCACCAACCGGGGAAGGATCGCGTGTGATGCTGGATCCGAAACCGCCTCCCCCACCCCATACAGGAACGCGGCCGCGCACAGCATCGGGATATCGAGCGCCTCAAGGGCTATCGCGACCGCCACGACCGCCAACACGACCGCGCGCCCCGCCTGAGAGAACGCGATCAGCCGTCGCTTCCTTACCCGGTCTACGAAGACTCCGGCAACCTGCCCAAAGAGCAGCGCCGGCACGTACGTGAATACGGTCACCAACGCAATGAGTGTAGGGTTCTCGGTTACTTGAGTCGCCAGCAAGGGCAGTGCGACGAGACGGATGCCGTCGCCCACGTTGGTCGCAGTGACGGCGCCCCAGAAGACCCAGAACGGTCGCCCTTGCTTCTGCCCGCTGGACACTATTCGCTTCTCGTCGGACTGCCTACCGAATAGGTGAATGCGCCGAGCGAGACAATATCTCCGCCGTCGACCTCCAGCTGCCGGATGGATGCCAGTGCACTCTCCAGCAGGGCGACTGCGGCTTCTTTGCCAGCAGCATCCAACCTCACCTGCGAGACGAACAGTCGCTGGGACTGGCTTGCTTCCATCTGCGTTGCCAAGGCCCGGAGCACCGCGGGTCGGGCACCCGGTTCGCTGCCATCAGGATCGCCGGCAATGGACGGTGCCGTGATCCCCCAGAGTTGCTGTCGTCCGCCCCGAACCGTGCGCTCACCAACCTGGCGCACAATGCTGGCATGCTCGAGCACGCGCAAGTGGTAACTAATGCTGCCCTTGTGAAGCCCTAATTCGGTCGCGAGCTCGGCCATAGTCCACTCGCGGTCTCGCAGCAGCCGAAGCATGTCGAGCCTTGCAGCGTTGGCAAGGGCGCGCAGGTCGCCCGTGCCGGATGAATCGTCAGCCGGAACAGAGGCCGTGCCATCTACCGAATTCGTCATCTCATTAGTGTCAACGAGTGTCGACACTAATGTCAAGAAATTGTGGACAAGCCCATTCGCGCGACGGCGAGGGCACCGCTACCGCGGCGTCCGCGACCGCTTCAACGCCGCCATTGCCGCGCGGTCGAACCCGAAGGTACGGCGAGCGACGAATCCGCCGATAGTGGTGCCCGCGGCCAGCCCGAGGCCGGTCGCGAGTGCCATGACCATCGAGGGCAGTGCCTCGCTGACCCCGAACTCGGAGTCCATGAGCGCATAGATACCGCGATACAGCGCGAGACCAGGCAACAGCGCGATGATGCCGACCATGTTGGTGGCGCCTTCTGGCACTTTGAGCCAGCGGTAGAGAAGGTAGCTCACGACGCCGGCCGCTGTTCCGGCAATGGCAGGCGCGAGGCCCGGCGACGACGCCAAGGGCAGCACGAACCAGTAGACGGCGTACACGAGGGCGGCACCCATTGCCATGATCGGCAGCAACCGCATCCGAACATAGGAAGCAAGGGCGAAGCCGACGGCGATGATGGCCGAGCCGACCATTCCCGAGACGACACTGCGGCTGTCCCCCAGCGTGTCACCGATCGCCACCGGGATTCCTAGGCGCAGCGAGATGCTGAGCACGATCGAGATACCAACGGCCAGGCCGAGCGTCATCATGATGACTTCCATGCCGCGAGCCGTGGCGGTGACGTAGTAGCCGCCGATCGCGTCACTCGCCGCCGACGTGAGGCCGACACCGGAAAGCAGCATGATGATTCCGGAGATCACAATCACGGTCGGGCTGTTCGATCCGGGAATATCGATCCCGATCGACCGCAGCCAAAACATGAACACCGCAATGACGCTGATGACGCCGGCAGCGGCCATCTGCGCGAAGAAAGCGGGGACAGACAAACGTTCAAGACGACGCGTCAGTATGTCTGAGAGGGCGGCGGATATTGCAGCCACAAGAACCAGCACAAAGCTGGCACCGAAGATCACAACAACACCTGCCGCGAGTATGCCCTTGCCGGCGGTGACGACCCAGCGTCGGTAGGGATGCGGTGTGGTGAGGATCGCGCCCAGCTGCTCGCGGGTCTCATCCACATCCCCTGGACCGTCGGGCCCGGTGATCACGTCGATGAGCCAGTACACGTTCTGCAGCCGCGTGTAGTCAATGGTGCGCACTTTCACGATGCGCATGATCGACATGGGGTCTTCGTTCATCCCACGGTGTATCGAAACGGTGAGCGACGTGAAGGTGATGTCGACGTGCATCCCGGTGACCCCATAGGCGGTGCTGATGCGCAGCACGGTCGCCACAACGTCAGCGGCGGATGCTCCAGTCGCGAGCATCGCTTCGCCCGCACGCAAACAGAGGTCGATGACCGAGCGCGCGTGACGCTGAGACAGCTGATGTTCGCTCCCCGGCAACGACAAGAGTTGGGTGGGCGCATTGTTGGAGCGCAGGGCTCCCCCGGCCATAGTGATGAGGGATCGACTGATCCGTTGCTGGAATGCGCGAAGTCGATTGTTGCCCGTAGTCACCCCTCTAGGCTACGGGCTGCAACATGGGAATCGGTCCGCGACGGGACCAATATCCACCGCCACCTCAACTAAATCGACTACTCTGCACGATGGTGAAAAAATCCACCGCTCCGGATGCCGCACCCTGCGTTTCAGCTCAGGGCTGGCTCCCCAACAACTACGGCACGCACCACTAGCCACTGAGAAGAAAACGAGTAAGCGATGACCCGAGTTCACCCCGTCATCCGCACTGTCGGTGATGCCTTTCGCGGCATGCTGATCGGCTTCGCTGAGATCGTTCCCGGCGTCAGTGGCGGAACCATCGGCCTCCTCGTCGGCGTCTACGACACGCTCATCGATGGCGCCGGGCACCTCGCCCGGGGTGTGGCGCTCACGATCGCCGACGGCATCCGTGGTCGCGGTTTCTCTCGCGCTGGCGCCCACTTCCGTTCGGTGCGCTGGAATGTCGTGCTGCCCATTGGTATCGGGATGCTCGCCGCCATCGTGATCGGCGCTGCGCTACTCGCTCCCCTGATCGAGCAATACCCCACCGGCACCCGCGCTGTCTCTGCCGGACTCATCGCCGCGTCACTCATCGTGCCCGCCCGCATGGTTGGTGGGCGTTGGACGTTCCCCGAGGTTCTGATCGGCCTCCTGGCCGCCGGTGTCGCTGTTGCGCTCACGGGCTTGCCACGTGGCGGGGATGCGGATCCCACCCTCATCATCGTCTCGCTCGCTGCGGCCCTCGCGGTGTGCGCCCTCGTACTCCCCGGAGTTTCGGGCTCCTACCTGCTGCTGATCCTCGGCATGTATGCGCCGACTCTCGCAGCCGTGAACGACCGCAACTTCGGCTACCTCGGCGCCTTCGCCCTCGGCGCCATCATCGGCCTCGGCCTCTTCGTCTCGGGCCTCCAGTGGCTCCTCAAGAACCGCCGCCGCGTCACCCTCGTCATCATGACGGGCCTCATGCTCGGCTCGCTGCGCGCCCTCTGGCCCTGGCAAACCGAGACCGGCGAAGTACTAGCGCCCGAATCTGACTTCGGAGTCGTGCTGCTTCTCATCGCCATCGGTGCCGCGGTCGTGCTGGGCATCATCGCCGCAGAGGCAGCCCTCACGAAGCGGCGGATGCTCTCGCCCGAGATCGTCGCCGTTCCTGAGCCGCACGACGCGTAGTCCCACGCTCCACCGAGCGGCACCTAACGCCAAAGTAGGTGCCTCGCGAGTTGAATATCACGGCGCCTGATAATCTTTCTAGTCGAGCACCTTCGCTGACACAAAAATTGAACCATAGACTGCCCGCATCTGACATTTGGACAGTGGCTATTCTCCCTTCAACTTCGACAGACGCATGTTCAGTGCCTTAGATTCCGGCGCCCTCCGCCTTTTCCGTCGCGGCAGATCCCAAGCCTCCCGTTTCAAGCTGCAATATGCTCAAATCATGCCTTTGACTCGACGCGAACGTTTTAATCTCAAAAGCCGAATGATCGAGATTGAACGCGAGGACAGCAAATGGACCTTCGAAAGAACGAACCTACTGTTATCTGAATTCGGATATACGCCTCTAGATTGGCGCGACAACCGCGAGGAATTCACATTCGGCGATAGCGTCCGAGAGGCTTCCGATGTCGACCTCATCGAGATGTTCTCCATAATCTCCGGCGCTGACAAAATCGATGTGCAAGCACAACTCGATGCGGCGGAGTCGACGCTCTGGAAGCCGGGATACGTTCGGGTATTCGTGTCACATTCTGCCCTGCATAAGAAGTTCATCGGTGAGGTTGCAAACGAGTTAGCGGTTTCAGGGATCCACGCTTTCGTAGCGCACGACACAATGGAGTATGAACAGTCGTGGCAGGATCAGATCGAACACGGGCTCCGAACCATGCAGGCATTCGTCGCGATCACGCACCCTGAGTTTTTGACTAGTGCGTGGTGCCAGCAAGAAGTCGGCTGGGCGCTCGGTCGCGCCGTTCCAAATTACGTAATCCGATACCCGGATGATCCTGCCGGATTCATAGGGCGGACTCAGTGGCCGCAAGCTACCGATGAGCGATATGGAGACGTCGCCGCACGCATCTTGGAGTGGGTAAGCCGGATGCCAGAGTTCTCAGATCAAATCGCCACTGGCTTACTTTCAGCTCTCCGCGCGGCAGAGAACTATATCGACGCTGGAGCTACGGCCACACGCATTGCAACCGTGAATACCCTTACTCCTCAGCAGTGGAACGAACTCGCTGAGATATATCACACTAACGATCAAGTGGGTGGCGCTGGCCTTGTACGAAAAGCGTTGCAGCCTTTCTACCACTCTCATAAGAAAACATGGCCGCCACCCCAACCCGGCGAGACGAGGATCACTACATAGTTAGAATTCGAGCAGGGCCTCATCTATTACCACTAAACCCAATCGGAAAGTTCGCCGGCTATCTTCCATACCGTTCCGGAATGAAACGCGCGACTTCCTATGGCCCGGCCTCATTGCGGCATCCCTGATCGTTCCAGCCCGCATGGTTGGCGGGCGCTAAACCTTCCTCGAAATCATCGTCGGCTTTCTAACCGTCGACGTAACCGTTGCTCTCACGAGCTTGCCACGACGCGGGGATGTCGAACCTGCGCTGATCGTGGTGTCGCCCGCAGCAGCGTTGGCGGTCTGCGGTCTGCCCCGAACATCGGGCTCTTACCTTCTGCTCGTCCTCGGGGTGTCGGCCCACGCTCGCAGCCGTCAATGACCGCAACTTCGTCTACCTCGACGCATTCATCGTCGGTGCCAGTGTCGGCTTGGACCTCTTCGTCTCGGGCGTCCAATGGCTACTGAAGCACCGCCACCGCATCACCTCCGCACTCATGACGGGCCTCATGCTCAGCTAATTGGGCCGCCCTCTAGCGCGGGCAACCCCGAAACAGGCAGAGTCTTGGCCCCCAAGGGCACCTCGGACTCGTACTGTCATTAATCGCCATTGACATCGCAGTCATACTGGGCATCACCACCACAGAAACAGTCCTCTAGGCGGCGAGAGCTCTCGTCAGAGATCGACATGGATCCTGAGCCGCGCGCCGCGTAGCCCACCGATCGGTTCAAACTATGTTGCGCGCCCACAGCCCAGCGCAAACCTGTCCCAGCCACGACTCTGCTAGATCTCGTTGCCTAGACGACTCCGCGACTGAATTCGGCCAGAATTCTCGACCATCTGATAGCAGATAGAGTCAGACACTGGAAATAAAATCTCGTCCAGTCGCGTACACCGCTGTCAATGCTCCGCAGGAGAGTAAGGCCCGTCCAAGAGCTGATCTCTCATAAGCTCTAAACAGTTCTAACTCAGATTTCGTCAATACCGAAAGCAACTCGCGATTGACCTCTTCTAGATGCCGCCGTCGTTCGACACGGTTCCACCATTGAACTCGCGCTAGTACAGTCTCACATTCCTCAGTGGCGAGAACGTTGTGCGCCGATGGGCGGTCGCGCGTTG
Organism: Salinibacterium sp. NG22; assembly: GCF_015864925.1. Classification (NCBI taxonomy): domain Bacteria; kingdom Bacillati; phylum Actinomycetota; class Actinomycetes; order Micrococcales; family Microbacteriaceae; genus Salinibacterium; species Salinibacterium sp. NG22. The sequence continues at coordinate 46,567 of NZ_JADYWG010000001.1, read as the reverse complement.
CGTTTAGCAAAGGTATCGCAGAACCAAACATCTGCCAGAGAGTACCCAACGCGGTTAGGAGAGCCGCAAGCACGCGAATCTGCTCCATCCAACGCTGATGCCGAACGCGCGCGTTCCTGCCCAATTCAACCGTTGCCGATTCTCCCCAAAACTGCACGGCGAGGAATGTTGTGCATTCGAATGAGTCTCCGCACGGGAATCTGAGAGATGAGTTTAGATCCGTGATGACCTACCGAACGTTGACCCACTAGCAATGCGTTCCAACAAGCTACTAGCAACATGGCTCGCTCCACTTTCGTAAATACCAAAACCATCATCGACGCACGAGCGGAATGAGGATGTTGGCTACTAGATCGAGCTCAGACACCGGCCTCACGGATTCAGACGATCAACTGCGTATCGTCCTCGGGTTCAAGCGCTTGTTGCATGGCTTTCCCCTAATGTCAGTACAACAAGTTAGCTTTAGTCATGAAAGTTTGACTCCCTGATCGCAAGTTTGAAACCCGCAAATACCCCGTTCTATCAAAACTGTTTTGCACTCGCACCGAACCAGCGCACCAAGAGCAGGAATCTGAAATGGCACATAAGGTATATATTTCCTTCAAGACGGAGGACGCAGACTACAAAAATGCGATCCAAGCGTTAGAAAATATCGATTACATCGACAGATCGTTGAATCAACCAGTCAACTCGAATGACGACGACTACATCATGCAGGTAATCCGTTCCGATTACCTTTCCAGCTCCACTGTCACGATCTTCCTTATAGGCCAGCACAGCGCGGAAAGTCTAGGAGCGTACGAGCAACGATTCATCAAGCGCGAGCTTCAAGCCTCCCTCTACGACGGTGCAGGAAACAGCAAGAGCGGAATTCTAGGAATAGTGCTGCCCGGCTTCGAATCCAATGTTTATAGCGGAAAATATTCTTGCTCGGCTTGTGGAGGGACGCACAATTCAGTGTCGATCGGCGACAGCACCGTTGTTTCAGAGTTCAGCTACAACTACTACATTCCCAACAATAAGTGTGCGCATTCTGAGAGTGACCGATACTGTGTGCTGACCTCTTGGGATAAGTTCATAGCTGACCCGGGACTCTGGATTGAACGGGCTTACGCAAAACGTTCCGACCCAATCGCAGCGAAAACCCGAGTTCGGCCGTCCTGAGACCGAGAAGTCGCGCTGGCCTTGACTGACAAACGGAGGACACTACCGTGATCATTGTTTATGCAGGCGTGCAGGCTGATGCGCCTGGGCATGCCACGACTCGGCTCCCGATAGAGAATCATAAAAGCCTTCAGAACAGAGTGCGTGGATTGTTCCAAGCTTTAAAACCGCGATTGGTTGTAGGTGCGCTCGCGTCTGGAAGCGACATTCTCATCGCTGAAGCTGCACTCGCAGAGGGCTGTGAGCTTAATGCCTCTCTACCGTTTGACGTTCAAACGTTTCGGAGCAACAGCGTCACCCCTTCAGGTAACGCTTGGGAACAGCGGTTTGACCGAATCACGGGTAGCTCTAACGTCTATGTGAGCGTGGGAACTGCAGACCCCAAGCAAACGGATATCTATCGCCAACATAATTCTGAGCTCTTGAACCACGCTGCCTCGCTGGCAAAGCCAGGCGAACGGATCTGGACGATAGTAATCAGGCCGACGCCTGATGAAGGGCAGCCTAGTGTCACTGATGATTTTGCGGCAAAGGCGACCGCACACCAACGCCTTCTCATAGACCTAAACCCAACGGTGTCTAAAAATCGGGCCTTCGTAGCTATGGGATACGGGGAGAAATTTGATCCGACCCAACGCATCACATATGACCTTGACTCCATCTTTCATCGGGTCTACCAGCCAGTTCTCGAAACCCTGAATCTCAATTGGACGAGAGCTGATCTCGAGATTGACAGCGGGATCATTCACATTGGCATGATCGAAAACCTCGCGAACAGCGACCTCGTAATTGCAGACCTTTCAACCCTAAATTTCAACGTCGCGTACGAACTCGGTGTACGCCACGCACTCGCTCCGCATTCCACGGTTCTCGTGAATCCGCAAATCTCCGGGACACACAGCTCTCCCCCATTCGACGTCAATTTTATTCGAAGCGTAACGTTCGAGCGTGACGTAGAGCTCACCGACGAGCAAGCCGAGTTCGCCATAAGACGTTTACTGCCGGTGGCCTCCGAAGCAGTCCTAAACTCGTCGCAAGACAGTCCGGTATATACATGGTTCGATTTGGACGACGTTCCGCGTCCACACATACAAAGGAGCGAGATTGCGCCGGCATTGGCGCGAGAACTTGAAGTTCGTCAGATAGTGAACTCCGCCCTGCTCTCGTCGGATACTGAGCCAATGTTGTCGGCAGCGGCCGCGGTTGCTGACGCGAACGATTTGAAAGTCGAGACTCGAAAGGGGCTAAGACTCCAACTCGCGAGTGCTCTTATCGACGAAACGGCATACAGCGAAGCAGCGGAATTGCTCGAATTGGAGCCAGAGGATGCTGAGGCTCCGCTACATCGTGTTTGGTTGCAAAAACTGATCATGGCTTACCGGAGGATGGCTGAGAACGAAGGAGACCCCGTTCGCGCGGACGAGCTCTTCGATCGGGCCGAGCATCACATCCATATCGCCATAAATTCGCACAGCTGCGACTCAGAAACTTTCGGCATTTACGGGGGATTCCTCAAACGAAAACTCACCCGCGAGCACACCGAGATCGGCCCCGTAGCTGCGAAAGCTCTTTTTCAGAGCATGAGAACGCAATACCAGATAGGTTTCGAAAGAGAGCCTTCCTTTTACACCGGCGTCAATCTCACGATGGCGACTCGCTTAGAGATGAGACTTACCGATACACACGTCGATGACCTCAAACATGTATTCAAAGAAAGCCTAATTGTTTCGAAATTTCTCGCCCGCCATGCAATGAAAGAAAGCCCACGAGATTTTTGGGCGGCAGCAAGTCACGCAGAACTGCTTCTGCACGAAGCCCTCGAGTCTGGAGCCGCGCTAAACGACGCCACAAGCGCATACGCTAGCGCACGGCTAATTGCCCGCCCTGACCACGTTCGTTCGGCAGTGCATCAACTCGATTTCATGGCCAAGTGGGGCGATCCGCTCGATTCTGTGGAGGCAGCAAAGTCCGCGCTGCTCGGAACTTCCTAGTGCTTGAGAGGGAACTATGACGCAAGCTTCATTCCAGAAATTCGCTCCGAGAGTTCTCGTTCACCGCTAAGCAATAGAAACTGCACGTCGGCCTGGCAACGATGAGCGGGTCGGCCCGCTGAATATTTAGACGTTCAGTATCGCTGCCATCACGCGATCCGCGCGTACTCATAGAGCGCGCCGACACGGCTAGGGCCAGCAGCTTAGACCTACGAAGCGCCCAACTTTCGCGCTGTCATCTCGCGCAACCGCAGCACCGCCGCAGCACGACTCGACACCTGAAGCACCCGAAACACCCCTTCGAGGTGCTTCTTCACGGTCGACTCCGACATGCCTAGTTCGCGCGCGAGCTCGTTGTTCGAACCTCCGGTGCGCGCGAGGGTGAGCAGCACTTCGGTCTGACGACGGGTGAGGCCCGCCACCAAGAGCGCGTTCGTGTCGGCTGCGACATCCTGCTGCCGGCGCAACAGCAGCACCGTGGGTCCCAGCCGCACCGGATGCACGATGCACTGCCACCGGTGCGTGCCGATGATCACATCGTGACGAGAATCGTTGCCGGGCGCTCGCGCGGTGTCGGCAATGATCGACGCGAGGCTGTCCGGAACCCGGGCTCCGGCATCCAACACCGTCGATGACGACGCCTCCACCACGCCATCCGAACGCACCGAAACGACCGCCCAGGCGTAGCGGTCCATCTCCGCATCCACGAGGCGGGAACGCTCCGCGTCAAGCGACGAACGGTGGTGCATCGCGAGATGACCGCTCAGGGCGTTCATGACGGCAACGTCTCGATCGCTGAACTCCCCCCTCTGCTCGCTACGGTTCAGTGCATAGGCGACCACGACATCCGGTGGCGACGGCAACTGCGTCACCAGCTGAAAGCGCACACCGAACGGTTCGTAGAAGTGGCGGTAGAGGTCGGTTTCGGTGACATCCGCGCCGCCCGCAACATCGCAGAAGCGGATAGCGCCGAGCCCGCGCGCGGAGTTCGCGGCGGCGTTCAGCGGATGCTGGTGAAAGTACTTGTCGTACTCGGGCTTGAGCCGGGTCGCTTTGGCAACCTCGCTGGCGGGCGACATCACGTACCGAAAGTCGCGGGTGGCGAGCACCATGTCATTGAAGGATGCGCTGTCGCAGTCGATGACTTCGCGCACAGCCTCGAGCACATCCGCAAATTCGAGGGGCGGATGCTGCGTGAGCCGACTGGCAACTCGCAAGACCGCTTGCGCGTCAGAATCGCTGAGTCCCATGCTCAAACACCCTACTCGCGCGGCTACGCCGAAAGACGTATTGCACAACCACTCTGCCGGCGAGGAACCTTGATCTCATGACAACTGCGCACTCGTCCCTCATGCCGTCTCCTCTTTCTTGGGTGCGCACAGCGCGGGTCGCGGCGATTGTTGTCGCCGTCACCGCAACGCTCGCTGCGTGCTCCCCCGCCGCCGAGCCCGCAGACTCTGCGACGTCAGAAGAAACTACGACAACGGACGAGACCGTGGGTGACGAGGAAACGACAGAGGAGCCCGCTACCGGCGGCCTCAGTACCGACGATGTCGGTAACGCCACACTCCGCATCAATGGCATCGAGTTTCCGGACTTCACCGGGGACTGCGAGATCACCCGCGGGTTCGGCACCGAAGACGTCGGAGATCTCAATGACGGCGACATCGTCACGATCATTGGCATCGACAACGTCGACACTCACGAAGACATGCTGATGAACTACATCGCGCTCGACGAGGAAAGCTTCCGGTTCCGCGATCAAGAGGCGGCCGCCGGAGTCGGCAACAACACCAACGGCACCATCTCGACGTTGACGGAGATCAGCGCGCGAACGGCAGACGGCAGCCGCGACATCGTCGAAGTGCGCTTTGCCGGAGCCTTCGAAGACGGCACCCCAATCGAGGCAGACATTGTCTGCGAGCTGCAGAACGCGTTCTAGCTCGCGACACGCGCGAACGCCGCTCGCGCTACCAGAAGGCAAGGCTCAGCCAACTGGCGTAAACTAGGCCTCTTGCTTACTGAGCCCGCGGGGCTCGCTCGACGGAGGTTCCGTGGCCGGAAATGCCAACACGCGCTTCAACAATGTTTCCCTGTTGTCGGTCGCGAGCACACTACCCAGCCGGGTAACCACATCGGAAGACCTTGAGGCGCGCCTCGCCCCGGCGTTTTCGCGCCTCGCGCTGCCCAGCAGACTCCTGCAACGGGTGGCCGGCGTGCTCGAGCGTCGCAATTGGGCGCCCGGCGAAACATCCGATGATGCCACCGTCGCCGCGGGTCAACGCGCGCTAGCTGAAGCCGGAGTGGATGCCTCTGAAGTCGGCCTCCTCATTAACACTTCGGTCAGCCGAAAGCACCTTGAGCCTTCGGTGGCGGTGCGCCTGCACCATGGCCTTGGTCTGCCCAGCTCGGCCATCAACTTCGACGTCGCGAACGCGTGTCTCGGTTTTGTCAGCGGGATGAACCTTGCCGCGAACATGATCGAGTCGGGCCAGATTCGCTACGCGATCATCGTCAATGGCGAAGACGCCGACGACATCCAGACCAACACCATCGACCGCCTGTTGAAGCAGGATTCCGATCGTGACGGCTTCATGAGCGAATTCGCGTCGCTCACGCTCGGCTCGGGAGCTGCTGCTGCCGTACTCGGACGCACCGACGAACACCCGGCCGGGCATCCGATTCTCGGCGGGGTCACGCGCGCGGCGACCCAGTTCCACGAACTCTGTGTCGGCAGCGTCGACGGTATGTTCACCGACGCGAAAGCACTGCTCAAAGGTGGCCTCGACCTGGTCGTTTCGGCGTGGAAAGAAGCATCCACCGAATGGGACTGGTCAGCGATGGATCTGTACGTCACCCACCAGGTGTCGTCGGTGCACACCAACGCGATCGTGAAGGCCGCAAAGCTCGACCGCGATCGCGTGCCCACCACCTTCCCGCAGTACGGCAACGTCGGCCCCGCGTCGATTCCCATCACGCTTGATGAAGCGCAAGGGTCGCTCAAAAAGGGCGACCGCGTTCTCCTGATGGGTGTGGGCTCCGGACTCAATACCGCAATGATGGAGCTCGCATGGTGACTGAAGCCGCTTCCCGCCCGCCGCACGACCTGCCCGGGCTCGACCCGCGCTTCAGCCGAGTTACCTCCGTGCCAGGTAGCGGTGTGGATGCGGGACTCACCCGCGACTGGCACTACCTCGACACCGGCGACGAGTTGGCTCGCCTCGGCGTGCCCATTGCCGGCACCATCCTGGCCGTCCACGGCAACCCGACCTGGTCGTACTATTGGCGCGAACTACTGACGCAATCGGTGCAGGATGCAGAAGCTGGGGTTGCGGCTGCGGCTGGCGACGGATCTGGGGCGGCGGCGCCCGCGTGGCGCGTCATCGCCGTCGACCAGCTCGACATGGGATTCTCGGAGCGCACCGGCATCCATCGTCCGCTCGCGCAGCGCGTCGCCGATCTCTCCGCGTTCACCGACGCACTGTCTCTCGGGGGCCCCGTCTTCTCGCTTGGTCACGACTGGGGCGGCGTCGTTTCGCTCGGTTGGGCAGTCGATCACCCGGCCCAGCTCTCGGGCGTCATGCTGTTGAACACCGCCGTGCATCACGAAGCCGGCAAGCCAATCCCCGCGCCGCTGCGGCTGGCGCGCGCCCGTGGAATGCTGGCGGCATCCACCGTGCGCACCACCGCGTTCTTAGAGACCACGCTCGCACTCACGACCGATTCGCTCGACCCGGCGGTGAAGGATGCGTACCGCGCGCCGTACCGTACGGCAGCACGACGTGGCGGAATCGGCGGCTTCGTTGCCGACATTCCCGTGAATGCTGATCACGAAAGCTACAGCGAACTCGACCGCATCGCGACCGCCGTTGCCAAGCTCGACCTGCCGGCGCTCATGCTGTGGGGTCCGCGCGATCCGATCTTCAGCGACTACTACCTCGACGACCTCATCGAGCGACTTCCGCACGCAAACGTTCACCGCTTTGAGGGTGCCGGCCATCTCGTTGCCGAAGACGTTCCGTACGCCGACTCGGTGCTGACTTGGCTCGGAGACAATGCCGCGAGTCTCGCGAACCCGGGCTCGGCCTCGCCGTCGCCGCGGGAAGCGTTCGCTGCAGCATCCGCCTCCGCATCCACCGATTCAGACGATTCGAGCTTCGTGCCGCTCTGGCGCAACCTCGATGAACGCGCCGATGACACCACCACCGCCGTGATCGACATGTCGACGCGCGGACAACGCGGTCCTCAACAGGTCAGCTGGCGACAGCTCTCGGACCGCGTGAGTCAGATCGCCGCCGGCCTCACCGCGATCGGTGTGACGAAGGGTCAGCGGGTCTCGTTGCTCGTACCGCCCGGGCCCACGCTCACTGCCGTGGTCTACGCCTGCCTGCGCATCGGCGCCATCATCGTCGTCGCGGATGCCGGCCTCGGCGTCAAGGGACTCACCCGTGCCGTGCGCGGGTCATGGCCCGACTTCATCATCGGCGAAGCGCCCGGCCTCACCGCCGCCCGCACGCTCGGTTGGCCCGGAGTGCGCATCTCCACCGCGCGACTTCCCAAGGTGTCCGCCGCAACGCTCGGAGTTTCGTACAGCCTGCGCGACCTCATCACGCTCGGCGCCGACACTCCCCTCCCTGCCGAACCGCGGGCTGAGGATGACGCTGCGATCCTCTTCACGTCGGGCTCAACCGGCCCGGCCAAGGGTGTCGTTTACCGCCACGGCCAGCTTTCTGCTCTGCGGGACGTACTGGCGCGCCACTTCGAAGTGACAGCCGACACCGGACTCGTGACCGGGTTCGCCCCATTCGCCCTGCTGGGTCCGGCACTCGGCACGCGATCAGTGACGCCTGCAATGGATGTCTCGTCTCCCCGCACTCTCACCGCCCGCGCTGTCGCGGCCGCGGTGGAAGCATCCGGCGGCAGCATGGTGTTCCTCTCCCCCGCCTCGATCCTCAATGTCGTGGCAACCGCGGGAGATCTCACCGCACACGACCGCAGCGAACTCGAGCGCGTGCGCACCTTCCTCTCTACTGGGGCACCGATCGGCGCAGAACTGCTCGCCTCGGCAGCCACCATCATGCCGAACGCAACACCGCACTCTCCCTACGGCATGACCGAATGCCTCTTGGTGACGGACATCACGCTCGACGGCATCCGTGATGCCGCCGGTGGTGCGCATACTGGCGTGTGCGTGGGAACGCCGATCGGCGAGAACCTCATTCGCATCAGCGCGCTCGACTCCGACGGCGCCGCGACCGGAACACCGAGCACTGAGCCCGGGGTTCTTGGCGAGATCATCGTCTCGGCGCCGCACCTCAAGGATCACTACGATCGCCTGTGGCTCACCGATCGCGCCGCTGCGCGCGAGACTGCGGTGGACGATGCAGCCGCCACCATTGACGTTGCAGCTGACACGGATGCCGCGAACGCTGCGGAGCCTGCGAACACGACGACCGCGCCCGACGCGCCCTCCGCTCGCTGGCACCGCACCGGAGACGTGGGCCACCTCGATGAGCTCGGCCGCCTCTGGGTCGAAGGCCGCCTTCCTCACGTGATCGTGACAGCAACGGGCCCGATCGCACCGGTCGGCGCCGAGCAGGATGTCGAGGGCGTCACCGCCGTGCGCCGTGCTGCTGTTGTGGGCGTCGGCCCGCACAAGCTGCGCCAAGCAGTCGCGGTAGTGGAAACTATCTCGCCGACCCGGAAGCCTGGGCTCGCCGACCCCGAACTGACGGCGGCCATTCGCGCGAGCACAACCCTTCCGCTCGTGGCCGTGCTTGCTGTGCCGCAGCTTCCGACGGACATCCGCCACAACTCCAAAATCGACCGCACACGGTTGTCTGAGTGGGCCGAGCGACTGCTGGCTGGCGGAAAGCCGACAGCACCATGATCGTGCTCGTCACCGGGGCATCCGGATTTCTCGGTCGCGCGGTTGCCGCTGAGGCTGCCGCCGCGGGGCACGACGTGCGCACGCTGCAACGTCGGCCGTCTGGCGTCGACGGCGTCACCGACTTCCTCGGTTCGATTACCGATGCGGATGACGTCGCGACTGCGATGGAAGGCGTCGAAGGCGTCATCCACCTTGCCGCTAAGGTATCGCTCGCCGGTGACCCGCACGCGTTTCACACCGTCAACGTCGGAGGAACTCAACTCGTGCTCGCCGCGGCCGAAGCGGCGGGCGTTTCTCGCTTCGTGCAAGTGTCGTCGCCCTCGGTGGCGCACTCCGGCTCCGCGCTGGCCGGCGTCGGCGCCGAGCCTGCGTCACCCGAACACGCGCGCAGCGAATACGCGCGAACAAAGGCACAAGCCGAACTGCTCGCTCTCGCCAGCGACAGCGACTGGATGCGCGTGGTTGCCATCCGGCCGCACCTCGTCTGGGGTCCTGGTGACACCCAGCTCGTTGGCCGCATCGTCGACCGAGCTCGCCGTGGACGCTTGCCGCTACTCAATGGCGGCACCGCCCTCATCGATACGACCTACGTCGACAACGCCGCATCCGGAATCGTCGCCGCCCTGCACCGCGCCGACGTCGCCCACGGCAAGGCCTACGTTCTGACCAACGGCGAACCGCGTCCCGTTGCCGACATCCTGGCGGGCATCTGCCTCGCGTCGGGAGTTCAGCCTCCGCGCTGGAGTGTCCCGGCCGCCGTTGGACGCACCGCTGGCTCTCTCGTCGAACGAGTGTGGGCAGTGCGCCCCGGTGCGGACGAGCCGCCCATGACGCGCTTCCTAGCCGAGCAGCTGTCGACAGCGCACTGGTTCGATCAGCGCGACATCCGCGAGGCGCTCGACTGGTCGCCCGCCGTGAGTATTGACGAAGGCCTACGCCGACTCGCCCGTCACGAGCGTTAGCGGGTACGCTCGGGGCACGAGCCACTCGGCTCACAGGAGGACAACGTCATGGCCGATAAATCACCCAAGAAATCATCCGGCAAGACTGTAGCCAGCAAGTCTCTCAAAGAGAAGCGCGCTGACAAGAAAGACAAGGCCGCCGGCAAGCGCAAGGACTAGAACTTGGTCAGCGGCGCGGGTGCTTCTTCGAACGGAAGCGCCCGACCCGCTGATGGGCGGTTGTGCACCGATACCGCAGCCGACGCGTCGCGCTCCATGTCCGCACTCAGCGGCGAATGAATCTGAACTACCAGTTGAAAACGTAGGTTGAACGGCGCGCAGAACTGGCGGTAGAGGTCGGTGGGGTGACACCCGCGAACTGAAGAGACGGATGCTCCGTGAACCGGCTCTGAAACTCGGCTGGGATTGGTCCTGGCCTGGGAGAAGTCTTCAAAGAGAGACTGGTCTTCACACGTTCTGGGTAGCCGCCCCTGAAGCACGTCGACCAAACCAAGTCAGTGCATCGAGCACGTTTCCTATTCGCAGGCACGCGGCTCGAAGCTTTCCGAGGATCGTTGCGGAGAAAAGGAGCGTCGGTCGGCGTGCGTCCTACCGTCGCGCTGATGCCCTAGCAAGGCCTAGGTTTGCCACCAGCCCCGTAAGTTGCGCGGAAGGGGCGACCCCGAGTTCGGTATCCAGAATCGCTGTGTAGTGCTTGACGTGGGCCAACGCGTCGGAGATATTGCCCTCGGCGAGGAATGCGGCGACGAGCGCTCTGCGTGGGCTCTCGCGCATCGGCTCCACCGCGATCGCGGCAAGTGCAGACTCGATCGCCTGCGCAAACTGACCCTTGCGACGGTACGACGCGGACATCTGCTCGAGAGCGTGCAGCGCCGTCATCCGAAAATGTTCACGCTCGATGTACACCCAGTCGTCGTCCCAGTCGGGCAGGAGCTCGTGCGCAAACCAGCCCAGCGGCACCACCACGCCTTCGTCGGGGTCGTGACCAGACGCGAGTGTGTCGGCAACACGAATGACGAGGTCGACGTCGGCCTCCACCTCAGCCCCGATCCATAGCATCTCGGCCTCGCCCTGGATGAGTTCGGGGAGCACCTTGCGCAGTCGCCACAGCGTAGATCTCAAGCAGGCGAATGCGTGATCCTGAGACGAATTGGGCCAGAGCACACCCGCGGCACGCGATCGTGGCACCGGCTGATGCTGCAGTCCAAGGTAGGCGACGAGCCGCGTCGCACTGGCCGGAATCGGGCGTGGCCTCCCGTCCTGGGTTACAGCGAACCCATTTAACAACGTGAGGTGCGTCCCACTTAGCGCGCCCATGTCCCACTCTCCACGGTCATCGTCGGCCCCTCCACGGGTCATCAATCGCGTGCCCACCACTCGCGGCTGGACCTCCACTTTATGACTGTTTGTCCTAGTTTGCGTCGATTGCGTCACCGCACTGTCACCGAGCGCTGTCGAGCGCGGAGATGCAACGGTGATGACGCGGTGATGGTCCCGCGATCACCATCGACGCTATGGATGAGGCACAACCACACGACGCCATGCTCTTCATTGCGGTGTGGCTCGAGGGAGGCCCGGAGCGGGCACTGCGGGTGAAAATCACTACCGTGGGCGATTACGCCGACGCAGTCTTCTACGCCACCACCGTTCCGGAAGCAGCCACCCAAGTGGAGCGGTGGCTGCGTCGTCAAGAAATGTCGCAACGGTGACGCTGCCATCACGCAGCGGTAACACTGCAGGGTTCATCGTGGGTCTCGCAACAGTCCACTTCAGCGGTCGTTGGGAGCAATGATGGAAACGGTTCACGGCACGTACGGCATGACGAGCGAGTCCTACCCACCCGCATTTACACCGCTAGTTGAGCCGAATCAGCTCCTCGAGGCAGGCACCGAGCCCCTGCAGCCGGAATCCCCTATGACCTCACCGTTCGCGGAGAGTTTCGCGACGCTCACCGAGGAGGAGTGGGAGGGTCAGGCACTCGAAGATCTCGCGAGCGAGATGGAGGATGAACAGTTCTCGGCTGCCGTCGACAGTCTGGTGAATGAGGCCGCGCGGCGCCATCTCAACGCAATGTCTGGGTGGCGCGAGGCCGAGGGTGGCTCTGCACTTGCGCAGAGCGACGTGGAGCAGTGGATGGAGTCCATCGTCTCCGAGGCGGAATACATGATCGATGAGCTGGAGCGCGAACACGACGGACAGTCACTCGAATGGTTTTCAGAGCTTGAGCTCGAAAACGAGTTGTTCGGTGCCGCCGAATACGAGGACAACGCTGGCAATCCGCTCGACTCTCAAGAACTCTTTTTCAAGGCCCTGCGGCGCAAGTTCAAGAAGGTGGTGAGTTTCGCCAAGAAGGCCATCAAGAAGGGCGTGAAGTTCATCGGCAATTTGAACCCGCTCAAGCGCATCTTCGCCGCCATCAAAAAGGCGGTGCGCCCGCTACTCAAGCGTGTCTTGCGCCGCGTGCTCGGCAAACTGCCACCACCATTGCGTGCCGTCGCGGTCCGTGTGGCCAAGAGGTTGGGGATCAAGACTGAGGTCAGCGAGCTCACCGAGGCCGAGGCGTTCGACCTCGACGTCGCGGGCGAACTCTTCGCCCCAGCGTTCAACACCGAGGGCGACTTTGAACACGAATCCGAATATGAGGGTGCACCCGGTGGCGACGCCTATGAGGCTGACGTCGCAACGCTCGACCGAGCCCGCGACCGCCTCGCGCATCAGCTCGCAGAAATGGAGAGCGGTCAGACGCCGCTGGCAGAGATGGAGCAGTTCTTGCCCGCCGTTATGCCGCTCCTCAAGATCGGCGTCAAGATCGTGGGCCGTAAGCGGGTGGTCGGCGTGGTCGCCAAGGCTCTCTCCGTCGTCATGGCTCCGCTGGTCGGGTCGCAGGCCGCAAAACTCCTTTCGCGCTACATCGCGGATTCGGGGTTGAAACTCATCGGCTTCGAAGCCGAGTCTGCCGCCAACGACCCCACGCTCGGAACATCCGCCCTCGTCGCGGCAGCTGAGGCGGCCGTGGCCCATGTCGCGACCCTCGACGAGTCTGTCCTTGACGACGACCGGCTGCTAGAGGGTGAGGTGCAGGCCGCTTTCGCGGAGGCGGCCGCGCAACACATACCCGCTGCGCTCCTGCGCCCTGAGTTCGTGGACCCGTCGGCTGAGGGCGGAGTGTGGGTGTCGATGCCACGGGCAACCGCGCCAGTGTTTCGCTACAAGAAGTTCAGTCGGGTGATCCCGCTTCGGGTGCATAAGTCGCTCGCGCAGTCGGTGCGATTCACCAACGGAGAGACCCTGGAGTCGCGGATGCTCGAGGCAGGGGTCGAGGAGTGGCCCGCTGAGGGCGAACTGGAACTGTATGAGTTCCTGCCAGGTGGTGAGGTGGGCCACCTCACAGAGTACGAGTCAGACGGTGAAGCCTCGACCGCCGACGAGTTCGACGAGTTTTCCGAGGAAGTCGCCGGGATGCTGGCTCGCAACCGGCGCCTCGGCAGCAACGCCCGCGGGCGCGGGTCGCCGCGCAGGGTTTTCCGGATCAAAGTTGCGGGCAAGCGACTGCGCAAGCGTTCCCCGTTCTCGGTTCGACTCGACCTCTCGTCGCCACGACCTGAGATCCGCCTCCTGCTGCGCGTGGGCGAAGGAAACGCCCATCGCATGGCGCGCATGCTCGACGCACGTCAACTCACCGAGGTGGTGAAGGTCGCGAGGTCGGTGTTCGGCGAGACTCTGACCGACGCGCTCGCGGCGCGGCTCGTCCACATGACCAAACGCCGCCAGATCATGATGCCCGAAGGATCCACCAAGAAATTGGCGGGAGTTCTGGTTACTGGGGCGATGACAGCCTTCTCGAAACAGCTCCCGGGGATGGCCTCGACGCTCAGTGCCGCCGCCAAGGACGCGGCCTCCGGAGTGACGCTCATGGTGACGTTCCGCTTCGCCGACAAGGCGGCGCTGATCGCCGCGTCGCCCGCGGAGCCCACGTTATCGATCAAAGCGGGGTACCACCGTGCCTAGTGCAGCAACAAAGCGCCAGCTCGCCGCAGAAATCGCCCACTGGTCGCTCGCCATCGACGCTCTCTATGATCTGGACACAGCGGCTTCTCCCGAGGGCTGGCGATCGCTCGAAAGTTATCTGAGCCGCAAGTTGAGAGACCGCATGCACGCCATGGTCGCGGAACTGCGTTCAGAGGGAGCCGACCTCATGCGCTGGCACGATGCCGGCGGCGAACCACACGAGGTGAGGCGCCGCCTACTCCGGCTGCGATCGCGTTACCTGCGCGCGGAGACGATCCTCGACTTCTACAGCACCGCGATCAACTCGCGATCCAATCCCACAATGGGATCGTTGCTGCGCGGCTACGACACGCTCGCGACCGACTCCATGGCTGCGGCTCTGCTCCCGCTCGGGCACGAGCCCATCCCGGCACTCGTCTACGCCGCGATCGGCAAGGGAGCGAGCGTGCTGCGGGCCGATGTCCAATTGTGGGACCACGCGCACCCCTCACCGGCCGCGGCCATCAAACTCACCCGGCACAATTTGTCGCACCCTACGGCCCTGTTCCACGAGACAGGACACCAGGTATCTCACCAAATCGGGTGGAAGGCCGAGCTGGCCGAGGCGCTCGAGCGCGAGCTGTCCCCAGCGTCCCGCAACGTCGCGCTGATGTGGGCGTCGTGGTCGAGCGAGATCGCGGCTGACGTCCACGCCTGGGCGCAGAGTGGCTGGTCGTCAGTCGCGGCACTCGCCAACGTGGTGGACGGCAGCACTCGCGAGGTCTTCCACATCCGACCGGGCGACCCCCACCCATTCCCCGCGGCGCGCGTGGCATTCAACGTCGCTATGTGCCGCAGTTGGTTTGGCGCCGGTCCTTGGGACGACCTAGGTCAGGCGTGGCAGGAGCGACACGACGTCGAGAGCGCGGGACAGGCCGGCGAATTCATGACAATCAGCTCAGGGATGATGGAGCGCATCGTGGAGGTCTGCACCCGTAGGCCGATGAAGGCGTTTCAGGGCGCGACCGTCACCCACCTGATCGACCCGATGCGCGTCAGCCCTAGCGCGCTCGCCGCGCTGGCTACTCAGGCGGGACCGTCGCTCTTGACGTCCACCTACCTGCGCCGGCGCGAACCGCTGCGCATCCTTGGTTTGCTCTCTGCGCGGTCCCTTGAAGAGCCGCACGAGGCCGCCGAACATCGCGCGGTTCTCCGCAGTTGGGTTACCCAGGTGGGTGCCGATGCTATCGACGCCACTGGAGCGCGCACCAGCGTCACTTCGCCACCTTCAACACTTGTTGCCTAGGAAAGGAAAACCCTCATGACCACTAACGAGTCCACCGCACCCGCATCGACCGGGTGGGACGAGCGTCAATTCGAGGAGATGTTCGACAGGGCCATTGCACGCTTCGCCGGCGGGCCGTTGTCCGCGCCTCGCGACTCCGGGCCAACGCGCGAGGAGGTAGTTCAGTCGGACACGGCATTTCGGTACGGGATGATTACTGGTCTGCTGGGGAGAACCGGGCGAGGCGGCAAGTCCACGTTCAGCGGCTTTGTGCCGTCGACGCTGCACGGCAGAACGCTCGTCATCGAAGTCTCTCCGCGTGCACGCCGCGGTGAGACGGTGGAGCTTACGCTGCGCACAAAATCTGGCGAGATCGACTACTACGATGCGGGCGAATTGTCCGACGCGGGCACCGTTGAGGTGCCAAGTCAATCATCCGGATCCGCAGTGGTACTCGCGGTGGTGTACGACTCCGCTGGCCGCATGATCGCTGCCTCTGCGCACCCGACGAAGAGTTCGGCACATCTGCCCGAACCCGCTGTCGGTGCCCGTTCGAACTCCCCCAAATCGCCGAAATCACCCAAGAACTAGGAGAGAAGCCATGTTCCTCAATCTAGCGAACACGTTTGTAGCGCAGGGCAAGCCCGCCACATCCGTTTTTCTCGTGCACCCGGTCCAGCTCAGTCGATGGCTCGACGAGGCCTGGGCCGCGGGCGCCCTCGTGCCGCCCCTTCCTGGCGTCACTCCCCCGAACGCCGCTCCCCTGCTCGGCGCGAGCCAGATCATCGAGGACCTCAATCTGCCAACGCAGGCTGCAGGGGGGCTGATCGATCCATCCGGAATCAGCGTCACTAATCCCGACAACTGGTCGCGCGTGCGCGGGCCGCTTGAGGCTTCCCCCGGATCGGGCGGGCTGATCTGGCACCAGTTGATCTACGCCTACCTTGTCGAGAGCACCGGCGTCATGGAGATCTTCTCGGAGGTGGTGCGCAGAATGGTGCTCGGCGAGACCCTCGGCTCGCTGTCGCCCGAGAGTGTGAAGTGGTTGCGCAGCACGGAGGAACTGTTCTTCAGGGATCCGCCACTGTTTTCCATCGGCGGCGTGATCAGCGAGATGCGGCCCTACGCCCGCGTGAACCGCCGCAACGCCTACTGGCGGATGTTCGGGCTCGACCTCCCGCACCAGGTCCCCAACATCTGGGGCGGCGCCACGACCCCCGACGCGTGGAAACAGGGAGTCGGGAGCGGAGTGAACCTCGACTTCCGCGAGAAGTGGACGGAGTTGTTGCGCCAGGTCTGGATGGGACTCGAGAACCGCAAGAACGCGGCAGGAGTTAACCCCACGGATCCGTCGTACGTCGCGCTGCTGTGCCGTGCGATCCGCGACATGCTGAATCAACGCAGGCAGGGCGGCGCGCTGGCGCGCGAGGAGTTCACGTACGTGTCCGCGCTCAGCTGGTTCGACCTGACATTGCGCTCAGACTCGCCGATCGTGAAGGACCTCAAGGCCCAGGCGAGTACGCCAGACGGGCGTCTCACGGCCATCGCAGAGCGGGTGGGAATGAAGTCCGCCACCCGAAGCCGCGAATTGCTGGAGATGGCGGAACTCTCGTCGAGCGTTCTCCGCGCCATTGAGTTGGGAATCTTCGACGATCCGGTCCAGGCCGAGGCCCTCTACTCACCCGCGTCGCAGTTGACCGAGGACATGAACGACCTCATCAACCTGTGGCAGTCAGCAACAGGCGATCGAGTCAAAGAGCGTCCCACCGGCACTGCTGTGACCGCCAGCGCGCAGCCGCTGCGCGTGCCACGCCCAGAACTCGCGGCCACCCGCGCAGGTGCCTGACATGTCGACCGCAGATTACTTCGCCGCCCCGGCGTCGCCGTTTGGGGAGGTGTCGGACGTCGATGCAGACGGCGCCGCGCTGAGCGAGTGGGAGTCGTCCTCCGCCTGGGAGGACTTCGCCGACGACGAGGGGCCATCCATAGCTGAACCGGTGGGTGGGGATGTCACCGCGGAAGAAGACGGTTGGGAGACTTCCGAGGACGAGTGGGTGACAAGCGAGTTCTTCGACGAGGGTGCACGTGAGGCAGGCGACGAGTGGCAGCGGGAGCCAAGCGAGTCGCTGCAGGCCGAGGGCGACTTCGAGTCCGAACAGGAGTGCGAGGTCGACGAAGAGGATGAATGGGAAGCGAGCTTTGAGGATCAGGCATCTGCCCCTGCGCCAGCTCAGGTCGGCGCGCCCCACGCTCCGGTCCCCTCTACTGGCGCCCGCTTCCCCGTGCGCTCCACCCACGCCCAGCCCACCGAGGTGAACTACAAGGCGAGCGACGGAACCGGCGTGGGAAGAAACGCGGGGCGCCGCTTCTCTGCAGGTCGACCCGCACGGGGTCCATTCACGCGGAGGCACTGCGCCGTCGATCTCAACGCCGAAATCGGCGACGAGGTTGTGGCGTGTGAAGACGGCCGTATCGTCGCGTTCTACGGGTTCTGCTGCGGACAAACCAAGACCACGTGGGCACTGCTCGTGGAACACCCACAAGTGGTCATCAACTACGGAGAGGTCTCGCCCGACTCCCTCACCCGTCACGGGCTCAAGGTCGGAGACACCGTGACATCGGGGCAAACCATCGGCCTCATCGGGCGAAACCCCGGCGGCGGGCACATGCTCCACTTCGAGATGTATACCCGAGGAACCACGCGCAACAAGCGGTGGACGCACGGCCAGGCAGCACCTGTGGGATTGCTCGACCCCACGACCTACCTGCTCGCGACGCTCGGCACCACAGCCTCGGGGCCGTCGCCAGCACCCCGTTCGGCCCCCACTCCGCCCACGCCAGGACCAGTGCGCCCGACATTGAGGCGCGGCGCTCGCGGCAGTGCTGTGCGGCAGCTTCAGATCGCCCTCTCGGCGGCGGGATTCGCTACAGCCAGCGACGGCACCTTTGGCGCGGGAACGCAGGCGAGGGTCAAGGCGTTCCAGGCGGCGCGAGGGCTGAGTACCGACGGCGTCGTTGGTCCCATCACATGGGCGGCTCTAGGCTCGCCGGCCGGGGGCACAGGTGGAGGCGTCGCCGGGGCAGGGGCGGGATCCGCGTCGAGCACGACCTCCTCGGGAGCGGCTGGGTCTGCGTCGACGAGCGCTAACCTCGCGGGAATCACACTCGGCACGCTCGAGTGCACGACGCCGCGGGGCACCTTCACGTACCCCTTCTCGGCGGACGACCTCATCTGGTCTGCCAAGTTGCTGGTGCACGAGGCCGGCGGCGCTGACAACGCCGACAACGCCGCCGTGCTGTGGGCGATGTTCAACCGCTTTGCGCTATTCACGCACACGGTTTATCCGACATTCACCCGTTTTATTAGGGCGTATTCCACGACGCTGCAGCCAGAGCTGCGCAACCGGCGCGCGGCCGAACGACACTACAACCGGCCGAGCAGTCACTTTGTGCGCACCGGTGGCGTCTACCCGGGGACCAACATCCCCAGAGGCCAGTTGCAGCGTCACCTAGACGTGCAGCGGCAGCCGTGGTCCGCCGTCAAGCTGTCCGCCCGTCAACTCGCGCAGTGCGCGCTTCAGGGCAACTTGCCCAACCCCGGCATCGGACTCGCGAGCGAGTTCGCTTCGACGCGGGTGTACTACAGGCAGAATCATGGCGGCGCGGAGCCGACACTGCAGCAGTGGTTGGAGTACACCCACACGTTTGCACGGAGAAAAAACTGGCAGTTCGTGGGCGACATCTCGGGCCTCGACCCCCGCAAGAACGCCTTCTTCCTCGACAATCGCGCCCGGTCCTTGCCTACCGATGCCGTGCGTGTAATCCCCGCAACTGGTGCCCGAGAGCACGAGTGGGAGTATGAGTTCGACGAGCTCGGCGAAGTCGATGAGGCCTTTGGTGTGAACGAGAACGTGGATGCGGGGTGAGGCCGCGGCCAGGGACGCCAGCTTAGCCAAACCCACAATCCGTGAGTTCGGGGTATTTCAGTAGCTTGCGACAACACATAAATCACCCAAGAGATCATCCGGCAAGACTGTAGCCAGCAAGTCTCTCAAAGAGAAGCGCGCCGACAAGAAAGACAAGGCCACCAGCAAGCGCAAGGACTAAAACCCGCTCAACGGCGCGGCTGCTTCTGTTTGCAGAAGCACCCTCCCCGCTGATGGGCGGTCGGGCACCGGTAACAGTGCCGCGATCATCCCTTGGGCTGAAGGATGACAGCTCGCGAACCGTCCACGTCGCCAGTGGCTGCCTAGGCTTCGTATAGACACTCAGCGACCGTTTCGGCCGATGCAGGGGTTGCGAGGGCGAACCAGAGAGCGTTAGCTACTCGGGGACGAACATCGTCAATATCGACCTGGCTCAGAACCCAAGTAGCGGCGGCACGAGATACATCACGGAGCGAAACGTCGCCAAGCGTGGAGATCTCCGCCGTGAGGTCTGGAGCAACAGTGTTTAGTCGCACAAGCGTCAACTCAGTTTCTCTCGCGCGACGCCTGCTTCGCGACAGAGGTTGCGGTAAGTGAAGAGCAAGTACACGGCGTATGCCGCCGTGGCGACCGCACCGCCGATTCCGGAGATCGCATATACAAAGGCCCACGAAATCTCTGGGCGCGCAGCAACCAGAAACCCGATCACTGCGAACACGACCGCGATTGGCGCGAGAAGAAAATCGATGCGACGTCGGAAGATGAACGCTAACGGGAAGAAATGGGCTCCGATGATGAGCGCCACAGCGGGAAACACTAGACGCCACTCACCGAGCAACGCGAGCACGATCGCTACGATCCACAGCGTGCCATAAGAGATTCCCGAAAGGATTCCCATGCGCTTTCCGATAAGCGCACCTTCAGCGGTGGGCACATTGGGAAAGTTGGCGGCGTGCCGGATGTTGCGGACTGAGAGAAACACAACGACCGCGGCATAGGCGACCCCCACGACGAAAATGAGCGTCCCGACAACGGGAGCAGCGAAGATCCACCAGATCAAATACACGAGCATGAAGAACACTTGCACGATCGGCTGATACGCGGTGTTGCGCGCTGCTGAACCGAACCACTCGGGCGTGTTAGTTGACATGAGGGAATCGTAGCGGTGATGTGGAGAAGAACTCACCTCTTCGCCTTGTGGATGCGAAAAAAGGACCGTCCAGATGGACAGTCCTTTTTCCATATTGTCGGGCTGACAGGATTTGAACCTGCGACCCCCTGTCTCAGAATCGTGGAGTCTGCCTGCTACCGAATAGTGCCGGAAACCCCGGAAACATGAGGGTTTCGATACGCCCGTGAGCGAAAATACATCTGCCGATTACTGAGGATTTCGGAGCAATACCGAGTCAAAGTGTTGGGTAAGTGTTGGCCAAGGCTTGACGAACGACGTTACGCAAACTATTCACGTCGTCCGTGGCTGCCTGGGCTTCGTACATGCAGTCAACGACCGTTTCAGAGGATGCCGGGATAAAGAGGGCATACCAGAGTGCGTTCGCTGCACGCGCTCGGGCAAACGCGTGGGCGTATCCTACAAGGGTTTCATCACCCGCTTCTGACTCCTGAAGATCCCAGGCCGACTCGTCCAGTTCTTCTACAAGCTGCCAGAGTTCGTCATGAACTCGATCACTCACGCGCCGCTCCTTCAGCGCGGAGAGCGCTACGGCGAGGCGTGGGTCCTCAACCTCCGCCTGCCCGAGCACCCAGGCCACGACAGCGCTCGATATAGCACTTAGCTGCGAGGCCTCAAGCTGAGATATCTCCGCCACAAGATCCGGCGCGACGGTAGCCAATCGCACAAAGCTCATTTCACGTCTCCTCTCACAACGCTCGCTTACCTGAAAAACGCGGATGTGGTGATCACCCAGTCAGGCTTGAGTTCATCAAACTCTGTATGCCACGGTGCCAATCCCAAATGCGCCCGTAGAGCCATTTCCAACCTGACTGGCGCCACTGTGCTCCGGTATTGCAGGAAGTTGATTTCAGCGCGAGTGGCTAAACGCCGACGAGTCCCCGAGTAGTCCTCTACGTGCATGTTTTGGGGACCCCCAACACCTATTTTGTAGGCGGGGAGACGCACCGCAGCATGCACAGCCGTCCGCGTCACTACCGTCCAGTGCCCGACATAGATTTTGGCGTCCAAAGACAGCGCGAGAAAAAGCACCGGCGACATAAGCGCCTCTATTGCTCTCTCGGCCGCAACTTCGAGAGGCAAAACAGCGTCAAAGATCGCGAAATAGTAAGAACTCGTACCGTATAGCCCCACCACTTGCCCGACGCCCGCACGACCATCGCCGGTAGGCACGATAAACACATCCCCGACAACGATCTCCTTCACCGCGGGCGGGGGCGGCAGCGGAAAGGTGAGCACTTCAGTCCGGAACACAGGAGCACTACCGGGCTCGATCAGGGCAAGTTGCACAATGAAATCCGGCAGCGCATCCGGGGAAGCCTCCCCAGATGCATCTCTCGCGCCCAACTCCGCGTCCCAGTCGATGAGGTGGGCAGTGACCGAATAATTCCCCTTGCCCACAGAAATTTCAGTCGCACCCCCCATGTAGGAACCAATTTCTTCTAGGGCCCCCACCTGTATCAGTCCCTCGGTCTTCAACAGATACGGCTCCGATGTCACGGCTCGTAGCCGCTGTTCCGTTTCGGTGAGCGCTCCGGAACGAACATCAATCTTAAAAGTTGAGCCCCCGCCCACGTTCAGAGGAACAAAAGCACCCTCTTTGATCATCTTTATGATCGATTCGTCGTTATCGAACGCATCCTCCCACGCGTCCAAGTCAGTCACATGGGTGAAACGCGACGGTTCCCACAGCGCACACATTCCGGCACGAGTCGTCGAAAGAAAAGCAGGATGGGGCTGTTCAAAAATGGTCATTTTCTAAAACCTTGGTCCAATCGTGATTCTGCAAGAGACGATTCCTGTGGGCCAACCACAGCAGCCATTCAGTCGAAGAGTGCCGCGGTCGTAGTCAGCTCGTTGGGCTTCAGCTTGTCGAACAGCTCTAACCACGGTTCCAAACCTAAAGAAGCTCGCAAAGCCCGCTCGAATCGCACAGGAGAGACGGTCGACCGGAACTCCAAGAGGTCAACTTCGGCCTCAGTGGCCGGACGACTCCGAGTGCCTGTGTAGTCAATTACGTGAATATTATCTATGGTTCCCATAGAGACTTTGTATGCAGGAAGCAAGATCGACGGGTCCACTTCCGCGTGCGCTACGACGGGCCAATCTCCAAAAAAGATTTTGGCGTCTAACGACAACCCAAGGAAAAGCAACGGCGATTTGAGCGCCTCTATTGCTCTCTCGTCCGAAACTTCCAGCGGGACAACGGTGTCAAAGATCGCGAAATAGTAGTCACTCTTACCATACACTCCCACCACTTGCCCCACGCCTGCGCGACCATCGCCAGCAGGAATGATAAAGACATCCCCAACCTTGATTTTCGTTTTCACCTTGGACCGCCTCCAACATGGCAATAGTAAGCTTCGCTCACCTGATGTCTCATGTTAGCCAGACCGCGTCTGGGATAAACCATTTTCGTGCTCGAACTAAGCGCGAGGCCACAATCCGAAGGTGCTTGGGCATAGAAAAAGCCCCGGACTTCGTGAGAAATCCGGGGCACATTGTCGGGCTGACAGGATTTGAACCTGCGACCCCCTGACCCCCAGTCAGGTGCGCTACCAAGCTGCGCTACAGCCCGCGACAACTCGAATAGCTTACCGCGAAATCTGAGCGCCGATGTTCAGTTTTGCGCCAAAACGGCAACTCCGGCCAAATCAGTGAGACGAGATGCCGTGCGCGGCGGCGAAGAACTCGCGTTCATGCTCCGTGGATGCCACGAAAGCGGTGAGCATTGCATCCCGAACCGGAGGGGTCGCGTCTGCGGCGAGCGCCGTCACTATCGTGATGGCCTGCTCTGTGGCATCCGTGAACGCGTCATCGGCATACGTGGTCAGCCAGTCGGCGTAGGGGTGCTCAGGGTGCGCCAGCGGGTGCAGTCGCGACCCGACGTCGTGGTAGACCCAGAAGCACGGCAACAGGGCTGCGGCAAGGACCGCGTAGTCACCACGGGCTGCCGTCGCCAGCAGATGATTCAGGTACCCCGTCGTTATCGCACTGGGCGAAGCCGAGAACAGCTCACCGGCCACCGACCACGACTCGTGCAACTGCAGCTCCGTCACGATGCACCCCTCGGCACTTGAGGCCCAGAAGGCTTGCTCCGCTGCCGTGGGTGCCAGCCGGGCAGCTTCGGCGAGCGCCCGCGCATAATCGCGCAGGTAGAGCGCATCCTGAGCCAGGTACCAAACGAAGTCTCCCCGGTCGAGAGAACCATCCCCCAGCGTCCGCACAAAGTCACCTCCGTCGATCTCAGCCCGCACCGAGGCGATCTCTGCCCACCACTGCTCGCGCACCTCAGCCGCGGTCAGCGCCGTCTCTACGCCTCCGCGCTCCCACGACCCCGCAAAGTGGCTAATCGGACCACGCCCGCTCCCCACCTGCAACGCCGCACCGGCACGGATGCTCTCGCTCAACCACCGCTTCGACTCCCCCACAGCAGCAGCCCACTCACCGCCGGCCGCAATCCGGGTTGCGAGCGCACTCGACAGCGAACAGCCAGTTCCGTGGGTGTTGCTGGTCTCTATACGGATGCCAGCAAACTCGGTCACGACAGCAGCATTCCCGGAACGGGCATCCACCAGCGCGTCCGGAGCCTCGGCCCCGCTCAAGTGTCCGCCCTTGGCCAGTACGCGCACCCCGTAGGAGGCAGAGACTCGCGCCGCCTGCTCCAGCACCTCAGGCCACGTCTCAGCGGCGGGTTCTGCGGCGATGATCGCGAGCTCAGGAATATTCGGCGTGACAAGGTCACACACCCGCACCAGGTCGCGCAGCGCCTGCTCGGCTTCGGCATCGAGCAGTCGGTCGCCACTCGTAGCGACCATCACCGGGTCGAGCACGACCAACGGAGGCCGCGCAGCCTCAAGCCACGCCCGCACGACACCGACAACCTCGACGGTGCCGAGCATGCCAATCTTCACGGCATCGATTGCCACATCGTCGCTCACCGCATCCAGTTGCTCGCGCAAGAACTCAGCGGGCGGCACATGCAGTCCGCGCACCCCCTGCGTGTTCTGCGCCGTCAGAGCCGTGATGGCCGCCATCCCGTAGCCACCATTGGCCGCGATCGACTTCAGATCGGCCTGGATACCCGCACCACCCGAAGGATCGCTGCCAGCAATGCTCAGAACGCGAGGAACCCGCAGACCGCTACCGCTTTCGCTCCGTGTCTGGTCCCGTAGCCCGCTCCGTGCCCCGCTCATGCGTCTTCTCCTTCGTCTTCGGCCGCTGGTACGCCAGCCCACGCTGCGGCGAGCGCGCGAGCCGCCTCTCGCGGATCAGCCGCACCACAGATGGCAGACACCACTGCAGCACCGTCTGCACCGCCCGCACGCAGCAGCGCGAGGTCATCCGGCCCCACCCCACCGATCGCCACGGTCGGTCGCTTACTCGCCGCAATGAGCTCGGCCATGCGATCGTGCCCGAGAGCATCCGGAGCGTCCTTCTTTGTCGTCGTGGGGTGCAAGGCCCCGATGCCGACATAGTCGACACCCGCCGACCCCACACTGGCGTCGTACAGTTGGTCGTCAGTCGATGCGCTCAGACCCACAATCGCCCCCGGGCCTACGAGCGCCCGCACCGACGCTGCGGGCAGATCGCCCTGCCCGACATGCACCCCAGCAACCCGAGCACCCATCTCGCGCGCAGCGAGATAGACATCGACTCGGTCATTGACGAGCACGGGCACCTTCAGCGCCACCGCCGTAGACACTCGAAGCACCAGATCAAGGAAGTCGCGGGCGGGCATGTCCTTCTCGCGCAGCTGCACGATCGTCACTCCCCCGGCCACAGCCTCGTACACGAGATCAACGAGGTCATGCCCGGCAGCTTTCGCCTGAGCCGAATCCGTCACTAAATAAGTGGAAAGGTCGAAACTCTCTCGGAAGCCGCTCATGCGATGACCCCCCGTTCTGCAATATCGTCCACCGAGACTTCGCTCAGGGCATCCAACAGCGCTACCGCAAAGCTTCCCGGCAGTGCCGAACGCTCCGCCGCAAGGTCGGCCGCTACCGTGTACACGCTCGTCGCCGCAACAGCAGCAGTCAGCGCATCCGGAGTCACCGCCGCAAACGCCGCCATGATCGCGCCAAGCGCACAGCCACCACCCGTCACCTTGGTCAGCACCGGATGCCCGTTAGAGAGCCTCACGACACTCACGCCATCGGTCACCATGTCCGTCGCACCCGATACCGCGACGACACCGCCGGTCACCCGCGCGAGCATCTGGGAGGCGGTGAGCGCGGCATCCACACTGCTCGTGCTGTCGACGCCTCGACCTCCCGTGCCCAATTCGGCGAGCGCCAGAATCTCTGAGGCGTTGCCCCGCACGATGGAAGGCCCGAGGTCACGCAGGCGATACGCGAGTGGTGTGCGCACCGGCAGAGCCCCTATGGCGACCGGGTCGAGCACCCAGGGCGTTCCGGCAGCATTGGCGGCCGGTGCAGCTTCAAGGGCTGCAGCGCGCTGCTCTTCGCGACAGGTACCGAGATTGATGAGCACTCCGGATGCCACGCCAGCGAACATGCCGGCTTCTTCCGGGATATCCACCATGGCCGGCGCTGCTCCCACAGCAAGCAACGCATTGGCAGTGAAGCCCACCACCACACTATTGGTGATGCACTGCACGAGAGGCGACGTCGATCTCACCGCCTCGAGCGCATCTTGAGTGGCGGTCAAAAAGTTTGGTGGCGTACGCGACATGCACGACATCCCTTCGCTAGTTCTAACTAGATCAGGTTCGACGGGTGTGTTCTCAGCCCCGCAGGGCACCCCGTGTCACAAGTTGTGCCTCAACGATAGCGGCTTGGCACGGTGTCGTGTTCGCCTCAGGCGAAAGGCAATGTGGACTATTTCAGTGCCGGATGTCGTTGCACCAAGCGACAATAAAGATGACGCGAGATCTGTGCACCCTTTTCAATCCCGGCTGCTGCTTCGTCCTACCGCTTCACACACGACAGGATTTCTATGACCAGCACGGCGCCGATCACCGGCAGCATCCCTCTTTTTGACCCCAACGATGACGGGCCAGCCAGCCCGGTCGATAACAGCGGCCGCAACCGTTTGGTCATCGGCCTGATGCTCGCTGCCACCTTCGTGGTGTTCCTCAACGAAACCTCGCTCGTCGTGGCGATCCCCCGCATCATGGAAGACCTCAACATCGAGCCGAGCACCGCTCAGTGGTTGTCGACGTCGTTCATGCTCACGATGGCCGTGGTGATTCCGATTACCGGATTCCTCATCCAACGCTTCACGACGCGTGGCATCTTCATCACCGCAATGTCTCTCTTCACCATCGGAACTCTGCTGGGGGCTATGGCGCCCACCTTTGCCGTGCTGATTGTGGGACGGGTGATTCAAGCCTCCGGTACCGCCATGATGCTCCCCCTGCTGATGACAACCGTGATGACTCTGGTTCCTGCCGCAACTCGTGGCAAGACCATGGGCAACGTTTCCATCGTCATGTCGATGGCCCCTGCCGTCGGACCAACCGTTGCTGGCCTCGTCTTGGCCGTCTTCGACTGGCGCTGGGTCTTCATCGTCATGATCCCCATCTCTGTCACCGCTCTCCTGCTCGGCATCACGAAGGTAAAGAACGTCACCGACCCCCGCAAGGTATCGATTGACATGCTGTCGGTCATCCTCTCGGCCATCGCCTTCTCCGGCCTGATCTACGGGCTCTCCAGCCTCGGAGAATCAGCCGCCGGAGACTCTGTTCTCATCGCCCCAGCCATCCCCATCAGCGCCGGCGCCATCAGTCTCGTGTTGTTCATCATCCGCCAGCTGAAGCTGCAGAAAACAGACAGTGCTCTTCTCGACCTGCGCACTTTCGCTGCCCCCGGCTTTGCCGTCGCAATCGGCCTCATGATGGTCATGATGGCCGCCCTCTTCGGCACCATCATCCTGCTGCCCATGTTCACGCAAAACGTTCTCGGGCTCGAACCCATCCAGAGCGGACTGCTCGTACTGCCCGGCAGCCTCGTCATGGGGTTCTTGAGCCCCTTCGTTGGCCGCCTCTACGACAAAGTCGGCCCGCGCCCCCTCATGATTCCGGGCTCGATACTGGTGAGCGCATCGTTGTGGAGCTTCACGCTGCTCTCCGAAACCAGCTCACCGTTCATGGTCGTCGCCATCCACGTACCCATGAGCATCGGACTCGCCTTCATGTTCACGCCGCTCTTCACCTCGGCACTGGGCACGCTCAAGCCACACCTGTACTCGCACGGCAGCGCCACCATCAGCACCGTGCAGCAACTTGCCGGCGCTGCAGGCACCGCGCTGTTCATCGCGCTCCTCACGGTGCAGTCGGTCGCCCTTGCCGCTGAAGGCGCGCCAGAGGCCACAGCGCTTGCTGGTGGTGTGCGCCTCGCGTTCATGGCCGGCGGCATCATCTCGCTCTTCGCGATCGTCGCCACGTTCTTCGTGAAGCGTCCCGAATCCGAAACGGCTCCGAGCGACGCCCCTGTCGCTCACTAACTGCACGGTGTGAGCGGACCGCCAACCGGCATCCGCTCACTCCCGGGCGTCACACTCCGGGCGTCACACCCCGGGCGTCACACCCCGGGCGTCACACCCCAGCGGTTAACGCACAAACGGCGAGCCCCTCTCGAAAGAGAGCGGCTCGCCGTTTGGCGTTAAGCCGAAGCTTGTGACCTCGAGAACCTACTTGCGCTTGCGCTTCTCACGCACACGCATGTTGACCTGGATGGGGCTGCCATCGAAGCCGAAGATCTCGCGCAGTCGACGCGTAATGAATCGACGGTACTGCGGGTCCAAGAACCCGGTTGTGAAGAGCACGAACGTTGGCGGGCGGCTCGATGCCTGCGTACCAAAGAGGATGCGCGGCTGCTTGCCACCACGAAGCGGGTGAGGGTGCTCCTGCGTAAGTTCGGCCAGAAGCGCGTTGAACTTACCGGTCGGAATGCGGGTATCCCACGAGGCCAACGCCAGCTCAAGAGCCGGAACGAGCTTCTCCATGTGACGACCGGTCTTAGCCGAGATGTTCACGCGAGGAGCCCAGGCGACGTGCGCGAGGTCCTTGTCGATTTCTCGCTCGAGCAGGTCGCGACGTTCGTCGTCGAGAAGGTCCCACTTGTTGAAGGCCAAAACGAGCGCACGGCCCGATTCGAGCACGAGGTCAACGATCTTGAGGTCTTGAACGCTGAGCGGCTGGCTGACATCGAAGATGACAACAGCGACTTCAGCCTTTTCCAGTGCAGCGCTGGTGCGCAGCGTTGCATAGAAGTCAGCGCCCTGCGCCAAAGCAACACGACGACGGATGCCGGCCGTGTCAACGAAGCGCCAGAACTTGCCGCCGAGCTCAATCTGCTCGTCAACCGGGTCGCGAGTCGTGCCGGCGAGGTCGTTGACAACAACGCGCTCTTCGCCAGCAGTCTTGTTCAGCAGGCTCGACTTGCCGACGTTCGGGCGACCGAGGATAGCAACGCGGCGCGGGCCACCCACTTCTTCCTTGGCGACGGTCGAAATCTTCGGCAGAACCGTGAGCACGTGGTCGAGCAGGTCAGCAACACCACGGCCGTGAACGGCGGATGACGGCCACGGCTGACCAAGGCCGAGGCTCCAGAGCGCTGCGGCATCCGATTCCTGGTGGATGTCGTCAACCTTGTTGGCGACCAAAATCACGGGCTTCTTGGTGGCGCGAAGCATGCGCACGACGTGCTCGTCGGTGGAGGTGGGGCCAACCGTGGCATCCACAACAAAGAGCACAGCGTCGGCGAGGTCGATAGCGATCTCAGCCTGGGCAGCAACAGAAGCGTCGATGCCCTTAGCGTCGGGCTCCCAGCCGCCGGTGTCGACGATGGTGAAGTGACGGTTGTTCCACTCGGCCTTGTAGTTGACGCGGTCGCGGGTTACACCGGGGGTGTCCTCCACAACAGCTTCACGACGACCGATGATGCGGTTCACGAGAGCTGACTTGCCGACGTTCGGGCGACCAACGATCGCCAAAACCGGCAGGGCAGGCAGGTAGTAGATGGCATCCGGATCATCGGATGCGGAGTCGAGAACCGCGAGGTCGTCGTCTTCGAGGTCGTAGTCGCTCAGGCCGGCGCGGAGCGCAGACGTGCGCTGAGCAGCCTCTTCTTCGTTCATTCCCGAAAGACGCTCAACCAGATCTGGGTTCAGTTCGGGAAAGTCGTCTTCGGCGGGCGAATGATCGGCCATGGGTAGTCCTTTGTTTACATGCTGGAGCGAACAAAACTCGCGACGGCCGTCACGGTTTGATCGAAGTCAAGATTGGTGGAATCAATGGTGATGACTCCATCGGCGGCGTTCATGAAGTCCACGACTTTGGAGTCCTGCGCATCTCGATAACTGAGTTGTTGCGCGGTTGTCGTGCTCGATTCTCCGGAGAGTTCGGCCGCACGTCTTCCCATCCTAGCTTCTTCACTGGCTGTGAGCAGAATTCGAGCCTGAGCGTCCGGTGCAACCACGGTCGTGATGTCGCGTCCTTCGACCACAATTCCGGGTTTTTCGCTCCCCGCGATGATGCTGCGGAACAGGTCGACCATGTACTGCCGCACTTCGGGCACGCGTGCGATGTTCGAGACAACGCCCGTGATGCGGGGTTCGCGGATGTCGTCGGTCACGATCTCCGAGTCGACCTTCACAAAGTAGTTGTCAGGGTCAATCCCGATCGAGTACTCAAAACGCGGGAGCGTCTCGATGACGTCGCCGGGCCCGAGGGTGTCAACGCCACGTTCGAGGCAGTGCAGGGCAAAACCGCGGTAGGCAGCGCCAGTGTCGAGGTAGTCGAAGCCGAGTTCGCGAGCAGTCGCTTTCGACACACTCGACTTTCCGCTGCCGGCCGGGCCATCAACAGCCACCACAACAAACGACGGGTTCTTGTTCACGCGAAAGTCTCTGCAATCTTCCAACCACGAGCTTCAAGCTCGCTTATCAATACGGCTTCCTTTTCGGGCAGCACCGAGATTTCAGCCAAACCGAACTGGGCACCCGGTGAATGCTCAAGGCGCAAGTCTTCCATGTTCACGTCGGCTTCGCCGATTTCGGTGAGCAATCGGGCGAGCTCGCCTGGCTTGTCGTCGACCATGACGACGAGTTGGCTGTAGTGCTTGCTCGTTCCGTGCTTGCCGGGAATCCTCGCGACTCCGGCGTTGCCGCCGGCCAAAACTTCGGCGAGGGCACGACGGGCACCCGGAGCATCCGGAGTCTCGAGCGCCTCAATCGCCACACCGAGCTCGGTCTGCAGCTCGCGCAAAATCTCCGCAACGGGGCCCGAGTTTGCCCCCAGAATCTGCACCCACAGCTCGGGGGCGCTCGAGGCAATGCGGGTCGTGTCGCGCAGCCCTTGACCAGCAAGAGCAACAGCGGCATCGGATGCTCCCGCCAACCGATGCGCGAGCAAACTCGCCACCACTTGGGGAACGTGCGAAATCAGAGCCACCGCGTTGTCGTGATCGGAGGCTGACATCGCGACGGGAATAGCACCCAGCTCGATGACAACATCTTCGACCGCGCGACGACGGAAGGGCTCTCCCCTGCCGATGACCCAGGGCCGACCGATGAACAGGTCCGCGCGGGCCGCAATGGCGCCGCCACGTTCGCGTCCGGCGAGAGGATGCGAGCCAACGTAGCGATCAAGATCGGCACCCAGCGCAATGAGTTCCTCGAGCACGCCCACCTTCACGCTCGCGACATCCGTCACCGTGGCACGCGGCCAAGCAATGAGTTCGCGAGCGACAACCTCGGCGGTGACATCCGGCGGAACCGCCACAATCACGAGCGTCGGCTTATCGTCAGCCTGCGGCGCACGACCAGCGCCATAGTCAATCGCGAGGGTTGCGTTAGAGCGCGACGCATCGTGCAAAATCACATCGACGCCCTTGGCCCGCAGGCCGTGGCCGATGCTGGCACCGAGCAATCCCGCACCAACGATGCGTACTTGCCCAGTGATGCGGCCTAGGTTCACGACTGTTCCTCGGCCTCGCGGGCAATCGTCAGCACTGCACCCAACTCCACCTTCGTGAGGTTGCGAGTCTTTCCCAATCCGAGGCTTCCGAGGTTAAGCGGCCCAAACTGGCGACGAACGAGTTCGATTACCGGGTGGCCAACTTCTTCCATCATCCGGCGCACAATGCGGTTGCGGCCCGAGTGCAGGGTGAGCTCCACCATTGTCTGGTCGTTGGATGCTCGGCCGAGCGATCGCGCCTTGTCGACGGCGATCGGGCCGTCCTCAAGCTCGATGCCCTTCATGAGCTGCGAAATTGTTTGAGCGCTCACGGTGCCTTCGACCTTGGCGATGTAGGTCTTCATCACGCCGAAAGAGGGGTGGGCGAGCACGTGGGCAAGCTCGCCGTCGTTCGTGAGGACGAGCAAGCCAGAGGTCTGCACGTCGAGACGGCCGACGTTGAAGAGTCGTTCGTCGTAGTTGCCGGTGTACTGCATCAGGTCGGGGCGACCGCTCTCGTCGGACATGGAGCTCACCACGCCGACGGGCTTGTTGAGCATCACGTAGCGCTTGGTGGTGTCGAGCTGGATCGCACTACCGTCTACCGTCACGCGGTCGGTCGGCTTCACGCGACGGCCAGCTTCTTCAACGACCTTGCCGTTGACCGCAACGCGGCCCTGGTAGATCAAGTCTTCCGAAACGCGACGCGATGCCACACCGGCAGCGGCCATTACTTTTTGAAGGCGTTCGCCCTCGGGATTGCTGGGGCCTGAGCCATTAGCGTTGTTCATCAAAACCGTCCGTACCATCAGATAAAAGTGGCGAGATGGGAGGCAGCTCGGCAATGGAGTTGATCCCCAGTTGCACGAGCATGAGCTCCGTTGTTTCGTAGTGGATGGCGCCCGTCTCGTTGTCGGTAAACGCTTCCGTAATAAGTCCTCGACTCAGTAGCGTACGCACTACTGAGTCAACATTCACCGCACGCACGGCAGCAATGGCTCCCCGGCTGATCGGTTGCTTGTATGCAATCACCGCAAGAGTCTCCAGCGCAGCCTGACTCAACCGCGATGGGTTTTGCGTATAAACGAAGTCGCGCACGGCCGAGTCGTAGTCTTCGCGCACATAAATTCGCCAGCCGCCACCGACTTCGCGGAGTTCAAAACCGCGTCGCGGGCCATCGCCTTCACCGTCGAAATCGGCGCACAGTGCAGTGATTGTCTTGCGGATCGCCGCCACGGGTGCGTTCAGGGCCGTTGCGAGGCTCACGAGGCTCTGCGGCTGGTCGGCAACCATGAAGATCGCCTCGAGCCCGCGGGCGAGGTCGACAACGGGGGTGGCTGTATGTTCGTCAGTTTCCATAATCTGCTCCCAGATTAGCGAGGCTATCGTCTGACCAGTGTTCTGCAGTCCAGCGCACGGTCAGTTCGCCTAAGGGTTCGATCTGTTCAAAGGCAACATTGCCGCCGCGATACAGCTCAAGCACAGCCAAGAAACGTGCCACGACAATGCCCTTCAACTCGGCGCCGGCGATCAATTGGCGGAACGTCTTCGGCTCCCCCGCGCGCAACAGCGCGACGACATGCGCAGCCTGTTCACGGATGCTGATGAGCGGTGCGTGCAAATGGTCGAGCCCCACGCTCGGAATCTCGCGCGGCGTGAACGCGAGAGTCGCGAGGGCGGCGAAATCGTCGAGGCTGAGCGTCCACACGAGTTCGGGAGTTTGAGTGCGGTACTTCTCTTCCAAGCGCACCGATCGCACGGTGCGCGTCGCTTCCGCCTCGAAGTGCGACCCAAACCAATCGCTGGCCTGTTTGAACGCGCGGTACTGCAGCAGACGCGCAAAGAGCAGGTCGCGCGCTTCGAGCAGCGCGACGTCTTCGGCATCCACGAGCTCACCCTGCGGAAGAAGCCCGGCAACCTTGAGGTCGAGCAGCGTGGCAGCAACGACCAAAAATTCGCTGGCCTGATCGAGCTCGTCGATGTCATCCGATCCGTTGTCGGATTCGAAATCGCGCAGGTACGCAATGAACTCATCTGTGATGCGCGACAGCGACACCTCGGTGATGTCGAGCTCATGCTTGGTGATGAGAGACAGCAACAGGTCAAAGGGCCCATTGAAGTTGTTGAGAGAGACCGAGAATCCTGGTGCGGATGCCTCGGTCTCGTCCACGTCGCTAGGCGACGGCGCCACGGGCGATCAGCTCTCGCGCCACCTGGCGGTAGGAGTGCGCCGCAGAGTGGTCGGGGGCGAAGGTCGTGATGGGGGCACCGGCCACGCTGGCATCCGGGAACTTCACGGTGCGACCGATAACGGTCTCGAGAACGTCGTCACCAAAGTTTTCGACAACGCGTTCGAGCACTTCACGCGAGTGCAGCGTGCGCGCGTCAAACATGGTGGCGAGGATGCCGTCGAGCTTGATCGCGGGGTTCAGGCGATCCTGAACCTTCTCGATTGTCTCCACGAGCAGGGCAACACCGCGCAGAGCGAAGAACTCACATTCAAGCGGAATGAGCACGCCGTGGGCCGCCGTCAACGCGTTCACAGTGAGCAAACCGAGCGAAGGCTGGCAGTCGATGAGGATGACGTCGTACTGGTCGCTGACCTTGCGCAGTACGCGCGCCAGGATCGTTTCGCGAGCGACCTCATTGACGAGGTGCACTTCAGCGGCCGAGAGGTCGATGTTGGCGGGGATGACGTCGAGACCGGGAACTTTGGTGTGAACGATCGCTTCTGCCGGGTTCTTGATCGTGCCGAGCAGCAGGTCGTAGATCGTGGGCACATCGTGAGTGGGAACGCCAAGGCCCGCCGAGAGCGCACCCTGAGGGTCGAAGTCGATGGCCAACACTCGGCGGCCATATTCAGCGAACGAGGCGCCAAGGTTAATCGTGGTGGTTGTCTTGCCGACGCCACCCTTTTGGTTGCACAACGAAATAATGCGTGCCGGGCCGTGGCCCGTGAGCGGTGGGGGTTCCGGAAAAACCGTGAGCGGCCGGCCGGTTGGGCCCATTGCCTGAACATCCAACCCCGCCAGCGTCGATTCGTTCTCGCGCTGTGTCGTCATACCAAAAGTTTACGTCGCGCATCCGTCGCAGCCCGCGCTCCCACGCGCGGACACGGCAGGGTCGCCTCTACCAAAGGTTGAAGGTTTGGCAGCGCGACACGCGGGTTAGCGGGGTCGCCGATCAGCCAGCAACGGCATCCCGTCACTCCCCCGGCGCTCGCTAACGTGCTCGCGGATGCGCCGTCGTGTACATGTCACGCAGCGTGTCAGCGGTGACCATGGTGTAAATCTGGGTTGTCGCCACCGAGGAGTGCCCCAGCAGTTCCTGCACTACGCGAACGTCGGCACCGCCCGAAAGAAGGTGCGTCGCAAAGGAGTGCCGAAAGGTGTGCGGCGAGATATCGATCTCAAGTTCTGCACGCTCGGCAGCGGCCTGGATGATCAGCCACACGTTTTGGCGAGACAGCCGAGCTCCCCGCGCCCCGAGAAACAACGCCGGGGTGGCCGCCCCCTTCGCCGAGAGCACGGGACGAGCACGCACGAGGTACTTCTCGATAGCCGACTGCGCAAAACTGCCGACGGGAACGATGCGCTGCTTGTTGCCCTTGCCGAGCAGGCGCACAATGTCGCCGTCGATCATGTCGTCGACGTTGAGTGCCGTGACCTCAGAAACGCGGGCACCGGTGGCATAGAGAAGCTCAAGCAGCGCAGTGTTGCGAAGCGAAATGACCTCATCGCCCGGGAAGGATGCCAGAACGGCAACCATCTGGTCGATCGTGATCGCCTTCGGCAATCGCATCGCTTGCTTCGGAATCGCGACGGTATGCGCGACGTCCTCCGCCGCGAGCGATTCGTCGACGAAAAACGTGTGCAGCCCCCGCACTGTCGACAGCATGCGCGCGACCGAGGAGGCCGCGAGCGGACGCTCGACATTCACTCGCAAGCTGTGCGCAAACGCGGTCACGTCATCCGCTGACACTGCGGCGGGCGTGCTGAGACCGCGCGTACTGAGAAACGACAGATAGCCGTCAAGATCGCGGCGGTACGCTGCGAGAGTGTTCGCCGAAAGGCCGCGTTCGATCGCCAGATGCCGCAGATAGCGTTCTGCGGCGATCGCAATCGCACTTTTCGCTACGGGGCGCGCCGGCTCAGTCATGTCGCTCAACCTACCGCGAGAGGCTATTCAGCGTAGTTTCGCGGATGCCGCGGCCACGGTGCGTCTGGTGCGCCTAGCGTGTTCCAGCCACGGTCGCGTCCGAGTTGCGCCGCCAAGAGACCGAGGCACAGGATCGAGTTCTGCACGCGCCGCTCGAGAACCGCCTCAACGGCATCCTCCAGCGGAACCCAGCGCAGCTCAATACCGGCTTCTTCCGCATAGCGGTCGAACACTTCCCCGGTCGCACTCACACCACGGGCCAAGTAGATGCGCACCGCTTCGTTGCTTCCGCCTGGCGAGGTCAGCATTTCGCTGAGCACATGCCACGACTCGGCTTGCAGGTCGGTTTCTTCGGCCAATTCGCGCTGAGCCGCCAGTAGCGGCGACTCGTTCACGACATCGAGCAAGCCAGCCGGCAATTCCCAATCACGCAAGCGCACCGGATGCCGGTACTGCTTGATCAGGAGCACTCGGTCGCGCTCATCCATGGCCAGCACCGCAACGGCGCCGGTGTGGTTTACAAATTCGCGGGTGATCGCAGAACCGTCGAGCTGAAAACGCTCGCGGTCGACGTTCCACACGTGGCCAGCGAACACCGTTTCGGTGCTCAGCAGCTCCGGTGTGACGCGGTCGTCGCTGAGTTCGTTATGCATCATCCTGCTCAGTCACCTCAAAGAGGCGGCTGGACTTTTGGCGCTCAATTGCAGCAGCGACCAGTCCACGGAACAGCGGGTGGGCACGGTTGGGGCGCGAGAGCAGCTCAGGGTGAGCCTGCGTTCCCACGTAGTAGGGGTGCACCTCGCGCGGCAACTCGACGAATTCGACGAGGGTGCGGTCGGGCGAAATTCCGGAGAACTTCAGTCCGGCATCCGCAATCTGCTGGCGGTACTCGTTGTTGACTTCGTAGCGGTGACGGTGACGCTCGGCGGCCGTCGGCGCTCCGTAGATTTCTTCAACGATGGAGCCGGGCTCGAGGTTGGCGTTGTAGAGACCGAGACGCATCGTGCCGCCCATGTCTCCGCCCGCGATGATGTCGACCTGCTCGGCCATCGTCGCGATAACCGGGTACTTGCTGTCGGCATCGAATTCCGTTGAGGATGCGCCTTCGAGGCCAGCCATGTCGCGAGCGTATTCGATGACCATGCACTGCAGACCGAGGCAAATACCGAGCGCCGGGATGCCGTTCTCACGAACGAATTTGAGGGCGCCTAGCTTGCCTTCGATGCCGCGCACGCCGAAGCCACCAGGAACGACAATGCCATCGAGATCGGCAAGCTGCTTGGCGGCACCTTCGGGCGTTTCACATTCGTCGGAGGGCACCCAGCGAATGTTGACCTTGGCGTTGTTGGCGAACCCACCGGCACGCAGTGCTTCGGTGACCGAGAGGTACGCATCGGGCAGGTCGATGTACTTACCGACTAGGCCGATCGAGACCTCGTTTTTGGGGTTGTGCACGGCTTCGAGCAGTTCGCTCCAGCCATCCCAGTTCACTGACTTCGCTTCGAGCCCGAGCTGGTTAATGATGTAGGCGTCGAGGCCCTGGCTGTGCAGCATTTCGGGGATGTCGTAGATGCTGGAAGCGTCGGTGGCGTTGACGACGGCGTCTTCTTCAACGTCACACATGAGCGCGATCTTGCGCTTGTTGGACTCGGAGACGGGGCGGTCGCTGCGCAGCACGAGAGCATCAGGCTGGATGCCGATCGAGCGCAGTGCAGCAACGGAGTGCTGGGTTGGCTTCGTTTTCTGTTCACCCGAGGCAGCCATGAACGGCACGAGCGAGACGTGAACGAAGAAGACGTTCTTGCGGCCAAGTTCGTGGCGAACCTGGCGAGCGGATTCGATGAACGGCAGGCTCTCGATATCGCCAACAGTTCCACCGATTTCGGTGATGATGACGTCAGGCTGCGGGTCTTCATCGCTGAAAGGGCCGGCGGCCTGCAGGCGCATGCGGCGCTTGATTTCGTCGGTGATGTGCGGGATGACCTGCACGGTGTCACCGAGGTATTCGCCGCGACGCTCTTTGGCAATCACTTCGGAGTAAATCTGCCCGGTAGTGACGTTGGCAGCCTGATTGAGCTTGATGTCGAGGAAGCGCTCGTAGTGCCCGATGTCGAGGTCGGTTTCGGCGCCATCATCGGTGACAAAAACTTCACCGTGTTGGAAGGGGTTCATAGTGCCGGGATCCACGTTCAGATAGGGATCCAGCTTCTGCATGACGACGCGGAGCCCGCGTGCTGTCAGCAGGTTTCCGAGACTCGCCGCCGTGAGGCCTTTACCGAGAGAAGAGACGACTCCTCCGGTGACGAAGATGTGCTTTGTTACGACCGCGTTTGTATTGTCCACCACGGGGTTCCATCCTATGCCTCGTTGAGCAGTTTTGTCGCCGCGCAGGGGTGTTTCGTTATCGGCTTAACAGCCTGCGCGCCCAGGAACGCCGTCGACGGAGACTTCCTGGACACAGTTTTCGGATGCTCGGTCGCTCGTGCGGCCTGTAATTCGCTGCAAGTTAGCGATTCGCGCGCTCAGCTCGCGCTCGGCACGCGCCCGAGTCAGCGACCGCACTCACGTTAGCGACTAGCGCGCTCGAGCTCGTGGGCCGTCTGAATAAGTTCGCGCGCGTGGGCAAGCCCTGATTCGGAGTCGGGCAGACCGGAAAGCAGTCGTGCCATTTCGGCGATGCGCGCTTCTCCTTCGAGCTTGTGCACGCTGGATGCGGTGACTGAGCCGTCGTCACCCTTGATGACGCTCAAGTGGTTGTCCGCAAACGCGGCCACCTGCGCCAAGTGGGTGACAACAATTACTTGAGCGGTGCGGCTGAGTTGGGCCAGCCGTTTGCCGATTTCGATGGCGGCGGCACCGCCGACTCCGGCATCCACTTCGTCAAAGATGAAGGTGGGAACGGGGTCGTTGCCGGCTATGACAACTTCGATGGCGAGCATGACCCGCGAGAGCTCTCCCCCTGAGGCGCCTTTACCGAGTGGGCGCGGTGGTGCTCCCGGATGCGGGCGCAACAGAATCGCGACTTCATCTTTTCCGCTGAACGAGTAGTCGCTGCGGTCTTCGACGGTGACAACGATTTCGGCGTTGGCCATGGCTAGTTGGGTAAGTTCGCTCGTCACTTCGGCAGACAGCCGTTCGGCGCTGCGTGTGCGAACGTCGCTGACCTGAGCGGCGAGGGCGATGAGTTCGCCTTGGTCGGCTTCGACCTGAGCCCGAAGTTCATCGATGCGGGTTGAGTCATTGTCGAGCTCAAGCAAACGTTGGCTGCCAGTGTCGAGCACATCGACGACGTCGTCGAGGCTGTGACCGTGTTTACGCACGAGGGCGGCAAGTTGGCTGCGACGTTCTTCTACCTGCTCAAGTTCGCGGCTGCCATCAGCATCGAGACTGCCTAGGTAGCCAGAGAGATCAGTAGCAATTTCGCCGAGAGTGATGGATGCTGCCGCCAATGCTTCAGCAATCGACGCAAGTTTGTTGTCGTGCTCAGCGACCCGCTCTAGCCCTCGGTGGGCTGAGGCCAGCTGCGCAATCACATCGGAGCTGTCGTCAGCGGCATCCGCTGACAGAACCACGTGGGCGCCTTCTGCCGCGAGCCGGAGCCCTTCTAGGTTGGAGAGTCGATCGGCGCGTTCGGAGAGCTCAACGTCTTCACCGCGGCGCACATCAGCAGCCTCGATTTCGTGGATCGCCACGCGAAGCTCCTCGGCTTCCCGGCTGCGCAAGTCACCTTCGGCAACGAGCACATCGAGTTCAGCCTGTGCTGACTGCCACCGGCGAAAAACGGTGTGGTATTGCTCAAGCACGTTCGCCAATTCGGCGCCGGCAAAGCGATCGAGTGCGTTGCGTTGAGCCGTCGCCGACTTGAGGCGAATCTGTTCGGATTGCCCGTGCACCACAACAAGTTGGTCGCCCAGTTCCGAGAGGACTCCTACTGGCGCACTTCTCCCACCAACGACCGCTCGACTGCGACCTTCTCGCGAAACAGTACGCACGAGCAGAAGTTCACCGTCATCGAGATCGCCGCCCGCATCTCGCACGCGTTCCGCAACGGCCGACTCGGGATCAATAGCCCAGCGGCCTTCAACGGATGCTTGATCACTGTCGGCACGGATCGCTGCAGCATCGGCGCGCTCCCCCAACAGCAGGCCAAGGGCGGTTACGACCATTGTCTTTCCGGCACCGGTCTCACCAGTGAGCGCGGTAAAGCCGGGGCCGAGGGGAAGTCGCGCTGAGGCGATGACGCCAAGGTCGCGAATAAGGATCTCTTCGATCACGACTGGGGTCCCTCCTCCGAAGCTGGGCCACGCCATCCGTACACCGGCAAGTTGAACTTTTCTACGAGTCGGTCAGTGAAGGGTCCTTGCGAGAGTCGGGCGAGGCGCACGGGCACCGGTGAGCGTCGCACAACGACTCGGGCACCCCGAGGCAGCTCGTGAGCACGTCGCCCATCACACCAGAGCACCCCGATTCCTAAGTTTCGGTCCATGACCTCAACGGCCAGCGCTGAGTCTGGGCCGACAACGATGGGACGGGCAAAGAGTGCGTGCGCGCTGAGCGGAACGAGCAGTATCGCGTCGAGGCTTGGCCAGACGATCGGCCCACCTGCCGAGAATGCGTAGGCGGTCGAACCGGTGGGTGTCGACATCACGACGCCGTCGCAACCGAAGGAGGAGAGTGGCCTGCCGTCTACCTCAATCACGACTTCGAGCATCCGCTCTCGGCTCGCTTTTTCGACGGTGGCTTCGTTGAGCGCCCAAGTTTCGTAGACAACCTCAGAGTCGACTTTCACTCTCACCGAGAGCGTCATCCGCTCTTCGACAAGGTAGTCGCGAGCGAGCGCACGCTCGACGGTGGAGGTAAGTTCTTCGCGTTCGCTTTCTGCCAGGAAACCGACGTGGCCCAGGTTGACGCCGAGGAGCGGCGCGCTGCACCCCCGTGTCAGCTCGGCAGCACGAAGAATTGTTCCATCGCCGCCAAGAACGATGACAAGTTCGAGTTCACCCGTCTCGACCTCGTTGCCGAGTCGAGAAACAGGTGAGAGGCTCGGATCAGCCTGAAGAATAGTTTCGTAGCCGTCTGGTGCCAGCACGGGCACGATTCCGGCGCTGATGAGTTGACGGCACACTGAGATGGCGGCAGATAACGACTCGGCGCGGCCAGTGTGAGCGATTACTAGGATGTGGCGATTAGAAGCGTGAGAGTTCTCGGACTGCACCGTGCACCTCTCAGTCGTAGTGATGATGTAAATCGCGCTCTAGGCGATCGCAGAAACCTGCGTTAACCATTCTGTCGGATTCCCACCGACAAGTGCGCTCTGCACGCGATTCTGGGGATATTGCTCCAGTAGATGCGGGCAGAACTCACCGTGGAACCGAATCTGTTCGCACACAGCCTCCTGTATACCTCCAGGGGTATCGTGGCAAGCACGGCACAACCCGAGACGAGAGGAACCAAATCTGATGATGTGGGGATACGGAAATATGGGATGGGCTTGGGGATACGGCTTGTTGGCAATTGTCGGCATTGCCCTGCTGATCTATGTCGTTGTTCGTTTAGCGTCGAAGACGTCGAATCGCAATGAAGCAGCACCAGAGCCGAAGCACGCCAACGCGTCCGGCGCCAAGCAAATCCTCGAAGAACGTTTCGCTCGCGGGGAACTCACCGCAGAGCAATATCGTGAACAGCTTCGGGTACTCGACGAGTCCCAGTAATGCCCGAAATCAGCCGACGCAACGCTTTGATCCTCGGCGGAGTCGGAGTCGCCAGTGTCGCAGTAGGCGGAACCGGTTTCGTCATCAACCAAGGTCGCTCATCTGGCTCAACCTTGGGAACAATCGCAGGAAAATCC
This sequence comes from Salinibacterium sp. NG22, assembly GCF_015864925.1. Taxonomy (NCBI): domain Bacteria; kingdom Bacillati; phylum Actinomycetota; class Actinomycetes; order Micrococcales; family Microbacteriaceae; genus Salinibacterium; species Salinibacterium sp. NG22. The sequence goes on along the minus strand of NZ_JADYWG010000001.1, from coordinate 5,246 downwards.
CTAGTCGAGCCCACCGAGTTTCGCAGTGCCGACGGCTTGCTCAGCGTTGACCTCGAAACCGCACCCCAACGAGTAACGATCGCAGGCCGCGACGTGAATGCGTTGAGCTATAACGGTGGCGTGCCGGGTCCCACTCTGCGCGTTCGTGCGGGAGACACCCTCACCGTGAACCTGAAAAACGGTTTGACGGACCCCAGCAACCTGCACGTCCATGGGCTGCACGTCTCCCCGGAAGGCAACAGTGACAATATGTTCGTCACCGTCGAGGCGGGAAGCTCATTCGATTACCAGTACGAGTTGCCTGCCGATCATCCCCCTGGCGTGTACTGGTACCACCCGCACCTCCACGGTTTCGTCGCTGAGCAGGTGTTCAGTGGGCTCTATGGCGCGATCATCGTCGAAGACCCCAAACCGATCGCCGTTGATAGGGAGCGCCTCCTCGTCATCTCTGACATCACTCTGGACGCCAGCGGAAACATTCCCGCGGCGTCACCAATGGACGAAATGGCCGGGCGAGAGGGAGACCTCGTTCTTGTCAACGGACAGCTCACGCCAGACATGACTGCTCGATCCGGTGAACGTGAACGGTGGCGCATCGTCAACGCCAGCGTGTCCCGCTACTTACGACTGCGACTCGATGGACAGCAACTGACCCTGCTTGGGATCGACTCTGGGCGGTTTGAATCCCCCCAGGAAGTCGACGAAATCCTGCTCGCGCCCGGCAACCGGGCAGACCTCCTCGTTACCGGCAGCGCCGGAACAGCCACACTTCGCGCCCTCTCCTATGACCGCGGCTCCGCTGGCGGAATGATGATGGGCGGCGGCTTTCGCAACGGCGAAGAAGTCGCGCTCGCCACGTTTACCGTGGGCGGCGAGGGCGTTGACCCACAACCAGCGATCCCACGCCAACCCGCCCAGCGCGACCTGCGCACAGAAACCGTGAACGCGAGACGCGAACTGATTTTCGCCATGGGAATGGGCGGCGGTATGGGCGGCAGCATGATGACCCCCACAATCAACGGCCGCCAATTCGAGTCCAGCCGCGTCGACACCACCGTGCAGTTCGACAGCGTCGAGGAATGGCTGCTGACAAACACCAGCACCCTCGATCATCCGCTGCACTTGCACGTCTGGCCAATGCAAATCGTCGAACAGGATGGACAGCCCGTCGACACCCTCCTGTGGCAAGACGTCGTAAACATTCCCGCACGCAGCACAACACGCGTGCGGATCGCGTTCGAGGACTTCAGCGGAAAAACCGTCTACCACTGTCACATTCTCGACCACGAAGACAACGGGATGATGGGAATCATCGCCGCCAACTAGCAACGGAGACAATCATGAACTATGCACACACCGTCACTGTCTCGCTCCCCTACGAGGACGCGATTGCAGCGACGAAACAAGAATTAGCAAACCAGGGTTTCGGCGTTCTCACCGAAATTGACATTCGAGCGACCTTCAACACGAAGCTTGGCGCCGAGAGCGCGGATGCGGTCGGCGACTACCTGATTTTGGGCGCGTGCAATCCGGCCCTCGCGGAGCAAGCACTCGCCGCCGATCCCGACATGGGTCTTCTGCTTCCGTGCAACGTCGTCATCCGTCGAAGCCCGTCGGCAGAGTCGACTACGGTTCAGACGATCAATCCCCAGACCATGGTTCAACTGAGCGAAGTCGCAGCAGTTCAGGCTGTTGCCGATCAAGCGGATGAACGACTTCGCGCCGCGCTAGCAGCCATCGAGGGCGCCAGCGGCAAGTAGTCCGACCTCAAGGCCCTCATCGCTCAGGCGATGGCAGCAACCTGCGATATCCACTCCGTCGGGTTGCTGCCGGCGGGGGCACTCAACCACACAAGATACTCACGGTTTCCCGCGTTTCCCGCGATCGGTGACGAGATGACGCCTGCCGTGCCGAGACCAAGATCCCACGCCGCCCAGAGCACACCCATGATCGCTTCGTCACGAAGTGCGGCCCCATGCACGATGCCCTCTCGAATGTTGGTTCGCCCAACTTCGAACTGCGGCTTCACAAGCAAAACAAAGTCTGCGGTTTCGCCCACCGAAGCGTGAAGCGCCGGGAGCACGGTGCGAAGCGAGATGAAGGACAGATCAGAGACCACAAGCGTGGGGATTTCGGATGTCCCGCTCAACTCCGCCAGAGATTCAGCGGTGAGATAGCGGGCATTCTCTCGCTCGATAACGCGTACTCGGGCATCCGACCGGATCAAGTCGACGAGTTGCCCGTGGCCGACGTCGAGCGCGATAACTTCGCGAGCACCTCGTTCGAGCAAAACTTGAGTGAAGCCGCCGGTCGACGCGCCAACATCGAGCGCGAGCTTGTCAGTCGCGTCGATGCCGAAGGCGTCGAGACCCGCCACAAGTTTGTGGGCGGCCCGGCTTACGTAATGATCGGTCTCAGCGACCTCGATGACGTGGTCGTCGCTCACCGGAGTGGACGCTTTCGGAATCGCGATTCCTGACACCGTGACGAGACCGTCGGCAATCAGTTTGGCGGCGTGCGTGCGAGAACGCGCAAGACCGCGAGCAGCGAGAGCTGCGTCGAGCCGCACGCTAACCATTGCGCGAGAACGCGTCCTTGCCCTCGAGCTGCTGCTGCAGTTCGTCATGAACCTGAGTGAAGGCGGCAGCTCGAGCTTCGAGCGGTTGGTCTTCGATCAGGCTCAGTCGTGACATCAGTCCATCGACCGGTGATTCATCGCTCATGCTCATGAATATAGCTCCGCTGGCACTTCAAGGGCGTAGATGGCGCTCCCCGAGTTCCAAATTGCTGCTGCGCCGGCACGCAATCGGTCGATGGATGTTCCGGCCGACGTCACGGTCAACCGTTGCCCTTCAAGGCGCACCGTCGCCGTTCCCACCGTCGTCATCACTGCGGCGCCGTCCTGCGTGACGATCGTTTCTGGATAGGGCTCATGCAGCCCACGCAGATCATCAACGATCATCGTCGGTCGCTCATCCGGGATACACGCCAGCACTTGCTTTGCTTGGTCAATGCCGGTCAGAACGAGAAGCGACGGGATGCCGGCCCTGTTAGCCCCGAGAATGTCGGTGTCGAGGCGGTCGCCAATCATCAACGCTTCGCGTGACTCGTAACGAGCAAAGGCCTCCTCGAAGATGGCCACTTCTGGCTTGCCAGCGACGATCGGCAGACGCCCAACGGCGGAATGCACTGCTGACACGAGGGTGCCGTTGCCGGGCGCTGTTCCGCGAGCCTGGGGAATCGTCCAGTCGGTGTTGGTGGCAATCCAGGGAATGCCGGAGTCGCCACCCTTGAGGGCGAACGATGCTTCTGCGAGATCTTTCCACCCCACATGCGGAGCGAAGCCTTGCACGACGGCCGCCGGCGAATCATCAGCCGACCGGGTGACCACGAAGCCTGACTTTTCAAGCTCGTTCGTCAGGCCGTCGCCACCAACAACCATGATGGTCGAACCGGCAGGAACGATAGCGCGCAGCAGGCCCATGGCCGCTTGCGGCGAGGTCACCACGTCGCGCGGTTCCACGGTCAGTCCGAGTTCGCTCAAGTGCTCAGCAACGGATGCGTCGGTGCGCGACGCATTGTTCGTAATGTAGGCAACTTGCGGGCCATCGATCGCGTTCATGCTCTCGACGGCATACGGAATCGCATCCGGACCGCGATAGATAACTCCATCAAGGTCCGCGAGTACGAGCGCGACGCCCGTGAGAGGTGTCCTAGCTGACACGCTCGTCGTTTCCGTCGTCGTTCCCGTCAGTTTCATTAGTGACTTCCAGAGGCCCATTTGCATCCTCAACTTCTACTGCGGTGTCGTCGGATGCCTCGAATTCGAGCTCTTCTTCAATGACTTCGATTGTGGCGTCCTCGTCGTCGCCGAGCGCCGCTTCTGCGACATCCGCGCGAGCAAACCAGATGGCCGCTTCATCGTCACGGCCGAGCTCTTCGAGCACGGTGCCATAGGCGCCGAACAAGGCAGGGCTGTAGGTGAAGGCCTTATCGGGGTCGAGCTGCGGAATCTGCAACTCAACGAGCGCTTCTTCTGCATGGCCGAGGTCGAGGCGTGCTCCCGACATGGCAATAGCAAGCTCAGCTTGGACGGCCGAAGACAGCGTGCTGCGCTTCACCGAGCGACCAAGCTCGAGGGCCCGTTCCGGGCGCTCGAGTCCGCGCTCGCTATCGACCATCATCGGCAACTGGTCGTCACGACCAGTAATGCGACGGTACGTACGCAATTCGCGCAACGCCAAAGCGTAGTCGCCAGTCGCATAGGCGGTGATGGCGAGAGTCTCACGAACAACTCCGATGCGGCCTGCACGGCGCGCAGCAGAAATCGCATGCTGATGAGCAAGTTCAGGGTCTTCTTCGATGAGGCGCGACACCATTACCAGGTGAAGGGCGACACCCTCGGCGTTCTCTTTACTGAGGGTCTTGAGTTCGTTCGAAGCAACCCGGTCAAGCATTTTGGGCGTAACGCCCTCGGGAATCTCGGGAGCCTGGTGGTAGGCCCGAACCGAGCGGATGCCGAAGGGATCGCGATCCTCTTCAGGCTCACGTTCGCTTGCATCGCGGTCTCCGCGTGCGGGCGCTCCGCCCTTGGTCCAGAGTCGTTTCTCGTCGGGGCCACCACGGCGATCGGATCCGCGGTCGGGACGTCCGCCGCGCTCTGGGCGCCCTGAGCCATCGGAACGGAACGGGCGTGCCGGCCGGTCTCCCCTATCGGGACGATCGCCGGAACGCTGCGGACGGCTATCGCGGTCCCCGGAACGTGGTGGACGCGAGTCGCGGTCACGGTCACCGGAACGTGGTGGACGCGAGTCGCTATCGCCGGAGCGCTGCGGGCGACCATCGCGGTCACCGGCGGCATCGCGGCGTGGACGGCGGTCGTCACCCTCAGGCTTGTTGCGCCAAGGGCGGTCGGAGCCGGATGCTGGCTTTCCGCGTGCGGGTCCACCAGCGGCGTTGTCGCGGCGTGGTCTTCCATCGCTTGGTCGTCCCTCACCCGGACGTCCACCTGTGGGACGTCCTCCAGATCGGGGCGCGCCAGAGCGGTTCCCGTGGGGTCGGCTGTCTTGCCGGCCGTCATTTTCTGAGGAATCGGTCATTCGTTGCTCCTGATTTTAGGGTGGGGACTTAACGCAAAATAGCCACCAGCTGTGTCTATGAAACACAGTGGTGGCTATTTTACAATTGAAGTCCGGCGGTGTCCTACTCTCCCACAAGGTCCCCCTTGCAGTACCATCGGCGCAGAG